>CAXRGQ010000001.1:0-190376 GCA_964230215.1 Flavobacteriales bacterium
CGTAATTGGTGTGCGTATCTGACGCAAACCAAGTGCGCTAGAAAGTCACTAATGCTGACAAAGCGAAGACAAGCATGAACGAATCTAGAAGCCCATGCTTTCGTCAGTATTAGATAACACCATCCTGATATTGAGGCACGATATCGTCAGAATGTATGTTATCAGTGTCCACGTATAATGCCTCCCCCTATTACTATTCTATCTTAAAAGTTGCAACAACCTCATATCTTAGCTTAATACTGTGTGCGTTTTCAACTTCACCACTCCCACCTGATGGAGACGGCGTATAACTTACCACACTATTACTCACTGAATTAGAATTGAAATTATTGCGCCCTGAATAATACCAGTAGGGATTTTGGATGTTGTTATTATTTTGTGTCACTTCCTCAATTGATATTACTTGTCCTACTCTCTCATCAATACTCTCTAACATGTATCCAGCCTTGTTCTTAGCAGCCTTAACAGCCTCCTTCTTAACCTCTTCTCGCAGCTCCTGCATTCTTGAGTTATTTGTGCTATTTACACGCACATTTTGCACCCAATCTTTATTTAAGGATTTTACGAGGGCTAAGAAGTCTGTCTCTCCATCTAAAGAAATGTAAAATTGCTTTCTAAGTATTGGTCGATTTCTGTATGACCACCAGTAATACCAATACCAGTAATTATTTGATTGATTGTAAGAAACATCTGATTTCTCAATACTGTGTTCACTAAGAATTTCATAAAAGTGCTTTTCCGCCTTTTCTAATTGAGATTCTGAACTTTCATGTATGGTAATCTCCAATTCAACTTGATCCGGTTCTACCAGCATTTCCGCACTTCCCGTGACCATAATAATTCTGGGGGTAGATTCAGCGGCATCATTTGTACTCGTTTGCACCGTATTTTGACCATTATTCCCAAAACTATAGAGTGCAAAAACTATTACTACAACAATTCCTATTGAGCTATGTGATTCATTTATCTTCATGATTTTAGTTTTTAAAGTTTCCTCTAAAATCCCAAACCAATAAGATATCTACTAGCTAGAATTGGTCTATCGTCGATTTGACTGAGTTAAAAATCATTTAAGCAAACTCAGACAACTCCAACCAACGCATTGATTTTTCATCTATACTATCTGCTAATTCCGACAACTCCTTGTAAAACGCTTCCGGGTCTTCCACATCTCCCGCAGCAATCTTAGCATTCATATCCTTTTGTCTTTCCTCAAGCTTTTCAATCTCTCTCCCTAGCTGCTTATACTCCTTCTGCTCGTTGTAGCTTAACTTCCGCTTTTTCTGCTCGATATCTACTCCACTCATTCTTCCCTCTTGAGATTTTTCCTCGGCTGGTTTTTCCTCCTTATTCACACTAAAAAGATGCTTGTTCTTCTTTCGCCAATCTAAAAAGTTCGAATAACCTCCAGGGTGATTCTTGACCTTGCCCTCCCCCATGAAAACGAACAAGTGATCAGCCATTTTATCCAAGAAAAACCTGTCATGCGATACTACTATCACACAACCATTAAAGTTAAGTAGATAGTCTTCTAAAGCTGCCATGGCATAAATATCCAAATCATTTGTAGGCTCATCAAGAATCAAGAAATTAGGATTTGCCATTAATACGGTCAATAGATAAAGTCGCTTCTTCTCACCTCCACTTAAGGTACTCACCAATTGCCAATGCGTTTCTTTGGAGAATAAGAACATTTCAAGCATTTGTGCGGCAGACAACTTTCTTCCTTTTTCCGCCTGAATATATTCCGCGATATCCTTGATAACCTCAATTACCCGCTTATCGTCTTTAAAGTTGAGACCATCTTGTGAGTAATAACCAATCTTTACCGTCTCACCCAACACTATTTTACCTGCTGTTGGTAGGTACTCTTCCATGATAAGCTTTAACAGTGTCGACTTACCTACTCCATTAGGACCAATGATTCCAATCTTTTCATTTCGTTTAAAGATGTAGTCGAATTTATCAAGTAGGATTAAGTCACCTATTTGATAAGACACTTTATGAAATTCAAGGATTTTAGATCCAAGACGTTCTGGTTTTATTATGAGTTCTAAACTGTCTTCTCCTAATTTAGTTTGAGCAACTTCTTCTGTTCTGTAAAACGCGTCTTGCCTTGCTTTGGCTTTAGTACCGCGAGCTTTGGGCATCCTACGCATCCACTCTAGTTCCTTGCGATACAAGTTCTTCGCCTTAGACACAGTAGCTTCCTCAATTTGATTACGTTCCTCTTTCATCCCGAGAAAAGTCGAGAAATTTCCGCCGTATTTATAGGTAGTTTGCCTATCTAGTTCAATTATCGTGTCACAAACAACTTCTAGGAAATACCTATCATGCGTCACCATAAGAATGGTTGAGTTAGATTGTTGCAAGCGCTCCTCTAGCCACTCAATCATATCCAAATCTAAATGGTTGGTAGGCTCATCCAGAATCATAAAATCAGGTTCTGTAGCAAGTAATTTTGCCAGTGCTAGACGTTTCTTCTGCCCTCCTGATAAGTGTTCTACCGGCTTATCAAATTCATCTAATTTGAGCTGAGTAAGAATTTCCTTCACCTTTACATCTGCATCCCAGGCGTTCAGTTCATTCATGCGCTCTATGGCAAGACCTAAGTCCCCGTCTCCATTACTAGCTCTTTGGTATTCCAAAATCGCCTGATTCTCGGGAATATCTGAATTCAAAGCTGCACTTAAAACGCTCGCGCCTTCTGCAAATTTGTCGCTTTGATCAAGGTAAGCCACAGAAATACCATTGCGGTAAACTATTCTTCCTTCATCTGGTTCATCCTGTCGGCACAGAAGCTTTAACAGTGTAGATTTACCAGCACCATTTTTCGCCACTAAAGCGACCTTATCGCCTTTATCTATTCCGAAGGTGACATCAGAGAATAACAAGCGTTCTCCAAACCGCTTACTTATGGTTTCAACCGAAAGGTAATTCATTAACTATTATTTGAAAGTCTTGATAATAAGTGGTCTGCCACTCGATAACTATTTGCGTAGATGGTCCATGTATAGGTGACGCTTCCGCCTGTCGGCATAAAGCTAGCATCCGTTACGTATAAATTGTCCAAGGAATGGACTTTACAGTTTTTGTCTAAAACAGATGAATTCGGATCATCTCCAAACCGACATCCACCTGCCTGCAAATTCGCAGAGGCTCCTCCAAGCGAGTAGCTAACATCTTTCGCACCAACTTCACGAAGAATATCAGCGGCCTTTTCTGCCACAAACTTGGCAACTTTTCTATCATATGGATGTTCACCTAAATGCACTTTTGCAATGGGGTCTCCCCACTTATCTTTATGTTTAGTAGAAAGCTCCACACGGCAATTTTCATGGGGTGTCCAATCTGTGAAAACCTCATATTTTAATGTCTTTTGTTGAGTAAAGTGATGTTTGAGTTTTTGTTTAAGCTCATTGCCCCATATCAACTCTCCTCCCTCTTTCTTAAGCTTAACAGCTTTAGTTACTGGGTTTGAATGTTCCCAAACAAAGTCTGCCATACCGCCTTTTACCTTTCCACCGAATTCTGAATCATCAATCTCATACCAGTCATAGAGTGCACGGTTTATAAAAAGTCCTTGATTTCGAAGACTGAGCAAGTCATCCTCATTAAAATCTGAGAAACTCAGACTTCCACTTCCAATTCCTCCTCCAGAGAATAGCAAGTTTTTACCTAATTGGTTCGAGTGGTTCCCCAATCCGCCGGGATGTTCATCCGTTGCACTCATTTGTAAAAGCCGAACAGATTCTACCGCCTGGCATGCTACCACAAACATATCTGCTTCTACAGATTGTTTCTCGCCCTGCAGATCATAGTACCAAGCCTTATTAATTTTTTTCTTGGAAGCTTCCAAACGAAATACCTTGGCATTAGGAATAATGGTACAATTCTCCAATTTAGCAGCGTCTTCCAACAGTGCAGCCCTAGAGCTACCTTTAGCATCCGATTCACACCCATAGGAACCACAATATCCACTGTAAAAACAAGCAGATCGTTCTTTTGATTTGCGAGACAGAATACCTCTTGCTACTGGCACCACCGTGTACCCTAGTTTATCAGCAGCAGCATCTATCATCCCTGCAATTTTGTTCTCCCCTAATGGAGGGAAGGGAAAATCGTCTGTTGATCTTGGCTCATGATGTTTGTGATCTACTACCTTACCAGAAACACCTATTTCTGACTCAACTTTAGTATAATACTGCTCCAAATCATCATAGTCTATTGGCCAATCAACAACGTTTGCATTATCAATTGGTCCGTAAGTACTCAATAAACTAAAATCCTTGGGTTTCATTCTGTGAAAGTACCCTGACATGAAGTTAGACGATCCGCCTACAACATTTCCATTCCAAAAATCCTTTCCCGACTTGTATCCGTTTTTTTCTTTAGAAACCTCACCATCTCTGTAATACACAAAATCATGGCATTCATCTTTAAGCCTAGGTGTGTAGACTGAGCGCCTTGTGGCCACCATCTCATCCTTAGTATACTGACTTGTTTTTATCCATGGGCCTTTTTCAAGCACAACAACTTCATGCCCCGCCTTTGCCAGCTCACTTATTATTGGACCGGCTCCAGCTCCACTGCCTATAACACACACTTTAGTTTTCACGGATGGTCTCTAAGATTTTGGGATACATTAATTCGGGTGTTGGATCTGGATGCCCTGTCTGAACTTCCAGGTACTCCCAACCAATTTTATTTGGGTTTACGTTATAGATGGGGTGACACAGCATTGCTTCAAAGATTAAGGTAATATGCTTAGACAACCATTCTTTACCCCAGGAGGTTTCATACGCTTCTGCTATTTTGAGCTCTTGATCGTTTCTGGATAATTTCATGAAACTTTCTTCATCTGAAATTTCCTTTTCAAAATTCTCATACCCTCTTGTCAAAACATTCGCCCAATATTCATCTGTATGCTCTTCTTCTGCATACCATTCAATGTAGGTGTCTGCATAAAACTCGACCGCACCTGGCCCTTCGTCTGTTAACGGAAATAGAATGTCCACTATGGTTTGGCGGAAACTAAGACTCCGTTCAATTCTATCTTTTTCTTCCTCACTTGTGCACGACATTATCCATGGCAATTGCAATGCAACGCCTGCAAGACTCACTCTTTTTATGAATTCCTTTCTTGATAATGCCATCTTACTACAAATCTACTCAAAAAAAAACCCTGACTTCACTAAATGAAATCAGGGTTTTTATATTTTTTGAAAGAATCTTAGTGAGCTTCTTCTTCAGTCGCTGCTTCTTCAGTATGAGCTTCTTCAGTGTCTCCACCTTCACACTTACCTTCTTCACATTTTCCCTCTTCGCACTTACCTTCTTCGCACTTACCTTCTTCGCATTTTCCTTCTTCACACTTACCTTCTTCACACTTGTCTTCTTCAGAAGTAGCATCTTCTTCAGGAGCAGTTTCTTCTTCTACTTGCTCAGTTTTAGGAGCTTTGTCCTCATCTTTCTTCTTGTCGTCTTCTTTCTCTTCACCACAGCTAGTTAAAGATGCAGTAACACCTAATACTAATACTAGGCTTAAAATTCTAAATGTCTTTTTCATTGTCTAATAGTTTCACGTTCGGCCGTAAAGATAAGGTAATTAACGGAAAGTATGCAAATTCAACGCAAAAAATAATTGATTCGTTTTTATAAGTCTACATTCTACCCACCGTAGATGTCACTAATTTGAGCGCTATATTTAGCTAAAATCACCTTCCGTTTCAGCTTTAATGTTGGGGTTAACTCACCTGTTTCAACCGCCCATTCATGTGTGCAGAGCGCAAACTTTTTAATCTGTTCCCAATTACCAAAGTTTTTATTGTAGGCATTAATCTCCCTCTGAATACGTTCAATCACTTGTTCATTTTTTATTAATTCCGCATTATCATCCGATACCTGAATTTCTTTTCTTTTAGCCCACTCTCGCACAAAGTCAAAAGAAGGAACGATCAACGCACCTGGGAACTTTTGATTTTCACCAACCACCATTATCTGTTCAATAAACCTTGACTCCTTAAATTTATTCTCCATTACCTGCGGAGCTACATACTTACCTCCTGAGGTCTTAAACATTTCCTTTTTACGGTCCGTAATTTTCAGATACTGACCTTCTTGGAATTCACCAATATCTCCAGTATGGAACCAGCCATCCGAATCAATCACTTCAGCTGTCAAATCAGGTTGTTTGTAGTAGCCCATCATTAAATTTGGCCCCTTAACGAGAATTTCGCCATCCTCAGCAATCTTAACCTCAACATCTTTTACAACTCTTCCAACGGTGCCTATTCTTAAACCGTCATTAGTGAAGCAGTTTACACTAACCACTGGAGAAGTCTCTGTTAATCCATAGCCTTCATATATAGGGATTCCTGCCGCTATAAACACTCTGGCTAATCTTGGCTGTAGTGCTGCCGATCCAGACACTGCCGCAAGGCAATTTCCTCCTAGTGCAGCTTGCCACTTACTAAAAATCAACTTTCTAGCAATTTTCAGCTTGAAATGGTACCATCCCGACTTGCCAACTACATCATACTCCTGTCCAAGATCAACCGCCCAGAAGAATAGTTTTCGTTTAATCCCAGAGAGTTCCTCTCCTTTGGCAATAATTTTATCATATACTTTCTCCAATAATCTAGGTACGGCAGAGAAAACTTGAGGTTTAACATCTCGTAAATCATCGCCAATTGTATCAATAGATTCGGCAAAATATATACTTAAGCCTAAGTACTGATAGAGATACAAAAGCATTCTCTCATAAACATGGCATACTGGAAGAAAACTAACCGCCGTATGTCCATTATGGACCGGCACTCTATCAAGGCACGACAATACATTTGACACCAAGTTCTGATGAGAAAGCATTACTCCTTTCGGTTTACCCGTTGTTCCGCTTGTATATATTATCGTTGCGAGATCTGTGTTTTTTATATCGTTTTTGATGTCCGAAAAATCTTTTGGATTAGCCTTTCCAGTTTCAACTATCTCAGTCCAGTTTTTAGCTCCACTTACCGTATCAAACGTAAAAACATTAGTTAAACTTGGCACTTGGTCGAATACATTCTGAACTTTCTGATAAAGCTCTTCATCACTAGCAATAACCATCTTAACTTCTGCATGGTTAAAGATATAAGCATAATCCTCCTCTGAAATCGTAGGATAAACAGGCACATTCACCACTCCTATCTGCACCATAGCTAGATCGGCAATACACCACTCACTGCGATTATTTGATATCATAGCTATTTTATCTCTTGGCTGAATACCCATCGCCAAAAGACCACAACTAAAGTGCTTTGCTAATTCTATTACATCATTAGTACTTCTAGTTTCCCATTTCCCATTGCGCTTATCAGCAAAAGCAACATCTCTTGAATAGTTTAATGCTTGATATTCGATGATATCGAATATTCTAGATACCGAATTTCCTTCCATATAAAAACGACTTTAGATTATATACGCAGCGTAGCTTTAAATCGTTACTACGTTTAGACTACAATATATGAGTTATTTACTAGTTGCGATAATATTTGATTAAATTTATAGTGAGTGTAACATTTAGGATGTTGTCATTGTTAGACAGTTGAAACCCTAGGAAAGTGACCAAAGAAGAGTATAACATATGTGTCAAAGAACTCTCTGATCGAGTTTACAGATTCGCGCTAAAGATGATGAAGCGTGAAGAAGAAGCTCATGACGTGGTGCAGGATGCATTTGAAAAGCTTTGGAATCACAGAGAAAAGGTGTTACCTGAGAAAGCAAGGTCTTGGTTATTTACAACCGCACACAATGCCATGATAAACACCATCAAGCGCAACAAGCGTGTTGAGAGCATGGAAGATAATGAAGTGTGGGAACCAATGTCGCGTGATGAGGCAAGAAAGTACGAACTAAAGGAAATTTTAGACATGTGCTTAGAACGTTTGCCGGAAACGCAAAAGTCCATCATTCTTTTAAGAGATATTGAGGGCTATTCGTATAGTGACATTGGTGAAATACTCAACTTAAGCGAATCTCAGGTAAAGGTATACCTCTTCAGAGCTAGGAAGAAGATTAAAGACTACATAAAAGATATTAGACTGCTATCATGATAACTAAAGAAAACATAGAAGAACGCATGTTCGAGTACCATGAGGGATTGCTCTCCCCAGAGGACATGCGCGCTGTAGAATCCTTTGTTGAGGCTAATCCCGAGTATCAAGTTGATTTTGATGCATGGAAAGACAGTTACGTTACCGCCGATAAAGACAAATATGCCTATATAGATGCGCTATTAGCTGGCACTGGAAGCTTATGGCTAAAATGGACATCAATTTTATTGCTATTGGTTGGTAGTGGCTTTGCCTTGTTTTATGGATTCAGCAATTTTGCTGGAAGCACGAATAACTCGTCAAGTTCAAACAACTCCAACAGCTCCAGTACTCTAGTAGCAAACGAGTTGATAGAGCAAGATAATGAATCGATACAAGCTTCATCTTATAGTTTAGGATATGGCGAAAACGACAATGGGACAGAAGACCTGAAAGCATCTAATCAATTCACCAGCCAAGAAAACTCATCATCAGTTAATGATGCGTCTTCTGATAAGCATGTGATGGCCTTTGGAAATAATTCGAACGCAAAACGATATAGAGGACAAAATTCATCGTATAAAAAATCCAATGCATTTAAGTCGGGCAACACATACAATAGTGGTGATTCTTATACCTCTTCTGACGAGTCTGATAATGCAAATTCAACACTAAAACTTAAATCTCATAAGGGCTCACAGGAGCTTAATACTGTAGCCTACCAAGGTGCTGAAATTCAGTCTACCCCTGAACGATTCAAACCAAGTAAACTCAACAAAAGAAGTAATCCAATTGCTGATGTAAGCAACTTAGCTTTAGCTCAGGCAGTTGAATTCTTTAATGATGACGCTTCAGGTGGGGCGAATCAGTTTAACTATGAAAGCTCTAACTTCCCAACTCTGAGCTTGAGTAATCGCACGGCTAAGAAATACGGGAAAGAAGGTGGTTTAGCGAGTATCATACGCAGAATCTCAAGACAATTCAGCTTAAAGAACCCTTACGGTTTAAGAAATTCTGGCGACCCTTACTTTGTTAATCCACAGTTTGCAAGTGCCATGAATGTAAATGGTGGTTTTGCTGGTGCATATAATGGCCTAAGAACAACAGCAGCTCATTATTACTCAGATGGTGCTCATCTATCAACCCTGGCATTTGATACGAGAATCGGTAAAAAGTTTAGTATTGGTATTGGTTTGATAAACAATTATGGTTTCACCACAAATCAGACTTTGAACTCAGAATTTGCAAGTTCTAAGTTAATCGTATCTCCCAAGATTCAGCTAAACAAAGACTTAAGCCTTGAGCCTAACGTAAGTATTGGATATGCCGCTTTAAGTGAAAGAAACACTATTTTTAGCGGCCCTGGAGCTTCATTCCAGAAACTTCAATTGGGAGCAGGCGCAATGTTAAATAGCCAAAACTTCTATATGGGGGTTAACTTTGATAATATCGAATCATCTGGTTTAGATTACAATCCAAGTTTTTTTGGAGACCTTGGCACAATGAGATTCACTGCTGTTTTGGGAACAGATTATAAGTATAGCCCAAGATCAGCAGGAAGTTTCTCGCCCTACCTGATGTTAACTCAACAGGGTAGACAGACTAATTTATGGGCTGGCGCAAAAGCTAAAATAGGTAAGTTTATTTGCGGTGCTTCTTATGGAAATCATGGTGAAGCGGCCGCAATGATTGGACTTCAAACAAACACTATCCGCATTGGATTGTATGGCGATTATAGAAATAGTTGGTATACGCCAAATAAGATAGTATCTGCTGGTGGAACTTTCCGTCTATTGCTAGGCAAAGAGCACGGAAGCAGTGATCTACCAATAACACAATAATCCGAGAGCTATGAGGAAAATTAAGAACATATTACTATGGGCATGTTGTAGCTTGTTTGTATGTGACGTACAAGCTCAGGATCCAGAATTCACACAATTCTATGCAAATCCACTGTACTTGAATCCGGCTTTTGCTGGTTCACACAGATGTCCGCGTGTTGCATTGAACTACAGAAATCAATGGCCAGCACTAAGCGGAACATTTGTCACACAAAGTGTGAGTTACGATCAGGGAGTTGATGCTCTATACGGTGGACTAGGATTGTTGGTAACCAGCGACCAAGCTGGTAAAGGTATTTTAACCACCAATCGAGTGGGTGCTCAATATGCCTATCAAGCCCGAATTTCAAGAGGATTTTCAATGCGATTTGGTGCTGAAGCTACTTACTTTCAGAGATCATTGGACTGGAGCAAGCTTACTTTTGGCGATATGATTGATCCAAGAAGGGGCTTTATTTACGAAACCAATGATATTCCACGCGGTGGTTCAGTGAGCGGCATTGATATATCGGCAGGAATCTTAGCCTTTACAGACAATTTCTTTATTGGTGTTTCTGGTCACCATTTAAATGAACCCAACGAGTCAGTCATTGCTGGCGATAGTAAAATTCCAATGAAATTATCTGGTCATGCAGGTGCCACTATCCCACTAGGGAGTTCTAGGTACCAAGATGTAGCCACCTTATCACCCAATATAATGTACCGTCAACAAGCCGGGTTTAGACAGCTAAACATGGGGTTGTATATGACCAAGGGTGTGTTAACTGGTGGTGTATGGTACAGAAATAAGGATGCCTTTATTGTAACGGTTGGCATTAAATCAGATATGTTCCAATTTGGCTATAGTTATGATGTGACTGTTTCTAAATTGGGGACTGCAACTGCTGGCTCACACGAAATTGGTGTGATGTTTAATTTTGATTGTAAACCACCAACAAGAAAATTCAGGACGATAAGTTGTCCATCATTCTAAAGTTCTTTACCGTCGTTATAGGTTGCGACTACTACTACTTTTGATAATGAAGAGGCAGGCAATTTTACCAGATCTCCATCTGTGATAAAAAAGTCGGCCTCTTTTCCTTTTTCTAGCGTACCTCTTGTCTCATCCTCCATCTGTTCAATGGCGGCGAATCTGGTTAAGGTGTTCAAGACATCATGACGTTCAGAGTCTTCTTGTTGGAATTCTTTCGTCATTTTTATGAATGCTTTTAGTGGCTGTCTCTCATTACCTATAAACAGTGGATAAACCGCACGTAGCTTGTTATCTATCACATTGTTTGAAACATATTTATTCATGATCTGTCTTTCAGGCCCAATCTCTAAGATTTTTCCATCCTTTATGGCCATAGCATCATAAATGCGTCCGTCATCGGCACAGGTATAAATTACTGCATTGTGCACAATTAGGTCGGCCTCCTCATTTCTAAATGCGCAGCCACTCAGTATAGCACCAAATAATATTAAAGCTAAAATTCTCATTACTCTTCTCTGTGAATATAAAACGAATTCGCCTGACAGGTAGGTGTCACTACAACATCATTTAAACAAACATGTGCTGGTCGATTTACAGCAAACAGAATTATCTCCGCAATATCCTTTCCTAAAAGTGGCACCATGTTATCATAAACGGCTTTTGCTTTTTCCATATCACCTTCATATCGAACCATGGAAAATTCAGTTTCAGCTAGACCTGGGCAAATACCTGTCACTTTAATGTTGTGGGGAAGTAAATCCTCTCGCATTGCTTTAGTCAAACTATCCACCGCATGCTTGCTAGCACAATAAACATTTCCATTTAGATACGTTTCTTTTCCGGCTATAGATCCAATGTTTATGATATGTCCTTCATTTCTTGAAACCATATCAGGAATAATCGCTCTTGAGACATATAGTAGACCTTTAACGTTAGTATCTATCATTCTATCCCAGTCGTCTATCGAGCCTTCTTGGATTGAATTTCTCCCTGCAGCCAATCCAGCATTGTTAATCAAAATATCAACTTTTGAAAATCCATCTGGTAAATTGGTAAGCTTCTGATGCACATCTTTCTGATCCCTAACATCCAATTCCATTACGTGAATATTGGTACCATGTGTGATTTCTAGTTTCGACTTTAACTTGTCTAACCTTTCCTTACGTCTCGCGACAAGAACAAGGTCATATCCGTTTTCTGCGAACAATTCGGCACATGCCTCCCCTATTCCTGCGCTTGCACCGGTGATACAAACCGTCTTATTTTTTCTATCCATGATATCTCCTTCAGCTTATTAAAATCAACTATCAAGAAACAAACATACATAAGAAATAAGAGTATAGGTGCTTTATATCTAACTATTGCCCCTAAAACTGGAGTTGTTAACCCGATTAAAAGGAATATGATTATTACAAATACCAGGGCTGGATACAAGCGTGTCCAAGCAATTTCATCTCTGCGTTTTGAATTTATAATTGTCAATGCAATCACAAACAAAAGCACTAAGTTTTCAAAGCCTGCAATAGTAACTAACCATGATGCATGCTCAAAGGGTAGTGGCCTAATGATGGTATTAATCAGCGCGAATGGAATCGCCTTAGCAAAACTACCAAAGTTATTCTCAAGATTAGGCACAAACACTTCACTACCAGATGGTGGGTTGTCAATTATCAATTGATAGCTACACGTGTCAATATGATTATGCTCGTATAAAGTGTCTTCTGTATTTGGCAAAACAAAATAGGGATAGCTGGCCCCACTCTGTATTTGAACCGAATCATTCATAATTGTAGCACTGGCCCGATCATCATACGGCAACATGATATATCTATGATCATTTTTAACGATCACCCCTCCAGCCGCAATATTCTTAAAGTCACGTTGCTTATAGGCTACATTATGAAGTTGCTGTTTTCCAAAATCAGTTAATGAGGCAATATACGATCCAACAAGTCCAAGGCAAATTGCTAGAATCATCATTAAATGCTTTTTGTTGACCAGTGATAAAACGCCAAAAACAATCATAGCCATAATTAACGCGAGTAAAACATAGGTTTTAACATTCACTAATATGAGCAAGCTTACTATTAGAAGTATCCCGCCAAAGAGCTGCCTATTTCTTAACAAGGATGCGCCCTTCATAAACGCTGCTAATCCAAATAGCATAATCGGTTCCTTTAGCATGCCTGAATTCCAAAATAGTAAACTGGGAATCAACCAAGCAAACCCAATAAACCACGCATGTTGTTTAGCTTCTCCTACAAAGGTTTGGCAGAGCCATATTAAGGCAATCATTACAAGAATGTTTGCTATGACCATTGCAGCCCAAATGCTATTGAATCCTAAAAATCTAAAGCCTACATTTAAACGAATCATGAATTTATTGTCATTGGTAAAGCCATGATCATACTGACGATTCCAATTTTCCATCTTATCAGTGTGCCCTGCGAGTGCATCATCATCTCCATACCCTAAAAACAACTGAAAAAATACGGATGGTTCATCTGAAGCTAAATCCACCAAATATCCTGCATCATCATAAAACTTATACACATCTGCCTTATGCCGTTCTTCATAGCGACCATTGTAAATGTAAAGTAAGGATACCCCCAGCAAACATTTTATTAGAAATACGATTAGCACAAACTGACGTTTAAGGCCAAGATCACGTTTAACGAGCATCCTATTTATCAGATAAGCGCCTATTGCAAACCATATTATTCCGCTAAGAATTTCCACTGCTTCAAATATACGTATTGTACTCTGTTAAAAAATAGTGGAAAGATTATTACAAATCCCCACCTTCAATAACTAATTTTGCCACTCCTTCGGGAGCTTATAAGAACTATTCTAAATCTAAAAATGGAGAATACAGTACAAGGCGAATTAGCGACATTGGAACAAGCCGTAGAGATGGGTTTGTTACCAGAAGAATTTGAACAGATTAAGGAAATTTTAGGACGTACACCTAACTTCACTGAGATGGCGGTTTATTCCGTTATGTGGTCAGAGCACTGTTCGTACAAAAACTCCATTTATTGGTTAAAACAATTGCCCAAGGATGGACCTCACATGCTAGTTAAGGCAGGTGAAGAAAACGCTGGACTTGTTGACATAGGTGATGGCTTGGCGTGTGCATTCAAAATTGAGTCTCACAATCACCCATCGGCAATCGAACCGTATCAAGGTGCTGCCACTGGAGTTGGCGGAATCAATAGAGATATTTTCACGATGGGGGCGCGTCCTATTGCTCAACTTAACTCATTAAGATTTGGAAAAGTTGATTCAGACAAAACTAAATGGCTGGTTAAAGGTGTCGTAAAAGGAATTGGCGATTACGGGAATTCATTCGGTATTCCGATTGTAGGCGGTGAAGTATTCTTTGATGAATGCTACAACACCAACCCTCTAGTTAATGCATTTTCTGCTGGGATTGTTGAAGTAGGCAAAACTATTTC
The DNA here is from genome assembly GCA_964230215.1 of Flavobacteriales bacterium. Classification (GTDB taxonomy): domain Bacteria; phylum Bacteroidota; class Bacteroidia; order Flavobacteriales_D; family JAUILH01; genus JAUILH01. The sequence continues at coordinate 14,348 of CAXRGQ010000001.1, forward strand.
AGCAAAATCTGGTGGTCCTGGTAACCCTGTTTATATTGTTGGTTCATCCACTGGTAAAGATGGTATTGCAGGAGCTGCATTTGCTTCTAGAGACATTACAGAAGATTCAGCTAACGATTTACCATCCGTTCAGGTAGGAGATCCTTTCCAAGAGAAACTGCTTCTTGAAGCGACTATGGAACTAGCGGAGACAGATGCGATTGTTGGAATGCAGGATATGGGTGCTGCCGGAATTACCTGTTCATCATGTGAAATGTCTGCAGCCGGAAATCTAGGAATGGATATTCACCTTGATAAAGTACCAACAAGACAAGCTGGGATGAAACCATACGAGATTTTATTATCAGAGTCTCAAGAAAGAATGCTGGTTGTGATCAAAAAGGGACAAGAAAAGGTAGTTGAAGACATATTTAAGAAATGGGATTTACACGCTGAATGTATTGGTGAAGTAACTGATAGCGATAGAGTTCGCTATTTTGTTGACGGTGAAATCGTGGGTGACGTTCCTGCAAAGTCCCTTGTTCTTGGTGGCGGAGCTCCAATCTATGAGAGAGAGTATAAAGAGCCTGCATATTATGCAGAAAACATGGCCTTTGACATCAACTCTGTTGAGCAGCCTGAAAACTTAGTAGATGTTGCCAAGTTCCTACTAGGACATGAAAACATTGCCTCTAAGCGTTGGGTATATGAACAATATGACTCGATGGTTGGAACAAAGACTATGACTACCAATCAACCAGCTGATGCAGGTGTTGTTAATATTAAAGGAAGCAACAGAGCGCTTGCCATGACAGTTGATTGTAACTCTCGCTATGTAAACGCAGACCCTGAACAAGGGACAGCAATAGCAGTAGCTGAGGCAGCAAGGAATATTGTGTGTACAGGTGGTCATCCTTCCGCTATCACAAACTGTTTGAATTTCGGAAATCCATATAACCCTGAGTGCTATTGGCAATTTGTTGGTGCGATTAAGGGAATGAGTAAATCATGCCTTAAGTTTAAAACACCAGTAACCGGCGGAAACGTTTCATTCTACAATCAAACTGCTATTGGCGGGAAAGAAGTACCAGTATTCCCTACCCCTACGATTGGAATGATAGGATTAATTGAAGACAAGGCTGATTTTATGAGCATGAACTTCAAGCACAAAGGAGACTTGATCTTCCTTATTGGAAAGGCTAAAGAGTGTATTAGTTCATCTGAGTACTTATACTCTTATCACGGAGTTAAGCGCTCACCAGCACCATTTTTCGACTTAGAAGAAGAATATACTATACAAGAAGCCGTTAAAGGATTGATTAAAAAACGTGCAGTAAATGCATTGCATGATTGTGCCGATGGCGGGTTATTTGTTGCATTATGTGAAATGGGCATGCAGAACGAGTTAGGCTTTGATATTGTGACAGATGCAGAAGTTCGTGAAGACGCATTCTTATTCGGTGAAGCACAAAGTAGGGTGATTGCTACGGTTAATGAAGATCAGGAAAATGATTTTATTGATTATCTGAATGAGCAAGGTGTTTCATTTACACTTCTTGGTCATGTTACAAAAGGTAAAGTTGTGATAGATGATCAAAAATATGGTTTTATCGATGAGCTAAAATCAATCTATAATAATGCCTTAGGAGACAAACTCAACAATTAAGGCAGGAAATTTGAGTTATACTCAAGAAAACAAAAAATATGAATGTATTAGTAAAAACAATTTTAGTATCAACGCTTTTATTAGCAGGACTTAACGGTCATGCACAAAAGAGCAAAAAGAAAAATAAGAAAGGTAAGAAGATGGAGTTGAAAACTGAACTAGATAGCGTAAGCTATAGCATAGGTGTGAATATAGCCAATCAGCTAAAATCGCAAGGTGTGGAAGAATTGAATGCGGATGCATTTGCAGCGGCGCTAAATGATGTGTTTGATGGTGAAGCGAAAATTGATGACCAACAAGCACAAGCAATCTTGCAAGATTATTTTACAAAGCAGAAAGCTAAGCAGGATGAAGCGACGAAAGCTGCTGGTGAAGCATTCTTGGCAGAAAATGCGAAACGCGAAGGTGTAACGACACTTCCAAGTGGCCTACAATATGAAGTTATGGTTGCAGGAGATGGTCCGAAACCGACGGCAACATCAAGAGTTAAAACACATTACCATGGTACACTAGTAGACGGAACTGTGTTTGACAGCTCTGTTGAGAGAAATCAGCCAGCTACTTTTGGGGTTAATCAGGTAATTAAAGGCTGGACTGAGGCTTTACAGTTAATGCCGGTAGGATCAAAATGGAAATTGTTTATTCCTTACGATCTAGCTTATGGAGCAAATCCACGTCCAGGAGGTCCAATTAAGCCTTATGACGCTTTGATATTTGAAGTTGAATTAATTTCAATCGAACAGTAAATGAAAAAATTCTTAGCAATTGGATGCATGGCTTTAGTGCTTGCATCATGTGGTGGAAAAGATGACCAGAAAGGTGATACGGATGCCAGTGCTTCAACCACCATTGAGAGTGTAGAGGACAAAGTGAACTATTCAATGGGTATGGAAGCTTGTGCTTCTTTTGCACAAATATGGGCTAAGTTAGGGCTGCAAATTAACGCAGATAACCAGGCGTTCCTAGATGGAATGCGCGACCAATTAAACGGAAAAGCTGAGCTTTCTTTTGAGGATGCACAGGTTGCAGCAGGCGCCTTTTTCCAAAAGCTTCAGAACGAAGAACCAATGAGTGAAGAGGACGCTAAAAGCTTTAGTTATGCTCAGGGGGTAATAATGGCAAGTACAGCTAAATCTAGATTGGAAAGAATTGATAGAGGAGATAAACTTGAGACAGCGCTGTTCTTATCTGGCGCAAGTGATTATTTTGCAGGTGCAGAGCCAAAAGTGAGTGATGAGGATCGCAAAGAACTTTTGACTAATCTCCTAAATGAGGAAAATAAAAATCAAGCCGAATCTAGTCTACCAAAATTCGACATTAAGGATGTTGGAGGCTTTGATGAAATGAGCGAAGATGATAAATTAGCCTATGCATTTGGTATGCAGATGGCAGCTTCTCTATATGAATTTCAAGCTCAGCCTCAAATAAACGAGCGTTCATTTATTTTAGATGAAGCGTTAAATGGTATCAAAGCTGCAATAGATGGACAAAAGCCGTCTAGTTCTTACCAAACTATTGCACAGAGCTATTACACGGCATTGGATGAACAAAACTATTCAGATAAGTCACTTATTAAGCAGTTTAGTTTTGAATATGGCGTTTTTAGTCAGTTTAATTTCTTTAGGTTGATGAATTATTTTGGCCAGAAAGAACAAAGTCAAAACGACCTGTTTTACAAAGCAATAGAAGATTTTGCCGTTAATAAAGAAGCTGTGACTACCTTCGAAAATGCTACCATGTATTTGGAAGAGCAAGTGAAAGGTATGCCTCAAGCATTGTTCGAAAAGAACAAAGAAGAAGGTGAAGCATTCATGGCTAAAAATAAATCTGCCGCTGGAGTTAAGGAAACTGAATCAGGAATTCAGTACAAAGTACTTAAACAAGGTAATGGTGCTAAGCCAGTACTTAGCAGCAGAGTGAAAGTTCATTACCATGGTACTTATCTCAATGGAGAAGTATTTGATAGTTCGGTTGACAGAGGTGAACCAGCAGAATTTGGTCTTAACCAAGTAATTGCTGGATGGACTGAAGGTGTACAATTAATGCCTGTTGGATCTAAATTCCGCTTTTGGATTCCGCAGCAATTAGCTTACGGGCAATCAAATCCTAGAAACGGAATTCAGCCAGGATGTACCTTGGTATTTGATGTTGAGTTATTGGATATTGTAAAATAATCTCCATACATAATGTATTAAACGGGGTGATATCGATGATATCACCCCGTTTTTGTATATTCGAATATGCGTAAACTACTCATTGCTATATGTGTAACACTGTCTTTTGTGGTACACAGCCAAAATCAAAATGTATCCAATGGATTTGTGTTTGATGGCGAACCTTATATTGCTGTCAACCCCCAAAACTCGCAGCATTTTGTAGTCAGTTGGCTAGGATTTAGTGCGGGGAATGCTATAGTAATCAAATCAAAAGTTAGTTTTGATGCTGGACAGACTTGGTCAACGACATACAATCATCCACACACGGTAAGTTCGTATTCATCTGCAGATCCCTCATTGATTTTCGATAATAATGGCAATGTAAATTTGGCCTATGTAGATTTTGATAATCAAACGTATACAGATGGTGATATTGTGCACACACGATCAACTGATGGCGGACTATCATGGTCAGCACCAGTATCCGCCTTCAACCTACACGATGACCCCAATAAATTTGCTTTAGACAGACCATGGATAGCTTTGGACACATCTGGAGGTGTTTATGATGGCACCATATATATCACATCCATGAATGCGAAAGTAGCGAGCACTCCTCCGTATAACCCATATGTAGTTAGATCCTATGATGACGGTGCTACTTGGGAGAGCTTTCGCTATTTGGACACACTGGGATGGTACGCGGGCTCGTTAATTGTCCAACCAATGCCAACGCCATGTGTTTCAAGCAATGGTACTTTTTATGCGATTTATCCAAGCTACGAAACAAGTCAAAGTCTATTCGCACAGATAATCTGTGCTAGCTCAACGGATGGAGCTAATTCACTTTCTCATTCGCTTGTACTACAAGGATCTGGCGGTGTTACTGATGATGACGCAAAAGTTGGTCCAATTCTAAAGGTCAACCCAACTGACCCGAATCATCTAGTTTATGCAGGTGTACTAGAGCTCAATAATGATGCTGATATTTACATAGTTGAATCGTTAGATGGAGGGCAAAATTGGTCTAGCCCAGTAAGAATTAATGATGACCCAATAAATAATGGTGTTCTACAGGACATGGTTTGGGCTGATTTTGATAAAGATGGTGACTTGGCTGTTACCTGGAGAGACAGACGAAATGGTTCGGGAAGCGGCTATAGTACTTCAACAGAGATTTGGGGTGCTTACAGAAACCAGGGGTCGAGTAGCTTTAGTATTAATTTCCCAATTTCGGATCAATTAGTTGCACATGACACCATACTTGAAGAAAGTGGGAATGATTTTATGTGTGTAGATTTTGTTGATGATACTTTGAATGTCGTTTGGGGAGATGTACGTACCGGTCGGGTTAACATTTTTCTAAACAGAACGCCAATTTCAACTCTACTTGGAAGCACTAGTATGGTGAACTCAGAAGATTTGCCAAAGATTAACATCTATCCCAACCCAGCCACCTATTACATTACCATTGAAAGCGAACATTCAGGAGATTTTTCAATATATAGCCTACAAGGGGCACTCGTTAAAACGGGCAAACTAAAAAGTGGAGACACCCGAGTCGATACAAGAAATCTATCATCAGGTGAATATATTATTCAATTCATAATAGGAAAGGTCAGGTATTCAAATAGATTAATCATTCATCCTCAAGACTAGCTCTGTAAATTGATTTCGTGTACATTCGCACCATGAAATACTTCCTAATTATAGCAGCTGCATTGCTTGTGATGTCATGTGGAGAAAAGACTGAAAGCAAGGACAAATCATCGCCTTCAAACCAAAAAGAAAAGGCAAAAGAACAGCATGAGCAAGTACTTAAAAGTGTCAACTACGATGGACTTTTGGAAGTACTGCATAAAAACGATGATAAATTATATGTCGTGAACTTTTGGGCTACTTGGTGTGTTCCTTGTGTTGAAGAACTACCTCATTTTATGGAAGTAAATGAAGCATATAAGGACAAGCCAAATTATCAGATGATTCTAGTATCACTAGACAGGTCAAATCAATTGGAAACGGGTGTAAAAACATTTATAGAAAAGAATAAAATTCCTACAGACTGCTATCTACTGGATGATGTAAAACGCATGGACTATTGGATAAGTGACATAGATCAAAATTGGTCTGGGTCTATTCCAATTACCGTGTTGTATAAGAATGGCGAAAAGCTGTTCTTTAAAGAAGGTCAATTAACTAAGGCCGAATTAGAAAACGTAATTACTAAACACATATAAAACGATCAAATGAAAAAGCTAAGCTACATCCTTGCCCTAGCGCTAATAGTATCAGCGTGTGGTGAAAAGAAAGACGAGGACAAAAAAGAAGACAAAGACAAAGCTGCAAAAGAGCAGAAAGTTGAAGAAACCAACGAAGAGACAGAAAAAGAAGAGCCAGTTGAAGCAGCTCCTGAAGCTGTAACCTTGAGTGGATATCAGATTGGAGATGAAGCAACAGACTTCTCATTAGTAAATGTTGATGATAAAATGGTATCACTTTCAGATTATCCTGATGCCAAAGGATTCATTATAGTGTTTACATGTAACCATTGTCCTTATGCAGTAGCATACGAAGACAGAATCATTGCGCTTAATAACATGTTTGCTGATAAAGGATATCCTGTTATTGCCATTAGCCCTAATGATCCAGCTGTAATGGAAGATGATGGTCCAGAAGAAATGAAAGTAAGAGCAAAAGAAAAAGGCTTCAACTTTCCGTACCTATTCGACGAAGGGCAAAAAATATTCCCTCAATACGGTGCGACTAAAACACCACACGTATTTATCCTGAATAAGGAAGACGGGAAAAACATAGTAAAATATGTTGGTGCAATCGACGATAATTACGAAGATGAAAATGATGTAAGCAAGCGTTATGTTGAAGATGCGGTAAATGCATTATTGGCAGGTGAAGAACCAGCAGTAACTACCACTAAAGCAATCGGTTGTAGCATTAAAGTAAAAAAATAACAATTGAAAAAAACATTCAGTTTAATAGTCTTAATGTTTGTGCTTAGCACAAGCATTAGGGCTCAAACTGATAAGTCATTAGGTTTTGATCTTGGCGGCGTTGGAGGTGTGGCAAGCTTCAACTATTCGTCTCCATTTAAACGAACAGACCAATCTACATTTCTCATTCGCGCAGGCTTTAGCCTAGCGCCAATAGACCCCAACAATGGAACTGCATTTGTATTTCCCGTCTTATTCCATTACAATCGAGGGGCCAATAAACACAAGCTAGATTTAGGCATTGGGCAAGCCTTAAGTGTAACAACACGTGGAAGTTTCTTCATTAGAATGCCATTAAATATTGGTTACTTATTGGAGCCAGAAGGCAAACGTTTCTATTTCAGAGCGGCCTACACACCACTAGTCTCCTATTTATTAGATTTTCAATACGAACATTGGGGTGGACTCAGTTTTGGATTAAAATTAAAATGATGAAGATTGTTCTACATATCGTCTTCGTATTGCTGTTGCTTATCTCTTGTAATAAAGAAAAATACTTTGATGGCCCGAATAATTATCAAGACGATTTTGAGAGCTATCAAAGCACAGATGACTTGTTTGATGGTAATGATGAGCAATGGTCGTTTTCTCAAAACACCCGCGATAATAATGAATTTAGTGTAAGCACTGCCTTCGCCCACTCGGGTAGTCAGTCTATTCGCTTTATCGCCTATCCCACGGATGACGATGGTGCATCCAAGTGCGCAATTGTCAAACAAAAAATGGCCTTTTACGAAGGTGAAACCGTTCGAGTGGAAGCTTGGTATTATCTGCTCGGCAATGATGAGCTTCAGTGGTTATTCTTGATGGACTTAGAAGAGCAAGCAGCTATTGGCGCAGGTCCAGGAATTCGGGTGGCCTTGGTTGATAATGCCTTAGCGATTGAACATAAAATTCCTAATCCTAACTTGATTCAAGACGCGACTAGCGTGGTAGAGTTCCCACGAAACCAATGGGTTAAAGTCACCCTGGAAGTAAAGCTGTCACAGAAGAAAAAAGGCTATGTGAAGCTATATCAAAACGACACGCTTATCATCAATCAAGATAATTGGCGCACTCTACCTAGAGACATCCTCTACTTCCAACAAGGTACAAAAGGTATGTACACAAGTATTGAGTTTGGAATTACAGCAAATTCGTTTAGTAATTCTGCTGAATTGTATTTGGATGATGTAAAGTGTGAGGTACTGTAGGCTACATTGCCACAGCTAATTAGAAAAGTTGATTTGTGCATAAACAACAACTTGAGGCCTGATTGTCAATAGTCTAACTTATTTTACTATATTGATTTGGTGACACAGAGTTTGATGATATTCTTCTTTTTAATGGCGTTTGCAATTTTGTAACTTACCCTGATGGCACCGTTTTAAATGATAAATTAATTGTAAGATCAGAATGAAAGCATTTCTAGTGATACTATCAATTTTGGCTAGTATATCGAGCGTCAGAGCTCAGCTATCCCTAAAAGATTCATCTAGAAGTATATTTGAAATTGGACTCTATGGGATGTCGTCTACACATTTGATTCATGAACAATTCCGAGACGACTATAGCTACAAACTAAATGGATTTGGTGGAGGAACAAAAATCGCATTTGAACGGTCTATTAGCAAGCATACGTTTATGTCGTTGGGGTTTGGGTTGACGCAAATCAATTGGATATCACAACGGACAAACTTAATTGCCCCAGACACAAATTATACTAACGGATATGCTAGAACACGTTTTCTTATTTATTCTCCTGAGATAATGCTTAAACGAGAGCTAGTTACCAAATCTGTAAACCATACATTTGGCTTGGGCATGGGAATAAGGTTTTTAAGAGGGAAAAACTCATCGGTATTTAATTCTGCTGGAGAATTTGCAGTATATGACGATAACGAGATTTACGAGAGAGTTTCTGGTGTATTATTTAATTATGGGATAGAGCCAAGACTCAAAGGCAGAATACGAATTAAACTGTTTGTGCAGAAATCTTTTTATAGGCCAATGTGGTCATTTCTTTATCCCTACGAAAAGTCCCATTCATTTTTTCAATTAGGCATGTCTATTGGCTATAAGTTAAACAAGATAACTGGTGGCAATAATGAATCTATATAATTTCAATACATAGGAGTAATAGAGACGTTATAACTAAAAAGCTGGTGATAGATTAAACCGTTTAGCTATGATTATTACATTGCCAATACCTTAAACTCAGTACGTCTGTTCTTAGCTTTATTTGCAGCGCTAGTGTTTGGCACCTTAGGCTTTTCCTGTCCAAAGCCTTTCGCACTTAAACGCGACTTATCAATTCCTTTACTCACTAAATAATCCATCACACCGTTCGCACGATTCTGACTAAGCGTTTTGTTTTTAGCAGGATTACCTTCGTTATCCGTATGTCCTTGAATTTCAATTTTCATACTTGGATTCTCTTTTAAGTAATCCACAAATTGATCTAGTACAAATTCAGATTTATCTGTAAGGTCATAAGATGCTGTGGCGTATAAAATATCTTCGATTGTAAATTGTGCACCCACTTTAACTTTAACCGGTACCATTTCTTCTACTTTAACAGTAGCCACATTCTTCGTGTCGTCTTCTTTTAAACTCTCTTTAGTAATGAGTTGTGTTGCTGGGGCACTTCCCTCCTTCTTAACTGTTACCACTAAATCTTCTGGCTCTCCTTCTGGCTCCTCGATGATCATTGCGTATTTCCCATCGCTATTTACTTTGGCAACCACCTTTTCGTCAGATCCTCTTTTCTTTACCTCAACGACAGCATCTGCTTCTGGCTCGCCCTTTTCGTTATTAACCTCACCTTTTAGAAGTCTTACTTTTTCTGGTTTTGCTTCTTCATAGAGTTCGAACCTATAAATATCGTTTTTCTGTGAACCTGCCACTCTGTTAGAAGCAAAGTAAGCCCAATGTCCATCTGTACTCACAATGATTCCCAATTCGTCGCGCTCTGTATTAATTGGTTTCGCCATAAGCACTGGCTTAGTCCAAGAACCGTCATCTTTTTGTTTTGAATAGTAAATATCGAACCCACCAGCACCTTCTCTATCGTAATTATACTCTAAATTGTGCATCTGAGCATAATCCTCTTCCATTTTGCTTGAACCTGACACAAAGTACATGGTTTTACTATCTGCGTGCATGAAGGGCGCTTTATCATCTCCGTTAGAGTTGATATCTCTCACTGGCCTGGCACGAGACCATGAGCCATCATCCTGACGTGTACTGTAGTATATATCCGTATTTCTTTTACCCATCCGTAACGCTGAAAAATACAGTGTCTGCCCATCACCACTGAGCGTTGGTGTTGCTTCCCAACCATCTGATGTATTAATTTGATCGCCCAATCGTTTTAAACTGGTCCATTTAAGCTCGTATCTCTTTGATTTCATATCGTAGATGCGCTCGTAGGTAGTTGAGAATAGATCACAATTTTTGAATTGTTCACCTGGATCCGTTCTACCGTCTCCATTAACATCTGCATCAATCATTTCACATCCACAAATTATCATCTCATGATTATCAACAGATATGGTTACCCCTCCCAATCCAACAAACTGGTCATCGTCAAAGGGCTTGGTCATTTTTGTGCCTGCATCAAATTCTTTAAGTACATTCTCTCGATATGCTAAGTATAAAGGCTCTACAAAGTCTTTATTGGTCTCAACAGCACCTGTAGGCACTCTTCCCAAAGGTTCTTTTCTTGTGAAATACATGAATTCGTTATCTGGTGATAACATGGGTAAGTATTCATCCACTTTAGAAGAGACATTCTTGACTACCTCAGGTTCAAAATCAACAATTGTATTATGCCATTTGTGCCAGTACTCTACATCTGGGCGCATATTATTAATGTAATCCACTTTCTCTTGATGATTATCAGAGTAGGCATCTTCCACTTCTGATTTAAAATCTGTGAATTGTTTCATGTAATCAAGTGCAGTCGCCCTATCTCCCTCTTGCAAGGCTATCATTGCCATTGAGAAATAAGCATCTGCACGATAAGTTGGACAAAGTTCTATTGTTTTGTTGTAGTACTTCTTCGCAACATCAAATGATTTCAGATTTTTGCTGGCATTGTAATAAGCTAATCTTGCGTAATCGTAATGACATTGAGTGCAATATTCGTCAATTTCAATGGCCTCTCGTAACAACTCAAATCGCTCACGATCCGTTGTTTCGCGGTCCATCAATTTCTCATAAATCTTCTTGATTTTTTTGTTTTTGCTTTTACCACAAAAATCATCATCTGCATGCACAGAGTTTGTTCCGAGTACCACAAAAAATACACCCAATAAAAATCTACTCATTGCTACAATAGCTTTCATACGCATAGACTATACTATAATCTTGCCAAAATGTTACTAATAATCATTAAGAAATTATTACTCCAGACTATTCGCTTTGGTATTTGCCTCCTCCATTATCTTATCGGCTTTTTTGTTTGCTTCAGTTTCAAGGTCATTTGCCTTTTCATAGGTCTTATCTCTAGCCTTACCCGCAGCAAGTTCAGCAGCCTTTTTCTTCACAGGATTTATACCAGCGGCTTTCACAGCTTCTTCATATTGCTTATCCGCTTCAGCACGCATCTTATCTGCTGCTGTTTTGGCATCTGCTTTTACCTTATCCGCTTGTTTCTGAGCATTTGCTAATATCTCATCACGTTTAGCCTTTAAATCCTCTTTTACCTCTTCAACTTTGTCCTCAATAACCTCCTTGCCTTCGTTAATCAGGGAATCTTTCAACTCATTTAACTGATCTTTCATGTTGCCAGTTAAACCAGCAAGTTGCTCCTTAAAATCAGTTGTTACAGTTGGATCTTTAACATCCCCAATCATCTTAACATTTACTGGAATCTCATTTGGTAACTGTGACAATTTAATGCCAGCGTTCCCCGCCAAACCTATAGCTTTATCTACTGCATTTAGAGCCGCTTGAGGAATCTCGGACTTAGGGATTTTCATCGCCATGGTGTAGTCCATTTGTTGTTCAAAAGACGTATTCCCCTCTACTCTTGCACTGCTCTTACCAAGCTTAATATCAAATGGATTAACAAACACTTTTCCTTCCTTAAACTCGAAGGCCATGTTAACATTCTGCAATGTTTGGTCTGCTAACTTATCCATGTTTAATGCACTTGATAACTTCTCTAGAGGTTTAAAGCCAGACACCTCCACCTTGCTAGACTTCATAGTTCCGCCTCCCGTTAGACTCTCGTACAGAGGTTCCATAGAGGTGCTTAAATCACCGAGCATTTTAAAGTTAGTAGATATCTTTCCATCACAGTACTTAGCCACAGGCGCAAGCTTCTCAACACTCGTAAACGCTTCAGCTACAGATTTTATGTCAATATTGGCAATATCGTATGCCATTTCAATGTGCGGTTTATCTATATTCTTAGTGTCGTAAGAACCGTTAAGTTTGATATTTCCTCCAAATGTGTTTAGAGATAATTCTTGCAATTCAGCACGTTCATCTTTCACCAAAATCAATCCTCTTACATCATTAATAGGAATCTTATTGTAGACGAGTTGTTTTACTTTAGTGTCAAGAGTGAAATCTATGTTGGCAGGAATAGGAATTACCCCCATAGCACTGGTGTCTGAGCTAGTCTCTTCAGTTGATGTTGAAGTTTCTTCCGTGCTAGTCATAAAGTCATCCGCATTAAGGTAATTCGAACTTACGTTAAATGTCCCATGCAGTAGTTCTTCCCTAAAATAATAGCCTAAATAATTATCAATTTTACCATTAGCCTTGATATCATTTTGTCCGATTCTAGCAGAGAAATTCGCTAAATCCAATGCTTGTGGGCTAAAGATAAAGGTCATAGAATCCAACAAGACATCATCTGGTAAGCTAGTTTCTTTATACACAAATTGAGTAAGATTAATGGACCCTCTTGCATCAAATTTCTCGTATTGTTCATTGTCAATTGATGACATTCTACCCGCGAGCTTTACGTCTGATTTAAGTTTCCCTTTTAAATCCGCTCCTTCCTCCATTGGAATTATATTCTTGATCGTTGCCAAATCAACATTTGCCAAGAGATTTGCTATTATAGCTGGATCAGATTCTGGATTCTTAACATTCAAGCTTGCACTCAACGTATTTCCACCGAAACTTGCGTTTAGTTTAGGAATATCTATTACCATCCCATCAAAACTCACATTTTCATCAGGCTTAACAATGCTGGCATCCACAGTTAAATTATCAATTTTAGATGGCATTCCGGGATACTGAATCATGGCCTTATCCACCTTGAATTTTAAATCCATGGCCGGCATAGCATCATCTGCGTAGTATCCATTGACTAAGGCGTTAATTGCTAATGTACCATCCGTTTTTATATCGCCTAAATCAACCGCATACGGTGTAGGTATCATAGAAAGGAAATTGGCAAATGGCGACTCATCTACAATTAGTGCTAAATTGTCAAACTTATATCCTCTATCATCCATAATAAACGCACCATCCGCATGTAAGCTCAAAGCATTCATAAGCACTTTGTTCTCTTTAAATTTAAGCACTAAATCTTCCGTCATATCGATGGTTAGATCGGCATCCATGTCTGTTTTTGCCTTATTGATGTACGCCACTTCTTCATAAATCAAGGTAAGCGCGCTTAGTTCGGTCTTAGTTGACAAGTCGTATACATCACCATTGATTTCCAGATTTCCTGAATGGTTCATGTTATTCAACTCAACGTAAGTAGCATAATATGCATCATCATATATAAACTCACCATTTTCAATTATATACTCACTCAATGCTAATTGAAACGGCACTTCTTCCTCTGGATCTGTTTTGCTTGAATCTGGGATGGCGATATCATAGTTAGCAGAGCCATCCTCTAATACTTTAATGTAGATTTTAGGTTCGATTAGTTTGAGTTTTTTCACGGTGTATTTTCCTCCACCAACAACACTCCAAAAATCCAATTTTGCTTCTACTTCAGGCAAGTCAGCCAGCGTTATACCATCAAACTTATCTACTCCGTTTACTTTAACATCATGGAGAGTAAGTGTGAATTTTGGAAAGGTGGAGATTAGATTCAAATCAACGTCTCCAATTTCAATCTCTGCATTTAGGTTATCATTGGCTGTTTGCTCAATAAGATTGATAATTTGCGGCTTAAATAGAAATGGAGCCAGTATAATTAGAATAAGTAGGAAAAGCACCCCAATTCCAGACCATTTAAGAATTCTAACCCATATCGGGCGTTTCTTTTTATTTTCTTTTTGCTTGCGTTTAAACATGCTATTGCTTGATTAATCTATATGATTTATTTGCTATTCTTAGAACGTAAATTCCCGGCACAATATTATCACCTTTTATGATATTATTACCATGAAAAATAGTCCCAGATGAAATTATTTTTCCATCCATCGAGAATAGCTGATATGCTTGATTATTCAGGCCTGACGACACCGTCCAAAAATCGTTACTGGGGTTGGGGTAAATATTCAACAGATGCTCTTCTTCTTCAAATCCAATCGTTTGACAGATATTCGATAAGTCTTCTACATAAAACGCATTACTTTTTAAATAACCCATACCGTAATCAACCCACACTGCATAATGACCTGTATCTGTGAGCGTAATCACATTAGAGGTATCGCCTGTGCTCCATATATACGTTGAATATCCTGCTTCTGCTGTTAAAGTCATGGTGCTCTGATCACAATCTATTTCAGGCCTTGGCAACTCAAACGGCAAGACATGCTTGTATGCTCGATAACTTAAATAACCTGGTGTGAATTGCAGAGATAATACCAAATCATCATTCGCATCAAATTCTTCTACTTTTCTAGTTTGCGTCAGGGGATATACACCGCCCCAGTCAATTAAATGATGATTATTATCTAGTGTTTGATAGTTCCCCATAAACCGACTAAACTTCAACTGAGGGTTGTCAAGCGAGTGCACAAGCGTTGCCGTCCAACTATTTGTATCTAGAATGTATTCGAGACCTCTAGCAATGGGATAATTACTTAACTGAGCATTATCGAAAAGCGAAATATTGCCATTATCTAGACGCCGAGCATCATGCTGTGCGGTAAACCAACTTGTATCGTTTTGCAGAGTGAATTGATTGTTAACGCCACCTAATTGCCACATTAGTTGTCCGTTGACTTTGTTTACATTAAATACGCTATTTAAATGTCTAGCCGATATAATCCAATTCCCATCTGTATCTATCTCAACACTATTCAAATGAGCATGATCTAATACACTAGGATTATTAAACCACGTGAAATCAGTTTCGGCCACTGAGAAATTATCAATTGTGTTCCATTCGTGAATTACAGAACCGTTGACGTCTAACTCCTGAATGACTTGCCCGAATATTTCTCCATTCACATCACCCTGAACACCATTTGATGTGGTATATGGCGATAAATCCATGGGACGATACTCCTCACACATAACAACTTCATGACCATCTGATGTTGCAAGAAATTCATGTATATCATAGTAATAAGCATTACATGCTGTCGAGTCTACGATTTGCATATTGGAATCAACAAGCATAACCCATCGTGTATTCTGTGCGGCATTTGTTTTAATAAAATAAAGTGAATCATTTTCGGCCATTCCGAAATTCACTATGCGCCAGTCATTATTATATGGAGCTTGTGATTGATTGGATAATGTATAAAAGTAATACGGGTCACCAATGGCGTCTAAAAGCAATAGTTGACTCGGATAATCTGTATTTCCATTAACTGACGATGGCGTAATAAAGATTGAACCGGGTGCTGTTGTGTTATTGAGTTGAGCATCAATACCAACAATCTGCGACTCAATTTGGGCAAATGTCAATAATTGCTGAACTAAACATACTATGAGAACACATAACCTCACTATGCTTTGTACTGATGTTTAAGTTTTTCATCTACATCATCCAGTTCATCCTCAGAATATGCAATTATTGTTGAAACGGTAGCGTCTCCTGTAACATTCACAACCGTACGGCACATATCCAAAATTCTATCAACAGGAAATATGATTGCAATCCATGCTGGGTTTAGCCCCACACTGTCTAATATCATTATTAACATTATTAGCCCTGCACTTGGAACGGCTGCTGAACCAATGGAGGCCAAAGTTGCTGTTGCCACAATACCAAGTTGCGTTGTGATATCCAAATCAACCATATGGTATTGAGCTAGAAATATTACAGCCACAGCTTGATAAAGACTTGTACCATCCATATTAACCGTAGCGCCTATTGGGAGCACAAAGTCTGACACACGTTTTGAAACACCTAAATTCTTATCTACGCATTCTATTGTAATTGGCAAGGTTGCCGCACTCGAACTCGTTGAAAATGCCGTAATCTGTGCATTTCTGATGCCTGCTAAAAACTTCTTGTAAGACATAGGCTTTACAAAGAAATGCACCAAAAGTGGATAAATGATAAAGACCATTATAGCAAGACCAGCAACAACTGTAAGTGAGTACCAACCAAGGGTTGATAACATGTTCACCACTTGATCGACATCATCTCCTGCAATGTCTGATAATTTACCCGCTAGCAGGGCAAATACAAAAAATGGTGCAGCCTCCATGGTAATGTTCACCATTTTGATAAATACGTCATTTAAACCGTCCACTATGTTTATTACACCAACAGATTTAGCGGAATCGATTAATGCCAGGCATATCCCGAAGAAAATGGCGATAAATATTATTTGCAACATTTTACTATCTGTAAATGCTCCAAAAAGATTGTCTGGCACTAAATCTACAAGCGGTTTTAATGGAGGCGCCTCTTTTTGTGCCTCTGGGTCAGCCTTCTTCTTCTCTAAGGTAGCTTTCGTAAAGGCCGCATTTTCTTTGTTTTTAGCATCCGCATCATCAATCAAATCAGCGTACTGAGGATCTTCAGATAGTCTCTCCTCATCTCCTTTTTGAAAATCCACATCTTTCTCACTCTTCACCCATAACTCATAACCAATTCTGTTAGTAATGCGCTGTTTTTCATCACCAATAGAGCCAGGTTTAATCACATTAACCAATGTCAAACCTATACCAACAGCAAATACTGTTGTAATTAAGTAGGCGCCCAGGGTTTTCCCCCCAATGCGTCCAAGCTTGGTGATATCAGACAAAGAAGACACACCAAGAACAATGGATAAAAACACCAGAGGCAAGGCTATTAGTTTCAGTATATTAATGAATATGTCACCCCATGGGTTTATCCAATCAGCCGTAAACTCTGACCAACCGAAACTAGCAGAACATAAAGCCCAAACCACCCCGAGAATCAAACCAATAATGATGCGCCAATGCAAGGCAATTTTCTTTCTACCAGCCATAATTAACTCTTCAATTTTGTTGTTTGATGTAATAAGATGTGATCCAAGATAGTCATTGCTGCCATACTATCTACTATTGGCACTGCTCTTGGCACTACACATGCGTCATGACGACCTTTCCCCACAACGGAGACTTGTTCTCCTCTATCGTTAACCGAATCCTGATCAGTCATTATGGTAGCGACAGGTTTAAAAGCAACCCTAAAATAGATGTCTTCACCATTGCTTATCCCACCTTGCACGCCGCCTGAATGATTTGTTTTTGATTTAATACTTCCGTCGGAGTTCTCAAATGCATCATTGTGTGCACTGCCTCTCATTTCCACTCCGTCAAACCCGCTGCCATATTCAAATCCTTTAACGGCATTAATTGACAACATAGCCTGACCAAGGTCCGCATGCAGTTTAGAAAACACTGGCGCACCAATTCCAGCACTTAAGCCTTGAATAACTCCTGTGATCACTCCACCGATAGTATCGCCGTCTTTCTTGATAGATGTAATACATTCTATCATACGCTCAGCAGTACTTTCATCCGGACAACGCACGTCATTACCATCAATTTTAGATAAGTCAAGTTGATTGTATCTGCTTTCTAGTTTGATAGATCCTACCTGAGATACGTATGATTTAATCGAAATACCTTTTAATTGGAGGATTTGTTTTGCAATGGCCCCAGCCACAACACGACAAACTGTCTCTCTAGCTGAGGACCTTCCACCTCCTCTATAGTCTCTAATTCCATATTTCGCATCATAGGTGTAGTCCGCATGCGATGGACGATACACATCCTTTATATGGTCATAATCCTTAGACTTTTGATCTTGATTTGGAACAATAAAGCCTATTGGCGTACCGGTTGTTTGGCCCTCAAAAATTCCCGACAAAAACTCAACGGCATCTGGCTCTTTCCTTTGTGTTACAATTTTTGACTGCCCTGGTTTACGTCTATCTAATTCGGCCTGGATAGCTTCCATATCCAACATTACACCAGCAGGACAACCATCAATAACGCCGCCCATTGCCTTTCCGTGTGACTCACCAAAAATGGTAACTCTAAATATTTTTCCGAATGTGTTAAAGGACATATAACAAATGTATGATTTACTATTAACTTAGATAGGTAGAATTTAATATTTGATTGCAATGAAAGAGACAGACTATACAGGGTCATCGGTAATTACGAGTGTAAAACACACCATCAATGGGTTTCTACTCTTTAGCAAAGAACGGAACATGCGGATTCAGTCTAGCATTGGTTTGATGGCTGTTATTGGTGGAATAGTTTTAGACATATCTCGTGGTGAATGGCTTGCAATAACCATATGTATCGGTCTGGTTTTAGCACTTGAACTTGTAAATTCTTGCTTAGAGCGGGTTTGTGACTTTATCACCCTAGAGCGCAGGGAGGAGATTAAAGCTATTAAGGACATGGCGGGTGGAGCTGTTCTTATAGTTGCCATTGCAAGCTTGGTAGTAGCTGGGATAATTTTCATACCCTACTTAGCCTAATTGACGCTTAAAGAAAATCAATAATCTTATCTTGCAGAAAATTTAATTTGTGATGAAAGCACTTGCTATATGCGCCTTCTTAATACTTAGTTTTAGTAGCCAAGCACAAACGTATACCAGAGGTAGAAAGAACATTGGGTTTATCGCTGGTGGGGGACTTTCGGCGACCTCTACGGATAAACATTTTTACTCTGGGAATTCTGGCCTACATTTAAACGCAGGTTTCGGCATGCAATTATACAACGCGTTCTTTCCCTCTATCCAATATAGATGGATGGAACCAGTAGTTGAATTAGCTTCAGGTGAAACAGCTAAAAGCCCATTACATTCTGTGTCGATTCCTTTTCTTATTAAGTACCCCTTACTCGGTTTTTATGGAGGAAAATCTAGGCGTTACGAATGCAAATCTCTTGGTGTTAGTATTGTTGGAGGGGCTCAATACAATTTTAATTTTGGCAACTTATCCTATGGGGATCACAGCAATAACTTTGAGTTAGTTGGTGGCTTTGAATTCTTACCATCTCGCAGTGGGGGCTCAAAAAGCAACATGGGTAACAGCCTTCATATTGATGTTTTGTACAAATTTTCACTTAACTCATACGCCTCAATAGACTCGAGATCTTGGTATAGCAATCAAATTTGTGTACAATTGAGCCTATTTAAATTCAAGACGTACAAGTTTTCTAACATGTAGCACTATGGCATCTAAAGTATTTATAAAAAATATAAAGAGTTTATATCAGGTTGATGATGGAGAGCGCAAGAAAGTTATGGGCCAAGATATGTCCAAACTTTCTAAGATTGATGATGCCTTTCTTGCCATTGAAGACGGTATTATTGTTGCCTATGGAAAGATGAGCGATTGGCCAGGAATCAATGATTGGTCGGACTTGGAAGTGATTGATGCCAGTGATAAAATTGTTACACCCGCGTGGTGTGATTCGCATACCCATTTAGTTTTTGCAGGCACCAGAGAGGATGAATTTGTAGACAGAATTAATGGTCTATCCTATGAGGAGATTGCAGCACGTGGTGGCGGTATTTTGAATTCAGCCAAGAAACTCGGAGAATGTTCGGAAGAAGAGCTCTTAGCTTCAGCGCTAAAAAGAATCGAAGAGATTAAGTCGATGGGAACGGGAGCTGTTGAGATTAAGAGTGGCTATGGCTTAACTGTCGAATCTGAATTAAAGATCTTACGCGTTGTACGTGAACTTAAAAAGCACACTGATTTAACTATAAAATCAACTTTCTTGGGAGCACACGCATATCCCGCCAATTATAAAGATAATAAAGCCGCCTACCTGGATTTAGTCATAAATGAAATGCTACCAGCTATTGCTGACGAAGGACTAGCAGATTATGTAGATGCCTTTTGTGAAACGAATTACTTCTCGGTTGAAGACACTATTAAGGTAATTGAAGCCGGAGCTAAATATGGAATGCAAGCAAAAATCCACGTCAATCAATTCACTAGTATAGGAGGAATTGAAGCCTGTGTTTCTCGAAATGCCAGAACTGTGGACCATCTAGAGGTTATGACAGATGAAGATATAGCGATTTTGAGCAAAGGTGCAACAATGCCTGTTCTATTGCCTTCATGCAGTTTCTATTTGAGTATCCCTTATGGCCCAGCTAAAGAACTTATGGCGAACAATTTACCAGTGTGCCTTGCAACGGACTATAACCCTGGATCAACTCCGTCTGGAAACATTCCGTTTGTAATTGCCTTGGCATGTATAAAGATGAAAATGACTCCTGAGCAAGCCATCAACGCGGTTACATTAAATGGAGCGTATGCAATGGGACTAGAAGATAGTCATGGAAGCATAGCCATAGGTAAAAAAGGAAGCGTAATTATTTTCAAGGAAGGCGTTGACCTCAACTACATTCCATATTCATTTGGAGCAAACCATATAGATCGCGTGATAATTTAATTTACTCAGCGACGGGACGATAATACGTTAGCGTACCTTTTGTCATTTCACGTGGATTAATGGTAATGATGTGTACTTCTTTTTTGTTATTGTAATTCTGATGAGCTATTTCCAACCTTCCATCCGGGTGCTTCTTATATACAATAGCATAGTGTTGCCAAAAAGATTGCATGTAGCCTTCACCCTTGAATGTAGTTTTATCAAATACAATTATATCCCCAGCTTTCACTAACTTATAGGTGCTTTTCTTTCCAAACCCTGTCGGAGATTCCCATTTGGCACCAGTCTCGTTTAAAGCTCCTGCTACTAAATCCCAGCACTCACCGCGTGAAATTTTCTTCTCCAAATTATCATCTACGTACTTGATGATTTTTTCGTTTATCGTGGTATAATCTTGAGCTTGAATGCTGCTAGTTGCAGTAAAAAACACCAACAATAGCGATAGGACATATAGCTTTCTCATAATCTGACTTTTGACTAATTTACTAATTAAATGATTTACATAGGACAGCTAATAAGCTTATATTCGAACTAAAATTAATGCATGGCACATCCTTATACAATCATTAAACCCAAAGCAGAAACTGTTCCAATTTTATTAAGTGTTCCTCATTGTGGTACAGACTTTCCTGATGAATTGAAGGATGACTTTAAGCCAGAATTAGCTAAAAGCCCTGATGACACGGACTTTTATGTTCACGACCTTTACAATTTTTGCAGCGAAATGGGTATCACAATTATACACGCAAAGTATAGCAGATGGGTGATAGATATGAATAGAGACCCAGAGAGTAAGGCCTTGTATAATGATGGTAGAATTATAACTGCACTTTGTCCCAACACCAACTTTTTTGGAGATTCTATTTATGTTTCTCAAGACAAAGAACCCAATCAAAATGAGGTGCAAAGGCGATTAGACACCTACTATTGGCCCTATTACAATGAAATTGAAAATCAGCTGGCACACTTAAAATCTCAGTTTGGCAAGGCTCTTCTTTGGGACGCACATTCGATTAGGCGATTTGTACCCACTATTAGAAAAGAGAATTTCCCTGATTTGATTTTGGGAAACAATGATGGGGTAACAGCAGATCAATCACTTATTGACATTGCATTAGATAACTTGAGTAAAGATAAATACGGACTAAACCATAATACGCCATTTAAAGGAGGTCATATTACTCGCTACTTTGGCAATCCATCCAATAATATACATGCTTTGCAGTTGGAGATGTCCAAAGACCTTTATATGAATGATGAGGAAACTGAATTTGATGAAGCTAGGGCGAACGCTATGCGAAAGGTGTTAAAAAGCTGTTTTGAAGGATTAATAGAAGGACTAAACAAACTATGATACGTTACATTAAATTCAAAGGTTTATTACAAAACGACGGATGGACTATTCCCGCCATTGTTGGGGTAGATGAAGCTGGTAAAATTGTATCTATTGATGACTCAGACGACAACATTCAGATTGATGAATTCGTAGATGGTTTTGCGCTACCTGGATTCCAAAACGCGCACTCGCACGCTTTTCAGTATGCGATGGCAGGTTTAGCTGAAAAACACGCCACAGGTAAAGAAGCTGATGATTTTTGGTCATGGAGAGAAGCTATGTACAGCCTTGCTCTAAGCATTACCCCTGATGAATTGGAAAGTATTGCGACCATGTTATATGCTGAAATGCTGCGACACGGCTACACGCATGTAGCCGAATTCCATTATATCCATCATGATAAGTTTGGACAGCAATACAGTAACCTATCTGAAATGGGAGAGCGCTTAGTTAAAGCGGCCAAAAATGTGGGAATAGGTATCACGCTTATTCCTATTTTTTATCAAATGGGAGGATTCGGGAAGCCACCTGCTGAAGGACAAAGAAGGTTTATTTCAAAAGATATAGATGCCTACATGAATTTATTTGAGGCAAGTAAAGCATCATGTAAGCATTATGAATTAGCTAATGTCGCATATGGCCTTCATTCTATGCGAGGAGTGGATCCAAAAACAATGTTGGAATTCAATAAGCAATTAACTGGTAAGTATCCTGTCCATATTCATATTGCAGAACAATTAAAGGAAATAGAAGACTCGCTTGACTATTTGGATGCGCGTCCAGTAGAGTGGTTATTAGATAACATGACTGTTACGCGTGATTTTCACTTAGTTCATGCCACACATTTAACAGATGATGAGTGTGATGGCATTGCAAAGTCTGGTGCGTGTGTGGTATTGTGTCCAAGCACTGAAGGCAACTTAGGAGACGGTATATTTCCATTAAAACGCTTCCAAGACTTTGGTGGAAAATGGAGTATTGGAACGGATAGTCATGTTGGTTTGAACCCATTTGAAGAGTTAAGAATTCTTGATTACGGACAACGATTAACTTCTCACAAACGAAACACGTTTACAAGTTCAACTGAGGGAAATAGTGGGCATTATGCCATCGGACAGGTCACTTTAAATGGTCGTAAAGCGATGAACAACTTTGAAGAAGACTACTTTAAAGTGGGTGAGAGTTTTGACGCATTGATCATGGACGCTGATCCGCCATTAATCCATTTAAACAATGAAGATAATTTGCTAAATGCTATGATCTATTCATCTGACGCCAGTATGCACTATGGAACGATGGTAGGCGGGAAATGGAAAGTGAAACATGGAAAACACATTAATCATGAGCATATACTGCTCGATTTTTATGCTGTAATAAGAAGTTTGGAGAATAGATAAAAAACATCTGATTTCCCGAACATTTTACGCACCTTTCCCGTTAAATATATAGATATAGATTAGCCAATGGATGACGATCAAGGACACACTTCATTATTAAAGAGGCTGCTCTATTTTTTTCCGGTACAACTCCTGCTTCTTCAATTTAAAAGAAACCACCTAGTACTATTTTTTTGGACACTGATTTTTGCATTTAGCAATGGTTGGATTGGGAAAAAATTTGGCATTCAGAACCTCTTTTTGACACCCGAATATTTGGGTGAAATCAGTCCTATTTCATTTGGTTTATTGGGCTTTGCATGTGGTGGCTTTATAATGGCGTTTCATATCTACTCTTACAGCATGTATGCTAATCGATTTAGTTTTATATGCTCTCTTTCACGTCCCTTTTTTAAGTTCTGTCTAAACAACAGTCTTATTCCAACCATATTTGTCCTCAATCTATTTTATTTATCTGCTGAGTTTCAGAGCAAATCTGAGCTACTTAGTGATAAAGAAATCGCGCTTAATCTAGTTAGTTATCTATTGGGTAATGTATTGTTTATTGCACTGAGCATTTTGTATTTCATCCGAATAAACCGTAAAAGACCAAAAACTATAGAAGGCGCAAATACCTTTAAAAACAATAAGGAAAAGAAATGGTATGAAGCATTCTTTCAGGATAGCGAATGGCATGTACGCTCATACATATCCAGTTTTATAAGTATTAGACTAGCCCGAGATGTAGACCACTATGATGACGAAATGCGAGAACGCATTCTAAGTAAACATAGATTAAACGCAACCTTAATGGAGGTGTTTATGATTGCATCTTTGGTTATCCTTGGCACATTTAAGGAAAATGAGGTAATCCGAATTCCTGCAGCAGCCAGTATTTTTTTATTGCTAACGATTGCATTGATGCTTATTAACATGTTCTATACATGGCTTAAGGGCTGGACCACCACAGTTATAATTCTGGTGATTGTATTGATCAATTACCTCACAGGCATGGGAGATTATTTCCGCTATACCAACCATGCTTATGGACTAGATTATACAGGCCGTCTTGCAAACTACTCGAATGCATATTTAGATGCTCTTAACTCCTATAAACTAGATGACGTTCGGCATGAAATTAACGCATTAGAAAGGTGGAGACTCAACACGAACGAAGAACGTCCAAAGCTTGTTATAATAGCCTGCAGCGGAGGTGGCCTTAGATCAACTACATGGACATACCAGGTTTTGCAAGCATTAGATGCCGAAAGCAATGGTGATTTCTTTAAACATAGTAGACTGATTACAGGCTCATCTGGTGGAATGATTGGTGCTGCGTATTACAGAGAGCTCTATCATCAGGACATCATTGATAGCAGCTATGAGCGATTTTCTCGCCAAAACAGTGAAGCTTTATCTAAAGATCTGCTAAACAGTGTTTCCTTTACCAT
Organism: Flavobacteriales bacterium; assembly: GCA_964230215.1. Taxonomy (GTDB): domain Bacteria; phylum Bacteroidota; class Bacteroidia; order Flavobacteriales_D; family JAUILH01; genus JAUILH01. Next base: position 39,088 of record CAXRGQ010000001.1, read on the forward strand.
TGCCACTTCAGACTTATTCCCGAGACTACAAAGCTTTGAATATGAAGGACTCACCTACACCAAAGATCGTGCGTTTATGTTTGAGCAAAACCTAAATCAAAACACAAACGGAGTTTTAGATAAAGGACTTGGTGAATATTATCTACCCGTGGCAAATGGTCAATTACCCATGATGATTTTGGCTCCAAGTATTGTTAATGATGGGAGACGTCTACTCATTTCTAGTCAACCGATATGCTATTTGACTGATAATTCACTTGAGACGGATGTGTATGAAAATGTTGAGTTCTCGAGATTGTTCAAGCATCAGGGTGCAAATAACCTGAGGTTTACATCTGCCCTCCGCATGAATGCAACTTTCCCCTATGTATTCCCAATGGTTACTTTACCGAGTGAGCCTTCAATTGAAGTAATGGATGCAGGTATTCGCGATAATTACGGAATTAAGGACGCTGTGGCCTATGTACATACCTTTGAAAATTGGATAAAACAAAACACCTCAGGGGTAATTCTAGTGCAGATAAGAGATCGTGCAAAAGCAAGTCAAGAGGAATACAATCCTTCTGGTTCACTTTTAAAACGAGTATTTAAACCCTTTAGCAATCTGTATGGTAATGTGTTTAAGACTCAGGATTATACTAATGAGCAACTTTTAAAAACGTATCAAAACGCATGCAGTGTGCCCTTCGACATATATAGTTTCGACTTAATAAATAGCGATGATGAAGATATCTCAATGAGCTGGCACCTCACTCAGAGCGAAAAAAAGAAGATACTAGCCACAATTTCGAATAAGAAAAACATGTCAACTCTGTATGACATAATAAAAAAAATAAGGGCTAGTTCCGAATAATTATTACTTTAGTTAGGCGAGTGCACAACTATGAGAGAAGAAGCAGATAGAGATCAAGATCACATTGATGAAAATGCGCAACGGAAGGTTCATCATGATCCTACAAAGATAGATTTTCACGCTGAGGACCTCAAAAAGGTACCTAAGACCTTGATTGGTTTTGTCAGCAGCACCCTCAGCATTAAAGAGGATGTTGATATTCCGGGCACTATTAGAGACATCAAAAGCGAGATTGAGTTTAAAGGACACAATGTATGGGTACTTATGTTCTCTATCTTGGTGGCATCTATTGGATTGGATGCCAATAGTGTTGCAGTTGTAATTGGCGCTATGCTTATTTCACCTCTTATGGGGCCGATTAAAGGTGTAGGTATGTCGGTGGGTACCAATGATTTCAAGCTACTAATGAAATCATTAGTAAACTTTGGTGTGATGGTTGGAATCAGCTTGTTTGTGAGCTGGCTTTATTTCGTAATCAGTCCATTTAAGGAACCGAGTGCCGAGATTTTAGCACGCACACAACCTGATTTCCGAGATGCTTTAATTGCACTATTTGGTGGATTTGCAGGAATAATTGCGGCCACTCAAAAAGGGCAAGCTTTTACGGTTATTTCGGGTGTTGCCATTGCGACTGCTCTTATGCCTCCACTGTGTTCTGCAGGTTTTATGATGGCTAACGGAGAGTTCACACTAATGTTTAACACATTGTATCTCTTCCTAATAAATTCGATTTTGATTTGTTTAGCCTCTATCATTGTCATTCGCTATCTAAAATTCCCTTTGGTAGAGTTTATCAATCCTAAGACTGAGCGAAAAGTAAAAATCTACATTGGAATCTTTATGCTTGTAGTGCTTATTCCTTCTGTATATAAATTCTATTACGTTATGAAGGAAAACAACTTTCAGAGAAGCGTTAAAGATTTTATTGCCAATGAAGTGGAGGATTATGGTGGCGCGAAACTAAAAAACTGGGATGTTGAATATATGCGCGGTGATAGTGTTAATGTTATCCATATTGAGTTTAGGGAAGATGGATTTCTACCGCAAGCTACGATTGATGAATGGCAAAGAAGGCTTTCAAAGTATGATCTAGATCCAAATAAAACCATTATTGATATAGATGATGGGAATTTAAAAAAGGAAAGCAAAGCCTTTACTTACGAAGACCGTGTGTTACTGGATGAAAGACACCGTAATGAGAAACAAGAATTAAATGAAAAGATTGATTTGAAAGAAAAAATAATCGATCAGCAACAGAAACAACTCAAAGCCTATAAGGACATTACACAAACCAAGATTAAAAAGTTAGGAAAAGAAATAGAGATCAATTACCCAGAGGTACAGGATTTCACGTACTCACTTGGTTTTGAATACAAAGGTGAAAAGGTTGATACGGTTTCTGTCTTTACTGTTCGTTGGAATGAGACGATTGCGGATAGTATTATTCAGGAAAGATCATCTCGACTTAAAAAATGGCTCAAAGCTGATATTGGTAGAAATGACATTAAGATAATAGAATTGAATCATGGGAAACAAGAAGAGCAAAAAGAGAAGGACAGACGTAGTGTATTCGACCAACCCTGATTATGATTATAGTCATGGGAATGATGGAGATGAAGAAACACTAGACCCCTCGGATCAACATCTAGAAGCCAAACTTGAAAAAAAGGGACGTGGGGGAAAAACGGCTGTTATTATAGATGGTTTTATAGGAAGTGATGATGATCTAAAGGATTTAGGAAAAACACTTAAAACTAAATGCGGTGTAGGTGGTTCAGTAAAAAACGGTCAGATAATCTTACAAGGAGATGTGCGCGACAAGGCCATGGAACTATTAAAATCTGATGGCTATAAGGTTAAGCGCGTGGGCGGTTAATCACACATGCATGACTTCTCTGCAGATAACACTTGAATCAATCGAGTACGTCTTCCAGCATCTTCAAAAGTGAATTGGAACTTCTGACCATCAATAGTGTTTTCGTATACATATATAGCATGTGGCTTGGCATTATAGTCACTTGCTGTTTTGTTCAGTTTAGGCTCATTCGCAATGAATGAACTTACATCACTGGCGTCAATACCATAACACTCCATTGCACATTTTGCTTTGGCGTTGAATTTTATTTCTCTACCCTCAACAAAGAAAAGTCCTTCTGTTATACGCTCTTCTGGTTTGCTATACACAGCATACACGTCCGTTGGCAAACTGTCGCATTCACATGATGCTTTGCCGCTTTTTACGAGCCCGATTATCTCAGTATCGATAATAGTGGTATCTCTATTTGATTTACTGTCGTCAATCGTAATTTTGAGCTTATAACTTTCGTCTGGAGCTTCAATTACGTACATTTTTGGAGTCTTACGTGGTTCACTTTCACTGAATAAAACACTGCCCTCTCCACCTGCAAATAAATCGTAAATGTCAGTTTCAGTAATACCATTACACTCCAGTTCACACTGTAATTTCTCACTAGTAAAAATAGTACTATTGGCAACATCATCAAGCACTCTGTTTTCTGGTAACCAGCTACATCCTCTTCCTTGAAAAAGAATAAAGGTTAGAACGGTCCCAATACCAAGACCAATCATATAATATCGTGCTCTTTGCCAGAATTTCATGCAAACAAATGAAGTGCGAAAGTAATGATTTTAGGCAGAAGAATCTCCTAAAATGCAGCCATAAATAAATCTAGGTCTTTATAAGGCAAATTGAAAGCCTCTCCAAGAATTGGACTAGTCAGTGTACCATTATAAAGATATACACTTCCTCTAAAACCAGGATTTACTTTTATTAGGCGCTCGCAACCGCCTTCATCTCCTATTTGCAATAATAATGGGCTAAATATATTACTTAGTGCAAATGATGCCGTTTTTGACACACGCGAAGGTATGTTTGGCACACAATAGTGAATCACCCCATGCTTAGTAAATGTGGGTTTCTCGTGACTTGTGACTCTTGAAGTTTCAAAGCATCCACCTTGATCAATTGACACGTCAACGATAACACTTCCTTCCTTCATGGACTCAACCATTGCTTCAGTCACTACACATGGTGTGCGGCTTCCTGTTCCTCGAATTGCCCCAATTGCAACATCCGCTTTTGTCAATGCCTTTTGCAATACTTTTGGTTGAATGATTGAGGTCCAAACACGGCTCCCAACATCATTCTGCAAACGTCTTAGACGATACATTGAATCATCAAATACTTTGACACTTGCACCCAAGCCCAGCGCTGCACGAGTAGCATATTCGCCCACGGTACCAGCACCAATTATAACAACCTCTGTTGGAGCAGTTCCTGCAATACCTCCAAGCATCATTCCTTTACCGCCATTGGCATTACTCAAATACTCTCCTCCCACTAAAATGGAAGTAGTTCCGGCAATCTCACCCATCGATCTTATAACGGTAAAAATACCTTCTCTATCCCGAATGTAATCCCATGCAATGGCTGTGATCTTTTTTTGCATTAACTTCTTTAGGACGTCTCTTGGCTGAACCGATAACTGAAGAGCTGAGAATAGAATATTACCGCTATCCATCATCGCGATTTCTTTCTCGGTTGGTGGCGCGACTTTCAGTATAATATGTGATTTGTAGACTTCTTGAGCGTTAGATGCAATCATAGCACCTGCCTCACTATAATCATGATCCTTAAAATTAGCAGAATCTCCAGCCCCCGTCTCAATCACCACTTGATGTCCTCTACCAACCAAAAGCGCTACCGTTTCTGGCACCAGAGGAACTCTATTTTCTTGAAGTTCAGACTCCTTTGGAATTCCAATTTGTAAGCTCCTACCCTTCTTACCAACCTCTAACATTTCTTCTTGCGGAACCATTATGGCCTCCTTGGCCAGTGATTTGAGTGCTTCTTTGGATGTCATATTTCCTTGCTAAACTTGAATATTCTCTGATTTTCCTCCTGTGTGATGCTCACCCTTACGTAATTTTCGGGTAAAAGGTTATCAATTTTATCGGGCCATTCAATAAAACAATATGCCCCGCTGTCTAAGATTTCATCAAGGCCAATATCCCAAGCCTCAGATTCGTCTTTCATTCTATAGCAATCAACATGATAAACGGGTTCGCCCTTATTTGTTTGATACTCATTTACGATCGAAAAACTGGGGCTACTCATGGTACCTTCAACTCCCAAAAACGCACAAATTTGTTTAATAAATGTAGTCTTTCCCGCACCCAAATTACCTGTAAAAATAAACACGCGTGTTGATGCAAATCCATCAAGAAGTTGGTGAGCTAACATAGGTAATTCACTCTCGCTTAAAATAGTAAACTGTTTTTCCATATGAACATAAAAAAGCCGCTTATCAAAGATAAGCGGCCTTTATCAATTATCATCAAAAAATGATTGATGAACTGAAAAAACGAGTCTTCCGACTCAGCGTTTAACAATTACATTTAGAATCATTTTTAGTAACAAAGTCAATTAAACTAACTACTTAACAAACTGCATGGTTGAGCTAGAATTATTATCTGAAACTTGAATAATATATGTCCCTTTGCTCAAATCATTTACATCTAATACAAGTTGATTATTGCCTGCTACTACTTGAGTAGATGTTTGCTCAATTAATTGACCTGTTGATGAGAAAATTGATACTATAAAATCTCCTGATTGCTCGCTATCCAAAGAAATATTTAGCACATCCACAGCTGGATTAGGGTATGCAACAATGTTGCTGATAGTAGATAAATCTTCAACTGAAGTAATGTTAGTCAATTCGATTAACGCACCGCCAGCTCCAGAAGCAACCCATAGTCCGAATGCAGATGCATTGTTGTTAGCACTTGGGTCTACAAAACCTGAAGCTAATACAGTTAAAGCTGCTCCAGTGAAAGTAGATAAGTTAGCATCATACGAAAACAATGTAGTTGCACCACTCATATCAGTTACGTTTAAATCGTAATCAGCTGGCGTTAACTCAAGGTACCCTTGTGCTTCTCCGTATGAGATATCATCAACGATTGTCCCAGCGCCTACTTGTGACTCAACAACATCCACCATTGGTGCATCCGTAGCTCCATGCCATACAATAACGTCTACATCTGCAGGATTTGCAGCCATTTCTCTAGCGTTAGCAATTACTTCTAGGCTAAATGGAGTTGCAGGAGAGTATGTACCACTTCCCACTGTTCCGCTTGCCACAACAATGTATGTTCTATTACTTTCAAGAATAAATATTTCTCTGTACAGAGCTCCAGTAGTATCCATACTTGTTGGTAATGCAATTGATACATCAAAGAATTCTCCAGCAGGTGCATTGATGAATGGTGACGCCGTTCTGAACGCGAAATCATCTAATAATGGCATTGCACCATCGTTTAACCAAACGTCAACCATTGCTGCGTCTGTTGCTGCACAGTTATGAATTACCTGAAGTCTAGCAGGTGTAATTGCTTGAGAGCTTAATGGTAATACAGTTCCATCAGGTAGAATTGCGAGTAAACCAAATGGCTCTGTTCCCACAGCACTTGATGGATCCAAGTATCCAGTTGCCATTACGATTGCAGCACCGTCTGCTAAACTGCTTAAGTCAGCATCAAACTCGATTACAGCCTCTCCTGTCTGAGCTTTGATCTGAACGTCATAATCTGCTGCAGCTAGGTTTACATATGCACCTACATCTTCTCCGAAACTCAAATCTGGTACTAATTCACCTGCAGGAATCTGTACTTCATGAATGTCTACCATTGGGGCGTCATATGATCCGTGGATGACGTTTAGACTTACTTCTCCTGATCCTTGATTGGTTGCTTGTTCTTGTCCTACGTATGCTCTCAAATCAAAGGCCGTTGCACCGGTTTCTGCAAGGCCTCCGCCAGCAACTACTACATTTGTACTATTGGTGGGTAAATTAAAGGTCTTTTTAAAGATGGCTCCTACTGTATCAACAGCGCCTGGCGCCGTAATTGACAAATCGAAATTTACCATGGCCGGTGCGTTAATATATGGTGAAGCTTCTTTGTACTGAAAGCCAGGAATTAGTATTTGATCATTAATCCATACATCTACTGTGGCCGCTGCCGGATCTGGGCAGTTGTGAATTGCCTGTACTCTCGCTGTTTGTGAAAAGGCAGTGGAAGACACGAAAAGCCCCATTGCTATAAAAGTAAGTTTTGTTCTCATAGTTTTAATTGTTTTAATGTTTATTGTTAAAACAACTATGGTTCGAGAATGTTCGCTTTTTGTTTAACTTTTTTATTTTTTTGTTAAACAATATATGTTTTAAGCCTTATTTAGGGCTCAGAATTGCCCATGGAATTATCATCTCTTCTAGTGATATTCCTCCGTGTTGGAAGGTATTATTGTAGAATTTTACAAAGTGATTGTAATTATTTGGGTATACGTAATACTGATCATTCACAGCAAACACATAGGAGGATGACACATTGGATTTAGGCAAATAAATGTCTTGCGGGTTTCTTACCTCATACACATCCCTGTCATCGTAATTTAAGTTCTTACCCTGCTTGTAGCGCAAATTAGTGTTGGTATTTCTGTCTCCAATAATTTTCACAGGCGATTGTACTTTTATAGTTCCGTGATCTGTTGTAAGCATCACCTTACATTTCTTATCTGCAATTAACTTAAATAAGTCGTACAAGGGTGAATGCTCAAACCAAGAAATTGTAAGTGATCGATATGCTGGATCGTCTTCTGCAAGCTCACGAATTACCTCCATGTCAGTTCTAGCATGAGACAACATGTCAACAAAATTATAGACAACCACATTCAGCTGATTATTCATCAAATTATTGAAATTATCAACCAATTTCTTTCCAGCATTTAGATTGGTAATCTTATTATATGAAGCCTTAATATCCAGTCCATTTCTCTTGAGATTAGCTTTTAAGAAGTCTTCCTCGAACATGTTTTTACCACCCTCATCTTCGTCGTTTCTCCATTTATCCGGGAACATCTTCTGAATTTCTGATGGCATCAAACCAGCAAAGAGTGCGTTTCTGGCATATTGGGTTGCAGTTGGAAGAATACTATAGAATAAGTCGCTACTTTCCGTTCTAAAGTATTCGCCCAGAATATTATTAACTAGTTTATACTGATCAAATCGCAAATTGTCAATTACCACAAGAAATGTAGTCTCATTCTTATCAATAATCGGAACCAGCTTTTCTTTTAGAAGATTGTGAGACATCAAAGGAATATCATCTCCATCTCCACTCACCCAATCTTGATAATTCGATTTTACGAACTTTGCAAATTGAGTGTTTGCCTCCTGTTTTTGCATAGAAAGAATCTCGTCCATACCAGAATCCTTTGAAGTGTCTAATTCAAGTTCCCAAAAAACGAGCTTTTCGTACATTTCCATCCATTCATCCGTATCCAAACGATCGGATAATCGCATCCCTATGTTTCTAAACTCTTGCTGATAACTGGCACTTGTTTTCTCACTCACCAATCGTTTAGTATCCAAGTTTTTCTTTAAAGACAATAGGATTTGATTGGGATTGACCGGTTTAATAAGATAATCAGAAATCTTTGAGCCAATTGCTTCTTCCATAATCGACTCTTCTTCGCTTTTTGTGATCATAATCACAGGAAGGCCGGGATCAATAGACTTAACCCGCTCCAATGTTTCCAGCCCCGTTAAGCCAGGCATGTTTTCATCTAAAAGAACGATATCATAGGTGTTATTCTCTACAAGTTCAACTGCATCCCCCCCATTATTAACTGTTTCAACTTCATATTCCTTTGACTCAAGAAATAGAATATGCGGTTTAAGCAATTCAATTTCATCATCCACCCATAATATCTTTACGCTCATAAATTCAGATTATCTTTCTTTAAATGTAACGGTTTAAATTGAATCATATTACGCGCATTTTAATCAATCTTAGTAAAAACAGCATTTTATATTCTTAATTTAGTAGTTCGGATGAAAAATCTACATTTTATATTTGCAGTTCTTGTGATTTTCAGCTCCTGTAGAAGGGACAATCCGACATTGATTACACCTGTTGATGAGCGTTTGCACACTCAATTATCACTAGCATCAAATGGCATAGGTGCAGACTATTATATTCTTCCCAACGAAACGGACTTTGCAAGAATTCCAAGTGACCCAAATAACCCCATTACAAAGGCAAAAATAGAATTAGGTATGTTTCTTTTTCATGAAACGGGGTTGGGGGAAGATGCCTTCTTTAGTGCATTCAAAAACACCTACAGTTGCGCAAGTTGTCATGTTGCGAAAGCCGGATTTTATTCGGGTAATAGACAAGGAGTCGCAGAAGGAGGTATGAATACGGGCTATGCTGGTGAAACTAGAATTATAGATCCAAGTTATCCAATAATTGATAGCGTGGATGCCTTACTTGTGAAATCTCCATCTATTCTTAACTCAGCTTATCATAAAGTAGTTTTATGGAACGGCGCATTTGGTTCGACTGGAGTTAACACTGGTACACAAAGTGTGTGGAACATAAGTGACACTATTGCTTGGAATTTTTTAGGGTTTGAAGGTTTGGAGACGCAAGCCATTGCTGGATTGGCTGTGCATAGAATGGCTAGTGACAGTGCAACATTTGCAAACTTAGGTTACCTACCCTATTTTGATGCTGCATTCCCCAATGTCCCCCCCAGTGATAGGTATACCAGAGTAAATGCTGCGCTGGCCATTGCAGCGTATGAAAGAAGTGTTTTAGCAACAAAATCTCCCTTCCAAAGGTGGTTAAATGGCGAGTCAACCGCTATGAGTAATAACGAAAAAGAAGGTGCCATACTCTTCTTCGGCAAAGGTAAATGTTACGAGTGTCATAATGGTCCGTCGCTGGCAGCTGATGAGTTTTATGGATTGGGTATGGGAGATTTGTATGGAAACGGCGTGTTTGTAGAAGATTTGGTAGATCTCTCAGCCGCGAGTGTTGGAAGAGGAGGATTCACTCAAAATCCACATGAAATACACCGATTTAAAGTACCCCAGTTATATAATTTAAGAGACAATCCATTTTATGGACATGGGGGCACATTTACAACTATCCGGGATGTAATCGCATATAAAAATCGTGCAGAAAGCGAAAATCAACAAGTAGCGCCTCACCATCTTAGCGAAAAGTTTGTTCCATTAAATCTAAGCAATGAGGAAATAGATTTGATTGCTCTGTTCTTAAAGAATGCATTGTACGACCCTGACCTGATGCGTTATTTCCCAACATCATTGCCATCAGGAAACTGTTTTCCAAATGCTGATGCACAATCTCAAATTGACCTTGGCTGCAATTAATTAGCTTCTAAGGCCTGAAGCTGCTCGGAAGACTCTTCCCATTCCTCCATCAACTTTTCAAGCTGTATTTCCTTTTCGTAATACGCTTGATACGATTCATTATCTGAAGCAATCTTCTCTTTTAAATCTTCCATTTCCTTCTCCAACTGAGAAATATCTCGTTCCAGCTTTGACACCTTGTTCTTCAACTTTTTCTGCTCCTTATAGGACAAAGTATCATCTACTTCTTGAGACTTAGAGTCATTGGAGCTGGATTTTTTTTGTTTAATAGAATCGACACTATGAGATTCGAGATATTCTGTGATTCCGTAGTGGTAATGTTTGATCTCATGATCTTGAATATGGATTAGATGGTCCGTTAAGGTTGAAACAAACTCTCTATCATGGGATACAACCAATACTGTTCCTTCAAACTCTCTTAGTGCTTCACACAGCAATTCCTTAGATCGAATGTCTAGGTGGTTTGTGGGCTCATCAAGTATTAAGAAGTTATATGGCTCTAGCATTAATTTACATAAGGCAAGCCTAGTTCGCTCTCCCCCAGATAAAACAGAGACTTTCTTTTCAATATCTTCTCCCCCGAATAAAAATGAACCTAAGATTCCGCGCACTTGTTTTCTGACGTCACCCACGGCTACTTCATCGATAGTCTCGAAGACTGTCTTTTTTGGATCCAAGGCATCTTGTGAATCCTGAGCAAAATATCCTAAGTTCACATTGTGTCCTAGCTCTATTTCTCCTTTAAAATCAATCTCATCATTCACCATTTTGATTAAGGTAGACTTACCCGAACCATTTTCCCCCACGAGTGCAATTTTTTGACCTCTTTCTATCTCCAGAGAACTTTTTGTGATGATTTTCTTATCGCCATAAGACTTGGACACATCTTTACAATTAAGGACCACCTTACCAGAACGTTCAGGTTGAGGAAAGCGCAATTTAATTTTACCATTGTCTTGTTCCTCGAGCTCAACCTTATCCATTTTATCCAATTTTCGGATAAGTGTTTGAGCAAATTTTGCTTTATTCTTTTTGGCGCGGAATTTATTGATGAGTTCTTCCGTCTTTTCTATTTCTTTCTGCTGATTTTTAAACTCTCTTGCGTTCTGCTCAAGGTCTTCTTCTTTTCTAATTAGGTATTGCGAGTAATTACATTTGTATTCAGAGAGCTTGCCTCCCATAATATCGACAATCTTATCGACACAAGCATCCAAGAAAACCCTATCGTGAGAAATTAATATCAGAGAGCCCGTGTAGGACTTAATATAGTTTTCAAGCCATTGAATAGAGTGAATATCAAGATGGTTGGTCGGCTCATCTAAAAGGAGCACATCCGGATTATCAATAAGTAATTTAGCTAATACTGCTCTCATTTGCCATCCTCCGCTGAAAGTCTGCAATGGATTATTTAGCTCATTTAATTTAAAACCCAAGCCCATGAGCACTCTATCTGCCTCTTCCGCCACCTTAGCTGCATTATTCATATCCAATTGAATATGTAAGTCAGATAATTCGTCATACAGAGCTGGATTTGGATCTGCGTCATTTGCAAGAATGTCTCCTATCTCTTCTATTCTTGCTTCAATTGACTTGATATCTGATTTGCCCCCAATTACATAGTCTCTAACAGAAGTATTTGATTCTTCATGAATATCTTGTTCAAGATATCCCAATTTAAGCCCATTTGAGTAGGCCATCTGACCTTCATTCGGTGATAGTTTACCGCTAATAAGTTTTAACAAGGTTGATTTTCCCGCCCCATTTTTCCCGACCAATCCTATTTTATCACCTGGATTAATTTGATATGAGACATGGTCAAATAAGCATCTCTGACCAAAGTATAAGCTAATGTTGTTAAGGCTAATCACTGTATATCATAAAAAAACCCTGACTTTTATATGAAGTCAGGGTTTACGTTATCTTAAAATTTATCTAGAAGTGCCACACGTCATGTTCGAATGTGAATATGTCCTTCTTAATTTCTTCTGATTTCAATAGAGCATCTACGCCCACCTTGTGGTCATTAATTTCTCTATCGTAAACGTTTGTTTCTTTATCAATAAAAGAAGCAAACTTTCTTTTCCAGAATAAATCGTCAAAAGACATTCTTCTAGCATCATTCTTCTCATTATAAGTAAAATAGTTTTGAAGGAGATATCTAGCTTCAGGGAAGTACACCCAGAATAACTCTTGGAATCCTTCATCTCCCTTGCTCATTGGTGCTAAGCCTATGATTCTAACATCAAGAACCGAACGCTGCTTATCAAAGAACCAATCTTCTTTAATGTGGTAAGCTGTTATATCCTGCGCATCAATATTTTTACAATCGTATGCCTGATATGTCAATGGGTTACCAAAACCATCTACATCTTTTGGATCATAGATTGGCAAACCAGTATTTGGATCCGTCCCGATTGCCGGAGGGAATGAATCATAAGGCGTACATATTGATGTCATGCGCTGCATTCCTTCCTTATAATCCTTAGGAGTACCTCCTAAGTTTGGTGGAAGCACTGGGTATCTAAATTGATCACCGTCGTCAGCAAATCCTAAGATTTTTCTTTCATTATCGAAAGGCAAATACCCAATAATTGCTTTAGACTTCAAACCTGATTTTAAGATATCCCAAAGGCACCATCTATCATTCATTGGTTCAAGAGGGTAGTAAAGAGGGAAATTAATTTTCTCTCTCAAATCAATTACTCTCCACACACGTTTACTCCAAACGTAATCTGCTTCACGCAAGAAAGCGTAAGGAATTACCTTTTTTGTAGGTATATGCTGTTGCATAACCACCCCATCAATTACACCTGCTGGTGCACCTGGCGGAACGTTTATAGGTCCATTTTGTGCTACTCCGACAGTAGCAATCATCATGGAAATAACCAACCCTAATTTACCAATATTCATAACTATTTATTCTTTATACAATTATAGTACCGTATATGCAATCGTATTACCTTGAACTGGGATACCACCTTGATTAATCTTTGGTTTAATTGATATCACAGCACCTGAAGGTAACTGACGAATAAGTCCGGCAGCAGATGGTGGCATTGCAGCACCACTGAATGGATAGTCTTTAAACACACCATTCTTACCTACTCTAACAACTCCGCCTGTAACAGTACATGCCATTTGTAATGGACTTCCTTCTAGCTTAGCAAACAACTGTCCAACAGCAGCTTGGTTTCTAGCAATTTTATCCCCACTTGCACCAAGGATGTAAACCGTTGGTTTCGGCATTGGAAGAATGTTGAAATCCTGAGTACCAATGGTTACACTCTTACCTTTATCATCTTTTCCGGTAACAGTAACGGTAGCTCTTGATCCACCGCCAACTTTCGCAACATACACATCTCCTTGCTTAGCCCATGATGAACATCCGCTACAAGTAGCATTTACATCAGAGTAACCAGAACCTGAGGCAACAATTTTGTTTGCATAACCTCTATACATTACGTTCATTTCAGCGTTACCAATTGCACTAGTAGGAGCACCTACCTTATATCTGAATGGTGTGAAATCGATCCATTTAGTCTGCCCATTTTCTTCAACAGTAATCTGTCCAGTTACTATGTGTTCTCCAACAGATCCGCCAATCTCCTTACCTAAGGCAATCTTAGATATATCCGATTCAATTTTCTTATCAGGACTCTCTAAGGTATCATCTACCCAATAACGAATCTTCGGTAACTTCTTAGAATCGTAAGCGGCAATCATTACCTCAAGAGTTAATGAATCACCCGAGTTCACGTAAGATGTACTCGCGAAACTTTTCGGTTCGATTGTATCAAACACGAAAGGTGGTACATCATTTTGTCCTTCTAAGAAACCAAGAACGATATTCTCAGCTTGAAGCATCTGCCCTTTCAATGAAGTAAACAATGCAGCTGCTGCTACCATTGGTGAGTGATCGAATGCACCTTGTACCCATGGCACTTGTTCACCGTGGTTATCAACCTCTTCCGGGAATGTTAAACTCTGGTACAAACCAAGAATCGCATCCTTTCTATTGTTATATAACTTCTCACCTTCAGAAGATTTCCCTTGATATTCAGGGAATGCATCAATTACAGTTTGAAGGTAGGTTGTATCCTCATTATTCGCTTTCTTAACTTCAGGAAGTTCGAATCCGAATAATTTACTCGAATCTTTCTCAGTTCCTCCCATTGCCACTACAAGTACTAGAGAATCTCTAAACTCATACATAGTTTTAAGAAGATCTTCGCCTCTACCTTCATCAACAAACATTCTTGTTGGTGTATCATAATCATCTTTCTTGCCATAAGGCTTTTCGTGATCATTTAACTCAACAATATACTTGTATCCTCTTTCGCCTTCTTCAACCCATCCTTGAGATGCATCTCCAGCTTTAAGAAGTTCATCAGCCATGTCCATCACAACATTCACTTTGCGAATTGACATAGCATGCGTTTTATCATATTGTTCTAATAGAAAGCCCAACTTAGCTACCTTCTCGATACCCTTATCTTTAGCCTCTTTAATGATGCCTTCGATATCCGTAGCGTCCATATTAGCTTCACTCGCAGCCTGCATAATAGATGCATTAAGTCCGCTTCTGATACCAATATTGTTTCGTTCGGTAGATTGGTTCTGTCTTTCCATTTTGTTATTAAGTGTCACGAAAGCATTAATTACTTCCTTGGACACGTTAATCGCTAATAGTGCCATAAGTACCAGGTACATAAGGCCTATCATTTTTTGTCTCGGGGTTTCTTTACCTCCTCCCATTTCTCTTCAATTTTAATGGTTAAACATTCGTTGATTGACTACCAAAAGAGTTTATTACTCTTTCACAGTCATTGCGTTCAACATGTTACCATAAACTGTGTTCAACTTAGTAAGGTTCTTAGCTAATACCGCCATATTCTCTTTATATAGTCTAGTATCTTCAATAGAATCTGATAAGTTAGTCATTAAGTCAGTAATACCACCTTGAAGTTTTTGTTGTGCTTCTAATGATTCGCTAGAACCTTTCAACTGTAATTCATACACGTTGTTAAGTGCAGCAAGGTTTTTAGAAACCTTCATCATTTGCTCACCGAAAGACGCTCCTTCTTCCTGAGTAGATGTAAGTCCCATCAATGACTCTGAAGCTTTTTCATAAGCACTAGATAAACTTGCAACTCTTTCAGACGCACCTTTTAAGCTTGAAATGTATTCATCAGTTGCGCCTTGAGCGTTACTTGCTTGACCAAGTTGCTTAGCATTCTCACCAAGATTTCTCATTCCCTCTCCGAGAGAAGCTATTAATTCAGCATCAATCTTAGCCTCTTCTAGCATATTATCTAATTGTTGAGTTACAGGTAGATCTTCGTCTGGCTCTTCAAGTGACTTATGATCGTGATCTGAATGACCCAATGCTAATTCTGGGTATACTAAAGACCAATCAGGGTCTTCGTGTAATGGCTCAAATGCCGATAATGTAAATATGGCTGCCTCTGTTGTTAAACCGAAAATCAACCAAAAGTTCGCCCCTGGCCAGTGCATAATCTTAAACATGGCACCAATAATTACGATTGCTCCTCCCAAACCGTATACGAACTTCATAATGTTCTTAAATCGCCTACTAGCGAAAAATCCTCCTCCTGAACTCATTTTTCCTTGCTTTTAATTGTTAAACTTTAATTTATTTATCCTGTTTGTTAATATATACAATTCAAAAAAGTGAATAAGATACAAATTAATTTTACTTAGACACTAATTATGGTGCTGAATCACCACTTGGGTCTGGCCCACCTCTACCAAGGTAAGACATTACACAACGGTACCCAATATAACTCTTAGCCGAATCCTGGTATTCATACGTTCTTGAACCAGTTTGCAGATAATAGCCAATATCTTTCCATGAACCACCTCTGATTACTTTTCTTTTCATTGATGGTGGATCCCAATCCATTGCATCATAAGTATACTCAGGGTTTAAATCATGACTAAACTCATATACAGACTCATCGTATGCTGTTCTTGTCCACTCAGCTACGTTCCCTGCCATACAGTATAGACCGTAATCATTTGGATGGTACGAATTCACTTTTACAGTGTGGAAACCACCGTCTTCCATATATCTACCTCTCATAGGTTTAAAGTTCCCTAAGAAACATCCATGCGCATTTCTGATATAAGGTCCACCCCATGGGTACGGACTTAAATCTAAATCACCTCTTGCTGCATATTCCCATTCTGCCTCAGTTGGCAATCTGAAATCCTGAACAATAGTTTCTCCATTTGCTCTTAACCACGAGTTCATTAACTGAGTTCTCCAAACGCTAAATGCACGTGCCTGCACCCAAGTAACACCAACAACTGGATAGTCATCGTAAGCTGGGTGCCAGAAATACATATTAGTCATTGGCTCGTTGAACGAGTATGTAAAGTCATGTACCCAACATAATGTATCTGGATAAACGTTAATCACCTCACGGATAACAAATCTAGATCTGTCCATATGCATTCTGATCGCATTGTTCTGACCTTTCTTGTTCACCTTACCTAAATCTAAGTCTCTACCTACTGGATCATCAGTAAACGGATGTTTATCATTTTCTAAAATACGGTGATTTGGATCCTTTTGGTAACCACTCTTCTCATTAGAGTAACCGTCTCTAACAATATTGTATCTACCTTTCTTAGCTGCTTCTTTTAAATCAATCCAGAAATATGAGAACATTAACTTTCTAGGATCAATATCTCTCCTATTATAAAATCTCTCCGCTTCTGGATAAAAGAAACTTGCTAAAAGATCTCTTTTACCATATTTCTTACTTTGCATTGGATCATCAACACCTTCTGGTGCTAGTCCATAATAGAATCTGGCATTCCAGTTAAGCGTCCATTTCTCCTCAGAATTTACGAAACCATCATCATCATATGTTGGCGTACCCCAAATTTCAGGATCACTTCCATTCAACAGCAACTCTCTTCTCATTAGTGAGTCACGCACGTAAAATACGAACTGACGGTACTCGTTATTCGAGATCTCCGTGTGGTCCATATAGAACGCTTGAACAGATACAGTTTTAGATCTGGTTTGATGTAAGAATGGAACATCTTGATCACTCTGCCCCATATTATATGAACCTGCTTTGATATAAAGCATTCCATACGGGGTTTCCTGATACCAAGGACCACGACCCTGAACTCCGATAAGTTCGTGGCTTCCTCCTTTACCACATCCATACAATATGCCAACTATTGCTAGGAAATAAATGTATCGCTTCATGCTACCTATTTTAATACTCCGTTTATTTTATTAACTCCTCCCTGTTAATTACAACAATGAGTAGCCTATTACGGAACTAAACCTTTTATGGTTACAGTTTACCTTTTAATTTCTTTTTACGATCCTAAGAACCTTACATCTACAGGTTTCGGAACCTTTGGATTCAGACATGGTTGGAAGCAAAACTTCACAAACACATCAATTGAACCACTACTATAATCTTTAATATTTGATAACGTGATATCATAGGCTAGACCACCTGTGATGAACATCTTTGAACAACTGCCTTCTGGACTTGGCAACTGCTTTTTAACACCCGCCATTGGGAAAATTGCATCCTTATGTCTGTATGACACCCCAGCATAGAACATTTTGTTATACCATCCTCTAACAGCAACATCAAACTGAGTTGAGGCAAAATCTGATTTCGCAATGAAATCACCAGATATACCCCACAGAGAGCCATTAAAGAAATGAGTGTGACCTGCCATCAACCAGAAGTGTCTTGCAATGTCAATGTTTATCTTATCGAGACCTGCACCGTTTAAATGAGTCATAGATAAACCACCGTATGTATTTCCAGTCGCATGCTTCCAATACAAACCAAAATTCGCATCAAACGCACCTTGTCTATCAGTCGTTCCAGGAATGGATGGATCTGATGATGCAGGATCAATTGGATCCCAAACCGCATCAAATGCTTTACTTGCCAATCCAAATGAAGCACCTATACCTAACTTGCCAGGACCTACTGGCAGGTGATAAGAATAAGCTAATCTTAAAATATTATTGGTCTCAACGCCCAACTTATCGTTATAAAACGTCAATCCAGCTCCTCCTCTAATCGCACTTATACTTCCATCTAAATTTAAAAGCATTGTTTTCGGTGCACCATCAAAGCCTAACCACTGATTTCTGTACATAACAGTTCCACAATACATCCCACTCATGCCAGCATAACCTGGATTGACAGATAATTTGTCAAACATGAAATTAGAATACTGCGGATCCTGCTGTCCCAAAGCAGTTCCAAGACTTAAACAAACAACAGCCGATATTATCGCTTTTTTCATATTCAATTCCTTGACGTTTAAATGTTTACGTTGTTTTCTACAGTTTTGTTCAAACTATTGAAAGTTGCTAATCTACAAAAAAAACATTGCAAACAAAAGTTTACAAATCATTTTTAAGTGGTTATTAACATCAAAATGTTTATCCCTAATTCATTATGTTAAATTATATACTTGTTTGGCGCAACTGGAAGCTTATACGTTACTATCCCAATTTTAGATACGTTTTAATCCAAAGATCTGGCATTTCATCCTTCATAGCCTGCTCATAGTCGCTGTAATTACACGGAACCATAGCATGTCTAGCCAACCTTAATCTTTCATCTGGAGGATAGGGCACTTCCATCCACCACCTTCCGCTCGCTGGACTTTTAAGAAAGATAATTTCATGATCTCCATTGCTTATACCAACTCTATATTTGGTGTAGCCATCTTTGCTTCCAATCGGAAAGTCTTTTTTTCTACCCAAATAACCATCAATAAAAAACCAAACCAATTGAGCTAATAGATGAGCGGTCTGGCCATTATCATTTCTATCAATCAGATTATAAAAACCGATACTACTCAGCTTATCACTCATACCAGCGTAACGAGCAAGCGAACAAGCCTCTTCACCATAAAATCCATGAGGAGACGCCCCAATTGCCGCCGGTGCATCTGACATTCTTATGGACGCCAAATCGAAACTGATCATGTCTGCGTTTCGAACTATGGGTTCAGACTGTTGAATGTTAGCCCTTACCTCTCCCAATCTGTAGCTTTCAAAATGAAGACCGTCCATGAGCTCTTTAACCGAATTGTCAACGAAATAACTCTGATAGGCTATATTGCTAAAGTTGAATAGAAAATTCGGCTGATGCAGTACTATTTTCCCCAAATAGCTTTCCGAATGTAAAGGACCTTCTACATCTCCTAAATCAAATCTTGGATCTATACTTACTAAGTTTATAGTTTGCTCCATTTTTTCATATGCACGGTAATGCGCATACGTTAAATCTTGAGAGCCTCCTATAACTAAAGGAATGATGCCAGCTTTCATAAGCGACTCGATAGACGATGATACCGCATGATATGTGTCATCTATACTATTGCCTGGATTGATATCTCCTAAGTCCACCAATCGCAAACTTGTGGTATGAGCACTTAATTTATACAAATAAGATCGAAAGCTTGTAAGCGCAGAATTATATTGACCTCCATCGGCCACTCCTCTAAATTCATTTACGCCAATAATTGCAATCTTTACACCGTCCAAATCAGGCATTCCGCCATCATTATTAAACTCTGTGATATCGCCTAAGGTGCGGATTTGATCCCCCTGACTCTTAAATTCTGCAGATGAAACTGGTGTAAAATATATAGATAGATCTTCCACTATTTCTTCTTTTTCTTAGTACCTGCCTCCTCAGCTATTTTGCGACAATCCTCTAATGTCAATGTATTTGGATCTGTTCCCTTAGGAATTTTAAAGTTTTTTCTGCCTATCTTAATATAAGGCCCGTATCTACCATTTAAAACTTGAACCTCTCCATCTTCAAACACGGCTATCTTAGCATTAGCATCAGCTTTCTTCTTCTCCTCTATTAATTCAATCGCTCTATCTAGCTCAACTGTTAATGGGTCATCTCCCTGGTCCTTCTTAAGCGACACAAATAATTTTCCATATTTAACATAGGGGCCGAATCTACCGATTGCAGCTGTAATCATTTCACCATTATACTCACCCACCTCACGTGGCAACTTAAATAATTCAAGCGCTTCTTCAAGTGTGATAGTATTGATGCTTTGTGTTTTTAGAAGTGAGGCGAACTTGGGTTTTTCTTCATCGCTCTGCTCTCCAATCTGAACCATAGGCCCAAATCTACCAATACGCGCGATAACTGGTTTGCCACTAGCTGGATCTTCCCCAAGAATTCTATCGCCTTTTGCACGTTCCGAATTTTCAAGTGTATCCTCTACATTCGTATGGAATGGTTGATAAAACTTATGTATCATCTCAGTCCACTGCATCAGTCCATTTGCAATGTCATCAAATTCTTTCTCAACGGTTGCAGTAAAATTGTAATCTAAGATTCTACCAAAATGTTCCACCAAGAAATCATTTACAACAATTCCAATATCCGTTGGATACATTTTACCCTTCTCTGCTCCAGTTCTTTCGGTTTTTTCTTCCCTAACTACCGTGCTTCCTTCAACCGATAACTCGATATATGTTCTGTCATGCCCTTCACGCTCCCCTTTTTCCACATAACCTCTTTTTTGAATAGTTGATATAGTTGGTGCATAAGTAGATGGCCTTCCAATACCCAGCTCCTCTAATTTTTTCACTAAAGACGCCTCAGTAAACCTTGGTGGGTGGTGCGAAAACCTTTCCGTAGCATTAATCGAATCTAAATCGAGTCCATCACCAATGTTCATTGGAGGTAAAATTCCTTTTTGCTCTTCAGGATCATCATCACTGCCTTCCAGATACACTTTAAGGAAACCATCAAACTTTAATACTTCACCTTTTGCCTCAAGAACTTCCGGTGAGTTATCTAAATTGATTGATACCGTTGTTTTTTCTAATTCAGCGTTTGACATTTGTGAAGCTATAGTTCGCTTCCAAATTAAGTCATACAAATTTTGTTCACTTCTATCAGAAGACGCATCTCTTAAACCAAGATCCGTTGGACGAATAGCCTCATGCGCCTCTTGTGCACTTTTTGATTTTGTTTGGTATTTTTTTGGATTCGCATAATCCGGCCCATAGGATTTAATGATCTCTTCCTTACATCCATCGATGGCAGTGTCCGATAGATTCACCGAATCCGTTCTCATATATGTAATCTTCCCTGATTCATATAATTTCTGCGCCACCGACATAGTTCTGGCAACACTAAAGCCCAACTTTCTACTAGCCTCCTGTTGCAAGGTTGAAGTTGTGAAGGGGGCCGCTGGGGATTTCTTCGCCGGCTTAACCTCAAGGTTACCTATTGTATATGAAGCAGTAGCTGCCTTTGATAAGAAATCATTGGCTTCTTTCTCAGTTTTAAACCTTTTAGGAAGCTCAGCTTTAATCTGCTCACCAGAACTCAGTTTTAAAATCGCAATAACACGATAAGAAGAGCTTGGCACAAAATCCAGAATCTCTTTTTCTCTTTCAACAATTAATCTAACTGCAACCGATTGTACTCTTCCGGCCGACAAAGAAGGCTTAACCTTTTTCCATAATACCGGGGACAATTCAAAACCAACTAATCTATCGAGCACTCTTCTTGCCTGCTGCGCATCAACCAACTGAATATTTATATCTCTAGGATTCTCAATTGCCTTGTTAATTGCGGTCTTAGTAATTTCATTAAATGTGATGCGCTTGGTTTTATCATCATCCAAATCCAGTGCTTCTTTTAAGTGCCATGATATCGCTTCTCCCTCACGGTCCTCATCCGTCGCTAACCAAACCATTTCGGCTTTCTTAGCAAGTGACTTCAACTCCTTAATAACACTTTTCTTATCACTTGACACCTCATAGATGGGCTCGTAATTGTTTTCCACATCTACTGAGAGTTTCTTTCCAGCCAAATCTCTAACGTGACCAAAACTTGATTTTACTACGTAATCTTTTCCCAGATAACCTTCAATTGTCTTCGCCTTAGCGGGCGACTCGACGATCACGAGATTCTTTGCCATACCTATCAGATTTTTTGCAAATTAACTGAAATATTTAATGGACATGCAAATAAAATGAATTGTCAATCGTCCTTATATTATATATAATATAAAGTTGATTAAATTTTTACAGAGATAAAATAAGGCTGTCATTTTGTCATAATCATATTAAATGATGTAAATTTGCGGCGAGTTTCAGGGCGAGTAATAATTTGTCCTTATAATTTAAAACATTTAATGAGAGTACACGGAGATAAAATAGTAGATGAGAGCCGACAGGGAGAAGCTATGTTGCGCGACCACAATACACATGGAAAAAAACTCTTCTTGGAGAGCTATGGATGTCAAATGAATTTCTCGGACAGCGAAATTGTTGCGAGCATATTAGCAGAAAACGGCTATTCAACAACACGTGACTACGAAACAGCTGATGTTATACTAATAAATACGTGTTCTATTCGAGAAAATGCTGAGCAACGTGTGCGCAATAGGTTAACTCAGTTCAATAAGTCGAAAAGAAATAACCCAGGACTTAAAATTGGAGTGCTTGGCTGCATGGCAGAGCGTCTTAAAACTAATTTACTGGAGGAAGAAAAGCTGGTTGATCTAGTTGTTGGTCCTGATGCCTACCGTGACTTACCATCTTTATTAGAAGAAACCGAAACTGGACAGAAGGCGGTTAACGTCTTGTTATCAAGGGAGGAGACCTATGCAGAAATCACACCTATGCGATTGGATCAAAATGGGGTTACCTCATTCATTTCAATTATGCGCGGATGTGATAACATGTGCTCGTTCTGCGTGGTACCATTTACCAGAGGAAGAGAGCGCAGTAGAGATCCTGAAACGATTGTGCATGAGGCGAAATACTTGTTTGAACAAGGCTATAGGGAAGTAACTCTGCTTGGTCAAAACGTTGATTCATACAGATGGAATTTGAGCAAGAAAGATGAGATAAAGGACCCGTCTAAACCAACAGTGAATTTCGCACAGTTGTTAGAGATGGTTGCCAAAGTTGATCCCGATTTGAGAGTCCGTTTTTCAACTAGTCATCCTAAGGATATGACGGATGAAGTTTTGATTACTATGTCTAAGTATGAAAATATATGCGAATACATTCATCTACCAGTACAGTCTGGGAATACAGACGTGTTAAAACGAATGAACAGAGGCTATTCTCGTGAGTGGTATTTTGACAGAATTGACGCCATAAGAAAATACATGCCCAACTGTGGTATCAGCACAGATATTATTGCTGGATTTTGTGGAGAGACAGATGAGGAACATAATGAGACGGTAAGTTTAATGTCTAAGGTTAAATACGACTTTGCTTATATGTTTAAATACTCTGAGCGTCCCAAAACTTTGGCAGAAAGAAAATTTGAGGATGATGTTCCTGAAGATGTAAAAACTGCTCGACTGACCGAGATAATAAACTTACAGCAAGAACACTGCCTGGAGAGCAACCAAAAAGATTTAGGTAAGACCTTCAAAGTATTAATTGAAGGTACTTCAAAGCGTTCCGACGAATACATGAAGGGCAGAAATAGTCAGAACAAGATGTGTGTTTTCCCCGCGGGAGATTATGCTGAGGGTGATTATGTTATGGTAAAAGTAGACGATTGCACAGGAGCTACACTCTTAGGTGAGGTGACTGAAATCGTATCAAGAAGACAAGTAAAAGATGGACATTCAAGCAACTAAACAACGATTTGGTATAATTGGGAATACCCCAGCTTTAAACAGAGCGATTGAAGTAGCCTTGCAAGTTGCACCTACAGAAATTTCTGCCTTGATTTTGGGAGAAAGTGGTGTAGGTAAAGAGATTATGCCTCAAGTCATTCATCACAATAGCGCGCGAAAGCATGGTAAATTAATTGCAGTTAACTGCGGTGCTATACCAGAGGGTACAATTGACTCCGAATTATTTGGACACGAAAAAGGAGCATTTACAGGAGCTACAGACAGTCGCAAAGGTTATTTTGAAGTTGCGGATGGTGGCACCATATTTCTGGATGAGGTGGCTGAGCTCCCTTTGCAAACTCAGGTGCGATTGCTGCGCGTTTTGGAGACGGGAGAGTTTATTCGCGTTGGTTCTTCGAAAGTTCAAAAAACAGATGTTAGAATTGTTGCGGCTACTAACGAAAACATGCAAGACGCCATAGCTAAAGGAAAATTTAGAGAAGACCTATACTATCGTTTAAGCACCGTTCCTATTTACCTTCCGCCATTGAGGGAGAGAAAGGAAGACATCCATCTATTGTTTAGAAAGTTTAGTGCAGATTTTGCCGATAAATATAAGATGCCACCAATTCGTCTTGATGACAATGCAACGAATATGCTGAGTAATTATTCGTGGCCCGGAAATATTCGTCAACTCAAAAATGTGGCAGAGCAAATTGCAGTAATTGAAAGCGACCGCAATATAACTACCGATATACTTAAGAAATACTTACCTGAAATAACTGCATCAAATTTACCTGCAGTAATAAATAAGGAAGAAAGTAGTTCATCGTTCTCCGAGCGAGAAATTCTGTACAAAGTGCTCTTCGACATGAAACGTGACCTTACAGAAATGAAAAAAATTGTCCTGGATTTAATTGAGGGTAATACAGGTAACTTTGAAGATGATAGAAGCGAATTAATTGACCGATTAAACAATGAGATTGACATTAACACTCAGTTGGTCCCTAGCACAGCCTACCCTGCTCAACAAGAGCCGGCAAAAGTGTATCAGCCATCAATAGTTAGCAAGGAAGAGGACATCCACGAGCACGAAGAAGTTGAAGAATCACTATCACTGGTTGACAAGGAGATTGAAATGATTAACAAAGCGCTCAAAAAGCACAGAGGAAAACGAAAATATGCAGCACAAGAGCTAGGCATAAGTGAGCGTACATTGTATAGAAAAATTAAAGAGTACAATATTTCTGAATAAATTGCATTTAAACTTAGGATGCACAAATTACTTTACATACTGATTTTATTAGCTAGCACCTCTTGTGAAATAAGCTACAAATTCAATGATGCTCAGGTAACTGGCGAAACTGCTTTTGTACAACAATTTTTAGTTCAGGCTCCGCTTTCGCCTCCAGCGGCAGGACAGGTATTTTCTGAGTCACTTCAAGACATTGTTCTGTCCCAATCGAGACTTGAATTGGTGCAAGATCAAGCAAACTCAGACATCACTTTTCAAGGTGTAATATCCTATTATGAAATTCGCCCAGAAGGTGTTCAACAAAATGATGTAGCTGCACAAAACCGCCTTACAGTTCGTGTAGACGTGATATATGAGAATAAGTTAGCACCAGACGAAAATTTTAGTCAGTCATTCACGCGTTTCGCGAATTATCAGAGTTCGCTTGACATAAATGCCGTTCAGGACGAGCTTCTGGACGAAATATTTGAACAAATTTCTCAAGACGTCTTTAATAGAGCATTTGGAACTTGGTAAAATGACGAAAGAGCGCTTCTTACATATTGTTTCCAACCCTAAAGATATCGCAGAATCTGATCTGGGAGAGATTTCGAAGATTTCAGATCGCCATCCCTATTTTGACGCTGCTAAAATTCTTAGGCTGAATGGACTTAAGCAGAATGATGACATTAGTTTCCAAGATTACTTAAAAGAAATTGCTTACACACTCCCCGACAGAAAACACTTATACATCCTTCTGCATAGACAGGCGGTAAGAGAAAAAGTAGCGGAAGTAGTTAAAGACATCCACCAACAGGAGGCGAATGAAGCTGCCATTGATGAAATTGCAAAATCTAATGAGCTTGAAGTTCAAGAGCTGAATGATGCAGTAAATAAGGAAGAAAATAATGTATCTAGTGAGCAAGTAGAAACGAATGCGGAAGAGGTAAAATCTATAAGCCTGCCAAATGATATATTAGAGAACGAAATCGACCAATTAACAGATTCGGTTTTGGATGACTTGTTGCTGAAACCACTCACGGCTGTTTATGATATTGAGAAAGCGCTGGGACAGAGCGAGAAACAGAGCGAGAAACAGAAACAGGAAGAGAACGAGAACGAGAACAAGAAAGAGAGTGAGAACCTGAGCGTGAGTGAGAATGAGAGCGAGAATGAGAATGAGAGCCCCTTCGCTGAGGCTACGGGCGG
Organism: Flavobacteriales bacterium; assembly: GCA_964230215.1. GTDB lineage: Bacteria > Bacteroidota > Bacteroidia > Flavobacteriales_D > JAUILH01 > JAUILH01. The sequence goes on from CAXRGQ010000001.1 coordinate 65,297, forward strand.
CTCGAGGGAAGAGGGAGCGAAAGAGAAATTTGAGGGTTCTGAGCAACAGACTAGTGCAAAACCACTTAGTGAGCGCACATTTTTTGATTGGTTGACGCCTCAGACATTTGAAGACGAGCAAGCCGTTGAAAACTCGGCCAGCGCAACTCCAGTAAAATCGAGCAGTGAAATTATTGATAGTTTTATTGCGAATAATCCGCGTATTTCATCAGTATCCAAATCTAGTCCCCAAACTACATTTGACAAGTATTCGGTTGATGACAGAGATGAGATAGTGACTGAAACATTAGCACGTATTTACTTAAAACAGAATAATTATTCGCGTGCAATAAAAGTTTATGAGCAATTGAGTTTGAAAAATCCAGAAAAAAGAGCTTACTTTGCGAGCCAAATTCATTTTTTGGAGAAATTACTAAAAGATAAATAGACATGATAATTACCTTACTCATCATCGTTTTATGCCTTGCACTAATTGGCGTAATACTTATTCAAAACCCTAAGGGTGGTGGTCTTTCATCAAGCTTTGGTTCTGCAAATCAATTTGCAGGTGTAAAGCAAACAATGGAAGGAATTGAAAAAATCACGTGGGGGTTAGCTATTGCAATTGTTGTATTGAGCATGATCAGTAGTACAATTAATGCTCCGAAACAAACAAATACTGTTCAGACAGGACAAGAGAAGCAAGGTCAACAACCTTAATTCGAATAACATAAAGAGATTTTAAAAATGTCAGTATGTCACACATACTGACATTTTTATTTTTAGGACCCTCCATTTACTGCAAAATTGTCTCTAAATAGGCAATGGCACAGATTGTGACAAGAGGAAGACACAAGACGAAATTTTTAAACTTTAAAAACGAAATAAGATGGCTGTAAATTTTAAACCAAACGAAGATCGCGTGTTGGTAGAGCCTGCTCCAGCTGAGCAAAAAACGGCAAGCGGAATTATCATACCTGACACAGCGAAAGAGAAACCACATCAAGGCACTGTTGTAGCTGCTGGTCCAGGAAAAAAAGACGAACCAATGTTTGTTAAGGAGGGCGACACTGTGCTTTATGGACAGTATGCTGGAAGCGAGCTTAAAATCGACGGCAAAACTTACATGATAATGAGAAACTCTGACATTTTTGGAGTGTTAGGATAATCAAAAAAAATAGAGAGAAATGGCAAAAGAAATTCAATTTGACGTAGAAGCGAGAGATCTTCTAAAAAAAGGTGTTGACGCATTAGCTGACGCAGTTAAAGTAACATTAGGGCCCAAAGGTAGAAACGTAGTAATCGATAGAAAATTTGGAGCACCTCATATCACCAAAGATGGTGTTTCTGTTGCAAAAGAAATCGAACTGAAAGACCCCATTGAAAATATGGGTGCGCAGATGGTGAAAGAAGTAGCGTCAAAAACTGCTGATATCGCAGGAGATGGTACGACTACAGCAACCGTACTTGCACAAGCAATGATTAGTGCTGGTTTGAAAAACGTTGCAGCTGGAGCTAATCCAATGGACCTTAAGAGAGGAATCGATAAAGCGGTTAGCGCTATTGTTGCTGAACTTAAAAAACTTTCAGAGGAAGTAGGTTCGGACAACGATAAAATTAAGCAAGTAGCTGCAATTTCGGCAAACAATGACGAAACTATTGGTGCATTAATCGCTGAAGCAATGAAAGTTGTTGGAAAAGATGGTGTTATCACTGTAGAGGAAGCAAAAGGAACAGATACAGAAGTTAAGACTGTAGAAGGTATGCAGTTTGACAGAGGGTACTTGTCTCCTTATTTTGTTACTGACGCAGAGAAGATGATTGCTGAGATGGATAACCCATACATCTTAATCCACGACAAGAAAATTTCGAATCTTCAAGATTTACTTCCTGTACTTGAGCCAGCTGCACAATCAGGAAGAGGTTTGTTGATTATTGCAGAAGATATTGAGGGAGCTGCACTTACCACTTTAGTTGTAAACAGACTTAAAGGAGGTTTAAAAGTGGCTGCGGTAAAAGCACCAGGTTTTGGTGACAGAAGAAAGGCTATGTTAGAAGATATCGCGGTATTGACTGGCGGAACTGTAATCTCTGAGGAGAGCGGATTCACTTTAGAGAACGCTACAATTGATATGTGTGGTACTGCTGAGAAAGTTGAAATAGACAAAGACAATACAACGATTGTTAATGGTGCTGGAAGCAAGCAAACAATTGAGGCTAGAGTGAATCAAATCAAAGCTCAGATTGAAACTACAACATCAGACTATGACAAAGAGAAGCTACAAGAGCGTCTTGCAAAATTAGCGGGAGGAGTTGCAGTTCTTTATGTAGGTGCAGCTACTGAAGTTGAAATGAAGGAGAAAAAAGACCGCGTGGATGATGCTTTAGCAGCAACAAGAGCAGCTGTAGAAGAAGGAATCGTACCTGGAGGTGGTGTAGCTTACATCAGATGTAGTGCCGCGCTTGAGAGCATGACAGGCGAAAACGACGATGAGACAACTGGTATCTTTATCGTGAAAAGAGCCATCGAAGAGCCATTGAGACAAATCGTATTCAATGCTGGTGGTGAAGGTGCCGTAGTAGTGCAGAAAGTTAGAGAAGGCGAAGGAGATTATGGTTACAACGCAAGAACAGAGAAATACGAAAACCTGTTTGCATCTGGAGTAATTGACCCGACTAAGGTTAGCCGAATTGCCTTAGAAAATGCAGCGTCTATTGCATCAATGATGTTAACGACAGAGTGTGTAATTGCAGACGAACCTGAAGAAGACAGCCCAGCAATGCCAGGTGGCATGGGTGGCGGCATGCCAGGAATGATGTAATCATCACATAAATTAATTTTAAAGGGCTGCCAAAAGGCAGCCCTTTTTTGTGTTAATCAAGTGTTAAAATAAAATCCGTATTAATTTCTTATTCTATCTTTAGAATATGTCTAACGCTTCAATTCGCAGAATCGTTATCCTTGCAATTGTTGCATTGCTGGGAATAATTGGCACTCAAATGTATTGGGTAAACACAGCAGTGCACCTCCAGGAAAAGGAAAACGAACGCGCACAAAGACTTGACTCCCTTAATCAAGATGAGTTCAACGCAAAAGTAAAGGCAGCTTTATCTAACATTGCACAAGACATACTTACTATCAATAATGATCCATCGGAGCCTTACAAAGCAGTTGAGCAATTACGCCCTAACTATTTTGTAGTTCGCATTAACGACACGCTCCACCCCTATTTGCTGGAACAACTTCTTAAACGTGAATTCGATAGAAGTCAAATAGAGGACAACTACCGATATGGGATTTACGATTGTTTTACTGATTCAATTGTATATTCAAGCTTAGTCACTGCCAAGCCTAACAAGGGAGATGTCCAAGAGCTGAGTGATGCACCACAAATAAAATGGAATACCGACGGTCATTACTTTAGCGTCACATTTCCTAATAAATCTAACATAGACGATTCGTCCAGCACGTTACAATCTACCTTAAACCCGTGGATAATGGTTGCAGGAGCCACCTTGGTCATAATAAGTTTTATCGCATATGCTATATGGATTATTCTGCGGCAAAAACGTTTATCTGAAGTCAAAACGGACTTTATAAATAACATGACGCATGAGTTGAAAACCCCCATTTCGACCATTTCATTGTCCAGTGAAGTATTATTACGACCTGACATTAAGGACAACCCAGAGCGTATCCAGCGCTACGCAAAAATAATTTATGAAGAGAATGCACGCTTACAAAGTCAAGTGGAGAAAGTACTACAGCTTGCAAAGCTTGACAAAGGTGAGGTTAAACTGAACTACGAGCCACTTGAGCTCAATGAAATGATTCAACAAACCTTAGATGCGCACGAGCCTGAAATGGAACATAACGAAGGAAAACTTCATTTTGTAAGTGATATTAAGAATGCCGTAATAAATGGAGACCGTGTTCACATAGGAAACATATTGCACAATCTAGTTGATAATGCCTGCAAGTATTCCGAAAACACGCCAGCCATTTCTATAGAGCTAAAGGAAGATGCTAAAAATTATATTGTAAGTATATCCGACAACGGCATTGGCATTGATAAAGAGCACTTACCGTATATTTTTGATAAATTCTATCGTGTGCCTACGGGCAATCGTCATGACGTAAAAGGATTTGGCCTAGGACTATACTATGTAAAACAAATCATTGAAAAGCATGACGGAAAAATTACCGCTGCAAGTCAAAAAGGAAAAGGATCCACATTTAAACTTACACTACCCAAACTGAACGAAAATGAGTAAAGCGAATATATTATTGGTTGAGGATGACATTAATCTTGGTTTTGTTATACAAGACAGCTTAAAGATGAATGGATATAACGTGCATTTGGAAACTAATGGTAAAGATGGCTTGAAGGCATTTAATGCGGCCGAATATGACCTTTGTGTATTTGATGTGATGATGCCCAAAAAAGATGGCTTTAGTTTGGCAGAAGACATTCGACAACTCAATGCTGATGTTCCAATATTCTTTCTGACAGCTAAAACAATGACGGAGGATAGAATAAAGGGCTTTAAGAGTGGCGGAGACGATTATTTAACAAAACCTTTTAGTACCGAAGAATTTCTGCTAAGAGTTGAAGCCTTGTTAAGACGTACAGGAAAATCCGAGCAACAAGTGACTTCCTATCCTATTGGAAAGTACAATTATGATTATGCGAATTTCACCTTAAAAGGACCATCTGGCGACAAAAAGCTAACTAAAAAAGAAGCTGAAATATTAAAGCTGCTTTGTCAACATAAGAATCAGGTCATTCAACGAGACGTTGTGCTCAATATGGTATGGGGAGACGACAGTTACTACCTTGGGCGCAGCCTAGATGTCTTTATAACAAAACTTAGAAAGTATCTAAATGAAGATGAATCCGTGAGCATAACGAATATTCACGGGGTTGGGTTTAAGTTGGAGGTGTAGTTATTTATTCAACTCCTCCTTTACGATTGCAGAAATCATTGAGCCATCTGCTTTTCCTTTGAGTTGCCCCATAAGTGGGCCCATTACTTTGCCCATGTCACCAGGTCCGCTTGCCCCTACTTTCTGAATTTGAGCTTGTACAGCTTCACGAACTGCGTCTTCACTCATCATTTCTGGCAAGTATTCCTTAATTACATCCGCTTGGAACTGCTCTTCAGCTGCTAAGTCTTCCCTATTCTGCTCAATGTAAATCTTATAAGATTCGTTTCTCTGCTTATACAGTTTCTGCAGAATAGCTAATTCAGCTTCTTCTGAAATCTCTCCTTTTCCGCTAGTCGCTTCTAACAATAAAGCTGCCTTGATAGCTCTTAAGGCGTTTAACTTTTCTTTCTCCTTGGCAAGCATAGCCGCCTTGATATGACCGTTGATTTTTTCTGTTAAGCTCATGGGGTAAAGTTAATTATTATTCAAGTATTTCTAGTATCCCATTCATAAAAACAAAAGTCCCGACACAAGAAACTTGGTCAGGACTTTCTATATCAACTATAACTATCTAATCTACGTTGTCGTGCAAGAACGAATTGTTCTCTCTTAGACCAGTTCTTTTCTCTCCATCTTCGCCTTCTTCATCACTTAGTGTGTACTTAGACACATTGTTTTCTGATGAATGTGGAACATCCTCTAAGTTTACATTTCGTCTTCTGTATGCAGGTTCATTTTCGAGATCTGCAATTCCGCCTGGAGATTTCAATTTAGCCGTATTCTGACGAATTCTATCCATTCTTTCTTGCGCCAAACGTTGTTGTTCTTTCTGCTCAAGATCTGACATCTCTTTTTTCTGAGACACATATATCTCTTGATCTTCAGAAGAAGATGTTGTATTCTCTGGAGTAGACGTCCAAGCTTCATTCTGTGGTGTAGATTCTTGACTAGCACCCTCTGGTGTATAATCATCATCTAAACTAAACTTTCTAACCTGAGGATCGTTGGTGTTGAAGTTATCTTCAGAAGACGTTTCATTAAAATCCCATGACGCCTGCGACTCTTCAGTTGTCTCATTATTGGTGTCAAATGGCGACTTAACCGTTGGTTGCTCATTACTCACTTCTGGCTCATTCGACTTTAAGAACGGCTCTGGCTGGTCTTCTTCCGTTTGTTTTGTAACATCACTTACAGGAGATTGCACTGGCGACTTAATCTCGTTGCCTACTGGCTTAGCATTGTCTGCATCCAAGTTATACTTCTTCTGCTCAGGTGCTTTTTGCTCCAATCCAGTATCTGGGGTTGATTTGAAGCCAGTTGCAATGATGGTAACACTTAATGCACTGCCAAGCGACTCGTCATAGCCGTGTCCCCAAATAACATCTGCAGTTGAGCCTGCTTCATCCTGAATATAATCTGTGATGTCAGAAATCTCATCCATCAATACTTCTTCGTCACCGTAAGTAATGTTAAGAAGTACATATTTAGCACCGCTAATATCATTATCGTTAAGCAATGGAGAAGACAAGGCATCTCTTACTGCTGAAATAGCTCTGTCTTCACCTTCACCCGTAGCTTGTCCCATGATGGCAACACCGCTATCTTTCATAACTGTATTTACATCATTGAAATCCACGTTGATTGCACCCGTAACCGAAATTACCTCCGCAATTCCCTTAGCTGCAGTTGTTAATACATCATCCGCATGATTAAAGGCTGTTTGCAAAGAAAGATTTCCGTACATCTCTCGCAATCTATCATTATTGATTACAAGCAAAGTATCTACGCTATCACGCATTTCTTCTAAACCTCTAGTTGCTTGCTCTTTACGTTTTCTACCTTCAAACATAAAAGGCATAGTAACAATACCAACCGTCAGAATTCCAAGTTCTTTAGCCGTTTTTGCGATTACTGGTGCGGCACCTGTACCGGTACCACCACCCATTCCTGCAGTAACGAACACCATTTTAGTGTTTTCAGCTAGAAAATCTCTGATGTCATCAATGTTTTCGATGGCAGCGTTTTTACCGATCTCAGGAATAGAGCCTGCTCCTCTACCTTCTGTTAAGCTAGAACCTAACTGAATTTTAATTGGAACTGGACTTATATCTAATGCCTGATGATCCGTATTGCACACAATGAAATCAACCCCTTTAATCCCAAGGTTGTACATGTGGTTTACAGCGTTTCCGCCTCCGCCTCCTACACCAATTACTTTGATGATTGACGACTTATCTGTTGGTAAATTGAACCTCATAATAAGCAAATTTAGTTTGTATAGTTAGTGTTTTGTTGTTCTTGTTAATTAGTTATCCAAGACCTAATGTTAATTGCACATTAATCTACTTCTTCATCAAACCACGCTCTTCCTTTGCTGAATAACTTATCCAAGAAGCCTCCTCGTTTGTCGGAAGAATGCCCCTTAACTTCAGTTGTTGATTGTGCTCTCTGTGCTTTCCCGACTCTATTGAAGCCTTGAATTACCAAACCAACGCCAGTCGCGTACATTGGGCTAGTAATGTTATTTACTGCTGGACTCGGCGCTAAATGTTCAGTTGGGTATCCAATGCGAGTATCCATTCCCGTAGAGTATTCGAACAATTGAGATATATGTCTTAACTGAGAACCACCGCCAGTTACCACGATACCAGCAATCAATTTCTTCTCGTATCCTGAGCTCTTGATTTCGTAATACACGTGATCAATGATTTCACTCATACGTGCCTGAATTATGCTAGACAAATTCTTAACTGAAATCTCCTTAGGATCTCTTCCTTTAATTCCAGGAATACATACTATCTCGTTTGCTTGATTTTCGCTTGCCAATGCAGAACCGAATTTCACTTTCAGAGTTTCTGCCTGCTTCTTCATTATTGTACATCCCATTCTAATGTCGTCTGTTATAACATTACCTCCGAATGGAATCACCGCTGTATGTCTTATTATGCCATCTTGGAAAATTGCAATATCAGTTGTACCACCACCTATATCTACCAATACCACACCTGCTTCTTTTTCCTCTTCGCTTAATACCGCCTCTGAAGATGCCATTGGCTCCAGAATTAAATCGTCTATCTGCAAACCAGATTTCTCCACACATTTTTGAATGTTTCGAATAGCCGCAACTTGTCCAGTAATAACGTGGAAATTAGCTTCTAATCGGATTCCAGACATTCCAACAGGATCTTTTATTCCCTGCTCGTTATCCACGATATATTCTTGTGGTAAAACATCAATAATTTCTTCGCCTGGTAACATTACCAGTTTGTACATGTCATCAATGAGGTTGTCAATATCTAGCTGAGAAATTTCATTTTCGATATCATTTCTAGTTAACAAACCTCTGTGCTGTAAACTCTTGATATGCTGACCAGCAATACCTACGTTCACCACTTTTACGTTTAGCGAACCTTTCTGCGTTTCTTCAACAGACTGAACTGCAAGCTCAACCGCTTGTTTGATAGATTCAACCGTATTTACAATGTTAGCAACAACACCTCTAGAGACACCCGCACTCTCTGCGCGTCCCATACCGATAATTTCAATCTTACCGTGCTCATTTTTGCGTCCTACGATACAAGCTATTTTGGTGGTACCTATATCCAGACCTACTACTATTTCTGACATAATTAATTAATTTAAGAACAGACTATTTGATTTTTAAATTTCACGTTAATTGTATCGAACTGATTCCAGCCCGTATTATTTAAACCTTCTTCATAGAAGATTTTAAGTTTCTTGAATTTTCTTTCCATGTTGTCGAGACTACCGAAAATGATGCGGTGATCACCAATCCGCGGAATTAATTCGAATTCTCCTTCTTCGTTTAAATACACTTCTTGTATTTGTGCTTGCCAAAACTCGTTATGATATAAGAAGGTGCCTAGGTCATAGATATCGTCAAACAACATACTGTCTTTGTTAACCGTATGGATGGACTCACGGAATGAACTCTCATTAAAATGACCGGTCACTATCGGAATGTGCGCGCTATAAACTGAAGATAAGCCCATGTAATGACCTTCTTCATCAATATAATTACTCATTCCGTTACTGTGTAATACTCTAATTATAGGCACTCTTTCTTTTAGTTCGATGGTCAACTCACCGTCAATGCTACGGTATACCTCAGCAGAGTGTACCTCATCCATATCCATCACACAGTATTCCAGCTCTGACAAATCAATCTCATTTAAATCCACTGAATCTAATTCGTAGCCAAGCTTAGCAGCTACTCGCTCCTTCACAATATCTCCCGTGATAAAGGCATTTTCGTTGTCATGTTGAATATCAATAACCAAGGTATCAGAAGACACAACAAGACCATTTTGTTTCCTTGAGACAAAGCTCATAAGGAATAAGACACCCGTTGCAAAAACGAGCCACAATCCAGTATTTAATATCTTCTTTTTCATGCTAGTGCCTTTTTAATCGGTTCAACTAACTGATCTATATCGCCAGCACCCATGGTTAAAAACACCTCAGGACGCTTGGCTTGCACATAATTTACTAATTCGTTTTTTGCGAGTAATTTCTTATCCGCAATACTCACTTTTTCTAACAACCATGCACTTGAAACACCTTCAATTGGTTCTTCACGTGCAGGATAGATATCCAGTAAAATCAACTCATCCAACAAACTTAAGCTTTGTGCAAAGCCATCAACAAAATCCCGAGTACGCGAATACAGGTGGGGTTGAAACGCACCTGTTACCCGTTTGCCCGGAAATAACTGTCTAACTGACTTAATACACTGCTCCAACTCGGTTGGATGATGTGCATAGTCGTCAATGTACACCAGATTTTCTTTCCTAATACAGTACTCAAACCTGCGTTTTACACCGATGAATGTTTGTAAACCTGATTTTAGATTATCCAAACTCACTTCATTTAAGACACACGCCAGACACGCAGCAACCGCATTTTCTACGTTATGAATGCCCGCCATACCCAAGACACAATCCTTTAATTCGATTTTACCACCTAAATCAAAAATGTATTGACCATTATCAACACGGATGTTATAGGCGAATAAATCAGCTTCTGGGTCTAGGCCGTAGGTATAGACATTCTTAATTTCTTTAGGGTAATCAAGACCGTGATGGACAATTAAATAACCACTATCTGGAGTAAGTCGCATAAAATCCTTAAAGCCTTCTTTAATGGTAGATTCATCACCGTATATATCCAAGTGATCTGCATCCGTTGAGGTTACTATGCTGGTATTGGGTTTGATTTGCATAAAGGACCTATCAAACTCATCTGCCTCAAGCACCACAGTTTCCTTTTCGCCTAAGAGCATGTTTGAATTATAGTTGCTTGATATACCACCGAGAAACGCGTTCACATCCTCACTACATGCTTTTAAAAGATGAGCCAGCATAGTTGATGTCGTTGTTTTTCCGTGTGTCCCTGCAACCGCATAAGTATATTTCCCTTCGCTAATTAAACCGAGTGCTTTGGCTCTTTTAATGATGGTGAAATTGTTTTCATGAAGATAGTTCCACTCCTGATGTCCTTTAGGGATGGCTGGCGTGATAATTACCAATGTTGACTTGCTATCCAGTTCTTGTGTATGGGAGATATCGTCGTTGAAATGGATGTGTGCGCCGGCTTGTGCGAGGGCGTCTGTTAAGGGTGTTTGTGTGCGATCGTAACCTAGCACCTCTTTCCCTTGATGCAGGAAATAGCGCGCGAGGGCACTCATGCCAATGCCACCTATTCCCAAAAAATAGATGGTCGAAAATTGCGCTATGTCCAATTCCTTATTCAACTATTTTTAAAATTTCCTTTACAATATCTTCTGTGGCATTAGGTCTTGCCATCTTATTTATTTCACTAGATAACTGCGAACGCTGTGCATCATCATTCATTAATGACAAGACTTCATCTTTCATGTTTTTAACAGCGTCAACATCTTTCAGCATTTTCGCTGCACCTTTTTCTACAAGCGCCATTGCATTCTTGGTTTGATGGTCTTCCGCAACGTTAGGAGAGGGCACAAATATGGCCGGCTTTCCTACTATGCAAATCTCCGAAACAGATATTGCACCAGCTCTGGAAACAATGATGTCTGCTGCTGCATAGGCTAAGTCCATTTCCATAATAAAAGGATGCAGTTTAACATCATTGTTAGGGTTTTCTTTCATGAATGATTGTAAATCATCCGCATAGATTTTACCGCATTGCCAGATGATTTGCACGCCTTCAGATGTCAAGTCTTTACATGCTGCCTGAATACTCTGGTTAATCGTTCTGGCACCTAAGCTCCCACCTAGTACCAATAATGTCTTTTTGCTTGGGTCTAAGTCAAAATGTTTGATGGCTGCTTCTCTCTTACCTTCTATCTGCACCACATTTGACCTCACTGGATTGCCTGTTATTACCACTTTAGATTTGTCAAAAAAGCGCTCCATGTTGTCATAGGCCACGCATACTTTCTTCGCTTTTTTGCCCAACATTTTATTGGTAAGTCCTGCGAAAGAATTTTGTTCTTGCACCAAAGTAGGCACGTTTAATTTTGCCGCAGCCTTTAATGTTGGTGCACTTGCGTATCCTCCAACACCGATGGCTACATCTGGTTTAAACTCCTTCATGAGCTTCTTTGCCTTTATCGAGCTTTGCCAGAATTTCCAAAGAATTTTAAAATTTTCAAGCGTAATTTTGCGCTTCAACCCAGCTACATCTAATCCAACAATCTTATAGCCAGCAGCTGGCACTTTCTCCATCTCCATTTTTCCGTTTGCTCCCACAAACAGAATCTCACAGTCAGGATATTGCTCCTTTATCTGATTGGCAATAGCGATTGCCGGAAAGATATGTCCTCCGGTTCCACCACCACTTATGATTACTTTACGCAACGACATAGTTATCGTCTTTTGATTCCTTCTTATCTAAATTATTTGTCTCTACTTGCTTATCTTGATACACGTCACGGCTAATGGAAATTATTATTCCGAGCGAAATACAAGTAAACCATATAGATGTACCTCCTAAACCAAGTAGAGGCATATTTTGTCCAGTCATGGGGACCAGCCCTGTGGGGACGGCCATATTAATGAGCGCTTGACACATTAAGGCCACTCCAATACCAATGCAGAGATACATTCCAAAGTTTTTACTGCAGTTGACGGCGATTTTGAGTGATCTAAAGAGTATCATTAAGAAAAATGACAACAAAACAATTACTCCAATTAATCCATACTCTTCAATAAACGCAGCTGTAAATAAATCTGCTGGAGCTGCAAACATTCTTTTTTTGTACTCTCCTTTCCCTGCGCCTGCACCTGTAATTCCACCATTTGCAATTGCATAATAGGCCTTCTCCAATTGGTCACGATCATCTTTATCAACCTCATCGCTGGATTTCCAGAAAGCTTCAATTCTGCTGGTCCATGTATCCAATCTTGGGAAAGCTCCCGGAATACTTTTCCCCAAGGCAAAAATCAGCATCAAACCAACAACCATCCCTCCAAAAATCATCATCATATATTTAAAGGGGACGTTGGCGATAAACAACAAAATCATACAGATACCGAAAAGCATACCCGCCGTAGAAAAATCCTGAGGTAAAATTAAGCCGCAAACAAGAAGGATGGGCCACAACACAGGCCATACCCCCGTCTTAAAGTCATTAAAATACTCCCGTTTTTGCACAAGCATTTTCGCCGTATATATAAGTAAAGCTAGCTTAGCAAAATCTGAGGTTTGGAAACTTTGGTTGACTACTGGAATCTCTATCCATCTTTTAGCTCCATTGATATTCTTACCAACCAACAACGTAAGAATCAACAGCACTACAGATGTCCAGAAGAGTAGCTTTGCCAACCTTGCCAGGAATGTGTAATTGATCTTATGCGTGTAAAACATAATAGCCATTCCTGTTACCAAAATGATGGTATGTTTAATTAAATGTCCCTCGGTAGAACCGCCTTGTTGCGCCACAAGTACAGGCACAAAACTGTAAACAGCTACAATTGAAAGCATAGCAAAAATGAATGCTATTACCCACAACGCACGGTCACCTTTGAGATATTTAAATATTTCAGTCATTACTGTTTAGCAGCGAGCCAAGCTCTTACCGCATCTCCTCTATCTTTAAAATTGTTGTACAACTCGTAGCTTGATGTTCCCGGTGAAAACAAAATTGTCCATCCTTTTTTAGCACTTGCCAAAGCAGCATCTAAAGCATCCTCCAAGGAACCATGATTTTTAAAATCATCCACCCATTCGTTTAATGCAGGCTTCCAATTAGTATGCACACCAAACGCATAAGTGTTAACCACTTTGTATTTCACTATTTTTTCAAGCGACCAGAATCTATCCAGCTCCTCACTATTACCGCACACCCATACTACCGGCTGTTTTAACGTTTCAAGCGAGTACATTACAGACTCTGCATCCGTTGCTTTACTGTCATTAATAATATCAACACCGTTAATCGATCCGATATACTCTAGCCTATGCGGAATTCCGTCCCACTTTGGGGCAGCTTTTCTTGCTTCTACAAAGGCGTTTGTTTTTGTAGTAGTTGTTTTGTTCATGGTTGTTCGTTTATAGTGCTTTTACAGCGCGCTTGTAAGCGTTTCCTCTTTCTTCGTAGTTCTCGAACAAATCGAATGAAGCACAAGCTGGCGATAATAATACTACTTGATCCTTTCTTGCATGCTGGTATGCCAATGCTACCGCTTCATCAGCAGTTGATGCATCTGCAATATTCTCAATCCACTCACCGAAAGTTTCGTGAAGTTTTGAGTTATCCGTTCCAAGACAGATTAAAGTGTGCACTTTAGACTTTACCAATTCCATTATAGACGAGTAGTCGTTTCCTTTATCTACTCCTCCCGCAATCCACACTACCGGCTTATTGATTGACTCAAGCGCGTACCAAGTTGAATTAACATTGGTTGCTTTAGAGTCGTTGATAAACTCAATACCATGAATTCTAGCGACGAATTCTAGTCTATGTTCTACATTCTGGAAATCTGACAGACTTTCTCTGATAATTTCCTTTCTAATTTCGAGCACTTTGCCCGCTATTCCGGCAGCCATCGAGTTGTTTACGTTGTGCTTACCTTGCATTGCTAAATCGTGTATCGACATTTTTAGTTGGTTGTTTTGTTGTTTGTTTGTTGTTATTATTATTTGTTTGTTGTTGTCTAACCATGCTCCTTCATCCAATATTTCGGCTTGTGTAAAACCGTATATTTTCGAAGGAATGTTCCGTTTACTCATCGCTTCAACTATGGTCTCATCTTCTTTCCAGTAGATAAAGACACAGTCTTCTGTTTGATTTTGTACTATGCGGAGTTTTGAGTCCACATAATTTTCAAACTTATACTCGTAGCGATCTAAGTGATCCGGAGTGATATTGAGGAGGATGGCGATATCAAGTTTCGTATCAAACATCCCGTCTAACTGGAAGCTGCTTATTTCAAGCACATACAGATCAAAATCTTCTGTTGCCACTTGAAGCGCGAAACTATCGCCCACATTACCTGCTATTCCGACATTTAGACCTGCTTTCTTACACATGTGGTAGATAAGCTTGGTTGTAGTTGTCTTACCGTTACTACCTGTGATACCAATTAGTTTAGCATTGGTATAGCGGGCAGCAAACTCGATTTCTGATATAACAGGAATCTTGTTGTTTAGTAATTCAACTACTATCGGAGCAGTGTCAGGAATACCCGGACTTTTTACTGCTTCTTTTGCTTCCAGAATTCGAGAAGTAGAATGTCCACCTTCCTCAAATTCGATTTTATTATTTAAAAGAACGTCTCGGTATTTATCCTTGATTTTGCCATACTCACTGACAAATACCTTTAAACCTTTTTTTTGTGCCAGAACCGCTGCTCCAACACCACTCTCGCCCGCTCCAAGGACAACTATATCCATTAGCGGAGCTTAAGCGTTACTATAGCGATAACCGCTAGTATTATCCCCACAATCCAGAACCTAGATACAATCTTAGCTTCATGGAGTCCCTTCTTTTGATAATGATGATGGAGCGGCGCCATAAGGAACACCCGCCTTCCTTCTCCGTAGCGCTTCTTGGTAATCTTGAAATACGCAACCTGAATCATTACCGATAAATTTTCGATTAAGAACACCCCACACAATACTGGGATGAGCAATTCTTTTCTAATGGAAATGGCAAATACAGCGATGATACCACCGAGTGCTAACGAACCTGTATCACCCATGAATACCTGTGCGGGATATGAATTATACCAAAGGAAGCCGATACACGCTCCAACAAATGCAGCAATGAAGACAACCAGCTCACCAGAATCTGGGATATACATCACATTCAAGTAATCGGCTAATCGTAAGTTACCTGACACGTATGCGAGCACCGCCAATGCGAGCCCTATTATGGCGGATGTTCCTGTGGCGAGCCCATCCAGACCATCTGTCATATTCGCCCCATTTGATACGGCGGTTACAATAAAAATCACGAGCGGAATGAATAGTAACCACGCCCAATCCTCATTTCCTTCTCCAAGCATCCATCTGTAATCAAACACATTGTCAGACAAGAACGGAATAGTCGTTTTTAAGGATTTTGTTTCTTCCCACTGCGCATCAAATGCAGCTTCTTCGCCTTCCGTTAATTCAATTACTTCAACCTGCTCATCAGTAATGCCCGTTGGTTCCATCATCACAACGTCATTGTGGAAATACAAAACACATCCTACCAATACGCCGATACCAACTTGACCAATTACCTTAAACTTCCCAGCCAGTCCTTTCTTGTTCTTTTTAAATACTTTGATATAGTCATCGATGAAGCCAATTGTACCCAGCCACACCGTTGATACCAACATTGTGATGATGTATATATTATCGAGTTTTGCGAAGAGCAGAGTTGGAATAAGAATGGCTCCCAAGATCATTAAACCACCCATTGTTGGCGTCCCTTCTTTTTCCTTCTGACCCTCAAGTCCAAGATCACGCACGGACTCTCCAACTTGTAATCTTCGTAGTAAAGCTAGAATACGCTTTCCAAATACCATTGAAATAATCAATGACGCGATAATCGCCATGGACGCTCTAAACGAAATGTACTGGAACAATCCTGCCCCTGGCACATCATAAAATCTTTCTATATAGTCAAATAAGTGGTAAAGCATTATTTATTTAAAGGTTTTAGTGATTCGTTTAAGACCTCCATATCATCGAATGGAAGTACTTCATCTTTGATTATTTGATACTTCTCGTGCCCTTTACCAGCCACCAAAAGGATGTCATTCTCTCGAGCCAAACTACACGCCGTGCGTATGGCTTCTTTTCTGTTTGTAATTGACAGAACCTTGCGTTTACTAGCAGGATCTACCCCCATCATCATATCTGCAATAATGGCATCTGGATCTTCCGACCTAGGATTGTCAGATGTTAGAATTACCTGATCACTATAATTACATGCAATCCCTGCCATCATTGGACGTTTTCCCTTATCTCGGTCACCGCCACAACCTACAATTGTTATCACCTTCTCGTTTCCTGTGCGAATCTCAGCGATGGTCTTCAACACATTCTCCAAAGCATCTGGTGTATGCGCATAATCCACAATACCGGTAATATTTTCTTCTGATTTGATATACTGGAAGCGACCTTCTGCTGTATCGATAGTACTCAATGCTGTTAGTACCTCTAACTTATCCCATGCCAGCACATCCGTAACTGCATAAATCAATAGTAAATTGTAAGCATTGAATCCACCAATTAATTTCGACCACAGTTCATTATTATCTAAAAGGAGCACTAAACCTGAAAACTGGTTCTCAAGGACTTTAGCTTTGTAATCTGCAACTCCATTGATTCCGAACGAATACTGATGCGCCTTTGTATCCTGCACCATCACTTCTCCATGTAAATCATCCATATTGTAAAGCGCAGTCGCTGACGCCTTTAAACCATCGAAGAATGCTTTTTTAGCTTCCACATACTTCTCCATGGTTTCGTGGTAATCCAGGTGATCTCTAGATAAATTTGTAAAGCCTGCCACTTTGAACTCTAGGCCCTCAATTCGGTATTGCGCGACAGCATGCGAAGACACCTCCATAAAGCAATATTCGCACCCTTCTTCCACCATTTCGGCCAATAATCTGTTTAGTTCTACAGCATCTGGCGTAGTATGCGTTGCATCTATCGCTTTGTCACCGATTTTATTGACAACCGTTGACAACATACCGCACATAAAACCGAGTTGCTGACCTAGTCTATGCAACATTGTAACACAACTAGTTTTTCCATTGGTTCCGGTGATACCAATCAGTTGTAATTTTTCCGATGGGTTATCGTAGAAGTTTGACGCACAAGTACCGAGTGCTTTTGCAGAATTGGGAACGCGTACATAACTCACAAGGTCTTGTAGTTGCTCTGGTATTCTTTCACACAACACAGTGATGGCTCCTTTCTCAATAGCTGCGTCTATATAATCGTGACCATCAACCACTGTTCCGTTAACAGCAACAAAAAGACTATGACGCACTACTTTGCGCGAATCAAATACAATCGACTCGACAGCCACATTGGTAGCACCCACCACTTGCTGGATATTTACACCATATAATATGTCTTTGAGCAACTTCATTATTTGAGCTTAAGTTTTATTAAGTCGTTCTTTTTGAATGTTTTTCCAGGTTCAAGCGATTGTGCTATAACTTTACCCGAGCCTTGAATCTTCACTACAAACCCTCTGTTTTCTAATACATACAAGGCATCCTTAAGCCCCATACCTTTCACATTTGGCACTGTAGTTTCGCCCACATATTTTTTATGTATTTCTAGGTGGCCAGACTCACTCTCTGTCATTACCCACTTATCCATTCCGTCTGCCACTTTATAATCTATACCAAGCTCTTTAGCTACTAACAAAATCTCCTCTGAGTAGCCTGGCTTAGTTAATGGTGCTGCTTTTTCCTCAACATAATTACCTTCATTAACAGCATTATGGTGCTCGAAATCTGTTGCGTATACTTTATCGGCAATGGCCTTGAAAACGGTTCCTGCCACTTCAGCACCATATTTACCTTGCTGTGGCGCGGCAACTACCACAATACAGCTATACTTTGGCTTGTCTGCTGGGAAATAGCCACAGAATGAAGCGCGATATTTAATTTTTTCCTCCGACTTATACCCAGACAAACCGTTAGCCAACTGAGTAGTACCCGTTTTACCTGCGATTGTGTAATTCGCCCCCTGGAGACTCTTACCCGTTCCGTATTCCACTACAGCCTCCATACATTTTTTGGCTTTTTTGATTGTTGTGGGCGAGCATAATCTTGGCGATATAACGTACGGGTCGATTTTATCTACCACATCTCCATTTACACGAATTTCACTCACCAACTGTGGACGCATCACAACACCGTCATTTGCCACAGCATTATATAAAGTCAAAATTTGAAGTGGCGTAAACTTTGTTTCATAGCCAATGCTCGTCCAAGGAAGCGAGACACCCGACCACAAATCATCATCCGTGTCTTTTATATAAGGTCTGGCTTCTCCCCTAAGAGAAATACCGGTCATTTGCCCCATGATACGTTTGATACCATCCACAAACTTCTGTGGGTTTCGATTATACGCATCATCAATCATTTTACTGAAGTAAACATTGGACGAGTTAGCAAAGGCCTGCTCAAGATTAATAACACCATAACCACCTATTCTTGAATCGCGCATGGTACGGTCGTAAAACTTGTGCGTACCATCTTCAGTATCAATTTCAGAACTTAAATCGACCACACCATCTTCTAGCGCCACAAGGGTTGATGCTAGTTTAAATGTTGAACCAGGCTCAGATGCAGTTCCTATCGCGTAGTTGTAGTTTTCGTAATAACTATTCTCACCTGTTTTACCAAGATTCACAATTGCTTTGATGTGACCAGTCTCAACTTCCATCACAATCGCACAGCCATTCGCCGCACCTTGAGATTCTAATTGCTTCTTTAGCTCGTTTTGTGCAACATCTTGAAGGTTTACATCAATGGTGGTAATGAGGTCTTTCCCATTTTCTGGTTTAACAATAAACTTATCATCATACGGAATGTATTTCCCAGAAGACAACTTGCGCATTTTTCGACGGCCCTTCACTCCAGCCAATTGTTTGTCGAAAGCATCTTCAAGCCCTACCTTACCTTTAGGCATAGCACCCACACTGTCGGTTCTAACATAACCTATCGTTCTATCTGCTAAAGGCGAAAACTGGCGCTTTCTTTTGTCTTGCTTCTCGATAATCAAGCCCCCGCGATACTGCCCATCACGGAAAATTGGTAGATTATTAACTTTTGCAAGATCTCTTCTACTCACCTTAGTCGCAATCTTAACATAATGTAGATTATCATTTTTTGCCTTGGTGAGATAAGTCTTCCAATCTGATGATGATTTTCCATCAAAAATCGCACTCAGACCAAGTGCCAAGGAATCTAACGACTCGTTAAACAAATCATTTTCTACTACCCCTGCATCCCAATGGAGATTAAATACTGGGTCAGATGTAGCCAACAAAGAACCATCCGAAGAGAATATATTACCGCGCACTGGCAGTATATCTTTTTCTACCACGATATCTGATTTCTGTTCTACTACTTTTTTATACTCAGCATTATTCTGAATCGCAAAAACACGCACCACGATTCCAGCACCCACCATCATTAGCACCAAAAACACTACATACACACGCCATATGACAACCTTCTTATCTATCATTGGTCTGTGTTAAAAATTGATTTGGACACTTGAATTTTGACTGGCGGCACCAATGACGGCTCCACCCCTATCACTGCCGAGGAATCTTCGATATGTGAATACATACTTACCTGATTGTAGTAAGCATTCTCATTATTTTCATCAGCTTTTAATTCCAGTGATTGCTCTTGTAGATCTGCAATATTTGCACTGGTCTTTTCGACATAATACCCATAGCCGATATACAACACCAGTAAGAATGTGATGTAAGCAAAAAATGGTAGGTTTTTAATAAGATTATCACGAGAGAAGAAGTCTCCATTCACGATCGATACAAAGGTCTTTCTTGCTGGCGCAGCCGCTTTCGACCTATCTTTCTTAGGACGTTTGGGCTTTTTTTCTTCGACCTTTTCGATCAATTCGCTCATAGCTTCTCAGCAATTCTTAGTTTGGCACTCCGTGCTCTTGGGTTTCTATCTATTTCCTCGTCAGAAGGCACAATCACCTTCCTGTTAACTTCTTTAAAAGGTCGATTGACATTCCCGAAAAAATCTTTTTCGAGCTTCCCGTCAAACGATCCACTTTTGATGTAATTTTTAACTAGCCTATCTTCAAGTGAGTGATACGAAATCACCACCAACCTTCCGCCTGGCTTAATAACAGATTGACATGCCTGTAAAAACTCTTTCAAGACAGCCATTTCATCATTCACTTCAATTCTAAGCGCTTGAAAAATTTGTGCTAACACCCTATTTCTTTTCTGACCACCCCACTGCAAACTATCGTGTAGTTCGACTAAATCTTGTGTGTTTTTAAACTCCGAATTCGACCTATGCACGATTATCGCCTCTACCCACTTCTTCAAGCCCTTCAATTCACCGTACTCACGAAACACTCTGTACAACTCCTCTTCGTCATAAGTATTTAAGACATCCGCAGCAGATTTGCCCGCAGCAGTATTCATCCTCATATCCAGCGGACCTTCAAAACGAAAAGAAAAACCTCTCTCTGGAACATCAAACTGATGAGACGACACACCTAAATCTGCCAGAATCCCATCCACCTGTTTAACCCCATGAAGCCTTAAGCCATTTTTAATAAACTTGAAGTTCTGCGGAACAAAAACCAAAGCCTCTTCATCCAAAACATTTGAAGCCGCATCAGCATCCTGATCAAAAGCATACAACTTACCACCGGAAAGCTTTTTGAGAATCTCTCGACTATGACCTCCTCCTCCGAAAGTCACATCCACATAGCAGCCACCTGGCCGGATATTCAATCCATTAATTACATCATGTAAAAGAACGGGCACATGATAATCACTCATCATCTAAGCCATTACCCATTACCTTATCAGCTAAATCAGCAAAGTCAACCGAGTTATCATCTAACCACTTCTCGTATTCGGCTTTATCCCAAACCTCAATACGATCCGCATAAGCGATCAACACAGCCTCCTTTTTAATACCCGCGTACTCCACGAGTGTTTTCGGAACCAACAATCTACCAGCATTATCAAGCGTCAATCTTTGCGCTCCGTTATGGAACAACCTGTAAAACATTCGATTTTCAGGTTTAAACAAATTCAACTTTTCAAGCTTAGCAGAAATCTTATCCCACTCATTCATCGGGTAAATAGACAAGCACTTTTCGAATCCACGGTTGATCATAAACGCATCTTGGGCATTCGGATCCACCTGCCTTCTTAACCCAGAAGGAAAGAGGAAACGCCCTTTAGCATCTAGCTTACAACCGTATTCTCCTACAAGACTTGACATTACTAATTCAACTTAAAGATGTAAAAATAGATATTTTTTACCACTTTATACCATTAATTACCACTATGTTAACAACTTTCTACTCATTACAAGCCCATTTTGTTACAAATGGTTTATTAATATCTGATTTACAATGTATTATTGATAATTTATTGAGTGGTAAAAAGTGGTAAATTCATTCACATTTTAGTGTTAATATGCGAACAAATGGTCTTGATTTGTGTTTTTAATACTTAAGAGAAAATGTACCTTTGCTGTATGAGTGATGCGCCAATTATGGAGATTGAAAAGGCTGAGTTCCTTACAAGCAGTTCGGACTTCCACCAATGCCCTGAGGGAGATAGACCTGAGTACGCGTTTATTGGGCGATCTAATGTGGGTAAATCGTCATTGATTAACATGTTGTGTGAACGTAATAAACTGGCAAAAACATCAGGAAAACCAGGCAAGACACAGCTCATTAACCACTTTGAAGTTAACGATTGGTACTTGGTAGATTTACCTGGATATGGCTACGCAAAGGTGTCTAAAAAAGACCGCAAGAAGTTCAAGGGGATGATCTATAACTACATGGCGCACCGAGAAAATCTGCAGTGCGTTTTTGTATTGGTAGACTCTCGTATTCCACCTCAAAAGCTAGACCTAGAATTCATGGAATGGCTAGGCACAAAAGGGATTCCGTTTGTGATAGTGTTTACGAAAATTGAGAAATTATCAAGTGCTGAACTCAATAAAAACATCAAGACTTACGAAAAAGAAATGCTGAAGACATGGGAGAGTATGCCTATGTATTATGCTAGTTCGGCACACGCAAAATTGGGACGCGAATCCATCTTGGGTCTAATTCACGAGACGAACCAATATTTTAAAGAAAGGGAAGAAGACTAATTCTCTGGAGCTTGAATTTCCATTCTTTTAGCAAAATAATCACAGAAATCGCGTAAATCTTGACTCATTTCTACTTCACCAGTAGCGCGCTCAAAATTATCCGCTAGAGTGAGCAAAGTTTGATGGTAGAACATTTTCATTTCATCCACCATCATGTCTTTTGTCCATAAATCCATTCGCATGGCATTAAGATCCTTTTTATCCCACATTGAGAGAATAATCGCCTTTGATTCGGCATTATCAACCCCCGCTCCTGGAGCACTCCACATTATTTTCTGTGGGACTTTATTCTCATCCAACTCAACATTTATGCTAATATCCGTTCCCTTTTCGCTCATTATTCTCCTTGTTTATATGCTCTAAGAATTTCTTGTTTGTTCGTATTCTCCAACAAATCCACTATGTTTTTATCTGGATTTTCCGCCATGTAATCCCGCACTATGCTCCAACCAATAAATACTCCAATTCTATCTGGCGTGTCTTCATCTGTTAATCCCGGTGTAAAAGGACCTTCTTTGAAATAATCATCTATCAAGCGTTTATCCTTAGACCGAATTACACTTCTATCCACCAATGTCAACCATATCTTATGCTCGTTTGACACACACCACTCCATCTCATCTTTCGTGTATTTCATTTTAACATGATCCGGCATATCTGGCATAAAAGCATCCATGGCATACATTAGTTTACCGTAATGAATTAATGCATCTAGGTATTCTTCAAACTCTTTGTTAGGCAGGTAATTTGATTCGAACCAAATAAGCATTGCATTCAAAACTAAATACTTACTATCCATTTCAAATTTGATGTAGTCAAAAAACTGTTGTGGAGGCAATGATTTAACCAGCCAATTATCTTTTCCTAGATGAAAATCCAAGCCAATCATTACTGCATCTTCTAAGGCCACTGCACTATAATTAAAGAAGGTATTTGTAAATATTATCTTAGGTGGCTCCAAGTCCTTATAGTAATACTTAACATGTTTGAATGCGTCAGTGAAATCATTTTCATATTTTGACATATCACCAAAAACAGAGTCGACTGCATCCATGGCTGGCTGAACGAATGGATATCTAAAGAACTGCACGATTCTTTGAGGGAATGCAGGGTCATGGACATCACCCAACCTCAAGACACCGCCCGCATAGTGCTGCCATGCAGAACCATAATCATTCTGCATCTTATCATTAAAGCTCTTTATACTATTAGTGTCCACTGCATGAATATCTTGATACATGTAGCTGAAATTAAGTTCAACTTTAACGTCAGACACATCTACCTTAAGAGGATCTTTTTCTTCTGATGAACAGCCAATTAGAATAGAAAATAAAATTCCAATAAGTATGCTATTTAGGCGGAATGTATTCACAAAAATGTTGTATTATTGTAGCTTAAAATTTAAGGTCAAAATTATGAAAAAGATACTAGCTTTAGTAATTGGTACAATAATAATAGGTAACACTTATGCACAGGATGACAAATCATTCCATGCAGGATTAAGAGTTACGCCAATGATTAGCTGGCTGCGTCCAGACAACACAAAGATATTTGAGAACGGTGGTACTACGTTGCAATTTGGTTTCGGCCTTGTTACTGAGTTCCAACTTGGAGAGAAGTTCTGGTTAAGCACTGGTCTTGGTTTTGACTTTGATGGTGGTAAAATCAATTACACAGAGAACCCGGGAGATTCAATTGGTTACTTTTTAGATGACAATGCTATTCTGACGTATGAGTCTGATAATGGTGAGGTAACATCTATTGACACAACACAAGCAAGTGAATTCATTCGTTTAGATTCAAGAAGATTTAGAGCTAACTACGTTACAATTCCGCTGATCTTTAAAATGAAAACACAAGAAATCGGAATGATGAAGTACTTCTTCCAGTTCGGTGGAAACATAGGAGTTAAAACTAAAGGAAGAGCTGATGACACGGGGGTTAACTTATCATCTACTAACACACCTGATTTGACAGACTTAGCGATCGATAAAGAACTTAACCTAGTTAGAGCACAAGTTGTATTAGGTGGCGGTGTTGAGTACAACATTTCTGGAACAACATGGTTAGTAGGTGGACTTGATTTTAACTGGGGTGTAACGAATGCCGTTAAGAATAAATCTACTCAGTTGATTCAGGGTAACACTATTTCATCTACAGGAAAATTTGTAGCGTATGAAGAGCAAAAATTCATGCCATACAGCGTAGCGTTAAGAATTGGAGTATTATTCTAATCTCAGATAATATATTTGGTAACTTAGCCCAGCTGTAGCTGGGCTATTTTTTTGTTATGAAAAAGGAGAAAGTAATAGATCATATTGTTAGTTGGTTAAAGACGTATGCCAAAGGAGCTCACGTAAAAGGTTTCGTAGTGGGCATATCTGGCGGTATTGACTCAGCCCTAACCTCAACTTTATGTGCTAAAACTGGATTGGATGTGATTTGTTTAAGCATGCCTATACATCAAACGCAGGCCGAATTATCAAGAGCGAATGAGCACATAACATGGCTGACCAGTACTTTTGATAATGTTAGCACAAAGACGATAAACTTGACCGAAACCTTTGATCTATTTGTTAAAACTATGCCAGACGATACCGCCGATCACTTTTTAACTATGGCCAATAGTCGTGCTAGATTAAGAATGACAACACTCTATGCCATTGGGCAGAGCAATGGTTTATTGGTGGCAGGTACAGGTAATAAGATTGAAGATTTCGGCATTGGATTCTACACTAAGTATGGTGATGGCGGTGTGGACTTAAGCCCTATCGCCGACCTTATGAAGTCTGAGGTTTATGCACTTGCTGCCGAATTAGGCGTATGTGACTCCATTTTGAACGCCAGACCAACAGATGGGCTATGGGAAGATGGAAGAACCGACGAAGACCAGATCGGTGCAAGCTACGACGAGTTGGAATGGGCTATGGAGTATTTAGGCGATGAATCTGAGTTAAATGACCGTGAAAAACATGTGTTGGAACTTTATAGAAGACTCAATCGGATTAACCAGCATAAGATGGTGCCTATACCGGTGTGTGAGATTCCTGCGGAGCTGAAATAACAAATTGCGGTTAAAAACTTTATCCGCCCAGCTAGCGCGCGATTGTATCGCGTGATTATTAATACAAACACTCAATTTCAATTTCTCCAATTTCACCAGCATAGTTTCTTGCACTACTATAAATATAATCAATTGATTTATCTACAATTCCTGCCTTAACTGGATTATTATGAATGTAATCTATTTTTTGATCAATAACAGCATTTGACCATAGCTCGATTGGCTTATTATCATGCCTCCAAAACTGATAGGTTTTAACATTGCTGGACTTATTTGCCGCTTTTAGAAATTGCTCTATGAATAAGCCTTTTCTGCTTTCATGAACATTTTCAGAAATCATCTTTACTAAACATTTGCTAGTAAACCGCTTAAAATCTCCAAGTAGATTTTGAGGTTTGGTTTCCGAATTAGACTTAAATATTAGGTGCAAGTGATTCGTCATAATACAGTAGGCATAAATGGTCATGCCTTTTTCTTTTTGACAGTATTTAAGACTTTCAATGATCGCATCTATATACTCTCTTCTGGTAAACACGTCAAGCCAACCAACCACTGCAAAGCTTACAAAATAAATACCCTTTGGATTATGAAATTTATATTTTCTACTCATGCAACAAACATAGTAGGCTAGATTGTAAGGTTTTTACGTGCTGTGGTGGTTTATGCTAAGCTGAAGTCACGCGATACAATCGCTAGCACAAGAGTTACTAAGTCACGCGATACAATCGCGCGCTAGCAGAGGGGGAGTTATGACGAATTAGAATGGGCAATGGAATTTACTGGCGATGAATCTGAGCTAAATGACCGTGAAAAACATGTATTGGAACTGTATAGAAGACTCAATCGGATTAACCAGCATAAGATGGTGCCTATACCGGTATGTGAGATTCCTGCGGAGCTGAAATAACAAATTGCGGTTAATAACTTTATCCGCACAATTAATCGATTAGGCTAGCTTTCTTGGAAAATATTTCGTAAACTTATATACAGTAAGTCACTTAAAACCAAGCGCATGAAAGCTTTATTATTTTGTATTTCGATAGGTGTTGCTACAGCAGTTAGCGCACAAGAACTTAACAAACATAAACTCCCCATTGTACAGAGCGATTTAAGCTATGTTGAGTCGGTGGATGTTAAAGTGGATGCGATTGAGTTAAACAAGTCTCAATTGTCTTGCTATGAAATGTGGACGAATGAGAATGGCGAAAAAGTATTGGTAAAGGCATCATTGACACCTGCTTTGACGGAAGCTGAAGAAATTGACGGCAGAAAGCTTGAACACGAAGGTGAGACACTAAGCGCAAAAGGCAATGAAAGACAGTTATACTACTTCCTTGACCAGTCTTTATACTTAATTGAAATCACTTCATGGGATCCTGTAGAAAATGCTGTTTTCAAAAGAGATTACATCTATTTTGACAATGGTAATATCATTATGTATGATCAGTATAAAGAATCTGTCGACTACTGGGCTAGCAATGATGATAACCATCCTAAAGCCAGTGTTACTGAGCGTGCCTATTATTTCGAAGGTGGTACACCCGTTAATTTACCCGACACTGAAATAGACATGGATATAATGGCCTTGGAAAATGTGTCTTACTTAGGAAATGTAAGAAGACTAGATCCCTAATCTATATCCCAGGTAAACTTACCTTGAAGTAATTCATCTAAATCACCTTCTCCCAACTTAGACTTGGCGTTGTCAATTTGTGCGATAACGCCTTTCTCATATATTGGACGATCTGTTTTGTAGAACACACCAAATGGTCTTGGCATATCACTCTGTGTTGGGTCTTCAAACATTTCAGTTAGCATATATGCCTTGCCCTTATCAGCGCTGTTGTGAATCCATAAATCATCGTCCGAATAATCTGCCCTATTAACAACAACTGGATTAAAACCATCGATTCTAATTCCAAACTCCTGCTCTGCACCAAATACAAGTGGCTGTCCTTCCTCTAAAAACAATACGTTCTTAGGTTTGGTATCCTTCTCTGTCATTGAGAAGAAGGCACCATCATTAAAGACATTACAGTTTTGATAAATCTCAAGCAATGACGTACCTACGTGTTTAGACGCTTCTAGTAGAGTAGTTCTCAAATGTTTAGGATCTCTATCCATAGCTCGCCCTATAAACGTGGCTCCTGCTCCAAAGCATAATGCTAATGGATTAAATGGTTGATCCACCGAACCAAGCGGACTTGATTTAGTTAATTTCCCTTGTGGAGAAGTAGGCGAATACTGTCCTTTCGTTAGACCATAAATCTCATTGTTAAACAAGAGAACATTCATGTCTATATTCCTTCTCAATGCATGGATAAGATGATTCCCACCAATACTCAAGGCATCACCATCTCCAGTAATCACCCATACGCTTAGGTTTGGATTCGCAACTTTCAGACCCATCGCCACGCTAGGCGCACGTCCGTGGATACTATGCATTCCGTAAGTATTCATATAGTACGGGAATCTCGACGAGCACCCTATACCCGAGATAAACACCACATCTTCTTTCTTTACGCCCACTTCTGGCAATACGGCCTGCACCTGCTTAAGGATAGAATAATCTCCACAACCAGGGCACCATCTAACATCCTGATCAGAAGCGAAATCTTTAGCGGTATATTTTACTGTGCTTTCTGCTTCCATCATAGTATCGATTTAATTTTCGCCTCAATCTCTGAAGCGGTGAACGGGAGTCCTTGAATTTTATTTAGAGGAATAAACTCAGCATCAAATTTTGCCTTAAGTACCTTAATTAACTGTCCATTATTTATCTCTGGTACCAATATTTTCTCGAACCCCGCGATAAACTCCTCCATATTAGCAGGCATTGGTTCGATATAACGTAAGTGCGAATGTGCCACCGAGTCACCATCCAAACAACATTTTTCAACTGCAGTCTTGATAGCACCAAATGTTGATCCCCAGCCTAAAACTAAAGTCTTAGCAGTTATGTCACCAGATTCTATTTCTTGTTTCGGCAAATACTTGCTGATTGCCGCCACTTTTGCCGCACGAGTTTTCACCATGAATTCATGATTCTCCGGCACATAACTTACGTTACCCGTTTCATTTTCTTTTTCCAGTCCGCCCACTCTATGCTCTAATCCTGGAGTTCCTGGAACCGCCCAGGGGCGCACTAAATCTTCGTTTCTTTTGTATGGCAAAAAACTGTCACCATTTGCTTCTTTCGCGAAGGCGAACTTGATTGGTGTTAAATCTTTTTTGCTTGGATATTTCCATGGCTCAGAACCGTTAGCTATATACCCGTCCGATAAAAAGAACACTGGCGTCATGTGCTCTAAAGCCACTTTAGCCGATAAATATGCCATGTTAAAACAGTCAACAGGAGTAGCTGCTGCAAAGACTGGCACTGGACATTCTCCATTCCTTCCGTAAAGCGCTTGTAATAAATCTGCCTGTTCGGTTTTAGTTGGTAATCCAGTAGATGGACCACCTCTCTGCACATTTACAATAACCATTGGCAACTCCAGCATTGCTTCTAAACCAATGGCTTCACCTTTGAGTGCAATTCCAGGCCCTGATGACGCCGTAACGGCTAATGCCCCCGCAAATGAGGCTCCGATAGCCGAGCAAACTGCCGCAATCTCGTCTTCTGCCTGAATGGTTTTTACACCGAATCTTTTATGTTTTGCTAACTCGTGAAGAATATCAGATGCAGGTGTAATTGGATACGAACCATACACCAACTCAAGCCCAGACACATTGGCTGCAGATACTAAACCAAGCGCTGCTGCCTGATTACCCGTTACACTTCTATAACGACCTGCACTTAAGGGAGCAGGGTCCACCTTAAACCTACTTGTGAATTCTTCGTTAGTGTCCCCAAAATGATAACCAGCCTCAAGTACTTTTAAGTTAGCCTCTAAAATCTCTGGCTTTTTGCCGAACTTTTCCTTTAAAAATGTGATGGTTGAAGACAAATCTCGGCTGTACATCCAATAGACATATCCCAAGACAAACATATTCTTACAACGATCAACTTCCTTTTTGCCCAGGCTTGTTTCAGCCAAAGTTTCACGGGTAAGTTTTGTGATGTCAAGTTTGATCAATTGATATGGAGCGACCACTTCATCTCTCAGTGGATCTAGATCAGCATCCATATGTGCTAATCGAAGATTTTTCTTGTCAAAACCATCGATATTAACAATAAGTTGCCCCCCTTTCTTAAGCTTGCCAAGATTTGCCTTGAGCGCAGCTGCATTCATTGCAACCAACACATCACAAGCATCTCCAGGCGTAAATATTTTGTGGTTCCCAAACTTCAACTGAAAACCAGACACGCCTGCCACAGTTCCTTGAGGGGCACGAATTTCCGCTGGAAAGTTAGGGAAGGTACTTACATCATTTCCATGCAAGGCGCTTGTTTGGGTGAATTGTGTTCCGGTTAACTGCATTCCGTCACCCGAATCTCCTGCAAACAAAACGGTTATATCTTTTTTATCAATTGCCTCCATCATTCACTGCAAAAGTATATACTTCAACAAAGTAAATACCTTATTGTTTAAAAATTTATGATAATTCTCAGGTAGAGCTTAAACAGAAAATTCTGACTGATTTACAACCTTGATACCCTTAATTTCGGGTGCAACTTTTAAAATAGCCTCTTCTCCTGCGCGCAATGACATCTCCTTCATGCTACAACTACTGCACGCACCGTGCAATTCGATTTGCGCATACATATCCGAATCAATACCAATTAGCTGCATATCACCTCCATCTGCTTTAAAGAATGGACGCATTTGCTCTAAGGCACCTTCTATTCTATTTTCTAAATCAGCTTTAGACATACTCTTAACGACTATTTATCAAAGGTAACCATTTTAGTTGGTTCAATGTTTTCGTTCCTCCACTTTAGTTCCTTGAGAAAATGATTGACCATATTTTGGAATGCATCTCCTACAGCCGTTCCTTCTTGCAGTACAGCAGGTCGTCCCACATCTCCACTTTCACGTATACTTTGCACAAGCGGAATCTCTCCTATCAAGTTTGTTTTTGCAGATGCTGCTAATCGCTTACCTCCGTCCTGTCCAAATATGTAGTATTTATTCTCTGGAAGCTCAGCTGGAGTGAAGTAGCTCATATTTTCTACCACACCTAAAACTGGCACATTTACACTTTCTAGTCTAAACATTGCAATACCCTTTCTTGCATCCATCAAGGCCACTTCTTGCGGTGTGGTGACGATTACAGCCCCTGTTAAAGGTAATGCCTGAATTAGCGACAAATGGATGTCACCTGTCCCTGGAGGCAAGTCAACAATCATAAAATCTAAGTCACCCCAATGTGCATCCGTTATCATTTGCGACAATGCTTTACTCGCCATTGGCCCTCTCCAAATAACTGCTTCATCAATATTCGCAAAGAATCCAATGGAAAGCATTTTAACACCATGCGCTTCAACGGGCTTGATGTAATTCCTTCCGTCTATCTGAATGCCGTCAGGTTTTTCCATAACACAATCGAACATAATTGGCATAGAAGGTCCATAAATATCGGCATCAATTAAACCTACCTTATATCCCATTGCAGCTAATCCAGCGGCTAGGTTACTTGTTACAGTAGACTTACCTACTCCCCCTTTTCCGGATGCTACTGCAATAATATTCTTAACACCTGGCAACACTTTCCTTAATTCGGGATCTCTATCTTTTGGTAGGCCTTCTACGTTCACTTCCACCTCATAATCATTACCTAAGGCTCTCTGCACATTAAACACGCAAGCCTCTTGCATACGTTTTCTACTGTGCATAGCAGGATTATTCACTTTAACAGTGAAGCTAATCTTGTTACCATCAATCTTAATATCACTAACAAGGTTTAGCGATATAATGTCCTTCTTTAAATCTGGCTCAACAACATTTTCGAGCGCCTTCTTTACATCATCTTCAGATATTGCCATGCTACAAATTTACTTTCATTTACTATCTAAGCGAAATAAAACGCTATAATTCTAGTTCGCTTTGCGGATCCCAAAAATGTTTTTTAAAATCCTGAACCTGATCTTTTTCGACCACTATACCTTCGCTCTCTAGACGCTCTTGCATTTCGTTTGGACTTGAAAAATGCATTTTGCCCGACAACATTCCAATACGATTTACTACTCTATGCGCGGGAATATCGGGGTGTTGATGTGCAGCATTCATTGCCCAGCCCACTACTCTGGCTGACCTTGCTACACCCAAGGCTTTTGCAATTGCACCATATGATGTTACGCGTCCTTTTGGTATGAGGCGAGCGATATCATGCACGTCTCTGAAAAAATCCTTGTGTTTGTCTGCTATCGGTTTTGATAAACTCATAGCTTGAATTTACAGTATTTAATACTTTTCCCCATTCCTAGCCACATTTGCTCATAGAAGGTACGGATGTTTAAGATGTCTCTTGTGTCCTCATCCATATCATTTATTCCTTCGCCGTATAAATCCCATGTTGAATATAAAAGCGAGTAGTTATATTCTTCTACTTGCTCTAGCGTGTATTCATATAAAAGGTCACTATCGCATTTTAAATGAATGATGCCGCCCGATTTCATGAGTCTCTTGTATTTGTCGATGAAAATTGGAGATGTTAATCGCTTTCTCTCTTTCTTTGGTTGAGGGTCTGAAAAAGTTAGCCATATTTCACTTACTTCATCCTGTGCGAATAAAGCATTTATAAAATCTATTCGCGTTCTTAAAAACCCAACATTGGTTATGCCTTCGTCAAGTGCCGTTTTGGCACCTCTCCACATTCTATGGCCTTTAATATCAACTCCAAGAAAGTTTTTATTTGGATATTTCCGAGCTAAGCCTACACTATACTCTCCTTTACCACAGCCTAGCTCTAAAACGATATCGTTATCATTTTTAAAAAAATCTTTATGCCAATTCCCTTTAATTCCGACATTATCACTCATGATATCTTCCATTGCAGGTTGCACAACGTGTGGAAAAGTATCCATTTCAGCCCATTGTGCTATTTTATTCTTAGCCATGGCTCAAAAATACAAAGTGGAATTTGAAGAATTATAATTGAATCCAGATAAATGACATATGCTTTATTAAATTTAGGGAGTGAGTTCAAACATTTTATATGGTGTTTTAAACTGGGGCTTAGGTCATGCAAGCAGAAGCACTCCAATCATATCCAGTATTCTGAAGAGTGGGCATGAGGTGACGATTGCGAGTTCTGGGATTGCTTTAGAGCTTTTGAAAAAAAACTTTCCATCTCAATCATTTATCGAATTGCCAGATTTTGATGTTCGCTACCATAAAAGCGAGCAAAATGCTGGATTTGGATTCATGCTTAAAGCCGGATCTTCATACAGAGGTTTTAGTAAGATGATTGCATCTTGTAGAAAGAAAGTGGCAGAAACAGTAGCAAATGAAGGCATTACACATATTATCTCAGACAATCATTTTGGAGTTCATCACGATACTATGCCAAGCGCTATAATTAGTCACCAACTCTATCTGAAGTCGCCCATATTAGGAAAAGCAGCTAACAAAGTCAATACCAAACATCTAGATAGGTTCAATGAAATCTGGGTGCCTGATTATGCCATTGGTAATGGTTTGAGTGGAGAGTTGAGTTATAACCCTGCATTGGCCAATAAAACAAAACCTATCGGTTTATTGAGTCAAATCGCAATTGGGGAGAATAGAAAACCCACAGAGTTGTGCGTACTTCTTTCGGGTCCAGAACCCCAGCGGACACTTCTTTCCGAGCGTCTACACCACCAACTTAAAGTCCATGCAGCCTATCTAGAAACAAAGTTTACACATATCCATTTTATAGAAGGCAGCGATCAAGGAGAACTTAGCAATGGTGATTTTGTTTCACACTATGGCTTAGTCAATCGAGAAGAGATTCAAAAAATACTTGGACATTCAAAGATTGTTATATGCCGTTCAGGTTATAGTTCATTGATGGATTTATATTTAAATACAATTCCGGCCGTAATTATTCCAACCCCTGGTCAAACCGAGCAACTATATCTGGCCGAGCATAATTCGAAAAAAAACAATTTTATTGCTCAATCTCAATTGTCGATTGACATGCGATACGCTATTGACGCGCTTTCCAATAAGGACACAAACCAAGAAATAAATTCTAGTTCAAACAACACATTGGAGCGTACATTACAGAATTTTCTGAGCTAAATAATTTCCACTAAATACTTACGTTACATACACAATGCGTTACTTAATCGCGATAGTACTGTGTGGTTTGTTTAATGTGATGTTCTCTCAACAGTCCAAAATACTGGTTCTGGTAAACACATCATTCCCTGTAACCCATGATAATGTTAGTCAAAAGATAATTGACCGCAATACCCTAAATAGGGACTCGATGGATATGCAGATAATATCTAGAGTGGGTTATTTTATTCTGCGCGACCTAGACACTAGTCACTATGTGGTAAGCAGACGAACAATTGAACAGCTAGGAGGCAAGTCTGAGGATATTTATCCATTTATCAATTACGATGATATTAGAAGTCCCTACGTGCGACCAAAAATGGACAAATTGCAATCCTTTCTAAAGGAAGATTACGACTATATAGTTTCGGTAAACAAAATTGATTTTTTAAGGGATTGGGGCACAGATAAAATCAAATTATGGGTGAGTTTATATGATGGGAGCTACACTGAAATTACCAGTAAGCGTTTTTCTTCTAAAATTGATATTAAAAAAACTATGCTTCCTTCTGCCTTACTTCAGGTAATTCATGAGCCCTGCGAAGAAATTGAAGAGCGCATTCTAACTCAAATAGACAATCATATTAAACGCTATATGAACTGCTCCTCGTATGATGCCTATCTAGCAAATAACACATGGGTGCAAGGAACTTTGCGATTGTGGGATGGCGATAGTATTCGCGGGGAAGTAAACTATGATTCGCCCTACCAACTTAGGTATAGAATTAGTAAGGAATCTCCTGAACGAACCTTCTCGGCCCAGGATGTGAAAGAAATTGATTTCATGAAAATGCATTACAGAACGATATTTGTGCCTCACGTTGGGAACAACCTTGGAAAAAATGCGATGGCTCGTATCATATCTGACGGAAAAATTAAACTGTATGAGATTGAGCATGAGGGGTTGACACGCTATTATATTTCAGATGATAATGACACCAAACATCTTTTACGTGTGCGTTTAACACCCGACTTTAAGCGCATCAATAATAGGCAGGCAATCTCCAGTTTTTTCGGTGAAAACGAAGAGTTTATCGAGCAAATATTTCAGAAAAAATTCGGAATTAAAGATTTGGAAAAATTGGTGTATCAATACAACTCTTTATGATGTGATCATCAAATTGCATCCACGAATGTCACTATTATCTATGCGACCACTCACTTTAAAAGAACCGTTGGGCAACAATTCAGCCAAATCGTCTGTTGCAATAAAACTACAACTGTAAATGTTGGCCAAATCGATTACGTTGAGGCCTCCTCTGCCAGGCTTATCGCTTATATCAAATGGATCATTGACAGCTCTTCGAACCACCTTCATCCATGGTGGGCATAAAAACGATTCATTATCTTTAGAATAGGCTTGTGACAACAATTCCGTCATTCCATATTCAGACATTACAGCGGACTGTTTAAAACTTGATTGAATTATCTGGTGCAGTTCACTCCGCGTTATTTCTTTGCGCTTACCTTTCATGCCGCCTGTTTCCATTACTATTAGTTCTGGATAATCAATCTCAAATTTCTCACACAAGTCAAGTAAGGCATACGACACCCCTAACAATACGGCTGGTTTTCTCTCTTCTTTTAAGACTTTAAGCATCTCAATTAGCTCGTAATGATTATGAAGATAGAAACCTGATCTGCTATCACCAGAGCTTTGTATAAATCCTTCAGCCATGTCTATCAATGACGAACCTTCCCGTTCTAGATATGAGGGAAGAAGACATAACCATGTATAGTCCGTATAATCTCCAACGAGATGTTTGAAACCAAATTCATACGACCTTTTATATACATCTAAATGGCGCACATAGTGTTTGCTCTGAACACCTCCCGTGCCTGAGCTGGTGAAGACCTTTTCATGATTCTCACCAACAAACACTTTGTGTGATTTAAAGAAACTTATTGGCAAAAATGGAATATCCAGAATTGAGCTGGGCTTTATATCTTTTTTACCTAAATGTGCTAGATAGTCTGAATAAACAGGATTAAAAGATGCTTGGAAATGAAATATTTCAATGGCTTTTTCGTTAAACTCTATATCAGATTGAATCTGAAACACAGAGTTGCTTGTATTAAATGTGGGGCTTGCCATAAGATTTTGTAAATTTAAGTTTTGAAATTGGAATTATGCGGTTTAGAACGATAGGATTATTAGCGATTGGATCGATTGGTCTTTGGGGTTGTCCCCAGGCACCTGAGTATCCTATAGAACCTGCGATTAGTTTCAAAGACTTTTATACGGATGCATCTGACCCGACTGTTGGTTATCTTTCCATTAATTTTACGGATGGAGATGGAGACATTGGTCTGCGTGAAGATATGACGGATGCACCGTTTGACACAAGCAGTGTATATTACTACA
Source organism: Flavobacteriales bacterium (assembly GCA_964230215.1). Taxonomy (GTDB): domain Bacteria; phylum Bacteroidota; class Bacteroidia; order Flavobacteriales_D; family JAUILH01; genus JAUILH01. The sequence continues at coordinate 101,205 of CAXRGQ010000001.1, forward strand.
ACATGTTTGCTGAGTTTCAAACATTCAATCATTCCACTAATTCTTGGGAATATTTATTAGTGCCAGGACCAGGTGGCACCTTAGACACGACTATATTTAAGTTTCGTGTTCCTTATTTAACTCCAGAAGGAAAAAACAAAGCGCTCAAAGGCTCTATACAAGTAAAGCTATCGCCTTACACCAATGATGTTAACGACAGCATTCGATATCGAATAAAGTTAATTGATCGTGAGCTGAATGAGAGTAATTGGATTGAAAGTCCAATTATCTATAAGGGAATTGTACTAGACTAGATTCTACTGGTTGTAAACCACTAATTTTGGTTGGTCAAAGTTGTAATCAACAGTGTGAGAAAGCTCACCAGCTGCATTCCAAAACTTCCATACACCAGATTTTTCACCCATTGCGTACGTTCCAACCGCAGACTTTTCACCAGATCTTGTATAACTAATCCACTCGCCATCTTTTAGGTTATCACTGTATGACCCCGTTTCTTTCAACTGACCAGTAGAATAGTAGAACTTGGCGTCTACGCCGTTATTATCCGCTACAAAGTACTCTGCCTTTACTTTACCATTGGCATAGTAATCAATTTTATCAGCATTCTGAGCAACTGCTAAAGAGCTGAACATTAAACAAATTCCGATAGATGCAATTAATGACTTCATAACTTAATTATTTATTGACTTATACGTCTTATTAAGTTCAAAGTTACATTAAATTAACATACAGTTAACATTAAAAGACAGGATATTTTAGACACAATCAACAATTAGCTGATTTACCGGTGTTTAACCGTTAATTTAAAGTTAACTACACTAGCCCTTTTGCTGCTTCAGAGACATTGATGATGTGGTCTCCTACCTTTTCTATAAGCGAGAATATCTCAGAATATATCATTCCGCTGTGTACACCATACACACCAGTTTCCATATTAATAAGGTGTTCGTCTCTCATTTGGTTGCGCTTGGCATTTATGCGCGATTCGATTTCTTTTGCTCCTTCTAAATTAACCCCTTCAATTTCGACATTAAGGTTATCACGCATGAGTGAAAATGCTTCCTCAAGAAGTGCGAATAGGTCAAGTATATTTTGTCTTTGTTCTGGTGTGAAGTAGCGTTTCTCTTGGTTCTTTTTGTCCAGAATTAAGCTTATTTGGTAGAACACATCCCCTATTCTTTCTAGGTCGTTAACGATACTTAACATCCCTCTTACCTTAATTGAAGAAGACTCTGTTAAGTCGCCTTCAGATACCTTAGCAAGATAATTTGAGACCTCAACTTCAACCCTATCTGTTATTTCCTCATAGTGCTTGATTTTCTTCATAAGATAAGCGCGATCCTTATCATTATGTTCCACCATAAGTTTTCTAACAAAGCCTGACAATCGGCTGGTGATTTTTCCAAATTTTGCAATTTCTTTTCTTGCCTCAAGTAAGGATAGCTCAGGTGTCCTTAGCGCTCCACTCCCGATGAACTCAAGGTGGAACGATTCATCATCTTCCTTACGCTTCACCATTTTCATTACCACCTTCTCGATATACTTCACAAACCATATAAGTATAAGCGTGTTGATGATGTTAAACACAGTATGAAAAAGTGCTAAAGCGTATCTATAATACTCTTGTGGATCATTACCTGACACCAATGATTTACCCCATGATTGTGTTCTGATGTATTCGAACAGGTCCAACATTTGATCTGTAAACCATCCAAATATTGCTAACATCCATACAACACCAAATACATTGAATATAAAGTGAGCGCGCGCAGCGCGCTTAGCATGCACATTCCCCACAAGAGCAGCCAAATTTGCCGTAATCGTTGTCCCTATGTTTTCTCCCAAAATAATAGCTGCAGCTGCTTCATAAGGCAGTCCCCCATCATTGATAAAGACCAGCGTCAATGCCATAGCCGCACTTGATGATTGCACCACTACCGTTAAGACAGTCCCTATAAGAACAAACAATAAGGTAGAGAAGAATCCGTACTGCCCCATATCAGCAACCCACTGAATAAATGAGGCGTTATTCTCTAAATCTAAGGCACCAACCGACTCCTTAAGAGCTTCAAGCCCCATGAATAAAAGGGCAAAACCGACTATAAACTCGCCTAAATTTCTCCACTTAGCTTTACCAGAAAACAGCATAGGTACACCCAAAGCAATAAGAGGTAAGGCATATTCGGAGAGCTTGAATTTAAAGCCGATAAACACTAGAATCCAAGCCGTCATGGTGGTACCAATATTGGCACCCATAATTACTCCAATTGCTTGTCTTAGTGATAAAAGTCCAGCGTTTACAAAGCTAACTACCATTACAGTAGTGGCAGAGGAACTTTGAATTACAGACGTAGTTAAAAAACCTGTACCTACACCTGCCACTCTATTTGAGGTCATTGCCTTTAGAATATCCTTTAGCTTAGATCCGGCAACCTTTTGAATACCCTCGCTCATCACCTTCATTCCGAAGATAAAAAAGCCCAAGCCACCGCAAATTTTTAGGAATGTAAATAGGTCTTGCATTTCAAGGTTCAAAAATAGCTCATAGTAAGATTGGCTTGACGCATCAACGTTAAGTTTATGTTAGCTTTTTTAAGAAATTGTAAGATACTAAGCCCAAAAGACCTCCTGCGATAGGCGCTAAAATAAAGGTGAAAAATGCCCCATACATTGGAATATCAAACGCTGACTTCCATCCGAAGGCAAAACTGACCAATCTTGGACCAAAATCTCTTGCAGGATTTATACCACACTGTGTTGTGGGCGCAAGAAACATTATTAGAATCGCCACCGTTAGGCCTGTAAATAGGGGACTTAATAATGGATGATAATTTCGTTTATTGAAGTAGACCATGATCATTGTAACCAAAATGGCTGTTCCAACTCCCTCCACAGCCATAGCTTCAGCCAAACTAACCGTCTTGGGATTATAGTACTCTCCGAACATAAAACCTGACTTGTGGCCATTCATGGAGGCTCTATCAATTCCATTAGCATTCTCGAATGCTTCTATGTAACCGTGAAATATTAAGTAAACCGCTACTGCCGCCAATACCGCTCCAATAAACTGTCCTAATATGGCTTTCTTTACATAACGACGATCTACATCACCACGTGCCCAAAAAGCAACCGTGACCGCTGGGTTAAGATGTGCGAATGAAATATTTCTTGAAGCAAGAATTCCGAAAAACACCCCAAGCATCCAGCACAAAGCAATCTGCAAGAGAGTAAAATCAGGATTTACCAAGGTGTAGGCAACGCTGCCACATCCAAGTAATACCAATATAAAGGTGCCGACTAACTCGCCAAGAATTTCCTTCATACAACAAGATTACAAAAAGCTATTTACTTAACAGCCATTTTTGCTTTCTTGGCATCCACATCTGCCTTATCAAAAGTATAGCGCAATGCTAATGTGAAATAACGGCCTTTCTTGTAGCTTCCGAAAATATACTCCTCTCCTTTATAAGAGTAGTATTGTTTGTAATCAGGGTTTAATAGGTTCTGAGCAGTTAATTTAACTTGGAACTGATCAAATGCACCTAATTTCTTAGCAATGTTAAATCCAAGGTTTGGACGTGCATTTTCAAATACGTTCGGTGTTCCACCAACAGTTACTACAGAAAGCTTATCTCCAGACACACCAAAATTTAGGTTAGCAAGTAAGCCAAGTGAGTCGTTACTATAACTAACAAATCCATTAATAATGTATGGAGCCTGACCAAACATTTGTCTCGTATCTGCCGCATCAGGATCTTGTGAAAGTATTACCACATATTCTTTTGCCGGAATTTTTACTTCTGAGTACACGTATGTAAAGTTTCCACCTACCGTGAAACCTCTAAGTCCATTACTCAATGAATCCAATTTAAATCTGAAGTCCAACTCAGCTCCATAAGCAAGTGCGTTATCTACATTTCTCCAAGTTAACTCTGCATTGGCCGCTTCTGGGTTAAATGCGCGTTCAATTGGGTCAGTAAATTGTTTAGCAAATACGCCGAAAGAGATTTTCTGAATAGCCGTTGGATAGTACTCTAATCTCAAGTCAAGGTTGTCAATTGCAGTTCTTCTTAGTCCTCTGTTTCCTACAAATACGTTTCCTCCTACGAAATCGAAGGAAGAGAATGGCGCTAGCTCTCTAAACGTTGGTCTCGCAAGTGTTCTGGTGTATGCGAATCTTAATTGTAGGGTATCTCCTTTCATCAAGTAAGTTCCATTAAGTGATGGAAGAATATCCAATTTATTAAATCCACCTACTGAGTCTGCAAGCGTTGGGCTTAAACTTCTGGCATAGATTGTATCGCTTTCAGCTCTTGCACCTAAAACTAATCTCAACTTCTCAGCTGCATAAAAATCTGCCATGGCGTAAGCAGCAATATTGGTCTCCGAGCCCACATAAGAGTTTCTTTTTTCAGTCGCATCTTGAACGTATAAGAAACCATTGGTAAAATCTCCTGCTCTAAAATTCTCATCAGCCATATAATCCGATATACTTCCTTCATATTGCATGTCATTTCCAGACTGCATTACAAAATCGTATCGTTTTTCGCTAAACACCCTCTCCTTGTCAACATAAGAACCGCCGAATTTGAACTTACCGCCAAGACCTTTTCCTGTTGAATCTTTATAAGTATCGAAAGGTTTTTCAAAGTTCACTTTCACGTCAAGGTTAGTTTCCTCCATGTATCTGTAAAACTGAGATGGATCTGAATAAAGCGCAGCTTGTAAATCATAAACAGTATCTGAACCATTCACTGTGTAGTCATTAGTAAAGAATTTCAATTCAGGTGTCTCTTGCTGCGATATAGTATATGACGCTACCCAGTCCATCTTTAAGTTATTAGCATTGCTTGCTAGATCAACCGTATCTTTTTTACCTAGAACGTGCTCTCCTTTTAATTGGCCTGTTGTTAAGGCTCTTTGTTGATACATTAATGTTCTCGTTTGGAAGAATAAGTCATTCGCATCATTGAAGTTGTTACCCTCTAAATACCTGGTTGATGAGATTCCATTTTGAAATCTAGCTCCCATTATTCCGATTGAATTGTAACTGTTAGTTTTTACGGTAACATTCCCTAAAGTCCCCCACAACACATCCTCTGATGCTTGCGTGTCATTTAGTTCTAATTCTGCATTCAACAAATTATCAGTGGTAACCGAACCAACTAGGTTGTATCTTCCTTGGAACCCGTCCTCGTAATAATCATAATTCTTACGGTAAGACACTCCAAATACATATCCAATCTTAGGATATTGTTTATTATCGTCTGATGGGTCAATTTGATTACCTATTGAGAACGAATAAGACGAGTTTATTGAAGATAGTTTTCTAATAGGGTCAAAATCTCTTGAAAAGGCTTTTCCGAGCTCATCTAGCTTTGCGTTATCATTTAAATATAAGTCATTAAATCTCTGTGTTGAATAGCTACTTACTTGAGCCGGTATCCCTCTTGTTCCATCGTCAAAGCCAAGAAAATCTGTGCCGCCTGAAGTGGTTTGGGATAAGAAATCACTATTGAATGAACTCTGAGTGTTAAACCCAAACTTAATACTAGCACCAACAATAAAGCTTTCTGGGAAATCTCTGGTTTCAATATTTACTAATCCACCAGTAAAACTACCAGGTAAATCAGGCGTAAATGATTTGTAAACCGTTAATTTATCAATTAGGTTGGTTGGAAATAAATCCATCTGTACGGAGTTTCTGTTTGGGTCTAAGCCTGGCACCTCAGCACCGTTAACAGTAGTTTTACTATATCTATCACTTAAGCCACGAACAAATACATACTTCCCATCTTGAACTGAAACGCTGGCAACTTTAGCTGCTGCTGTTGCTGCATTGGAAACATCTTGGTTTCGCATATCGTCTTTACTTAAACCACTTGTTGTTCCTGCTTCTTCTCTCTCGTCTTTTAGTACATCTACAACACCTCCAGTTGCAGCTTTAGCAATAATGCTTATCCCTCCAAGAGTCTTCTCTCTCATTTTGATATCTATATTAATAGTAGCACCAGCTTCTAGATTCACTAATACAGAATCATCCTCATATCCTGGGAATTGACATTTAATATATTGTTCTCCTGGGTTTAGTTTAAGCGTGTATGAGCCATCAAAATCTGCTCTTGTATAAATGGATCTATCTTGATTAAAAACTGGCGCTCCAATTAGTCCTTCTCCAGTCTCTGCATCCACAACAACACCTCTAATAGTTCCTTTTTGTGCTAATCCTGTAATTGAACATATACAAACACAGGCAAGAGTGATAAAGCATTTCATACAATATATTTTTTGCAAATGTCTGCTTATAGATTGGCTCGATACTTACCCACCTATTATTATAATGTTAAGGGAAAGTTAAAACAGAAAAAGCCGCTCGAAAATTCGAGCGGCTTTCCATTGTGTTAACTTATGTAGTTTACGTCTTGCGACTTCTTAATTGAACAATCTTGTCCAGCTTGCCCAGTTAGTTCCAGCAGGATCGAAAGCTCCTTGGTAAGTAACCGCATCAAACCAAGTGTCTGATGAAGCAACACCACCAGAAACATTCGCTGAGTTAGATGGAATTGGGTTAAGTGGAGAGTAAGTTACACCTGGATCAGCAACTGTGTTACCCCATGATGCAAAATCACCTTGGAATGTAGCAGACTGACCAGTTTCAGTTTGACCTGAACCTAATGAAATCTTGAATAAATCAGATGCTACAGCACCAGTACCAGCAACTACTACATCATAAAATACGTTGTTAGCGATAGTTAAGTCACCAGCAAGATATCTTGCGTAAGAATCTTCACCAGAAGCTAAGTCTTCAATATCGATTCCTTTTCCTTGGTTCATGAAAATACTGTTATTATAGTGACCACCAGCGTTATCTCTCATTGTTATTAATCTGTTTCCAGCAGCAATACCTTTACCAATGTACGTACAGTTGTAGAAAGTAGGCGTTGCGTAAGGAGCTCCATCTTCTGGAGTAGTACCTCCGTCGTGCTCACCAATTCTGTCACCTTCGTTAGGATCTTGGTATACTAAAGCATATTGAATTTTTCCTCTCCAACCTTCATCGTAATCGATAGCGTCATCTCCACAGTAAGAAACAACTACGTTTTTCATCTGTGCAGTTCCACCGAAGAATTCGATTCCATCATCCGCGTTAGCAATTACTTCTATATTAGAGATAGTTGTACCAGAACCAACACCACCTAAAGTGAATCCGTTAATTTCGTTACCAGCACCAATATCAGTACCACCGTGACGAATAGACACGTAAGTAATTGTACCAGAGTTGTCAGCATCATTTGTACCACCATATAAACCTCTTGTTTCAGTTGTTGGGATACCTTCGATTTGAGTTTCACCTGGAGAAGAGTTTAATCCTGCGTTACCAAGAACGATTAATCCACCCCAAAGACCTCTTGCATTAACTGGAAGAGAACCGTTATCAGACTCAGATGTCATAATAATTGGTTCAGCAGCAGTACCGTTAGCGTTTAACATACCACCTCTTGCAACGATAAGAGCTGATGCATTTTCACCTTGACCAGATTTACCTTTAATAGTAGTTCCAGGACAAATAGTTAATGTCTGCCCACTGTTAACGAATACAAATCCGTTAAGAACGTATGTTCTGTCATTACACATAGTATAGTTACCTACACCTTCTCCTCTATCAGTAATTGTAATAATAGTATCAGTCCCAACTACTGTTTCAGCAAAAATTGTTGAGTTGTCTACTACCACAACATCCTCATATATACACGGATCGTCTGGATCTTCCTTTTTAGCAGAAGAATCATAGTTTAAAGCTTCAGGATCTGTACATCCTTTCTTTTTACAGCTTGTGAATCCGACACCTATAGCTGTAATTGCGATAAATAAAGTTGTTTTTTTCATTTGTCTAATCGTTATCGTTTCAATTTCTGATGCAAAGGAATATCATTGCTTTAACGAACAGATAAATTTAGCGTTAAGAAAAACTAAACTTTGATTGTGATTTTTGGGTGATTAGTTAACGACGGATTAACATCCTTAACATTGAAATAACAAGCTTATCTTTGAGCCTGTGATGGCAATATAGGACTAATGCTCGTTGGTGCCTCCTGAAGATTAATTAAGGTAAAACCTTGAGGCTCTAGATTCACGTTTAATTCATATTCATCGTAACCTAGTGAGCTAACATATAATGTATACTCGCCTGCAGGAAGATTGATGGATAACTCGCCTTTTTCGTTTGTGATATACTCTTTTTCAAGCTCAGCGATATAAACCACAGCATTAGGAATATCCTGAAGCTCCAAGCCACCATCAACCACCTTAAGCGTATGCTTAACAGGCTCGCCATGAGCACTTGCTGACATGTGCAAGAAAACTACCAATAGTGTGCTGAGTATTAACTTCATCATAACAATGCAAAGGACATACATTAATAAAAGCTACGTGTTACTTCTGTGTTAAGGTCTTGTTAAAACAAGTGCGGATTTACCTTGTTTTGATTTAAAATTAGCTTAACTTAGCTAGAAGTGGACTTGTCTAATTTTACAGCGAATTAACAACGTATACACAAAATGGAAACAACAGGTAAGATTTTATTGGTAGATGATGAACAAGATATCTTAGAGTTAATAAGATACAACTTAGAGAAAGAAGGGTATGAAGTATATACTGCCAACAATGGTAGAGAGGGTGTAAAGAAAGCCAAAGAAACTATTCCTGATTTAATTCTATTAGACGTAATGATGCCTGAAATGGATGGAATGGAAGCTTGTATGCAGTTGAGGGAAGATGCGCGATTCAGCAACACTGTAATTGCCTTCTTAACTGCAAGAGCAGAAGACTATTCTCAAATTGCTGGCTTTGATAGTGGCGCTGACGATTATATCACAAAACCAATTAGACCACGTGTGCTTGTAAGTCGAGTTAAAGCATTATTAAGACGTAAGTCTGATGATGTAGTGACAGACAAACTAGAAGTAAGAGGGATTGAGATTGACAGAGAGCGTTACTTAGTTGTTAAGGAAGGAAACGAATTAAACCTACCAAAAAAAGAATTCGAATTGCTTGCTCTGCTAATGTCCAAACCTGGAAAAGTATTCACGCGAGAGCAAATTCTAGCGGACGTTTGGGGACACGAAATTGTTGTGGGAGACAGAACAATTGACGTTCACATACGTAAACTGCGCGAGAAGATAGGCGATAACCTGATAAAGACTATAAAAGGTGTCGGCTATAAATTAGATGTTAATGAGGATTAATACACCTAAACATGTTGCATTATATTCAGCCCTAGTCAGCAGCCTACTTGTTGGAATTGTTGTGGGTGTTCTCACCTTTAATGCATCAAATGTGTTTATTACTGTAGTTGCAAGTGTTGCTCTGAGTTTCGGGGTGATTTACGGGATTGTATATTATTTAATTGAACGCTTTCTTTACGGTAAAATCAAACTGATTTACAAAAACATCCTAAGCTTAAAAACTACCAAAAACAATGACATTAAAATTAACATGGGTGAAGACGTGCTTGCTACGGTAAGTTCTGAAGTTGAAAATTGGACTGATGTTAAAACCAAAGAGATTCAGCGCTTAAAAGCACAAGAAGCTTTTAGGCGAGAGTTTATCGGGAATGTAGCGCACGAACTGAAAACACCTGTATTTAGCATCCAAGGTTATATCCTAACATTATTGGAAGGTGGCTTGGAAGACCCGAATGTTAATCAAGACTTTCTACTACGTGCTGCTAAAGGTGTGGACCGAATGACGCATATCATAGAAGATCTTGATATGATTACCAAGTTTGAATCGGGCAACATTCCTTTGAATATCCAGAAACACAGTTTGCTTGATTTGGCACAAGAAATTATTGATGGGGCGGAATATAAAGCGAATGACCGTAATGTTATCGTGAAATTTGCTGAAGACTACGATAAGCCTTACAATGTTAAAATGGATAGAGCTAGAATTGGTCAAGTACTCACCAATCTAGTTAACAATGCCATTAATTATGCAAAACCAGAGGGCGGTAAGGTTGAAATTCGCTTTTACCAAATGAACGATAGACTATTGGTGGAAGTAGCTGATAATGGAATAGGTATTGACGAAGAACATTTACCACGATTATTCGAGCGATTCTACCGTGTTGACAGAAGCAGAAGTCGCGACATGGGAGGAACTGGACTAGGTCTTGCTATTGCCAAACACATTATTGAAGCTCATAAAAGCACAATTGATGTTAGGAGTACCGTTGGTGTTGGATCTACTTTCTCTTTTACCCTTCCTCTAACATAATTTCAACATTCACTTTTTAGTTAAAATTCCCACTAAATAAGTGCGGATATTAAGTTGTATTTAACTTTGTCTTGCATGGGGGAAGTACACAATGATAAGTTTATTGATATCGATCGAGTTCTGCGCGAAAAGAACCCAAAGCTCGCTAAGTACCTACCTAGATTCATCAAATCATACATCAAACGTAAGGTTCACCAGAAGGATATAAACCAGTTCATTAAAGATCACCCAAATCATTTTGGCGCTGATTTTTGCCAAGCTGTGATGGAGCACTTTAACATTGAAGTTAAGGTTTATGGACTCGAAAATGTACCAGAGACGGGAGGCGTAGTATTTGCGTGCAATCATCCATTTGGAGGCTTGGATGCGTTGGCAATTGTAAGTCAAATAAAATCTAAACGGACAGATATTAAATTCATTGTGAACGACATACTACTGGGCTTAAAGAACTTAGAAGGTATGTTTGTTGGGGTCAACAAACACGGTGCAACTAACAAATCTGCCCTTACACTAGTAGACGATTTATTTGCATCCGATCAAGCGACATTTGTATTTCCTGCAGGGCTCGTATCCAGAAGAACCAAGGGCGTGGTGCAAGATCTTGAATGGAAAAAAACCTTTATCACTAGAGCAAAAAAACACAAGCGAGATATTATCCCTGTATACATAGACGGTGAGCTTTCTAACTTCTTTTATAGACTCGCCAACTTCAGAAAATTCATAGGTATCAAAGCGAATATTGAAATGTTCTATTTGGCGGATGAGCTCTATAAACAAAAAAATAAAACCTTGTCTATTGTAATTGGAAAACGTATTCCTTATACCCACTTTGATAGCTCAAAAAATGATATGAAATGGGCACAAAGTGTGAAAGAAACCGTATATTCACAGAAACAAGTAATCGAGCAGGGAGAATAGAATATGCACAACTACGAAGACAATATAATTGCCCCCGTAGATAGAATCTTATTGAAAGAGGAGTTGAATGAGGATCGGTTTATTAGAAAAACTAATAAAGGCGATAATGAGATTTATATTGTCAATATTCATAATTCACCCAACGTCCTCAAAGAAATTGGTCGATTAAGAGAGATTACGTTCAGAAATGCCGGAGGTGGAACTGGCAAGCCCTACGATTTAGATACTTACGATGAAATTGAGACGTGTTATGAGCAATTGATTGTATACGACCCAGAAGATGACGAAATTGTAGGTGGTTATCGCTTTATAGATTGTGGAATTGCTATTGAAGCCTCTAAAGACAAACCCCTGCTATCGACAGCCAATTATTTTGATTTTACTGAGCGATTTATTGATGATTATCTGCGCTATACGATTGAACTCGGAAGATCATGGGTGCAGCCACAATATCAACCTACTAACAATCCACGAAAAGGTCTGTTCGCCTTAGCTAATATTTGGGATGGTCTAGGGGCACTAGTTGTCGATTATCCGCACATCAAATATTTCTTTGGTAAGGTGACCATGTATCCAGATTACAATCGGGAGGCTAGAAATATGTTACAGCACTTTCTTCATCATTTCTTTCCAGATAAGGAAAATTTACTCGCACCGTTTAATCCATTGGTGATAGAATCTGACAACACTGAATTTTTAAAAGAATTTGGATCGCTCGACTATACGGAAGGCTTTAAGCTATTACAAAAATCGATTAGAGAAAAAGGAGAAGCTATTCCGCCATTACTAAGTATCTACATGAATCTATCTGCGACTATGAAGACTTTTGGAACGGCAGTAAATCCAGATTTTGGAAATGTTGAGGAGATTGGAATTTTAGTGACTATTGACGATATCTACGAAGAGAAGAAACAACGTCACATTACAAACTATGAGGGCAAGGCTAAATAAGTCCCCTACTCTTTAACTCAAGATATTTATTAATTGATTTTACGGATAGTTCTTCAGGCTTACTAATAATCGACTGAATTCCGTACTTTCTCAATTCGCTTGCAATTTGCTGCTTCTCTACCATGTACTTTTCAGCAAGCGTCTTAAAATAAACTTCTCTGATAGATTCTGCCGGAGCTTCAATAGCCTCAGCCAGCTCAGTATTTTCAAAGAACACTACCACTAGCAAGTGCATCTGATTTATTTTTCTTAACAATGGCAACACACGCTCCACTGCATGAATGCTCTCGAAATTGGTATAAAGCAGTATTAAGCTCCTCCCCTTTATATTCTGACGAATTCCATAGTATAAGAGTTGATAATTAGCCTCCGCAAACTTGGTCTTTTGTTTATACAGCACATCCATTATCCTCCTAAGTTGGATGCTGCTTCTATCTGCCTTTAGTCGTGCACCTAGTTTATCACTGAATGTTATAAGGCCCGCCTTGTCTCCCTTAATCATGGAAATATTGGAGATGGTAAGGCAAGAGTTAATTGCATAATCTAATAAGGACATGCCGTTGAAAGGCATTCGCATTGATCTACTCTTATCAATTATACAGTATACTTGTTGAGACCTTTCATCTTGGTACTGGTTAACCATCAGCTCATTTCGTCTACTAGTTGCCTTCCAGTTGATTACGCGGTAATCGTCGCCCTGCACATAGTTTTTGATTTGCTCAAACTCATTATTTTGACCAAGACGGCGCAACTTTTTAATACCATGTTGTGAGGCCGTTCTAGATGTCATTTGCAATTCGTACTGCTTCATCTGCAAAACAGATGGGTACACCTTTACAGTTGTTTTGGCTTCAATAACCTGTCTAATCTTAAGAATATGAAGGAATGATTCTCGATATGTGAAAATATCTCCAAACTTATATTCTCCTCTTTTTGTAGGATATAATGTATACTTTTCTTCGTATGATTCGTTTTTACCTAGAGCACAGCTTAAGCTAAAGTTGCGTAATTGATATTGCACTGGAACTTCATCAATCACCTCAATAAAAAGCTGTTGTGAACTCAAATTATTAACGGATAAGGTCACATTATTCGGGTCGCCCAGAGACATGTTCTCATTCATTTTGCGCTTGGCATCAAGAAGCGCCGAGCCTGGAGCGAGCATCATTAAATCCAGGAAGGCTGCCACAAGAAATAAAGCAAAAGCACCAAGCCCTACCCAAAACATAATAGGGATGGCATAGGCTATGATAAAAAGTACCGCTACACCTCCCAGGTAATAGAAGAATCTATTTGATAAATATATATTTGAAATTCTACGCATTATCTAGGAACCTCAACCTTTGCAATAATTTCGTCAATGATATGCTGTGCTTGTATACCCTCCATTTCAGCTTCTGGGTTTAGAATTATTCTATGATTGAGCACATGCGGTGCTACAAACTGCACGTCATCAGGAATCACAAAATCACGTCCTCTCATAGCCGCAAAAGCCTTAGACGCATGCATCATTGCCAATGATGCTCGTGGCGAACCACCAAGATATAGCTTTCCGTGATTTCTAGTCTCTATGGTTATTTTAGCAATGTATGAGAGAATGGAATCTTCTACTTTAACCAGTCCTACCTTATCTCTGTGCGCTTTTAGTTTATCCGCTGTAAGTACCTGAAGTAATGATCCCAGCTCAGGCGTTTTAGAACTTCTAAACTTCTCTAAGATTTGCTGTTCTTCAGTTAAACTTGGGTAGTCTAAATTAATTCTGAATAAGAATCTATCCAGCTGTGCTTCAGGTAAACGATAGGTTCCCTCTTGTTCGACCGGGTTTTGAGTTGCCACAATAATAAATGGATAGTCCATTTGGTAAGTTTTACCATCTACTGTGATTTGGCGCTCCTCCATCGCCTCAAACAACGCTGCCTGAGTTTTAGCCGGTGCACGATTGATTTCGTCTATGAGCACCATATTTGAAAAAATCGGGCCTTTTTTGAACTCAAATTCGCTTGTCTTCATATTATAAACGGAGGTTCCGATTACATCTGAGGGCATTAAATCTGGAGTAAACTGAATACGTGCAAAATCCACACTTAGCGTTTTTGAAAGTAGCTTACTGGTCATCGTTTTTGCTATGCCTGGCACACCTTCTAACAGTATATGACCATCTGCAAGCATTCCAATCAGCAATAAATCCACCATGTCATGTTGTCCAATGAGGTATTTCTGAACCTCAACGCGCACCTTATCTAAATCATGCTTTAGGGCTGTTAAGTCAATTGTGCTGCTGGCAATTGGCGGAACAGTAGGCATAGATGGTGGTGTAATTCCTCCAGCGTCACTTGATGGCACATCTGGTTTCTCAATATTGTCTCCAGTGTTACTGCTAGCTGGTTGATATGCCGAATGGTCTTCGTTTTCTTTTGGTTTATCTTCCATGATTATTTACAATTTGTGTGAAATTTTTCAATTAGTTGGTGTAGTTCTATTAGTTTTTTCTTGGAGAATGAACGACCCGAATCAAGTTCCTTAAAATTCGCCAATATCTCTGTGATTTCATCTTTCTTAATCCCTGAGTTATGGGCTAATCGTTCCTCAAATTTTTCATCCAATTCGTTTGTATTGATATGATACCTATTCCTGACAAAATGAAGAAAGTTTTTACGTTTCTGAATTGCCAAATTTCTATGCTGATTTTTACTCAGATACAAGCTACTTACTGTATCAACAAATTCTTTTGAACTGTTTTTATCCTTCTCAACCAATGGTATAACCCTTTGTTTTCGCTTGGCACGAAATATAACGTATAACACCCCCATGATTAACAAAATAAGATACGCCCACAGCAGTGCTTGATTCGTTAACAGATGCTCTAAGGGACTTCTTGAAATGGTAGGTTCAACAGAATCGTTTGAAGAAGACTCACCGTCATAGTCACTGTCTTCATGATTATTTAATCCATCGCCATCATCATCTTCAATATTTGATTCATTCCTATCCGGAATTCCATCATCATCCGTGTCTTTATTTCCCTCTACACTATCATCGATACCATCGCCATCCGAATCCGTATCTTCATGATCAGTCAGACCATCATAATCTCTATCACGTTTGTTTGATTCCTGACTATCTGGAATGCCATCTCCGTCGGTATCCTTATCTCCTTCTTCTTCATCACTTATTCCATCGCCATCCTGATCATCTCCTCTACGATAAGTACCAGAGCCAATTGTGTAATAAACAATCTTCTCGAATCCTGAATAATTATCAATCAAGAAATAGTCGCCATTTATTTGCTTAAAAAGCCATTGAATTATGGCGTCTCCATGCTCACTCTTTAGCGTATAATTACTAAAGAGTATTGGGGTTGAGCAGAAATAAATAAATCCCTTCCCCTTTTGGATTCTGACCATAATTGGCTCACCCAAATCATCTCTCAAAAGCACTTCAGCATTTAGAAATGGGTGTGATGTCGTAGAGATAAACTTCCAGGCATAGTCATACTGAGTATAGTCTGAAACATATGCCAATTCTAGACCTGGAAAACCAGAGCCTGAAATTGAAATTGCAGCTTTCGGCTCTTCCTTCCATGGTTCGTCAAAAAACTTTTCTTCAACTATTGAAGGCAACTCCTCACATATAATTACCGCCTCATTTCCACTGCCTACAAAATCTAGCACCGTTTGGTAATCGCGATATCTCCAGTGCAGGTCATACGCGTATGTAATAATCACACTATTTTCGAGAGGCTCAGATAATTCGTCAAAATGCTCATATATGGGCACCTCAAAATAATCGAATTCGTAGTTATTGATAATCATTTCCTGAAGGATATATCCTCCATATGGTTCCATTGATGTGACATCATAATGCGGCTCCCAAACCGGAGAACTAAATACAAAATCCGGCTCGTCATCTTGTGCGAATAATGGCACAAATGCAAACAACAACAGATATGTAATTAAGCCTCTCATACTTATCTCACACCAAGCTCAGTTAGTAGTTTCTTAAAATTTGCTGAAAGGGTGGTAAACTCACTTTCCGTAATTGGACGTTTACCATACCAGACTACTTCAAAAATATTGACACAACTTGAAAAATCTTGATAGTAAGGACTGGCTGACATTTCTCTTAAATACTGAAGGTTCGTCTTTTCTTTTTCCCAAACGATTAACCTTTTTTCAAATAAATCCTTCATAATAAAGGTGAAATACACTCGGATTGCGGCGCGGTAATCACCTTTTTTTATTGCTGCTTCTAAAGCCAGTTCCAACTCTGTTTTACTAATTTCTGCGGGTGACGTATCTCCCCCCTCCAGAATAGCTGAAAGTTTGGTATCACCAGATGCATTTTTTGACTGAATTACACGATAGATTATATAGGCAATTAAAATGGCGGCCGCAATAATGCCTAGTACCATAAATAGATTTGCACTACCCTGACTTTTATTGATTGATGTATCTCTATCGTCGATAAGTACATCAGGTTTAGTAGACTCCTTTTTGTCGCTATCGCGAAGGTCTTCCTTATCCTTATTAAATGGATTTTTGTCACTATCCATTGCCTTTCCACCATCTTTGGAGTATTTCTCTTTGTCGGATAAGCTTTCGGCATCCTCATCAGGGTCAAAATCCGGGTCATACTCAAAGTCTTCATACAAATCTTTTAAAGGCGCATTGCTCTTATGAGAAGGCCCACCCTGAACGGCCCTCCTCCCGTCGGAAGAGCCTCCACCGCTTATCGGTCCAATTTCAAAGTTGCCTCCGTCCCCCGACGAGCTGTGATCTTCTGGCACATACTTATCATATCTGATTGAGCGTTTAAGATCCTCAAAAAAGCTGTCTTGAGACCATACGCAAAGGCTAAACAGAAACAATATGTTAAATAGTATCGTCCTCATCGTATGTTTCGTAAACCTTGTTTTCTTTCCCGAATTGCTCCAACTTCATTCGCAAGCCAACCGCTTCCACATGCTCCCTATTTGAGTAATACTGAAGTGCAAATGCAATGTAAAACAGTGGAATTACAAACTGTGCAATTGCCACGTATAGAATACCATCAACTACATTTAAAGCTAAGTAAGGATCATCCATCAATGGTATAAAATGCCATGCTAATAACTCTTGAATTTGCTGATAGACCCCATTGCTTTGAAAAACCTCATAATCCCCTATGATAACCGGGTACATGAAATAGTGTAGCATAATTAAAAACACAGTGAAAACAAGGAAAATAACGATACTATCCATAAGTTTTTTGAAGGATAATGATATTGCCTTTGACGGGTTTTCGTTCTGGGATATACTAAACATAATAAATGCCAAAGCAGGTAGTAAAAACAATAGCAAAACTTGTATCCCCACAGGTGTATATGTAAACACAATAAACGGTATACATGCAAATGGTATGAGCTTCCAAACATTCTTTAACACAAAAGGCCAAGGCTTAACATCTTCACTCTCTGTCATCTTAAATCCTGACCAAAATAGGCACATTGATATACTCATAAAGACAATATGGATAGACATTAAAATCCAATCAGGATTATTTGTGGTTCCTGCAATGACATGCGCAAGTTCCCTCCAAGAGTAGAACAAACCGCTAAAGCTATCTTGTGAAAATGCCACTGCATACGTAACAAGTGCTGCTAGGTGAAGTAAGGTATTCATAACGATAGCGCCCCCAATATTTAAGAATATAGATCTATACCAAGTAAAAGTAGCAGTAAACGTCTCGCTTACCTTGCGGACCTTCCACTTATCCATTAAAGCAGGTTTTTTATAGACTGGCTCACCATCCAAACTGTCCTCATCTGTACCCCTAAACTTGATGTATGGATAAACAACAAAGTATAGGATCATAATTAGCATGGACACCCCGATTATAGTCCAATTCTTCCAATCTGGCATTTCTAAATAGAGTCGTGTAACGTAAGACTCAATAAATGCGGCTACAATTATAAAAGGTATCGTACCTATGATTATTTTAATCCCTCTTTTACCACCTATAATCATTGATTGACCACGGGTGTAGGTCTTGGGGAATAATAGACTATTTCCTATCACAATGCCAGCTGCTCCAGCAATCACAATAGATGATATTTCAAAGGCACCGTGCAGCCAAATGGCGGATTGGGCGACGACAAATACACCTTTTACTTTAAAATAATAGATAAATGCACCAAGCATCACACCGTTAAATAGCATAAAAATTAAAGTCCCAACACTAAACAGTATTCCAAAAGCAAAGGCAGTTAGTGCTACCCGAATATTGTTCTGAGCAATCCTGGCAAACATAAACTCTTCACCACTTGTACTGTATACTTTCATTGGGTCACCTTGCTCAATATATTCGTCCGTCATATCCACATAAGCATCACCTAAAATTATTCGTGGGAAATCGTGATCATTGTGTGTCGAAATGGCTCCGATAGCCGTGGCAAGTAAAATAAATATGAAATTAAAAAGCAGAATTTTTCGTGCCCTATACATTTCCAACGGCAAGTCCTGGGTCCAAAAAGTTATAAGCCGACTTTTAACCGTCTTTCTTGCCTTATAAACATTCATGAAAACACCCTGAGCAAGTTGATTAAGGTAAACTCTTACCGTTCTTTTAGGGTAGTGAGTTTGAGCGTATGACAAGTCATCGGTAATTTCAACAAATAACTTGCTTACTTCATCTGGATCTGCACTGCTGGACTTAGAAAGAGTTTCGAATCGCTGCCACTTCTTCTTATTCTGCTCTATAAACTTAACTTCTTTCATTCATCTTCCTCTCAAGGGGCTTGTTAAAAATAGTTGATTATCTTAGAACAACAAAACAAAGTTTTTAGTGAAAAACGTAGACATATCAACACCCAATCATGTAACGATTGCATATGATCTAGCTGGCTTAAGCCAAAGAATAGTGTCTACTATTATTGATTTTGTTGTGATTGTTGTGTATTTCTACATAATTGGAATAAGCAGTTTAAGCAATGTCAATACCGTGTCTGAACTAGAAACCGGTCAATTTATTCTCATTCTGTTGAGCATACCCGCTATGACCTACAGTCTTATTTGTGAAGCCTTTTTTAACGGACAAAGTTTGGGGAAATTAGCGCTTGGTATTAAGGTGATTCGAATGGACGGGAAAAAACCAGGGCTTGGAGAAGCCACTATTCGCTGGGTGTTTAGGTTGGTTGATATTTGGTTTTCTGCCGGAGCCATTGGCACCATGCTTGTTTCTAGCACAGAAAGAGGACAAAGAATTGGCGACTTACTTGCCAATACAACGGTAATTCGGACAAAACCCAACACCTTATACACGATTGATGATTTAATGTCTATAAAAGATAGTAGCAAGCACGAACCAAAATATCAGGGGGTTGTACAGTTTTCTGATGAAGATATGTTGCTATTGAAAAACGCTGTAGATAGGGCGCGCAAAAACCCGAACAAACATCATGAAAAACTTTTGGAAGATTTGTGCCTTAAAATTGAAAATAAACTAAACATTTCTCGCCCACCAAAAGGGTCAAACGAGAAGTTCTTGAAGTCCATTCTTCAGGATTATATAGTTCTAACACGCTCATAAATGCTATACTTAGTACCTACTCCAGTTGGAAATTTAGATGACATGACGTTCAGAGCTGTCTCTACTTTAAAAAATGTCAATTATATACTGGCGGAAGACACGCGGGTGACAGGAAAGCTACTTAAGCACTTTTCGATCGACACTAAAATGCGTGCCTATCATGCACATAATGAGCACAAAGTTTTGGACGGAATAATAGATGAACTTGATACCGGAGTTGATATTGCAATTGTCACGGATGCAGGCACTCCAGGCATATCTGACCCTGGCTTTTTGTTGGTGCGTGCTTGTCATGAAAAAGGCATTTCGGTAAGTTGTTTGCCAGGCGCCACAGCCATTATTCCAGCGATTGTATCTTCTGGCTTGCCATGTGAAAAGTTTGTTTTTGAGGGTTTTTTGCCGCAGAAAAAGGGAAGACAAACGCGCTTTTTAGCACTCGCCGAGGAAGAACGCACCATCGTGTTGTATGAATCTCCGCATAGATTGGTGAAGTCGCTTAAACAAATGCTTGAATTTTGGGGAGATAGACAAGCCTGTGTTTCTCGCGAAATATCTAAAATCTATGAAGAACACAGAAGCGGCTTATTGTCAGAGTTAATCTCATATTATGACCAGCAAGCTGTAAAGGGTGAGATAGTATTATCTGTTGAAGGGAAAAAGGCTTGATTTTTGTAAATTAATGAATATGCAGATTTTGCTTGCAATAGGATGTGTACTTATCAGCTTGAATGCCATGACTCAGGTGGGCCTTGGCGAAACTCAAGACATAGAATCCAATGACAGTCTAGTAGTAAGTGAAGAAGCTTATCTAGCTAAATGCGAGACAAACGAAATTGTAGATAGGAAAACCTGCACAGAAGAGAGTTTGCTAGATTATATGATGAGTGAGTTATCATTTCCAGATGAAGCGACAGCCGATGGAGTGCATCAATTCCAATTAACTGCAGAATTTATTATTGACACAAGTGGTTTAGTGAGCGAAATAAAGGTGCTGGATGAAAATCCAAAATATGGCGTTAAGGAAATAAAAACATGGCTAAGGTCTTGTCCAAAATGGATACCAGCGCGCAACAACGGCAAAGCAATTAAAACAAAGTATACAATCCCGGTGTATTTTAACGATCAGTGGTAATGCTGTCGGCATAAGCCAAACTCAAGGTCTTAAACAATTCACCTTTAGACGGAGACGCCCCTTTTTTAATCAAATCAAACATCTCTTCTTCTCGCGTTGATTCATATTCTTTATCAAGCATAAAAATCTCAGCTCCACCCTCTAACAGTTCTTCAACACCATTGAATTCATCTTGCTTGCTATTGACTTTGACACCAATCCATATGGCCTTACTTGTGGTGAACTGAAAAGCGTTTATCCCATGTTCCGTTTTGTGATCTAGGTACATAATTTTGCGCAAAACAGTGGAATATATCATATCGCTAAAGGCGTCTATAATGCCATTGGCAACATCTGGCTTGTTAGCCTTCATATCTACCCAACTTTCTGCATCTATTCCGTTGACTGCCAGAAACTGAATAAATTCCTCTCTGAATAATTCTAATTCTTCTATATCAAGTGGTCTAAATTTCATCACAGTGATTTAAAAAAGCTCGATTTCACCGAAAACTCATGGGTGGATTGTTCTGTTTTTACTACAATCTTATCGCCTGCATTTTTAACCCATAGGGGTTGTGATGGCAGAGTAATGGTTTTTACAAGTTGTCCATTATACTTATTTATGAGACATAGTAGGTTTGTTTTATCATCACCATACCCGGTTAGAATAACATCTTCACGTAGTGTGAATGAATGTGAATTGGAAATATTCGACTCTGTTCTCCAAAGCACCTTCATGGTTGTCATATCCATCGCTAGAATATATCCAAACTGTTTTTGCGACTCTTGTGAACAAACGGATATATAGGCAATACTATCATCCATAATTATATATTCAATTCCCCCATGCTCAAGCTTATTGTCATTAACATCTGACCACAATAACAATGAATCATTTTCTGACTTTAATGCCATAAGTTGATAGCTATTGCGAATTTCATCCTCCTCTTTTATACCATACACATAGAATTCGTATTCCTTATATGTAAATGATCTATCCAAATAATAATCCTGATTATCATGTTTAAAACGAGTCATATACTCAACATCTCTATAGCCATCTGGAAACACATAATCATTCTCGTCAAAATAACTTACAGCGTAGTTTCTACCATAATTTCTCAACCATTCTTCCTCCTCCATATTGGTTACTCTATCATACATCTTCTCAATCAAATCTATGTGACGGTAGGGAGCTTCATCTTGCTTTTGAGTGTTAAAATCTAATTCGTGTCTCGTAAATGGTAATTCGCTCGACCGCACAAAACCTTTTAATGCATAATGCCAAGATTGTGGAGATAGTGAATCTATGCCCTCAAATTTCTCGCTAAGCACCATAATTCCCCATTCGCTCGAGTCTGGGTGAGCTATATAACCGTGATAATTTAAACCCAATGCATCATCGCTCAATTTAACACGCTTGTAAATGGTGTCTTTATCAAACTCATAAAATAATGTAATATCTACCCAAGTGGTATCCGTCGAATCCTTTAAGATGCTGTTGTACTTTTGATCAGAACGCACATCATCATTTGCATGACTATAAGGTCTCAAGTTATTTGGAATGATATTGTATTTAAAAAACTCTGAACTTAAGGTATCATAAAATGTCTTCCAGGTGCATGAGAGGTTATAGCATCTATGTTCATCTCTTAAACTATCTCTATGAGATTTTGGTGCTGCATAGTATTTCTCTCGCCATGCAGAATTATCATATCGATAAAACCAAACGATTGAGTCACTGTGTATATTGTGAATATAAAACTCAACAAAATAGTCTTCACTTCTCTCAAGCTCCGGCTCTATTACATACGCGCAATAACCATCCGCCGACCATCCAACCAAATAAATATCATCTTTATTAGCGTTCGAATAACTATCGCTGCCCAAGTTCCCCTTATAACTACTGATGTACATATTTCTCGGAACATCATAATTATAATAGCCAAGTGCTTTCATGTCTGCCACTTCCAGACTATCCAAAAACTTCAATTCGGGCTCTTCTTGTCCAAAAGTGATTCCGCTAATCGATAAGCTTAGTATAAGAAATAGTATGCGCAAATGCTCTTTTATCATTCAATATATCTAATAATTCTGCACTACTTGGTTTGGCTATAAAAGTACGATAACCATCAATAGATTTTTCGTTTACATTCTTCCATTTCTCAATTTTATCTACGGTGTAGTCATGATCAAATGGGCATAATTTCAGTCCCTTACCATCTAAAACCAAGAGTGAATTAATCATCCAACCGCGATCTGCTTTTTCATACATCACGATCGTGTTGACATCCATAAAATCAATTTTATACGTATCCTGTAGGAATTGATTGTACTTAGTATAGCTTAAAGGAAGATTAAAATAAATAGTATCATCTTCCTCAATATACACCAAACCATGGTCCTTTTTTACGCCATATAAGCGCCCTTCACTCAAGTACCATTCGCTTTTATCTTTCACTTGGTCTAAGGTCAGAAAAGACGTTAGCACTTTAGAAAAAACGATAGAATCTTTTTCAATGACTATTTGCTTTGAAGAGTCCTCTTCTTGAGCAAACACCCCTCTATATTCAGTTGGAATTGAATCAGAAAAATTGCTAGATAATTCAGGTAATTCTTGAATGTAGAATGATGTTATCTCATTCTGTCCATAAGACCAGAGACTACAATTAAGTACAATAAACAAGAGCCATCTCATAAGGGTCTAATTTAACCAAATTAGCGGGTACTCCCTAATATTTGCATGGAATATTCAAGTCCGTAAATAGCTTACGTTTACAATGTATATCTTCGAGGAAGAATTGAATGAAAGACATTAACTGGCATATTGAAGTTACCCCCAACGCTAAGAGAAGTCATGATTTAGCGGCTGACTTAAACATTAGTCTCCCACTTGCTCAACTACTTGTTCAAAGAGGTATTGAAGATTATGATAGCGCCCGAGCGTTTTTTAGACCACAAAATGACTTATTATACGATCCGTTTGATATGGCAAATATGGATGAGTCTGTTGAGAGACTCGCACGCGCCATAGAGAACAAAGAGCGGATTTTAGTTTACGGTGATTATGATGTAGATGGCACTTCAGCGGTGGCTTTGCTATTTGACTATCTGCAGTCACAGAATGCCAATGCCGAATATTATATTCCGGATAGATATACTGAAGGATACGGTGTTTCTGATACTGGTGTTGATTTTGCGATTGATAGTAAAGTTGATTTACTTATAACATTGGATTGTGGCATAAAAGCAGTCGACAAACTCGGGCGTGCTGTGGATGGTGGCCTAGATGTTATTGTGTGTGACCATCACTTACCCGGAGAGACCTTACCCAATGCACTCATCTTAAACCCCAAACAGGCACATTGCGGCTATCCTTTTAAGGAGTTAACTGGATGCGGGATTGGCTTTAAGCTTGTCTGTGGCCACATACTTTATCGTGCTGGTGATCTTAGTGAAGCTGAACAGTTTTTGGACTTAGTTGCATTAAGTATTGGTGCTGATATTGTTCCTATTGTTGACGAAAACCGAACATTAGCAGCTCTTGGTCTGGAGGAGATTCGTAAGGGACGCGCGAGACTGGGTATAGCACAAATTTTAGATAACAATGAAGCAAGGAAGTCCTGCACCATATCCGACTTAGTGTTTAAGGTAGCACCACGAATTAATGCTGCTGGCAGAATTGATTCTGGAAAAAAAGCTGTGGAACTATTACTTGCGAAAAGTGAAGATGAGTTAGGAGTGTCCTTAGATAAGGTCAACCAGTTTAATGATGAGCGTAAGGAAATTGAACAAAACATTTGTGAACAAGCGCTAGATATGCTAGCCAATGATTCCGATCAGGAGTCCCGTGTAAGTAATGTGTTGTATCATCCAGAATGGCACAAAGGTGTGGTTGGCATAGTGGCCTCAAGAGTGATAGAACACTACTATAAGCCCACAATTATCTTAACTGATTCTGGAGAAATGGCGGGTGGATCTGTGCGTTCGGTTAAAGGCTTTGATGTCTATGAAGCCTTGGAAGAATGTGCTGAGCATATGATTCAGTTTGGAGGTCATAAATATGCAGCAGGACTCACCATTAAAAAAGAAAACATTGAGGCCTTTAGGATTGCGTTTGATAGGGCAGTTAAGGCCCGCATCCTGCCAGAACAATTAATACCAAGTATTAAAATATCCTTAGAATTAAGCTTTAGAGATATTCAGGGGAACAGCATGGATGCGATTCCAAAATTCTATAGGATACTAGAGCAGTTCTCGCCATTCGGACCCGGCAACATGCGACCAACCTTCGTTTCAAGAAACATTGAAGCTATGTATGTCCGAGAAGTTGGAGATGGTCACTTACAATTCACTGCCTTATCAAGAAGTCATCCAGACATAAAATATCGTTGTATTGCGTTTAACATGAAGGACAAGTTGGCGTTGTTAGATAAGCCATTTGATCTGGCATATACAATCGAGAAGAACGAATGGAATGGTAGAAGCAATTTACAACTTCACATTAAAGATATTAAGCCTTCGTTTTAGGCATGTGTACCACGCGTTGTGGGAACGGAATCTCAATATTGTTCTCAGCAAATAAGGCAAAGATATCGTGTCGAATATCGCTTAAGGTCTTTTCTGCATCAAAAGAATTATCCACCCAAACATAAAGAGTAAACAACAGACCGCTGTCACCAAAATCTCTGAAAAACACAACTGACTTCTTAGTTTTGCTAATGGCTCTTGACTTTTTTGCTGCTTCTAGCAAAACACTTTCAACCTGTCTAGTGTCACTGCTATAGCTCGTAGAAACGTCAATACCGAAACGTGTGAATTTCTTAGTGTGCGTCCAATTCGTAATAGTATCAGAGGTGAGCTTGGAATTCGGCACAATTAAAGTCTCCCCTTCTCTTGTTGTTACTTTTGTTGTTCTGATATTGATCAATTCAACCTTAGCTACCTGATTGTTTAAAAGAATGACATCTCCTACCTTAACGGTACCATCAAACAAAATGATAATGCCAGACATATAGTCAGCGAAGATGAATTGCAAACCAAGACCTACTCCGACAAACAGGGCTCCGGAAGACACAATTAGTAAATCCATTTTAACACCTGTACTTCTAACAAGTGCTATTATCATTACTACATAGATTATATACTTGAGCAGTTGGAATATGGTGAATTCTTTACCCTCATCAATCCACTCGCGTTTTTCAACCGCTTTATGCAAGTATAGCTTGAGCAAGTTGAGTATAACACGTGTGAAAACAACCATTGCAACAGCCAGCAGAATGTGATACACATACAGTTGGAATCCGTTGTAATTGCCTGTTATTGGTATGTTTAAAATGGTTCCGAAATGGACCTGGTCATTATTGATGTTGAAGCTCTCAACACAAAGAAGAATCGTTAAAATGTAGATAATCTGTTTAGACAGCCTATACAGTGTTTCATGCTTTTGTCTAACTCGTGATGTTTTATTTCCAAGCGCATCTAGAGAGCGCCATGCAATCCGTTTAGCGATAAACATTATAAGGATGCACAGGCCAATAAGTACAAAGTTTATGGGAGCGATTACAAAATCAAGCTCTTGAAACCTATAAATCTCATAAAATAAAGCCTCCTTTAATGACTGCATGTCACAAATATAAGTGCTTTATGCGACACTATTGCTTATCTGAATTCTGAAATGATCGAACGGCTGTTACCGCCCCAATTGCAATAACCGCCAGGAGTAAAATTTTGCCTATAAAGATTAGACTAATGTTTGTCTGTAGTGATAATAATGATTCTGCTATATCCATCTTTGCTAATTTCCCGTTAGCTAATGTACAGCCGTTTCGACGAATTAGTTTAAAGCAAATGATAAACTACTATAATCGGGGGATTAAAGTTTAAAATCCTTTTATAACATGTTAAGTTGCTTTGTCAGTTCTTCTTTATAGACTTTGCCAATATTGATTTGTTTATCGTTAATGGCAATTAAATTATCCTCGATCAAATCGATTTTATCAATGCGCACAATGTAAGATCTGTGCACCCTTGCGAATTCTGGTGGACCCAGCTTTTTCTCTATTTCCTTCATTGTAGATAAAATGGTATAGCGCCCTTTATCCGTATATATATTGACGTAATTACCAAGAGCTTCAATGAAGAGAATATTTCTTGTGTCTACTTGAACTAGGCGAGAATCTGTTTTTATAAAAATAGTGGAAGCAGATGTTGATGCGGGCGCTTCCTCCATTTGATGCATTTTTTTCGCCTTCTCAATAGCCTTTAAAAATCTCGCTGGTTGAAGAGGTTTAGCAATAAAGTCAGTTACATTGTATTCGTATGACTCTAGAGCATATTCTGTGTGAGATGTCACCAGAATGACCTGAGGCAATACATCAACATTCTTTATTAATTCGATTCCAGACATTTCAGGCATCTCCACGTCTAAAAAGACAAGATCTATACTTTCATCTTTTAGGACATTAAAAGCCTCCATTGCACTTTCACAGCTCTTTACGAGGGTTAAATCTGGTGTTTGATTCACCAAATCCTGAATTATTTCGCGCGATAACGCATCATCATCTACAATCAAGCACTTCATTATCTGTTATTTATCGATTCCTAAAAATAATAATTTATAATTGGCTTTGATTTTTTTAATCTCATCCACACAATTATTTGCAACCTCCACTACATACGTGAGTTGGGGTAAAAAAGATTTGTCTAAATCGACATTTTCTAAATCATCGTATATGTCTGGTATCTCCATGTTGCCCATATAGACTACATTTCCCTTGATTTTGTGAAGGATTTTCATTGCTGAAGAAAAATCTTCTTTATCCAGTAAATTCTGATATTCCTCAATATCCTTGGGCAAATTCTCCAGAAATAGATCAATGTATTTATACATTTTGTTTGTATCTCCCCCTGAAATTCTCTTTAAATTACCTAAATCCACATGATTGAAACTTACGTTAACTTTCTGAGCATTTTTCTTTTTTGAAATCAATCTGTCAATTTTGGTGATTAGAAACTTACTATCCAGAGGCTTGGTTATGAAATCATTCATTCCAGAAGAAAAACACTTTTCCGCAACATCATCCATAGCATAAGCCGTCATGGCTATAATAGGGATCTCATTCATAGGTCTTCTCATGTTCGAACGAATGTATTTAGATGTTTCATAGCCATCCATTCCCGGCATCTGAATATCCAGCAGAATAAGATCAAAATCAGTTTCGCTTAACTTTTCAATCGCCAATTCTCCACCACTAAGGGCAACTACCTCACATGAATCATTTAAATTATTTAGCACGTCACTCAAGATTTCACGGTTCAATTGATTATCATCAACCACCATAATCTTTAAGTTATCAAGCAATGAGGTATCCACCTTATCCTTTGCAATAAACTGTGACTTAGATGGGAAAAAGTCCAACTCCACACTAAATGTTGTTCCCTCTAAATACATACTATCCACAGTTATAGATCCGCCCTGAAGTTCCACCAACTGTTTTGTGATAGCCAATCCTAAACCAGAGCCGCCCTTATGTTTAATAGTATGCCTAGTTTCCTGCTCAAATTGATTAAATATAGTTGCGATTTTACTTTTTCTTATGCCTTTTCCTGTATCAACTATATCGAAACGAATTCTCATTGATTTCTCGTTACTCTCCAACAAACTAGCGTTTAGGCTAACACTTCCGAGATCAGTGAATTTGACAGCATTATTGCAAAGATTGATTAGAATTTGCCTTAAATAACGTGAGTCACCCTTAATGATAGGAGGTATTTTACTATCACAGTGCACATTGAATTGAAGTCCCTTTTTATCCACCTTTTCAGATAGGATATATGAAACACCTTCCATGATATCGGATAGCATGAAGTCTTTTCTTTCGAATTCAATGTTTCCACTTTCAATTCTAGATAAATCTAAAACTTCATTCACCAGTATAAGCACGTTATCAACGCTCGCCTGAATAGTCTTAACGTATTTCTCTTGATTCTGTGTTAGATTGGTTGAAGCAAGCAACTCTGCACTACCTGACACGGCGTTAAGTGGCGTTCGAATTTCATGGTTAGTATAGGCTAAAAATTTCTCGCGTTGTCTGAGGGTCTCTTGTGCCCTGTCTGCTAAACTTTTGAATTCTTTTACCTTTCCCTCTCGCTGACGTTTTCTCCTCAAGAAATAGATAATCAATCCAGTATCAATTACCACAAACACCCCAACGATCCAGTACAACCAGGTATAATCTTGGCCCTCATTGCTTTCTGCTTTGGCAAGCGATTGATTTAGTTGGCGTATTTCACGCTTCAACTCTCGGATGTGCTCAACATAATTACGTTTTTCCAGCTCCTGAACTCCATTGTCAATAAAGCCTAACTCCACACTATCTTGATATGTAAGATTGTTATCAGCTCGCACTGAAGACAGTAAAACACATGTTAGCACTATGCTTAGAAAGATCTTCATTACAGGGCTTCTCTTATTTTTTTTGGTAAAGACTTCACTATCAATTCATACGAATGATCTATAAGTTCTGCCAAAAACTTATCATCTACATCCATATCCACCCTTACGGTATTCCAGTGCTTTTTGTTCATATGATAGCCAGGTTCAATTGCCTCATACTCCTCTCTGAGTTGAACTGCTCTCTCCGGATCACATTTTAAATTAACACTTTCATAAGGCTCTACATTGCAAAGTGCAAACATCTTATTAGCTACCTTAAACACCAAAACGTCAGGTCCGAATGGCATAGATTCTGTTACAGCATTTTTAGCTAAACAATAATTTCTAAAACTTTCTACATCCATTAAAGGCTTGATTTTAGGTGGTTTTGAAGTAAATTTGGCATTAAATTAAAATAAATTGTAACAAATCGTGGTGGCTGTGCGTCACAAATTCGAATGACCACAAAAGAATATAATCAGATAGTAGATGCACATGCTGATGCATTGTATCGTTTTGCGTTGAAATTATGCAAAAACGGGCAGGCTGCCGATGATTTAGTTCAAGAAAGTTTTACAAGACTGTGGCAAAAGGTAAATGATGTAGATCCGAATAAAGGGAAATCGTACTTATTCCAAACTGCCTATAACTTCTTTATTGACACTACACGCAAGGACAAACGCATAAGTGGCGATGAAGTTGAGAGTTATGAAATGGGAAGTTCTAGTGGTCAATACACTGGATTGAGTGAAGTACTTGAAGAAGCCCTTAACACACTACCAGACGTACAGAAATCAGTGGTAATGTTGCGGGATTATGAAGGCTATAGCTACGATGAAATAGCTGATATTTGTGGACTATCTGAATCACAGGTAAAAGTCTACATTTTCAGAGCCAGAAAAGCACTGAGATCTTATATTGTTAAAATGGAGAACGTGGTATGATAACGCTACAGAATTACGAAATATACGCGATGGATTATCTGGAAGGCAAGCTTTCAGGTGATTTAGAGGTGGCGTTTGAAGCGTTCTTATCAGGACATCCAGAAATTGCTGATGAAATACTTGGCTTAAACGATATTAGCCTTCCATCAAGAGAAGATGCTTATAAAAGCAAAGATCAGCTTAAACACACACCAGAACTTCCAGCTATAAACAGAGAGAATGCTGAAGAATATATCATTCACTCAGTTAATGGTATGTTGGATGAAAAACAGCAAGCACAACTAGAATCTTTGGTGCTAAACCATTCAGATATAGCGGAGATTGAGGCTTCATACAAGCAGACAATTCTTGATGACATTGCTCCATCATACGATAAACATGCCTTATTAAGAAATGATAGCGGCGTATTGTTATTGGATGTTATGATAGCTTATCATGAGGGCCTATTATCCGATGAAGAACAAGCACTTATTGATACCATCTGTCATGAATCTAGTGCCGCCATGGTTTTATTTAAGCAAGTGGCTAAAACAAAACTAAGCGCTACAGCCGTTATATATCCAAACAAGGCAGATCTAAAACAAAGTGAAGGAAGAATAATTCCTATATGGTTTGGAAGAGCTGCTGCCATTGCTGCACTATTTGTACTTGGATGGATATTATGGCCAACCGATGATGCTATTAATTCTAGCAACAAAGCTGTGGCGGTTGAGGATAGCAGTGAGGTTTCACCACAAAACCTACCTGACGACATCAAAGAAAATGCCCCTCTAGTGGCAAACAACACTTCTATCGATGATTCATTAACTAATGATGTGTCAAATAAAAATAATGCTCCTGTTCTAGACAATAATAACGAGCAAGATAATCTTGCCTATGAAAATACGCCTAAGCCCAAGTCTGATAATAACGCATCAAATGGAGGTGATAAGCAAAACAACAACTCGATGGATGGCAAAAAAGATGTTCCATTGAATCTACCTAAACTGGATGAGGTGCCTGAAAATAATGTGGCCTATAACTTTGGCAAACTTGATTCAATAGCAAGCACTCCACCAGCGTTAACTAATGAAAAACCGGTTGATGAAATTGCCCTGCATTTAAGTGAAGAGGAAAAGCAAGAAAATGCGAGTATTGCTAGTGCGATTGCTAAGTCAATTTCTAAACGTCTTGACTTAAAAGACAAAGAATATGAAGACGAGCTAGGATACGTTGCGGTTAAATCTATGGAACGTATCACAGATGCACCAACCACCTATAGAAACGAGAATACCGACGACAGAAAAGTTACTGCCTTTTCGATTGGTAAACTTGGTTTCTATAGAAGTGTGAAGAAGTAACTCATATTACTTCAACGCAATATTCTTATCACACTTTATTAATAACACAGCTTATTTGCGGCCGGCAGAGCAGGATAGCTTGGTGAGGTAAACATTTACATTTATTTGCTGGATAATGGCGACCGAAGGAAGCCCATTATACTGCTAGTAAATGTTTATGATTACAAACCAACTAAAATGCGGAGACGGTACTAAACATGATAAAAACGCTTTCTTCATCCGCCCAAAAAGCCTCTACAAACCCCGATTGTATTGCATTTTAAGAATTTTTTATTTTTCTCTGTAACTAATCACTACTTGGTTCGTCCTACAATAAACAAAACAAGAAATTATGAAAAATTCGGTACTTACTATTGGTCTTAGTCTTTTAAGCTGCATATCCCTTGCACAAGAATCTGACGATACAACAAGAATTAACCTTGGAGATAAGACGGTGATTATTGTTAGTGATGAATTAGATACAAATTACATTGAGTTTAACCCAAGTGACAATGAACCTGACGCAGATGATTATGCTAGATGGTCTGGGTTTTATTTAGGCGCAAATGGTCTGTTAACTCCGGACAACAGCACTACCCTTCCTGAAGAGGCGGAGTTTTTAGACGTGGATTACACAAAATCATTTACGGCTCAGCTTAACTTGTTTGAGTATAGAGTGAATCTTGGAACGCCTCATGTTGGTTTAACCACTGGGTTTGGTTTTGAGTTTAATAGATACGATATGAAAAGAAACAACCGTCTAATGTATAATAGTGATTCGGTTTGGGGTGCCATTGACACTACGGTAAGCTTTGATAAAAACTTCTTAAAGACAACGTATATTCAAGCGCCATTATTACTTGAATTCAATACGAGTAAAGACCCAGACAAAGGTTTTTATGTGGCAGCTGGTGTAGTAGCGGGATACAACATAGCAGCGAAGACTAAATACAAGTACGAGCTGAACGGCGATAAAAACAAAGACATTGTAAAAGGACACTACAACATTAATCCTTTTAAACTTTCAGCGACCGTCCGCATAGGCTTCCGTAATGTTACGCTCTTCGCAAACTATGGTTTAACTAGTTTGTTTGAGAAGAGTCGTGCACCTGAAGTCAACACCTTCTCGGCAGGAATCATTCTCCTTCCCTTTTAAACCTAATCGCAACAACTAAAAGTAAGGGACTGCTCAGGACATGGGCGGTCCTTTTTTTTAGTTGACTGGTTGATTAGTTGACAAGAACAAGCTTATCGTGAGGACATCATAAATAATAAATCATCAATCCCAACATCCACGAGCGGCGGATTATTTAGGTGCAATGTTCAACCAACGCTGCCTTCGCTCGCGGTAACGGTTGAAATCTATGGAGCCAATAATGTTGATTGCTCACTATAGATTTCTCCGCAAGGTCCATCGGTCGCCATAGGCTTGCCGTCGGCACGGCGAAATGACTATGGGGTATGGAATGTGATCAGTGCTAGCTACCGACTATTCAGTTGATTGGATCACTAGTTGACTAGTGGGGTCGTCGGTATACGACAATATCGAATTTCAAATATCGAATCTCGAATTCAGAATCACTCCCTTCTTGCGATAATCCGTTTTTGAATATTCTTACTTGCTCATAGTTTTGGTTGTATGAAAGCTCTTTTTCTTTTAGTTTTTATGAGTTGCTGTGCGGCTAATAGCATGACCGTATATTTTATTCCGGGTCTTGGCGTGGATAGTCGCGTATTTTCATATCTGGATATTGATAGTACAATTAATCAGGTGTATCTAGAATGGCCCGAATGCTCCGAAACCGAAACGATGGAGAGCTATGCCGATAAGTTGATTGAACAAATGGACACCTCTAATGAGGTTGCTGTGGTAGGCTTATCTCTTGGTGGAATGGTAGCCGTAGAAATTGCCCATAAGTGCAAAAATGTACGTTGTATACTTCTTTCAAGCGCTGTTTGTACGGACGAGCTCCCAATGCGCTATGAAATCTTCAGATATCTACCACTTTATGCATGGCTTAAAGATTACCATTTGAGAATTACTGGATATGCTATGTCTTATTTTATGTCTTTTCCAGATGACATTGCCAGTTTGTACGTAGAGATGTTGACAGATTATAAGGCACAGCAATTCAGGAGACAAACTGAAATGTTATTGAGATGGGAAAGACCTCATTGTAGTATTAATGTATACCGAATTCATGGAGCAAAGGATCTCATCATCCCAGCAAAAAATATTCATACAGTTGATTTCCTTATAGAGGATGGAAGCCATAAAATGGTTGTTACTCACGCGGACCAGATTAGTGAGCTGCTAAATGCTTTTTTTCGAAAGGCTTCTTAATAGCTGTCAAATCATTTCTATCTAATAAGCTGATTTAGTATCTTTAAGATGTGTCAGGCTTTCGGGAGAATCCATATAAAAACCCATCTATTGATGTGTTCGGAGTTCGGGTAGATGAACCTGTTACCATGCTAACGGATCTTTTGGTTACTGCGGTTTGTATTTATGCATGGATTCGATTGCGCAAGCGAAAAGATGGCAGCCTTATCCACACATTCTATACCTACTTTTTCCTGACCATGGGAATAGCTACCGCATTGGGTGGACTGATTGGGCACAGTTTTAATTATGCATTGTCCATTTATTGGAAAATTCCGGGATGGTATGTTAGCATGGTTTCTATCGCATTGGCAGAACGAGCTTCTATTTTCTACGCTAAAAAGTTGATCAGTCCAGCATCAGCACGTTTTTTTAAATCGGTAAATGTCGTGGAACTCGTCACCTTTATGATAATATCGGTGCTTACGATGGACTTCTATTATGTTGTGGGGCACTCGGCCTACGGCATGCTGATAGTAGTAGCCGGATTTCAGGGATATGTGTTTTATAAGACTCGGCAAAAAGGAAGCTACTACTTTCTTATAGGCATACTTTGGTCTACTATTGGCGCTGTAGTTTACATACAAGAATGGGCCATAAGTAATTGGTTTAATCACATGGATATTGGTCATGTGCTTATGGCCTTAACCACCTATTACTGTTATCTAGGTGCTAAATACAATTTGGATGATCCCGACTACAAAATAAAGTGGCGCTAGTATCACCGCTAAACGTCTCTAACAACTAGATAGATGTTCGGTAACCTAAATGAAATTCTGCTCGACTCATTTTATTTGAATTAACCCCGTTATCAATTAGGCTGACGCGGTCGAATCCCGCGAAAAATCCAGATTCATGATTAAGAGTCAAGTCCCAAAATAAAAAATGTGGCTTCTTATACCCTGGGATTTTAGCTGTTAGAGACTCATAATCATCCGTTACTTTTGGTTGAAGATATGAGATATCATAGCTAGCAATGAAACTTAGGGCGAACCCTCCAAAACCCATATCTGCAAACAAGCATGGTCCCGCAGTCCAATGCCACCCAGAAGGTTCTTGCCAGGTGATGCCCTCAAAATAATCTCCGTTTGAATTCGCGTATAAGGGGATATCAATGATATAATCTGCAAAGCTTCCTCCTAATCCAACACAAACATTGTCGGTCGCAAACAAATTGAGTCCCACCTTATGCCATGTAAACCCAGTAAAATCAATTCTTGGATCTGTTCCCGTTCCTTCGAACAACTCCCCTGCTTTATGGAATAAATCATGGGCCCATTTCATTTTAAGATGATACCGTAAAGTAAATGGTTCAAAGTTGTAGTACGAAAAATCTATTCCTATTCCGAAATAAGCACCTTCTTTTGCTGCTTCAGGATACAAGGTTTCGTTACTTTTGATTGCACTTAACCCCATGGTAAAACCCACCATTCCTTGACTTGTCACATTGTGATCAGGTAACTGTGCGCTACCATCTTGTCTATATACTATACATAGAACAAGTATTAAAATCAGTCTTTGCATAGCTACAAATTAAAGCGTATTACACCAAATCGCTACTCCGTATTTTACCGTAATTTACAAGTGCAAACCACACTCTGTTTTAGGACTGTTATTCCATCTGCCTTCGCGATCTTCACCGGGTTGCGTACAATGAGTACAACCAATCGAAAAGTAGCCTTTTGACTTTAGCGGATGAAATGGCAAGTGATGTTCTTTAATAAAATTATCACGCTCCTCAGCCGTAATATCTAACAATGGATAGAACTTAATCATGTCGCCACGCTCCTCAAAAATATCCAAACTAGCTCTATGGTCGCTTTGCCATTGCATCAATCCAGACACCCATATTTTATATTTCTCCTTGACTTTTTCTAATGGTTCAACTTTGTTAATTGAGCAGCAAAAATCTGGGTCTTTTTTCCATGTCTCATCCTTGGTTGTGAATTCGTGTTTAAACTTTTCAGCGCGCACACTTTCCACTTTCAAATCATATAACTGAGTTAGGTATTCTTTATAAATAAGGGTTTCTTTAAAGTGATACCCCGTATCGATAAAATAGATTTTCTGCTGACTATTCACATCTGAGAATACCTTTAATAAAAACGCAGAGGTGGCTGCAAACGAAGATGTCAGCATTACATCAGCTTGATCAAAATCTTTATACAATTCCTCAACTCTCTCGTGCACGCTTAAGGATCTGTACTTTTTGTTAAGCGCTTTTATATCCAATCCTTCTATTACTTCTTTATTCTCCATTATTCTCAAATATTCCAGAGCTTAAATATCTATCGCCTCTATCGCAAGCGATAAATACAATTACTCCATTTGTTAATTCACTCGCAAGTTTTCTAGCAATGCTATAGGCCCCTCCACTGCTGACACCTGCAAACACCCCTTCTTCTTTTGCAAGGATATTGGCATGACGCACAGCTTCTTTGAGGGAAATCTCCTGCGTAGAATCTACCCGCAAAGGTTCAAAAATTTCTGGTATAAACGCTTTTGTCCATCGTCTAATTCCGGGAATTGATTCCCCATCCACAGGCTGGGCGCCAATTATTTGCACCTCAGGATTTTTTGACTTAAGGAATTTTGAAACTCCCATAATCGTTCCTGTTGTCCCCATAGCAGACACAAAATGAGTGATTTCTCCATTAGTATCTTCCCAAATTTCAGGTCCTGTTGTCTTAAAGTGAGCCAAGGGATTGTTATTGTTCGCAAACTGATTTAGCACATGATAACCTTCTTCTTTTGCTATTTTTAGTGCTTGCTCCCGTGCAAATTCAATTGTCTTATCCGAAGGTGTTAAAATTAAATCTGCCCCGTATGCTCTCATAACTTGTTTTCTCTCTTCTGTTGAGTTTTCAGGCATAAGCAGCTTGACATTTACACCCAGTTGTTGCCCCATCAGTGCAAGTGCAATTCCTGTGTTTCCGCTGGTGGCTTCAATAATCGTATCACCCGCTTTTATTTTACCCGACTCAAGAGCGTCATTGATCATAAAATAGGCCGCTCTATCCTTAACGCTGCCTGCAGGATTATTACCTTCTAGCTTTGCAAATACCTTCACATTTGGGTTAGATGTGGCGTGTTTTAACTCTATTAATGGCGTTTTTCCTACACTATGTTCTATTCTCATGATGCTTTTTGTGTTGTAATATTCCTCACTAGAATATCCTGTTTAAATGTAAGTTTAGTGAAGGGCGCGACCGGCTTAGTTACCCATGTATTTCCTCCGATCACACTCCCCTCTCCAATAACTGTATCGCCGCCCAAAATAGTGGCTTGCGCGTAGATTACTACATTGTCTTCAATTGTAGGGTGTCTCTTTTTACTCGCAGCCTCCTTGTTTACGCTTATGGCTCCCAAGGTAACACCTTGATAAATTTTGACATTGTTTCCAATCTCAGAGGTTTCTCCAATAACAATACCAGTGCCATGATCAATGCAAAGTCCTTTACCTATTTTTGCAGATGGATGAATATCAATGCCGGTTTTGCTGTGTGCATATTCGGTTATGATTCTAGGTATAAGTTCGATTCCCAACTTATCTAATTCATGCGCCACCCTATAAGCGGCAACGGCATAAAACCCTGGGTAGGATAATATCACTTCTAAATATGATTTCGCTGCAGGATCACCGTCATAATGTGCTTTTAAATCTTCATCTAGCAATTGTTTAATATGATCTGTGCGGTTAAAAAAGGCATCTGCCATTGATTTAGGGTTTATTGGTTTTACACCTAAATTGCTTTTAAACAATATGACCAAATCATCATATAAATTACTCGTATGACTATAATCTTCCTCTGGAAGACCTAATCTAACCGGATAAAAGGCGTTAAACAGTTCATCAAAAAACGCCGCTACTCTTTCTGTATACATATTATTTTTTTTTACCAATCGTTTGTTTCTACTAACTCGGGAGCGAGCCGAACCACAAGTCCATCGAGCTCCAATCCTAATTTTATTTGACATCCAAGCCTGCTGTTATCTTCTACATACCATGCTTCATCTAACATTGC
Source organism: Flavobacteriales bacterium (assembly GCA_964230215.1). Taxonomy (GTDB): domain Bacteria; phylum Bacteroidota; class Bacteroidia; order Flavobacteriales_D; family JAUILH01; genus JAUILH01. The sequence goes on from CAXRGQ010000001.1 coordinate 139,134, forward strand.
TTGTTCATCATCACTGCGTTCTGTCAATTCATGTGATGACTCCACATATACTTGACATGAAGCGCACAAGGCCATTCCTCCGCATGTGCCTTCCACAGGTAGTTCATACGATTTACAAACCTCCATCAGATTTAGCCCCATATCAGTTGGGCACTCTACTTGATGAGTTTCTTGGTTTCTATCTATTATTGTGATTGTTATTGTACTCATCTTAAAAAGCATTAACTCCGTTTACCGTAGTGTATTTCAAGACATTTTTCTTGTCCGGATAGATTCGCTTAAATGCAGATTGCGCCATAATTGCAGCTTCATGAAACCCACACAATATTAGTTTTAGTTTACCTGGATAGGTATTTACATCACCAACTGCATATATTCCTGGACGATTAGTAGAGTAATCAGTAGCATTATCTACTACAATCGCATTCTTGTCGATTTCCAATCCCCAATTCGCAATGGGACCTAGCTTAGGCGTTAAGCCAAATAAGGGTAACCATGCGTCAGTTTGTAAACTTTCACGCTCTCCTGACTTATGAAAAACCTCAACCGAATTCAATACACCATTGCCTGCAATTCGCTTAATCTCAGCATCAGTTAAGAGGCGAATTTTACCTTGCTCTGCGTAATTAATGGCCGTTTGAACTGAATCTGGATGTGCTCTAAAACTCTGACTTCTGTGAACTAAACTCACACTTTTAGCGCCATTATCGGCGAGATAAATAGACCAATCTAATGCGCTATCGCCGCCTCCACTTATCACCACATCTTTTCCTCTATATTCCTCAGGGTTTTTAATAATGTAGGCTATGCCTCTATCTTCAAACCTTGCAAGATCTTGAATGGGTGGTTTTCGAGGAACAAATACACCCAATCCGCCTGCAATGACAACAACTGGAGCGTGATGTTTGGTTCCCTTATTCGTTGTTACGATAAACGAACCGCCTTCCTGCTCATCAATATCAACTGCAGCTTCACCAAGGGTAAACCCTGGTTTAAATGGTTCGATTTGCTTTAATAGATTATCAACCAAATCTCCAGCAAGCACTTCAGGGTAACCCGGAATATCATAAATCGGTTTTTTGGGGTAGATTTCTGCACATTGCCCGCCGGGTTGTGGAAGGGTATCTATAAGGTGCGAACGCAGTTTCAACAGACCCAATTCAAACACAGTAAAAAGGCCTACAGGTCCCGCTCCAATTATGAGTACATCTGTCTTAATCATGATTTAGTTTTTTGAAATAAATGATTCGGTTAACAAGTTCAAATGCTCTACTTTTTGTTCAAAATCCATTTTTAAATCTTTGCGATAGTCATTGAGATTATCCAATAAGGCATCCGTTTCATCTGGAATAATATCTTCTAGCAGTTGGCGAATTCTTTTGGCCATTGTAGGCGATTTTCCGTTGGTTGAAATAGCAATCTTTAGATTTCCTTTAGTTACAATTCCACCCAAATAAAAATCACATAACTCAGGTGTATCTGCTACATTCGTCAACAGGTGTTGAGATTTAGCTAAACCGTAAACATATCTATTCAATTCACGATCATTTGTAGCTGCAATCACTATATCCTTGCCCATTAAATCGCTTGATTTGAACTTTCGACGGTGCAATCTTACATTCTTTTTTCGCTCAAGAATCTCGATATCATATATTATATCGGGCGCTACCAATTCTATATTGGCTGTTGGACTCGACTTTAGCAAGAAAGTTATTTTCTCTAGCGCTACCTTCCCACCTCCTACAATTATAAAGTTAAGGCGCTCTGCCTTCAAGAAAATTGGGTATAAATTATTTCGTTTCATTTCCTTTAGTTAATAAGTGAATAATGCGTTTAACTCCGTTTTTTGTTTTACCTCAAGGCGATCATCCACCACGTCACCAATTACAATTATGGCGGGGTTTGAAATCTGAGCCAAGCGGGATTTTTCCTGGATAGTGTTGATTGTTCCAACCACGCGATTTTCCTCTTTCATGTAGCCACTTTGAATTATCGCTACTGGTAAGTCGTGCTTATCCAAGCGTTTATATATGGACACTATTTCAGGTAGTTTGCTCACCCCCATCAGGATAACAACCGTTGCACTCGACTGAGATGCCAGGTAGATATCATTCGACAATTGATGATGAGAAGTTGTCCCTGTTATGGTCCAAAAACTTTGGGAGATCCCACGTTTTGTGAGCGATATACCCAATCGTGTCGGCACAGATGTAGCAGAGGTAATTCCGGGAATTACTTTGTAGGGTATACCGTTTTGAATTACTGACTCCAACTCCTCTGCTCCTCTGCCAAAAACGAAAGGATCCCCTCCTTTTAATCGCACAACATTGCCATGACTATGTGCATAATCTACTATCAGTTGATTTATCTCTTCCTGAGAATAGCGTTTGAAGCCTTTTCTTTTACCGACAAATACTTTTTTAGCCGTCGGCGCAAATTTCAATAACTCAGGTGAAACAAGCGCATCATACAATACTGCTTTAGCACTCATAAGTGCATTTCGACCACCCAAGGTAAACAGTTCTGGATCTCCTGGACCAGCCCCTACGAGGGTAACAAATGGATTAATTATTGTTTTCATTTTTAGTTAGTTTTATTTCGTTTAATCGTTATATCTTCTACAAATTGACGCGCTTTGCTCAGGTAGTTAATCAACTGATCCTTATCTATATCGCTCGATTGATAATACAAGGCAAATGCTTTGAATGATTGGAAATCTGAATCTTTGAAATCCAAAAAGTTCTCTTGATAAGCATCAATTATTGCATTATGATTTGGTGATGTCACGTTTATATCTAGCAGTCGTGCTTTGGCTCCACCAACAATTCCCTGATAAATTAAATACGCTGCGTCTTTATATCTACCTGAGATAATTGAAGTCTGTGCTCTGTCTAACTTTTCTTTCGAATCATATAAAAGTGTTGCAACCAAGTCTACCATAACACCAGCACACTCTCCTACACCTACTTCTTTTTGATAGGCATCCTCTTGATTCCAATCAATAAAATCTGTAGACTTTAGATCGTCTAAATCTGTTAATGGCTTTAGTAATTCATAAAAATACATCTTCCCTTTTTCCTCGTAATACTTACTGAAGGCCAACTCTTTATTCGATATGAAATCATTTAAAATCAATTCAAGAGCCTGCAAAACACGTTTAGATGGAATCTTAATCACCTTGTCAGCAAAAACACCTGTGCCATTACCTGTGTTTCCACCCCCCAACAATACTTGGAGCGCAGGAATCACAGCTCCATTAGGCGCTTTTATAGACATTCCTTGAAATCCAATACCGGCAATCATGTGCTGACCGCAAGAGTTCATACATCCACTTATTTTTATGGAGATGGTTCGGATCTTATCAATATCTCCATAGTTCCCGCGAATAAACTTTTCAAGTTCCTCGGCTACACCAGTGCTATTCGCTATGCCCAGATTACATGTATCCGTTCCAGGGCATGCACTAACATCCAATATGCTTTGAATTCCGTTGTCCGCCAGATTAAGTTCTCTGAGTCCATCATACAACTCTTCAAGCTTATCAGCGCTCAGATGTCTCAACCATAGATTTTGATCAATACTAATGGTGAACTCATTGGTATTGAGTTTATGAGCCAATTCAACCAGTTTCCTGGTTTGTGTGGAATCAATATTTCCAAGCTTAACTTTGATTCCTGCAATGAATAAACCATCTTGTTTTTGTTTAAAAACGTTTGCTTTTAACCATGCATCATATTCCGCAGGAAATTTTGTGCTATAGTTGTTCTCATAAGGCTTATGAGAGTTCTCAATTGCATAGTCATCATTGAGCTCTAGGCTTTGTTTTGGGAGCAATTGTAATTGCTCCTCAACGAGTGATTTAAATGTATCAAAACCTATTTCCTTAACTAAAAACTTAAGCCTAGCTTTCATCCTTCTATTGCGTTCACCATGCAATTCGAACACTCTTAGAATAGCTTCAGTAATAGGAATAATCTCGTCGAATGGTGCGAATTCTGCATATACATCTGCATGTCGACTTTGGGAACCAAGTCCACCAGCCACTAGAACTTTAAACCCATTTACACCTTCTTTTATCAATGGGACAAATCCTACATCATGCATAAAACTTAACGCCGTATCTTCTTCACTTGAAGAGAATGAGATCTTCACTTTTCTCCCCATTTCCTGGCAAATTGGATTTCTGAGGAAGTAATTAAATAGCGCATCTGCAATAGGTCTCACATCAAAGGGTTCCTTGGGATCTACGCCAGCTAAATGAGAAGCCGTTATATTTCTAACGGTATTTCCACATGCTTCACGCATGGTCAAATTATCTTCTTCTAATTTCGCCCAAAGTTCAGGCGTATCATCCAGACTTACATAATGTAGCTGCACATCTTGTCTTGTTGTGAGGTGCAGGTTACCCGTCGAATATTCGTCCGATAGATTGGCTATTCGCACAAGCTGTTCTCCTGAAATCTTTCCAAATGGCACTTTTATTCTCACCATCTGCACCCCAGCTTGTCGTTGACCATAAACACCCCGGGCTAATCTGAGTGATCGAAAGGAGTCCTCATCAAGACTACCTCCGTGGTACGCATGTATTTTTTCTTCTAGTTCCAGTATGTCCTTTTCAACAACTGGTGTTTCTAATTCGTCTCTAAAACTTCTCATTTCCTGACATAAAAAAAGCCTCTCAAATTGCTATTCGAGAGGCTTGTATTAATTGGTATTAGACTTTAGTTTATTCAATACGATAGCCCCTCGCTTTTTTACAACAAGTCATGCAGCACATCATATTTTTATTATTTCTTCTCATTTTTTCAACCATAAAAAAAGCCCTTCCAAAATGGAAGGGCTTTTAAATATCTTTTGCAATTAAGTATACTACAGCGCCCTTCCGTCAATTTCCTGACAGATCATTTTACATGGACACATAGTGATTGTTTTTTGCATGCCACAAATGTACATGAGAATAAGTTTAATTTCCAAGCAAAAAATCGATTTTTATTTTTTTAACATGATTAGTTAAAATTATAACAACTCTCCAATCGCCTACTTCTCTAATTAATTTGCTAGTATTCCAATTTCAAGACTTAATCCAAAATGATGTGGTTTGACATCAAACTGCACCTGATCCGTATAATAGTTTGAGTTATTTAGATCGTTATTTAGTGATGTTACATTATTGGTAAATGCACTCCATTGATAATAAACACTGAGTGAAACTTGTAATCCAGCAGTTTCAGGAACTAGAGTTAATAATTTAACCGTTGGTCCAAACTTTAGCGTTAGACTATTATCGCCAATATCCTCCATTTTTTCTTTATCAAACGAATCTCCAAACACTCTAGACTTTGTTTTTAAATCCCCTACTTCCGTTCGAAGGCCACACATCAAAACGGCTCCTCCTCCACCGAATACAAAGCCAACATTAACTCTACCTGTGCTATTCTTAACCTTAAGCTCTCTGGTGTTGTAGTTACCCCGAGTATCTTGTCCAGATACGGCATGTTTCTTTCCTCTGAAATCAAAACCTACATCAAACCAAAACGCCTCTGAAATTATATATCCAATTGAAACTGAAGCTCCATCTAAATAAGAGAATTCAGCCAATTCATCATCAAGCCATGGCCTAGTGTCATTGTAGTTAGCTACCACCTGATTGACTCCCGATAGATTTGTAAATGCACCATTATATCCATACCCAATATACATATAATCCTGAGCAGAAGAAGGCTTGCATGCTGCGTGCATTATTAAAAATAGTAGTATGAATTTTCGCATAATTTTACTTTAAAATTTAAATCTAGTAAATAGGGAACCACGATAGAAATCATTCAGAGTATTTAAGAGTAAATTAAGGTATTTGAGAAACCTTGGTTAAACACTGTACTTTTGTCGTTAAAAATTCATCGCTATACGGGCTGTAGAGTCAAGCATTTATCCATTTATTTATGCTATTTTATGCGTAATTTAGATTTATGGGAAAACATACTATACAAGAACATATATTTGATTTAATCTGGTCACTTAGTAATGCTGAGAAAAAGTATGCCCGTAAACACTATTTATCAGGAAATGATGATGCCGACTTTGTTAAAATTTTCGACATAATTGAACGGTCTAAAGGCAAGCCGATTGCCAAAGTGCAGAAGAAACTTGAAGGCATAGCCAATCTATCAAGGAAAAAGAATTATCTACTTGACGTAATAAATAACACGCTGTATCAATTTAGTCCTCAGCAGTCAATATCTAATCAAGTTCAAAAAGACATATTAATCATTGATGCCCTCATTCATAAAAACTTGCTTTCTCAGGCGGCAAAAATGATCAAACAAAACAAGAAGAAAGCACATGAAATTGAAGATTTTAATGCCTTGATTCGCCTTATTGAGCTTGAGAAAATCATCATCAATCAAAACGAAAGTAAACGGAAACAAGAAATTCTTTCGAAATTATCACTTGAAGAAACGCTCGTTCATGACAACTTAAGGATGGAGCAAAAATATGGGGTGTTAAGAAACAAAATTTGGGAAACCATAAAAAATGAAGGTAAACTCCCCTATCTGCACTTACTGCAGGAGATTGAAGACATTATGGGAACACCCTATTTCCATGATGAAAATTTTGCGCATACTTTCCAAAGCAAATGTGAATTCAATAACGCTAAACACATGTTTCAAGATTTGATTGGCAAGTCTGATTTAGCTCTGATTTTTATCAAGAATCAATGCAAATTGTACGATGATCATGCGATCATGAAGTCTGAAAAGAAGTACAACTATCTAACGGCATTAAACAGTTATTGTAATACGGAGGGTCAAGCTGGCAACATTGAAAAAGCCTTAGAAGGATTTGATAAAATGCTTCAAGTAGATTGTAACACCCCCTTTCTTAAGTTGAAGCAATTCGAATATGTTGCAGCAAATAAACTAGGCCTGTTGGTGGACCACCAAGTATCCATTCATTACCCTGAATTTATAGAGTTTGTTGAGGAGGGTCTTAAAATATATGCCGATGACATGAACAAGTTGTATCGAGTAGTTTGTATTTACAACATGAGTAATCATTATTTGTACTCTGGCAATTACAAAGAAGCCTTAAGGTATAACTACATGGTACTGAATGATAGTTATAGTTTTAGAAAAGACATTCAGAAATTCGCACGCCTGTTACAGGTTATAATTCATATAGAATTGGGCAACTACGATAACCTTGAATACTACTTGAATTCCATTAAACGCTACTTTTCTGAGCAATCCAATCTGTTTGCCATAGAGTCATGGTTTTTAGAGTTCCTAAAAGAATATACGTCTAAAATTCTTGTAAATGAGAAGTCTGCCATACAGTACTTAAAGAATAAAGAACCAGAATTAGATGCCCTACAAGAAGGTGATAGCTGGAGGAAAGTTACTGCCTATTTCGATTTTAGGGGATGGTTTGATTACAAATTACATGGTAAAAAAATGATGAAAGAAAGTATAAAATAACACGTGTGTTAATTCCTCAATTAAACGTAATTTAATTTTACATTTCTGTTTTTACGTGAAATCAACCTCCTTAACACTCTTTAAAGTTTGTTTTACAACTATTTACGTGCATATAATTTACTTATAAAACATTATTTTATAGACTAAATAGCTCCTAAAAAAGACATTTTTACTGTCATTTGTGGCGTAATTTGATTGTTAAATATCATTTTACTCACGTAATATTGTTCTGAATAGTTCAATCAATTACTATGAAGACACTTTATTACATATTTGCTCTCACAACTTTTATTGTACACACGAATTCCATCGTTGCACAAACCTTCGAAAAAATTAGAACAAATCACTGGTACTTTGCTAATGGTGCGGCATTAGACTTTACTTGTGGTAGTCCCACAAGTGTTTCAGGCAGCAACATGACTGGGCCTATTGAAGGATCTGCAAGCATTAGTGATATGTCAGGAAATCTCTTGATGTACACTAACGGTGAGAATGTTTGGGATCGCAATCATAATGTAATGCCAAATGGTACAGGACTAATGGGAAGTATTTCCACCGTACAAACCGCTGTTATTATACCGCACCCAGGCAATAGCGATAGATATTTCATATTTACAGCAGGAACGTCCATTGAATCTTCTGGTACAGTTGGTGTAAGATATTCTGAGGTGGATATGACACTTAACGCTGGCGATGGTGATGTGCTTCCTGGTAACAAAAACACATTACTATTTGCCCCAAATGAAGAAAAACTTACAGCTGTTCGGAATGCCGCAGGAAATGGTTATTGGGTTATAGCTCAAGAAAAATCAAGTAATATATGGCACGCCTATGAGGTTACTGCTGCAGGGGTTAACACCACTCCCGTGACAACGGCAGTTGGACCGCCAGCTAGACCAGACAATTCGCTTGGCGCAAAATTCTCTCCCGATGGATCCATGCTGGTTTCACAAAACGTGTGCGGTGTAGGTGTAAGTTCAAATGCAAACCTCACTATGTATGGTTTTGACAATGCAACAGGGGTTTTAACTTATAGATGGAGTGATTGCGGAACAGCTGGGTTTAAGTTGGAATTCTCACCAGACAACACAAAACTATACGCAGCTGGATTCCAATGTTATCAATACGACCTCAGCGCAGGTGGCGGAACTGGTATGGGACCTGACACCGTTGCGGTAAAAGCTTCAAGAACCCAATTATCGACAAGCAGCTGGGAGGTTACTGGCGGAATGCAATTAGCGCCAGATTGCAAAATTTATTTCTCCAAAGGAGGAGCATCAGGCTGGATAGGCGTAATAGACGACCCCAACGCAGCAGGTTTAGCATGTAACTATACACCCAACCACATGAACCTGACTTCAGGCAGCATTGGAAGTAGTAACCGCTTTCCCAATTTTGTCCAGTCATTCTTTGAAGAACCATGCGACACTAATATTGGTGTAACTCTAACTGCTACTGATTCAAGCATTTGTTCAGGACAATGTGTGGATCTAATGGCAACTGTAAATGGAATATGCACCTATACCCTAACATGGTCACCGACAAGCTTTTCAGGCAATGGCCCGCATACAGTTTGTCCAACTACAACTACCACCTATCAAGTAATTGTAAATGGTGGCGGTGTGGCTGATACTAGCACTGTAACGATTAATGTTGGTGCTAGCGGTGTTAACGCAGGAAATGATTTGACACTTGATTTGTGCAGCAGTGATAGTCCCTTAGACTTATTCTCATCCTTAACCGGTAGTCCGGATGCAGGCGGAACATGGAATGGCCCATCCTCTCTTGGCGGTGGTCACTTAGGAACATTTGACCCATCTAGTTCACTCGCAGGCACATATCAGTATGTAGTGAACGGTGGAACATGCGGAAACGATACTGCAGATGTTATCATAAGTATTTCGAACCCAGTGGATGCTGGAAGTGATTACACTATTACATTATGTGGAGGAAGCACTCCATTCAATTTATTAGACAGCCTACAAGGATCTCCAAATTCGGGTGGAACATGGAGTGGCCCTAGTAGCTTGGCAGGAGGCGACCTAGGAACTTTTGACCCGTCTTCCAACACATTTGGCGCATACGACTATATTGTGTTAGGTAGTGGAGGATGCCCGAATGATACAGCAACGGTGACAATCGTTAACAACACCTCACCTGATGCTGGCGGTGATGCTACACTAACATACTGTGAATTAGATGCGGTTGACAATTTATTTGACAACCTTGGAGGTACACCAGATGCTACTGGTAACTGGGATGGACCATCAATGCTGACTGGAGGAAATCTTGGGACATTTGACCCAGCAAGTAATCTAGCTGGCACATATTATTATATCGTTGGCAGTGCTTCATGTGGACTCGATTCGGCAAGTGTTATAATAAGCATTGATCAACAACCTTCATACAACTTAGACGATGACACCACTGTATGTGAGAATATTGATATTACTCTATCATTACCCGCTAGCTACACGTATGACTGGGACAATGGTACTAGTACATCTAACAGCTATTTAATTCCTGGAACCACAGCTGGTTCAAATACTCACTATGTTACCATTGATAATGGACAATGCTCAGTTAACGATTCAATTATAGTGAATGTAATAAACTGCACAAGCACATTAGAAGCCGTAGTCGCTGGAGACACTACGATTTGTGAAAATGAATGCACGGAGATTAGCGCAATTGTGACAACTGGAAATTCACCCTATTCTTACGAGTGGAGTGATGGCACAACTGGATCTGATATGCATACTTATTGCCCTAGCAGCACAGGACAACATTATGTCATTATAACTGATGCCATTAACAACATTGACACCGTATACTTTACAATTGAGGTTACTACTAATCCGATAGTTACAGCAGGGAATGATACAACAATTAGCGCGGGAAGTTTTGCGGATCTTTGGGCGAATGGTGCAGATGATTATTTCTGGTCACCTAATCAAGATGTTGCATGTCCAAGTTGTGCAAACACACAAGCCAACCCACTAGTTACGACTACTTTTATTGTAACTGGCACCACAGAAGGATGTGAAGGCACTGCAAGTGTTACAGTAACAGTCGAATTCGACTCAACAATATTTATTCCGAATGCCTTCTCGCCAAATGGAGACGGACTAAACGACACCTTTGGGCCTACCACAACAGCCATGCAAACAGCTGACTTTAAAGTGTTTGATAGATGGGGTAAGATAGTATTTGAAACCACCGATTTATCCATTAAGTGGGATGGAACTATCGAAGGGACAGAAGCAATGGTTGGCACCTACCATTATATGCTCACAGGTGTTATGAACAATTTAGAAACAGTTGAACTCAGTGGCTCAGTTAGCCTAATAAAATAATCTACTATGAAAAATTCAGCCAAAATACTTCTTGGTATCTCGCTTATGATGAGTACTCAAACCATCGCGCAGGATATACATTTTTCTCAAATATTTAATAACCCTACCCAGATTAACCCTGCATTAACGGGGAACTTTAACGGAGATCAAAGGGTTAACTTAATGCACAAACAACAATGGAACTCATTAGGTCCAGGCTTCAATACCTATCAATTATCTTTTGATAATGGTTTATTCAAAAAGAAATGGAAAAATTCATACCTAGGCTTGGGTTTGCGCATATTTTCAGATAAAGCAGGTGACCCAGAGATGAAGAACACCTCATTTGAATTGCAGTTATCTGATCATTTGTATTTAGACGATAATCAAACGCTTTCTTTAGGACTTAGTGGGAGCTTTAACCAGTCTAGCATTGGAAGAACTGATTTGATTTGGGAAGATCAATACATCCCAGGTAGCAGCACTTTAGGTAATACGGCTGAAAGTTTTGGTAATTTATCTCAAAACTTCTTCGATTTAGGCGCTGGCTTGGCATGGACATACAGCTCAAGAACAAATACAGTTAACTCAATTAGCGATTTTAATGCAACAGTTGGTGTTAGTGCAAGCCACCTTACACAACCAGTGATTGACCCCATTATTTCCAGCTCGAGTCAAATTTACAGACGATACAATGGCTTTGCTAAATTCTATATTAACCTACCTGGCTCTAATGTAGCAGTAGTACCATCTGCACTTTACAGCAAACAAGGAAATCATAGCGAATTTGTAATCGGTTCCTTGTTTAGATATGAATTCTCTCAAGGATCTAGGGTTACTGGGTTTAAATCAGGTTTTGCAACATCATTTGGCTTGTTTTATCGCTGGAAAGATGCGGTAGCACCTACCCTATTTATTGAATATGCAAAGTTTGCGGTTGGATTGAGTTATGACCTTACCGTGTCTCAATTGGCTAATGCGAACAGCGGTCGTGGCGGAATTGAATTATCATTACGATTTGTGAACCCTAATCCATTCCACCACAAGAATCCTACAAGAGGCAGACCATCACTTTAAATCCTAAGCCAATGAAGATATTTCTGTCAATTATATTCTTATTGAGTGTTGCGTCCTCGTATTCTCAAAGTTACTACGTTTCTATTGGAAATGATATCATTGAAATAGATCCAACAACTTGCACAGAAACTACTATTTGTAACAATGTTTCGGTCAACACTGGTGGAGGTACAACTTCTGGCAATATGCAGGATATCGCATTTCACCCTAATGGAAATATGTACGCCATAATGGGCAACTACTTTATCAGTATTGACTTAGCCACTTGCAACACTACAACGATATCACAGCATTCAACTGCGGCCAACGCACTAGTAGCAGATGCAAACGGCAACTTATACGCTGCTAAAGACTCCTTATATTCGGTAGATATTGTTACTGGTGTATTCACCGCTTTGGGAGAACTACCAGTTACGTCTGGAGGAGATTTAGCCTATTACAATGGACAACTTTATCTAACAGGAGATAACAGTGAACTAGTGGAAGTCAATATCTCTAATCCCGCTGCAAGTGTAATTCTCGGATCACTTGGAACAGGTTATTGGTACGGCTTATGGACCTACTATGTAGACTGCAATAATACCACTCTACTAGTTTCTAATGGAAATGAGATTTACGATTTAGACATTGCGACTGCAACAACTACATTTAATTGTGTATTGGGTCAGTTTTCTTATGTTGACGGCGCGACTATGGCTGGTGATTTTAATGCCTCTGATTGTGGTTGCCCTGTTGATCTGGGGTCAGACACTACGTTATGCTCAGGATCTGGAAACCTAACATTAGACGCTACTGGCACCAATTACACATACAACTGGAGCACAGGATCAACTTCACCTACAATTAACACTTCAGGCCCTGGCACTTATTATGTTGATATAACCGAAACGGTGACTGGATGCACTAATTCAGACACCATCGTAATAACAACTGGAACTAATGCGGATGCTGGGGGCGATTACGCTATTAGTCTTTGCGGCAGTTCTGGCAGTTTTAATTTGTACGATAGTCTTGTTGGCAACCCAGATTTGGGTGGCACTTGGTCAGGACCTAGTGTGTTGAGCGGTGGTGACCAAGGCACATTTGACCCGTCCAGCAACTCATATGGAACGTACAGTTATATCGTACAATCAAGCAGTGGTTGTCTAGATGATACAGCCTTTGTAACTATAACAAACAATACTAATCCAAATGCTGGAGGTGATTTTGCATTAGCCATTTGCGAAAGCGATCCCACCATAGACTTCTTTACTTTATTAACGGGTACTCCGGATGCTAGTGGAAATTGGAGTGGCCCTTCGAGCCTTACCAATGGACATCTAGGTAGTTTTGACCCTGGAACTAGTGGAGCAGGAACCTACTATTACATAGTTGGAAGTGCTTCCTGTGGAGTGGATTCGGCCGAGATAGTAGTAAGCATTGATGCTCTGCCGAGCTACTATTTAGCAGACGACACAACTGTCTGTGAGAACCAATCTGTACAACTTAGTCTACCAACTGGCTATGTTTATGACTGGGATAACGGAGCAAGTAGCACTAATACTTATCTTGTTCCAGGAACATCCATTGGTTCATCTACACATTATGTTGAAATTACAAGTGGAGTATGCATAGTATCTGATTCAATAGCAATACATACTATTAATTGCTCTGGACCCGTAAGCGCATACATTTCAGGCGACACGGTCTTATGCGAAGGCAGTTGCACAGATATTACAGTCATAACAACAGATGGCACAGCACCATTTACCTACGTTTGGAGCGACGGATTTACAGGATCAGATATCCATACACTTTGCCCAAGCGCGACAGGAACATATTATGTGGTTGTGACGGATGGCAATATGACTAGTGATACTGTTTTCTTTCAACTAATTGTAAACCCATTACCTGTGATTAGCATTAGCAATGACACCACAATTATGGCTGGAGAAAATGTAGGTCTATTTGCTTCAGGTGCGACTAACTATGTATGGTCACCAAGCGATGGTTTGAGCTGTACATCATGTAGCAACCCAATTGCAAGCCCTATTGCAACAACAACTTACATTGTAACGGCTATCGAAAATGCTTGCTCAAGCACTGCAACAGTAACGGTTTACGTTGAATACGATGACGATATATTTATTCCGACTGCATTCTCTCCAAACGGAGATGGATTAAATGACACATTTGGTCCATCAACACACGCGTTCAAATCAGCTAACTTCAAAGTATTTGACCGCTGGGGCAAAATGGTATTTGAGACAACAGATTTAACTCAAAAGTGGGACGGCATGATAAATGGGACGGCTGCGATGACTGGTTCGTATCATTATATGTTAAATGGTATTACCCACAGTTCGGAAATTGTAGAACTGAGCGGTAATGTGAGTTTGATTCGCTAATAAGCAATAATATACTGAAGCTGGAAACCTGAGTATAGGTAACGATCCATGAGATTGTCAGGGAGATTCTGCTGCGAACGATCATATCCGTCAAGATTATCAGTAAAAGTGTAGTAGAAAGTACTGAAAATACCTGCTTTCCAACATGCATTGAGTTCAATATTTACACCCCAGCCAAAAGGAATTGCATAGTCCAATCGCCATGGCTCTGAGTAATGATTTGCGGACGAAATCATCATATTCATTCCTGAAAGCAAATAAGGCTGAACAAGGAAATCCTTAGGTAAAATGAAGCCATTATTTAGTTTGAAAACCATATTGAATTCGAAACTATTGAGCTTTGTTGCAAACTGCCATTCTAAGGTATCGTTCTGAGTTTCCCCCTGATAATAATCAATTAATCCGTGTGAGTACTGAAAGCGATAATCGAAGGCATCTGATACACTCTTCTGATAATTGAGGCCAATTGCACCGTGTAGATTTTTTGTTCTAAACGATTCTTTTGCAAGTTCTCCAGTGTATTGAAATGTTCCGAATTGAATTCCAAATGAGTTTTGTTGCGCCTTAAGGTGATGAGTGCCGAAAAATAGTAACAACACTATCAAGCCTATAAAACGCATCATGCTACGCGCAGTTTACTCAACTTAGATCTATCAAACTTTTCTTCGGCATACTCAAGTGTAACCTTAAGCTCTTTGACATCTTTGTTGCCTGGCAGATCAAACATAGCATCATTCAGAATAGCTTCACAGATCGATCGCAAGCCTCTAGCACCCAATTTAAAGTCCATTGCTTTATCAACAATATAGTCGATTACATCCTTCTCGAACTTAAGTTTTACATCATCCATATCAAATAACTTGATGTACTGCTTAACCAAAGCATTCTTAGGTTCGGTAAGGATTCGTCTAAGTGTATTGGCATCTAGAGGATCAAGATGGGCAAGTACAGGGAATCGACCAATTAATTCCGGAATTAGGCCATAGTCTTTTATATCTGTTGGGTTGATATACTGAAGAAGATTTTCATCATCAATATCATAACGATTACCAGTGCTGTAACCTATTGCACTTGATTTGACTCTGCGCTTGATTATGTCTTCTATCCCATCAAATGCACCACCACAAATGAACAGCACATTTTTGGTGTTTACTTGAATCAATTTTTGTTCGGGGTGTTTTCTCCCACCTTGAGGCGGCACATTAACCGTAGCTCCTTCTAGCAACTTTAACAATGCCTGTTGTACACCCTCTCCAGAAACATCTCTTGTTATACTTGCGTTGTCTCCTTTACGGGCAATTTTATCAATTTCGTCAATAAAAACAATACCACGTTCAGCCGAATCCACATCATAGTCGGCAGTTTGCAATAGGCGACTAAGGATGCTTTCTACATCTTCACCCACATAACCTGCTTCCGTCAACACAGTAGCATCTGCAATACAAAAAGGCACGTTTAACATTTTAGCAATTGTACGTGCCATCAATGTTTTACCAGTACCTGTTTTCCCTACAAAAATGACGTTGGACTTTTCAATCTCAATTTCATCCTCGTCTTGCTTCTGAAGAAGACGTTTGTAGTGATTGTATACTGCCACTGACAAAACGCGTTTAGCATCATCTTGCCCTATGACATAATTATCCAAACCAGCCTTTAATTCGGCCGGTTTAGATAAGGTTAATTGTGTCTCTAAATTCTTACTCGCTTTTTGTGAAACTTCTTCACGCACAATGTTGTTTGCCTGACTGATACAACTGTCACAAATATGACCAGATATACCTGCAATCAATACATTTACTTCACTCTTCTTTCGTCCACAAAACGAACAACTGATATTATTTTTGTCACTCATTATTTACTTTTCACTAGTACTTCATCGATCATACCGTATTCTTTTGCTTCTTGAGCAATCATCCAGTAATCTCTATCACTATCTTCCCATACCTTATCGTATGATTGACCCGAGTGATTTGCGATGATTTCGTATAGTTCTTTCTTTAATTTTTGAATCTCTTTAGCAGTAATCTCGATATCAGATGCTTGTCCAGATGCACCTCCTAATGGCTGGTGAATCATAACTCTAGAATGTGGTAGCGCTGTTCTTTTACCTTCAGCTCCAGCACACAGCAACACTGCACCCATTGACGCAGCCATCCCCGTACAAATTGTAGCAACATCTGGTTGGATATATTGCATTGTATCGTAAATACCAAGTCCGGCATAAACACTACCACCTGGTGAGTTGATGTAAATCTGAATATCTTTATTGGCATCCGCTGACTCTAGGAATAATAACTGTGCCTGAATTATATTGGCGATATAGTCATCAATTCCAGTCCCTAAAAAGATGATTCTATCTACCATCAATCTAGAAAATACATCTACCTCTCTAAACGGCATTGGTCTCTCTTCAATTACCGTTCTTGTCATATTCTGAGGTCCATAGGTTTTAGACATATAAGCATCATATGTAGAACTACTGATATTATGGTGCTTAGTAGCGTATAACCTGAACTCTTTTTCCCAATTCATATCTGTTATTTTAGTTTTGTCTATTTGTTCGGGTGAAATTAATAAATAATCCCGTACGCATTACGATTGATAGACAAGCGCATGAAATAGTTGCATCTAAATGCAAAAAGCACCCGCCAAACGCGGGTGCTTTTTAATCTTAAACTATAACATTCTACTGATAGACTACCTTCTTATGGTAGGTAGATCCATCATGAATAATTGTAATCATATATATTCCTCTTTCAGCAGCGTATCTAGCCAATGAAATCGATTCTATATCTGATTGTAAAAGATCTCTGAACAATATCCTTCCACGAGCATCCATCAGTTGTATGATATCACCATTAGAAACGCTTGGAAGTTTAATGTTAATCACATCATCACTTGGATTAGGATATACATCAAATGTCCAATCAGAATTAATATCACTAATAGAATTTGAGTAATCCATATATACTGAGTCACATGTTTCACACCCCATACTATCCTGAGCACATAGGTAATGCCATCCAACACCCAGACCAGAGAATGTCCATGTTTGAGTGTATGGTGTATACGTTCCTCCGTCTAATGAATAAGAATAATCAGGTGTACCCCCAGATGCAATCACAACCATAGTACCGTCATTCGCTCCTTGCGATGAAGCTGGTATCGAATTAACCGATAGCGTAATTGGCGCTGGATCTGTAAGAGTTATACAAGTATCTACTTGACACCCATTCACATCTGTAGCAATAACACAGTAAGTACCTGCACATAGCCCACTCAATGTTGGTACGGTCATACCATTGGACCACTGATAACTGACTATGTTGCCATTACTTGTAACGTATGCATATCCATCACAGCTACCAGCACATGTAGGATCTCCACCCATTGCATAAATCTGGTAATTACAGTTTGTGCCAGACGAATCAATGCCGATATAGACGCTATCACATGTTTCGCAACCTAAATCATCTGTCGCACATAATGAATACCATCCTGAAGTTAAACCATTAAACACACCTGTAGAATTAATTGTCCCTGCCAAGTTATATGAATAAGGTGCTGTTCCACCACTTGCTGTTGCCGTAACTGATCCATTACTAGCCCCCGGTGTAGACTCATTTTGGGCAGTGTGCGACAAGGTCACCTGAGAATTGGCGCCTACTAAAACGTTCGGGTCAAAAAATGAACAACCATTAGCATCTGTAATATATAATTGGTGATAACCACTACACACATTACTGAAACCGACAACAGATGTACCCGTCATTGGCACCCCATCAAGATATACTATATATGGCATAGTTCCGCCTGTCATGTAAACCTCAACTAAACCATCACAAGAACCCGCACATGACTCATTAATTACAGTATAAGTAGCAACTATATTACAGTTTACTGAATCAATTCCGACATACGCACTATCACATTGTTGACAACCTAATGTATCCATTGCGCACACCTCATACCAGCCAGTAGATAAACCTGTGAAATTACCAGTCGAATTCGAACCGACACCCGTAACTGTATACCAATAAGGTGCAGTTCCCCCACTCGCAGATAGCGTAATTGTTCCGTCGGACGCACCAGTTGTGCTCTCATTAGTTGTATTCTGAGCAAGGTTAACTGAGCTATTATATGGCACATAAACAGTCCATACTGTTGAACAACCATTCGCATCTACAATATTAACAACATATGTACCTGTGCACATTCCTCCAAAAGTAAGAGCTGAACCACCAGTGGCCGTTTGTCCTCCTGCTGTAGCAGTGTATGGAGCTGTACCACCCGTTATATATAAAACAAATCCTCCATCACATATTCCATCACAGCTTGCCGGGAAATTAGTAGAGGTTGCCTGCATATTACATGACATAGTATCTAAACCAACATACACACTATCGCAGTCTTCACAACCTAAGGTATCTGTTGCACATAGATAATACCAGCCAGAATTCAACCCGTTAAAGTTTCCTGATGTGTTTGAAATTCCTGATAAATTATAAACATATGGTGCTGTTCCGCCTGTTGCGTTAGCATAAACACTTCCATCTGCTGCTCCTGTTGAAGATTCATTCCCTGTAGTGTAAGAAAGGTTTACCTGAGAATTAGCTCCCACCATAACGTTCGGATCAAAATAAGTACATCCGTTTGCATCTATAATGTATAGTTGATGGAGTCCACTACAAACATTATTAAACGTTACTACGGATGTTGCCATCAAGGTTGTTCCGTCTAAACTTACTTGGTAAGGCATTGTTCCACCTGTTACGTAAACTTCTACTAAACCATCACAAGAACCAGAGCAACTTTCGTTGAGGACATTATATGTGGCAATCATATTGCATGAAGTTGTATCTAGTCCAACATAAGCACTGTCACACTCTTCACAACCATTTGCATCTGTAACACAGATTGAATACCAGCCAGTACTGAGATTTGTAAACACCCCACTAGAGTTAATCGTACCAGCCAAATTGTATGAATATGGCCCAGTTCCACCAGTTGCAGAGTAAGATACACTTCCATCACTTGCTCCTGGGCTCGTTTCATTTGAACTTCCAGTCTGATTAAGTGTGATTGTCGAATACTCATATACATAAACACTCAATGTATCATAGCAGTTGTTATTGTCTGAGATCACTATGGTATGCCATCCGCCACAAACATTAGAGAACAAAGTAGATGAGGTGTATGTTTGAATATCTGTTCCATCAAGAATGGCGATATAAGGTAGTTGTCCACCTGTCGTATAAAGGAATATGGATCCATCGCACGCACCACAAGCACTAGGCTGCACATTGTATGTTGACGCCATATTACATGTAGTACCCGAATCTGCCACATAAATACACGAAGAGGTATCAAGACAACCTGTATTTACATCATCTACCACCAAAGCATATGAAGTGCTACCACATGCACCAAACCAATTTGGCGTTGTATGAACTATGTTTCCGCTTGAACAATCTATCCAATAAGCAACGTAACTACCTGATGTACCAGTAATAGTTGCATCCAACTCACCATCACAGTTACCTGGAGATGGATTCGCCAATATGTAAGGATTTATTGAAATACTTCCACATGTGTCTATTAGGTAAACACAGTCCGTAGTATCCACACAACCTGTACTCACATCTTGGATAAATGCATAGTACCCTCCAGCACAAAGGCTCCCTAGCATAGTAGTTGTGCTGTTTCCTAAATATCCACCTGTGCATTCGTGCCAATCAATAATGTAAGATCCACTTCCGCCTGGTACGGATGCGCTTATTTGACCATTGCACCCCCCAGTAGGATGTTGATCGACTAGGAGTGATGCATTCATAGCAGGGTGCTCAAACACATAAGCTGTATGGATAGCCATACAAGTAGTATCCATTAAGTCTCTTACATAAACAACCTGAGGTCCTTCACATTGCCCAGAAAACACGTTAGATGAACTCCAATTAGAATTATCAAGGGAGTATTCATAATTTCCACTTCCGCCAGTTGCATATACCGTAATTGTACCATTACAAAAGCCGACACATGTCCCCGTACTTATGGTGTTAGCTAAAAGATTACATGATGTAATATTGTTAATCTGCACCGTATCACAATCTGTGCAACCATTAGCATCCGTAACACACGCGTAATAAGTACCAGCACTTAAGCCAGAGAATGTATTAGTAGCTTGTGAGGTTCCGTTTAAGGTATATGTGTATGGAGAAACTCCACCATTTGAAATTATTTCAACGCTACCGTTGCTAGACGAACTTGTTTCGTCAGTTGTATTGACATTTGTAATAAAAACGCCGTTTGAATTAACGATAAACACATCCGAGTGTTGACATCCGTTAGCATCCATTACTGTGATGGGATAGGTACCAGCACATAAATTAATATAAGTTTGATTCGTTGACCAATTAGCCCCATTATCAATGCTATATAGATATGGTGGCACGCCTCCTGTGGCTCCAACGATCATAATTCCATCACATGCACCCGTACAAGTTTCTGCTTGAGTAGTAGTGATGAGATTTATTGGTGATGGCTCTGAAACACTAGCTGTTAAGGTACAAGATATACCTGTGATTACATCCGTTACAATTACCGTATATGTTCCAGCGCATAATGCTGACACCGTTGGTTGAGTTGCCACATATCCATTCGGACCAGTCCAAGAGTAAACATAGTTTCCACTTCCGTAATAGGCCTGTGCGTATGCAAATCCATCGCATGAACCTGCACATGAAGCATTTGCTAGCACCTGAATTTCAATTCCAAGCGAATCACTTGCATTCTGACAAACTGTTTGATTTTGAGAAAAAGCAATGCTCCATGAGGAAAGAAGAGCAAGCAGTAGTAGGGATAAATTCTTCATAAATAGTTAGTTTAACTCATAGACGCTCATCAAATTAAATGGTTGTCTATCATCGTCGATAATCACTTATTTTTTATCCACATATCCATGTCTTCTTAACGAAAGCTATTGATTCCCTTTAAGTTTTATTAATTTTGCAGCTAATTACAACTTGTGTGAAACTACATGATAAAACATTCGAGCCTTTTTTAAGTAAAGAGGAAATCGCAAATCGAGTTGCTGAACTGGGAAAACAAATTACCCAAGACTACACAAACAAAGAGCTATACATTGTAGTTGTGCTTAATGGTGCATTTATGTTTGCTTCTGACCTTGTGAAACATATTCAGCTAACAAGCGACATGAGTTTTATAAAAGTAAGTTCATATCAGGGAACAGAAACCACAGGAATTGTTCGCGACTTAATTGGATTAGAAGGTGATGTGAATGGAAAAGATATTTTACTCATTGAAGATATCGTTGACACTGGTGGTACGCTTAGTCATCTGCTAAAAATGTTTGGTGACAGAGGAGCAAAATCTATCGCCATTGCAAGTCTTCTATTCAAAAAAGAAGCATACCAAAAGGAACATGCCATAGATTATGTTGGGTTTGAGATTCCTAACAAATTTGTAGTCGGTTATGGATTAGATTACGATGGATTAGGCAGAAACATTCCTGAAATTTTAAAACTAAACGAAAACTAAACGTATATGTTAAACATAGTTTTATTCGGACCTCCAGGCGCAGGGAAAGGCACGCAGTCTGAGAGATTAAAAGAAAAGTACGAATTAGTTCATCTATCGACGGGTGATATATTCAGAGCAAACATCAAGGGCGAAACAGAACTTGGCAAACTAGCAAAAAGCTACATAGATAAAGGACAGCTTGTACCGGATGAGGTAACAATCGGCCTTTTAGGTTCTGAACTAGACAAACATAAAGGAGCTAATGGTTTTATATTTGATGGATTTCCAAGAACTACTGCACAAGCTGAAGCGCTTGATTCTTTGATGACAGAACATGCTACTTCCATTCACATGATGCTTGCACTTGATGTACCTGAGGAAGAATTAAAACAACGCTTGCTTAAAAGAGCAGAAACTTCTGGTAGAGCGGATGATGCTAATCCGGAGGTTATCCAGAATCGTATTGACGTGTATAAGGCAGAGACTGCTCCGGTGAAGGAGTTTTACAGTGCTCAGGGTAAATTTTCAAAGATTAACGGACTTGGCACGATAGAAGATATAACAGACCGTCTCTTCTCAACTATTGACGCAATAAACGCATAAGACCATGGCAGGCAGCAACTTTGTAGATTATGTAAAGATCTGCTGTCGTTCTGGTAAAGGCGGAGCAGGTTCGGCACACCTTCATAGAGACCGTTTAACTTCTAAAGGAGGCCCCGACGGTGGTGACGGAGGGCGTGGAGGCCATGTAATAGTACGCGGCAATGCTCAACTTTGGACTTTGCTTCATCTTAAATATCGAAAACACGTTATTGCAGGTGTTGGAGAAAATGGTGGGGCAAGTTTAAGCACAGGCAAAGACGGGCAAGATGAAATTCTTGAGGTACCATTGGGCACAGTGGCAAAAGATGTAGAGTCAGGTGAAACACTCTTTGAAATCACTGAAGATGGTCAGGAAGTCATTCTGGTTAAAGGAGGAAAGGGCGGACTAGGAAATAATCATTTTAAATCTGCCACCAATCAAACACCACGCTATGCACAACAAGGACTTCCAGGATTAGAAGAGTGGAAAATTCTTGAATTAAAAGTACTGGCAGATGTTGGTTTAGTTGGCTTTCCGAATGCTGGAAAATCTACTTTACTTTCTGTGGTATCAGCGGCTAAACCAGAAATTGCAAACTATCCCTTTACTACACTTGTCCCCAACTTAGGCATGGTAGAATATCGCAATGGACGCTCATTTGTGATGGCCGACATTCCGGGAATAATAGAAGGCGCTGCTGAAGGCAAAGGATTAGGCCATCGATTTTTAAGGCATATTGAGAGGAATTCCACCTTGCTCTTTATGGTCCCTGCAGATAGTGACGACATTAAAGAAGAATACAACATCCTCTTAAGAGAGCTAGAAAAGTATAACCCTGAGCTTCTTGATAAGTCAAGAATACTTGCCATTACTAAATCTGACATGTTGGATGAGGAGTTAATTTCCGAAATCAAACCCGATTTGCCAGATATTCCTTATATCTTTATATCATCTGTGGCACAAAAAGGCATAACCGAATTAAAGGATTTGCTTTGGAAAACCATGAATGAAGAATGAATAAAATACTCACAGCATTAGAAAATCTAGATTACAATCTGTTTAAGATTGTAAATGATATGCACTCACCTTTTTGGGATGATGTAATGTGGTGGGTGTCTAACAAATTCATATGGATTCCGCTCTATTTGCTTATTCTGTTCCTCTTCTACCGCGTTTATGGCTGGAAGGGAGCTGGCTATGCTTTAGTTCTAGCAATTGCAACGATTGGAATAGTAGATGTGACAGCATCCTATGGTATAAAAAACACGGTTATGCGTTATCGTCCCTCTCACAACGAGGAGTTTAAACATATCCTTCACTACGTCAATGATTATCGTGGTGGAAAATATGGTTTTGTTTCTGGCCATGCAGCCAACAGTTTTGCCATCACCATATTTGCATCTCGGTTGTTGCGCAAGAAACATGGCTACATGACAGCCATTCTATTAATTTGGGCGCTATTGATTTGCTATAGCCGCATGTACCTTGGTGTTCATTATCCAGCGGATTTAATAGGTGGAGGATTATTGGGGGGACTAATAGCCTACCTTAGTTCTTGGGTGTTTCTTAAATATATCGCTCCAAAACTCAAAAAATGATTTATCTCGCGGTATTCCTTGGCGGTGGGTTAGGCAGTTTGATGCGATTACTTACGGGAAAAATAGTCAACAACAGTGTTAGCACTGGATTTCCGCTTGGCACTCTTATTAGTAATGTTTTAGCCTGTGTAATTCTGGGTATAGTTGTACTAAGCTTTAAGCAAGTAGATAAATCGAATAGTTTTTGGTACTACTTTGCAGCCGTTGGCTTGTGTGGAGGATATAGCACCTTTAGTACATTTAGTTTAGAGACAGTTGAACTTGCTCAAAACAACATGTGGGCCTGGGTAGCACTAAATATTATTGGGAGTATTCTTATTGGCTGTGCTATCCTGTATTTCTTCCTCCTTAGGCAGTGAGAATTGCAGCCATCGAAGATTATTATGGCAATCAACATCCAGTATTGTTGACTTATCATCCTTGTATAACTGACTAAAATTTTCGATTACAGCTCTTCTATTAAAGCAAGTATCTGGTGAGCAGGGTACGCTAATAATTGCTATTTGGCGTTCATTGATTATGGCATGCATTGGAAAACTTTCTACAGGTGTATCTACGCCAACAGTCACTTCTTTCCTTCCACTTCCAAATTCCATAAACCAATTTCTAATCACATTGGTCATCTGGCTTGAGTCACGATACTCCATAGTCCACACATCTATACTAGGCTGAAACAAAATAGTGTCATTTTTCAGCACAATCGACTGCTTGCGTATTAAGCCAAACTTCTGTTTTTGAAGTGCTCCAAAACGCTCAACCAACACCATTCTTGAGGCTCGGGTTGAGTCATACATGGTGCTATAAAGCTCCACAAATGCCTCTAAGTTTTCTATTAAAGGATCCTGTTTAGGGTCGGCATATCTAATAGTGTCTGGGCTTGATTCTTTTTCTCGAAAACCAGCATCACCATCCCTTACTTTAATATCAACTTCATTGGCCTTTTCGGTTCCAGAGCCACATGCTGTCATCAAAGCAATTAAAGCAATATAGATTAGCTTCAACCTCAACTTATATTGATTTTAATACTTTGATTAATTCCTCCAATTGCTCATCAGTAAAATCTAGATGAGTTACAAAACGAATCAAACCAGGTCCAAATGGAACGGCCAAAACACCCTTACTTTCAAGAAGATTGAGGAAGTCTTTTGTTGTCCAGTTATCACTAAGCTTAAAAACTAAGATATTGGTTTCAACTGGCAGAACTTCTTCTGCAAATGCTAAGGATTCGAGCACTTCACCTAGTACCTTTGCCCTATCATGATCATCTTGCAAACGGTCAACATTATTTTTTAGAGCAAAAAGTCCACCACCCGCAATTATTCCTGCCTGACGCATTCCTCCTCCAAACGCTTTTCGGATTCTGCGAGATTTAGTAATGAACTCTTTTGTCCCGAGCAAAACGGATCCAACTGGCGCCCCTAAACCTTTGGATAGGCATATAGATATTGAATTGAACATTGGTCCGTAATTGGCTGGACTATCTCCTCGAGCTACAAAAGCATTAAACAAACGCGCACCGTCACAATGAAGCGGTAGGTTCTTCTGCTGACACCAGGCCTTAATTTTTGATAACTCATTCAAATCACAAACAGCACCTCCACCTTTGTTGCTTGTATCTTCAACACAAACCAATGCGGTTAAGGCACGGTGTACATCATCATCAGGATTTAAGGCCTTATCTAAATCACTTGCTAAAATACGTCCCCTATTGCCCCTTAAAAGTTTGACTGAGGCTTGCGAATTGCTAGCTATTCCTCCTCCTTCATAATTATAGACATGAGAATATTCATGACAGATCACTTCTGCACCAGGAAAAGTATGTGCTTTAATAGCAATTTGGTTGGTCATTGTACCAGATGAACAAAACAACCCAGCCTCCATTCCAAACAATTGGGCGGCATATTCTTCCAACTCAATTACGGTTGGATCTTCTTCAAACACATCATCTCCAACAGGACTCTGTAACATGAATTCCTTCATTGCATTAGAAGGTTTGGTAACAGTATCACTTCTGAGGTCAATTTTTACCATGCTAAACAAGTTTTTACTTAGATTTGTACAACACAATGAAACACGTCATTCAGTCACTTTTGCTGATTTGCTTCTTAAGTATTTCGGTTACTAAGGTAAATAGTCAAGCTAAATATTTCGTCATTTTTAGCGATAAAGATGGAGTAAGCTTTGATCCACACTCTTATTTCGATCAAAAAGCAATAGATAGAAGACTAAAGCACAACTATCCATTAGACCATTACACTGATTTACCAGTTAGACAAGATTATATCGATATAGTTGCTGCACACTCAGATAGTACAGGTCGTTCTCTACGCTGGATAAATGCAATTGTATGTATAAATCCTGATTTATCAGCCTTATCAAAATTACCTTTTGTTAAGGAACTTATTCCCGCTGGCAATTACACCGCTAATCTCTGTGTCTTGGATGATGAAGAATTATCATATGGGAAACGTGCATTGGCTAAAGCTCAGCTAAAACGAATGGGAGCCGAGTATTTCGAAAACGCAGGTTATGACGGAAAAGGTATTCGGATTGCCATTTTTGACGCAGGGTTTCCGGGCGTAGACTACCTTGAAGAATTTGAGCATATCAGAAAACGCAATGGCATTATTGCACATTATGATTTCGTAAAGAACAAACCTTATGCATTTAAAGGGCATAAGCATGGATGTATGGTATTAAGTAATATCGCTGGTAGAACGGACGATTTGAAGCTGGGGATGGCAACTGGTGCAGATTTCCTACTTGCCAGAACTGAAAACACTATTAGTGAGGGCTTATCTGATGAAGAGAATTGGCTGGCAGGCTTAGAGTGGGCGGATAAAAATGGTGCCGATATCATTAATAGTAGTCTTGGATATACTAAGCGCATGTACTTTCGAGCAAACATGGATGGCAAAACTGCTTTGATTACACGTACTGGAAACATGGCTGCTGCAAAGGGCATACTCGTTGTAAACGCCGCTGGCAATGAAGGTGCGGATTATGATTGGAGGACAATCGGTGCTCCTGCAGATGCCGACAGTGTATTAGCGGTAGGTGCTATAAACCCTTGGACTAACATTCATGCATCTTGGAGTAGTTATGGCCCAAGTTCAGACAAGCGTTTAAAACCAAATGTAAGTGCCTATGGCTACACAATGGTGGCAAGTTCAAGAGGAATTCAGGAGCTTACAGGAACATCATTTGCTAGTCCATTGACGGCAGGGTTTGCTGCATGCGCATGGCAGTCTGATAGTACTTTAAGCGTAATGGAGTTATTCGAAAAAATTCAGGCCTCATCAGATTTGTATCCCTACTACGATTATGCACATGGCTACGGTGTGCCTCAAGCTAGCTATTTCTTGAAAAAAGAAGAAGCTACTTCAGATAGCACCTTATATTTCGTAAGGGAAAATAATGTTATTAAAGTACTTATTGATTCTGCCTATTTCTCAGAAGCCTCAATGGTTAACGAAAATTACTTTAAAGACAGCGATCAAGAATTGATAAACTCCTATGATTTGTATGATAAAGAAATTGTAATGCAGTCTGAGGCATTTTACCATCACAATGACACATATTACAATCATCGCAGTAGTGGGATAAAATCATACAAAACTAAATATGTCTACATAGCCATAGAAAACAAGGAGGGCTACCTAGACACCTACTTTGTCTTAGGCGTTGAAGAACATGAGGTATTTAAGCTGGACACAACCGACATGAAAGGCAAGACACTACGCGCACATTACAAAGGATATACAAAGGAGGTGAAGCTATGAGATATTTAGGTTTACTTATCGTATTCATCACTTCTATTTCCTATTCGCAGACGGTGCTATTATTACATGATGTTAATGAGGATAAAGACTCGGAGTCTGGACCAGGTAAAACCACACATGCGGGAGGTTCGTTCTATTATGGATTAATAGCGGGTCCGACTGAAAGCGACTCAGTACCTCTAAAGCTCGGCAAGTCTTTTGAGTTAGGTTATGGCTCATATGCCAAATGGCAACCAAATAAGTTTTTTGGTTTGGGCGTAGAAAACAATTTCATGTTTAGAATCTACTCATTTAAACAAAACGATGAACAGTTATTTAGAGACCCATCAGATAATAAGCGTGAAAGCCTATGGTTTATTAGCTATCAAATTAATCCGTTTATGCGACTGAGTTATACGCTAAAGCGAGGGGACCATCATGGCATGTATACAGACTTTGGAATGCAGTGCAATTACAGTTTTATTAATCGATACACGCAGGTGAATAAGGCCACAAGCACCTCAGGAAACACAAGAATTACAGAGTCAAGACTAGATTACGTTAAAAGGTTAACATTTGAACCGACCTTTAGACTTGGAATTCGGAATATCATATTCTACGCAAAATATAGGCTGAATGACATTTTCAAGACTGTCGATGGGTACAAATATCCTGAATTAACTCGCTTTACAATTGGAATAGCTATCATGAGTTGATTTGGATTTATCCGAACTATTCACGTACATTTGTCCCAGTTCTTAAACAAACGTTTTATCCGGAAAGGTGGAGGGATTAGGCCCAATGAAACCTTAGCAACCTATCAGACATGACAAGGTGCTAATTCCTATTACAACATATATCGTTGTAAAAAGATGAGGTGTTTTGAAATAATTTCAATTCCTTTCCGACAAATTATTTATATGAAAATTACGCTTCAACGTAAAGAAGGCTTGTTTAATTTGGTGCACACCAATGAACGAGGATTTACAATCATAACAGATGCATCCCCAAGCATAGGAGGTGGCAATGATGGTTTTAGACCTATGGAGTTGCTCTTGTCTAGTCTAGCCAGTTGTTCTGCCATTGATGTCATCAATATATTAAACAAACAGAAACAAAACATCCATAGTTTTTTTGTTGATGTAGAAGGAGAGCGTGTTGATGGCACTCCTTCCCCATTCAAAAAAATCAATGTGCATTTTAATATTAAAGGTGAGGTGGATGAAAATAAATTGAAGCGCGCCATCGACTTAACCAAAGATAAATACTGTTCAGTACGATTTTCTTTACATCCAGACATTGAGATTAATTACACATTTACATTGACATCATGAGAGACGAAACATTAGCTATCCGCCTTCAGACTGAGCAAAGTGAATATCGTGAACATTCGGTTCCGCTATTTCTAACTTCTAGCTTTACATTTAACAGTGCAGAACATGCTGAGGAAATGTTTGCTGGCAATGGAAGTGGCGACATTTACTCGAGATTTTCTAACCCAAACAGTAATGAGTTTGTACAGAAAATGTGTGCGCTTGAAAATGCTGAGTATGGGGTTGCTTTAGCGTCTGGAATGAGCGCCATATTTAACACGCTTGCTACACATCTGCAAAGTGGAGATCATCTAATTGCTGCGTCTTCGTTGTTTGGCAACTCATTGTATATAATCAACAACATTCTGCCAAAATGGGGGATTGAGTGTAGCTTGGTAGATTTGAACAACAGAGAAGCATGGCAAAACAATATTAAGCCAAATACAAAAATGGCCTTGGTAGAAACGCCAACCAACCCAAGTCTAGAATTGATTGATTTAAAATGGTTATCCAAATTGTGTAAATCCAATGAAATCATTTTAGCTGTAGATAACTGTTTCGCAACTCCTATAGTTCAAAAACCCATTAATTTTGGAGCGGATATTGTGATTCACTCTGCTACCAAATTTATTGACGGGCAAGGACGTGTACTTGGCGGAGTTGTTGTGGGATCTGAAGAGCTTTGTACACCTATTTATGATTTTTTAAGGCGCACTGGCAGCAGTCTATCGCCATTTAATGCCTGGATATTATCTAAGAGTTTAGAAACATTATCATTGAGAGTTGAAAAACATTGCAGCAATGCACTTGAATTAGCCACACGATTCGAAAATGACAAACGATTGAAACAAGTGCGCTACCCATTTTTAAAATCGCATGATCAATATGAACTTGCCAAGCAGCAAATGAGATTTGGTGGTGGATTGTTTACGATTGAAGTCGATGGCGGTAAAGAGCGTTGTTTTGAAGTAATTAACAAACTAAAATTGCTTTCAATTACTGCAAATCTAGGTGATACAAGAACCATTGTAACGCATCCAGCTACAACCACCCATTCAAAACTTTCACCAGTAGATCAAGAAAAAGCAGGCATTACAATATCCACCCTAAGAATTTCTGTCGGTCTAGAACATGTTGACGATATTTATGCAGATTTAGATCAGGCCTTGTCTTAATGAATAAACATCTATTTACATATAAGCATGGATTTGCCCTAGAAGCAGGAGGCGAATTAACCGAATTAAAAATTGCTTATCACACCGATGGCACATTGAGCACAACCAAGGACAATGTTGTGATGGTTTGTCACGCATTCTCTGCCAGTTCAGATGTTTCTGATTGGTGGAGTGGTTTATATGGCCATAGTAAATTATTTGATCCTATTAAGGATTTCATACTATGCCCCAATATCATTGGTTCTCCCTATGGAAGTAGCTCGCCACACGACATCAACCCCGTAACAGGAAAAATCTACGGAAAAGACTTCCCATTAATTACTGTGCGCGATCAGGTAAAAGCTTATGCTTTATTGCTAGAATCACTCGGAATTACAAAAATTAAGCTGTTGATTGGAGGCTCATACGGAGGTCATCAAGCGCAGGAGTTGGCATATAGTTTTGAGGGCGAGATAGCACATTTGGTTTTATTGTGCACTGCTGCGCGTGAGAGTGCGTGGAACATAGCCATTCATGAAGCGCAACGACTGGCATTGATGTCAGACAGTTCGTTTGACGACTATACACTTGATGCGGGGCGGGATGGTTTGCGGGCGGCTCGTGGGATGGGCATGTTAAACTACCGTACAGACGAGAGTTATCGATTAACACAGACAGACGAGGATGAAACTAAATTAAATGACTTTAAAGCTTCCTCCTACATTCGTTATCAGGGAGAAAAAATGTGTAAGCGTTTTAATGCGCATTCGTACTATGCATTAATGAATTCCTTGGACACACATAACATTGGACGTCATAGAGGAGGTGTGGAAAAAGCCTTATCTAAGATTAACAGTCCTACAACAGTAATTGGGTTTACCAGCGACCAACTGATTCCTACGAGTGAACAAAAGTTTTTGGCTGAACATCTACCAAATGCAAAATACCATGAAATTGACACGGCTTATGGTCATGATGGTTTTTTGGTAGAAGTGGATGAGATAATGATGATATTATTATAATTAAGTTTTTATCGGTATAACGAGTTAATTAACTACATATTGATTTCGTTGATTGCAAAAAACTCGCGATAGCTGAGGGAAGTGGATGAGATTATGAATTTGTTATTGTAGTTTAAGTTTTTTGTCGGTATCACGAGTTGAAAACTCGCGATAGCAAGAGGTTTTTAAAGATGCTCGCATAGTAAATAAATAGTCTTTACAACGAACTATTTATCAGCCTATCCGATCCCAATAACTTATGAAATGCAGGCACAGTGCTCACCTTTTTCATCAAACCGATATGCCCTGTGTGATGACAATCTGATCCAACTAAATCAATAATATCTTTTTCGATTAGTTCTTCGGCCATGCGTTTTACACCTGGGCCGTAATGGCCTGAAAGGGAGTTAATATTCATTTGTAATTTAATACCACGATCCATCATGGCTTCAATTTTATCCCAGTTGCCATGCCAGAAGCTGTAACGCTCAACGTGTGCCAAAATTGGTTTATAACCATTGGTCTGGAATGCGAATATGCAATTCATTAAATTGCTTGGCTCTTCCATAAACGGCATTTCAAATAAAACGTAATTATCTCCGAAAGTCAGAATCTCCTTTCTATTGATTTTTTCTTCTAAATCAGGGTCTACATTATATTCTGCCGCCGCCTCAACTTCAATTGGAATACCGGCATCTTTCACTGCCGCCTGAACTTCCTTTAATCCACCTAAAATTATTTCAGGGGTATTTTTATAGAAGTCCGACATTACATGTGGTGTTGTAATGACTTTTTTATATCCAAACTCAGACATAGAACGAATTAGCTCAAGACTGTCCTCCATAGTCTTTGCACCATCATCGATACCAGGAATAAAATGTGAATGCACGTCTGTACCTAAGACAGATAAATCTGCTGGTTTTAACACCTTGTTTTTACCCAATATGCGTGATAATAATCCCACTATCTTTCTTGGTACTGTTTTTCATAGTAGCTTTTATAAGCACCAGATGTTACATTATTAAGCCAGTCTGTGTTAGCCAAGTACCATTTAACCGTTTTCTTTAGACCTTCTTCAAAGGTGATTGAAGGTTTCCATCCCAAATCATTATCTATTTTACTGGCATCAATGGCGTAGCGCATATCATGTCCAGCACGATCTTTTACAAACTTTATTCTTGTTCGAGCATCTCCAATCTCTCTTCCTAACTGTTCATCAACAGTGTCACATAGTAAATGAACAAGATCAATATTCTTCCATTCGTTGTGCCCTCCTATATTATAGGTCTCTCCAACTGGTCCATCATGATAGATTTTATCGATAGCAATGGCATGATCTTCCACCCACAACCAATCTCTGATGTTCAATCCGGCGCCATAAACTGGCAAATCCTTCTTGTGAATGATGTTATTAATCATCAAAGGAATCAGTTTTTCTGGAAATTGGTAGGACCCGTAATTATTAGAGCAATTCGAAATCTTAACAGGTAAGTTATAAGTGTGATGATATGCTCTTACTAGATGGTCAGAGCCAGCTTTACTTGCAGAGTAAGGGCTTCTCGGATCGTAAGCAGTCGTCTCTAGAAACATACCCTCATCGCCAAGCGAACCATACACCTCATCTGTAGAAACATGATAAAAGCAAACATCCTTTCTGTCTTTCCATGCAGCTCGAGCAACATTTAATAGTGTCACTGTTCCAACTAGGTTAGTTTGTATAAACTCCATTGGATTTTCAATTGATCTATCCACATGTGATTCTGCCGCAAGATGAATAACCCCGGTGATTTCGTGCTGTTCAAACACATGTTTTAATAATTTCTCATCTAGAATATCTCCTTTGATGAAAGAATAGTTATTGGCATTCTCAACATCTTTTAGGTTTTCCAGATTTCCAGCGTAGGTCAGCTTATCGTAGTTGATAATTTGATAATCCGGATACTTATTCACCATTAGCCTCACTAAATGGGAACCAATAAAACCGGCACCTCCTGTTACAAGAATTCTTTTCATTACAGACTCCAGTATTCTATGTCATTAATTTTTCCGCGATACAGTCCCTTTAAATCAACCAACAGACCTTTACCATTCATCATTGCCTTGAAATCATCTTCTGTAAGCGACAAATATTCTTCATGATTAACTGCTACAATGATAGCGTCATAATTACCTTGTGGTTTATCCACTAAACCATAACCATACTCGTGCCTTAATTCGTCACTGTCTGCATGTGGATCCACAACGTCTACCTTAACAGCAAATGACTCAAGTTCTCTAATTACATCACAAACCTTAGAATTTCTAATGTCACTAACGTCTTCTTTAAAAGTTGCCCCCATAACAAGAACGCGGCTATCCATTATGTTTTTGCCTTGTGCAAGGATTTTCTTTACCGTTTGTTTACCAACATAGAAGCCCATTGAGTCATTGATATATCTTCCAGAATTGATAATCTTCGCATGATACCCCTTCTGTTTGGCTTTATGTGTTAAGTAATATGGGTCAACACCAATACAATGTCCTCCAACAAGACCAGGACGGAAATTTAAGAAATTCCATTTTGTACCTGCAGCCTCTAGAACTTCATAGGTATTAATTCCTATACGGTTGAATATAATCGATAGCTCATTGATCAATGCAATATTCACATCACGTTGAGTATTCTCAATAATCTTTGCCGCTTCTGCTACCTTAATACTGCTTGCTCTGTGTACACCAGCCTCTACAACTAATTCGTACGTTTTTGCAATTTCTTCAGCAGACTCCGGTCCACAACCAGATACTACTTTAACGATATTGGATAGAGTATGGACTTTGTCTCCTGGATTAATTCGCTCCGGGCTATAGCCAACATAGAAATCCTCTTTCCATTTTAAACCAGAAATTTCTTCTAGCACAGGGATACAATCTTCCTCCGTACACCCTGGGTATACAGTTGATTCATACACCACATAGTCGCCTTTCTTAAGCACTTGTGCAACTGTTTTTGACGCCCCAATTAGCGGTCTAAGGTCTGGCATATTAGAATCATCTATTGGCGTTGGAACCGCAACAATAAAGAATTGCACATCCTTCAATTCCTCCAAATCAGCTGTAAAATGAATATCACAACCTTCAAATTCTGATGCTTCTAGTTCGTTACTAGGATCGATATTATTGCGCATCATTTCAACACGTTGCTCGTTGATATCAAATCCAACCACTTTTATCTTTCTTGCAAACTCCAATGCAATTGGAAGACCAACATATCCTAATCCAATTACAGCGAGTTTTGCTTCTTTATTTACTAATTTATTATACATGGTTATAAGTTTCTAAGTGAGTAAATGCGCTCGATAATATCGACCACTTTTAAACCTTCTAAGGCATTTGTAGTAGCGGTATTTCTACCTTTTAATGTATCAATTACGTTTTCAAAAATATGATGATGGTTAGCGGCAGATCCTTTATAAGGACCGTAATCATTCGCTGGATTAGACGGTCTTAACTCCGGCATTTCGTAGCCATCAATATTACAATATTCAACTTCATTCATATACTGACCTCCAATTTTGATTGACCCCTTGCTTCCTATAACTGTCAAGCTGCTTTCTAAATTGGTGTTCCACACAGCTGTACTATAATTGATACAGCCCATTCCTCCATTTACAAAGTCAAAGCTAACTAAGCCTGAATCCTCAAAGTCGGTTGAGTTTTTATGAGTAAAGTCGTTAAATTTTCCTTGGATATTCTTTATATCACCAAACAGCCAGTACATGATGTCTATAAAATGCGAAAACTGGGTGAATAGTGTGCCTCCGTCCAAATCATTGGTGCCTTTCCAACCACCCGCTTTGTAATAGCGATCGTCACGATTCCAATAGCAGTTTATTTGCACCATAAATATATCTCCCAGCAATTTCTGATCGATAACACTCTTAATCCACTCCGACGGTGGCGAGTATCTATTCTGCATTACACAAAACACGTGCTTAGATTGCTGCAAAGCCTTAAAGATGACCTGCTCACACTTATCTTTCGATAATCCCATAGGTTTTTCGACAACCACGTGCTTACCTGCTTCCAGGGCAGCAATGCTCTGATCAGAGTGGAAGCCATTAGGTGTGCAAACACACACTACATCTATTTCAGGATGATTATTTATCATCTCATTAATATCAGCGTATAATGGAACGGTAAAATCATCTATCCCTAACTCAGAAGCGGGTTTAACATCCGTAAGTGCTATTAGCTCAGCCTCCTCGTTTCGATTAATCATCTCGGCATGTCGTTTCCCGATATGTCCGCATCCAACTACTCCAAAATTTATCTTCGCCTCTCCCATTCTTTTATGTTTTTTGGACCCTATTATTATCCAGTTTATAACTTTCTCTACTTTCAGGACATATTGCTATTCCATCAGCATCAAACTCCAACCTGTGGCCGTATTCACTAATCCACCCAATTTGCTTAGCCGGATTACCTACAAGCAATGCAAACGGTGGAACTTCTTTAGTCACCACTGCTCCAGCACCGATAAAAGCATACTCACCAATATCATTACCACATACAATCGTGGCATTTGCACCAATACTTGCCCCCTTTTTAACTCTGGTTTTTGCGTATTGATCTCTTCTATTTACGTGACTTCTTGGATTAATTACATTCGTGAAGACCATAGATGGCCCTAAGAAAACATCATCCTCACATATAACTCCGGTATATATTGACACGTTGTTTTGAACCTTCACATTATTTCCCAAAACTACCTCTGGCGAAATCACAACATTCTGCCCAATGTTACACCTATCTCCAATCTTGCAGTTAGGCATTACATGAGAAAAGTGCCAAATTTTTGTTCCATCACCAATTTGACAACCCTCATCAATCACGGCCGTATCGTGCGCAAAGTAGCTCATTATCTCTTAATATAACTTTCGAAATTATAATGTTCTGTTTCTCTTAAATCCTCTTCACTTAGTGATTTAAAGTAGTCATAGGTAATCTTAAGCCCCTCTTGACGGCTTGTTTTAGGTTGCCAATCTAGCAAGGCATTTGCCTTGGTAATATCAGGTTGGCGCTTTTTAGGATCGTCGGCTGGGAGTTCTTTATAAATCACTTTTTGATCTGTACCCGTAAGTTTGATGATCTCTTCTGCGAATTCTCCAATGGTGATTTCATCTGGATTCCCAATATTTACAGGATCGGTATGACCACTATGTAACAATCTAAAAATACCTTCCACCAAATCGTCAACATAACAAAAAGATCTTGTTTGAGAACCATCTCCAAACACGGTCAAGTCCTCACCCCTTAATGCTTGGCCAATAAACGCTGGCAATACACGACCATCATTTAGTCGCATTCTTGGTCCATACGTATTGAATATTCTCACAATTCTTGTATCAACGCCATGGAAATTATGATATGCCATTGTCATAGCTTCCTGAAAACGCTTAGCCTCATCGTAAACACCTCTTGGTCCGACTGGGTTTACATTACCGTAGTAAGATTCATTCTGAGGATGTACCAGTGGGTCACCATAAACTTCTGATGTAGACGCCACCATAATAGTGGCATTCTTCGCTTTTGCTAATCCCAGAAGATTGTGTGTGCCTAATGATCCTACTTTTAGCGTCTGAATAGGGATTTTTAGATAATCTATTGGACTCGCAGGAGAAGCAAAATGTAGGATATAATCTAAGTCACCTGATACATGCACGAAATTTGAAACGTCATGATTATAAAACTCAAAATTTTCAAGTTTAAATAGGTGTTCAATGTTTTTAAGTCGCCCAGTAATTAGGTTATCCATAGCCACTACCTTGTAGCCTTCCTTAATAAACCTATCACAAAGGTGGGACCCTAAAAATCCTGCTGCTCCTGTTATTAATATCCTTTTCATCCTACTATACAATTGTACGCCCAATACTGACGTACTTGATTCCTTTGTTTTCTAATGTTGCTGGTTCATAAAGATTTCTACCATCAAAAATTACAGGTGAATTCAGCAAATCTTTAATTTTTTTGAAATCTGGAGTTCTAAACACACCCCATTCGGTTGCAATAATTAAAGCATCACAGTTAAGAAGAGCAGAATATGGATCATTGGCATAATCAATCGCATCATGTATACTAGCCTTCACATTGTCCATTGCCTCCGGATCGAACGCACACACGTGTGCACCCGCTGCAATCAAATCATTTATCATGTATAAGGAAGGGGCTTCTCTGATATCATCGGTATCTGGCTTGAATGCAAGGCCCCAAAGAGCAAAACGCTTGCCCTCAAGACTTCCAAAATGATTTTTAATCTTATCTACAAGTACCGTTTTCTGTCTGTCATTTACTTTTAAAACAGAATTGATAATCTGAAACTCGTAGTCAACTTCCTTACCCGAATTCACGAGTGCCTGCACATCCTTTGGGAAACAGCTTCCTCCATAACCAATACCTGGAAATAAAAAGCGTTTTCCAATTCGTGTATCTGAACCTATTCCGAGTCTAACTTTGTCTACATCTGCACCGACCTTTTCACAGAAATTTGCGATTTCATTCATGAAAGTAATCTTCGTTGCTAAGAAGGCATTTGCAGCATATTTGGTCAACTCTGCAGATTTTTCATCCATAAAGATTATTGGATTTCCTTGCCTTACGAAAGGTTTGTAAAGCTCTTCCATCACATTTTGAGCGCGCACAGAACTTGTTCCAATAACTACCCTGTCTGGTTTCATAAAATCATCTACTGCAAAACCTTCTCTTAAAAACTCAGGATTAGATACTACATCAAAATAGGCTGTTGCATTTGCTGCAACCGCATTATGAACCTTCTCTGCTGTTCCGACTGGCACTGTTGATTTATCAACAATAACTTTATAGTCTTTTATAATTTTACCAAGATGATCTGCTACGTCTAAAACATAAGATAAGTCAGCCGATCCATCCTCACCTGGAGGTGTTGGCAAAGCCAAAAATATTATTTCCGCATCCTCAACACCCTGTTCAAGGTTAGTTGTAAAGGTTAGTCTTCCAGCTTTAATGTTTCTTTCAAACAATACGTCTAGATGAGGCTCATAAATAGGCACCTTACCCGAACGCATTGTTTCTACTTTCTTTTCGTCAATATCTATGCATACTACATTATTGCCCGTTTCTGCAAAGCACGTGCCTGTAACCAATCCAACATATCCCGACCCTACTACTGCTATATTCATTTTGAAAAATATTCTTTAACGCTAGCGACAATAAACTCTAGCTGTTCTGTACTTAACTCTGTATGCATGGGCAATGAAAATACACAATTACACAATCTATTTGTAACTGGATTATCGTCATCATTCATAAAATCTTGCTTATACGCTTCTTGAACATGCAAAGGCATTGGGTAATAAATCATACACGGAATGCCTTTTTCACTTAAAAACTCTTGTAGTTTAAATTGGTCCACCCCTTCTCTCACCAAAGTATACTGATGAAATACATGTGTACTTTTCTCATCAATTTTTGGCGCAACAATTCCGTTAAAACCATTTAAATGCTCAGAGTAATAAGCTGCTGCCATTTGTCTTGCTGCAATATAGTTATCTAAGTGACGCAACTTAATTCTTAAAATCGCTGCCTGAATAGAGTCTAATCTTGAATTCACACCTAATCTATCGTAGTAATATCGTTTACCCATTCCATGGTTAACTATTGAGCGCATTGCTGCGGCCAAGTCATCATCATTTGTGAAAATAGCTCCACCATCTCCGTAACAACCTAAATTCTTAGATGGAAAAAATGAAGTTGTACCAATATCACCCATGCAGCCAGCCGAATATGTATTACCGTCATTACTGCTATACTTTGCTCCTATTGCCTGAGCAGTATCCTCGATTACCCTTAAGTTGTGCTTTTTAGCGATATCCATAATGGCATCCATATCTGCACATTGACCAAAAATATGGACAGGAACAATTGCTTTAGTTTTCTCCGTAATTGCAGACTCTATTGCTTTAGGGTCGATATTATATGTCTCAGGATCAACATCCACTAACACTGGAGTAAGTCCTAATAAACCAATTACCTCCACAGTAGCAGCAAATGTAAAGTCTGATGTAATCACCTCATCTCCAGGTTTCAAATCTAAAGCCATCATGGCTACTTGAAGAGCATCTGTCCCGTTTGCACACGGTATAACGTGCTTCACACCTAGATAGCTTTCTAACTCGGACTGGAATGATTTTACCTCCGGACCATTTATATATTGAGACGACCTAATTACGTCTAATACGGCTTGGTCAATTTCATTCTGCACTTTATCATACTGTGCCACTAGATCAACCATTTGAATTTTATGCATATACATTACATTTGAGCAAGCAACAAATCTACTATTTTACTCGGAATTATTTAGTTTGATTGGCTTACAATATTTATAACTTTGTTGTGTTTTTTATTAGACACATGAATTCTTGGATAAGGAACTTATTTATTGGGGTGATTATTGCCTTTTCCAGTCAATCGATTTTGGCTCAAGGAAGCAATGTGCGAGACACCACCATATTTACTCCACTGGTAAGTTTGAATTTCGCAGGATACCTGCCCGCTGGAGATTTAGTGGACCGTTTTGGAGTTAACGCCTCTATTGGAGCGAGTGCTAATTTTAAATCCAAGGCTAATTGGTTATATGGTTTTGAGTATGCATTCCATTTTAGCAATAAAATTGAACAAGATGATATTTTAGATGGTCTAAAAACAGATGAAGGCTTTATTCTTAATTCGAGTGGCGCACCGGCTGCAGTAAATCTTTTTCATCGTGGACATAGTTTGTGCCTAAATTTTGGACGCCTGTTCCCGGTCTTTGGTCCTAATCCTAATTCGGGTATTGCAATACGTTTGGGACTGGGGTATTGGCAGCATAAGATTAAAATAGAGACTAATCAAGACAACATCCCTCAGTTAAATGATGATTTAAGAAAGGGATATGACCGCTTAAGTAGCGGCTTACTTATTCATCAGTTCTTGGGCTACTATTATCTTTCGAATTCAAAACTTGTCAATTTTTACGCTGGAATTGATTTTAATCAGGGCTTGTTAAGTAGTAGACGCTCCTACGCAATTGATGAAATGCGCGACATAAGTAATGACAAAAGGTTCGATATGCAGATGGGGATACGTGTGGGATGGATTGCACCAATTTATAAACGCTCGCCCAACGAATTTTATCGCTACTAATGAAATTGCTCTATAATCTTGGTATAAGAGTCAGTGCTTTAGGGATTAAGATTGCTTCATTATGGAATCACAAAGCAAAACTATGGGTTAATGGGCGAAAAAACTTCAGTATTCCAGAAGGCTTAGATGGTTGTATTTGGTTTCATTGCGCATCTCTTGGTGAATTTGAACAGGCAAAACCCGTTATTCATGCTATCAAAACCAAACATCCAAATCACACACTTGTAGTAAGTTTTTACTCCCCTTCTGGATTTGAACAAAGGAAAAACTTTGAGCTAGCTGATTGGGTTTTCTATTTGCCAGTGGATACAAAATCAAATGCAAAAAAATTAGTTACATCACTGAAACCATCCATGGTGTTCTTTGTGAAATATGAGTTATGGCATCATCATTTAAAGGCAATTAAAGATACAGGTAGCAAACTATTTCTACTCTCAGCCACTTTTAGACCTAAACATAGATATTTTAAATGGTATGGAAGTTTTTTTAGAGACATGTTGCTACAAATGGACATGATCTTTGTACAAGATGATAGGTCAATGGAGCTTCTTAACAGCATTGGTATCTCAAATAAAATGAAAACTGGCGACACTAGATACGACCAGGTAAGTG
Organism: Flavobacteriales bacterium; assembly: GCA_964230215.1. Classification (GTDB taxonomy): domain Bacteria; phylum Bacteroidota; class Bacteroidia; order Flavobacteriales_D; family JAUILH01; genus JAUILH01. Next base: position 180,164 of record CAXRGQ010000001.1, read on the forward strand.
AACTTCCTAAAACAGAATTTAAAGATGAGATCATTGAAGATTTTTGTAGAATCACACAAAAAACCTTGATTGTAGGAAGTTCATGGCCCAAAGAGGAAGCTATTATTAATAAAGCCATCGTCTCACTTAGTGATAAATGGAGAATTATTCTTGCACCGCATGATGTTAGTGCAGCACACATTAGGGAAATAGAATCAAAGTTTGGAAACGATATAGTTAAACACTCCACTTATGAAAGTGCTTCTAATAAACTAAGCGCTAAAGTTCTGCTAATTGATTCGGTTGGAATACTATCTAGAATATATATATATGGGGACGCAGCATTCATAGGTGGCGGCTATACTGGGAATTTGCACAATATTTTGGAGCCTGCATCATACGGAATTGCCGTTTGCTTTGGCCCAAATCATTCGAAATTTCCAGAGGCTGGTGATATACTTCAAAATGGAGAAGCTGCTGAGATTAGCTCAAGCGATGATTTACTTCTATTTCTAAATAATATCGCTACCTCCAAAACAGATGACAACTCGAAATTTATTGAAGCTCGATCAGGCGCTACGGATAAGGTAATGCAATACTTGATGAAATAAAAAATCCCCTAGCCGACGGCTAGGGGATTACTCTCTAAGTTAATTTTAGAGGTATTATTTCATTATTGTAAATCTAGCTTGGTAAACCTTGTTATTCGACTCAAATCTCACAAGGTATTGACCTACTGCTAAATCAGTAAGATTAAGATTAGCATTGTTGCTATCTATCGTTTTCTGAGTAATCAGTTGACCTTGCACAGACAAGATGCTTACTGTGACTACACCCGGTACATTCGCTGGTAATTCAACTGAGAATTCTCCATTGTTCGGGTTTGGATAAAGAGTTAGCGATTCATTATCAAGAGATGCCACACCAACAAAGCTCGCAACAAACACTGACATAGTATCTGTACATCCATTATTGTCTGTAACTGTAACTAAGTAAGTCGTGTTTCCTGTTAGACCCGATAAATCCTCAGTAGTTTGGCCGCTGTCCCACGAGTACGTGTATGGAGAAGTTCCACCAGTTACTGTGATGTCAATAGCACCATCATTACCCAATGTTTCGTCTGTTACACTTGACGAGATCGATATTGCCGTAGGCTCAGTTACTTCAACCGAATCCATTAACATACATCCTGCAGTATCTGTAACGGTGTATGAGAACCATCCAGCTGGCAGCATGTTTGGATCAGCAGTCCCCCAATCAACGGTTAATCCGCCACCAGCACCACCTGATTCGTTTAGTACAGCAACTCCAGTCGTATCTCCATTACAATCAACATCTGTAACTACTGGATTAACTGTAAGAGCAGGGTACATATCAACAATTGTAATCGTCTCAGTAACTGCACAGCCGTTTGCATTAGCTGCAACCACATTATATGTTCCTGATGGTAAGTTTGTAGCTGTGCTGTCCATAGTCATAGCTGCATCATCCCACTGATAAGATAAACTTGGGTCTCCATTTCCAACAGTAACCATTCCTGTACTATCTCCAAAACACTTCACGTCATCTTGAGAATAGATTGTTAAGGCAGGTATATTGTAGTAGTTTGCGTCAACCTCAATAATATAATCTCCATTATTTGCGCTGAATCCTTCAACCATAATCACTATTGTATCATTCATAGAAACACTATGACCCAAAATGCTTGACTGCAGACCACAGTTATCATCATTGAATGCTATTTGATTGCCTTGTGTATCATACAATCTTAGGTATGTATCAAAACTCGAATTACATAGTTCGATATCCAGTGATTCAATACAAGAATCTGTAATTTCTACATAGTAAAACACATCATTAGCTGTATTTCCGCCAAAACTTGTAAAACAAACTGTTGTATTACCAGTATCCGCATATGGGAAAGAAGAAATCTCTAATGCAGTAGTTGGGTCATCACCTAAAACAACTCCACAATCCGTAACAAAATTGATCATTTCCCAGTTTGATTTATCAATGGAAGTTGTAAATGTTCCTGCTGGCCAAGGAGTTGTAGCCGTTGCATTATCAGTTTCTCCATCTAATGCATCTATTCCGCTGTACGACCAATTCGTGTGATCAAATACTCCGTAGTTATTCAATTGACCAGAGTTTCTGTAAGCCCAGCCATCTAAATGTTCCCATGGTTGACCAGTACCATCAACGTTGATATCTCCAAAAACGTCAATCACGTTTCCATTTTTAAACAGCTCAACTGCATCATCTCCATTGATGTTAGGAGCAGACCCATTGAAGTAATCAGCATCAAAGCCCATGAAATCTATAAATCCAGCAGAATCCGCCGCAACATAAATATATTGACCAGCTGTAGCAGAAACGGCAGGGAATGTAAACTCTTCGCCGTCAGTACCGCCACCATTATTAGCCGAGCCTAGTCCGTAAATACTTAAATCGCTTACATCTTCTAGAACAAATACTTCAATAGCCTTTGGATGTCCTCCTGACAATGGTCCATCAATAACACCTGTAATCATAAGTGGCTCAGAAGGTGTACATACTTCTCTTACGTAATAGTCATATGATGTAGCAGCAGTTAACCCCGTTGCATTAAATAATGTAGTCATTGTTTGACCAACTGTATCCACAGGAGCACCTGCAGGCACAAGTGAGTGCTCCCACATAGACGCACCAGAACCTGTCCAAGCCAAATCTGCTGTAGTTGTGGTGATTCCAGAAACATTTAAGGCTGTTGGTTCGAAACATGGAGGTGAAACCATATTAATATCATCAATATACCAGTTATCACCATCGTCATTTTCCATTACAAAGGCAACGTAAATTGGAGTTCCAACATATGCACTCAAATCAACTGTGTGTAAAGAATACGTTGTAGTAAAGTCTGTTTCGGTTTGTGTATCTATAATTGTAAAGTCGGTTGGTGTAGTTTGACTTGCTGTTGACACACGCACTGTGTAAACACTACCAAAATCACTTCCAAATGCTTGACGTTGGTAGAACTCCATAGCTGTAGCTCCTGGGCTTACTGTAAATTGTGGAGTGACCAACCAATCTTCAGCTAATCCTGTGACATTTTCATAGCGGACATATGCAGCTTGCGCTCCACCATTTGCGGTTGTACTAGATTGCCAAGACTGCGTAAGTCCTATTCCATTATCAAATATTGCCCAACCTGCTGGTGGTACGGATGTTTCGAAATCCTCAGATAATTGAGAATTTGCAAACGTACCTAACATACACATTGAGGCGAGTAAGTAAATTTTCTTCATTTTGTTTTTGTTTAATTTGTTACAAAGGTAGGCAATGCATCTACACAACAAAAACTCAGATGTTAACAGAACTTAAATTGTTAGGAGAAATTAGATGGATACGCGTTTGCCATTAACGAACTTCACGACAAAAACACCTTCATATCCTGCTTGAGATGCAACGGATCTGTAGGCTCTTGCTTCATCAATATTTGAAAACTCACCAGCTGTATATTTTATGAGACCATAACGCTTATACTTGCCAACATTTTCTAGCCCACTAAACATTTCATGACTCAAGTCTAAGTCCTTGCTTGTTGACATTAGCTGAACTTTATATACGATTCCTTCTCCCACCTCATTGGAACTATTATTATTGGATGCGTTGGTAGATGAATTAGTATTTGCAGTGCTATTTGATGCTGTGTTTTTATTACCTCCAACGGTATATCCGTGTATTGGACTCTTTGGAATATCTGGAATTGGGTTTGTACTTGCCAATAGATCCACATCTTGTGGTGTACCGAACTGAATGGTTACGCGTCTATTCTGATGGTGATCATCTTCAGGAGAGTTAACGCTAGGAGTTTCCACTGCTAATCTTGTTTCCCCATAGTAACCAAGGTTTAATCGTGACTCACTGATGCCTTTATCTACTAAGTATTTTCTTGCTGACAACACCCTTTTATCCGATAACCACATATTATATGGGTCAGTATCGCGAATATCACAATGTCCCTCCATTCTGACGTGCCAATCTGGATATTTCTCCATAACCATCGCAACTCGATTTAAGATCATTCTAGAATCGAACGTGAGATAATACTTATCTAGGTCGAAATAAATTATAGCTTCAAGCAACTCCATATCTAAATCCCCTGGGGGATTTGATGGTTTAGCCGTATCTGCTGGTGGGTCATTCTTCGTTATAAACACCGTATCCACGCGTACCTGTGGCGGTATCACATCTGTTGGGTTATTTTTGTCGATATATACTGTATCTACACGAACTAAAGGAGGTGGTGGATCGCCAGGGACGGTTTTAGTAATGTAAACCGTATCCACTCTTGTGATTTGCGGTGGAAAGCTATCGTTGCTTGCAATAGGCGGCGATTGCTTTGGTAGCTGAATGTAGAATAAGGTATCTCTTGGCACAGTAATTACAAGCGTATCGCCTTTATCCTCCATTCGAATAGTATCGTTTTTGTGTAGCATTTGTTTGACTACAACTACTTCACCAGGATCTGCTTGAACAAATACTGTATCAATGCGTGAGGTATCAATTCTTGGAGGAAGTGGAGGCCATACCCAACCTACTACTTTTGCTGTAAAAATATCGCTCAATTCGCCATTTCTATTGCTCGACCAATACACTTCATTATCGGAACGAATAAAATATGCATCAAAAGCTTCAGAGTTAATTTGTGGGCCAAGGTTGGTTGGCTCAGACCAATTTTGCCATGTGTGATCCATTCTTACCGAATAGAAAATATCAGCTTCACCGAAACCTCCATGTCCGTTACTACTAAAATACAGAGTATCCGTATCAGGAGATAAGAATGGTGACATTTCGTAGCCCTTGGAGTTGATTTTCGGCCCAAGATGGATTGGGCTTCCCCAGTTACCTGAGCTATCTTTTAATGACACGTACAAATCCTCCTCACCCAATGAACCTTGACCTTTGTTTGAAATGAGGAGTACTGTTTCTTCCGAATTTACATGAAAGCCATAATAATCTCCATTTATCTTTAGATCCGGAATTGGCAAGGTCTCTGTTTTTGTCGTCCATTCGCCATTCTTCTTACTTGCAATTGCAACTCCTTTTTCAAATGTTCTTTTGCGTTTTAAGTAGGCGTTCAACAAGTAGATGATGTTATCGTTTTGGTTTATTCCGAATGCACCATTGTTTTCCTCGTTATTCAAGTCTTCAACATTGATGGCAGTTGTCCATTGCCCATCCACACGTGTAGACACCCAAATATCCTGATCACCATCCTCTCCGCCTGCATTATCTGGATGAAATGTCCTTACAAAGTAAAGCTTAGAGCTATCCTTTGAGAAAACCGGCATACTCTCCTCATACTGCGAGTTTATCGCGAGAGACATGGCTACTGGATCTGAGAACAAAAGACTATCACGTAGTTTTTGTCCATTAAGCTCCTTAGCCAAAAGACAAATCAGTAGAAAAAATGTATGCTTTAGTGTGATTTTCACGTCAATTATTCCATTTCTTGAAATAAAAGTACGTGAGTTATGCTGCGAATTTAGGTGACTATTAAGAAACTATTAACAGCCCTCTTTTCATTACATCTATTTTTGATTACCCAATGTAAAGCCCATCACCACTTCATGGCTACCTGCGTTGTAGCTTCTTAATCCAGCAACTGAGAAGTCGTATGAGTATGATAACTTAAACATACCGTTAACATATAAACCAAACATGGCCGATATCGCATCCGTGTGTCGGTAAGATAACCCTCCCCAAATCCAATTATCAAACACCGCTTTAACATTCACATCAAATACAACTGGAGCTGGATGCATATATTTTGCAATAACGCTTGGTGTTAATTTTATTCTATCATTACTCAGATAGAAGTTATATCCTGCCATAGCAAAATGGTGCATTCTTAAATCATAATCACTAGGGTTAGATCTGTTATTGATGCCATATTTAATAAGGTTATTTACTGTATAGCCTATAAATAAATCCTCAGAATAAAATAAGGCAGAAGAATTCAAGTCAAAGTAATTCTTTTTGCCTCCATTTGCCATTATAGTTGCGTAATAAGGGTCTCCAATATCAAGAAGATTAAGGTCTCTTAAAATGTGATTAGATACTCCCCCTTGAACACCTAAAGCAAAATTATATCCATCTATGATGGGAACGTGAATAGCATAGGATGCAAGCACATTAGTCCTAACAAAATGCCCGTATTTATCATTAAGTATTATTCCTCCTACACCATGCTTAACTTTTCCAGTAGATATTTTTGGGTCAGATACTGCACTTTTTGCACCAGGTCTACTAATACGTAAAGATGGGTTATATAAAGGTTTTTTGTTCTTACCAATAGGGCTTGACACACTCAGATAATAAGTCTCAGGAGCTCCATTAATACCAACCCATTGCCTTCTGAAGCTAGCGTTAATATCCAACATATCATAAACCCCCGCAAAAGCGTTATTTATAACATAAGGATTGTGCTGAAACTGCGTGTACTGAGGTTGCTGTTGGGCATTCGCGTTCGAAATCGCCACAAACATCAAAATTGTCAATATGTATAACACGTTTCTCATAGCATTAGAATTTTGTCACAATACTTACATATCCAGTGAATACTGTGTTTGCCTCATCATTCAGCCTAATTACATAATAGTAAGATCCAGTCGGTAAATCATAGTTGTTATATCTTCCATTCCATGGAATACTATATCCATCTTGTTTGTAGATTCTAGACCCCCATCTATTATAGATTTCCACATAACATTCTGGGAACCATAAATTCAGGTTAGGTATTACCCATTCATCATTGTAGCCATCCCCGTTTGGTGTTATTGCATCAGGAATATCTAACTCAAGTGCACATCTTACATTATCAATATCGAATGAACATGTTGCGCTATTTCCAACAGCATCCACTACCTCATAAGATATAGTATTAATACCATCAGGCAATAAACTTCCAGAAGCGAATCCTAAAATCTGAGTTGTTACAGAACCTGAACAGTTATCTAAACCTACTGGAACAGGCCATGCATATGCGCCATCTTCTTGACAAATAATGGTATCGTTAGGACAAATAATCGTTGGTGCAATGGTATCAAATACATCCAGTTCAAAATCACAGAATGAGATATTGCCCGATTGATCTTCTGAAGTCAATGTGATGGTCGTAATGCCCGAGTTAACAATTGTACCCGCCACTGGAGATTGTGTAAAGCTTACAATTGAACAGTTATCTGTAGTTGACCCCATCGGGATATAGTCAGGAACCACAAACTCACAGTTAGCATCCGCGTATTCGATTTGATCAAATGGACAATTAATTACTGGTGAAATTGTGTCTACTACATTCGCTACTGCAATACATGTGCTTGTATTTCCACTTTGATCTACTAGGGTTAATTCGACATTGTTGTTTCCTAGCATACTGCAATCGAAGAAGCTAATATCAACCGTTGAAGATGCGATTGTACAGTTATCGAATGATGCAGAACCAACATCCGCAGATACGATTGTAGCTTGACCAGCCACGTCTAGGTTTACTGTAATGTTTTGACAAATTGCGGTAGGTGCAATCGTATCAAGAACAGTAATCGTTGATGTACATGTGCTTGAATTTCCATTCACATCTTCTACAGTAAGCGTCACTGTGTTAGCTCCAAGATTTAGACAAGAGAAGGTGTAATTATCAAGATAAACTGTATCGACAGCACAATTATCATTTGACCCTGCATCAACATCAGCAGATGTAATTGAAGCCATTCCGTTTGCATCTAGATATATTGTCTGTGGCTGACACAGCGCAATTGGAGCTACTGTATCCACAACTGTAACAACAGATGAGCAGGTTGAAATATTACCGCTTTGGTCAGTTACAGTCAGTGTAACTGGATTGTTTCCTACATGCGAACAATCATAAATTGACTGGCTTAACAATAGTGAATTTATTGTACAATTATCTACAGAACCGGCATCAATATCGCTAGCTAAGATTGATGTATTTCCTGCAGGATCTAAATACGTTGTAAAGTTTTGACAAAGCGCAATTGGTGCGATAGTATCAAGAACAGTAACCGTGGCATTACATGTCGCTGTATTTCCACTTTGATCTTCTACTGTTAATACAACAGCATTGTTACCCAAGTCTGCGCACGTAAATGCACTTATATCTAGATACATTGCAGAGATAGTACAATTGTCAGTTGACCCGTTATCTATATCATTCGGGCTAATGGTTGCATTTCCTGTTGGATCAAGGTAAACTGTAATGTTCTGACACGATGGTATCGGTGCAACGTTATCTTCTACCGTTACTACGGCAGTACAAGTTGATGTATTCCCGCTTGGATCTTCAACCGTAAACTGAACATTGTTAGGGCCAATGTTTGTACAATCAAAACTACTTACATCAATAGTCATGTTGGTGATACCACAATTATCAAACGACCCTCCATCTACATCCGTTGGTACTATGGAAGCCGCCCCTGTAGCATCTAATTGAATAGTGATATTTTGACAAATCGCAGTTGGCAGCTCTGTATCCACAACAGTAACAACAGCCGTACAACTTGAGGTGTTGCCACTTTGATCTTCTACTGTTAGAATTACATTATTAGGTCCAACATTTGAACAATCAAACGCCGAAATATTAACGCTGTAGTTAACTATCGTACAATTATCGAATGAACCTGCATCAATGTCTGACGGTAAAAGAGTTGCGTTACCTGTAGGGTCTAACACTAGAGTAAAGTTCTGACAAATTGCAGTAGGAGAAATTGTATCCAATACAGTTACTACTGCATTGCATGTAGACGTATTGGCACTCTGATCTTCCACGGTTAATACCACTGGGTTTGCACCTAGATTAGTACAATCAAAGTTGGAAACATCAAGCGTAAGATTCGTTACTGTACAGTTATCTGTAGAGCCATTATCTATATCAGAAGGATTAATTGAAATGTTACCTGTTCCATCTAAATATGCTGTTACATTCTGACAGATAGCTGTCGGAGGGGTAATATCAACAACGGTAATATCAGCTGCACACGTTTCTGAGTTTCCATATACGTCTGTCACCGTCAGAATCTCAGTGTTTACACCAATGTCTGCGCATGTAAACGCTGTATCGGTTAAGCTGAATGATGCTACTATACAGTTATCTGTTGACCCTCCATCCACATCAACTGCACTTATGGCGACATTTCCTGTAGCATCAAGATTCACTGTTATGTTTTGACATACAGCCACTGGGTCAATGTTGTCTTCAATTGTTACGATACCTGTACAAGTAGATATATTTCCGCTCTGATCTTCAACAGTAAGTGTTACGTTATTAGGTCCTACATTCGTACAATCAAATGCCGTTTGACTAGCAGTTACACTTACAATTGAACAGTTGTCGAATGAACCGTTATCGAGCATGGCAGGTGTTATTGAAGCATTTCCTGTTGCATCTAATTGAACAGTCAAGTTCTGACATATAGCTGTTGGAGCTATGATATCCTCAACGGTCACAGTTGCGTTGCATGTAGACGAAAGCCCGTTTATGTCTAATACTGTTAAGGTAACTGTATTAGCGCCTAAATCTGCACATGTAAAGTTGTATTGATCCAAGGTCAATGTATCAATACCACAGTTGTCAAATGAACCGTTATCAATATCTGCGGCTGTAATTGAGGCCGTTCCTGCTGCATCTAATTGAATCGTTACGTTTTGACAAATTGGTGTTGGCGGTATCACGTCCACTACTGTTACGTTAAAAGAACAACTTGTAGTATTTCCAGCGTCATCAACCACCGTTATTGTTACAGGAACTGTACCTGATATAAATGTACCCGGTGCTGGACTTTGTGTTACTGTGATGTTACAGTTATCGCTCACAGTCGCTAATGGCGTATAATCAACCAACTGGAACTGGCAATTAGCATCTGCTGGTTCGTTCTGATCGATCGGACAAACAAGCGTTGGCGTAATCGTGTCTAATACTGTTACTGTAGATGCACATGTGCTTACGTTTCCACTTGGGTCTGTTAAGGTCAGTGTTACGTTATTCGCTCCAAGGTCTGCACATGTGAATGCTGTAATGTCTAATGTCGATGACGTGATAGAACAGTTATCAAACGATCCGTTATCTACATCTGCTGGTGCAATATTTACATTTCCAGTAGCGTCTAAATAAACCGTGATGTTCTGGCAAATAGCTGTTGGGGCAGTGTTATCTTCTACTGTTACCGTTGCATTACAT
>CAXRGQ010000002.1:0-2102 GCA_964230215.1 Flavobacteriales bacterium
TCGCCAGCTTCTACGAACTCTCTAAAGAACTCAAAAGCGTCAGCGTTTTGAACTGGAACCCAGTTCTGTTTAACCATGTCTAAAGGTTGTCCATCAGACTCCCTAATTAACATGTCATGTCCTGAATAGATATCTTCACCATTGAATGTAGCGAATGAAGGAACTTTTGCAACCTTCCAATCTAATCCAGCTTCTTTGAGCATACCGTCAACGCCGATATTCTCGTCTACTTTAGTACCAAGACCATGCCAAGGAAGTTCCCCTGCGTAAGCCATTGTTTCTACCATATGTGCCATAATTTTTCTCCTTAATCAAATTATGCATACATTATACTAAATGGTCTATTTGAAGTCAACACTTTTTTTAAATAATTTTTGCTTTTATTCTATCAATGTAAGGATCTGGCTTCATTTCATTCTGATACTCTACATCAATTCCATGAACCTCTTTGATAGCTTTTTGTTGCTTGTGGAAAGCCTCAGGTCTTCTCTTTAATTTATTAGACCACGCAAAGCAATTATACTCACTACATGTTTTAGGACGATTCTTATACATCTTGCATTTGAAGAATCCATCTGACGTATCCAATTGACTACATGTTACTTTTAGCTCATATGGATATCTGCCATCATCTATTTTATTGTGGGGGACTATTTCCACATGTGGATTATCACTAACTATTGCTTCCATCCACTCAATCCGGCTATCGTTTCCAAAAGCAGTAGGTGTTGTCCACTTACAGCAATGCCCGCAACGAATACATACATCCGAGTTTATTAATGATTCATCTAGTGGTATATAATCCATGCGCCCTTTATCCTGCCCTTCTCACAGAGAAGGATGATACTGTCAGTTTTATTTAAAGTCAACGGGAAATTGAAATAAATATAAAAAAATCGATAGTTGATTTATAATCTTATTTATAGGAAAATGCAAAAATGAAATTCAGAGCTGTTATGATTTGCGACTTCGACAATCCCATATCAATGGCTTACTCTAAAGTTGCTATGAAAACTTGGGAACCTATTGAGAATGTTGAAGTAGAAAGATGGCAATGTTATACACCAGAAACAATAATGGACAATCCCTTTGACTTACCATGGGGATCATTTAGCAGTGCATCAAAATATAAAAACGTTCCTCATAAAATTTCTACAACTGAGAAGGCATGCTTTACCTCTATGTTTCATTGGTGGAAACATATTGCAGAGACAGGCGAGAACATCATTGTACTTGAACACGATGCTTTTATTAGAGACCCAGATAAGCTAAACGCAATGATTAATAACTGGGCTGATTGGGATGTTTGGTGTCCTGGTATTGCAGCTGAATGTATATACATGAAACAGTCTTTTGCTAAGTTTCTAATGAGAGAGTGGTATGAGTTTAGAAATATAATTGATGCAGGACCTATGGCTGAAATACATACTGGAATGGTCAAGTATGGTTATTCTAGATTTAATCCAAACAAGCCATTTGTAAGTATGCTTTGGCCTACATTAAAGATGAACAATACTATTGGTGAAATAAAAAATAGTGTAATGAATTTAAAAGTAATGAACGATTTATTGAAGTGTAATTTAGGTGTACAAGGAGCTCCAGTAACGCAGTGTTACTATCCTGGAAAACAAACAATCGAGCATCACAAAACAAAAGGAAAGATAAATTACAAAGATGCGACATATAATCAAATGGAGATTTTGGAGAGCTTAGATTATGAATGAAGACCAAAAACAAGCAGCCGCAGATAGACTAGCAAAAGCTAGAGAGGAAAGATATAAAAAGAATCCTCCTAAGTATGCTCAGTATAGCAAAGAGGTTGTAGCGTTACCAGATGACCATGACTTTAGTATGGTGAATGTTAGAGCTTGGATCAAAGAAGCTAAAGCACATAAGCAAGCAGAACACAGATCACACGTAGCAGGAGTCAATGGTGCTCTTGCTAGAAGAGAAATGTGGAATGCTTATGTTGGACAATTAGAAAGTTATTTAAAGACTGGTGCATATTGTAGTATGTTTGCTGGTGGCGATATGGAAAAGACTGTTCAGAAGTATTGTATTGCCATGGCATATTATGACAATGGTAAACCTAAAAGAGAGAT
>CAXRGQ010000003.1:0-3098 GCA_964230215.1 Flavobacteriales bacterium
GATTGACTATCGTTAAATCCATAACAGCAGCAGCATTATCACCATCTGTCTGAGTAGTAAATCCAGGCACACGAAGTAAGCCGACATCAATACCCCACTGGAACCCTTTTACTGGTTTGAGGCCATAACCAACTCCCATAGATTGAAATGGTCCATGTCCATTAATAAAATAGCGATGTCCATCGTCCAATCCCTCAAGATTTCCGCCTAAACGAACAACTCCTGCTCCTACGTAAACTCTAAAAGCATCAAAACTTTCAAAAGGACGATGATTAAGAACAACACCCGTCCAGGATCCTTGGAAGGTGGTTCCAGTATATCCTTGGCCTGAGTTGTCGTCAGTTGGATAATACGGATCAGTAGCATCCCATGATTGCTCAACGGGTTGTCCATAGTGAGCACTAAGTGTTGTTTTCTCAGTTATTTGATGATTCCATTGTATTCCGAAGGCCTGAGCCGGTCCTGAAGTGTAAATTCCAAAGGAATTCTCAGCATAATCTTGGGCTATAGCAGCAAAGCTAAAACCCCCAACAAAAAGAAGAATAATGTGTAATTTTTTCATGACATGATTTTTTTATTCAACTAGGAATCTAGTATTTATATCATGGCATTTTGTTTCATTTTGACCCTACTCAATTCATTATTAAACAATTGTGTTCGTCGAAACAAAAAAGCACCTCCAAATGGAAGTGCTTTAAAGTGGGCCCAGCAGGGCTCGAACCATATATTTTACCATACTGATTATCAGCTATTAAACCACTCTTTGCAGTCGTGGTCACCTGTTTGGACACCACATTTTCCAAGGGACGAGAACATACCCATTATGCAGGCCTTCGCAGGAATCTGCAAGTTAGTCATTTTTCTCTGTTTGAAATGAACACCAAACCAAAACCACAACAATTACCTCTATTTAAGATAGTTACACTATAATCATACTCAATTCCTTTAAGATTCAACCCCACCACCGCAACCGCCCTATAGTATAGGCGGTTGCGGTGGTGGGGGAATTATACTCTTGCATGGACAAAGCTTGTTTTGCTTCACATCGAAGCCAATATCCACTAGCACACGATCAAAGATTTTGACTCAACCCAAAGCGTAAACCAAAAGTTTATCAAATACACAATGGTGAATATTTACCATTTCATTCGTTAATCAGTTTTCATAACTTAACTCGAAATGTAAACTAAACCACACCATGAAACCAAAGTATCTATTCCCTGCTCTTATTGCAACGATAATTGCAGTCCAAAGCTGTAATAAAGATGTTCCTCCCCAACCAGAATTTTACACAGACCCAACTACACTAGTTCAACAATCAAGTTACGGCTGGTTGATATTTAATTCCCCTCAAGAATTAGACATTGTTTTAAATCATTTAAAGTACGAGGACAGTGTATATGAGGCCTCACATCAAACATGGGCCGGAACTGTAAACACCACAATGAGTCAAGAACAGATTGACTCAATATTCAACTTTAACAATTATGAGACTGAGCATGCCTATATTAGTTTTGAGAATACTAAAAATGGTTTTATATCGTTAAGGCATCAGCTATCGTTCGAAGAAGATTTGTGGTTAGCCCAAAATACACTGACCGAAAACAGTGTCTTGCCAGACCATCCATTAAATGTTGAAGGCTTTGGCTCATTAGTTAATTCTACCGGAGAATATCAAGTCGGAAATGAAGTGGTGTTTAATAGCAGAGATGGATTATCAATCCTCGTGCACCAAGACTCTCTTAGCCCAAGTTTGATTTCTAAAATCAGAACCTTAACAATTAACGACTCAATTCATATAGAATTTGTTGATACGCTGAGTGGACAATTGGCAATGGATATGGCCAGATCTGCAACTCCAACTAAGAAGTTTGGCAACTTTAAATATAATGATGGAAATACTCAATTTTCATTCAAGTCAAGTATCGTACTTTGGAGATGGAACCCAGATCCAATCCTGTGTAAGTACAAGAATAAGGAAGTCACAAAACCAAAAATAAGTGTTGGAATTAACGATTATGTATATGGCAAGAGCAGGGTACATAACCCTATGTTTGCTAAAAAGACCGTTTCAGTCGTCATGAAATATTTTGAATCTAAAAGTTCAGGCGGGCATAAAGTAGTTATTAAAGAAATGGCTTCAGACACCTACCTACAATTATTAAGTCACGATGAACATTGTTTTAATAGTCCTAACAAATATTTTTCTTCCCCTTCATCGATAAATTATAAATTAGTCAAGAAATACAAACATTCTGAAGCTACCAGCTGGGGACACTGGGATGTGAAAATGCTAAATGGATTGAGCTATACAGACTTCTATTTGGAAGGAACATATTTATTTACTCTCACCCATGCTTGGTAAAACCAGATCAAATAGCCGGAGACTACTCCTCTCCGGCTATTTGTTTTTCACTTTTACACTGACATTTAGCCTTGATGTGAATGCACAAAGACAGAAGTCTTATTTCGTTTCTAGCGGCTTAATGATAAATCAAATTGTAGTACCAGAATTCGCGGAGTATGGTGACTACATAAAAATAAGCCCATCTCTCGGCACTTCATTAGGAATTGGGAAGACCGTGACCAAAAAGGGCAAGTTTTACACGTCTATATCTGTTGGTATTGAAAGTCCAAGAATGTCAGACGGGATGACCGCATATGATCTCACTGATAGAATTCAAGAAATTGACGATAGATTAACCCCGACAAGATTTTATTACTTAACAACATTGAACAATACTATTAGCACTAATTACAGTGTTCCCTATTTCGTTATGGAGAAGGGAATAATCTCCAAATTATCGTCTCACAAGATATATACTGGATTCACATTTAAGTATCAATACATGGGAGATTGGATAATTTCAGAATATAATACCGGGCTCTTTACAGAAGGAATAGGTTATGAATTTGAATTAAACCAAAACTCCCCTCTAGTATTGGGAATCAACTCTAGTCTTAAGTATAAGAAATCTGAAATAGAGCTTCAGTTAATGCACTATAATCAAGATATCACACACCAATTTTATAATCGGCCGGGGTCTTTTGGCAATCTAAATCTTCAAGACAGATATAGGAATGTCAACTGGGTGATT
>CAXRGQ010000004.1:0-168350 GCA_964230215.1 Flavobacteriales bacterium
TTTCGAATATTGAATCCCAAATTTTGGATTTAAGCAGCTGACTAGTGTGTCGTTTAATTGGTCAATGAGTGCCCATCGTTAAGAAATTATCAATCATAAATACTCAATCATCAATTTCGTTAACCTTAAAGCCTATCCCCAGCGACACTTTCGAATTTCAAATCTCAAATCTCGAATTTCAAATCCCATTATTTAATCAACCACTTAGCCAATATCGTAAAGATAATTGCCGTCGAACTAATCAAAGCATATTTATATAGGTATACAAAGTTTTTACGCTGATCATTCTTCTCACTTTGCATAGTGTAAAGCACAACGGCAATAAACACACATATCAAGGCATTTCCTGCTAAAATTTTCAGTAACATAATTTAAAGCTTTATCCCTAATACGCAGATATCATCTATTTGTTCGAAATTCCCTCTCCAATCTAAGTGCAATTGCTTTAAGAGTTTAACATGCTCTTCCATACTAGATATCTCCTGCTGCTCGATCAACCACTTTTTAAGTTTAGGAGATTTTAATTTCTTACCATTAGGACCGCCAAATTGATCAATATATCCGTCAGAACTCATATATAGTTTAGCTCCTTTATTCAGTGTAAACTCTACTTGAGTAAATGGCGACATTTGCGAATACAAACCAATAGGTTGTCTATCTCCACGAATATCAGAGATGGAGTAATCATCAATTATGTTCTTTCTGATCTTTTTGTTTTCACTAAGCTGAGTAGTTCCTTTTTCAATTACCCAAAGCGGGTTGTTGGCTCCCGAATACTTAATATTAAAAGAAGAATTATCCTTAGATTCAACCGATAACAATGAAATATCCATTCCATCTCTCACCTCCTTACCAGATGAGGCAAAAGTGTCAATTACAATCTCCCTTGTTTTGTTAAGGATATCTGCAGGATTTAATAAGCCATGCTCTTTAACAGCGCTGTTTAAAGCATTGCTACACACAACACTTACCATAGCACCTGGCACCCCATGTCCAGTACAATCTGCTACCGCGATTAGATGTAAATTATCTATCGTGTTTAACCAGTAAAAATCCCCACTAACCACGTGTTTGGGCATGTATAGTACAAATCCGTCTGAAAATGCACTTTGAATAGATTCAGACGATGGGAGAATAGCATGTTGCAATCTTTCGGCGTAATTAATACTGTCTGAAATCTCCTTGTGGTTGGTTTCGAGCTGTTTGTGCTGATCCTCTATCTTAGATTTTTGCTTCTCAACCGCCTTCTTTTGTTCCTCAATTAATTGATTCGCTAATTGCTTCTGCTTGTTATTGCGATACAAGATAATTATTACAAAGGCCATCAACACAAAACCACCAATGGATGCTATTATATATATCTGGTTCTTTTTTTGCTGATTTTTAAACTCTTGCTCTTCAATTTTTCGTTCGTAATCTTCACGTTCTTTTATTGCTTGAGCTTTTGCCTGCTGCTCTGCTGCAATTAGCGAATCACGCATTCTAAGGGTGTTGTACTTTTCTTCATACTGCTTTTTGAATAGAGACTTAGAACGATCTTTTTGTATGATTTGATTGGATATTTCAATGTGAAACTGTAGCATTTCTAAGGCTCTTTGGAACTTTCCTTGTGCTTTATATAATGTGCTTAATTGTTCGGATGCCTCACTCAGATGAACAGGAAAGCCTGTTTCTTTCGCTATACCCAGTCCAAGTTCGGCATAAGCGATTGCTTCAGAGGTTTTGTTTTTGGAATTGTAAAGCTTGGATAATTCAATATATGATGTAAAAATCCCGTCTTTCTCCCCAATGGATTGTCTAAGGGCTAAGGCCTCATTGAAATACTCCTCAGCTTTGTCTAATCTGTTCATCTCAAGATGAATATTTCCAATTCTTGCAGTAGCATTGGCTTGAGAAGCAATGGCGTGAATATTTGATGCAATTAATTGAGACTTCTGAGAATATTCCATGGCTGTCTCGTATTCGTCAATAGTGAAGTACACACTGGCGAGATTGTTATATGATACAACCATTCCCAATGAGTCGTTTTGCTTCTGCTGAATCTCAAGGGCTTCCTTAAAAAAAGCAATCGCCTCATCATAGTTTTCCTGACTGGTGTGTAAGTATCCAAGGTTTCCTAGTGAAGTGGCTACTCCCTGCATGTTTTTTAACTCCTTGTCGATACTTAGACTTGCCATGTAATACTCTAGTGCTTTATCAAACAGACCGACATCATTGTAGATTACACCTAGGTCATTGTAAGAATAGGACATGTTTTCCTTATTGCCCAACGCCTCATCAATTTCCAGGGCTTGGTTTAGGTAGTATATGGTCATCTCGGGATCACCACTGTTCCGATAGATTTGGGATAAATTGAATAGCAAATCTGATTTAACGACTTGTAGCTCTTCTTTGACCTCATTGCTCCATTGTTGTTTGAGCAAGTCATTCGTCATGGTTAAGGCTTGTTCCCAAAGCGTTTTAGCCCTCTCTGGTTCTTCAAGATATATTTCCTGAGCTAGGTTTAGATTATCATAGATACGAACAGTATCATCAATGCTAATTTGTGCATTGATAGTGGATGAAGTGCACAAACTAAGTGCAAGTAATACTATTTTAATCAGGTGTTTGATAAGAGCACAAGATAGTGAATCTCGGCAATCCAATAATAATTTTGGAAACTTATATCTGCTCTAAATCCTCTTTGCTCATCCAGCCCTGAAGCTTGTCAATTTCGATTCGGTACCACTCATTATTTTCCTCTATAATCTCTACCGTGGTGCCTTCGTGCAATTCGAACAACATTTCGGCGTTTGCAGATGGTTCGTTTAGGATTTCAACACTCTCTGACATAATCACGCCCTTTTCGTGATTGTTTAGATGGTTTTTATGAAAATACGCCAAGCTGATAGCTACTATTCCTAAAACTATCGCCGTAATCCCAGAATAGAAAGCGATTTGTTTAAGTTTAGAAGTACCTACGAATAAGAACGCACTCAGCGATAAAAATCCGAATCCGCATAAAAGAATAGCTGTCCACGACCAGAAGTTTTTACCTTTTGACGCTACAACCGACACCATCGCAGCATTGATTCCCTTTGCCGGGATGATTTCTGTTTTATCAAGCAGAGCGGGATTGGCAATCGAATCAAGATTATAAATAATGTCTTCATCGTTTGGTGCTAGTTTGTGGGCTTTTTCAAGATACAATTTGGCGTGGGCTAAATCATTGAGTTTGAAATAGGCATTTCCCAGATTGTAATAGAGTTCTGGAGATTCAAGTCCGTCATCCACTATTTTTTGATAGGCTTCAACAGCATCTTCATAGCGCTGATCTTTGTATGCAGCATTACCTTCATTAAAGTCATTGTTCGCAAAAGAAACCAACGAACAAACCAAATATGCTATGCTAATTAGATATTTCATTTTATCTCGCTTTCAATTGTGGTGATTAACTGAATACTGTCCTGATACACATCCTGAGGGTTCCCGCTTATAGCTCCGTATCTAGCCATTTCACATTGCTCAAGTGATGATATCAACTTACTTACTGTGTCGGAAGAAACAGACTTAGCTTCAAGTTCTGTACGAATGGTTTGTTTATTCATATCTGCCGCCTGCATTCCTATTTTAGTGCTTATGTAAGAGTACAATGCACGAATATTTTCTATGTAAAAAGCATCTTTATCGCCATGGTCTAAATGAGATTTGGCCTTCTTTAAACGGGCAGTAGCTAGCTTTCCTGCCTTTGCAATAGCGCGCTGAAGCTCTGTTTCAGGGTCGTCCTCTTTTTTTCTTCGCTTAACAAATACCAGAATAAAAAAGGCTAGGGCAGGGGTGCCAAGCGCCAGCCAGAATTTAGAGCTGCCGAATAAGTAAGTGCCTTTTTGGGATAAGCTCGTATCCGTTTTTATATAACGAAGATCTTTTACGCCAGATTCAAGTGCAAGCTTGTTTTCATCGTCTGCCAGTCGTTTAGCTTTAATGTTTGGATTGTCGACCTTAATGCTAATTTCATCGGTGCTTGCGGTTCTGTATGTACCACTTTCAGGGTCAAAATAGGAGAACTCAAAAGGTCCGATGGAAAAATCGCCATTTGCCAGGGGAACAGTGAAATAATTATAGGTTTTCTTTACACTCATGCCTGAAGAGCTTGGCGTAGATTCTGCTTCTGATTCAGGCGGGTAACTATCAAACTGTTTTGGGAGCTTTATAGCAGGATCATCAAAATCAGTGTTACCTTTTCCTGTAATTTCAATTTGTAGGTCAAATCCGTCGTCATCTTCACCTAAGAAGTCTTTAGACGCCGTAGCACTTATGTCAAAACTACCTACGGCTCCTGAGAAATTATCTGGTTTAGACGTTTCAGGTAGCGCTTTAACGGTAATGGTAACGGCGTTACTTTTTGCATCAACCACCGCTGTATTCCAACCCCAACTATCGGTTAATACCATCTGAACGTCATAGGGGTCCAGTTGAAATGTGCCTGCAGAGGACGGAAGCAAAAGCTCTCTTTCAAGTGTGAGCACCTGATATGCCTTCCCATTAATATTTTCCGTAGCTACATCATATTGTTTGATGTTTTTTGACAACAAGCTGTGTTTGTTAAAGCCTGTATAGCTCGGGAAGTTTACATCACGAATTTGTCTGAACTTGTAGGGCGTGTATACCTTGTACACCATTGTGAATGGTTCTCCTTGATATACTGCAGTTTTTGATGGATAGACCTTTGCGATGAGCTTTGCATTAGGATCAAACGCACCTGCAGCAACTTGAGGTGCAGTGCCTTTGCTCACTTCAATTGTAATTGGCTGAGTGCGGTAAGTTTTTCCGTCTACAACCAAAGCAGCACTTTCAATAACTAATTTACCAGGGCGTTTCGCTTGCAGATAGTAATTACGAGAAATAGAGTAGGAGTCACTACGTTTACCATTAATAATGGAAATGGATGACATCACATTCTCTCCGCCTCCCTGGGCATTAAAGTCCTTAAACGCAGGTGGTGTGAAGTCTCCTTTAGCGTTGTACTTAATTTTCAGAATTATTTTATCGTCGGTTGAGACTTCTCTACCATTAGTTTGAACAGATGCAGAAAAATCCACCTGGCTAAGTGCTACGAATCCTTGTAGCACCAACACACACAGTATAATTATTGATTTTACCACTTTTTACCTGAATTATAATCCGTTTCGTTTCCTTTATTTTTGTTTACTTGTTGTAAAGTTCTTTTTTGCCTATCCAAGCTAGATTGAAAACTTCTTTCGGCGTTCTCTTGTTTTGGCGATAGTACTCTAATTGCTTCAGAGTTCTCTTGACCATCCTTACTATTCTGATTTTGTTTGTTTTCCTGCATTTTGGCTGCCAGCTTTTCTTTCTCGCGCTCTAGTTCAGCTTTCTTTTGCTCGAGTTCTGCTTGTTTGCGTTTTTTCTCTTGGTCGCTCTGATTGCTTTTGTTCAATTCTTCTTGTTGCTTTTGAAGCTCTTTTGCTTTGTCTTGTAATTCTTTTTGCTGCTTCTTAAGTTCTTCTTGTTTTGCACTTTGTTGGTCGCTTGAATTTGATTTTGAACTGCTTTTTTCTTCTTGCAGTTCTTGTTTCTTCTGACCTAGGCTTTCTCTTTGATTTTGCAATTGCTGTTGCTTTTGATCCATTTCTTGATTCTTAGCATCTTGCTTTTTCTGAAGGTTCTCTAGGTCCTTTTGTAGTTGCTCGCTCTTTTGTTTGTTTCCTTGTTGTTCGGCTTTGTCACGCTCTTTGCGCAACTGCTCTTTTTGTTTAGCCGTCTGCTCATTGAACTTGCTTTGTTCCTCTTGAGACTTCATTTGTTCCTTATGCAAATCTTCTTGTTTGTTATGAAGGTCTTGCTGCTGCTTGTTAATGTTTTTGTCTTTCGAGTTCTGAGAAGATTGTTGGTCCTTCTGTAAATCCTGCTTTTCTTGATTTAGTTTATCCTTCTCGTTTTGCAATCTTTGTTTTTCTAAGGCATCTTTCTGTTGCTGCAATTCATCCTTTTGTCTCTGAATATCATCTTGAGCTTGTTTACGCTCTTTCTCGGACATATTGTCCCTATTCTTATCAAAGTCTTTTTTCTGCTTTTCAAGCTGTTTTTCTTGATTTTTTATGGATTGTTCTTTACGCTCTTGTGACTGATTTTGAGCTTTATCCATTTTATCTTTTAATTCATTCTGCTTGGACTTAAGTTGATTCTGTTCCTGCTTCAATTTATCCATCTGCTCATTCATGGCGTCATTGCGCTCTTGCTGCTGCTTATTGATATTGTCAATTTGCTTTTGTTTTTGTTTTGCTTTTTGATCATCACCGGCTTGTTCAGCTGCTTGCTTTTCTTTTTCTAGGGCATCTTTCTTAGCTTTATCCGCTTTATTCTGAGCGGCCTGCTGATCTTGCAATTCCTTCTGCTTTTGATGATTTTGTTCTTGTTTAGACTGAGTATCTTGTCTTTCCTTATTTATTTGCTCTTGTTTTTTTGTGTTTTCAGGATTCTCACCGGACTGCTTATCCTTTTCAATTTGCTCCTTTTCTTCTTGGATATCTTTTTTCTGCTGATTCAGCTCTTCTTCCTCCTTCTTTATGCGCTCTTGATTTAATTGGTCACGCTCTTTTTGAAGCTCTTCGCGCTCTTGATCAATCTTCTCTTGCTCTTTTTTCTGCTCTTCTTCAGACATCTTGTCCTTTTTGTCTTCTAATTCTTGTTGCTTTTTATCGAGCTGTTCTTCTTTCTTATCAAGTTCGTTTTCCTTTTGCTCCATAGGGTCTTCTGGAGCGCTATTTTCTTCCTGGTCGGATTGATTATCTGGATTCAGTAGACGCCTTGCATATAGCAAGTTGTATCGACTTTTCTCAGCATTACTGTTATTTCGTAATGATTCTTTGTAATATGAAATAGATTGATGAAGTAGGCTATCGGTGTTGTTGGCTGTATGTAAATAGCCGCTATCAATTAGCGCTTTAGCTGAATACAAGAAACAATTGCCTAGATTATGATGAATGCGGGATAAATCAGACTTCTCAGAAGCTAATGACAGTGCTTCTTGAAACATTAATGCGGCTTCAGCAAAATCGCCTTTTCTATAGTACGTGTTGCCCTTGTTATATTTGGCTTTTAGGATAAATGATTGATCCTCCAGTGCTTTATCGTAGTCAACTAAAGCTAGGTCATACGCGCCCGAAGAATATGCTTCATTCCCATCAGATAACCATTTTCTGCCCTGTCCATGCATTAACATAGGGATGCTTAGAAATATGATAAATAATACTCTCATCATGCTTCAAACAAATTATACTTCTTTTTAGATCGCATAAAATCACTTTGGATAAAACTACTAAGTAGGTAGAGTAGAGCACCCGGAATTAAAAACCATAAAAATTGATCTTTAAATTCGGTATACTCTGTATTCCCAAAGTTTGTTTTTTCCATTTTATTTAAGTCTTCAATTATGTAATCTAAACCTAAATCTGTGCTTGTTGCTTTGATGTATGCCCCGTTTCCAACTTCTGCTATCTCCTGCAACATTGGCTCGTTTAGTTTAGACAACACAGTATTGCCCTGATTGTTTTTGATGTAACCATAGACATTGCCATCACTATCAACTTTCGGAATTCTTGCACCGCGTGGCGTCCCCATTCCGATAGTGTATACTTTTACTTCTTTGCTATCGAAAGCGTTTTTGGCTGCTAGCACAGCATCTGCCTCATGGTTTTCTCCATCTGATACGACAATGATAGCCTTATTTGTTTTATCCTTCTTGTTAAAAGATGTTAAACTAACCTCAATGGCATTTGCAATGTTAGTTCCCTGGATTCTAAGCATATCTGTATTGATGTTTCCAAGATCGTACATAAGTGCCTCATAATCCTGAGTGAGGGCTACTTGTTTGTATGCATTTCCTGCAAAAATAACTAGTCCAGCACGGTCACCCTTTAAACCATCTTCTAAGAGTTTGTTAATGGCTCGTTTTGCAATGGCAATCCGACTGTATCCCTTGCTTAGGTCACGGGTTTCCATACTTTTTGATATGTCTAAGGCAAAAATGATGTCAATACCTTGTGCTGAACCCATGCGTTTTTGTTCACCGAACTGAGGATTTAGCAAAGATATCAGCATTAAACCAAGTCCTAATCGCATTAAAATGTAGCGTAAGTTTATTTTGTAGCTCGCGATTGTTGGCATTAACTTATCCAATAATCGTGCGTCTGCGTAGGACTTAATGGCCCTTTTCTTCCATTGATAATGCAAGTAATATGCGATACTAAAAGCTGGCAGAACTGCTAATGACCATAGTAAGTCTTCATGCTCAAGTTTAAAGCCTTTGTTTTCGAGTTTTACTGAGAAGTAAAGCCATGCACAGAGTGTCCAAAAGATTACTTCCACCGCAATAATACTCACAGCCAAGCCACCAAGTCGATATGTTTTGTTTTGACTCATGGTAAATGACGCAGTATTGTGAAATTTAAAATTGTCGGGATGAGTAGTAGTAATAAGCCCGGAATTAAATACCATCTGAATTCCTCTGGCGGCTCAATGGTAATGGCGTTTGATTTAATCTTGCTCTTCTCAAGTTCGTTAATTTCATCATAGATGGCGGCTAAAGCGGCTTCATTGGTTGCTCTGTAGTAGTTGCCGCCAGTTTCTTTGGCAATTTCTTGAAGCAGTTCTTCGTCTATTTCAACAGGGACGCTTTGACGAATAGTGTATCCTCCCATATCAATAGGCATAGGAGCGGTTCCATTGCTCCCAATACCAATGGTATAGACTTTTATATCATACGATTTGGCGTTTTCTGCTGCCGTTAATGGATCGATTTCACCTGTGTTGTTTACACCGTCTGTAAGTAGAATAATTACCTTGCTTTTTGCTTTGCTCTTGTAGATGCTGGCTGCGGCTAGGTTTAAACCATCGCCAATGGCCGTGCTCGCTGTCACCATGTTAGTGTTAAGTTCAGCGAATTTTTCCTTTAAGTGATTGTGGTCGTGGCTCAAAGGGCTCACCATAAATGCCTCACCACCGTAAACCACTAATCCTATGTTATCATTCTCACGCTTATCTACAAACTCCTGTGCCATTCGAATTGAGGCGTCCAACCTGTTCTTATTGAAATCTTCTGCGTTCATACTTGCAGAAATATCCATCGCTATGATGATATCAATACCTTCTATATAGTTGTCTTCTAATACTTCACGCTTTTTCGGGTCTTTTGGACTTGCGATAGCCGTTAACACAAGTATAAACCCGAGAATGGTAAGTCCGTGCAGTATCCATTGGTAGGTGGTGAATGCATGAGACTTCAAGTTGTATTTACCCGCCGTACTTAATGAAAGACGTTCGGTTTTCTTTTTGTTAGCTAAGAATTTTATTCCAACTAAAATTAAGACAAGCGGAATTATTCCCCAAAACACCATGGGATAAGTGAAATCATAATCTAAAACAGACAATATATTTACACTACTCTTCATCAATGTCCTCTAGCTTATGCAGTGATTGAATAAATGATTTAGCATCCTCAATATCATCTTTACATTGCACATCTGCGTAAACAGCTTTTGCGAACTTTGCGAGATCGGCATTTCTCAAAATTCTCCTAAGGTTTTGCTTATGCTTGGCCTCCATTTTTACGCTGGATAATTCTTGTTGTATCTGCGCGCTGGTTAAGTCCATTGCACTTATGTTTTTGTGATGTCCTATGTATATTCGTAAGGCCTCAGAAATGCTAGAATAAATAGATTTAAAATCTTTGTTATTCAGTAATTTAGATAATTCTATATCATGTAATAATTCAAGTGAGCGTTCGTAGGGAGGAAGTATGACTTCATTCTCCTTTTTCTTAAACAGATTGCCTATTTTTTCTCTATATATTGCGAGAAGAATAAGGATTAAAACAGCTAAAAGAAGGTACCAATATCTTTTAAGTTGAAATAGTATCTCATCGATTAAAGACCATTCAACTTCATAAATCCCGTTTATATCTTTAGGACGGTCCTCAATATCAACTGACATTCCGGATACTTCCATGTTCAAACTATTGCTATAAATACTATCGCCGTTATAAAAGGCAACAAAGGGAGGGACAACAAAACCGCCCGAATCCCAGGCAATCACTTCTATCGTTTTATAGATCTCGCTCACAGTGCCATCATCCTTGATATTTTCGTCAGACTCTGATAGTAACTCAAGCTGTTTACCCAGTTGATAGCCACTTGGATGAGATATAATTTGTGGCGCATTATTGTTACTCGGGTATCTAAATACCAGCTCAATTGAACATGCTTCACCAATTCTGACTTGACTGCGATCTTTGAATTCGGCATTAAACTCTTGTCCATAAGACATCAGAATTGCAAACAAAAGATATGTAAGCGTTACAAATCTCATCGTCTTTTAAAGAGAGTAATTAATGATTTCACGTAATCCTCACCAGTTTCAACTGTGCAATAGTCTATGCCTGCTTTGCGGAAATAGTTGTCGAGCTCATTTTGAAATTTAGTTGCGGATGCAGAATATTTTTCTCTCACCTTCTTGCTTGAGGTGTTTATCCACTCCTTAACTTTTGTTTCAGGGTTAAAAAATTCTACCCAGCCTATGTTTGGAAGTTCGTATTCTCGTCGGTCTTTTATCTGAATACCGACTAAATCATGTTTTGTGTTCGCAATTCTTAGTGGATCTTCAAAGCCGTGATCGATAAAGTCTGACAACACAAATGCAATGCTTCTTTTCTTAACGGTGCGAGTGAAATACTGCAAGGCTTCACCAACATTCGTTTCACCCGTTTCCTCATCAAAATCGACCAGTTCTCTAATCATTCTTAGAATATGTGACTTGCCTTTTTTGGGAGGAATGAACTTGTGAACCTTGTTTGTGAACAAAATCATTCCGCACTTATCTTTATTCTGAATAGCAGAGAAAGCCAAAACTGCAGCTATCTCAGTCATCATCTCAAGCTTGTATTGGTCGTGGGTACCGAATGACATAGATGCAGACATGTCAACCAAAATCATGGTGGTTAACTCTCTTTCTTCTTCAAAGACCTTAACATGTGTTTCGCCTAGTCGTGCAGTAACATTCCAATCGATGGTGCGAATTTCGTCCCCAGAAGCGTATTCACGCACCTCACTAAAGGCCATACCGCGTCCTTTAAAGTGAGAATGGTATTCGCCACTTAATAATTGAGAAGACAAGCCACGTGTCTTTATCTCAATTCGTCTAACGCGTTTTAATAGTTCCTTTGCGTCCATCGTCCTTACGGCACGTCCACTCGGTTTATAATTTCTTTGATGATTTCTTCAACACTGACATTTTCAGCCTCTGCCTCATAGGTGATTCCTATTCTATGACGAAGAATGTCCAATGCAACTGCACGTACATCTTCTGGAATCACATAACCGCGTTTCTGAATAAAGGCATATGCTTTTGCCGCCATCGCTAAACTTATACTTGCTCTAGGGGAACCACCATAGCCAATTAACGGAGCTAGATTCTCTAGTCCATAGTTGGAAGGGATTCTTGTTGCGTATACAATGTCAACGATATACTGTTCGATTTTTTCATCCATGTAAATCTGCTTTACAATGGAGCGTGCCTTTAAAATTTGTTCTTTTTTAAGTATTGTGTTTGGTTTTGGGAAACCTTCTGGCGATACATTTCTTCTAATAACCAGCTTTTCTTCTTCTGGTTTAGGGTAGTCCAAAACAACTTTAAGCATAAATCTATCCACTTGTGCTTCTGGCAACTGATAGGTTCCTTCTTGGTCGATTGGGTTTTGTGTAGCCATTACCAAAAACGGTTCTTCCAATTTGTATGATTGGTCTCCAATTGTAACCTGACGTTCTTGCATGGCCTCCAGAAGAGCAGATTGGACCTTCGCAGGCGCACGGTTAATCTCATCAGCAAGGATGAAGTTGCTAAAAATGGGCCCTTTCTTTACCGAAAAGCTGTCTTGCTTCTGATTGTATATCATTGTACCAATCACATCAGCAGGTAATAAATCGGGGGTAAACTGGATTCGGCTAAAATCACCGTCAATTATCGTACTCATCGATTTAATTGCGAGTGTCTTCGCTAATCCGGGTACACCTTCTAGCAAGATATGACCATTCGCTAAGAGTGCAATCAGGAGCCTATCGACCATAAATCGCTGACCGATAATTACTTTATCCATTTCCGACTTGATCAAGTCTAAAAATGCACTTTCTTTCTCTATGAGCTCATTCAGAGCCACAATGTCCACTGATCCTGTGGTTACATTGCTAGTAGATTCTTGTCCTAATCCTTCCGTACTTTCCATATCCAATCTTATAAAATCAAAGAAGCTATAAATATCCACAAAATAGCTGTGGTAAAGTTGATAAAATGGAAGGGATTTATTTGTTAAAAGATGTTAAGCATTTTAATTTGGCAGAATGAAGTTAGAAGATGCAATAAATCACGTTAAAGATTTCCATGACGCGTTTGGAATCGAGAATGCTGAAGAACCTACAGCAGTATTGAGTGAGTCGGATTATTTATTACGCTATAAATTGATGCGAGAAGAGAATGAAGAGTATCTGGACGCGTGTAAAGACGGGGATTTAGTGGAAATTGCGGATGCCTTGGGGGATCAACTTTATATTTTGTGCGGGACTTTGTTAAAACATGGTTTACAGCACAAAATTGCTGAAGTTTTTGAAGAGATTCAGCGCTCAAACATGAGTAAGTTGGATAAAGATGGTAAACCAATTTATCGTGAAGACGGTAAAGTGTTAAAGAGTGATTTATATTTTAAGCCAGATATTGCTAAGATTCTTTCTAGCAAATAGTCTTTATTACTTTTCCAGTTAACTCTTGATTCAGCAGTGGGTTGTTTTTCGACTTGCTTTTGGGACTATCGTATACCCATTTAGCTTCAGGATCAAATAGCGTCAGTTGCGCTTTTTGTCCAATCTTGATTGATGGTACGTCTAATCCACATACTTTTCTTGGTCCTTCTACTAAACACTTATAGATAAGCTCATTTTTCCAGTTATCATTTGCGTTAAGCATTGAGTACAATGTTTCAATACTGGACACTCCAAAAGCAGCCTGGTCAAATTCGACCTGTTTGTTTTCAATGTCCTCTGGACAATGGTCACTTGTAATACAATCGATGGTGCCGTCTAGAATTCCCAGCCACAATGCTTGTCTGTCTGCTTCACTTCTAAGCGGAGGCATAATTTTAAAGTTGCTGTCAAAAGTAGTTACGGCTTCATCGGTGTAGCTTAAATGCATGGGGGTAGTGCTGCATGTAATCTTTAAACCGGCAGCCTTAGCTTCACGTATCTTTTGAACACCCCTAGCAGTGCTTACGATTGCAAAATGAATGGCCGCATCATTGTATTCGCATAATGTGATGTCTCTGGCTATCTGAAGGTCTTCGGCAATGGATGGAATTGATTTTAAACCTGTTTGCGTGCTCGCATCACCTTCGTTGATATGGCCGTCACCAAGACTTCTGTCGTAGGGGAAACTAAAGATAACACCGTCAAAATTCTTAGCATAGAGTAGGGCTCTGTTCATCAAACCGCTATTAACGTATTGTTTGTCGTCATAATAAGCTATTGCCCCAGCTTGTCGCATGTCATACATTTCGGAGATGTTTTCCCCTTTCATGTCTTCACTCAAAGCAGCAATAGGTCTAATATGCACACCTTTCCCTTTTGATCGAGATATTAGGTATTCTATATCAGATTTACTTGAAATACTTGGTGTTGTATTAGCCGACACACCAACTTCTGTAAATCCTCCAGCTTTGGCTGCTTCTATTCCAGAGTTTAGGTCCTCTTTGTACTCTAGTCCAGGGTCACGAAAATTTGCTATTAAGTCCATCCAGCCTGGGGATATGCTAAGATGGTCTGAACTAATCACAGGATAGTTGGAATCCAGGTTTTCGCCTATTTCTTTTATTATTCCGGCCTCTACTATAATATCTAGCGTTTTTCCATTAAAATCCGATTTTGGATCTATGATTTTCGCTTTCTTAATATGAAAATTTAGTTCTTCCATAGTTTTATGAGTGCAATTTCAATAGCTAAAAATATCAATGCTAAAATTAGACATGTTTTCCAGAAAGTCTTTGGTTTAAGTTCCTGAATTGAGTCGATTAAATCATTTATTGCGCTTGCCTTCTGAATGTTTAATGATCTAATATCAAACTTTACAAGATATGATTCCAGTTCTTCCAGGTTATTAGTGAATTCCAATGCACTCTCATCTCTTCCGTGGTTAAATGCCAGTTTACATATCAGCTCACCATCGTGGCTTAGGGAGTAAATGCCATCCGAGCTAAGTATACTAGAGTTATCAGTACCTACATTACTAAGGATGTCAATTTTTCCGTTTGAACTTCTATCAACTAGAGGAATAAAACTTGTTTTCCCCTTGCTAAGCATAAAGTTAACTTCAGTGTTGTAGCCCTTATCCACAATACTCGCTTGCCTTTGTCCGCCTATTGTATAGAACAAGTCGTTCTTTGGATAACTTAACTGGGCTGCGCGAACAACCGTAGTTACAAAAAGCCAGTGTTTACTGAAGTTTCCAAATGATGGGTCTAAGCCAACTGCGCTTGTGTAGAGATTTCCAGCACCGTATTTAAACCTGCTCATTAGAGGGTCTCCACTAAATAATTCATACAGTTCCGTGCCTTCACTTTGAATTGGAGATGTAATAGAGTAGTGGACTAACGTGTTTGGCAGATCGACATCAGACTTAAATTTCTCAAACACATCTGATATAAAAGCATTATTTTGATCAAGTGGCTTGGTCCCAACACCGCCAACATACAGATTTTGATAGATCCCTGCATTCAGACTCGACATGAGTGAGTTATATGAACTTAAATCAGCATCCTTAGCAGGGAATAGCATAACACTTCCGCCAAGTTGAATGAAGTTTTCAATACTTGTTTTCATCCCACTTGAAATAGACTTAACACCATTGATTACAAGGAAGTTAATGCCATCGGTGCTGCTGGGTTGAAACTGTTTTGATTCGCTTGATTGATAGTTAAAGAGCGAGTCATTTCCGAAAATCTTGGATAAAGAAGCACGTTCTCCTTCATACACCTCAAGTACATTGATTTGATTTAGAACTTGGTAACTGAAGTACAAGGTGTCATCATAGTGCATCTGCTCAGCATCAGAAAGGTATACTTTAGCGCCCACATGACCATCGTTTTTATTAGTGAAGCGAATTTCACCAATTGCTGAAGTATCGCCAGGAATAATAAGTTGTGTGCCAGAAGAGCTTCCGCCAATCTCGGTATCAATTCTTGTGGTTCTTGTTGAATCTCCATGGTTTCTAACCTGAATTTTTAGTACTTCTAGCGCATCAAGTTTTCTTACCGGGGTTTCGAACCAAACCGAGTCTATACTTAAATTATATTGGTTTTTCGCATTGATTACAATGGTGGATAAATAGGAAATACTATCCTTCATATCAGATTCAGCCAGCATTTTGCTTTGAAAATCTGATATGATGTAAGATTTTGTTGCATGTTTAGGGTTTTGTCGTTCAGTTTCGGACTGTAATTTAAGTATCTCTGGAATTGTACGTGATTGATTGGATATTTCAAGCTCATCCAGACTTGCGAGCATAGCTTCTTTGTTTTGTAGTCTAGAGCTTGTGCTTGCGGAATTATTTGTGATTAGTTGGAATTTCACATCTGCTCCATAGTGTTCAACCAGTTCGACCGCCATTTGTCTACCCATTTCATAATAGGTACCATCTTCTCCAGTAGCATCCATACTAAATGAGTTATCCAGGTATATACTCACTATTTGATCCGTTTTACCTACATGTTGTGAAGGGTTGGGGATAAAAGGCT
Organism: Flavobacteriales bacterium; assembly: GCA_964230215.1. GTDB lineage: Bacteria > Bacteroidota > Bacteroidia > Flavobacteriales_D > JAUILH01 > JAUILH01. The sequence continues at coordinate 15,827 of CAXRGQ010000004.1, forward strand.
GAGCAAAGGCAAATACTAAGAAAATAATCGCGAGAATTCGACTTAATAGAATTAGTAAGTGCTTTAAAGTTGATCGTTTACGTGTTTCTTCTTTTACTTCTTTAAGAAATCGAATATCAGAGAAGTATATGGTCTTATACTTTCTAAAGTTGAACAAATGAATGATAATTGGAATAGCGATTAGGCCGAGTGCCCACAGAAAGTTTGGTGCTACAAATTCCATCAAAGGTCAAAGATACATTATTGACGTAAACATTTTATAGTACCATTAATTATATTTCTATTTGTTTAATATATTTATAAGCTGTGGGGAAGTTAAATAAGCAGATTGTTGTTGTAATACTGGTTACGTTCATATGTGGCGTATTATACATTGGTTTTGGAGCATATTATTTGAATAAATCAACAAGTGCCCGTCATGACATCATGCAGGTTCAAGCTGAAATTGCGGAGTTATCTGATCTTCAATATGATTTTTTGATACAAACGCAGCAAAATCAAGCATTCCGATATGGAGATTTAGATTCGAAACTTACGTTGAATAGGGATGCTGAAGAACTAAAGAGCATTCGTGAAAAGCTTAATTCCAGTCCGAATGATCTAGTTGATGAACAAGATAGTCGACTATTGCATGAATATCACTTGAAGAAAATAGGCGAAGAGAAATCACTGTCAGATGCCTTATCAAAATTTGGTCAGTATGGGTATGTACTGCTAGGGATTGCGGTGTTTTGTTTTTTAATCATCGCTTACCTGATCATTAAAATGCGGAGGGCACACCATCGACTTAATGAACTTTACGAAGGTTCAAATGCTATTTATAAAAGTTCTAATGACGTTATTATAAACGTCAATAGAGAAGGTGTTATTGCGCGTTGTAGTGATTCAGTTTTAAGCTTGCTTGGATATTCATCCAGTGAGCTAATAGGTCAACCGTTAACAAAGCTTGTTGCAGAGGCTAATCAATCGGAAATGGTTTCAAATGAATTATTGAAAACGGGAAAGTACTTAGGTGAGATCGAGAACCTCCGTAAGGATGGAACAAAAGTTAAATGCTTGTTATCAGCAAACGTATTATACGATGGCGGTGGAAAATTTAATGGTTCACTTGGGATTTCTAGAGAGATAAATGATTTGACCCATATAAAAAACGAGTACTCCTATTTATTGTCGCAAATCGCGGATATAGTATATCGTGCGGATGCAACAGGTCAGTTTACATACGCCAATGAAGCGATAGAAAAGGTACTTGGTTATACAGCTGAAGAAATTCAAGGTCTACATTTCTCAAGTTTAATCCATGAGGATAATCTAGAAGAGGTAGTTAAGCACTACGATAGATTCTATAGATCTGATAATGAAAATTCTTCGTTTGAATTTAAGTGTAGAAATAAGGAAAACAAATATGTTTGGGTCGCCCAACACGTTCAAAAAATGTATAATGACAGCGGAGAAGTTATTGGGTTTACAGGCGTTGTTAGAAATATTGAAGAACGGAAGAGGTTCGAATTGGCAATAGAAGAGAGCGAACAGAGGTATCGTGAGTTATTTGAGAATTCACTGGAAATAATACACAGTATTTCACCGGATGGTAAATTCATTTATGTTAATAATTCATGGAAAGATGTGTTTGGGTATTCTGATGATGAAATAGCTGAGCTTACTATTATGGATATTGTTGCTCCTGGAAGTCTGGATCATTGTCAAAATCTCTTTGCGGAAATTTTAACAACAGGACAATGTAAGGATGGAATCGTAAAATATGATGTACGAACTAAAGCTGGTAAGACTTTAAATTTAAGTGGTACTGTTTCTATTAAGCAGAATGAGGGTAATATTGTCTCTATTCAATCATTCTTGCGTGATGTAACATTTGAAGTTAAAGCACAAAAAATCATTCAGACACAATTAAAAGAAATTAACGATAGCATAGATTACGCTAAAAACATTCAGGACTCAATTCTTCCAAGTAAGGAGGAGGTTGCAATGGTCTTCGAGAACTCTTATATCTATCATCAGGCGAAAGATGTTATAAGCGGTGATTTTTATGATGTATCAATTATTCGAACAAATAGCGGTGATGAATTGAAATATGCTGTGGTTGCAGATTGTACTGGTCATGGTGTTCCAGGTGGTGTATTAAGTATGTTATGTAGCGCATTTTTACAAGATTCGTATCGTAATAGGGATGTTAACTCGCCTGCTGATTCATTAAACTTTGTGAGGGATAGATTAATCCAATTCTTTAGTTCTACCAAAAATAAATCGATTAAAGATGGAATGGATGTTTCATTTTTGGTAATAGATCCAAACTCGCTGATGTTGTATGCTTCATGTGCCAATCAACGAATTATTGTTCTAAGAGGTAGCAGCATACTTGAAATAACCGGAATAAAACAAAGTGTTGGTTATTCAGATCAGATAGAAGATTTTAAAAATGATTCTATGCAGTTAGAGCGCGGTGATAAAATAGTAATGTATTCAGATGGATACGTAGATCAATTTGGAGGCGAAAGTGGCAAGAAATTTATGAGAAAACGACTGCATGAATTGCTTGTAAATAATTATAACTTACCATGTGCAGAGTTGGGAAGAATTCTAGAAGACTCGCATAGGGCATGGAAGGGAGGTACAGAGTCCACTGATGATACAACTCTTATGCTTATAGAAGTATAATTTCAAAAATCATCAATTTCTTATTTCGTTTAAAAAAATAATATTAGTTTTGCACCACCTTAAACGAAAGGTGTGAGAAATTATGGTCGCGTAGCTCTTGGATAGAGCATCCCGCTTACCAGCGGGACGATCCCAAGAGTTAAGATAGTATTTCACGCTATCACCAAGGAAAGTGAAAATGATATTATGGTCGCGTAGCTCAGCTGGATAGAGCATCTGCCTTCTAAGCAGACGGTCCCAGGTTCGAATCCTGGCGCGATCACAGAGAGGCTCCGTTTGGGGCCTTTTTTGTTTTTAAAGGTGACCATATACATCTTAAAGATAGCTCAGCTGGATAGAACATCCCGCTTACCAGCGGGACGGTCCCAGGTTCGAATCCTGGCGCGATCACAAAAAGGCTCCATTAGGAGCCTTTTTTGTTTACCCCTGAAACTCGTAGCCAATCACGCATACATCATCAATTTGTTCATGGTCTCCTAGCCATTCATTGAACCTCTTGTGCATGTATGATTGAACAGATGCAATAGGCATTTCATTCGCGTCTATAAGCCATTTCTTCATGTTGTTAGATTTCAGCTTTTTTCCGTCCGGACCGCCGAACTGATCGTAGTACCCATCCGAAAATATATATATACGGTCTCCTTTAATCAGGTCAAATGAATGCGTTGTAAATGGCTGAGCCATACTATAATTCCCAATTGGTTGTTTATCTGCTTTTATCTCTATTAGCACTAAATCATTATGTTTAAGAATTTTGATTTTACTATTATTGGTAACATTTATGTCGGCATCATTGCGACGGATTATCCATACGGGATTGTGCGCGCCAGCATAATAGAGTTTGTTAGCCATTATCCTGCACATGGCAATATCCATCCCATCATTGACATCTTCTTCACTTTTGTCAAATTCCTGCAAAACAATATCTCTTGTTTTGTTTAAAATCTCGCCTGGATTACGCAAGTCATGTTCTCGAACAGAGCGATTCAATCCATTATTACAGATTACACTTACCATTGCTCCAGGTACACCATGTCCCGTACAATCAGCCACAGCAAAGAGCAGGTCGTTTTTCACTTCATCTGCAAACATCCAATAAAAGTCTCCCGCGACAATATCTTTGGGGAGGTATAATACAAAACCATTACTCAGGTGTTTGTCAAGCATAGAAGAGGAGGGAAGTACCGCGTTCTGAATCCTTTTCGCATAGTTTATAGAGTCTGTAATCTCTTTGGTCTTAATTCTTAAGTTGACATGAGCTTGCTCAATAATGGCATTTTGTTGTTGAGATTTCTTGTAACGTTTGTAGACTATAAAACCAAATACAAGCAATAGTGCTCCGAGTACCAATAAACTAAGCTTGATATAGTTGTCCCGCTCTTGAATCAGATCATTCTGTTTGAGTTCGGCGTTTTTAGCATCAAGCTCCGCATTTTTTGTTTTTAATATTTGATCATTCAGCTTCTGTTCTTCTGCCAGGATGATGCTGTCTTCCAGCCGTGTTTGCATTAATAAGAATTGATTTTCGGCCCTTTTCATGCTGGCAATGGTATTTGTGGAAACAAAGCTATCTTTCATTACTAAGCTTAATTCATACCATTTCAGCGCGTCCTTGAAATTTCCAAGTCCTTTGCTAGCTTCATACATACAGAGTAAACAAGCATCCTGTCTTCTCAGCGTTCCAGCCTCCTTGAATAACTCTAGAGCATCAGAACATGCTTCATACGCTCCCGATAAGTCACCTTGCGACCCCATTAAATTGCCTAGCTTAAGCATAGAGGCTGCCATGCCTTCTGTTCTACCAATTGATTTGGCTGACTCGAAACCTAGTGTATAATAATAGCGAGCACTATCGGGCTGCCCACTCGTACTAAACAAGGTTCCCATGTTATTGTAAATTCTTGAAGCAAGATCAAGATTGTCTTTCGTATCAGGCATATTTAGTATCGCTCAAAGGCTTGTTCAACTTTGCCATTTCGGTTGAGCGCCAGCGCCATGTCAAAATGGGCGACTACCAACAAATCATTAGTGCCAATGGATTTTGCCAACGCAAGATTTTCTTCGGCCAATGTTAATTGTTTGTCATAGTTAGACTTTGATAAGAAGTATATTTGGTACAATGCTGCATTCACATCAAATTGGGCCTGAAGGTTTTTCGCTTTTATAGCTATAGGCTTAAGTGGAAGAATAATGTTCAGCGCTTGTTCGAACTGGTTGTTGAAGATGTAGATTCTTTCATTTAATCGTGAGGCAAGATCAACTTCAAGGTTTAGTGAGTCAATAGCACTAGCAATGTCTATTGCACCTATGGCAGCTTGCTCCGCCAACAAAATCCTTCCTTTCGCATTGTAAAAACGAGATAGTACATCATAACATCTTGCTTTATCAGCACTTACGGATAAGTCATCATATATGCTTGTGGCTTTGTTAATGTAGTATTCTGCTGAGTCTAGGTTAGAATTCAAATAGAAATCAGCCAAATCAACATATGCGTTGGCTTTGTTTTCCGGTTCTGAAGTGTTTAATGCATTATATAAGCTATCCGGAGCCTGTGCTAAGGTGCTTAGCGACATGAATAAACTGAGAATAAGTAGAATAGCTGGTTTCACATATGAAAGATAATAGAAATTTCACAGTTCAATATATGATAGCAAAACTTGCTTAAAAGTCTGACAGAAGCTTCACATCCTTACCATTCTCAATAGTCATGCTGGCTGTGCCTTTATAGTCTGTTATTTTACCTGTGAAGCACACTTCTTGGTTTTTTAGATATATCTCAGGCTCATAGGTGAAGTTCTTAATATTTGAATCGAATATTGTTACTGAGAAAATCTGATTCGGAAATTGCTTATCAAGATTCATGAAAACATGACCCTTGTTATGCTTTTTTGTGCTCACAACTTTGCCACACACTGTGTGTTTTTTGCCGTCGTCTTTTAGAAATGCACCATCGTAGCTATTCACAGCGTTTTTAGGCAATCTGCTATTCGCGATCGCTCTTACATCTCCTTTCTCTCCAATAGGCATCCAATGGTGGTAGTCGAATTCTGACTCTATCTCATTTTCCAATTCATCATCAATGTTTGGGAATAAGTCGTATCCAAGAATAGATTCGGCACTGTCTATAGTCACAGCGAATGACTCAATGGGCACTCTAATCGCTTGATGCGGCATGATAAAAGCAATTCCCTTTTTCGCTTTCACATCTATCGCCGATTTCACAAAGTACTCAGGAACAGATAGACCATTTTTACTACGGGGACTTTTTTTAAGATCGTCGTTTAATACAGGAGCAGTTATCACATACAATGGTTCTTTACTGTTGCTGACATAGTCGCGCAACCAGTTTTCTAATTCTGCCCATTTTCGTCTGTTGAAATCTCCGATTTGTGGAGACATATTGGAGTAGAAGTAGCTTTCAGATAAAGCCTTTGCGCTCCATCTAAAGTCTGCAGATGGCGCTAGGTGACCACGATCAAACCCAAATCCATCGTATTTGTATTTACCGTTCTCTTGTTTTGTTTTGGTGAAATAATCCTTTTCTTCTGCTGAGCCAGTGCTAATCAAGGTGTCAATCCTGAAATCGTTCGATCTTGAAACATTCCCTTCAATAATATCCGGCATTATAATGTGCATTACCCAATTAGCTTGTTCGTGCTCCTCGTTATAGCTCAAGCTGAGTGCAGAGTGACTAATTATAATCTCCGATTTGTCAGACTTTGGTACACCAATTCGTTTAATCTCTTTTCTAATCCAGCTTAATTTAGCTTCTTCTAACTGCTGTATGATGCTGTTTTCGGCAACTTTTAGAGAGTCAAGTTGTTTGTTAAGCGAATTAATTAGTGGGTCATTATTCTGACCAATTGCAAGCTTACTTAAGATAAAGGCAATAAACAGTAATCGCATATAGTGGGATTTTGAATAAAGGTACCAAACATAATACCATTGTTGTTTAACTGTGGATTAATTGTCCTTTTGGTTGACTACATTCAATAAAAAAGCCCAATCAAACGATTGGGCTTTGGTGCCCAGGACTGAAGTAGAACCTTTAGTTTTTGAGTTTCGTATAATTCCTTATAAGTATTGATATCAAAGGAATATAGTTCCTTTCTGCCAAAATGTGAAATTTAATGAAATTGGTTGAAATCACTGTTTAAAGTCCAAATTCGTACCCTTTTTAATACCCTCACAGATCAATAATATCAATACAATTGCGTTGTTAAGTATACGAAATTCGTACCCAAATGGTTAAACTAAAGACCCATTTTGATCTTTCATAATGAAATTGATATATATGAATGGCCGTCTCAGGGTGCGCGATGAGAGACGGTACCAAATAGATTATACACCGCGACTTTGAGTATCGTTTCATTTTTTTAGTTGATGGTTGCACCGTCAACTTTAGCTGGAAAGTCTGGTTTGATAGGGGTCTAGCTCAGTGCTGACTCCAAAAAGAGAGCTAAAAAAAGTGCAAAAGAGTGCCTTGCCCGGTGGAAAACATGGGCGAAACACGAACACAAGCCTGGTTTTCCACCAGGAATTATGCTGTGGTGATATGGTCAGTCGACTAAGACTGAGGAGTGGCCGCACCATAACTTACCAGAATGGAAGTTGTACTTGCGACCCTACGAACTGCGATATTCAAATTATTTGTTTTCAATTTGAAAATCAATTTTGGTATTCAACCTTTTGTAAACTCCGCATAGGTCGGGAGCGCCTACTTTATCAAGACTTATTTAGATTAACGGAAGATCATTCTGTTTTGTTTCAGACCAACCGGGAAAAGTTCGATACGAATATTTGTGGCGTTTACCAGAGTCAGGTAGAGCGTGCAGACATTGTCTCACAAAGCATGCAGGGCGTGCGGATAAGTGTGTAGGCTTTGATTGTTAAGTGTGCAAAGCGTGCTGTCAAACTTTGATAGGTCTGTATTGCAGGCTTATTCCAACCCCTCAATCTCCCCAGAACTGAATCCGGTGATCAAAGAAATGTAATCGGTGTCCGCGCCATGTTCCTTCATCTTCCGTGCCGTATCAAACTGATGCTTCTTCTTCAACTCCTTGGTCAGTTCACGGCGGATCTCTTTCACCTGACGTTGATCGTCTACCACAAACTTATTGCTGTACATCAGCTTGCCCCAGTGTTCAGAACATGCCAGGTAAACATAGTCCTCTTCAGAAATGATGAGGTGATCGATCACGCCCACGTCAACAATCTTTCCAACCTGGATTAATCGGTCGGTCATGTCCAGATCTTCCTTGGAAGGCTCCAGTTTACCGCTTGGGTGGTTGTGGACCAGGATCACTTTGGAAGCATCTTTGATCAGAGCCAACCTAAACACGTCTCGTGGTTTAAGCGCCACATCCGCCAATGAACCTAAAGCCGACAATTCTACATTTAGAATCTTGCTCGCGTTGTTTAAACTCACTGTCCAGAAATGTTCCTTTTCGCGCCCCACTTTATTTTCACACAACAAAATTTGCTGCATCACATTATACAGATCATCTGAGTTGAGAATCTTGATTTTCTGTTCTTCTGTGAGTCGGACGTTCATTAATGCAATTTCCAGGACAAAGTTAAAATTAACTGAAAAATGGATGTCGATTAAAGCATACTCCAGGACTAGGGTAGATTATCAAGTTACATACGCGAGAATTTCAGCACTACCACAAGCGGCATTGATACCGGTTCTTCAAAAATTCCTGACTTTTTTTGCGTCTTTCGGAAACATTGGGCGTCTACATACTAGATGGGAAAATTTTGGAGAGGAATTTGGGTCGTTATGTGCTGTTGTAATATGCAACCGACGACCACATTTGGGCAATCAGACAACCACCTCGATTCCCTGATCAGTTGGGCCAAATCGAATAATCCTTTTATCGCGGCCAGTCAATTTGCCATAGATCAGGCTTCTGCGCAAAGCATATTCGATTTGGAAGATCCGCAACTTCTAATACAATCTCCTTCTACTGAGTTCTATACTATTGGTGTTTATCAATCGTTTGAATCTCCGTTTACCTATTTTCGGAAAAGAGATGCACGCACGGCAGCAATAGAGTTGCGGGGCAAACAAAAAATACTCACAGAAAAAGGAATCGAACTTCAGGTTCAAGAGCTGTACAATACAGTTGCGTATTTTTCATCTGAAGTACAGATATATCAATCTTTCGATACCCTCATTAATAACTTTGTTGAAACCGCAACACGAAAACGGCAAGCAGGCTTAGTAGATTCGCTTCAACTATTAATAGCCCATATTTCCAAACTAGAGTTTATCAATAAATTAACCGTGGCCAAAGAACAATTAGCCAATGCGGTTAAAGGTTTGGCTTTGTTCTGCGGTGTAAATACTTCCAAAATTCAAAAACCTACGGATTATAGTGCAGAAATGCTAACCTTGGGTATAGAACTTGGCGATTCATCTACAAACGCCATTATTGACGTTGCAAAGGCACAAATAGTTAAGGCTGAAATTGATTACAAGCTCAAACGTAGCCAAATATTCGAAGGGTTTTCAATTGGTTACATGAACCAAGGTGCGAGAAATTCTCCCATTGGCAACAGATTTGAGCTTGGTATATCTGTGCCTCTGTGGTACTGGAAGCACAAAAAACAGATGAAGATTGCCCGCCTTGAGATTGAACGTACTGAAAACGAAATGGCAGGTACTAAACTGGATATTCAAATTAAAATTAATGAACTCTTGGGTGAAGCGCTCCGCATGAAAACGCAAATCATGTACTATGAGCAAACCATGCTTCTCCAATTAGAACAAACGCAACAAATGGCACAACGCTTATTTGAAGCAGGAGAATCAGAGTTCTCAACCATTTTACTTGCTCAACAAAATTTATTTGATGGCCAATTGCGCTATAATAAGATGATACATGAATACACCAATATCATGTTCAGAATTTCATATTACACTGGATAAATGAAGGTACTTTTAACCATATTGTTTGCAACAACAACGCTTTTGTGTTCGGCACAACACGATCATGACCATGCAGGACACGACCATGCTGGACATAGCCATGGCGAACCAGTTAACACCTCAAAGGCAACATACTTTAGTATTTCAGAATCTACAAAGTCAGCCGAATATGTTTTGCACTACGAGCCATTCCAAACAAATCAAAGAACAAAACTGAAATTGTATGTCTCTGATTGGGAAACAAATATACCTGTAGATAGTGCTAAAATGATTGTTAGATGCGAGGAACTAGACAAGCGTTTCTCCTTCTCAAAAATTGGTCCTGGCATATACGAGATTACCGCAAGTTTCCCAGATAATAAGGCGTATGAGTTGTCTGTCAATTTAAAGGCGCCTTTCGAAGATCAGGTACATATATTCGGTATTGAACCTGGTAAGTCTCTTGAGGAAGAGGTTACGGAAGAAGAAGGGGAGCCCTTGTTTACATGGGTAACATGGCTGTTCCTAGGTCTTGGATTTCTTTTGGGGGTAGTACTCACGATAATAATAAGACATAAAGCTAAGTAGACTATGAAAAATAAGCAGCTAAATAGAGTGGCCCTGTTGATAGGAGGAGTTTTGCTCAGTATCTTATTTATTCAGGCAGTATCTCCGTCATCTAATGATCAAGATCAACACGATTATTCAGGACACGATCATTCAGGGCATGACCATTCAGGACACGATCATTCAGGGCACGACCATTCAGATATTAAGCCTAATGAATGTGAAGTCCCTAAAGAATCTCAATTCTTACTGGGTGTGCAAACACGATTGACGAAATCCTCAAAAAAGACCCTAGTGAGTAAGCTAATGGGAACGGTTCGCTCGCACACAAACGGAAGTGTGAGTATCAATAGCCCTCAAAACGCTACTGTGCGAAAGATTCACGTAAATATTGGTGAACGAGTAAAAAAAGGGCAGGTACTTGTTTCAATGACCCAGAATATTGGCTCTATGGACAAACTCCAAATTAAAGCTGAGTTAAAAAACATGGAAGGTGAATTGGCCAAGTTTGAAGCTGAAAAAGTGAGACTTGAAGGTGTTCAAGACTTGGTGGCGAAAAAGAGACTAGAAGAAGTTGAACTTGAAATTGCCAAATTATCAAATCTCATATCAGCTTACCGCTCTGCGCTTTCTGGAGGCACTAGCTCGTTTACCATAACTGCTCCTATACACGGGGTGGTAGAGGATTTTGAATTATCTAACGGACAGCAGGTGAGCGAGTCAGATTTATTATTATCCATTCATAATTCACAGCTTGTAAAAGTTGAAGCGATCGTTTATCCAAGAGAAATGAGCGCCTTATCCGATTCTGTTGCGTATGCGATTCGAGACTTGGCAACTGGAAATCTAATAGAGCAAGGTATTACTAACGCTGTTATAAACCCTACAATTGATGAGCAGAGTCAGACGGGAACCTTAATTCTGTCGATAACAAATGGCGACCAAATGCTCAGACCAGGTCAGCAAGTTTCAGTTGAAATAACAAAGGAATTGGCCGAAGATGTGATCTCCGTGCCTACGGAAGCGATAATAGAGCATCAAGGAATTCCAGTAGTTTTTGTACATACTCAACCAGAAAGGTTCGAATTTATCCCTGTCAATCCAGGCGTAAGAGGTACTAAATACACACAAATTATAGATGGATTAGAGCCAGGTCTTAGAGTTGTAACCAAAAGTGCGCACCGAGTGCATGCCATATACATGAGTAAATAGTACGTATGATAAACAAACTGGTAGGATTTTCTTTACAAAATAGGTTGATGGTACTTACCGTCGCTATTATTCTGGTTGGTGCTGGTATAAACATTACTGTAAATATGCCAGTGGATGTATTGCCAGATCTTACCAGACCGAGGGTCACCATATTTCTGGAGTCAGAAGGTATGGCGGCAGAAGAAGTTGAGCAGTACGCTGTATATCCAGTTGAATCAGCCGTGAATGGTGCGCCAAATGTCATTACTACTCGGTCTAATTCTACGGCAGGTTATGGAATCGTATTCGTAGAGTTTGATTATGGGACAGAGATTTATGAAGCCCGTCAAATTGTTTCAGAGAAACTTCAGACAGTTGAGGGCCTCCCGGCAGGTATAACACCTAAACTAGGACCTGTGGTTTCGGTTACTGGTCAAATTATGACCATCGGACTTCAGTCAGATAAAATATCTATTGATTCGTTAAGGCTATTGGCAGACTATACGATAAGCCGCAGGCTCAAAGCTGTGCCAGGAGTTTCAGAAGTACTGCCAACAGGCGGCGGTGTTATGCAGGTCCATGTTAACCTGTCGATGGAGAAAATGAAAGGGCTCGACATTTCTGCTTCACAGATAGAATCTGCTCTAGCGTCCTCCAATAAGAATACAACGGGTGGTTATATCCACAGATCTGGAAAAACGGTGCTCATCCGAAATTTAGGTCGCATTCGGAATAAGGATGAACTTGAAGATTTGGTTGTTGCCTATCGAGATGATCGTCCGGTGCTGCTCTCTCAAGTAACTGAATCGATAGAGTTCAATGCAAAACAAAAGATTGGTGATGCGAGCATGAATGGCAAACCAGCTATTCTCATGGTTATTGAAAAGCAACCAGGAAGCGGCACGCTAGAAGTCACCAAAGATGTTGATGATGCCTTAGAAGAATTGCAAGCATCACTTCCAGAGGGTACGGTCATCAATTCGGAGATATTTCGACAAGCAGATTTTATTGAAAACGCCGTAGGCAATGTGCAAGAAGCCCTTGAATTAGGAGCAATTTTCGTAGTGATTGTCCTATTCTTTTTTCTCATGAATTTGAGAGCCACGTTCATTACCTTACTCTCTATTCCCATTTCCCTCTTGGTTTCGGCAATCGTATTCAAGTTAATTGGCATTAGCGTGAACACAATGACGCTTGGCGGACTAGCCATTGCAATTGGTGAATTGGTAGATGATTCAATAGTAGACGTAGAGAATATTCATAGAAGGTTAAGGCTTAACCCCAATGGTAACCGAATAAGAACCACGTATAAAGCTTCCTTGGAAGTTCGGAATACCATCATCTATTCAACCATCATAGTCATACTCATTTTCTCTCCACTCTTTGCGCTTGAGGGTATGGAGGGCAAAATATTCACACCACTCGGTATCGCGTATATCGTGAGCATAATTGTCTCTACCATCGTGTCGATGACCGTTACCCCGGTGCTTGGATCATTACTGCTAAAACCGCCCAAAAACAAGGAGATCAAGGATACTTGGATTGTTCGCGTACTCAAGAATTTAGATGCTAAGGTTCTTAATCATACCTTAAAACATACTTGGGTAGTTCTTATAGCGGCATTATTCATACTCATTAGTTCACTAGCCATTTTACCCTATACTGGTAGTCAATTTCTTCCTGGGTTTAATGAAGGGTCTTTAACTGTTGGAGTGAGCTTGCCAACTGGTTCCTCCATTGAAGAAAGCAACGAGATAGGTGTTCTTGTTGAAAAAGAGCTGCTTGAGATTCCTGAAGTCAGATTCACTGGAAGACGTATTGGAAGAGCTGAACTTGATGAACATATAGACCCACCTAACATGGCAGATGTTGAAGTTTCGTTGCGAGAAAGTGATCGTACCCGAACTGAAATTATTGCTGAAATACGTGAAAGGTTGGCAAAATTCAAGGGTATTAACATTAATGTAGGACAACCTTTGTCGCATAAAATAGAACACCTTGAGTCAGGCGTAAGTGCCATGATAGCCATTAAAATCTATGGTCCAGATTTGATGAAACTTCAGCAATACGCTTACGAGATCAAGCAAATTCTCGATAAAACCACAGGAGTTGTTGATGTTAACGTGCAACAACAGCAGTTCACAAAACAGTTAACCATTAAACCACGAGAAGAAGACCTCAAACGATTTGGTTTAACTCGCGGACAACTTGTTGACGATCTGGAGCATGTATTACAAGGCACTACCCTCACACATTTAAGAGTCGAGGAAAAGCGCATTGCAGTGGTTATGCGACTGTCTAAAGATGAGCGCGAAAAGGAAGAATCAATCAATGGAATCATGATAGAAACGCCAAGCGCTGGTTTGGTTCCTTTAAAAGAAATAGCCACGGTTGAATTTGTAAAAGGACCAAGTGCAATTTCACATCAAAATACCCAAAGAAATATTACGGTGTCTTGCAACGTGGCAGATAGAGATATTGGAAGTGTGGTAGAAGAAATAGAAAGTCAAATAAAAGATGAGGTGGAATTTGACAATGGTTACTTTGTTGTTTTTGAAGGACAATATGCCAACCGAGATTCGGCGGCGCAAAACATGCTGCTTTTAGGGCTTTTAGCCTTCCTGCTGACAGTAGTTCTTCTTTACGGAAAGTACAAATCGTGGCTATTGGTAATTCAGGTGCTTATGAGCATACCTTTTGCGATAATTGGAGGAGTTGTCGCCATCATGATGGCAGACGGAATAGTGTCTCTTTCTTCCATGATCGGGTTCATAGCACTTGCTGGAATAGCTTCACGAAACGGTCTATTGCTTATTGGACGTTACATTACCATGATAGAGGACGAAGGGCAAGAACTTAACGATGACCTTATTGTAAGAGGTTCACAAGAAAGACTCGTTCCCGTGTTAATGACAGCTCTTACGGCAATTTTAGCCCTTATACCATTGTTATTTGACCCGCTAGCGCCAGGAAAAGAGCTGCTATACCCGTTAGCCGTTGTGATGGTAGGCGGATTGGTTTCATCCACTTTTTTAGAAATCATTATTACGCCGGTGGTATTTAAGATGATCGGGAAGAAAGCGATGAAAAGTTACCTATCGAGCAAACAAGAGCGTATTGATCTTTCGGATAACCCAAATGAAATCGAGTAAACAAAATCCAGTATGAGTAGTGTTAAGACAAAGGAAGGTCATGAATGTATGGCATGCAGTGGTCACAGTCATGCAGCCAGTGTACAATCGTTGGATGAAGAAGGCAGACAGCCCAGGTTATTAGATTGGTTACAGCCTTATATTCCTTCTATCATTTCCGCTATTGTTCTGTTAACGGCATTAGTTTTAGAGCATCTGGTACAGTTAAAATGGTTTAATGAAGAGACAAGACTTCTGATATATATATTGGCCTATGTGCCTGTTGCTCTACCTATATTCAGATATGCCTGGAAAGCAATCAAGCAGCGAGATATTTTTTCTGAGTTTACATTGATGATCATCGCCACGCTTGGAGCCTTCTATATTGGAGAGTATCCAGAAGGTGTGGCCGTTATGTTGTTTTATACTGTAGGCGAATTGTTTCAGGGAGCTGCTGTTCGCAAGGCTAGGGGTAATATTAGATCATTATTGGATCTAAGAGCCGATTCTGCCAATGTGATTATTGATGGAGAGCAATTACAAATAGATCCTGTAAATGTTGAAGTTGGTCAGATTATTAGAGTAAGAACGGGAGAGAAAGTACCCTTGGATGGCATCCTAAACTCTGATTTTGGTCTTTTCAATGCTTCTGCACTCACAGGTGAAAGTATTCCACAGGAAATAGATAAAGGAAAATCTATTTTGGCAGGAATGATAAATACAGGTACGGTGGTGGATATCACAACCACCCAAACATTTTCAAATAGTGCGATAAGCCGAATTTTGAATCTGGTCGAGAATGCTGCAGCACATAAAGCTCCCACCGAACTTTTCATTAGAAAATTCTCACGAGTTTACACGCCAATTGTCGTCTTTTTGGCAATCGGGTTGACCTTTCTGCCCTTTCTATTTGTGGAAGAATATGTATTTAATGATTGGTTTTATCGGGCTCTCGTGTTTCTTGTCATATCCTGTCCATGTGCTTTGGTCATCTCAATTCCCTTAGGATATTTTGGAGGCATAGGCGCTGCTTCACGGAATGGTATTTTGGTTAAGGGGTCGAATTACTTGGATGTCCTTACTAAAGTAAATACCGTTGTCATGGACAAAACAGGAACCCTTACAAAAGGTGTTTTTACTGTAAAAGAAGTTAACTCAGAAGGCATGCCGACTGAGCAATTATTATCCCTTGTCGCTGCGGTTGAAGAAAATTCAACACACCCCATTGGACAAGCGATTCGGGCTGCAGCAAAGGACATACAGAGCAGACCCAAGGTTCAGAATGTCAATGAAATTCCTGGTCATGGAATTGAAGCGAGCGTTGAAGGAATTCCTGCTTTGGTCGGTAATAAAAGGCTGCTTGATCGGTTTAATATCACAGTACCACAAATTGCAAGTACTATAGAGGAAAGTCACATCCTTGTAGCGTATGAAGGAAAATATGCGGGATACATTACGGTGTCAGATCAAATCAAGGAGGATAGCATGGTCTGCATAGATGGTCTCATAAAGAAGGAAATAAAACCAATTATGTTGTCGGGCGATAATGAGTTGATCGTTAAAGAAGTTGCCGCTGAACTTGGCATCTCAGAGGCGCACGGGGGACTTCTTCCCGAGCACAAGGTCGAAAAGGTAAATGAGATCCTTACCCAACCTAATAAGGTTGTTGCTTTTGTCGGAGACGGGATCAATGATGCTCCAGTTCTGGCAATTAGTGATGTTGGAATCGCAATGGGCGGTATGGGCAGTGATGTGGCCATAGAAACCGCTGATATCGTTATACAATCTGATCGCCCATCAAAAATTCCGGTGGCCATCGAGATAGCCAGAAAGACAAAGTCAGTCGTTATTCAAAACATTAGTCTGGCTTTTGGTGTTAAATTGATTGTGCTGTTGCTTGGAGCCGGAGGTCTTGCCTCAATGTGGGAAGCTGTATTTGCAGATGTTGGTGTTGCACTTCTGGCAATACTCAATGCCATCCGAATTCAGAAGATGAATTTCTGAATCCCTGGAATCTCTCCCCTCATATATGCTCTCAAGGGGTTTACTACTCATTGTCATCCTAGTTGTAAGGCCTCCGGCTTGCTGTGAAACCCGTTATGAAATGATCTAATAACTGGGCATTGACCTGAATTCACGCAATAAAGTTAGATTGATCTAACTTTATTTCTATATTTGCCAAACAATTTAATTTAGGTATGACTAAATATGTATCATTGGATTTACGCAAAGTCGTTTTGAATCTCACAGCCGTATCATGTATTATTCTAAGCTCTTGTAGCAGATTCGGGCCGATTGAACCAGTCGAAAGTGATGTGCTTGACGGCCCCCTAGAGGGTTTGAATAGCACGGAGACCAACGAGTTTCTCAAAGGAGATGAGGCATTTGGAGATGTTTTCACGATAAGTGAGGGACTTGGACCAGTATTTGTTGCCAATCAGTGTGCCGCCTGCCATATAGGAGATGGAAAAGGAACCGAATTTGTCAGTTTTATAAGATTTGGTCAAACCGATACCACGGGTAACAGCTTTCTCCTTCAAGGTGGCCCTCAATTACAACACAAGGCTATTCCGGGTTATAGCCCTGAAGTGCTTCCATCGGGTGTATCAACTACAACATTAATCGCCCCTGCAGTTTCAGGACTAGGTTATTTAGATGCTGTTTCAGATGCTGACCTACTGGCCTTGGAAGATCCCAATGATCTGGACGGAGATGGGATTAGCGGAAGGGTCCATTGGAACGTTGTCCCTAATTACGTTACCTTGAGGCCTAATGCCATATCATCTGGCGGCAGATATATTTCTCGATTTGGTAAAAAGGCAAATGCTTATGATTTGTTAGCTCAAACTGCTGGAGCATACAATCAGGATATGGGTATAACATCTGTTTTTGAGCCAATTGATCCGTTTAGCGGTTTGCCCGTTGAGCCGGAAGTGGATGAATCCATTATCCATCAGGTTGTTTTCTACCTCAAAACATTAAAAGCACCTATTCCTAGAAACCAGGATGACCCAGATGTAATCGACGGCAAAAGTCTATTCACTCAAGTCAGCTGCGTCAAGTGTCATTCGGACGTTATGATGACTTCCTATTCTCCTATTAATGCGCTGTCCTACCAGGAGTTTCACCCTTATACGGATCTTCTGTTACACGATATGGGTACGGAGCTAGATGATAACTATACCGAAGGATATGCCCTCACTTCAGAATGGAGAACTCCAGCCCTGTGGGGGCTTGGTTTGTCCAAGGATTCTCAAGGAGGCCAGTATTTATTGATGCACGATGGTCGTGCCAAGAGCATTGAAGAGGCCATCCTTTTGCATGGCGGAGAAGCGACCAATTCGAGACAACTTTACGAGTCACTGACTGCTGATGAAAAAGCAAGGCTGATTAAGTTCTTGGAATCTCTTTAATGAAGCGAAGGACGTTCATACAAAAGAGCTGTCGCGCACTATTGATCTTGCCGATCGTGGCAAACCTTGAGTCATGTGACACAATATATTATGTTACCGATTATAAAACTGAGAATCAGAAAATAGTCATACCGTTGAGCGAATTCGAGATGCAGAAGTCAGATGAGACGAAATACCGGAAATTTATACTCATAAAGCTGGATGAACAGCAGTTTCCCATATGCATCTATAGGATTTCGGAAAACGAATACACGGCCGCGCTTATGGAATGTACGCACCAGAGGTGCGAGTTGAATGTAGTTGGAACCATTTATGCTTGTCCATGTCATGGAAGTGAATTTTCCAACCGTGGCAAGTTGCTGGAAGGTCCAGCCGAATATGATCTCAAGACATTCCAAACAACAACTAGAAACACTAATCTCTATGTTACGATTAATTAGATTATCTACACTTTTCATGATGATTTTGGCAACGAATTTGTGCTTTGGACAATTGGATTCCGCCTTTACAAAGACGCCACCTGATACTTCCTCGACGATGATGAATATGGATGCCACATACAACCGTCCGTTTCTCACGTATAAAAAGGTACCCGTGGCATTAGGAGGTTATCTGGAAGCCAACTCATTATATACCATTGAGGACGGAATCACAGAAGGCCTTTCATTTCAAGCCAGGAGATTAACCTTGTTCATCTCGTCATCGATCAAAAATCGTTTGAAGTTTCTAACCGAATTAGAGTTTGAAGATGGTACGAAGGAAATAGCTATAGAGTTTGCCGCGCTTGATTTTACTATTCACCCTATGTTGAATTTTCGCGGGGGTATTATTATGAACCCCATTGGGGCTTTCAACCAAAATCACGATGGCCCAAGATGGGAGTTTATAGAACGTCCGGATGTCTCTGCAAATATGCTGCCCGCAACGTGGGCGAATGCCGGTTTTGGATTATACGGTAAAACCCAGATGGGTAAGTGGGTTTTAGGCTATGAAATCTATGCGTCTAATGGATTTGATGGACAAATCATTGACAATGAGGAGAACAAGACCTATTTGCCTGCAACCAAGGATAACGAGGAGCGGTTTGAAGAAAGTAGCAGTGGTTCACCACTTATGAGTGCCAAGCTGGCCATCAAGAATCGGAGTATTGGTGAGTTTGGGCTATCCTATATGGGAGGCGTATATAACACATTTCAGGCAGATGGCCTTGTTTTGGACGATAAGAGAAGAGTTGATGTTTTTGCATTTGACATGAGTATTGAGGTTCCCAAACTTGGTACGAATATTATTGGTGAAGTAGTATACGCCCAAGTGGATGTTCCTGCTACATACACCCAGCAATATGGGAACGCTCAGTGGGGAATGTTTGTTGATGTGGTTCAGCCAATTCTAAGACCCATGTGGTTCAACTGGGAAAATGCTACGGTTAATTTTTCCTTGAGATTCAACTATGTAGATTGGAACATTGGAACGTTTACAGGCACCACTACCTTGATTGGAGACGATTTAACGGCCATAACTCCTGCCATAAGTCTCAGACCTTCTCCTCAGACGGTTTTCAGATTGAACTATCGGTACCAATGGCAAAGGGACATTGTAAATAATCCTGCGGCTCTGGCGTCAAGCTGGTTGTTTGGATTTAGTACCTACTTCTAACTCCTTGGGCTAGCAAGCAGTTAACGCTTGATCACACTTTTGGAACTAAGGAGCTTCCCATCCTTTAAAATGGATATATGATATGTGCCTTCTGTCAATCCTAGAGGCATTGAGAACGTTTTTGTTTTCGAGTTCATCTTTCCACCATGTACAAGTCTTCCCTTGGCGTCAAACACGATCACATCACCATCCCCTTCAATTCGAGAAGAAATTTCAACGGTAAGATCCGAGTCAAACGGATTTGGGTAAATTTTAATCAGTTCATCGTCAAACTCCTGTTCATGGATGGAGACGGAGGTATTTGTGATCAAAGTCATTCGTTCACAAACCGTATCCGTTGGATTGTTGAAGTCGAAGAAGCAGATGTCAACGATCTTGGTTCCTGATTGCCCATTCGGAAAGTAAAAGAATTGTGCCCAAAGCGTATCATAAGGCTCTACGGACATGGTTTCTGGTTGGCCTGGAACAGGTGCTGCACAACCGTTAAACGTGATCATTTGAGTTGTTCCGGGCAACCCTTGTACGGTAGAATCAATAACAGCGGCAAGAACGGGCATGGAATCTCCGTTGGTAAAATTCACGAAGAAAGTATGACAAGGTACGTTTGAGTTCACGTAAACCGTTTCAGGACAACTGGTTATGGTCAAAGGGCTTTGGGCTTTACCCAACACCGACAAGAACATCAGTAATGAAAACCAAGTGTTTTGATCACACTCTAAAGTTAGAAAATACCGGTTTGAGGTTAAAAAATAGAATTAACCAGAGTGAAACTTGTTGAACTCTAATGCAAGCTAGGATTCAAATTAATACCCTTTTTCGTACCCTTCGAGCATAAAAAATCCCGAAACGCTTGAATAATAAGTGTTTCGGGATTCGTTTGGTGCCCAGGACTGGATTCGAACCAGCACGAGCGTAGCTCACCACCCCCTCAAGATGGCGTGTCTACCAATTTCACCACCTGGGCATAAAAAAGCGCCAGACTAAGTCTGGCGCAACAAAAATATCAATTTAATTAATCTTTAACCTACAGTTTTCGGAATTAATTCGAAATCTAAATTCACTTTAGAAGCAAATACACGCCCCTCATCTTCCATTTCTTCATCATCCGCTTCATACACCCATTTTACCTTCACGTCATTTCCTTTCTCCTTCAAATCGCTAAACTCATTTAAAATATCAAGAATAATCTTTTGTGATATTGAATTAATATAGTCTAGGTAAAACTCTAACTCCGTTTTAGGAGCATCAGATTGCTTATAGTTTTCAATCCAGTCAAAGACAGGGGAATAAAAACTAGTTGCGTTTTCAGGAATGGAACGACCACGAAACATAATGCGTCTGGTGCTAACCTCACAGTAAATCTCTGGTGTAGAGTCCGTTGCTTCTATTTTTAAATCTTCCATCACTACCAATATAAAGATTTCTTTTTAACTAAGACGCAAATTTTCTGCCAAGGGGTGTATGGTATAGATAAATTAAGATAATTTACTGATATTCATAACATCCGATATCTCCAGAAGCGTCTCTTGTTCCCTCATCAATATCAGTGCCCGGATTATTTAGATTGCCAAAGTTTATACAAGCGGATCCAGCATTTAGATGATAATCACCTTCCGTACCATTGACAAAACTTGGGTTATTGTTCTTCAAAATGTTTTGATAGTAATTAGTGTTGCTTGTCGTCATCTCCAATGTTTTTACAAGCGTATTTCTAAACTCAAAATCAATTGGGACACCAGTTAATGTATCTACTTGAAATTCCTCATCAAGGCTGCCGTACATTACACAGTTTTCAAACACCGTACTGGTAATAGGGAAGATGTAGTAATCCACTGCTGGAGTTGTTGGGTCATCATAGAAGTTATTTAATCTAAAAGCAGGCGTTGTTCGTGTTCCTTGATTCCAATAATTTCCAAACGTGCAATGATTAAAGTTGTAGGTACCTCCATTAACAAATACACCACAGTAAGATCCGTTATTGGCGAATAGGTTATTAGTAGCAATCACAAAACTCTCATCGCACCAGATGCCTGAAAAAGCATTGTCTATGCATTCGGTATTATTTAGGATTAATGCTGGATTGCTACTTCCTGGATTTGTTTTATATGCCCAAATACCACGTTCGCCATTCTTTACAATGGCATGAGTTATGGTGCTTTGTTCACTATGAATTAACCAGATTCCATCCCATTGTCCCGGTATGTCTTGATAATATGGTTCTAAGCGATCTCCTTGAAAAATCACTTCATTGCCTTCGGTTCCGTTTACATTTAATGTACTCTTATAAACATATAATCTCGAATTAGCATGAACGTGCACATTCGTTCCCGCTGGTATATTTAAGGTAAGATTGCTGTCTAATCCGGGAAAACCAACTGCAGCAGTACCATATATAACATGTGGCTTGTCGTTTTGCCATGTTCCTTGTACAATTTCATTTACATGAAAATAGGCGTCTTGCCCCCAAACGACCAACTTTACTGCTTGTCTATTTCCGTTAGTAGTGAATATGATGGAGTCTTCTATTATTAATGGGTTAGTCAGGTTGTTGGCATCTAAGGTCACTTCTGCAAACATGTATAGACTATCTCGCGCCTCAATCTCGATATCGCTAAAGTTCGTTCCGGCAACACCGTCAAGATTAATGCGGAATGGTGACGCAGATCCTCCAGCTAGCTCAACAGAGCTGATAATTAGTTTGTTAGCATTGCGGTTATAGAGTCTCAGCTGTTGTGTTGTTGATCCTACTGTGGTAAAGACGGTGTCAAATATGATGGTGTCTTTATTAAATTCCAACTTATCATTTGGGTTAGTGCTAACAATATCTTTACGGCACTGAACCGAGCTCAGCGCTAAAATAATTAGCATTACACTATATAATATCACCTTTAACACAGCTGGTAAAAGTACGAAGAAACGGGCGAATTATTGTTCGTCCACAGTGCAATGTTATGAAATTGACAATGCATTAACATATAGATTGTCTGGTGATGTTAACTTTGAATAAAAATCTGATTTATGACGCTTATCAAATCTATCTCCGGAATTAGAGGGACAATAGGAGGAACTACAAAGGACAATTTAACTCCTGTGGATACTGTAAAGTTCGCAGCCGCCTACGGTACAATAATTAAAGAAGGTAAATCTAAATGCAAAATCGTTTTAGGGCGTGATGCAAGATTATCTGGTGATATGATCAGTGGATTGGTGGTGAATACGCTAATAGGTTTGGGAATTGATGTAATTGATTTAGGATTAAGCACCACACCAACAGTAGAGATGGCAGTGCCTGAGCTTAATGCGGATGGTGGAATCATTCTTACTGCAAGTCACAACCCAAAGCAATGGAACGCATTAAAGTTGTTGAACAATAAAGGTGAATTTATATCTGCAGAAATAGGAGCAAAGGTCTTAGACTTGGCTGAAAAGGAAGCGTTTACTTTTGCAGAAGTTGATGATTTGGGTAAGTATTCAACGGACGATACTCAAATGGAAAAACATGTGGATGCCATACTAAACTTGCCATATGTGAATGCTGATGCGATAAAGTCTGCAGGATTCAGGGTAGTGGTGGATGCTGTTAACTCAACAGGAGGGATTTTCATACCTTATTTGCTTGATAGGCTTGGAGTAGATTGTGTCAAGTTGTATTGCGAACCTACTGGACATTTTCCGCACAATCCAGAACCATTACCAGCGCATTTAACCGACTTGTCAAATAAGATTGTAGAAGAGAAGGCAGACTTTGGAATTACGGTGGATCCTGATGTTGATAGATTAGCGATGGTGTGTGAAGATGGCTCTATGTTTGGAGAGGAGTACACCTTAGTTGCGGTTGCTGACTATGTTTTATCTGTTAAAAAAGGGAATACTGTGTCTAATCTAAGTTCGACACGTGCACTCAGTGATATTAGTGCAAAACATGGAGTTGAGTATTTCGCGTCAGCCGTGGGAGAAGTAAATGTGGTTGAAAAGATGAAGGCTGTTAATGCTGTAATTGGTGGTGAAGGAAATGGAGGGGTTATTCTTCCAGAGTTGCATTACGGACGTGATGCTTTGGTTGGGATTGCAATATTCCTCAGTCTAATGGCAGAAAAAAAGATGACATGCCTTGAATTAAGAAACTCATATCCTAATTACGAGATTTCCAAGAATAAAATTCAGTTACAACCAGGTATGGATATTGACGGAATCCTTCGCAGTGTAGAGGCTAAGTACAAAAATGAAAAGGTAAACACAATAGATGGTGTTAAGATTGATTTTAGCGAAGGATGGGTGCATCTGCGAAAATCAAATACCGAGCCTATTATTCGCGTTTATTCGGAAAGTACATCTCTAGATAGAGCTAACGAGCTGGCACAGGCAATTATTGACCATGTCAATGAAGTGGTAGCATAATGTTGGCACTCAATCAAGCGCTAGAATTTCAATTTTAATCGAATTAGGCTTACAATTTCGGAAGCGCTTCTTTGAACTCGTAATAGCAAAGTTTATATTTGCGCGACAATATTATTCGTATGGAAAGGATTTACTTGGATAACGCTGCTACCACATGTTTAGCACCTGAAGTTTTAGATGCAATGATGCCTTATTTAAGCAACAATTATGGTAATCCTTCATCCACACATGCGCACGGTAGACAAGCTAAGGCAGGAATAGTTGCAAGTAGAAAGAAAATTGCGGAGTTACTTAATTGTCAGCCAAACGAGATAATATTCACATCTGGAGGGACTGAGGCAGACAACATGGCCATTCGCTGTGCTGTTAGAGATTTGGGCGTTACCCATATCATTACATCTCCTACAGAACATAAAGCTGTCCTAGAAACCTCTCAGAATCTTGCATCAGAAAAAGGCATTAGAGTTAGTATCGTTAAGCTTACTGAAAAGGGATTTGTTGATTATGATCATCTCGAAGAACTACTAAAATCGGATGAAAAGACATTGGTGTCCTTAATGCATGGGAATAACGAGATAGGTTGTTTGTTGGATTTAGAACGAGTTGGGAAGCTTTGTCATAAGAACGGAGCACTATTTCATTCAGACACCGTTCAAACCATGGCGCACTACAAGTTTGATTTCTCAAGCTTACCTATTGACTTTGCAACAGCATCTGCACATAAATTCCATGGTCCAAAAGGGAATGGGTTTTTATACAAGCGCAACAATATAAGCTTAGGCTCCATGATATCTGGTGGAGGACAAGAAAGTCAACTTAGAGCAGGAACAGAAAATGTATGTGGAATTGTTGGATTAGCAAGTGCGTTAGAATTAGCCTATAAAGATTTAGATGAACACGCTGCTCACATTTCGGGTCTAAAACAATATTGTAAGCAACAATTAGCTGAGAACTTTGCAGATGTCCAATTTAATGGAGACTGTTCAGAAAAGGGGCTTTATACCGTTTTAAGTACAAGTTTTCCGGCAAGCGAGTATAAAGATATGTTCCTGTTTTCACTTGATATAAACGGCATATCAGCGTCTGGCGGTAGTGCTTGTTCAAGTGGTTCAAACAAAGGCTCGCATGTGCTTAATGCCATCGGAGCAGACCCTGACAGAATTCACGTTAGGTTTTCATTCGGTAGATACAACACCAAAGCGGAGATTGATGAGTTAATTCTTCGTCTAAAGAAAATCCTATAGTATA
Source organism: Flavobacteriales bacterium (assembly GCA_964230215.1). Lineage (GTDB taxonomy): Bacteria > Bacteroidota > Bacteroidia > Flavobacteriales_D > JAUILH01 > JAUILH01. Next base: position 41,020 of record CAXRGQ010000004.1, read on the forward strand.
TTAGTAGGGTGAAAATCACCTTCCTTGGTACCGGTACTTCTCAGGGTGTCCCTGTAATCGCATGTGATTGTGATGTCTGTTTATCTCAAAACACAAAGGATAAACGATTGCGTACTTCAATAATGATTGAGAGTGACGCACACTGCGTTGTTATTGATACGGGGCCAGATTTTAGACAGCAGATGTTGCGTGAAAATGTCCAGAAAGTAGACGCAGTTCTCTTTACACATGAGCACAAAGATCATATTGCTGGACTTGATGATGTTAGAGCCTTCAACTTTAAACATAAAATGGATATGCCAATTTATGCTAGTAGAAGAGTGCAAGAAGCATTGAGGAGAGAGTTTCATTATGTCTTTTCGGATACCAAATATCCAGGTGTGCCACGTCTAGAGCTTTTCGATATTACAGAAGATACTATAGAAATAGGCGATCTTTCCATTCAGCCATTAGATGTAATGCACTATAAGCTACCAGTAAAGGCGTTTAGAGTAGGAGATTTCACCTATATCACAGATGCCAATTCTATTCCTAAAGAGTCGTTTGAAATGATAAAAGGAACGAAAACACTTGTAATTAACGCCTTACGAAAAGAAGACCACATCAGTCATTTTACCTTAGATCAAGCAATTGAAATCGCGAATAAATTAGGCGTAGAAAGGTGTTATTTAACCCACATTTCACACTTAATGGGCAAACATGATGAGGTATCTCTGGAATTGCCTGACAATGTATTTATAGCATATGACGGTTTACAAATTGACGTCTAAGTCATTATTTTTTGGTAACTTACACCTAGTTGCGATAATCTAAACTTAATTGAAATGAAATTTAACCCTCAAGTAGGTGCAATGTTAATTTTTGCACTATTTCCACTGGGTGCCTCATCTCAGTCTTCTGAGACAATGAGACATTATCAAGGTGGTGTAAATTCTGCACACAGCGTTGTAGAATCAAATGAAGTTACCTGTTTTAACAGGAAATATGTCCCTGATGTTTCTATTCAGCAGGAATATAGAAAAAGAAAAAACTGGCAGGACTTCCTAGCATCAAACGGCGAATGGTGGGTACAGTTTAATGAACACACTGGATTGCCACAAAGAGCAATGGGTAAGCCTATTTCCTTGAGTGGATTAACACCTGAGCAAAAGGCAATGAATTTTATTCAACAACAATTATCTGATTTTAATATTCCGGTAAATGAACTAGTACTTCAAAATACTTCAAGCACAAGAACTCACACCTTTGTAAGGTATAAGCAGGTGCATAATGGTATTGAGGTTTGGAATTCTGAAATGGTGATAAAGCTTTCAGACGACGGCCGTGTAATTATGTTTGGAGCCAACGTAATTGATGAAATACCTCATTTAGACGATAATATCGGGGCAACCGGAGCTGCTGCTTATGCAACTGAAGGTATGGATGGAACGGTTCAGAATGTTCAATTCGATCAAACAAAGATTGTAGTAGTACCAAATGGACGCGTTAGTTCGGTGCACTTAGCGCATGAGTTTACTGTTACGGGAGTTAGTAATACAGGCACACCATTCGACTATTTTGTTCTAGTAGATGCAGCAAACGGTGATGTACTTTATCGCAGTAATAGAGTATCTGAATGTGGTGTTGAATGCTCTTCGGCATGTGGACATACATTAGAGAATGATGGCTTATTTACAAAACATGATGACTTTAGAGCATCAGCAAAGGATATTGAAGCAAAAGTAAAAACTGAGTCTGTAGAGATGGAGAAAGCCAAGTTGGCAAGTGTGATCGAGATCGATATGGAGGGCACACTATATACAACACACTCTTATAATCCGGCTACAGTTGAGAAGCTTCCCAATATGAATTGTATCATTAATGGTAACACATTTGTAACTGATCAAAACGGTTATGTAAGTACAACTGAATCTGGACCGCAGACAGCAACGTTTGAGTTGGCAGGTACATGGTCTACCGTAGATAATAATGGTACTACACCATCTTTTACGGCAACAGTTAATGATGGAATGAATGTGATTGATGCCACAGGTAACGCCTTAATTCAAGAAATTTCTGCTTTCTACCATGTTAACATCATTCACGATCATATGAAATCATGGTTACCGTCATTTACAGGTATGGATTTTTCATTACCTACAAATGTTGAAGTAACTTCTGGAACGTGCAATGCATTTTATAACGGAAGCTCAATTAATTTTTACGCCGATGGTGGAGGTTGTTTAACGTATGCGAATGTTGCGGATGTAGTATATCACGAATATGGGCATGGTATTAACGATAATTTCTATCAAGATAATGGGAGTTTTTTCCAAAATGGAGCGATGAATGAAGGTTATGCGGATTTTTGGGCAATGTCATATACATTCAACCCAATCTTAGGAGTTGGCGGAAACGATACGGATCCAACTGCATTTATTAGACGATATGACACCCTAATTAAGGTATATCCAGACGACATTGTAGGAGAAGTGCACGCTGATGGTGAAATCATTTGTGGAGCATGGTGGGATACTTATATAAACCTTGGGAATGATATGAATGCAACTCTTACATTATATGCTGATGTATTTGATGGATTGCAAGCGGCAACAGCAAACGGAAATGAAGGGACTGCGTTTACAAACGTTTTAATTGATGTACTTCAATCAGATGATGCCGTGGTAAATGGCGGTGATAATGATATTACTAACGGTACGCCAAATGGTGTTGCGATAGTAGATGCTTTTGATAAACACGGAATCACATTGATATCTAACGCAGAGTTAGTGCATACAGATGTGCAAAGTGCAACACCAAATGCAGGTATTGATATTGACGCGGATTTACAATTAAACTTCCCGTTCACTCAGTATTTAAACAACGTAACGGTACACTATACTTTAAATAATACGGGTACTTGGAACACGCAGACTATGACAAATACAGGAGGAAACTCGTATCAAGCTACAATTAGCTCGCAACCAGTAGGAACAATTGTATCATACTACATTACAGCAGATGATATCAACAACAACGTTGCAGCAACTGATCCAATTGGTGCAGCACGTACAGTGTATCCTAATCTCCCTTACCACATTATGGTTGGATTTACTTCTGTGGGTGAAGATGATGGTGCCGACTTAGTACAAGATTTTGGTGTATGGACGATAGGTTTACCAAGTGATAATAATACAACCGGTGATTGGTTGGCAGCAATTCCACTTGGGTCATACCAAACGCCGGGAGACGCTTCAACAATTTGTCAAACGGATGAAGACCACACGGTTGCTCCAGGAGAAATTTGTTTTGTAACAGGAAATGCATCAAGTACTTCAGATGGTTTAGGAACTAATGATGTGGATGGAGGTGTAACAACACTACAATCACCAACATTTGATTTAACGCAGAACCAAAATCCGACATTCACCTATTGGAGATGGTATACAAACAGCCCAGCGTCCGGAGCGAATCCAAATGCGGATTGGTGGCAAGTAAGTATATCTGATGATAATGGTGCAACGTGGGTGCCTATCGAGAATAATATGATTGGTGAAATAGGATGGAGAAGACATGCTTTCAGAGTTTCTGATTATGTATCGCTAACAAATCAAGTAATGCTGCAATTCCAAGCGTCTGATAGTATTCGTCCTGGTCAAAACTTGGACGGAGGTAGTCTTGTGGAAGCTGCATTGGATGATATCACTTTATGGGATGATGAAGACTTCTGGAGTATAGAGGATCTTCCATCAATTTCAGAGATGAGCATTTTCCCTAATCCAGCTAGAGATGATGTAAACCTTAGCTTTAAATTAGAAGAGGCTGAGGAAGTGTCTTACTTCATTTATTCTGCTGGTGGTAGAATGGTTGCTAGTACTAAATTAGGACAACTGCCATTGGGTGAATATAATTACACCATAGATACAAGAGGAATGGCTGCTGGACTCTACACAGTTAGAATAGTAGCTGGAGATAAAGGCATGACCCATAAGCTAAAACTTATCAAATAGGATTAACTTAATTGTTAAGATGTCCCCCTCGTTATTACGAGGGGGGGGTATTTTATAGTATTGATTATAGTGTCTACATTGTACAAAATTATTCCAGATTGATAACTGAACCATAATGAGTCAATTTTATAGTTATTATCAGGAATTTCAACGGATAAAATATCATAATAGGTATTATTGTTAATGATTACAGAATCTTGTATTTCATTAGCATTTGCTTTAAGTGGTAGTTCAATTTTGACCGAATTGGGATTCAGGCTGATGTCATTTGCATATTGAGTGTACTCAGGTATATGCAGTTCTAATATATACGTGAGAACTGTGTCAGATTCGATTACAGGGCTTAGCATGAGTTCAAATGGTGCCGAAAATGTATAGCCGGATGAACAAGAATATTTTAAAGCTTCATAAACGTGATGTTTATATATCCTACATAATTGTATGTTGCAATAGACTCTCTGTTTATCGCTTAGATGATGAATTCGAGAGGTGTAAAATATTTCGAACAACTGATTTTCATAGACTGGATTCGAAGGGAATTCATCAAATATAAATTCTAAGCTATCTGGAATTTGAAATATTCTATCCATACAAGACCATTCAGTAGTACATGCTGGGTCTTTCCTACATGACACGGAGGCAATGATCAATATGAAAAGGACATACCGGTGCACAGATAAATCTATCATTGATAATTTGAAATGTGCTTATGCTTTGATTAACTTTATGTTATTATGTGTTACAATCTAGCCGCCCACGCATATAAGATGCTCAATTATGCCAAACGCATAGGAGCAACGAAAGATGAAATTACCTATCTTGAAGAAAAATGGAAGGAACTAGAAGGTATTCGAGTGTATCACCAAGTGAGTGGATTTGATCATCCCGAGTTGTTACATTTTTACCTCAATGATAAAAAGCAACTTGATTGTGGCTTGGCGAGTTGGGGATTAATTCCGGATTGGACGCCAAATTTGGATCAGGCAATCGAATTACGGAATAAAACGATTGTTGCGCGTGGGGAAAGCATATTCGAGAAGAAATCATTTCAAAAATCAGCAGAATCGTCCCGTTGTATTGTTTGTATTGACGGGTTTTATGAGCATCATCACGTAAAAACTAAACGTATTCCCTATTACATATATCATAAGGATAAGCGCCCGCTTGCTATTGCTGGATTAAAATCTAAGTGGACGGATAAAGAGAGTGGAGATGTGTTTAATACAATTGCGATTGTTACCGCAGAAGGTAATGAACGCATGGCTGAGATTCACAACAACCCAAAAATAGCCGGTCCAAGAATGCCGCTCATTCTAAATGAGAATGAGGTAAAGCAGTGGTTGAATTCAGAGGATAGGAGAGAAGTAGAAGCTTTAGTAAAGCCGTTTGATGGTGATTTAGCCGATCATACGGTTGGTGCAATCCTTGGTAAGCACACTGTGGGGAACTCTGAAATAGCTAAAGAAGAAAGACCTTATCAAGAGCTAAATGAGCAGGGAAGTCTGTTTTGATAGAGAAAACAAGTATAAAAAAATCCCAACTTATCGGTTGGGATTTTTTTATTCACAGATAAATATTCTCTAGCATTCTTCCTCGTCTACACCAGGCTTGCTGGTCCATCTAAAGGTGCCGTCGCTAATTTCAGTGTTCGTTTCAAACGAATTAATCTTGTAAACCGTTGTGCCACCGTTGTTTCCTTTGATGATGAATTTATAAACTTCCATCTTTTCAACATCAATCTTTAATACGATGGTATGAAATTTCTTTTCCTTTGGCTTCAGTGGTGACAAGTATATCACGTGGTAAGTTTTACCGCCAACAGTTTCGTCTTTAACATATCTAGATTTAAAGTCTTTTTCCCAGATTGTGAACATTTCTTCAGGGTTAGAGAAATCTTCGCCTTCTAAAGCATCTTCAATAGGGCAGATGTACACTACCTGATCATCTTTAACATATGTCCAAACAGTTTCACCATTCGAGTAAATATCTTGACCTGCTGAAGTGTTCAATCTGAAGTTTTTATCTTTTACATAAACAGTTCCTGTGGAAGTGCTGCTCCCATCCTTCGATTTGTAGCTCTGCTCAAACTCTGCCTTAATGGAAGTAAAGGACTTGGCTTTTTCGCTAAGTTTACTAAGAATCTGTTTTGACTTTGTGTCTTGTGCATAGCTTGCTCCTAAGAAGAAGGTAAATGCTAGTAATGCTATAATCTTTTTCATTCTACTCGTTTTCTGTGTTTGATGAACCATTATTCAAAAACTGTTCCAAAGATAATTGATCTGGAATTAATACTTCACGTGCCTTGCTACCTTTAAATGGTCCAATTATTCCTGCAGCCTCCAACTGATCTATTATACGTCCTGCGCGATTGTATCCAATTTTTAATTTTCTCTGTAATAATGAGGCTGATCCTTGCTGATGAGTAACGATAATTCCTGCAGCATCTTCAAACAAACTATCTCTATCATCCATATCGAAATCGCCTGGACCATCGCCTTCTTCTCCAATATACTCAGGTAACATGTGAGCATCTGGATATGCCTTTTGACTTCCAATAAAGTCACATATTTTTTCTACTTCTGGAGTATCAACGAAACCACACTGCAAACGAATTAAATCATTTCCAGTTGACATTAGCATATCACCTCTACCAATAAGTTGATCCGCACCGCCTGCGTCTAGAATAGTTCTAGAATCTATTTTGGAAGTTACTCTAAACGCTATTCGTGCAGGGAAGTTTGCTTTAATAGTACCTGTAATAATGTTCACCGATGGTCTTTGAGTTGCCACGATTAAGTGAATTCCTATCGCTCTTGCCAGCTGCGCTAAACGCGCAATCGGAGTTTCAATTTCCTTTCCTGCGGTCATGATTAAATCGGCAAACTCATCAATAACTAAAACTATATAAGGCAAGTATCTATGTCCTTCTTCAGGATTTAATCTACGACCAATAAATTTCTTATTATACTCCTTAATATTTCTACAATGAGCATTTTTAAGTAACTCATAGCGTTCATCCATTTCTATACACAAAGAGTTAACCGTATTCACTACTTTGGTTGTATCGGTAATAATAGGTTCCTCTTCGCCAGGCAATTTTGCCAAGAAATGACGCTCAATCTTATTAAACAATGTTAGTTCCACTTTCTTTGGATCAACCAGAACAAACTTCACCTGCGATGGATGCTTTTTGTAGAGGATTGAAACAAGTATTGCATTTAGACCTACAGATTTTCCTTGACCCGTAGCACCAGCCATTAGCAAGTGGGGCATCTTTACCAGGTCATAGATAAAGGTCTCGTTAGCGATGGTCTTACCTAGAGCCACCGGAAGCTCCATGTCAGAGTTCTGGAATTTCTCAGAAGATATTAGCGTGCGCATAGACACGGTGTCTGGTGATGAATTTGGCACCTCAATACCTATGGTTCCCTTTCCAGGAATTGGAGCAATTATCCGAATACCCAGGGCTGCAAGACTTAAGGCAATGTCATCTTCTAAGTTTTTAATTTTAGATATACGGACACCAGCAGCTGGAATTATCTCATATAGCGTAACAGTTGGACCAATGGTTGCCTTAATTTTCGAGATTTCAATCTTGTAATTGGCAAGGGTATCAACAATGTTGTTTTTGTTTTTTTCTAATTCCTCTTTGTTTATCTGAATATCGTCACTTCCATATTTAACAAGTAACTCAGTTGGAGGTAGGGCATAGGCGCCTAGTTCTAATGTGGGGTCGAACTCACCGAATTCCTCAACTTTAGACTTAATAAGGTCTTCAGTCATCTGTTCATCATCTGTTTTAGCCACCTCTATAGAAAAGTCATCATCATCCTCTGTGCTCTCTTCTTCCTCCTTGTTTTCCTCTTCACTATTTGCAACTATTTCTAGCTCTTCGTCCTCTGTTGATTCTTCTTCAGGTTCTGAGCTCTCTTCCTCATCAGACGAATCATTGTTCTCTTCTTCAGCGTCTTCATCAAAGTCAACTGTCTGGCTAACGACATCCTCCTTTATCTCATCTTCATCAATGGTATTTACAATTCGGATGTCTCCTTGTGCTTCATCAACAACGTATTTATCATCATTATTGTCGCCTTCAATTGCATTATCGGATGAAAAGAATTTATTCCACAGTGCGGTGAAATTTGGGTTGAACAGCACAACGACAATAATAAAAGCCGAGCAGGCAATTAAAAAGAAAGCACCGATTCCGCCCAATGATGCGGCCATCCATTCAGTAATATGATAGCCAAATGCGCCGCCGAGAAATCTCGTTGATGCGCCAGCTAAATACCCAAGGAAGATGGAAGTCCATACCATGGAAATGGCAGATATTCCTACCATCTTTTTGATTGGTAGTAAGGCGTAACCAGAGATTATTTTAACACCAACAACAAATAGATTTAAAACAATTAGAAAAGATGCGAGTCCAAACCACTTGAATATCATTATATGCGATAAACCAGCGCCAAACTTACCAAGCCAGTTGTTTACTGTAATTTCTTTAGAGCTTGTAATTAACTCCCACAATGACTTTCCGTAAACAATGTTTTGATCCGCTTTCCATGTAAAAAGGTAGGAAACACATGCTAAGAACAGATAAACCGAAAGAAGGATAAGAAGTGATCCAACTACCTTGTGCGTTCTCTCATCGCGAAGAAATTTCGCAATTTTCACGATAAACGCAGGATAAGCACTTCCCGTTTTTTCGGAGCTCTCCTGTTTTTTCGCTTTTCGCTTTCTTTTTGCTTTCGGTTCGTTGGTATCTAATGTGTTCTTTGCCAAAATCAGTACTATATCTGTACGAAAGTACACAGACAATCACCTCCAACTAAAGCGGAGCTTGGCTAATCTTTAACATAGTAATGTGTATTATTCGCTAATTGCCTTCTGGAATTCTTCGAAGGTCATTCGATGGTAGTCGTTTGGTATAATGAATGTGTTGTCGTTTATACCATCGGGGTCAATTTCACTCAATTCATATACGATACTTCCGGACTCATCTCTAAAGGCATACTTTACGGGATAGCCTTTTAGTCCTGAGAACTTCTGGTTGAAATTGCCTGGAATCTCTTTCGCGTAGTATATCTCTTCCTCTCGATCCTCATAAACAATAATTGCTTTTTTAGCCTTTATGCCTGCAATTTTTTCCTTTTTACACTTGTACTTGATGGTGTATTTAGGATTGTCAGCACGTAAAGTTTCTTTCGGCATTTCTATGGCGATATTCATGTCTGAAATCGTCATTAATATTATGTAAGTAGAATCTTTATAATTAATAATAGCTGTTTGTAATCCAGAACCCGTCTGTTGATCAACCCTTATCATTGAATCACTTACGAATTCAACTATTTGTGTTGTTTCACCTACTTTTTTACCAATAGAATTGTATGAATTGACCTTATAGCTTAGTCGACCATAATTAGTTTGTGCATTCGTGCAGAACGATATCAATAAGAAAATAATAAAGGTTGTGCGCATTACTTCACTTTAACTTGATCGAATAACTTCTCTAGTTCAGTTTCGATTTTATCATAAGGTACTTTCTCGTACCCTTCTGGAATGCTAAAGGATTGATCAGCAATTGTTGTGTCTCTATTTAACTTTGTTGCTACGTAGTCCATGTGTACTCCATACAATTCAACCCCATATTGAAACAATACCCCCTCAATCGCTTTGTATGGATTACACCAGTTTGAACCTTCCAAGCCCAATTCATTGGTATACATCAAAGGAACTTCTCTACTTATATCATTAAATAATGCAATGCTTTTATTGCAGTTAACACCTAGCAACGAATCCGTTTCATTGCTGTTTACATAGTCTAGCTCAGGAAATTGCTCAAGAAATTTATCAACTTCACCTTTAGACATTTCAGTGTAAAACTTATCTCTACCAAACTCATATACAGCGGTAAGCGTATGATTTTTATTATCTGCGATTAATACAGTTTTAAAACGCGCTCCCTTGTGTAATACTTCAGTTTTGTAAATATCTCCCTTGTAGGTCATATGCATTTCCTTGGGAAGTAGGTAGTATAATCCTTGCTTAGGCACATCTGGATACTCAATGCTAAATGTAATAACACCTTGATTTACTTTAGGCTCGGTTGATTTGTCTTCATCGCCAGAACAAGCTGATGATAACAAGGCAAGACCTAATAAGAAAGCACTGATTTTTTTCATAATCCCTACGTAGCGGTCGACTAAAATATAATAATTATGCAAATCGACATAATTTATCGATTGATTATTCGAAAATGAGGTTTCATGGAAGTGAAAAACTAGTTACATCTTTATAGCTTCCAGTATAATTGAAATCGTATTTTTGTCATCACTATGAAAGAGCTTAAATTCATCGAGATAAATTCTGAGCTAGGAGCGGGTACAAGAGGTGCATCATTGGGAGTTGGAGCGCTAAAAGCAGCTGCGTTTAATAAGGGATATACTTACTTTAGAAATACGGCATTGGAAGAAGTTCCGTGTTTAAATGATGTGCTGTGGCAAGACACCAATACACCTTACGCTAAGCACATTGGGTCTATTGTGGAGATTTATAAGAGAACATGCAATGCTGTAGAAAGTTCTCTGGAAAAGGGAGAATTTCCTTTAGTTCTTAGTGGTGATCATTCTACGGCTGGTGGAACCATTTCAGGTATTAAAGCAGCTTATCCAGATAAACGAATAGGTGTAGTTTGGATTGATGCACATGCAGATTTACATACACCATATACAACGCCTTCTGGTAATGTTCACGGAATGCCATTAGCAACCGCACTGCAGATAGATAACAAACGATTTCAAAGAAACACGCCATCCTCACATTCAACGGCTTATTGGGAACAATTAAAAGATTGTGGTGCGAAAGGGGAACGAAAAGTAATGCCAGAAGATCTGGTGTTTATCGCCGTGCGAGATACTGAGGAAGAAGAAGATGGCTTATTGAACGAATTAAATATTACTAACCATACGGTTGAATCGGTAAGAGAATGTGGAGTTGATCAGATAGTTGAAGATACATTACAACAATTGAGCGAGTGTGATGTGATTTACATCAGCTTTGATGTAGATAGTATGGATTGTAATCTTGTTTCTCATGGTACAGGTACACCTGTTGAAAATGGATTAACTCCTACTGAAGCGAGAGATATAATGCTTGGTCTGTTAAAGTCAGATAAAGTGGTTTGTTTGGAAATGGTTGAAATCAATCCATGTCTGGACGAAAAAACAAATACAATGGCAGAAACGGCTGCTGATATATTAAATGAATTAGTGAAGGAAATAAAGGCTACGGGATGATTGAAAAGAATTTGATAGATGGCACTGTAACGGCGTTCAAAGATTTGTTTGATGCGGATATTGCGGCTGACACAGTGCAAGTGCAAACGACAAAAAAGGAGTTTGATGGGGATCTAACACTTGTAATGTTTCCTTTGTTAAGATTCTCGGGCAAGAATCCAGTAGAAACGGGAGAAGCTGTCGGTAAATATCTGGTTGATAAACAAGAACATGTTGCCTCATATAACGTGGTTAAGGGCTTTCTAAATTTAGAGATTGCGGCGTCATATTGGTCGAGTGCTTTCAAATCTATCGCCTTTAGTGAGGATTATGGACAAGCTGCTCAATCGGGAATGAAATATATGGTGGAGTATTCTTCGCCAAACACGAATAAGCCTTTGCATCTTGGGCACTTAAGAAATATTTTTCTTGGATACAGCGTGAGTGAAATTCTAAAGGCGAATGGTCATGATGTAATCAAAACGCAGATAATTAATGACCGTGGGATTCATATCTGCAAAAGCATGCTTGCATGGCAGAAATTCGGGAATGGTGAAACACCAGAATCATCAGGATTGAAGGGCGATAAACTAGTGGGGAAGTATTATGTGGAGTTTGATAAACATTATAAGGAAGAAATAGCTCAACTTGTATCAGATGGTATGGATCAAGAAGAAGCTGAAAAGAAGGCTCCATCGCTCATTGAAGCTCAAAAAATGCTTAAAGAGTGGGAAGAAGGTAAGCCTGAGGTTGTTGAACTATGGAAAACTATGAATGGATGGGTGTATGAGGGCTTTGATGCTACCTACAACACAATGGGCGTTGATTTCGATAAGCTCTATTATGAGTCGGATACCTATTTGCTAGGAAAGGACATTGTGCAGCAGGGACTGGATAAAGGTGTGTTTTATAAAAAAGATGATGGCTCTGTTTGGGCGGATCTTACAGATGAAGGCCTTGATCATAAATTAGTGCTGCGAAAAGATGGAACAGCAGTTTATATGACCCAAGACATTGGAACAGCTATTAGCCGTTTCGACGATTATAAACCACTAAACGGGATTATTTATACGGTGGGGAACGAACAGGATTATCATTTTAAAGTTTTGTTCTTAATTCTTAAGAAGCTTGGTTATGATAATGCTGATAACTGCTTCCATTTATCTTATGGAATGGTGGATTTGCCAAGCGGTAAAATGAAGTCGCGCGAAGGCACGGTGGTAGATGCAGATGATTTAATGCAGGAAATGATTGACAAAGCCACTCAAAGCTCTGCGGAACAAGGTAAGTTAGATGGGCTATCAGCTGAAGAAGTAGATTCAATAAATAAAACAGTTGGTCTTGGCGCACTCAAGTATTACTTGCTTAAGGTAGAGCCATCAAAGCGCATGATGTTTAATCCAGAGGAGTCCATCGAATTGCAAGGACACACGGGGCCATTTATTCAGTATGTGCATGCTCGAATAGCATCTATTTTTAGAAGAGCAGAAGCTAATAAAGATGCGACGGCTCCTAAGGAATTGCATGACTTAGAAATTGCATTGATCAAATTAATGTTGGATTTTCCATCTATTATTGCACAAGCTGGTAAAGAATACGCACCTTCATTGATTGCAAATTATGCTTATGATTTAGCCAAAGCCTTCAATCAATTCTATCAGGAATGTCCAATTCTGAAAGAAGAAGATGAAGAAAAACTGCAGTTTAGATTGTCGCTGTGCAAGTCGACAGGCGATATCATTAAGAAGTCAATGAAACTACTAGGAATTGAGGTGCCTAATAGAATGTAAGTCCTCATCAATAATTTATAACTTTGCACACAGTTAGAAGGAATAACTATGTTTGAAAATTTACAGGATAAGTTAGATAGAGCGTTTAAGGTACTTAAAGGTCAAGGTCAGATAACCGAGATTAACGTAGCTGAAACGGTAAAGGAGATAAGAAGGGCCTTACTAGACGCGGATGTGAACTACAAGACCGCTAAAGACTTTACGAATACGGTAAAGGAAAAAGCCTTAGGATCGGATGTACTTACGTCTGTCTCGCCGGGTCAATTGTTTACAAAGATTACCCGCGATGAGCTAACCAATTTGATGGGAGGTCATCAGGTAGACATTAACTATCATGGAAGCCCGGGCGTAATTCTAATGTCAGGACTTCAAGGGTCTGGTAAAACAACCTTTACGGGAAAGCTTGGTAATTATCTGAAAACGAAAAAAGGCAAAAACCCATTATTCGTTGCTTGTGATGTATACAGACCAGCGGCAATTGACCAGCTGCACGTATTAGGCGAGCAATTAGGTATTGAGGTTTACTCAGATAAAGAGAATAAAAATCCAGTTGATATTGCCACAAAAGCCATCGCTTATGCAAAGAGCAATAATTTCAACGTTGTTATTGTCGATACTGCGGGTCGTTTAGCAGTTGATGAGCAGATGATGGATGAGATTGAGCGTGTTAAGAGCGCTATTCGTCCGTCTGAAACACTTTTTGTGGTGGATTCGATGACCGGTCAGGATGCGGTGAACACTGCTAAGGCATTTAACGAACGCATTGATTTTGATGGTGTTGTTCTTACAAAGTTAGATGGTGACACACGTGGTGGTGCGGCTATATCGATTATGTCGGTGGTTGAAAAACCAATCAAGTTTGTTGGTACAGGCGAGAAGATGGATGCATTGGATGTATTCTATCCAGACAGGATGGCGGATCGTATTCTTGGAATGGGAGATGTTGTGTCTCTTGTTGAAAAAGCCCAAGAGCAATTCGACGAAAAAGAAGCAAGAAAACTCCAAAAGAAAATCCAGAAAAACCAGTTCGATTTTAACGACTTCTTAAAGCAAATCCAGCAGATTAAGAAGATGGGTAATGTGAAGGATTTGATGGGGATGATTCCTGGTATGGGGAAAGCGATGAAGAATGTTGACATTGATGATGATGCTTTTAAAGGAATTGAAGCAATAATCATGTCTATGACACATCAGGAGAGAGAGAATCCAGCCTTAATTAACGGGAGCAGGAGAAAAAGAATAGCGGCTGGGTCAGGAACGACAATTCAAGACGTGAACAAGTTGTTAAAGCAGTTTGAAGATACACGTAAAATGATGAAAATGATGGGTAATAAGAAGCAAATGGCGAATATGATGCGTCAGATGAAGAATATGCCCGGTATGAATAAATAAACTACACCATGGTACTACTAGACGGAAAAAAGACCTCAGCTGAGATTAGAGCAGAGATTAAAGAAAGTGTTCAAAAACTAGTCGCAGAAGGAAAGAAGCGACCACATTTGGCAGCAGTTTTAGTCGGGGGTAACGGAGCTAGTATTACTTATGTAAATGCAAAAATCAAAGATTGTGAGGAAGTTGGATTTGATTCGAGTTTAGTGACCTTGCCTGATGATATTTCACAAGACGAATTGCTAAAAGCGATTGATAATCTGAATAATGATGATGAAATCGATGGCTTTATAGTTCAGTTACCACTCCCAAATCACATTGATGAAAAATCAGTGATTGAGGCAATCGACCCAAACAAAGATGTGGACGGTTTCCATCCGCAAAACGTGGGTAAAATGACATTGAACTTGCCTTCGTTTGTACCGGCAACCCCTAAAGGAATTGTGGAGATACTTAAACGTTACAATATCGAAACGGAAGGCAAACACTGTGTAGTAGTTGGGAGATCTCATATTGTTGGTTCGCCCATTAGTATTTTGATGGCGCGTAACGAATACCCTGGAAACTGCACGGTAACGATTACCCACAGTAGAACTCAAGATTTTGAAAGTATTTGTCGTTCAGCAGATATTTTAATTGTGGCACTCGGAAAACCACAATTTATCAAGGCAGACATGATTAAAGAAGGTGTAGTTATTGTAGATGTGGGAATTACTAGAGTAGAGGATAGCTCGAAAAAATCAGGTTGGCGTTTGTTAGGAGATGTCGATTTTGAAAGTGTTAAAGATAAAGTGTCATATATCACACCTGTTCCGGGTGGGGTGGGACCAATGACCAGAGCAGCGCTTATGCAAAACACATTACTCACTTCAACTTTAAGCAAATAATTGAAACAGATTAGAATACTGCTCAGTGTTTTGTCCATCGGGCTGACCGTTTGGTTTTCAATCGAAAGTGAAAAATGGTTGTCTTTGCTGTTTATAGTGGTACTCGGCATAATTCTAGCACGAGAACTTGGCGCGGAAATGTTTACCAGTGCATTGGCTTGGGTAAGAACTGCTACAATCACCATAGTTCTCAGCTTTTCGGTGTTTTTGCATCTTTATAAGCAGGAAGAAATTACCGACTTACATTATATTGGTTATAGCTTATGGTTTTGTATGTTGGTGACCGGCGCTTTAGTTTCGCAAGTGGGAGTGAGAAAGCTGAAAGAGGAGCGGGAGTAGGATTAAGTTGAAGTGTAAATAATGACTTTATCTCAAAATTGGATCACTTAATATAGACTTTTGGACCTAAATATTTTGGCTCAACATTAAAGCTTAGGTCAAAAATAGCTTTGGTTTTAGCCAAATACTCGCGCATTCTAGTTTTAAACCCATAGTAGGCCTTTACATTATCAGCATTGTATCCTATGACATCCATGCCATAAGCTTGGGCTAAGTAAATGGCCCTTTGATTATGGAAGTCTTGAGATATTACAGTAAACTTTGTCTGCCCAAAAACCTCCTTTGCTCGAACTACTGAATCAAGAGTTCTAAAACCCGCATAGTCCAGAAATATTTTGGACGCAGGTATGCCCCCCTCAGTTAGCGCATCTTTAAATGCGGTAGGCTCGTCATAACTACTTCTGCTATTATCACCACTAACAAGCACATATTCAATCTTGTTTGCTTTGTATAATTCGATACAAGCTTTCACACGCGTTGTGAAATAAAGATTAGGATACCCTCTAGTCAAAGTCGGACTAGTCCCAAGAACTAAGCCTACCGTGCGTTTTTCTATATCTATAACAGATGAGTAGGTTTTGCTGCTTGTGTTCGCAATAATCTTAGCATTACAAAAGAATACTACAATTAGAATGAATGCCATTCCGTCTAAGCAGATTGTGATTAGTTGCTTAATGCGTATAATAATCATGTACTAATAATAGTACAAGTTTTGTGACTGTAGTCAACTTACCTATGATTTGCGAGGACTTGCTTATTATTTGCGAGTGGAGCTAATGATTTATATCTGCGAACACTTATTTTCTCGACTCATAGAATCCGAGAGTTTTTGGTGATAATGTGAGCTCATGTGATAAACTACATTAACTTCCCGCTCCCACAGTCATTTCGACCAAAGTGAAGCGTATGCAAGAAGCGAAACGCAGCGGAGAAATCTAAAGTGAGCACAATGTTTGTGCCTACTATAGATTTCTCCGCATGGTCGAAATGACTAAAGGGTTCGATTGTGTTCGGTTCTAGGTCGAACCAGCGGTTTTCAAATTATTCCCTAAAACCAGTCCCAATCAGAGTAGCACTGAGTGTCGAAATACTCCTACTCAAACACGCTATCCTCAATTTTTTGATTGATTTCAATGGTTTTAACCTTCATATCGAAAGCCTGTGGCCCCATGGTTTGCGTAAGACTATGAGGAAATAATATCCCATCAACCTCCTTGTAGTCAGCGTAATCACTAATTACCGTTACTTGTCCTTGTGGCGAATCTTGAAAACTAATTGCTTTTACTTTGAGCTTAGTTTCTACGTCATAAAACTCATAAGAACTATTGCCTTGAGCATCAATAATTTCAACTTTGTAGAGGCCATCTTTAATTCCCATCAATAAATACCCCGATTCATCATTTACATTCATTTCAGAGAAAATAACAGCACTTTCCTTCATGTCTTCAAGTTCATCCTCTTCCATGTCCTTGTTGCCCATCATTCCTGATTGCTTTCCACTAGTGCCATTGAAAACGGTCTTTTGGAACACTTGCTCACCCGCCTTAATCGCCATAGCATATTTCTTATTATCCTTTTGAGTCACTTCCATGGTCATTTTCATAGGAGCTCCAGGAATTTCCATATCCGACACAATCTTCAAACTAGATACTTTTCCTAACTGTTTCTTAGCTTTCTTAAGCTTTGTTTGACCAGTGATTGCCAGAAGATAATCATGAACTACATCAACAGCTGTAGTGCCATCTGTAATTGGTTCAAGCTCTTTTTCCTTTTCGCCATAAATGTCATATATCTGAACGGCGTTTCCATTGTTAAACACACTCAGCTTGTCATAAACATCACCCTTGTTTCCAACAACCACAATATTTGCCTTATCTGGACGAATGTACTTTTTAGCCACGCGTTGAACGTCTTCTGCAGTAACAGCATTAAGTTTTTGTAGATATGTTTTGTAATAATCGTTCGGCAGCTCATTTATTTCCCTTGCCAAAGCAAAGTTTGCAAGGGTTTGACTCCTTTCCAATGACCTGCCAAATGCACCGCTCAGCTTATTCTTGACTAATGTGAGTAATTGATCTTCAACTGGCTCGTCAACAATGCGCTTCATTTCATATAGAAATTGGACAATTGCACTATCTGTAACCTCATTTCTTACGCTAGCAGAGGCAGAAAACTGTCCTTTCCACTTGTCACTACTTAGAGATGAGTAAGCACCATAGGTATAAGCCTTGTCTTCTCGAAGGTTAGTCATTAGTCTTGCCGAAAATCCGCCACCTCCTAAAATTTCGTTCATCACTTTAACCGCGAATACATCATCATCATTCGGTTTTAGGTCTAACGGATAGGTTATCTTGATTACAGACTGCACGGCGCCAGCTTTGTCTACAAACGCAACATTGTTCTGGGTAATATCAGTAACACTTTTAGGCTGTGGTAACTTTACTTCCTTTTTTGCCCAAGAACCAAAGTATTTCTTAGCGTTTGCTAGGGCATCTTTTTCGCTGATGTCACCCACAATAACCAGATAGGAAATGTTCGGTGCGAAATAAGTGTTGTAGTATTTCTTGATAGCGTCAATAGTAATGGCTTCAACACTTTCCTCCGTCATTACTTCTCCATAAGGATGCGCCTTACTGTAATTAAGTACGCCAGAAACGTTAGAAGCGATGGTATTAGCATCATTGGCACTTGCCTTAAGACCTGAAATAGCTTTTTTCTTCTCTTTCTCAAGCTCATCTGCAGGGAATGTTGGGTTTAACAATACATCTGACATAATCTCAAGAAGTTTGCCTTGATGTTTAGTCAATGAACTACCGTACAATCCCGCACTAGACACGCTAAAGCTTGCCCCAATAAAGTCGGCATCTTCATTAATCTGATCTTTAGTTCTATTGCTGGTTCCGGCTTTCAGAATTGGCCCTACCATATCCAACATTCCAACCATTTCATTCTCCATAAGTGGTGGACGGTTGATGCTAAGCTGATAGGAAACTCGAGGAAGTTTGCTGCTCTCAACAATAATTACTCTTAAACCATTGTCTAATGTGTGTTTAGCGGCTTCACCAAACTCAATGGCCTTGGCATCTGCAGAAGCTGGTGCTTTTGATCTGTCAACACCAAACTGAGCAAATGTGTTGCCCGTAAACAGAATACCTGCCGTTACTAAATATATTAATTGCTTTCTCATTTGTCTTCTTTTGGAAGGTAATACAATACAACTCTGTTCTCGTCCTTCAAGTAAGTATTTGCAACACGTTTGATATCTTCACGTGTCACTGCTTTATAGCGCTCAATTTCATTGTTTATCAAGTTTGCATCACCAAAGTAGGTGTGATAGTTGGCTAAGCTTTCTGCAATTCCTGCTACCGTCGAATTTGAGCTATAAAAGCTATTCTCCACATTATTTATCAGCTTTTGATATTCCTGTTCGCTTATTAGCTCATTCTTTACCAATTCTATTTCTCTATCAATAGATGCTTCTAATTCGTGTGGCTGAACCCCAGTACCACAAACTGCCATAGTTAGGTTGATACCTGGATCTTCTAGCGGCATTGCAAAACTTCCCACGAATAACGCTTTTAACTCTTCATCCACAATTTTCTTAGTGAAACGTGAACTAGCGCCATCTGACAATAATGAGTTTAACATACTTACTGCATAATAGTCTTCAGAACCTTGTTCAGGTATTCGATAGGCTTGCATTACAGCTGGCAGCTGAATTTCATCATAAATGGTGTCTCGAACTTCTCCTCCTAAAGGTGGTTCTACAATGCTTGGGCGCTCTATTTTCTTTGGCTTAGCGCTCAGCTTTGGTAAATGTTTGTTTAAGAATTTCTCACCCTTTAGCGTTTCATAATCCTTTTTCACGATATCAGATGCAGATTCAAAGTACTTGTTTAAAAATGCCTCTTTTTCCATTCTGAACATATCTCTGTATGCAACCAGTTTTTCGCCTGCAGGAATTTGCCCAAAGTACTTATTGATAAGCTCTTTCGCTTCATCAACGGATAAATCACCAGCAATTGAAAGAGTCACGTTATTCGGTACGTAAAACTTGTCATAAAAGCCAACGTAATCTTCTTCTTGAGCTGCATTTAAGTGCTCCATCGACCCAATGGTAATCCATTTGTATGGGTGCTCTCTAAAAGAATGACCAAACACTTCTTCTAACATTGAACCATACGGTTGATTGTCCATGCGCTGTCTTTTCTCTTCCTTAACCACTTCACGTTGTGTCTCTATACCTACGTTTTCGACTTTAGCATGCAATAAACGCTCAGATTCCAACCACATACCCAACTCAAGTTGATTTGATGGCATCAACACATAGTAAAAGGTTCTGTCAAAAGATGTATTCGCATTCAGTGTACCACCAGCGTTCTCCACGTACTTATCAAACTTATGTCGATCAATATTTCTTGATCCTTCAAACAATAAATGCTCAAAAAAGTGAGCAAATCCTGTTCTGTCTGGATCTTCATTTTTAGAACCAACATGATATAACATGGTAACTGCTACAAGTGGAGTAGAGTGGTCTTCGTGCAAAATTACGTGCATTCCATTCTCCAAATCAAACTCTGTAAATTCGATTTTGTTTTGAGACATAAGGCTATTAGCAGCCAAGGATAATACACCAGTTAGAAATAAATATTTCATAAATGTAAATTAATGTTCTACGAATATACTTAAGCTAAGGGAGAGAAATAAGCCCAGAGTGATAAATGGGTTAAAAATGTGTCGAATGGTTATTTACCTTGTTCTTTAAACACGATGGTGTATTGTGTTCCGTTTTTATTATCGAGCTCAATTGTTCCATCTAGCTGCTCTACTAATGACGATATTAGGTCTTGGCCTAAAGTGTCTTTTATACGGTCATCATTGCTAATGCCGGGGCCATTATCACTAGCAAAAAGGATGATGGAATTGTCATCCATTCGTTTAATTTTTACTACAACTAGTCCGCGATCCATGTCAATAAAGGCATGTTTTAAGGAGTTGCTTATAATTTCATTCAGAATCAATCCTAAAGGAATAAGCGTATCAATGTTCATTTTCTGCACTTCTACGTCATATTCGACATCTACCTTGGTGTCTAGAGAATAGTTCTGAATCAGATTCTTTATTAGCTTTTCAAGATATTGCTTAACATTAACCGCTGAGAAATTTCTTGTTTGATACAATTCTTCGTGCACTAAAGCCATAGAACGAATTCTATTCTGTGACTCCGAATAAAGAGATTGGATATACTCATCCGTTATATTGGCTGATTGAAGTCTTAGCAGACTCATAATTATCTGCATGTTGTTTTTAACACGGTGATGAATTTCCTTCAGCAACACTTCCTTTTCTTCCTTACTTAACAGCGTTTCTTTTAGCTCCTGATTGGTTTTTGCTAGGATGGCCTGACTGCGCCGAACACTTCTGTTTCTCGAGTATAGGGCAAAAACTAGTAGCAATAATAGGATTACGCCTGCGAAATAGGCAATTTGAATGATGCGTTCACGTGACTGAATCCCCGTGTTTACCTCATCTTTTAATTCGGCCTCCCTGGCTTTGGAAAGTTTAACTTGGCGTTCGTTTTCACGGAGTTCTTCATCTCTCTCCATCTCAAATTGGGCTTGAATCTGGTAGATCATTCTCGTTTTCTCGCTTGAAAAGAGGGTGTCGTAAATAGTCTTGTATTCGTTCCAAGTGGCCCTGAAATTCTCGATATCGTTCAACCCAAGATAAATTTCATACTGCGTATCATAGATGTCTAACAGCAAATCAGCAGATCCACTTTTCTGTGCTAGCTCCAACCCGATTTTGGAGAAATAGAGTGCGCTATCAAGCATGCCTAAACCTAGATATGACTCAGATAATGCATCATAAGAGGAGGCTGAACTAAAATAGGAACCAAGTGATTCTTTCATTTCAAGCGTCTGCTTTAATTGAGAAATAGCATTTCTATAGTTGCCCATGACATTCATACAGTTACCTACATTATGCATTACATTAGCTGCGTTTTTAGCATTGCCAATTTTCATGTGCAATTCGTAAGCCTTCATGTATTCGTTGAGTGCCTGATCATATTTGCCTTCAATCTTATAAAGCACCCCAGTATTGGCATGAAGATTTGCGATGGCGTTCTGATTTTTAGTTTGTTTAGCGAAGGTCATCGCGAGTTTGTAATAATACTCGGCCTTATTATAGTCTTTTTGATGTTTGTATATAACGCCAATGTTGGTGTATACCCCAGCTAGACCCCTTTGGTCCCCCAATTTATTATAGGCATCCTGCGCAACCAGATAGTGTTTAAGAGCCGCTTGATGATTCCCAATATTCTTCTTACTTACACCTAGTCTATTATTTATCTCTGCTTGGAGATTGAGTGAATCTGCTGGAACGTAATCCAAGGCTTTACTGTAGCTTTTAATAGCACCGAGCATATCACCCACTCGGGATTTTAAAGCACCCTCCTCAGCGTAATAATGAATTTTTAAATAATCTGAGTCTGCTATTAGCTCATGAATAGTTTCCTCTGTTGATTTGAGTTTGGTTTTCTGTTTCCCTATAAAATAGAAAGCTTCTAGCTCGCACAGCGCATACAAATAACTAATGTCATTTATTTTTTTCGCATATTTTACATGAGCGAGATAATGCTTTTCTGATTTTTTACTTGAATCTTTCTGATAGGCTTTCGCTAAACTTAAGTGAGCATCACTCAGAATGTGGTCATCATCATTAGTAGATACAATGTTCTCTAGTGAGTCCGTATAATTAAAATCAATTCCTACGCCCGTTTTAGGAAAGATTATAAGTGATAAGAAAAAGGCAATGAAGCAAGTTTTAAGCATTGCGTTCTAAATTACAATTAATCTATTAAATCCATGGTCCATGCTTCTGGTTTTTCAATCATCCATGCTTTAACGGTTGGCCAAACTTTACCGAATAATTCAGATTCCCTATAAGCATTCAAGTGTTCTTCAGACTCCCATTTGCTAATAGTAAAAAACATGCCTTTTACATGTGCATTCTCGTAAGCGTGCACCTCAATACATCCTTTGCGAGACCGAATATCATCTTTGATCGTCTCAAAGTAATTTAGAAATACCTCACGTTTATCAGTTGAGAATGTGAGTTTTACAACACGTGTAATCATTCTAATTCAGATAAGTTTTGGGGTGATTTTTCAAATTCAAACCGCAATTGAGAGAATAGTTTTAGTCCAAATAATGAGGCGGCGCCTCCTCCGGCTTCATTCGCCCCTCTGCAGACGGCTATTTCCACGTAACCTGTATTTGTATATAAGGCAATTATATCATTATCTGCACCATCAGAGTAGTTCGAATGGATTGTGTTAATGCCGTAATCTGTATTTCTTATAAAGCAGGTAAATCGTCTACCATTCCGCACTTGTTCAAATACCGATTTACTTAGGTTAGTGATACAGTTTCCATATCTGTCAATATGCATAATGTTGGCTGTTATACCATGCTCTGTAACTTGCGGCTCATAGTTTAGCACACGATTAACACCGTTCTGTTTTGCCCCCAATACAGGTAGAGTCCCTCCATTGATTATATGACATGCCGCCATCGTAAATAAATCACGCATTACAAAGGGAGTGGATGGCACGGCTTGCGCGAGATGATCTAATGAATAGATCTCCAGATCCTCCTTATTCTCTATAATCAGTGAAAAGATGCCATTATCTGCTCCAATAAAGAAATGCTTATCATAATAGACTACTAGGTGTCTCACGTCTCCTAGGTTGTCATCAATTCTTGATTCGGAGTCCACACCAATAATATGCACAGTGCCTTCTGGGAAATCTTTGTAAGAGTTTTTAACCATAAATGCGGCCTCATAATGGTTAAACGGGCTGACATCATGTGAAATGTCAATCACCTTTATGTCGATATTCTGTTTCGCAATGGCACCTTTTACAGATCCTACATAAGAATCTTTAGTGCCCATATCGCTTGTTAAGGTAATTATGCCCATGTGTTATTCTTAATTGCTAAATAACTAAATTCGCATCAAATTTACGATTATAATAGGCATCAAATTATTTAGAGGATTTTGTTAGAAAAAGAAATTGTAATAGATCAGCTTGATCCGGTAGTTATTCTGGGGGTTAACAATAAAAAACTGACACACATAAGGAGATTATTTCCTAAGAACAAAATAATATCGCGTGGCAATGTTCTAAAGGTTTATGGCAGTGAAGAGGAGATAAAGACGTTTTCTGTTTTTTTTGAGAGAGCTGTAAAGTTTTATAATAAGTTCAATCGCTTATCTACCGCAGATATGGACGGTATATTTGGTGATGCAGAGAGTAAGATAGCGAATTCTGAAGACGACAAAGTGATTGTTTACGGTAATGGAGGCGTTCACATCAAGGCTCGGACACCTAATCAAATTCGTATGGTGGAAGAAATCGTGTCCAACGATATGATGTTTGCGATTGGGCCTGCTGGAACGGGAAAAACATATACAGCTGTGGCGCTTGCGGTTAAAGCACTAAAGGATAAACAAGTTCGTAAGATTATTCTTACCAGACCTGCTGTTGAAGCAGGGGAGAACCTTGGGTTTCTACCTGGAGATTTAAAAGAGAAACTAGATCCATATCTGCAACCTTTGTATGATGCGCTAAGAGATATGATTCCAAGAGAAAAATTGGCGGATTATCTTGAGGAAGGGGTGATTCAAATAGCACCATTGGCTTTTATGCGTGGGCGTACCTTGGATAAGGCCTTTGTTATACTTGATGAGGCTCAGAATGCAACCGAATCGCAAATTAAAATGTTTTTAACGCGTATGGGGCAATCTGCAAAGTTTGTAATTACTGGAGACGAAACGCAGGTGGATTTGCCTAAACATCAACCCTCTGGATTAGTTAAAGCACTGCGTATTTTAGACGGAATAGATGGAATCAGTATAGTGCGTTTGGATGGTAAAGATGTCATTCGCCATCCACTAGTAAAGAAAGTTATTAATGCATTTGAAAATAAATAGTAATGAGTCAAGTAATTACCAACAGTACATTTAATTTCCCTAATCAGATTTTTGTTTATAACGGAAAGGTGAGAGATGTATATACGCTGGAAAACGGAATCTTAGTAATGGTGGCTAGTGACAGAATTTCAGCCTTCGACTGTGTTTTGCCAAAGGGAATACCATTCAAGGGGCAGGTTTTGAATCAATTAGCAGCAAAGTTTTTGGATGCAACCAGTGATATTGTGCCAAACTGGAAGATATCAAGTCCAGATCCGAATGTGACCATAGGACATGCTTGCGAACCGTTCAAGGTCGAAATGGTAATTCGTGGTTATCTAACAGGACATGCTTGGAGAGAATACAGAGATGGAAAAAGAATTCTATGTGGTGTTAGTATGCCAGACGGAATGGTAGAGAATCAAAAATTCGATGAGCCAATAATTACGCCAACAACAAAGGCTGCAAAGGGCCACGACGAAGATATATCTAGAGAAGAGATTCTTAAGCAAGGGATAGTGTCTGAAGAAGACTATCTAGTTTTGGAGAAGTATACAAGAGCCTTATTTCAGAGAGGAACTGAGCTAGCCGCAAAAATGGGGTTAATTTTAGTAGACACTAAGTATGAATTCGGGAAAAAAGACGGTAAAATCTACTTAATAGATGAAATCCATACACCGGATTCTTCTCGTTATTTTTATAGTGACTCATACGAAGAGAACTTGGCTAAGGGCTTGCCTCAAAAACAATTAAGTAAGGAGTTCGTTCGTCAATGGTTAATAGCGAATGGTTTTCAGGGCAAGGAAGGTCAAACGATACCTGAAATGTCAGACGATTATGTTAACTCAGTGAGTGAGCGTTATATCGAGCTTTACGAAAAAGTGAGCGGTGAGACTTTTGTAAAGGCTGAAACTGGAGATATGAAGGCTAGGATAGAGGAGAACGTTAAAATGGCATTACAATCAATTTAGGTTAACAGATTGCTCCATTTCTTTTATTACAACTAATATATCCTTAAGCAGCGCGGTTTTGTCATCTTCAGGATGCTTTGAAAAGTAATCTTTTAGTAATAGCAAAGACTCATTTACCTCAGCTTCCGGGAAGGGTGGTTCTATATTGTTGATAACCGTTGATGATTCAAGAGCGACCATGAAATCACCTTTAATTGCTTCATTAACAAACAAGCTAATATGTTCGTTAGGATTAAGCGGGCAATTCCAGAATATGCTAATCAACTCTGCTTTAACCGTTTTGAATTCATCCGATTTAATAGCATCAATAATCATAGGGAGCGCCTTACTGTCCTTTAAATCAAGCAGGAAGTTTTTAACATCATCTCTAACTTCTTCACTATCGTGATGGATCAATAAATCCAGAATTTCCGCAAATATTTTTTCATTACCGTGAACTTTACTCTGTTTAATAGCACGCTTAACTATTTTAATATCATTGGATTTCAAACTATTGATAATCTCTTTTGTCTTTTTAGTATCAATTGTGGCACTCATATTGCTGCTTATATTTTCGGGCGGCGAAGATACAAATTTCAATGCGAGTAGACTATTTTAAAAGAGCATAGTTGAAAACTATAAAGCAAAAAATTGTATTTTTAAAGCTGCTTGGCTAAATTTGTAAAGCTACTTAGTAATGAATAGAATGTATAAAACACTGTTAGTTGGTCTTGGAGTATTAACACTTCCGCTTTTGATGTCTATGGAAGAAAAGGCTGAATTGTCAGGTTATACGCCAAGGGACACATATGAATTTCAGATTTCTGGTCAAATATTTGACAAACAAAGCGGTGTTTCAATAAGTAATGCAAATGTAAAAGTAGAGCATAAGCATGTTGAGCTATCTAGCAGTCCATCAGATGATGACGGAAAGTACGAGCTTAAGTTCGAATCTACAATTGATTATAAGCCAGACCAACTTAACTTTATTGTTACGAGAGATGGCTACAGAGATAAGCGTGTATCAAACGTGCCAGTAGTTTCTGGGGCTCCAAGTATTGTGAATTTTAAATTGGAAAGAAAACCTGTTCAGGTTAAGAGAGATCCACACGCTCAGAGATGGGAGACTATCGAGTATCTTAAAGAAGTAAACAGATACGGTTACTAGTAGTTTCGAGCACCAAACAACAAACTTCCTATTCTTACCATCGTCGAGCCTTCTTCAATGGCGATTAGGTAATCACCACTCATACCCATACTAACAACATCAAAATCCTGCTTATCCTTAAAATGGCTTGTTTTAAGTGATTCGAAACATGATTTAAGTCGCTTAAATTCTGCTCTTATCTGTGCTGAATCCTCTGTAAAGGTCGCCATGCCCATAACACCGCGTATGTTAAGGTTAACTAAGTCAAGACTCAGTAATTCTTCAATCAGCTCAAAATTATCTGGTGAAAAACCGTACTTACTCTCCTCATCGGCTATATGGAATTGAAGAAGAACATCTATTTGTTTATCGTGCCTTGCCGCTTGTTTGTTGATTTCAGCGGCTAGTTTAACCGAGTCAACACTATGAATCATACTAGCTACAGGTACAATATGTTTAGCTTTCTTGCTCTGCAAATGACCTATAAAGTGCCATTGAATGTCTTTCGGCAATATCTCAGACTTCTCAACACACTCCTGCACTCGGTTTTCACCAAAAACGCGTTGTCCCTTATCGTAAAGTGCTTTAATCGCATCAACAGGTTTCGTTTTGGAAACGGCAACTAACTGCACATTACTCGGAATGCTTTCTAGAATCTCATCGTATGATTTCATGTGGCAAAAATATTATTCGGAAAACTAATATCAAAATGCCTATATTTGCAGCGCATTTTGGTTTACATCTAGTATGTAATTAAAAGGGAATCCCGTGAGAATCGGGAGCTTTTCCTGAAGCTGTAAGCCTCTATGGTTAGAACACACGTCACTGAGAAATTGGGAAGACATCTAACTACGGGGTAAGCCAGAAGACCTGCCAGTATGCGAGAATGATAATGCTTTCAGGATAAAGGCATGTCAAGATTCTAAGGACTCTTGCGTACGTTTTTCTGGAGCACAATGTGTAATTTAAACTTGTTTTAAAATGAAGAAAACAACATTGGTGCTTGCAGTTAGCTGTTTAATAGGACATTCAGCCAACTCACAACTTTTATCTACTCCAGTGCCAGTAGAACTTATTATTGCGAATGGCGGTACATTCGAGTTTGCTCAACCTTATCAAGATCATGCGACTATAGGTCGTTATGACGTGAATTCAGGTGCTTACTCTGTTTTTGATACCATTAGAGTTGAATCCGTTGCAGATGTCGCATGCACATACGGAGGAGATTTCGGTCCGTTTAATATTTATGTTGCAGCTCAAGACTCCCTAGTAGCGTATGATCTCAACTATGACAGAATAAATTCGGTGTATTTCGAAAGCCTCAGATCTGTCGCAGCTTTCCAAAGTGATGATATGGTGGTAGCAGGTACATGGTTTGGCTCTGCAAATGCTGTAACAGTATATGACATGCAATTAATGCCGTCATTCTCGATAAGTAAGACTGATCTGCCGTATGCAATTTATGATGCTCAGTTAATTGGTGATAGTTTATATGTTTCGTACAATTTTCCATCAGTTGTTGATGGCTGTCCACCGTATGGGTGTTATGCGGATAGTATGGGAATGCTAGGGGTGATTCATGTTCCAACGCAATCCTATGTGCGTTCAATTAATTTGGGCACGGATGCCGCTGGTGTAAGGGAATTATCGGTACAAGGGTCAACTATTCTGGCTTCTTGCACAAGCTCTGGTAATATTCTTGAGTATGAAACTAACTCAGGAGCTACAACAGTGCTAAATGAGTCTTTAGCTTCAAGTCTTAATGAATTAGCATTGGATCAAGGACTAGCTTATATAAGTGGTTCTGATGTCAAAAAGTATGACGGCACCACTGCGTCAGTGACAGGTATAACAAATATTTTCCCAATGGCAGGATTCTATGATGATGTTTATACCACGTATTATTACACCGATACAGATTATGCTTCATACGGTACTTTGTATGTTAAGAATAGTTCAGATAATCATATCGACACTGTTGCAGTTGATATTTCTCCAGAGGCAATTGCTATGCACTACGATATGGTAGGCAGTACAAACGATAGAGCTCATCAGGCATTCGATATTTATCCTAATCCAGCAAAAGATAATATCAGAATTAGCGTAAGTGATTTCGAACAAATGAATATTTACAATATAGGTGGAAGCCTTATTAAATCATTTAACAAATCATCTAGCGTTTACAATGTGTCAGATTTAGCACCGGGCGTATATTCAATTCACATACTAAGCAATAATACATCTTATGTTCAGAAGCTTATTATTCGCTAGTATACTTTGGCAAACATCTCTTAGTTTTGCGCAGGGGCCTTACGCCCCTGCCGCAGGACAAACAGGTACAACAGCTATTCACAGAGACTCATCGATAATCCAAGATTGGTGCACTTTTGTAAGTTTTGAAGCTGGTTATTTGGATGTGGCAGACAAAGCTCAAGGAATCATGGCTGCTACAGGTACTATAAATGTATCAGGATATGCCGACGGCTCTGTATTAAGCTTGGGTGACTCAGGTGAGGTTGTTTTGTCGTTTAATCAAGCAATTTATAATGGAATAGGACCAGATTTTGCCGTGTTCGAAAACAGCTTTAGCGATACATTTCTAGAGCTAGCCAAGGTGTTTGTTAGTAGTGATGGTGTGAATTACGTTGAATTCCCATCTCATTCAAACACCCCAGATCACAGCGGAATAGGTGGATTTGGTACGCTTGATCCTACGGATTTGCATAATCTAGCGGGTAAATACCGAGCGCAATACGGTACGCCATTCGACTTAGAGGATTTAATTGATTCTGCTGGCATAAATGTCAATCATATAAGCCATGTAAAGTTAATTGATTGCGTGGGTACAAGTGACTTTAATTACGCATCAAAGGATAGTTACGGCAATAAGATAATTGATCCGTACCCAACGAATTTTCAAGGAGGTGGTTTTGATTTGGATGCCATAGCCGCCATCAACATCTCGCCACTTGCTAGTGTGGATGAAATAGCACTTGATATAAGTTGTTATCCGAATCCAGCGAACGAGTATGTCAGTGTAAAGTCAACATTGTCAATAAACTATCAATTGTATTCGTTAGATGGTCAACTAATGCGCTCTGATAGTAATAGAAGTGGGCGACACACCATAATACTTAGTGACTTACCAAACGGTATTTTCGTTTTGAGGGTCACTTCTGATAATGGGTTAAGTAAAACCACTAAAATCAGTGTTTATCACTAGGTGTATCATCATAGTGATTATTACGTTGAATGTGTTGCGTGCCAATGCTCAGCAAGAGGATACGACTTCTACCACAGCCTTATCCATATTAGTCATTCCGCAATTACCCAATCCAAATAAAGTTGACTTAATACTAAGTGACAGCTCTATTAGACTAGGATCCTTTAGCCTTTTGGATATAATCGATCAGCAGTCTGCTTTGTTTGTAAAGTCCTACGGGGTTAACGGTGTGTCAAATGTTAACTTTAGAGGTGGTAAAGCAGAACACAGCCGTATCTATTATAAAGAGGCAGATTTAAGTCTATTAAATATCGGTCAACTTGATTTAAGCTTGTATCCTATTGGTGCTGGAAATTTTGGG
Organism: Flavobacteriales bacterium; assembly: GCA_964230215.1. Classification (GTDB taxonomy): domain Bacteria; phylum Bacteroidota; class Bacteroidia; order Flavobacteriales_D; family JAUILH01; genus JAUILH01. The sequence goes on from CAXRGQ010000004.1 coordinate 71,348, forward strand.
TCATTATCATATGGGGATGCGGCAAAAGAATTAGGTGGTGATGCTATTAATGGAGCGCTATCATTTGGACAGTTTTATACTAGATACGACACACTTAATGTGATGACTTCCTTAGCATACTCTTCCTTGTTAAATGTTAATGGATTGGCAAAGGTTGAGGCCAAGTTAAATGATAAGATGAATGCCTCAGCGTTTATACAATATTCAGGCGGTGAAAACAGGTTTACGTTCACCAACCCTTATCTATTGGAAAACAAACTAGACACGATGAAAAACTCCACTTTCAGCGATTTAGCAGGTGGAGTGGATTTGCAATGGAAACAGCAGGAGAACAAATGGAGTTTCAGTACATGGCATAAACATCTTTTCAGACAAATCCCTCCGGGAAATAGTCAAACAAGCATTACAGATGAGTCTCTTGAAGATAATGTACACTTTGCAAGTATTGGATTTCAGCGAGATAGAAAACTAAAAGTATCCTATACGGGAGCATGGTTAGCCAATAACAATAATTACAGAAACGCTCTTGTTGGGTTGAATGATGTTAACAGCATTCACTCATTCCAGAACATCCTCAAGATTGGAGATGGAAGAAGAATGAACGGGCCAATAAGTTGGACAAATGTTATTCGGTCTAATTATAGTATGGCTAATAGTCCAGGATTAGATGGTGCAAAGTCAATCCATGACCTATCATACTACGGTAGGGCTTCTTATCAATTTGTGCACAAATTCAGAATTACAGTGGGTTTAAGAACGGGACTCAATAATTCAGAGCTGATAGGGTTATTACCCTCGGCAAGCCTAACATTTAGACCAAAACTTAATAATCATTTCGTTGTTATGGCTAACTCATCAATAAATAAGCGCTATCCCACTATAAACGAGCTGTACTGGAGTCCTGGAGGAAATCCTAATCTACAGGAAGAGAGAATTGCTATTACAGAACTTGGAGTAAAAATTAATAGAAAATTAAAGCTTGGTAGTTTTTCCAGCTCTTTGTTTGCCTATCACAACATCACAGACAATTGGACACAGTGGGTGCCTGGAGCAACCTACTGGTCACCAGTTAATTTAAAACAAGTGGTAAGTAAAGGGCTTGAACTAGATATTAGTCTTAAAAGTAATCAGTTTAGAAAACTGCGATACAATCTTGGCCTTAAAGTCAATTACAATACAACTCAAAACAAAGAAGTGTATGATACATCATTTGTTGAGCCTAACAATGAGGTGATTTACAATCCAAATTGGAATGTGAATGTTCTTGCTAGTCTTTCATATAAAACGTGGACTCTAACTTACCACCAACCATACGTTAGCAGATACTTTATTTCTAACGACAATTTATATTTTATGCCCTCGTATTCTACTGCCAATTTTCGCATAATAAAATCTTTCAAAAAACACTTATCGGATTGGCGAATAGCAGTTTCGATAGACAATGTATTAGACTGGCAGTATCAAGTAATTCCTGGGAGACCAATGCCAGGCCGGGTTTTTAGTTTAAACATTATTTACAATCTCAAAAAATGAGAATAATTCTTGTCATATCGGCGATTCTGGCTCTAACATCTTGTGATAAAGATATGTTGGGACCTCAATATGCAGGGGACAAAGAAAATAGAGGAGGTAAAATTCTCATTCTAAATGAAGGCAGCTTTGGCTGGGGAAATGGCTCGATAAGCCTATATAACAGAGACACAAAAGAAGTATCAAGCTTTGTATACCAAAACCAAAATGGAAGTTCTTTAGGTGATGTGGTTCAATCCGCGAATTTAATTGATGATAAGCTATACGTAGTAGTTAATAATTCTGGGAAAGTTGTTATAGTGGATACGTCTGATTTTACGCATCAGGGAACTATCACTGGCTTAAGTTCGCCACGGTATATTTTGGATGGTAGTAATGGAAGTTTGTATATCTCAGATTTATATGCAGACGCTATTAATGTAGTGGATAAATCAAGTTCCTCTATCAGCTCTTCAATAGGCCTAGACGGGTGGACCGAAAACCTATATCTTTATAATGGGTGGATATATGCAATTCAGCCAGAATTAGGTACGATTGTTAAGATTGATCCAAGTACAAATTCAGTTGATGATTCTCTTAAACTAACAAAAGGCATAGGGGAGATGGTGATTCATCCAAGCGGCACAGCATGGCTATTGTCAAGCGGGGGCACAAACGAGTACCTACCTAAACTGTACACAATAGATTTAAATTTATTTGTAAAGCAGGACAGTTTAACGTTCAATCTAAATGAATCTCCGACAAAATTGTGTGCAAAATCGGACTGGAGCGAATTATTTTATGTGATGGGTAATACGGTTTTTTCTTACTCGACATTGTCAGGAACAGTCTCGCATTTACGTACGTTTAACGGCACAACCAACTATGGATTACATAATGATCCTTTCACAAACGAACTATACTATGTAGACGCCAAAGATTACGTTCAAAATTCACGCATTTACCGCATGGACAGTCTAGGGCAAGTCCTAGATACCTTTGATGGCGGTATTATTTCCGGCTCAATTTTCTTTATGCCTTAAGTAGAAGGTTTGCAGCGTCAATACCCGTTTTGGTGCCAATTGCAACGCCCATGCCCCCCAATTTAACCCCACAAACTACATCTTGATCGATATGTTGGATAAAGGGTTTTTTCGTGTCGCCAACTCCCATAATTCCGGTCCATTGATGCTCAATCTCAAAATCCTGATTCGGCAGTATATGGCTTTTCAGAAGATCAATAAGTGCCGATTGTATGTTTGTGTTTAGTTTCTGATCTGAAGTATTCTCTTTGTCAAAATCGAGATTTCTTCCGCCACCAAATAAAATGCGTTCACCAATGTTTCTGAAGTAAAAATAACCTTCATCAAAATGAAATGTACCTTTGATGTTTAGGTTTTTTAATGGCTTGGTTATTAGTACTTGAGCTCTTGCTGGTTCAATGTTTAGTTCTGGTATTAGCTGCTTGGCAAATCCATTCGTTGCTATGATACATTTGTCACATATAATTACCCCATAAGATGTTGAGATTTCAATTGAGCCATCCGATCTGTTAATCTGTTCAGTCTTTAAACCGTTTAAAATCCGAATGTGATTTTCCATGCAGAGATTAAGCAAGTAGTTCATCATCTTGCCTGTGTTTATCTGACCCTCGCCAGAAATAGATATTGCGCCACAGAAATTGTTGAATGCGTTTTTACCAATAATGTCCGTGTCTATTTGGTAGGGAGAAAAACCAATATGCTGCTTGCAGGCAGTATTAAGGTAGTCAAGTTGATGCATACAATGTGCGTAGCTCTCTTTGTCTTTATCTAAAAACATCTCATAACTACCTAGCTCGAGATAGTCAAGCATGTCGTCGCCGACAATATTCCGCAACAGCTTTAAACCATCTAAACGTTCTTTTACTAATGAAAACACATCCGTCTCCGCGTGAGACTTTAAGTCCATTAATAATTCGCTTGGGCTTCCAAAACAAGCAAATCCGGCATTTTTTGTACTAGCACCTGCGGGTAATGGACCAGCTTCTACAATAAGAACGTCCGATTTTGGTTCTCTTCGCTTAAGCTCAAGCGCAGCGTTGATACCCACAATTCCGCTACCAATAACTACATAATTCGGTCGACCTATAATTTCTGATTTTTCCCAAAAACTAAACATGTTACAACAATTGATTTTAGTGATGTTAGCTAACAATTGGGAATGTACGTTTTTTTTGGCGACATTTGTATATGTACATAGAATGAACCTTATGGTATGTTTTGTGTATTCACTAGTGGTATATGAGTAAGCTTAGAGCAATATTTGGGCTGTTTGTTTTGATAGCTGTGTTTTTAGGAAACAACCTAAGGGCTCAGGTAAATTGTGTATTCAACGTAACAGTGACGAATACCGTAACAGGTGCAAAAATCTCTGGGGCTAAAGTCACACTTTACAAAGGCGGCTCAGTGCAGCAATCCGCCACTGCGTCTTCAGGCGGAAAGGCTACAGTTAAAGGTCCGGCAAAGCAGAACTACAAACTAACGGTAACGGCAAATGGATATGTGAGCAAATCTATCGAAATGAAATTCGATAATATGCTTGAAGAGGATTTGGTAGGAAAAGATTGGAAGTTCCCACTTGATATCTCACTTATTGAAAAGCACGAGGATGTTGATGTAAGTGCGCTCGAATCGCAAAGTTTCGCCATAGGTCAATTTGATGCTCAATCAACTGATATCGCTTGGGATGCAAAGCATATCAAGAAAATGCAGAAACTACAAGACAAAATCGCAGATGAAATTGAGGCCAAACTGCAGGAAGAAAAAGCCAATGCTGCCGCTAACGAGCAGAAGTATAATGATCTCGTTACTGAAGGAAACAAGGCAGTGATAGCAAAAGATTACGAGAATGCCATCAAAAAATACCAGGAAGCAAAATCAATCAAAGATAATGGTACACTGGATGGGAAGATAGCTGACGCGCAAGCTAAATGGGACGAACAAAAGAAACTCGATAAGCAATTTGATGATCTATTAGCCAAGGGGGATAGCGAGATGGGGAAAGAAGATTTTGATGCTGCTATTGGCACTTATCAGCAAGCTCTAAACCTTAAACCAGACGATTCTACGGCTAAAACAAAATTACAAGAAGCTAAGGCAGCTAAAGAGAAAAAGGAGAATGAAGCAGCAGCAGAGGCGCAGAAAAAAGCAGACTTTGATAATTTAATGAAAGAAGGAAATACCTTGTTTGAGGCACAGACTTACAAAGATGCCAAAACCAAGTATGAATCGGCTTTAGCTTTATTTCCGGATGACGCTACAGCAAAGCAAAAACTGCAAGCTACCATTGATAAGATAAAAGAACTTGAGGATGCTGAGAAAGCAGAACAAGAAAAGAAAGCAAACTATGATGCTTTAATCGCTGAGGCGGATAATTTGTATACCTCATCTAACTGGAAAGATGCTAAAGCCAAATATGAAGAGGCACTAGAGCTGTTCGATGAAGCACATCCTAAGAACCGCATAGCTGAGTGTGATAAAAAGATTCAGGAAGAAGCAGATGCTGAAGCTGCCGAAAAACAAAAACGCGCAGACTATGATGCATTAATAGCAGAAGCCGATGGTTTATTTGATAGCGAAAAATGGGAGGATGCTAAATCTAAGTATCAAGCCGCTCTTAAAATGTTTGATGAGCAACATCCAAAAGATAAGATTTCTGCCATTGATGCGAAACTAAAAGAACTTGAAGACGCTGCAGCTGCAGAAGCAGAAATTGAGGCGAAATACAAACAACTAGTGGAGCAAGCAGATGGTTTGTATGATGGCAAGAAGTGGGAAGATGCGAAGGCAAAGTATGAGGAGGCGCTTAAGTTGAAAGAGAACGAGCAACATCCAAAAGACAGAATTTCTGCCATAGAAGAGGAGATTAAGGCTGAAAATGAAGCAGCTCAGCAAGAAGAGAAATTCAAAAACATAGTAGCTGAAGCAGATAAACTTTATGATGCTGAAGATTGGGCTAATGCTAAGTCCAAGTATAATGAGGCTTTAGGCATCAAGTCTGATGATCAACACAGTAAGGATCGTATCGAGGATATTGAAAACACTATTAAGAAATTAGAAGAAGAGGAGGCGGAAGCAGCAGCACAAGAAGCAAAATTCAAAGAAATTATAGCGGAGGCAGATGATTTATTCGCAAACCAAGATTGGGAAACAGCTAGAACTAAGTATCAAGATGCCCTTAACCTAAAGTCAGGAGATTCGCATGCAGAAGGCCGTCTTGAAGAGATTAAAAAGAAGATTGAAGAGGAGGCCAATGCAGAAGCTGAGCAGAAGGCACTAGATGAAGAGTATGCAGGCTTAATTAAGGAAGCGGATGGTTTATTTGATAGCGAATCATGGGAAGACGCTAAGTCTAAATACGTTGAAGCCTTAGAAATAAAGGCTGATGAATCCCACCCTAAAGATAGAATTTCTGCTATTGACAAAAAGCTTGAGGAGTTGGCGGATGCTGAGGCAGCAGAAGCTAAAAAAGAAGAAGATTATAAGCAATTGATAGCAGACGCGGATGGCTTGTACAGCGATGAAAAATGGAATGATGCCAAAGCGAAATACGAGCAGGCATTGGAACTATTTGACCGACCGCATCCGAAAGATAGAATAGATGCTATTCAGGCTAAACTAGACGAAATAGCTGCGCAAGATGCAGAAGCAGCTAAAATTCAGGAGCAATATCAAGCCCTCATTGATGAAGCAAATCAGTTGTTTGATGACGAGAAATGGACAGATGCACGTGCTAAGTATCAAGAAGCGTCCATAGTAAAGGAAGATGAGCAATATCCAAAAGATCGTATGCAAGAAATTGATGACAAGATTAAGGAACTTGCAGACGCCGAAGAAGCTGAAAAGCAAAAACAGATTGATTACGATAACCTAATTGCTGAGGCAGATGCAGCATATACCAAAGAAGATTGGGAGACGGCCAAAGAGCGCTATCAGAAAGCACTTGACATTTTCGAGAAAGACCACCCTAAAGACAGAATTGCAGCAATTGACGAAAAGCTGAAGGAAATAGAGGACGCAAAAGGGGAGGAAGAGAAGTTTAATGGCTTGATTGCTGAGGCAGATGGTTTATTCGACCAGGAATCTTGGGAAGATGCGAAGGCTAAGTACAAGGAAGCACTGGCAATGAAAGAGGATGCGCACGCTACCCAGAGAATTGCTGATATTGATCAGAAATTATCAGAAGAAGCCGGAAAAGAACAAGCAAAGAAAGAGTATGAAAAGTATATTAAGGTGGCTGATTCTAAAATGGATGAAGGCGCCTATGAAGAAGCGAAAGGGATTTACGAAAGAGCAAAGAATTTCGCTGAAGATGGAGAAACATATCCAGACCAGCAGATTAAGTTAGCTGATGAAAAAATAGCAGAACAGGAAGCACGTAAGGCTGAATTCGATTCATTTATCTCAAAAGCAGATGCATCATTTGACTCGAGAAATTACGATGAAGCTGAGGGTTATTATAACAATGCTTTAGAAATCATTCCAGATGACGCGCATGCAAAGTCTAGAATTGATCAGATAGCGAAGATTCGAAAGGATTTGGAAGAGGCGCAAGCGGACGAAAATGCTAAGAAAGAGAAAAAAGCAGCGTTTGATAAGCTGGTGAAAGAGGGCGATGACAAAATGGATGCTGAGGAGTATGGAGACGGAAAAGTTAAATATGAAGAAGCACTCGCTATGTTCCCGGATGATGCCATGGTTAAGCAAAAATTGCAAGTAGCGAATAGTAAATTAGACGAGCAGAATAAACAAAAGCGTTACGACGAACTAATTGCTAAGGCGGACAAATCGTTTGACGAAGAGAAATACAAGATCGCTAAAGCAGATTATGAGCAAGCTTATGCCTTGATTCCATCTGGTCATGCCAAGGATAGAATTGAAGAAATTGACAGACTACTTTCGGATGCTTCTAAGGAAGAACAGCTTCTAAAAGAATACGCTAAAATCATTAAAGTAGCTGATCAAACGTATAAAGATGGCCAATTGGAAGTGGCATTAGATTATTTTAAGCGAGCTAAAAAGTACGATCCTAGTCAATCGTATCCCGATGAAATGATTGGTAAGATTGAAGCTGCTATCGCCAAGAGAGATGCTGAAAAAGGGCGTTATGACGAGTTTATTGCAGAAGCAGATAAGATGTTCAATCGCAAGAAATGGGATGAAGCAAAATCTGGTTATTATAAAGCCTTAGGCGTTTTTGAAGAAAAATATCCAAGAGATCAAATTGCATTAATCGATCAAAGAATTCAGGAAGAAAAAGATGCGGAAGCAGCAAAATTGGCTGAAAAGAACAAGAAGGAGAATTTCGAAAAACTCAAACTTGAAGCAGACAATAAGTTTTCTGCTAAGGACTATGATGGGGCATTAAAAACCTATCAGCAAGCCTATGATTTAATTGCAGATGATTACGTTAGTGGTCAGATAACAAAGCTCAATACAATCATTAAAGACCTTACTAGAAAAGAAGAGGGCTCTAAGATGTATGATAAAATAATTGAAACGGCCGATGAATACTTCAATTCAAAAACGTGGCCAGATGCAAGAGATTTATATTTGAGAGCTAGCAAGTTAAAGCCAAACGATCCATATCCAAACAGTCAGATCGCAAAAATTGACGCCGCGATAGCAGCTGAGAAGAATGCCGAGAAATCTGAGCGCAACAAAGCCGAGTATGACAAACTAATTACAAAGGCTGACAATCTTTTTGCTCAAGGCGAAGGAAAGTATAAAGAGGCCAGAACAGTTTATCAACAAGCATACGACCTGGTTAGTATGCCGCATCCAAAAAGAAGAATGGATGAAATTGATCAATTCTTTAAAGACCAATCTGCAAAAGAAGCTGAAGAGATGTACAAAAAGATTGTAGCTCAAGCGGATTCGGACTACAATGCTGAAAATTGGGACGATTCAAAGAAGTATTATCAGAGAGCACTTACCATGAAACCGAGTGATCGATATGTTATTGGTAAACTGCAATCAATCAATGAAATTTTAAAGGCAAATAGAGAACCAGATTACGGTGAGCGTAACGATGATATTGACGAGTACAGTATCGATGGAATGATAAATGACGCTCAATACAAGACCTACACAGATAAGGTAGATTCAGTGTATAAAGCACATGCAGATAGAGTAAGTATTGAAGATCAATATGAAACGGAGTCATATGAGAAGCGCATGAATACGCATGAAAAGTGGGATACGTACAATGATGAGCGATTGGATAACGAGAAAAAGTACGATGATAACCGTTTGGCGAATGAAAAAATCGCAAAACAGCTAGAGCTAAATGATTACGCGTATGAGAATTCGCTTGAAGGAAGTAATAAATCAACTCGAGAGTTTAACGAAGATTATGCAGACAAGAAGATGACTGAAAAATCTGCAAACGAAATCATGTTGGATAAGAATCGCCATAGAAATGAAGTGGTGGCTGAAGCCTTAAATGATGATTTCAACGCTTGGTTAGCTAATGAAGAAGAAATTCAGGAAAACAACACCTTCACTAATCAAAAATACGCTAAACACAATGATGTGATGCGCATGGAGATGGAGAAGGCCAAAGACGGAAATAGACGTCATAACGAAGATGTCGCAGAAATCCTGAATGACAATAGAAATGCTTGGGAGGAAAATGAGTCGGATATCCAGAAAGAAAACATGTTAACAAATGAGAAGTACGCTAAACATCACGAGGACATGAAACGCGAGATGGAGGAGGCTAAAGATGGTAACAGACGTCACAATGAAGATGTGGCAGAAGTGCTTAATGATAACTTCAATAGTTGGTTGAAAAACGAGGAGGAAATTCAGACAGAGAATACTTTTAACAATGAGAAGTATGCTAAGCACAACGAAAACATGCAGGTAGAGATGCAAAAAGATCGTGGTAAAAACCAGGCTTACAATCATGATATTGCTGAAAAGCTAAACGACAACCATTCGAGCTGGGAGCAGAACGAGCAAAACATCCAGAAAGAAAAGACTTTCGCAAACGAAAAGTACATCAATTCAGTAGATGAGGCTAAATCTGACATGGAGCAAGCCAAAGACGGTAATAGACGTCACAATGAAGACGTGGCAGAGCATCTCAACGATAACCGAAATGCATGGGAGAAGAATGAGGCTGAGATTCAGGAAGAGAACATGTTTGCTAACGAAAAATTCGCCAAAGACCAAGCTATTAAAAAGCTAGAAATGGAAGAGGGGAAAGAGGATAATCGTTTGGCGAATGAGAAAATGGCGGATAAGCTGAATGAAGATATGTACGCTGATGGTGACAGAAAGGAGCAAGAACAAAAAGCGCGTACTGAGGCAAGTGCGGATTTCTTTAAAGACAGATTATATGCTGATCCAAGTATGTACACAATCGAATACAAGAATGCTCTGGCAACAAAGTATCCTGAAGGCGTAACTACAGAGAAATACGCAAGAAAAGATGACGATGGTAAGGTGTTCGAGATTACTGTTAGAAAGGTTGTTGTAGAAAAGAGCTGGGGTAATGAGTACATTATGGTGGCAAACAAATACGGAAGAACTTACTATAAAAACGGTATTGCTATACCTGAATTCACTTATAGAGACGAGACGGCTGGTTCAGCGGCTGAATAATTTTGTATTTTCGTAGCATGTTACAAAGACCGAGGAGGAATCGTAGATCAGAGGCCGTACGTGGCTTGATCAGAGAACGTGTATTAACTACCAATCATTTAGTGTATCCATTGTTTTTGGTAGATGGGAATGGTGTGAAGGAAGAAATTCCATCTATGCCAGGGAATTACAGATGGTCGCTTGAATTAGTTTTGGAGGAGATTGCTGAATGCATAAGTGTAGGTCTCACTACGTTTATTCTTTTTCCCTCGGTTGATGATAGTTTAAAGGATAAAGAAGCCACCTATTCCCACAGTGCCGATAATTTCTACCTAGATGCAGCGAAACAGATAAAATCTAAATTTCCAGAAGTTTGTTTGATTTCGGACGTAGCAATGGACCCATATAGTAGTGATGGACATGATGGTTATGTTTTGGATAATGGCACCATAGACAACGACAAAACTTTACCCATTCTAGCGCGCATGGCAGTAGCTCAAGCAAGAGCTGGTTTTGATATCCTGGGACCATCCGATATGATGGATGGGCGTGTGGCTGTTATTCGTGAAGCTCTTGATAAAGCGGGCTATACTGATACTGGGATTATGTCTTACACGGCCAAATACGCAAGTGCTTTCTATGGGCCTTTCAGAGATGCCTTGGATTCAGCCCCGAAAGCAGGTGATAAAAAAACCTATCAAATGGATTATCACAACGTGGAAGAGGCTACGCGGGAGGCCGAATTGGATGAACAAGAAGGAGCAGATTTCCTTATGGTTAAACCAGCGCTCAATTATTTGGATGTAATTAGACATCTTAAAGATTATTCGTCTTTGCCTATTGCTGCCTACCATGTGAGTGGCGAATGTGCTATGCTCATTGCAGCATGTCAAAACGGATGGCTGGACTACGATAAAGCAATGCCAGAAACGCTCAACAGTATTCACAGGGCAGGAGCAGATGTGGTAATAACGTATTTCGCGAAAGATTACGCCAAGATGATGCTGAAATAGCCTATTTACTATCTGTTTGTTCCTTGCTGCGGCGTTTATTTCTATAATCGTCAATAAAAGAACCTACAACGCCACCAAAAAACGCACCGTATAAACTCATAATACCGGGAGAGGATTTCAAGGTACATCCTGTGTCGCATCCAATTAATTCGGCGTACAAATAGCCAAGCACAACGCCAATTAGTGCAAAGACAATGGTAAATCTCCGTTTGTTAAAATCCATTATAGAATTTTCTTTGCAAGATCTTTTGGAATCCCATCTTTATGCACTAAAACCGAAATAGCTTTCGCTCTCATATAGGCCTCAGACATATAGATATATCCATTCTTACCACGTTTACCCCAAGAGTTCTTCACTTGATAGTAAACTGTTCCGTTTTGGTCTTTCAGAATGCCAGTAATGTGCATTAGATGGTCATCTGTGGTTGACTGATCATCAAAAGCAGCTTGTCTTTCTTCCTGCGTTACCATTATTTCAGGAATCACCTCTTTAAACAAGTTTTCCTTCTCTTCAATTGATAGCGTATTGTATGGTTTTGCTGGCCAAATTGCCATTCCGTTCTTAGAAGAGAACGTTTCTTCTGACACATCACAATCTAAAGACAAACTATAACCGTTTTCAATCGCATAATTGATTACCTCAATCAATTCATCCAGTTTCACGTTTTTAAAGCTTCCTTTTGAGAAATTGTCCGGCACTTCCAGAATAAAATCTTCATAAAACGGATGGTGCGTAAAGCTTGTAATAGACACGTAATCATCCGCATTAAAACCAAGGTGGTCTCTAAACTCAGTTGGCGAGTATGATTTACCTTTATAGTCGAATTTTTCTGGAACCTCACCCATATATGCATCTAGAATAGCGTTAATTGCTGTAGGCCATTTATTGCTAATGGGTTTTGTTTCAAGCGCGACATCTAATGCAGCACTTAACATGCGTTCCATTTCATCGTGATCATGTTTTTTCTCGCCGTGATTTTTTCCATCATAAGCCGCTTCCGTCATAAGACCATGCTCATCTATTGCCCGAATAACGTCATGCGCTAAACTACCTTGGCTGAATTGGTTTTTTCCGTGATATCTAATATAAGCTTCAGCCTTCTTAGGGTAGGTCATGCGCACGGTGTACATTTCAGAAATATCAATATTTTCTTTACCCATGCGTATTAATTCAGACTCAACAAAAGAGGTGGTGCTGTAGCTCCAACACGTTCCTGTATTATCCTGACTTTTAATATCCGTGCATTCTATTTCTGCAACTTGAGTAAATTCATAGTTTTGTGCTACGGCAATTGAACCACTTAGCAGGCAAATACTTAAAATTAGATGCTTCATAATTTAATTCTTTGCTCTAAATTAACAAATTATTAGACCTAGCAGTACAATATGGGATTAACGGACATAAAAGAGCATCTACTGGTAAAAACGCTTGTTGAGTCGGTTAAGGAATTCACGCAAGAGAAGGCTATGCGTCATTCTGCAGCTCTGTCGTACTATACCTTAATATCATTGGTTCCCATGCTTTTGGTGGTAATGTTTATGGCAGGCATAATTTTTGGGTATGATAGGGTAGAAGAGGTGCTGTTTAGCAATTTTGAATTGTTGCAAAGCCAGGATAATGGCAAAGTGTTTAAAAATGCACTAAATAATATTGCTGACTTCAAATCTCAGTCGTGGTATGTAAAAGTAATAGCAGTTTTAGTAATCATCTTCAGCTCCACAGCCGTATTTAATTCAATTAAGACCAGTATTCATGCCTTATGGCATTTACCATTGTCCAGAGGAAAAGTAATTTACGGACTACTAGACAGAGCGATAAGTTTTGGGACTTTAATAGCTGTAGGCTTCACCATAGTATTGATTTTTATACTTGAATCATTGCTACTCACTTCATTAGACTTTATGGGAAGCATTTTTCACCAATTCGAAGGATTTGCATTGCATTTATTCGAATTTGGGCTGGGGATAGTGCTAAATACGCTTGTTTTTGCCTTGATATATTACATTTTACCTAATGCTATTCTAAGTAGACGGAAACTGTGGGTGGGAGCTGTGGTAACTTCTGTATTATTCCAAACCGGAAGTAGTGTTTTAGGTTGGTACCTTCACGCCATTGATTTAACAAGTACATATGGTATGTTAGGAAGTGTGCTCTTAGTTTTATTCTGGGTGTTTTACTCGGCTACTATGATATTCTTTGGTGCTAAGTTTATCTATGTATGGGCTAGGAATACTAATGATCCTATTAGGGTGAGGAGGGAGTAGTGTGTTATCATACATTGATTGAATGTTTTTGGCGTGATACGTTTTTCGCATGAATTATGACATAAACTATAAAGCGCCATTGACCCCTCAGGTCATTTCTCCGTAAGGTCCATCGGTCGCCTAAGGCTTGCCGTCGGCACGGCGAAATGACCTAGTGGTTTGGATTGTGGTTTGTGTTGCACGATACCCCGCTATCAACGGTTTTCAACTTGCGGTAAAACCAACCCTCTGTTCCCGCGCGATTGTATCTAGCTGTTTTCGTATATTTAGGCTTAGAGTCCACTGCATGTGACTACAAAACCCTCAGAGTCACTCCGCAGAGGACTCTGAGCTCTATAATCGAAATCTTTTTTTTGTAAACCTCAGTTCCCGTGCGCTTGTATCCCTTGCTAAAGACTAATAATTCTAAAACCAATAGATATCATACCAAATCTATTTGTCTTAGCTAAATATAGCTGATTGTATCTAGTTGTTTTTGTATATTTAAGCTCAGAGTCCACTGCGTGTGACTCTGAGGGTGTAAAGTGCTCACCATAGATTTCTCCGCAAGGTCCAACCGAACCGGCTGGGTAAATAAAAAATTTGTTAAAGAAAAAAAATGATGCGCATAAAAGGATTAATATTAATTGTTTTGATTTCAGCTTATTCTTGCAATTCAGAACCTTCGGTAAACAACTCAAGTGTGGATGACGGAAGTGTGGGAGAAGATACATATTCAGAGATAGTACATGATAATACAATGGATAGTTTAAAAATAGAAGTAGTGAAGATGGGAAGTGTGGATGCGTATCGAAGATTGATGATGGATGGGATAAACTATGATGAACGAGAAATGCTTATATATCATCAGGTTATGGCGTATCAACATGGGAATATTGAAGCATGTATTAATGGATATTATTCCCTACGCAGTGTGTTTGATGAATCAAGTTTAGATTTATCGGAAATAAACCAATACCATAAAAACATGCTGATAGACTTTTTAGATTTGGCGATTAGTAGAGGGGACACCATTGCCGAAACAACAAAAGAAGAACTTTTAATCGAATTAAATGGTCAAATATTATAGTTACACCGCTACCGCGAGTTTCCAACTCGCGGTACTACCAACAAAAATATCCAACCCCCCAAGGTTACCTTTCCTCCTTCCGCGGTATTAACTCCAAAAACCACGAGATATGAAAAAGACAACATTAATTATCGCATTAGCATTCATCACAATCATTGGGGCATGCGGAGAAGCAGATAACGACATTAGCAGTGAAGACTCAGTCACCGCAAAGACTGCTAATAGCGAATCATTAAAAGACTATGCAGAAGAAGTCTACTCGGACCAGCCGGGTATTCAGAATCGCCAATTAATCAAATCAGGCTCCTTGCAATTCGAAACAGACAACGGAGAAAAAACGCGCGAATCAATCTTAGATGCCATTAAAACCTACAAAGGTCTTATTGTTTCGGATAATACGCATGATAACGAAGGAGAGGTAGAAGTCCATTTGAGTGTTCAAGTACCAGCCAAAGATTTTGATGCCTTAATTAATGCAATTAGTGATCATGCGGGCGAATTAGATTACAAAAACATCAGCATTTCGGATGTGACAGAAGAGTATATTGATATTCAAGCACGGATTAACACAAAAAAACAACTCGAACAACGTTATTTACAAATATTGGAGAAAGCCAACACAGTGCAAGAAATGCTGGAGGTTGAGTCGCAATTAGGCATTCTAAGAGGAGACATTGAATCATATGAAGGGCGCCTGAATTACATCAAAAACCGTGTAGCCATGAGTACATTGGACATTACTTTTTATTACAAAACAGAGGTAGTGCAAGAGCGTGAAGACCGATCAGCGTTAATTTTCGGTAGTGTGTTTGCTGGAATTGTATTGTTGTTATTAGCGCGCTATACCTACAGAAGACGAAGAACTGCTTAGGTTTAATCGAGCATAGTTCTTGACTACTATTGTAATCAAGCTCCCTAAAGTCATTTCGACCGGAGTGGAGCGGATGCAAGAAGCGCAACGCAGTGGAGAAATCTATGGCAAGCACAATGTATTTTAGTTACTATAGATTTCTCCGCAAGGTCGAAATGACCTTGGAGGTAATGAATGTGTTTGTGGGTACTATCGGCACAAAACCCTACAAAACCCTCAGAGTCACTCCCCAGAGGACTCTGAGCTCTTTAGCCTCAAACCCAATTACTGCTGACACTCAGCAGCCTCAATTAAATACTGCTTCATACCAATCTTCGCCTGCAACAACTTACACTTGTCCATGTCTACATTAATCTCGTCCGGAACAGTTTTTCCAGCACCAGCAATATCCATAAGTTTCATAGTTGAATTCACACAATCACATGAGCTAAAATCTCCAAGCTCCAAAGTCTGACTAATTGAATCAGCTTCATAGCATAATTTCATTTCTTCCTCGTAAGCAGAAGCACCAATATCTTCTCTAATGCTATCACACGCAACCGTTAAACGAGCATCTCTAAGGTCTAATTCCTCACTTGGATTATTTGCATACTCATCAAGCAGGGCCAAGGTTTGCGAATAACAATCACATACAGTATTTACGCCCTCTAATGGCAATACTATTGGTTCAACTTCAACCGAATCAGCAACCTCTGTTTTCGTTACTTTTTTCTTGTCTGTATCCTTTTTGTTGCCGTCCTCTTTACTGTCACAGGCTACTAACAAAAGTGAGAAAGATAATAGTCCTAAGAATAGATGTTTCATAAGAAATAGAATTTTGTTCAAATATAGAACGATAAGATAACAAATTGGTACAGCTTCACGATTATTTTATTTAGCTTTGTGGGAATTTAATTAGTAGCAATTAAGTTCAAAAATATGCCTGTTAATCAAGATCAATTTTCACTAGAAGGACTTACATACGATGACGTATTACTTCTCCCTGCATACTCAGATGTAATGCCAAGAGAAGTGAGTCTAGAGTCTCAGTTTTCTAGAAATATCCGCTTAAAAACGCCTATCGTTTCTGCTGCCATGGATACCGTAACCGAATCTGCTTTGGCAATTGCTATGGCACATCAAGGTGGTATTGGAGTGATTCATAAAAACATGTCAATTGAAGCGCAAGCAAATGAGGTTAGACGTGTTAAGCGTTATGAGAGCGGAATGATTGTGGATCCATTGACTATCTCAAGATCAGCTACAGTTGGAGACGCCCTGAGAATGATGAAAGACAACAAAATTGGAGGTATTCCAGTGGTTGAAGGGGATAATAAGCTTTGCGGAATCGTTACCAACAGAGACTTGCGTTTCGAAAAGGATATGTCAAGACGTATCGAAGACGTAATGACAAAGGAAAACTTGATTACAGCAAACGAAGGTATTGATTTATCTGAAGCAGAGCAGATTTTACAGAAATACAAGATAGAGAAGCTTCTTGTAACCAAGGACGATAAATTGGTTGGTCTTATCACATTTAGAGATATTCTAAAGATTAAAGAAAACCCAAATGCGTGTAAAGATCAATTCGGTAGATTAAGAACGGCGGCTGCAGTAGGTGTTACTCATGATACAATTGAAAGAGTAGATGCGCTTGTAAAAGCGGGCGTGGATGCGGTTATTATTGATACAGCGCATGGCCATTCGGTTTACGTAGCTCAGAAATTAAAAGAAGTTAAAAAAGTCTTTACTGATTTGGACGTGATCGTTGGAAATGTTGCTACAGGTGAAGCAGCAAAAGTACTCATTGATGCTGGCGCTGACGGCGTTAAAGTTGGTATTGGACCGGGCTCCATTTGTACTACCAGAGTAATCGCAGGTGTTGGTGTACCACAATTAACAGCAGTTCACAATGTTGCATTAGCTATGAAGGGATCTGGTGTTCCATTGATAGCGGATGGCGGAATTCGTTTTACAGGTGATATTGTAAAGGCGATAGCTGCAGGGGGCGATACAATTATGATTGGCTCGATGATTGCAGGAGTAGAAGAGTCTCCAGGTGAAACTATTATCTACGAAGGACGAAAGTTCAAGACATACAGAGGAATGGGGTCGATGGAAGCTATGCAACATGGCTCAAAAGACCGTTACTTCCAGGATATGGAGGAAGACATTAAGAAATTAGTTCCAGAAGGTATCTCGGGACGTGTACCTTATAAGGGTAAACTGTCTGAAGTGATTTATCAGTTAATTGGTGGATTACGTGCGGGAATGGGATACTGTGGAGCAAAAGATATTGAAACATTAAAAGGTTCTAAATTTGTTAGAATTACTGCGGCAGGTGTGAGGGAATCGCATCCGCATGACGTAACGATTACTAGAGAAGCACCAAACTACAGTACACGTTAATAATTTAAATGTAAAAGCAATGAGAAAGAGAGTTTTAGGCTTATTAAGTGTGATGATTGGCTTGTCTGCATTCGGACAAAAAGATCCGGTTGTTATGGCAGTTGGCGATGAGCAAGTGACTATTTCCGAATTTTCACAAATTTTCTTTAAGAATTATAAGAAGAGTACCGTGTCTAAAGAAGATCTAGATGAGTACTTGGTATTGTTCGAACGTTTTAAATTGAAAGTGCTAGAGGCAAAATCCAGAGGCATGGACGAAGATCCAAAGTTCAAAAAGGAACTAGAAGGATATAGAAAACAACTGGTACGTCCTTATATGGCTGATAAAGAAATGAATCAGCAATTAGTTGATGAGGCTTACGAAAGAATGAAAACGGAAGTGCGTGCAAGTCATATAATGGTAAGGTGTGATGAAAATGCTGCACCAGAAGATACTTTAGTTGCCTACAATAAAGCAATGAATATTTGGGCACGCGTAATCGAAAACGAACAAAGCTTTGAAGAAATAGCTAAAGGTAAAGGAGGTTCTGAAGATCCATCTGCCCAATCGAATGGTGGTGACCTTGGCTTCTTTACAGCATTTGATATGGTTTATCCCTTCGAATCTGCTGTTTATGAGATGGAAGTGGGTGAAGTTACAGACAAACCTGTTCGCACACGCTATGGATACCACATCATTAAAAAGACCGATGAACGTCCAGCAAGAGGAGAAATAAGAGCTGCGCATATTCTTATCGCGAATGACCCAAACAACACTGAAAACCCAGAGGGCGAATCAAAAATCAACGAGATTTATAAATTGCTACAAGATGGAGGTGAGTTCTCTGAACTGGCTAAGAAATACTCGGATGACAAGAAATTTGGGATGAAAGGTGGTGAATTGCCAAGATTCGGAACAGGAAAGATGATTCCTGAGTTTGAAGAGGTGGCCTTCAGTCTTAAAAATGACGGTGATTATTCTAAACCATTTAAGACAAGTTTTGGATGGCACATTGTAAAGCGTTTGGAGTATTTCCCAATTCCTTCTAAGGAAGAAGCATTGTCTTCAATTGAAACAAAAATTAAAAGAGATACACGATCTAATAAATCCAAAGTGTCTTTCCTTGCAAAACTTAAGAAACAATACAATTTTACTGAGACCGGTAAACATCTGCAGGCGGTAGATTTATTAGATACTAATATTTTCGAGGGTAAATGGGAAAACCCAGGTTCTACGGATCCAGGACAAATCCAAATTTTTTCGTTCGCAGATAAAAAGTACACATTAGACGATTTCTTATCCTATTTAGAAAGTAAGCAGAGAAGACAGCGTCCGGTAGAGCTTAATGCCTATGTTGAGGATAAGTATAAGTTCTATGTGGATGGTGAAATCACTGCTTATGAAGAATCTCAATTGGAAACAAAGTACCCAGAGTTTGCAGCATTAATGAAAGAGTATGAAGAAGGCATCCTTTTGTTTGAGATTACAGAGCAAGAAGTATGGGGGAAAGCACAAAAAGACAGTGCAGGATTAGCCCAATTCTATGAAGCGCATAAGAATGAGTTTATGTGGAAGGATAGAGTGGAAGCAGAAATCTACAGATGTGATAATGCAAAGACGGCGAAACTTGTGAGAAAGCTTGTCAAGAAGAATAAGACTCCAAAAGAAATCATGGATAAGGTAAATGCTGATTCGAAACTTAAGGTGAGCCGTGAAAGCGGGAAATTTGAGCGTGACTCAAGAGAATTTTTAGCAGAGGTGAAAAAAGGCGTTTCAAAACCAATTAAGAGTGGTGAAAACTACTACGTGGTAAGTGTCTTACGTGAAATGCCAGCAGGTCCGAAATTATTGAATGAAGCAAGAGGTCCAATTATCGCTAAGTATCAGGAGCAATTGGAAGAAGAATGGATCAAAGAGTTAAAATCTAAATACACTGTTAAGGTAAACAAAGACGTATTGTATACTTTAATTAAAGAATGATAAAAGCCTTAAATAATAGAATTGTAAGCCGAATCTGCCGAGCATCCTGCTCGGCAGTTCTGCTTGTACTATTATTTGGATGTAATAGCTCGGACGAAGAAGAAGGAACGGTTATAGCGGAAGCTTACGGTAAAACTTTATATCAGGAGGAATTAAATGAGGCCATTCCGGCAAATGGATTAACCGAAACTGAGCGCACTAAACGTCAACAAGAGTATATTGACAACTGGCTAATGCAGCAAGTGCTTGCGGAGAAGGCCAAGGCATACAATGTATCAATATCATCCTCTATCAAATCTAAGATTGAGAAGTACAAGACCTCTTTGATGATGTATGAGATTGAACGTGTGTACATAGAAGAGAATCTAGACACCATCGTTAGTGAGAAAGAAATTGAGACTTATTATAAAAAGAATATAAAAGATTTTGAGCTGGATGATTATCTAGTAAACGCCATATTTATCAAAGCGCCCATTGATGCACCAGATCTAAACAAGGTGAATCTATGGTTTAGAAGTAGCGATTCATCTGATATTCAGCTAATGAAGAAATGGAATAAAGAGCATGCAGCTCATTCATACTACGACCCTGAGAGCTGGATGTATTATGATGAAATCCAGAAAATGTTGCCTGCAGAAATGATTATCAACAAAAGATATTTCATAGTAAATAAGCAGGCAAGGAAATATGAGGCGGAAGATTTCGTTTACATGTTCAGAGTAATCAACTTCCGAACAGGTATTTCACCATTGGAGTTTGAAAAGAAAAACATTAAATCGCGCATTTTGCAAATGAGAATAGCGAAATTGCGTCAACAATTAAAAACGGACATCAATAATGATGCAAAAGATCATAGTTCTATTAACCGTTCTTAGTACGGTATTTACATCATACAATTCATCGGCACAAGTGCGTGCAATTGACAAGGTGATAGGAAAGGTGGGTGATGACATTATATTGTATTCTGAAGTGCAAGGTCAAATACTGGAAATGATTCAAAATAAGTTGACCATTGACGACGAAACTGAGTGTACGCTAACAGAGAATTTCCTTTACAATGCCTTATTATTACATCAAGCGGATGTAGATAGTATTGAAGTGCAGCAAGAGCAGGTTGATGCCGAGCTGGACAGTAAATTAGGTTACTATAGAAACTTACTTGAGCAGTATAACCAGACGTTTGAGTCTGCCTATGGACAGTCTGAGCTTGAATGGAGAGAGGAGCTTGAAGAAGTATTGATTAAGCGTAATAAGATTGATCAAATGCAGTCTAAGATCACTGCTAATATTACAATTACACCACGAGAGGTTAGAGAGTTTTTCAATTCAATTCCTACAGATAGTTTGCCTAAAATAAACGCGCAGGTGGAATATTCACAGATCGTTATTAAAGCTAAGCTTAGTGAAGAGTCTGAGCAAATTGAGATAGAGCGATTAAAGAAATTTAAACGTCAAATCGAATCAGGGATGGAGACGTTTGATTATCTCGCTAAAACTTATTCTCACGATGAAGCAACAGGTAGAAAAGGCGGTTCGTTTGACTGTGTGTCAAAAGGAATGTTTGTGCCAGAGTTTGATGCCATGGCCTTAAGTTTAGAGCCAGGTCAGATCTCTGAGCCATTCAAAACTCAGTTTGGTTGGCATATTGTTAAGGTAGAAGAGAGAAGAGGTAAAACATACTGTGGTCGACATATTTTAAGAGTTCCTTTAGTATCAGATGCTAATATTAAAATAGCGAAAGAACGCCTAGACAGTTTGGCAAAGTCAATGAGAGCTGACCCAAGCATAGACATATGTGCGATGGTAGATAAGTTCTCAGAAGATGAACAAACAAAGTATAGCTGTGGTAAAGTCTTAAATCAAATGACAGGTTCAACTATGTGGGATATTAGTCAGCTTGAAAGAGAAACAGCACTACTTGTTGACGGTTTAGACGTTGGCGATATTTCTGACCCTTTTATCTTTCAAACACAAGACAGAAAAACAGCCTTTAAAATCGTAACGGTAACAAAGAGAACACGTCCGCACATTGCCAATTTGGAGGATGATTATGAATTGTTGATGATGGCTGCCTTAAACGAGAAAAAGCAAGAAGTGATAGACGAATGGGTGAAGACAAGAATTAACACATCACACGTTTGGATTTCACCTGATTTTTCTAAGTGCGTGTTTAAATACAATTGGAAAAAGGAAACAGCAAAAGCTGAATAGAATTACTTAGTTCTTACTTAAGTGGCCTTTGTATAGCGAACCGCCCCATTCAACAACCGTAAATCCAGCACGTTTTTTAGCTAGTTTATTAAGATCCTGAATCGGAAAGTCTATGGCATGCTGCAAAGGCTGGTAAACCATCATTACCCGAATCTCTGTATCTGGCTTAGGAGTGACTTTTAATGGCGCCATCTCTTCGTATTCATCGCTAGAAAAGTGAATTAGATTGTAAGGATTCGCCTCTAAAATAGGTAGCCAAAACACAATAAACTCATTCGCTTCTCGCTCATTTAAGCCTAAAGTTGCTAAAGCAGATTCCAAAAACGAAATAGTATTTTCGCCTGCAACTACATGACCTTCATTTAAGGTAAAATCAAATGTACCTTCAGCCTCCCAATATAGGCCATAATATGAGCGCCTAGTAGTGCTGTCGTATAGATTGCCTAGCGAATCTGCAGTAACTATCCACTTGTCTTCGTATTTCGGATAAGAGTGACTGAAGCCATTGTCAAGAGGCATTTTAACTTCTATTTCACACGTTTCTTCTGGATATATATAGATAATTGGTTTGAGTAGTTTTACATTGTCTTCCATCGGCTTTAGCTCATCACCCAAATTAAGTATTTTACCATAAATAAGCGTAATTTCGTGCGTATGAGTCTCATAACCAACGTATGACACCTCAAGTGTGCACAGACCTTCAATCGAACTATTAATCTTGAATTTTCCGTCTATATCGGTCAAGGCCCCCGCAATAAGTTCACCATTTTGCAATAATTTGACGGTTGCACCCAACAATAATTCGCCATACGTATCTTTAATGGTGCCCTGCACTGTACTTTGGTTTTGAATGCCGGTATCTGTATATGATGCACTGTTAGCTGTCTTAGCCTGTGTGTTATTGGTACTTGAGCAAGCGGATATAAGTGAGAAGATTAGAATAATAACAGATATAAATTTCATGATCGCGATTTTACTTAATAGATGCAAAGAAAAGCAGAATTCCATAAGACTTGAAACAATAAATTGAACATCTAGGGCGATAATATGTATATTCGTACAAAGGCAATTCAAAATGGCAAATTATAATTCGGACGTAGAGGCAGTTGACGATTTGGTTAAGAAATACCAGGGCTTAACAAATGAAATTCACAAAGTAATTGTAGGGCAAGAACAAGTTGTAAAAGAAGTTCTGATATCAGTTTTTTCAAGAGGACATTGTCTTTTAGTCGGGGTGCCTGGGCTTGCAAAAACCTTGTTAGTTAATACAATTTCTGACGCCTTAGGTTTAAGTTTTAACCGAGTGCAGTTTACACCCGATTTAATGCCGTCTGACATTATTGGGTCTGAGATTCTAAATGAAAATAGACAGTTTCAATTTGTCAAAGGGCCATTGTTTTCCAATATTATTCTTGCCGATGAGATTAACCGTACGCCACCTAAAACACAGTCGGCATTGTTAGAAGCTATGCAAGAGCGAGCGGTAACGGCTGGAGGAACGCGTTACGAATTAGATAAACCTTTCTTTGTATTGGCAACGCAGAACCCAATAGAGCAGGAGGGAACCTATCCTCTGCCAGAGGCTCAGTTAGATAGATTCATGTTCAATATTTGGGTGGATTATCCAGAATATCAGGAAGAATTGTCCATTGTAAAATCAACTACCTCTGATAATGAGGTTAAAGTAAACAAGGTATTGAGCGGTGAGGAGATTATTTTCTTCCAAAATTTGATTCGTAGAATTCCAGTAGCCGACAACGTACTTGAGTATGCAGTTAAATTGAGCAATAAAACACGTCCAAATAGAGAGCACGCGCCGCAATTAGTCAATGATTACTTAAGTTGGGGGGCAGGGCCTAGAGCTTCTCAGTATTTGGTAGTCGGTGCTAAATGTCACGCGGCGCTAAGCGGAAAGTATAGTCCAGATATAGAAGACGTCAAAGCCGTTGCACATCCTATTTTGCGCCATAGAATTGTAAGGAATTACAAAGCGGAAGCAGATGGTTACTCTATTGATAAGATAATAGACGAGCTGTTGTAGCCCTGAAAATTTTCTTGGTTCTTAACACGAATGTTATTTTAAACACAAAATAACGTTATTCGTAACACTCTATTGATTTCTTTCGGTGTATTTCCCTTATATTGGGAACAAATAAATCTAATATGAAAAAACTATTACTACCTGTAGTTGTAATGTCGATTAGTGTTTCTTTTGGTCAGGAAGTCATAGGCTCTGCTGGTACTGTTGGTACCAATGGAACGGAGACGATTCAATGGACAATTGGAGAGACAGTCACATCAACAATTACAAACGGTACAAATACGGCCACGCAAGGTTTTCATCAAACCCAATTAGAAGTGACCAGTATTGAAGATGTCGCCGTCGAATATGACATCAATGTATATCCAAACCCTACAAACGGCTTATTACAAGTTGATATTTCAGATTTGAACGAAGATCTGAACCTTCAATTGTATGACGCTGCTGGGAAACTAGTGAGTCAAAAGGCCTTTTTGAAAGGACAGAATTCACAAATTATCGACTTTACAGCCGTAGAAAGAGGCTCGTACTACCTTAGAGTAGTCGGAAAAGAATCAAATCAAACGATTTCAATCATTAAACAATAACCATGAAAAAAGTATTATTAACTGTTGCAATGTTTATTGCACTTAGTGCATCTGTGAGTGCACAATCGCCAAATGAATTTAATTATCAAGCTGTTGCAAGAGATGCTTCAGGGAATGTAATTGCCAATCAATCTGTGGGCGTTCAGATATCAATTATCGCTACAGACCCTACTACTGGAACAACTGTATATACAGAAACACATACTGTAAACACTAACGATTTCGGACTACTTAACTTCACCATCGGTTCAGGTACAGTAACTGCTGGAGATTTTACAACTATCGATTGGGGCAATGACGCACATTTCGTAGAAGTTAGTATGGACTTAACAGGTGGTACCACATATACTGTAATGGGTACACAGCAATTGGTGTCAGTACCTTATGCATTGCATGCAGAAACGGCTGGTAGTGTAGCGAATGATTTAGTAGATGATGCGGATGCTGATCCAGCAAACGAAATTCAAGATATATCATTATCTGGAACAGATTTGACGATTACATCTGGTTCTACCGTTGATTTATCTGTTTTACAAGACGGAGTGAATGATGCGGATGCTGATCCTTCTAACGAGATTCAGGATATTTCATTATCTGGAACTGATTTAACCATTACATCTGGTTCAACTGTCGATTTATCTGTGGTTCAGGATGGTGTTAATGATGCAGATGCCGATCCAACCAACGAATTACAGGACTGGTCAACACTTCCAGGTATTCCTGCAGGCTTATTAGACGGTATTGATGACGTGGATGATGCGGATGCTGATCCATCGAATGAGATTCAGGATATATCTTTGGCTGGAACTGATTTAAGTATTACCTCTGGTTCGACTATCGATTTATCAGTGTTACAAGATGGTGTTGATGATGCAGATAACGACCCAACAAACGAACTTCAAGATTGGTCAACTCTTCCTGGTATTCCAGCTGGTTTATTAGATGGAATTGATGATGTGGATGATGCGGATGCTGATCCATCGAATGAGATTCAGGACATCTCGTTGTCAGGAACAGACTTAAGCATTACATCTGGATCAACTCTGGATTTATCAGTATTGCAAGACGGTGTTGATGATGCGGATAATGATCCAACGAACGAGATTGAAACATGGTCTACACTAGCTGGTATTCCTGCTGGATTTGCAGATAACACAGATAACGTTGATGATGCGGATAACGATCCAACAAACGAGATTGAAACGTGGTCTACACTAGCAGGGATTCCTGCTGGATTTGCAGACAACACAGATAACGTGGATGATGCGGATAACAACCCAACAAATGAGATTCAATCTCTAAGTATTGCAGGTTCAAATCTTACTATTTCAGGAGGAAACACTGTTACATTGCCATCTGGAACTGGTATTTGGACAACCATAGGAACTGATCACCATGAAATTAATATGGGTAAAGATGCTGAAATAAGATATAGCCAATTTGATTTGAGTGGCAATGATTTTGGTGTAGGTCAAGGTGTATTTTGGGGGTCTGATCCTTTTGAAGATACAGGTATGTTTACTGACGGTGACCAATTAATCTTTATATCACCAGGAGACAACCAGTTAGTTCAATTTTGGGAAGAGGATGCACATGTAATAGCTGCTCAAATAGCACAGTCAGGTGCCTATACTCAGATTTCAGATGAATCTAAGAAAGAGAATGTTCAGAAAATTCAAGGTGCATTAATGAAAATCATGAACTTGTCTGGATATACATATGAATTTATTCAGCACCCAGAAGAGATCAAAAAGGGAATGCCTAAAGAACTTGGAGTTGGTGTAATCGCTCAAGAGCTGAAAGAAGTTGAACCAAGATTGGTAACTCAAACACATCAAGGGCACTATTTGGTGAATTACGATGGAATTGTTCCAATTCTTATTGAAGCAACAAAAGAGCAACAAGACATCATAAAAGATCAACAATCACAAATTGATGAGCTTAAAGCTGAAATTGAGGCAATAAAAGCTGCTATGAAAAAGTAAATCTTTTCATAATTATGTTAAAGCCCGGAGAAATCCGGGCTTTTTTTATGCTCTTGTTTCTAGACATGATGCAATTATTCCGCTCTAAAAGTTAAATGTCTATCTTTATTAGATGCTTCTTGTGATTTGTCAGAACTAAAATGAATAAAAGACCACTCATAAAATATCTGTTTTACACTTCAATAGTATTGTATGTTGTATCTTTTGCATCATGTAGACAAGACAAAGCGCCAGTGATAGTGGAAATGGAGGCGCACCCCAACCCCGTGCTTCCCACAACACCTTACAATTACAACGACACATTACCCACACACTTTGACGCACCTGTCTTACAGTTTTTTAATTCTACTCCCAGCAACAATCCAATTACTGATGAAGGAGCTACACTAGGGCGTGTTTTGTTTTATGATAAACAGTTATCAGCGGATAATACAGTGGCATGTGCCAGTTGCCATCTGCAAGAACGAGCATTCAGTGATCCCGTGGCATTTAGTGTCGGAATTAACGGTCAGCACTCATCACGAAACAGTATGAGTTGTGTGAATATGCGATGGGGATTCAGGTTCTTTTGGGACTTACGAGCAAACGGTTTAGAAAATCAAGTTTTGATGCCTATTCAAGATCCAAAGGAGATGGCAATGGATTTAAACGATTTAGAAGAGAAACTGAGTGGTATCTCGTATTATCCAGAATTGTTCTATGAGGCCTTTGGAGATTCAAATATTACACAAACTAATATTGCGCGTGCACTTGCCCAGTTCTTAAGGTCAATCGTGAGTTATAGATCGAAATATGATGAAGGTGTGGCGAGTAACTTCAGCAATTTCACATCTGATGAATTGGCAGGCAAACAATTGTTCTATAATGGTCAGACACGTTGTAACCAGTGTCACATGACAGAGTTGTTTATCAGCAATGGGGGAATGAATAATGGTTTGGATTTGCAATATCTAGATAATGGTGTTGGAGATTTTTCGGGCAATCCTAGTCAAAACGGTCAATTTAAAACGGTTACATTGCGAAATATAGAATTAACTGGACCCTACATGCATGATGGCAGATTCACTAGCCTAGAGGAGGTAATGAATCATTATGACGGAAATATTCAACAACACGTAAATCTAAGCGATCAGCTGACAAATGACTTTGAAATAGGAGGGACCCCAATCGAGCTAAATCTAACGCCGCAAGAAAAACAGCAAATGATCGCATTCATGAAAACTTTGACGGATTATAGTTTAATAAATGACCCGAGATTTTCTAATCCGTTTCCTCAATAATTAGTATCTTTAAATTACTCAGCACAATTCATTGAGAATATGTTGCTGTACTGCGAAAGCAGGACCCACATAGTCTGTTTTTAAACCTAACGCTTTTTAAATTGTGGACTATATTGTTTTGCCAATGGCGTGCCGCTGAACTTTGTTCTGGGCGGATTACAGAGTCAGAACTGCATCCGCATCTATGTTATTTGGAGGTTTAATAAACTCCATCCTATGTGGGTTGTTTTTTGCCTTTTATGTTGATATCCACTTTTTTATGTTGAAAGGAAATCGTAACATTTTGGGCTACACTACGTCTATATATTATATATTTCCCTAAAATTTTAAACTATGAGTGCTCCCGTATATATAGTTCCCCATGATTTTACAGAAGTAGCTGATAAGGCAGTTTACCAAGCATTGAGAGTGGCTAAACGTTCGCACGGAAAAGTTGCTCTTCTTCATGTTGTAGACAATCAGAAGAAAGTAGCGCCCGCTGAAGATAAGCTAAAAGAGATTATCGCAAGGTTTAAAAAAGAATACCCAGAAGCCAGTATGTATGCATTGGTTAAAAAAGGGAGCATTTTCACAGATATTGGCAAAACAGCTGAAGAGTATAAGGCGAGTTTAATCATAATGGGAACGCACGGTGCAAAGGGAATGCAAAAGGTGTTCGGTAGTTTTGCAATTAAGGTTATTGCGAGTACTCATGTTCCGTTTATGGTGGTACAAACTGGTAGAAAGACTGAAAATATTGATAGTATTGTCTTTCCAGTAGACATTAACGTTGAGAGCTTGCAGATACTAGAAACGGCTCTGTACATGGCGAAGGTGTTTGGAGCGAAAATCCACCTTGTAGCGGAGGATCACTCAGATAAAGGCTACGCATCTCGTATTCAAACTAGAATGAAGGTAGTACTCAAGAAGTTTAAAGAAGAGGGAATTGACTATGAAGCAGAGTTTTTATCTGGACGCGACTCATTCCAGCAGAAAATCATTGACTACGGTAAGAAAATTGACGCTAGTATGTTCGCCGCTACATACGATTCAGACAAGCTATTGGCGAGTTTAGATAAGTTTACCCAAACGCTAATTACCAATGAGTTGGGTCGTCCTTGTGTGGTAATTCACTCGCAGAACGCAACAAAAGGATTCTTCTAGGATTTCTTGCGCTTAAAATTGCCCTTTTTCTTACTGAAATGACGTTTCTTATTGGGACGCCTGTCAGATACTTTCCACTCGGGACTTTCACCAATATTTGATGGTGTAGGAATTTTTACTACTTCCTTTTCTATTAGATCTTCAATCTTTTTAAATGAGAACATGTCGTCATTATTGATTAGAGTTATCGCAACACCGGTGGTATCAGCTCTTGCAGTACGTCCAATCCTGTGTACATAGTCTTCAGCGTCTGAAGGCACATTGTAATTAATAACCAAATTGATGTCTTTGATGTCAATTCCTCGTGAGATCACATCCGTAGCCACTAAAACCCGCACCTTTTTGTTTCTAAAGTCAAGTAGTACTTGCTCTCTTTCATCTTGCTCAAGGTCAGATGAGATGCCTTTTGCCGCTAAATTGTGTTTGTTTAAGTATCGTACAATAGAGCTCACTTGTTTTTTGGTAGAAGAGAAAATAATAATGCTTTTGTACTCTTCTTTACCCTTGATCAACTCACATATAAGCGGAATCTTATTTTCATCGTATACTAAATAGCTCGCTTGCAATACACCTTCAGCCGGTTTCGATATGGCTATACTGATTTCTTGGGGTGAATTGAGTATCCGTTTGGATAAATCACGAATTTTTGGTGGCATTGTGGCGCTAAACATTAGGTTTTGACGCTCTTTTGGTAGAAACGATACTATTTTTAGGATATCATCAAAGAAACCAATATCTAACATTCTGTCTGCTTCATCCAATACTAAAAAGCTAAGAGAGCTAAAGTCTACGTAGCCTAGGTTTAAGTGCGAGATTAACTTACCTGGCGTAGCCACTAATATGTCGACACCTTCAAGGATGGCCTTTTTTTGCGCCGACCAATCATCTCCGTCGCCGCCCCCGTACAAAGCCATTGAAGATATTCCACATCCGTAACTTAGTCCATCAATTTGCTGATCTATTTGTATGGCCAACTCTCTTGTAGGTACTACAACTAAGGCTTTTATTTGGTTGCCAGATTGACGCATAATCTTGTCAATCATCGGAATTAGGAAGGCACCGGTTTTACCCGTACCTGTCTGAGCACAGGCAATGATGTCTTTGTTGTCTTTAATAATTGGAATTGCTTGTGATTGAATAGGAGTGGCTTCTTCAAAGCCCATGTAGCCTATAGCTTCCTCTAAATCGGGATGCAAATTTAATTCAGTAAATTTCATTCTTTTGTTCTCTGTTGTTTAAATCGAATCCCGTCATTTTCGATTATTATTAGTCCTTTTTTATAGAGATTGCCTATTGCGCGTTTAAACGCCTTCTTGCTTATCCCTAAACTTGATTTTATGACCTCAGGGTCTGTTTTGTCGTGTAGCAAAGCAGAACCTCCATGTTCCTTTAAATAGTCTATTACGCGTTGCGAATCAGGCTCAATACTTTTATAGCCTATATTCTGTAGGCTAATATCCAACTTTTTATCTTCACGAATATTCTTGACAAACGCTTTCATGCGCTGACCTACGGAGATAGCGGTAAAAATTTCATTATGATACATCAAGCCTTCGTGAATGTCTTCTACAATCACCTTATAACCTAAGTCAGTAGCTTCCCAGACAACAATGTCAACTTCATCGCCTTTTTTAACCGTGATATTGTCTGGGTGCAAGAATTTAGAGAGTTTTGTAGAGCCCACTAGGCGATTACTTACTTCATCGTGATAAACATAGATAAGGTAAGTGCGGCCTTCTTGCATTGGCCCAATCTGCTCGTCATAAGGTACAAGCAGATCTTTGTGAAGTCCCCAATCCATAAACGCACCAAAATCAGTAACAGCTTTAACCTTTAAAGGGCCGAATTCGTGCAGCATTAAATTAGGTTTATCTGTAACCGCAACCAGCCTGTCTTCAGAATCGGTATAGACAAATACATCAATTTCATCACCTTCCTTAAATTCCTCTTTAACATAGGATGCTGGAAGTAACACGGTATCTTCATTTTCGTCCTCTGGTTCAATCTCTGCTAAGTACGCACCTTGAGGTTTGAAATAATTGATTTTGAGTTTATTAAATACTCCTTGTTGAATCATTACTTAAGTGTCTAAATCTAATTCTAATTGATTGTCTTCTTCGGGTCTGTCTTTTAAAAAACGTTGGAAGTAATAGTGCTGCGTTTTAACTGAGCTCTTAAATACTTCTTCATAATTGTAGCCATGATCAATTAACCAAGATACAAAATCATCAATCAATTCTGGTGGATAATTCGTTTGTATCGGTTCTAGGCCAGACATGGCTCAAAGGTAGTAAATAAACGATTGCTTATAGTATTAACTTATTCCAAGGCGTAGGTATATTTTCGAACTACATAATGTGCCTTTCTCTGGTCATTAGCTACCAATGATTTCGAGTTAACAGGCATACTAGAAATCATGCATTCCCTTCGTGTCCAATTGTTGTGTTTGTCATATGTGTATACATATTCTTGAATGTGAATAGTGCCATCAGATATGATTTCTTTCTTTTCGACATCTCCGTTCTTATTGATGTACTCGATTATGTAATACTCGTCACCATTTCGATTTATGCCTTTTGCACGAACAATCGAATCTTTATAATAATAAGTTCTGGTGGTCCCATGTTCAATGCCATCTATAATCTTCTCTTCCAAGATCTTCCCTAATATAGAATCGTGACGATATACCTCATATAATGTCGTGTCTCCATTGTGCAGTTTGCTCTTTGTGCAATTGGTAAAACTACTATCATAGCTGTATATGTAGGTTTCTTGATGTTCTAAATCATCATCTGAGTACTCGTTGGTATACGTTTCATATATATCTGTTTGTTGATATAGTCCAAATTCATTTAAGGAACTTCTTTCCACTGTCCAGCCATCAAAGCCGATATAGGCATGATCAAGCGTGTTTTCTGATTCGTTCAATGTGTAAGCATCATAGGCGTGAGTCATTTCGCTTGGAACCCCTTCATTATACATATACATACTCTCGCTGTAAGCAATTACTTCACCATTTAGCTTAGTCATAGGGTTGTAATTTTGTCCTACTGCACACAAACTGGGTAAGTAAATACCAGCAATTATTGCCAATCTATAAACCATTTCTAAACGCTTCATTGAGTTCTCTAAAATCTAATTTGCCTTCTGTTCGGCACAAGTAATTTAAGATAATTATCCCTTTTTCTATACGTTTCTCAGAAGATTTAAATTTAGAAACGATATGTAAAAGGCTGCGTTTCTTGCCTGGTGTGAGCAGCTCGAAATACTTTGCACCTAATTTATCTTGTTCTAATAGCTCTTCAAATTCAGGTGGGAGGTAGGTACCGTATTTACTTTCGTCGGGTTTTAATACTACGTTAACTTCTGAGCCTAACTCTAGTTTGAGTTTGTTTCTAACTTCCTTATTGATGTTGATGAAGAATCCTTTCTCTCCATCCGGCATTAATGCACAATACCACGTATAAGTGTGATTAAGTGTGCATATCACCCTAGTAGAATGATGTTTTATAAAATGGGCTGAGATTTCTTTGGGAACAGCAAAATAATGGCTCCACAGGTTCGAATCGAATTCATTTATTACAGCACGAAACGTATTCATGCTACAATATACTAATCATGTGCGTGTTTCCCATGATGTT
Source organism: Flavobacteriales bacterium (assembly GCA_964230215.1). Taxonomy (GTDB): domain Bacteria; phylum Bacteroidota; class Bacteroidia; order Flavobacteriales_D; family JAUILH01; genus JAUILH01. The sequence continues at coordinate 103,941 of CAXRGQ010000004.1, forward strand.
TGTGCTCTTCACATACGTGTCCTCTGTTGTTTTTTGCTTTCGGGTCGGCCTCCATGCCATCAATCGTATAACCTAAGGCAGAAACTCGTTTTTTAATCGTTTCAAGATCCGTTTTATTTTGGTTGTATTTCACGGATAGAATGTGTTGGTCTAGAATAACGTTGGCATATACCACACCTTTAGCAAATCGCAAATCTTCCTCGATTTTTTCTTCGCATTCGTGGCATTCGGCATCAACGCTTAGTTTTGCCTTTTGTATTCTTTTACTCGAATCTTGCGAAAACGCTGGTTGTGCTACAAATAATAATGTGAGTAAACTAAATATTAATCTTGCTTTCATATTAATTATTTTAATCGATATCTAAATCCTAGATATACTATTTGACTATTTAATGGGCCCCAAATCATTGAAGCATCAAACTCGCTATCAAACGGGCTCTTTGGGGATATAATGGCGTTTTTCTGAATATAACCGGTTAGGTTCTCTCCTCCAAGATACAGGTCGAAATACTTGAATTTCTTAGTGACTTGCGCATGAAGCATGTAGTAATCATCCGACTGTCCTGATCGTTGGTTTTCTGGGCTGTTATTGTTTGTGTAGGGTACTCGCTGAACTCCGAAATAATTATTTGTAACACTAAACGACCATTTTTTGTTTCTTGTAGTATAGTCCAGGTTTAGCAACGCCCTGTGTTTAGGAACATAAGGCAGTGCTCTCAAACCAGCGTTGTAAGTTACTGCCGCATCTGTGTATTTGTAGGCAACAGATACTTCAAACCCGTCAAGTGGTTCGGTTAATAAATCAAATTGGAAGGCGTTGGAGTAGGATGGACCGTCTAGACTATACAGATTAACTTGTCCTGCGGTTTCCATGTCTATTACAATTTGATTCGTGAAATCAGTTCTGAAGAAATCTACTATTAGTGTTGCGTCATGTTTGAGGAATTTAAACTCTTGTGTAAAGGAAACACCATAATTCCATGCTTCTTCAATCTGGTAGTTGTTGTCTAAATTGACATTAAGTACTCTTGAACTTGCAAATATGGATGCGTTTTCCATAATCGCGTTAGGACTCCTAAAACCTTTCCCCCCGGCAATACGGATATAAGCATTCTCGGTTGGCGTGTATTTTAAATGCACACGCGGAGAGTATTGAAATCCAAAAATGGAGTGATAGTCCCCACGGATACCAAACACACCTGTAAATGTGTAAGCATTTTTTAAAGTGTATTCAAAGAAAGCGCCCGGCACATATTCGGTTCTAGCATAAGCAGAGTCAACAAATGTCTCTTCATAATCATCGTAAGTTGCACTCAGACCAGTAGCAAATGCATGATTCGTATTTCCGAAAATCCCGCTATAGATCAAGTTTAGATATCCACTGTTCTGTGTACCATCGTAATCACGCAAACCATAATAAGCATCCTGATTGTGATAGCGATATGAACTCATGAACGCCATGGCGTGCCCCTCCTTGTCCAAGGGCATACCTCCTTTGGCAAAAGCTTCTAGTTGTGTGCTTATAGATCCGAATCCATAGCTGTTAGTTGTTCCATAGTCGTTTCCGTAATCAAATGTGGTTTGACCTCCTGATCTGTCATCAATAAGGCCTTTTACGCCAAACTGAACCATTTTATTCTCGTCTTGCCATTTCCAGCGATTAAATACACTGATTTGTTTCGTTAAGGGGTCGTCAATAAAACTGTCATCGTTCCTATCAACGCGGTTTTGAAGCATGTTCCCATTGGCGTAGAACATGGTGCTCCATTTTGAATTCAGCTTTTTAGCCGAATATCCATTAAGTTCGTAACGTTGGTTTCTATTGATATAGCCATTCACAAATAGCTTCTCGGCGTCATCAGGTTTAACAAACTCCATATTTATTTGACCTGTAATGGACTCGTAGCCATTCACAACAGAGCCAGTTCCCTTAGTCACGTATATGGATTGGAGCCAAGGGCCAGGAATAAAGGTTAAACCGTACGGGGCAGAAAGCCCACGCATAGTAGGAATGTTCTCGAATAACATTTGTGTATATGCCCCATCCAAACCAAGCATTTTAATTTTTTTTGTACCTGAAACACCATCTGAATAACTTACATCAACGGTAGCATCTCGCTCGAAACTCTCAGATAAATTACAACAAGCCGCAGAGTGTAGGTGTTTTTGACTAATAATACGAATCTGTTTAGGATCTACCAGTGATATTACCGATTGTTTAGCTTTCACGGTTAAGCCGCTAAGCGCTGTACCTTCTTCATAGACCAATTTAATGCCTGCAAGCGGAGCTTCCGTAATTTCTAATGTGTCATTAGGATAACCAACGTATTTAAAAACTAGGGTATCAGGTAGTTTGCCCGGTGCTTCAATGGTGAATGATCCATTCTTATCAGTGATTGCTTTAGCAGAGTGGTGCAGCCAATAGATACCAACACCGGGAACACCTTCCTCGCTTGAGTTTCCTTTTTTGTCCTCGGTTTTTTCAAAAACTCTTCCTGAAACCTGTGAGCTAACAGAGGAACTAAAAGCTAATAATGCGAGTAATAAGAAAGTTTTTGTCGTCATACATAATAGTAGACGACAAAACCTATTTAAAGACGCAAGATATTTTGAGTTTTTTTTAAGACTTTAATTTTAAAGCGTATACAGATTTGTATAGCTCAGGATTTTTATAGAACTCGTCTAATTCACTACGTGTTTTCTCATCTATAAACGGCAACAAAGCTTGCTCTACGTCAAAAAGTTTAGATATCGATTTTTGAATTTTAATATCCCAGTCTTTATAGTGGGTATCAATATCGTTTGGTTTTAGTGTTTTTCTGCAATTATGCTGACCACAAACCACTTCCATTTCGGCGTCTAGGTTAAATAATCCGTATTCATCAGTGATTTGCTCACCTGCCTGTATGTCGCGAATAGCGATTTCAAATCCGTAGCCAGTGCTGATAGTGTTGCAATTACAACAATGGTTAACATATTTAGCAAAGTCCCAAGATATTACTCTATTGCCATGTGGGTCAATGTAAGAGTACTTATCAATTACTTCCCTAACATCTGGAGTGTGTAATAAATAATCTGTTGGACTTACTTCTAATTCTAAGCTGTCTTTAACGTAGACAATCGTTCCTTCAGGAATAAAGGATGTTGCGAAGACGCCATACCCGATGGCTTCATCGATGAATTTTAATTCGGTATTTGGATGAATCATTTTGATGCATTAATACTGCAACATTAGTATGTTTTTTAATACGTTTTACAAAGCAGGTAAAATTTTCTTAAGCTAAGGATTGACGGGGGATAGAACTAGGCTGTTGTTATCGGATTTTGCCGAGCTTCCTTTATTGCTTAAATCGATATTGCTTATGTCAATTGCTGGTTGGCTACTTTGTGCTACCGATGGGTTACTTTGTTTTATTTCAATAGGTGTACACATCTGGTTTTGTGGTGCTTTTGGCGTATTGCTTACATAGACAATTTGTGGTTTCTCTACAACGATGGTATCTAACTTTAATTTTTCCTGAAATACCGTATCAATTTTAGTCTGATAAACGGTGGTTTCTTTAGTCTCTCCCTTAATGATTTCAACATCCTTAAATGGGAGTATAATCCACACTAAAATAGCCGCAACTGCAGCGCTAAGCATCATTGCAAAACCTTTACTTTGCCAAATCGGGATGATAGGTGTGTCATCGTTTTCCTCTAAATAAGCGAATACTGCTTTGTCGATTGACGAAGGAAGAGAAGGTGTGTCGTTATCCTGTGCAGTTTCCACAATCACACTTCTTCTGAGGATATAATCTTCTTTGCTCATGTGTTCTAAGACATAACTTGACTCATCCGGACTTAACTGACTAAAATCCTTTGATTCCAAAAGTTCGATTAAGTTGTTTTCGTTTTGATCAAATACCTTTTCCATAATGTGTTTTATTTGTATCTACGCCATGGGCTTCAATTTGTCTTATTTGAGATGCTAGGTTTTGGGTAGCATGATACATTCTTGATTTCACAGTGCCCTCGCTACAATTCATAATATCAGCAACCTCTTTAACGCTTAAATCGTGATAGATTCTTAGAATGAATACTGATTTTTGTGCATAGCTTAACACATGTAAGTTGTTGCGCACCAGGCTCTTGATGTTGCTGAGGTCTTGGTCGGGCTGGTACGGGTTTTTGTTTTCATGATCGCTAACATCTTCAGTGAGCTTTTCATCTCTAAAACTAGTGCGTGCCATGTACGTAGCTATCGTAAAGAGCCATGGCTGAAATTTGCGCTTGGTGTCAAAGCTTAGTTTTTTGTCAATTACCTTGATAAAGGCATCTTGTGTGAAATCCTGTGCTCTTTGTTGATCGTTATTGAATAGGCGCATAAAGTAGGCGTATATTCTATTCGAATAGCGCTTGTATAATTCCTCAAAGGCTTTTTTGTTGCCCTTTTGGAACTTATGCATCAATATTTCATCTGAGTGATTTCTCACTATTTTTCGATTACCTCCATTACAAGTCTAAACCCAACGCGTGGATCGGCCTTCTCGTATGTAACATGCGTATCGATTTTGCACTTATCCAATGGGTCGTACCAACTACCACCTTTCGTTTTACCTTTTACATTAATCATTTCAGCTACATTTCCCAGGGTGTTATACAGTCCTAATTCGTTCGGAATGTATGACAAGCAATTGACTGTGTAAAAACCACCATCTGCAATATAGTCGCCATCTGGGTTGAAATTAGCCAAGTAGCATCCTTTCTCGTTCTTAGCATTATCGCCAAAGGGCATGTCACCGCTGGACTTATTGCTTCTTGCTGCTTTTTCCCATTCCTCTTCGGTTGGCAGTCTGAATTTTACTTGTGTGTATTTGCGTTTACGCTGTTGGTTATACTGCACTGTGAGCCATTTGCAGTATTCCTTGGCTGCTTCATGACTTATGTTTACACAAGGGTAGTTATCATATGCAGGATGGTTGTGGTACGTGTTTTTCATAGGATCGTTGGATGCTTGTGGGAATACAGTATTCCATAAACTTGAATCATACAGACAGGTCTCTAAAAGCGTGTGTGACCCGGAACGTTTAAGATTGTTTAGAAAGATTTTATACTCAAGATTACTAAGCTCTGCAATATTGATGTGCAGCTTAGGAGCAAGCTCGACAAAATTTTTGTCGAGCTGCTTAACGTCAATAGCTTCATATTTAAAGCTATTGTCTTCACTAGGTGTGTTATTGGATATGTGGCCTAGTATTTCAGATTCCATCCCTGCACGTTCAGATATGCGTATTAGAATGGCTTTTAATTTGTTTGCTTGAATGGTGTTTTCACTGTCCTTATAGTGCTTGTAAAGCTTTAAGAATGAAGGAATATAGGATGTGTTCGCTCTGTCAACCGTGTTTTGCATTATATCACTATAAAAGCTTTCTACAAGGTAATCGCATAAGTAGCGTTTTTCGAAATTACGTTTAATAATACTCAAGTTGTCAAAGTCATTCTCGCAATACTTATAGGTTAAGCCGGTCAGATACAGCTTGTCTTTGAATGGTTCAATTTGAGAATCGTGCGTATATGTTTGTAAATGTAATGGGCGATCTGTATTTGCAATAATATGAGCAATCAGCATCTGGATCATTTCATTGCTATTCTTTGCTTTGCTGAGATCGAGTGAGTTTGGAATATTAAGCCTATCGAATATCCCTTTTCTATAATCATCAAGCATTAGTAGGCTTGTGTTTAAGACCTGAACCTTGGGTTTAACGCCTTTTACGTCTTGGTTTACCCAAACGGCATAAGTGTCATTATCACCATTAGTGAATAGAATTGCATCATCTTCTATTCCCATTAACATATTATATCCCCAATTGACAATGCCTGGATGCAGATCTTTGCTTTCATAATACTTAATAGCAAATTCTTTTCTTTTGTCCATATCCAGACTTGTTTCCCCGTCAATCATAAGATTATCATAGGTTCTAGGGTCGTCTGGATTAATCTCATAGGCTTTAAGAAGGTGAGTGTTGTCACTCATATCGTTAGAGGCTAAGAATGTCAAAAAATTCCCCATAAACGAGTTCGGATAGGCTTTATAGCACTCTTTTGATATTGCGCTTAGTTCTTCGAAATCACTTTCTTGTCTACCATCTAGGTTATAGATGGCGCGTTGTGCCATATAGTAATTGTACCAAGCTTCTTGATTGCTATTGTTTTCGTCTAGGATGTTCTTCCATAATTTTTTCTGGTCTTTATACCATTCGATAGGCATCATTACTTTTGCGATACTATATACTTTTTCTGGTTTCTCATCATCAGCAGCTATTAATGAAGTGCTTGACATGAATAAACATAAAGCGAATATTTTCAGTTGTTTAAGTTTCATTTTTATTTGAATTAATTAATGATTATTTCAACCGGTTGTATAAGTATTACTCAATAGATGCAGAGCGGTTCAATTATTGCGAATATTTTTTTCGATATTGCTGTCATAACGTCTGAACTTATGAAATTAATTCCAATTCTATTTGCTATTGCAATGATAACATCATGCTCTGTCACCAAAAAAGAAGAAGAGACAGGTAAGGTTAAATCAAGTAAAAACACAATTGCATCAACACAAGTAACTGGTGAATGGCGGCCAATTCTGGGTGACTATATTCCTAGGTTTGCATACAGTGAAGCAAATGATGCAGAAGCTGAGTGCAAACAATGCGATACTTTATTTTTAAAGAGTTTGCCTTGGAATGTAGAGTACACTGATTCCTTGCCAATCGCTTTCATAGAGCATCATGAAGGAGTTCAGAGTAGACTATATATGAATGCTAAATTCTTTAGTAAGCTCGTATATGTCAACGTAGTGTCTGGGGATGTTGGGCAGGTTGGATCAGTTAAACCCGCGCTTTTGGAGAACTTGTCTTATCGTGATGTTGCTTTTTTATTGATGCATACTGAGCATATTCGGACGTATATGCACTTGGAAGCAAAAATCAAGTTAGTTGAAGAAGAAGAATCATCATCTAGCTACAAGGCAAGGTATGATGCCATTCACAGCTACTGCACCAATGACTGTTATGATGATGAATACAGCTTCAGTGTCTCTATAGATAAGAAAACAGGAGTAGTATCTGTACTCTAATCAATATTAGTGAAGACTTGCTGACAATCATCGTCTTCCTCGATCTTATCTAACATCTTTTCGATATCATCCAACTGCTCGTCTGTAAATGTTTGAGGAGAAGTAGGGTAGCGCTTTAATCCAGACTTCTTAATATCGATTTCTTTGTCTTCAAGAGCCTGTGCAAGTGTTCCATAATCTGTGTAGTTCCCATAGACATATACCATATCCTCGTTCTCTTCGATTGACTCTAAACCAGCATCAATTAACTCAAGTTCCATTTCTTCAAGATCCATCTCATCGGTCTTTTCGAACTCGAAAACCGCCTTTCTGTCAAACATAAATTCAAGCGAACCTGATGGAACTAAAGCGCCTCCCGCCTTGTTGAAGTAAGATCTTACGTTCGCAACCGTTCTTGTTGGATTGTCTGTTGCACATTCAATAAACACCAATACACCATGTGGACCTTTGCCTTCGTAATTCATTTCTACAAAGTCATTCATGTCCTTAGATGTGGCGCGTTTTATTGCAGCCTCTATGTTGTCTTTGGGCATGTTTTGCCCTTTAGCATTTTGAATAGCGGTACGTAGCTTAGCATTCATCTCTGGATCGGGTCCGCCTTCCTTAGCTGCAAGCGTAATCGCTTTAGCTAGTTTTGGAAATATGCGGGACATCTTATCCCATCTCTTTTCTTTTGCTGCACGTCTATATTCAAATGCTCTTCCCATAGTCGAAATTTATGGTAACAAAAATAACAACAGTTTAATATCTCTCAAAGGAATATTTGTCTACTTTTAAACATGCCCCTAATTCGACACATTAAGTCCCCATATTCTATATACGAATCCAAAACTGGAGACGGTCTATTTGCTATTCATAATGACATCAATCTTAAATCGGCGAAATCCAAAGTGGAAGCGCATCCGTTTGATTTGGATGAAGAACATGATTCGCTAAAGATAAACTTTGATAAAAAAGTCATGATAGATCCTAAGACTTTGGTGAGATTCAAATAATTAACAATTTCTTCGTTCAAAAAACCTTGTTGCAACAAATTTATAGTACTTGCATTGTGTATCTTTGCGCGGCATGACACACTTTAAGACGCTACTTACAATATTCGCACTGTGCTTAGTATTCGCGGGATTTGGACAAGGTAAACCTGGGTTTGAAGGGGAGATATTCGGAAATGTATTGGACTCACTCACAAACGAACCAATTGAATATGTGACTATTACGGCCACAAAGAAAGGAGAGGAAGCCATCGTCGCAGGAGTTATCACAGAAGCCAACGGGCAGTTTTCACTTGCAATAACAGAAGCTGACACCTATGTGGTTAAGCTGGCCTTTATTGGTTATGATACGAAATTAGTAGATGTAGTACTTAGCAAGGCGAATCCTACAAAGAATTTAAAGGACTTTATTTTAGCACCAACTTCACTTAAGGGTATCAAAATAACAGGAGAGAAACCACCGGTTAGGTATGAAATCGACAAGAAAATTGTAAATGTAGAAGATCAAGATATTAATGTTGGTCAATCGGCTGCGGAGGTTCTGGCAAACGTGCCTTCTATTCAAGTTGACAATGAAGGGAATATATCGATACGCGGGAGTAGCAATTTTATGCTGCTTATAAATGGTATTCCTACTGCAATGGAGGCGAATAACGCTTTACAGTCAATTCCAGCATCCAGTATAAAGGACATTGAAATAATTACAAACCCATCTGCTAAATATGATGCAGAAGGTGCTGGTGGTATTATAAACATCATAACAAAAAAGAAAAAGTTAGAGGGCATAAGTGTAATGGCGAACGGGAATTATGGTTCGTTTGACAATTATGGCGGAGACGTGGCAGTGAGTATTGGGAAAAATGATGTTACCTTCAATTTAGGCGGGAACTTCAATCAACGTCATAGACCGAGAGATATTGAGAAAATTAGGACTACGCAGATTAACGATAGTACAGAATCAATCATTCTAAGTGATGGTTATGGCGCCTGGAAAGTATTTGGATACGGTGTGAATGGTGAGTTTCAATGGCAGCCAAACAATAGTCACACTTTGATTATTGGAGGAGAGTTATCTAATAGAGATATGCGTCCTTATCATTACCTTGATTTTAGAGAGTATACAAATGAATCCTTGATACAAGCTTATGAAAACAGACAGGATAATATCATCGATATCAATACAATGTCTGCAAGTTTGTTTTATCAATACAATATTAAGCGAGATAAGAATCACTTTATAACACTCAAAGCAATTACAAATCAAAGGGATGTGGATCAATTGGATTCGGCTATGTACTATGATGAAAATGGTGAGTTTATAGGAGGAACGAAATACTCGGAAGTTGGACCATCTGACTTTGTGCGATTCAACTTTGATTACCAAAGGCCGTTCAAAGACGGAGGTAAGTTTCAAACAGGATTACAAGCTCAGCTTGGGACCAGTGCAGATGATGGGCGCAGCTATTTCTGGGACTCAACCTTGCAAGAGTTTGTGTTTAATCAGGCATTCAGCTCCTATGTTGATTATACTAGGGACGTCTATGCTGGGTATGCAATTTTAAACGGAAAGAAAGATAAGTTGGGATATCAACTTGGGCTGAGAGCGGAATATACATACCGAACGATTGAGGCTTCTAATTTTGGTGATTTTACCACGATAAAACGCCTTGATTGGTTTCCATCAACACACTTCTCTTATGACTTAACTAAGGAGTCACAGGTATTGGCAAACTATTCCAGACGTATACAGCGACCAAGGAGCTGGTATTTCGAGCCGTTTATTACCTGGGAAACTGAGTACAATGTGCGTTCAGGAAATCCAGACTTAGTGCCAGAGTATATCAATAGTTTCGAGTTAAGTTGGATTCGTCAATTAGCAAAAGACAAGAGTTATGTGACTGTAGAGAACTATTTTAGGTCAACAAGTAACCTTATCGAACGGGTATCAACAGTTTATCAGGATAATGTTATCATTACAAGGCCGTATAATATCGGAACAGCCAGTGCACTGGGTGTTGAGCCGTCTTTGCAGTATCAAGTTAAAGAATGGTATGATTTAAATGCAGGACTTAATATCTTCTATTTTACCGTAAGCGGTGAAATTGATGATGCAGATTATTCAACTAATTCATTCAACTACTCAGCAAGGCTTACAAATACATTTAAAGTCAAAAAGGATTGGGTATTTCAGTTAGTTGGTTCTTATGAAAGTCCGACAGTTAATGCTCAGGGAAGTAAATTGGGCTTCTACACGGTGGACGCATCTATCAGAAAGAGTTTAGCTAAAGGTAAGTACACCCTAAGTCTAGCAGGTAAGAACTTATTGCAGTCTGACCGAGATCATGTAACCATTGAAACGGATAATCTTTATCTTATTCGGAGAAACACTCCACGTGGACCGTTGTTTACAGCATCTATTAGCGTAAAGCTTAATAATTATAAGAAGGTGGCAAGTCGTCACGAAGATGCAGATGATTTCTAGTATTTGCGATATTCCGTTTTGGAATCTTGAAAATAGAAAATAGCTTGGTGTAAAACTAATAACATGAAGACTAGAAATTATGTTATCTCTGCAGCTATGCTGCCAATGGTAATTGCATGTGGGGCATATCGACATTACCAGCCATCACCGAATATCACTGTGTTTTCAGCAGAAAAGGAATTTCAAGTGACGGGTGAAATAGGCACATCTGGTGCAACCGCAAAAATGGCATTTGCTGCACCTAAAAACATAGGAATTTCTTTAATGTATCATGGGGGGACTGGTATTGATGGGTATAAACCGCGAGAAGGAGAAGTTGGTGTTGGCTATTATATGGCTTCAACTGGTGGCTTGGACTTTTTTGCACTTGGAGGATTAGGATTGGGGCAAAGCTATGGTGAAGCTAGCAGTGGTGGTAGACTTTTTGAGGGTGCGTATTTTAAACCATTCGTTCAGTTTAACGCAGGTGCAGCGGGTGGACACTTATTCAAGGCATTAAGGACAGATGTCTTATATTGTTTAAAAGCGAGCTATTTTACATTCGATGGTCATCGAAACACCAGTCCACGAACAGTTGTTAAATCATCTTATATGTTGATAGAGCCTGGCTTAAAATTGAGTCTTGGAGGTAAGAGGTTAAGATTTGACTATACTACAAGTCTTCCCTTAGTACCAACACTTGAAGGGATGAATGAATCTACAAATGCTAGAACATACCCAGTAACTATCTCAGTTGGTTTAAGGCTATTGATAGGTGTTGATGACTAAGCCTTTTCAATACTAACTTCTACAAACTTTGATGCAGGCGTATTGCTTTTCTCCGCCACACTATTAATTGGTACTAAAACATTGGTTTCAGGAAAGTACGTCCCAACACAGCCCTTAGTAATAGGATAGGGGACTACTTTAAAGTTTTTAGCTATACGTACCTCTCCATCAAAATGACTTTTTAAGTGAACAACATCAAGTTTTGATAAGCCTTTGTTAGTCATGTCTTCCTCGTTCATCAGCACTACACGTCTTTCGTTGTAAACACCTCTATAGCGGTCATCCATGCCGTAAATAGTCGTGTTGTATTGATCATGCGTACGAATAGTCATCATTATGAGGTTGCCCTCTTTAACAGTGTTATTGGGAACTTCATTAATGGTGAATTTAGCTTTGCCGTTGTCTGTGGTGAACTTACGATCCCTTGCACCATTTGGAAGATAGAAGCCTTCTGGGATTCTAACTCGTTTATTATAATTATCAAACCCAGGAATAACCGCCTCAATTTTGTCTCTTACAACATCATAGTTGTTTGCCATTTCTTCCCAATTAACAGGTGTGTTTCCGAACATGGCTTTACCCATGCCTGCAACTATTGCCGATTCACTCATCAGTTCGCTGGACTTTGGCTTAAACGTTCCTTTACTCATGCTAACCACTCCCATACTGTTCTCAACACTCACAAACTGCTCGCCGCTTTTTTGCTTGTCTACCTCTATCCTTGATAAGCAAGGAAGAATAAGGGCTTCTTTTCCTGTTACTAGATGTGATCTATTCAGCTTTGTAGATACGTGAACAGTTAAATCGCAGTTTTGCATGGCTTTCCCTGTCAATTCACTATCGGGTGTAGCTGAAATGAAATTACCACCCATGCCGATAAACACCTTGACTTTTCCGTCACGCATAGCTTTAATGGCGTCAACAACATCATAGCCATGGCTTCTGGGTGATTTAATGCCGAAGGTACTATCGAGTTTGTCTAAGAAAGCATCTTGGGGTTTCTCCCAGATCCCCATGGTTCGATCCCCTTGTACATTGCTATGACCCCTTACTGGGCAGGTTCCAGCTCCTTTTTTGCCTATACTGCCTTTCGCAAGCAGAATGTTTACTATTTCCTGTACGTTGCCTACGCCGTTTTTATGCTGAGTTAAGCCCATGGCCCAGCAGATAATAACGTTCTTCTTCTCAATTAATAGTTTTGCAAATGCCTCAATTTTGTCTTTTTCTATACCGCATTTTGCTTGAAGTTCAGAAAAGTCATGCTTTTTAAGGTCCGAGATGTAGTCATCAAAATTTTCAGTTTGTTTTTCGATGAATTCTTTATCAAATACGCTACCTGGATATTTTTCTTCATGTTCCAAAACTAGAAGCATTGCAGCTTTGAGAAGTGCTACGTCTCCGTTTATTTTTACTTGCAAAAAGAGGTCTTCTAGCTGTGTGCCACCTTTAAATACGTCACGAATACTTTGTGGATCAATGAATTTCTTATTCCCGGCTTCTGGAATGGGGTTAACACTGACAATGCTACCTCCATTTTGTTTGCATTTTTGCAGTGCTGATAACATTCTTGGGTGGTTCGTCCCTGGGTTCTGGCCCATAACAACGATTAAATCTGCGCAGTGTAAATCGTCTAGCGTGACAGACCCCTTTCCAATACCAACAGTCGCGCTTAGTCCCGAACCGCTTGATTCATGGCACATGTTTGAGCAGTCTGGTAAGTTGTTAGTACCATATTGTCTAACAAATAGCTGATACATAAAGGCTGCCTCATTGCTTGTGCGTCCAGAAGTGTAGAACACTGCTTCATCAGGATGAGTGTCTTTTAATTTATCTGTAATTAGCTTAAACGCATCATCCCATTCGATAGCTGTATAGTACGAGCTACCCTCTTTTAAATACATTGGCTGAGTTATTCTTCCTGCCTTTCCAATGTTGAAATCACTAAGTTTGCTGAGGTCTTCAACCGAATTGTTGCTAAAGAAGTCAGGTTTTAAGAGCTTGTCGGTGTCTTCTTCGGCAATGGCTTTCGCACCGTTCTCACAGTACTCGCCTAGTCGTGATCTATGGTCGTCTGGGTCTGGCCAAGCACATCCAGGGCAGTCAAAACCACCCTTCTGATTCATTTTGTTGAGCACTTTAATGCCTGAAATTAATCCCATCTCTTCACGAATGTGTTTCATCGCTGAGACTACAGCTGGGATACCGGCTGCTTTGTCTTTGGGCGCACCTAGTTCAATGTTTTCAAAAGTCTCTGGTGGAATGATGGTAACGTTTCGCTTGCTCATAATCGTGAAAAGTTTGGTGTTATAAACTTAAGAAATAATTGGGGTAGAATGGAAGGTGTGGCTATAAGTTTATCGCTTCTGGGTGTGAATAACATGTAAGTCTGTCGTTTCTACAAAAACCGATTAAGGTGATACCTAGTTCTTTAGCATAATCTATCGCAAGGCTTGATGGAGCTGAAACAGCAACTAGGATAGGGGTTTTAGCCGAGAAAGCTTTGCTAACTATTTCGTAAGAAATTCTTCCACTTACCAGCATTATTTTAGCCTTAGCTATTGTGTTAGCCATTAATAGCTGTCCGATGGCCTTGTCTACTGCGTTATGGCGTCCTATATCTTCCATAACAGAAAGCATGTTGTGGTCTAAGTCAAATAAACCGCAAGCATGAGAGCCTCCAGTCTCTTTAAAAAGCGTCTGTTGGTCGCGCATTACATCATACATACTGTGGATGTCCTTAGAGGTAATGGTGGCTTTTTCTAGTTGATGTGACTTAATTATCTCGATATCCTTTAATTCTTTTTTGCCACAAATTCCACATGATGATACAGATAGCAGCGTACGACTATTGTTATAGGCTGGCCCAAGTTTGGTATCGTCGCATTCTAGGTTTATTTCAGATATACACTTAGTTTCATCTGATACTTCATTTGTAAACATTAAATGTTCACTATATGAGTTGATTATGTCTTCGTTATATAGTAGTCCCACGCAGAGTTCTATTTCGTTTCCAGGGGTTTGCATAATCACGGTAAATGGGCTGCCGTTAATATTGATTTGTAAGGGAGATTCGATTACAATTTGGTCAGTAATCTTTGATAATTCTTTTTCGATTAGAACTCCTTGGTATCCTTCGTGAGGCTTCATTAGTAGTGAAGATACTAAAAGAAGTGTGAAATATTTATTTAAATCAAAAGACCAATATGATTTATCGATATCTTCGCCAAGATTTTTTCGGATTCAAGTTTATAATATGCTGGATCTGAATAAATAAACATCATTGCAGGTGTATGAAGAAATCATTCATGATTTGATGGAGTCAGGTTATGGATGCGTAGATAATTGGTTAAGTGCTGAACAGACCGAGCATCTCCGAAAACACTTACTAGAAAGGTACCATGAAGATGCGTTTAAACGCGCAGGAATTGGTAATAAATTCAATTTGACCTTGGCGGATGAAGTGCGTAAAGACACTATTTTCTGGCTAGATAGGAATTCAATGACCGACACCGAACATTTCTTTTTCGACAAGCTTTCACATTTCATTGGGTATTTAAACCGCACATGTTTTACTGGTATCGCTGACTACGAGTTTCATTATGCCGTTTATGAGAAAGGAGCCTTCTATAAAAAACATGTTGATCGTTTTAATAATGATGATAAAAGACGATTCTCTCTGGTTTATTATTTAACGGAAAACTGGAAGGATGGAGATGGAGGGGAGTTGTGTATCTATGGTCAGAATCAGTCCATCATACAGCCTAAAGGAGGGAGGTTCGTCTTTTTTGAAAGCACTCTGGAACATGAAGTTTTACTTTCTAATACTCAACGTCTAAGCTTAACTGGTTGGTTAAAGTTGAGATAAATGAATTTCTTATAACATAGGAATTCAAGAATGTTAACAGTGAATTAGCTATAAGTTTTATCGACACGGCGCCCTTATTTTATATATTTAAGGAGCTGAATTCTATTAGGTGCGGTCATACATTATAGCCATATTACTCATTATCACGAGTTTCAGTGCGAAATCTCAAGAGAAAACGGGTGTTCAAGATTCGATTCTTCAAATTGTTGATAATTATAAACCGGCCACTGCTAGAATTGATAGTTTGCTGAAGTTGATGCATACCATTCGGCCCGATAATCCAATTGCGTTCTACAAACTATGTAACCACGCACTTTTAGAGAGTCAAGACATCATGTATAAGGCAGGAATGCTTCACGCTTACTCGTGGCTAGCGGATATCGAATGGCAATTTGGTCATTATAACGAAGGGATAAATTTCAATCACATGGCGGTTCGATACGGTCTGGAAGCCTTGAATGAGGCTGATGATAGTGAAATTTTGGATTTGCAGTTAAAATTGGCATCATGCTATTCTCGGCTTGTAGAAAACTACTGTGCTATCGATGATGAAGAGGGGTTTGTGAGGCAGGTTGGTGTAATGGAAGAGTTTATTAGTTCAAACGATCTTGTGGAGAACTTTAAACCTGGCTGGTTCTTGTCAAGCTGTGCTTCATGTTACTTGAATTTTGATAATGACGATAAAGCCATCATTTATTATGGAAAAGCTAGAGATGCTTTTGAAACGTATAGTGATGTTTATGGCGTGGCGAACATCACGATTAATATAGCAATGCTGGAATTTAGAAAAGACAATCATGACAAAGCTATTTCTGAAGTCAACAAAGGATTGAGTTTGTATAAGTCGATAAACAATGTAGGCGGGATAATCTGGGCGAATAACATGAAAGGAACGTTTTATGTAGGCATTGGAATGCGTGATTCAGCCGAATTCTATTTTCAAAAATCTTGTGATTTAGCAAGGCGGTCTGGCGACAATTCTATAGTCAACTGCCTTTTTATACTAAGTGAGTTTAAGTCTGATGAAGGTGATTTAAAAGAGGCCACGGTATTAATGGAAGAGGCGGTGAGGGAGTCAGAGAAAAGGGGACTAAACACGGAGTTTATAAATCTTTCAAAGTTTTTGAAGAACCTATATTCTAAGCAAGGCAATGCGGATGCGGGTTTACGTGTGTATGAAAAAGCGATGGCACTTAATGATAGCCTAGATAAACTTGATCAGGAGAGCACGCGCAGAAATAATGAAATTAAGCAACGCTTTGCGCAGGCCAAAATAGAGCAGGAGTTAAGCCGTGAGCGAGCATTGCTAGCAGAAAGACAAGAGGTTGAGTCAACAAAGCGCAGAAACAACAATATAATCATTGGTATTAGTATTGGCTTGCTATTGGTAGCTGTCTTTGGCGGAATCATGTTTAACAGGTTTAGGTTAACTAAGAGGCAAAGAGATTTAATTGAGTTACAACGTAAAGAAGTAAGTGAGAAGAATAAGGAGATACTTGACTCCATCAAATATGCAAAGCGAATTCAGAGTGCAATTTTACCTCCAGAACCCAAAATAAAGAAGTACTTATCCGATAGCTTTGTTTTGTATAAGCCTAAAGATATTGTAAGCGGTGATTTTTATTGGCTTGAGTCCTTCGCTAGGGCTACGGACTCCGAGGGAACCAATGATAATATGGTGCTATTTGCGGCGTGTGATTGTACAGGGCATGGGGTGCCGGGTGCTATGGTGAGTGTTGTATGTAATAATGGTTTAAACCGTTCGGTTAGGGAGCATAAGATTTCTGATCCTGGTGCTATTTTGAATAAAACACGCGAAATCATACTAGAAGAATTTAGTAAATCTGGCGAAAATGTGCGTGACGGAATGGATGTTGCTCTTTGCTCACTGTCGTTCGCACCAAAACAGAAACAGAACGTGAGCGGTACCATTGCACACCCTGAATTGGAAGCGCAAAACCGTTCTGTTTCTGATCCTCCCGTTCTGTTGCAGTACGCGGGGGCCAACAATCCGGCATGGATAATTAGGGCAGATACAAACGAATTAGTGGAGCTAAAAGGGGATAAAATGCCTATTGGTCGATATGCAAGTGAGAATAGTTATTCAACCCAAACTGCTGAGCTAAAGAAAGGGGATATGATTTACCTGTTTACGGACGGATACATTGACCAGTTTGGTGGAGACGATTCAAAGAAATCAGGTGGCAAGAAATTTAAGGCAAAGCGCTTTAAAGAGTTGTTGAAGTCGATAGCACATTTGAATGTTGACGAGCAGAGAAAACGTATTGATGAGGTTTTTGAAGACTGGAAAGGTGAATTCGAGCAGCTGGATGACGTGTGTGTTATCGGCGTAAGAGTGTGAAGCAATCGAACGCCAGATAACACCATCCTGACAATGAGGCACGAATTCGTCAGTGATGTGTGAATTGAAGGCACAGATTTAATCTAGCATTTGAGTACATCATGGTTTGCCCTGAGAGTGTGAAGCAATCGAACGCCAGATAACACCATCCTGACAATGAGGCACGAATTCGTGTTTAAGCGTAAATGGAGTGCGTGTTTAATACTTAGACTGAATTACAATATTTGATCTCTAGGCTATCAGTTCAGCGATAGAATTCGAAATTACACTTGGGTTCACTGTGGTGTCAGGTACGTCCATTTTGAACCATGAGGATACTTTTTTATCAAATCCAGATTGTGTCATGTAGTGCTTTAGCGCTGTATTTAAGCCTGATGTAAACTCTTCATGCGTAGTGCCTGTTAGATCCTTGTGGAACAAATCATTCTTCGCAAACCCCTCGAAAACTGGGCCTGTAATCTCAATAGAGTACTCGTCTGGGTTTTGTCCAATTGGACTATGTGCTGTTGCTGTAAATTGGTGCCAGAAGGCAGAATGGATACATTTGTTTTCGAATAATTGACGTACGATTTCGAGCGCATCTATCGTTTCCTGGATAGTCTGGGTGGGAAAGCCATACATTAGATACGCGTGTACTAACACTCCGTTTTGCTCGAAAGCTTTCGCTACACGCGCAACTTGATCAACCGTCACCCCTTTCTTCATCAAGTTTAATAGGCGGTCTGATGCTACTTCTAGACCTCCAGTGACAGCTATTAACCCTGATTTAGCGAGTAATTCACACAATTCAGGTGTAAAAGTCTTTTCAAAACGAATATTTGTCCACCATTGCACCTTTAGTTTTCTGTGTATTATTTCTTCAGCCATAGCGCGCATCATTTTCGGCGGTGCGGCTTCATCTACAAAATGGAAACCATTTAACCCGGTTTCATTCATCAATGTTTCCATTTTATCGACAAGTTTGGAAGCGGTCGAATTCTGATAATTCCCAATGTAATCAAGCGATACATCACAAAAACTACACTGTTTCCAATAACATCCATGACTAATGGTGAGCTTTAACCACACGCCATCAGACCACATTCTGTGCATTGGGTTTACCAAGTCTAAAAATGATGTGTACTTAGTTAAGTCTAATCCCTTGTAGTTTGGGCACGGCAAGTTTGAATGGTGATAAACTTTATTCGGCAGTGCATTGATATATCTAACACGTCCGTTTTCTCTGATAAAGGTGCGTTCAAGTGCATCAATTTTTAATTCGCCTGCCACATATTTGCAAATATTGAGAAGTGGACCTTCTCCGTCATCTAAAGAGATAAAGTCAGTATAGTCAAATATGCGTGGATCTTCCAAATCGCGCAACTCGGTGTTGCAGTAACCACCGCCAAAGGCAATCTTGATCTCTGGGTTAGTATATTTGATATGCTGTGCGCAGCGCAGTGCGGAGAAGAGATTGCCGGGGAAAGGAATGGTGAAACATATTAGCTTATAGTCGTCGCATCTTATATAACTGTCCAGTTGTTCCAACATCATTTCCTCAATTATTGTTGGCTGGTATTGAAGGAATTCGTTAATCTCATCAAAACTGCTGGCAGATCGTGCCAACGATTCGGCATACCGCGTGAATTCAAAAAATTCGTCAACATTCGACTTTATAAAATCTCCAATTTCTTCAATGAATAGTGTGGCCATGTGTTTGGCGCAGTCTTCTTGCTTGATTGAAGGCCTATCAGCCTTAAACGACAAAAGTCTATGTCCTTCTAGTTTGGAGAGATCTTCAATTATCTTATCATGATCAGCATTGAAGCCACGCAAATAGTCAGTTACTCCATCAACCAAGTTGATGTATGTCTCCTGCTTGTTGTATATTTCTCGGTATGCAACAATGTCGTTGCCACTCAATTCGCCAAAAACCGCTTGGAGTCCATCCGAGCAGAACACGGAACGAAATGTGTCAATACTCAAATCTCTTTGATCGCATTCAATACTTTGACTATCTAGAAAGCCTTTTAAATAGCAGGTAGCAGGGTAGGGCGAGCTAAGCTGGGTGAAGGGCGGACTAACGAGTAAGGTTTTAAATGAATTCATACTAACTGCAAATGTGCATTAAATCCGTGGTAATAATAGCGAGAATTTCATACTTTACCGTGATAAATAAGGTAATGACGGTAGGAAGATTTAAATATAGATTAGCAGAGAAGTCTGATTTAACTAACATTATGTCAATAATTGCAGATGCACAGGCTTATTTAGCGAGCTTAAATATTGACCAATGGCAGGATGGGTATCCAACTGAGGCAAAGATTCTTGAAGATATTGCTTTTAAAGAGAGCTATCTAGTGATTGAGGATGGTGATATAATGGCAACATCTGTACTTTCTTTCAGACCTGAACCTACATACAGCTCTATAGATGGAGCATGGCAAACAGGAAATGTTAAATATGGAGTGATTCATCGATTAGCCATGCGGGCAACACACAGAGGTAAAGGTAGGGCGTATGCTATTATGGAGCATTTCCATGTGATTGCAAAACAAAATGGGTGTGAAAGCATGCGTATAGATACACACCGAGACAATCTGGGTATGCAAAAGCTTATTAAGTCACTTGGCTATAAGTACTGTGGTGTAATTATACTTGATAGCGGGGCAGAACGACTGGCGTATGAGTTAGTTTTCTAAATAAAATTCATCTCAAATCACGCCTTGTTTGTCGAATACGTAAGTCTGAGTAATAATATTATCAGATTTATTTGTATCTTTATACTGAGTTTAAAGCTGTATTAATTATAGCTTTAGTTGTTTTAATTTAAATACCTGCATATTAAACATTTAAAGTTTTCACCCAATTTAAATAAGGAATTTTCTGCTGAACTAAAGAAACGTGTAAGATCGTATTTTAAGGAGAATAAAATTAAACCTGAGGGGAACGCCAAGATACTCACCAAGGCGATTATAGTAACACTTTTGTTTTTTGTACCACTTATTCTAATGTCATTCGGGCTAATTGAAACGACATGGGGTGTATTCTTATGTTATGGCGTTAGTGGTTTGGGCATGGTAGGCATTGGTATGAATGTAATGCATGACGCTAACCACGGTACCTTTTCAAGCAATAAGAAAGTCAATAAAGCCTTTGCTTTAAGCTTAAACATGGTGGGGTCGAACGCGAAAATTTGGACTATTCAGCATAACGTTTTACATCATACTTACACCAACATAGATCATGCTGACGATGACATAAACTTGCCGAAATTTATTCGGGTTTCACCAAACGCTAAACAGTACAAAATACATAGGTTTCAGCATATATACATTTGGTTTCTTTATGGCTTAACCACTATATTCTGGATCACATCAAAGGATTTTGTAAGTGTAACCCGTTATAAGAAAATGGGCTTTGTAAAAGAAAGAATGTTTCCAAGTATCCTTAAAATAGTAGGGTGGAAGTTATTGTATTACACCTATGCCTTAGTTTTACCTCTAATATTCGCTCCGGTTGAGCCGTTATACGTGGTTTTAGCATTTTTAAACATGCATTTCATGGTGGGCTTATTCACTACGGTAATATTTCAGGCTGCGCATATAGTTCCGGAAGCCGACTTCCCTTTACCAGAGGATGGAGATAAAATTGAAAACAACTGGTACATACACCAAATGCAAACAACGGCAAATTTCGCACAGAAGAGCAGAGTGTTATCCTGGTTTATAGGCGGACTTAATTATCAGATTGAGCATCATTTATTCCCTAATATCTCGCATGTTCATTACAAGAAAATATCCAAGATAGTTAGGGATACAGCTAAAGAGTTTAATATTACCTATCACGTGCAAGGCAATTTTATACAGACGGTACTCAATCACGCACGTTACCTGAGAGACTTAGGCAAACCCATCCCTCAATCATAAATAATCAATCATTAATTATAAATCATAAATCATAAATCATAAATCATAAATCATAAATTTTTTAAATAATCAATCATAAATAAATCACATGGCAGATAGCTTTAGTAAAAGAGAAAAAGAAAAAAAGAAAGCTCAAAAGAAGAAAGAGAAAGCCGCTAGAAAAGAGGCTAGACAAAACGATGAGAAAGGATCTACATTAGACGACATGATCGCATATGTAGATGCTGATGGTAATATTGTTGATACGCCACCAGACGAGCAAGATAAGAAGGAGGAAATCAACGCAGAGGATATTGTAATTGGCATTCCGCCAAAAGAGGAGAGCGATGGCCCAGACATCTATGAAGGGATGGTAACGTTTTTTAACGACGAAAAGGGCTACGGTTTCATTAAAGATAAAAATGGAAGAGACAGTTATTTTGTTCACATAAACAACTGTTCATTCGATATTAAAGAAGGCAACAAAGTTAGCTTTGAAGTTGAGAAGGGCGATAAGGGCTTGGTTGCTGTGAGAGTGAGTATGGCGCAGTAGTACATTTTAAACTGTACTTTAGATGAAATTATTGGTCCTTTGTTTTATCGTGTCAGTATTCATCGACTTGGGACATTGCCAAATAGATGTCAACACAATTCGTTTTTTCCCCTACAGTGGATCTGTTGACTTGTACACTGATTTTGAAATTGGACAGCATATAATTGAATATGACGAACTACATGTACTTGGCAGTGATTTTCCGGATGACTATTGGAGTATTTATTCAGGTAGTGAAACTGGTATGATCGTACAACAGCCTTATGCCGTATATAGCAGGTGGCATTCGGTTGGAACAGGTTTGCATGTACCATTGATATCATACAGAGGGTTGAGCGCTGGGCTTGCCTCAGGATTTGGTTATGGAAACTACCGACATTATGAGGTAACTTCAGTTGACACTCGTGTTAAGCAATGGTATAAGGAAACAACGCATCCAATGTACAAAGTGCAGTTCGTTGGTTTTATTGATTACAGGTTTAGTGATGATGCCTACGTTTCGTTCAGAGGAGGGGTAAAGAACATAAAAATGTACCAACATTACACATTGCCAAGTCTCGAACTTGCTTTACGCTATTTATACTTTGAAATTGGCGCATCCGCTAACTTTTACAAAAAGATCGTATACCGCACCTATTCAACGGGACAAACTGAGCAAGCAAGAACCGAAAACATATTAGGTTCGATTTATATTAGAGCCGTGTTTCCGATATCCGATGATGGGGTTGATAAGATAGACCTTCCAACAGTGATACCATCGATTCGCTAGAAATGGATAGCGGGCTATATAGTAGTGTTAATTCATAGCTAATTTGTCTTAAATAGTGTAGTGTTAGAAATAATAAATAACATAAGTAAATGGTTTTCACTATATTCATTACAAATTAACTACTATGAGAAAACTATACACTTCATTATTTTTTACAGCCTTTGCAGTTTTTGCAACAAAAGCGCAAGTTGCGACTTATGATATCCCATTTAGCCAGACTATAGGCTTACAGCAAACCACAGGGGACATCTGTTCGGCACCGTGGAATGTTGAAGAGGCCTTTCAGCAAACTGCCGGTAATACATGGGGATTTACCTGGAGCAGCACCAATACAGGTATAGCGCAATCAGTTGAAATTACTTTAGGATTTACAGTAACTGATGGAGGCGGAAGCTTTCCAACCACATTAAACGGAAATGCCAGTTTCAATGTGTCAGATGGAACGATTAAGGCTTGCGAAAATAGCACAATCTTGACCTGGACGGTTGATCCGCAGCATTATAACGCTGGTGGGATGAATACATTTATGGTTGATTTTTCAAGCGCAACCAATGTTAGTCAGGTTGATAATCTTCCGTTTATGGATAATCCATTTTTTAGAGTGACTGTTAATTATGCGCCTTGTGGTACGATAGACACCACATTGGCAGAGAACATGGGAACATTGACCTCTAATGCTACCGGCTCAGATTATACCTATCAATGGATTGATTGTGAGACCGGAAATCCGCTTGCAGGAGAAACAAATAATTCTATAACCCCACTGGGTTCTGGTGATTATGCTGTCGTGATTACAGATACCACTTCAGGATGTTCCGATACTTCTGAATGTATCGCCGTAATTGTTGGAGCGATCCATGATCCGTCTGTTAAACAGATCAATGTATATCCCAATCCTGCTGCTGATATCTTGAATATTGAACTCAACGCAAGCACTTCCCAGACATCTTATACGATTTATGGTGTTGACGGAAGCATGGTAAAGCAAGGTTTTTTGTCAAATAACAATCAAATTCACATTAGTGATGTAAGCCCAGGCGTATATGCTATAAGGGTTGTTGGAGAGGACGGTAACTACATGTCAAGATTTATTAAGCAATAGCCAACTTATTTGCTAAGCGAACGTCTACTCAATATATGTTTCGATGGTATCAATTGATATTGGTTCAGTTAACATTTTTATGTGCTAATTTGAATGCACAAAACTTTGCGAATCCTGATTTGAATGGGTCTGTGAATTTTGTGAGTGTACCGACATCTTGGGTGCAAATACCAGATACGGATCCTATATGTCAGGCTAATACCCCGCCTGAAGCTACGGTAGATATATTAGATGCGACTGGGCCAAATGCCGTTGGAGGCGTGGCCGGCATTCCTTTTTCGGGCAACACCTTTTGCTCTGGCCTACATTCTAGCGATAATGGCAGTTTCTTGTGGCATGAAGGCATTATGCAAACCGTTGGAGGATTCACCATCGGTAATGTGTACGATATTAGCTTCTATCAATCAGTGGTTAAGCAACAAAATGCCATAGACCCAAGCGGTTCGTGGCGTGTCTATATGGACGGAGTTTTACTCGCGACCACTGCGGTTAGTAATAGCCCACTGGCATTTGATGACGTGAACTTAATGTGGGATTGTCGCACAATTCAATTCACAGCCACTAGCGTAAATCATCTATTTCAGTTTATTCCGTGGGACGATGATGCAGATCTAACAAATAGCCCAGGAGCGGCCAACGGAGCATTGCGCATGGGAATTGATTTAATTACCATTGTGCCAGGACTTGACCCAAGTATTACACCTGTGCAGCCAGTATGTGTAAGTCAAGCTTCTTTTAATTTCACTGCAGTTGACCCTGGCGGCACGTGGTCAGGAACTGGAATAATAAACACTGCTACAGGTGAGTTTGATCCTTCAGTTGCAGGCATTGGTATTCATGAAATAGTCTATCAAATACCGGCAGGATGCAGTTTTGTATCAGATACCTTTGACGTGGAAGTAATTAATGCACCCGACCCTTATTGGACGGACCCATCGGTATTGTGTGTAAACGACAACCCAATTAATCTTGATACTTATGTCAACGGCACAGCAGGCGGTATCTGGAGTGGGATAGGAGTGAACGGGATTATGTTCGACCCATCCAGCGGCACAAGCAACGTTACATATACAGTAGGTAATGCACAGTGTAGTGCAGATTCGACTATTCAGATACAGGTGAACCCTTCTGATGATGCTGGTTTTTCCTATGCACAGACAAATTATTGTGTGAATGACCCCAATCCAATAGCTCTCATTACTGGATTGGCAGGAGGTACATTTATTATTGACAATGGAGGAAATATCGACAGTAATACGGGCGAAATAGACTTACTGGCATCAGGTCCTGGTAGTTATGATGTTAGTTATCTAACAAACGGTCCATGTCCTTCGGTTAGCACGGTGACCATTGTTATTGAAACAGACCAAAGTTTTGTAATTACACAAGCCGGTCCTTATTGCGAAAATGATGGTACAGCTCAGATGCTTGTTGATTTAGTAGGTGGTGCTTGGTCTGCGTCATGTGGAGCATGCATAGATGCAGATGGTGTGTTTGATCCATCACAAGCAGGAGAGGGGAATCACACACTCTATTATTCTGTAGGAACATCTTGTATAAGTATTGACAGCATTGAAGTAGTTGTGTATGGAACGCCAATAGCTGAGTTTACATCTGCTATTTCTTCATTTGAAAGCAGCAATCAAATAGAATTTAGCAATACAAGCATTGGTGCCACTACATATAGCTGGGACTTTGGTGATGGGACTGGCTCGGTAGAAGAGAATCCAATTCATTTATTCCAAAACGGAAATGGTGATTATCAAGTATGTCTTACAGTCACCAATGACTTTTCATGCATAGACCAGTTCTGCAGCACAGTGAGCATTGAAGAGCCTTTTTATTTATACTTACCTAATGCCGTTACGGCTAATGGAGACGGCTTAAACGATGAGTTTTATCCCGTAATCAACGGAGATGTTTCCATGTTTGAGATGTTTATTTTTGACCGTTGGGGACAGCGTGTGTACTACTCAGAGTCACCGTTTGATAGATGGGATGTAAAAGACAAGAGCGGCAATGCCATAAAATCGGATATATATGTCTGGAAAATTCGTTTAATGGTGAGTGGTGAAATTGAGATTCGTGAGTACTATGGCCATGTAACGGTGGTGAGGTGATGAGATCGTAATCAAAAGACTAAACAAACCTCTGAATAAACGCTTGCTTGCGATGGCGCGATAATTTTAACTTCTGGCCATTTTTCATTTCAACAAGACCACCATCCTCCTTTAGGTAACCAACTACATGTCTTAGGTTTACAAGATGACTCTGATGAATCCGTGAAAAGCCAAAATCGCTCAACAAATCCTCATAACTACCTAATGTTTTACTTGCTGTAATCTTTTTGGTGTCTTTCAATATAAAATGGGTGTAGTTTCTATCGCCTTCTAAATAAAGTATATCGTCGAAAGAGATAATGGTAAAGCCTTTGACATGGTTTATTACAAGTCTTTTAATATCTCGATCATCACCATAGTTTTCAAGCAAGATTTTTAGTCGTTTATCATGTGGTGCGTTTTCAAGTTTGTTTTTAGCGATTACCTTATTCATAACTTTACTCAAGTCATCCGACTTAATTGGCTTAAGCAGATAACCAAAGGCACTACATTCAAATGCTTTTAAGGCATATTGGTCATAAGCAGTGATAAAAATCACTTCAAAGTTAACTTCTGGCAATGCGCTCAGAACATCAAAGCCGGTTCCGTTATGCATTCTAACATCCAAAAACACAAGATCGGGTTGATTGGCTAAGATCAATTCAATGGCAGTGTCTACTTTCCCCGCCTCACCGATAATTGAGACCTCTTTTGGGAATAATTTCTCCAAATGATTGCTAAGCACCAACCTAGCTCTTCTCTCGTCATCAACTATAATTGCTTTTATCATGTCTTAGGAATGTTTAATAATACTTTGGTGCCTCCGCTTGGTACATTATAAATGTCAACTGAGCCAGCTTGACCAAGTCTTGCTTTGGTAGTTTGAATTCCTTTTGATGTATGTTTGGAATTATCGCTGTCAGTTATGCCAACACCATTATCTGTAATTTCACAAATAATATGCGTTGATCCTTCATTGATTTGTATACCAAGCTTTCCATTCTTATCCCCGGGTAAAATCCCATGCCATATTGCATTTTCAGCAAATGGTTGTAGCACGAATGGAGGAACCGTATACCCACTATCTAATAATGATGCACTGATGTCAATCGAATAGTCAAACAGTGATTCGCTCCGCGCTTTTTCAAGTTCTAGATACAATTTAAGTGTTTCGATTTCTTCCCTAATTGTAATCTTGTCTTTTTGACTGTTTTCAAGCGTTCTTCGTAATAGGCTTCCGAAATCAGCCAAATAGTCGTCTGCCTTAGATAAATCTCCCTCTAAATATAGGCCCTGAATACTATTGAGAGCATTGAAAATAAAGTGGGGATTCATACTTGCTCGTAATGCACGTTGCTCTAAATCTGTCTTTTTCTGTCTAAACTCAATTTCCTGCTTAGATTTAGATAGTCTTTGTTTCCAAAGCACAAAAACAATCACAATTATTACTAAAAGTGAAATAATGCTAATTATGGCAATCCAGGCATTACGCTGTTTTACTTCCAAATCACTAATGTCTTTCTTTTGATTCGCTAGTTTTAACGCCTGTTGTTTGTTTTGCAACTCCAGCTCGTTTTGCTGGATGGTGTAGCGAGCTTCTGCCAAGAAGAGGTCGTTTTTAGCTTTTTCGCTTTCTAAGGTGTCGTTATACGCAATGTAATTCCGATGAGCGCCATAGGCCTTTTGGTAATCACCTTTCATTTCATAGATATTAGCTAAGTTGTAATAAGCGTCTTTTAGGATCAGTTTTAACTCAGATTGGTTGGCAAGCGGAATAATCTCATTTAGAATGGATATTGCTGAATCTAGATTACCTTCAATGGTGAGAATTCCGGCATAGTTGACCATTCTATGCACTTTTGCAGGTATTGTTTGTGACGAATCAGGAATCATTTTCTGTGATTCAGATAGGTAGTGTTTAGCCATTTTCATATCTCCCATCTGTCCGTAGAGTGCGGTGAGATTATCATAGTTAAGCATGAGCTTGATGAAGTCATTAAGCTCTAAGTTAATAGCGAGAGCCTTTTTATAGTTGCTGGCTGCATAGGCTGTGTCAGCGGAGAAGAACCCAACCGTGCCCATGTCATTATAGACGCGCGCTAAACCGCGTTTATTGTCCAAATCAATATAGATAGCTTCTGATTTTGACAAATAGTCTTTGGCCTTATCTAATTCCTGCATATAACCGTAAGCCATACCAAGACTTCCATGAATCTTAGCTTCAAATAACTTATTGTTTATTGCTTTAGCCGTTTCAAGTGCTCTAAATAGATGGGGCAGTGCTTTGTCCATTTCGCCTGTAGCGGTATAGGAATCTATTAAGCTCGACAAGGCCTTCAAAATACCATCTTCATCCTCCAAACCCTGATAAACATCAATAGCAGCCTTTTCATACTCAATGGCTTTTGTGAGATTACCGAGTTCTCGATAGCACAGAGCAATATTTATCATTGTGGAAGCATACTCTGATTTCGAGCCCTTCTCATTTGCAAGATTTAATGCCCTTTCTGCAAATCTCAAGGCTCTAATGAATCTTCCCTTAATTATTTTAATCTTAGAGATTTGAACTAAACTTTTAATCTGTAGGTCAACTGAATTGTAGATTTCAGCCGAGTCAAGTATCTCATAGGCTAATGAGTCAGCTAAATATGGATCGCTGCTAGAGAGGTCAGCTGTTTCATTCAATCTTGTCTCAAGTTTATCAATAACAGCGGCCTCATTAGATTGTGAGAGTGCTATTAAGGAGCCAGAAAGACAAAAAAATATAAGTAAACTATATGCGCGTATATTCTTCAAGAGTGCAGGCAATTTAATAAAAAAGAGGTGGGAGACAATACGCGGCACCCACCTCAGAAATATATAAAAATGTTGGTGATTATATTAGTTCATGCATTTGCACGGGATTTTTTCAACTTCTGAAATACCGTTGATTTGTAGTTCTGCGTAGCTACCGTTTCCATTATATTTTTGTTCAACCCAAACCTCCGCTTTTCCACACTTTCCATCCTTGTAGAGCACCAATACGTCAATACCTCTCTTTAAAATAACACCT
This sequence comes from Flavobacteriales bacterium, assembly GCA_964230215.1. Classification (GTDB taxonomy): domain Bacteria; phylum Bacteroidota; class Bacteroidia; order Flavobacteriales_D; family JAUILH01; genus JAUILH01. The sequence continues at coordinate 132,989 of CAXRGQ010000004.1, forward strand.
GTGTATTCATTTCGATCTACCACCCATTCTTTGCTAATAATACGCACGCTATAGGGCGTTTCACCGTCTAATTCATCTTTCATCAGGGCTTTAACTTTTGCTGTAACATTGCTATCCTGCATACCAGTATTAGGGAAGCATACTTCTGCGTTGTTCTTGAGCTTATTTAGACCTGTAGAAGTAATATTTAATGTAATTTCTCCACTAGCGAATGGCTCCAGAGCCATATCAGCCTTATGTCCATCCATGTACGCTTCTATTTTTAATTTATGGGAGCCAACACTAACACCGTCTAACATTGCTCTCATAATTTTATCATAGATACCCTTTCCATCCTCATATTGTCCGCGCATGGTTAGGGCGTCAGAATATAAATCAGGCCATTGTCTAAAACCATCGTAAATGCCTTGATAAATCTTTTTACCATCAACGTATATTACATGGGTCATAACGGCATCCTGATTTGCCTCTTGGCCAACTACAGCGTTGTTTAAACTTTGGTGCATCTCCAGAGGAGTGGAAGGCATAAACCATCTGAAGTAAATTGGTTCTCCAAGGTTCCAAGTTGATATGGCGTCAGACTCTTTAAAGTCAGCTCGTGAAATATCTGCATTCAAAAAGTAGAACTTTCCAATATTTGCTTCAGTGATTTTATTATCTACTAAGCGCTGTTTTTTGATGCTTTTTATTTTCGTGTTTAACCTTGTTAACATGTTATTCACCGCTGCTTTTTGAATATCAGAGATAGCCAAGGCAGTTTCCATCATTTTTTTATAATAAGAAAGAACACCTATTGATTGGAAGGCATTTTCGCTCTCATCTGAGTTTTTTAAAGCCTCATCTGAATATTCAATCCATGACTTAATTAAATCCTCATAACCTGTTAAATAAGATTTAATATATTGCTCGGCACGATAGCCTTGGGCACTATGGTATGAAGAGGGTAAATAATCAATTATCGGTGCGATATCTGCCAACAAAACACGTAATTCTCTGAGCTTTATATCTTCCACATAGTATTTGTAATGATTTTGCCCACAATCACAGGATAAATTAAAGTTCTTAAACTCTCTATAAAGTGATGAACAGCTTTTGTTATAACCAAACCTGAAGTAGTCGTCTTTATCAAATCTAGGCCACTCAAATATTTTATCCGCCAAATCCATAGATTTGATTCTATTATCATTACTCGCTTTGATGCTATTATATGTAGGCTTAAGTTTCGAAAATTGAGCTTCATATTCAGCAACATCCCATTCAGGATCTTTTTCTTTTAAGAGTTTGAGGTTCTCTTCAATACTATTGAAAGGTGTATTAAATCTTGCGAAATCTTTATCGTCTTTCGGTCGATATTCCTCTGGAGTAGTGTATTTCCCTATTTCTTTTTCAAGGCTAGGGAGGTTTTTTTCAACTGCAAGAATATGTTCCTTGGCAGGACTTTTCTCGATTTTCTTTTGACGGCGTTTGTCCGCCAGTCCATTAGCAATATCGCCGAGTTGTGCATGGCCAATTGAACTAAAGGCAAGTGCAATTAGCATTACCATTGCAGGTAATAAGCTTTTAGATTTAAAATGTTTCATATTTTGTTTTCATTTAATGGCGCAAAGAAACATAATTACAGCATGGCGTTAAACAATAATTTATCATTTGGTAGTTTTACACGGAAGTTTGGTAAAGTTTGGTTATCAACAAGTGAAATATCCATTTTCCATAATAATTCTAACAAAAAGCACACTCCGTTTGTTGTATTCCTGAATCGAATAACAGACCATGTCACACAAATCAAAAACAAAAGCTGAAATCCCGTCTATTTCTGACATTTCAAGGAAATCGAGTGCTGAAGCGTTTCAAAATACAGTACTGCGTCCAATTATAAAGACCTTGCATGAGCTTATTATCGCTCATATTGAGCATCACCCTAAAGTGCGCAAGGCCGGAATCACAGGCGTAACTAGCGAAGAGCGAGATGAGCTGATTCGGGCGATCTTTTTAAAAGACCACAGATTTAAAGCAGAAATAAAGGGTATGGTGCTTGGCAGTATGACCATTGAAGAATATCAGACATATCTGGGGCATGCCGCTGAAAACAACAGGCGCGTTTTCACAATGATTGCCGAGAGAGTTGCGAGTGTTTATCGCTAACGAAAATTTTTATGTGTGTACTGAAATTCAGTTGTAGAATTGAAATATTCCCTACATTAACGCAAAAATTAATCAAATGAAAAAGACAGTATATATAAGCGCAATTTCACTAGGCCTATTGGTTGCATCATGTGGTGAAGAAAGCAAAGATGGAGACAAAGAAAGTGCTTCAAAATGTAAAACAGGTAACGGTGTAGCTATCGACTGTGCAGATGGCGAGAACTTTGAAAAAATAGGAGACTTAAATGATAAGTTCGAACTTACATTTCCAGAAACCGTTGAAGAATACAAGGCTTTTATTGAAACGAATGAAGCAGTCCTAAATGAAATTGAACCTTTGTGGCAAAGTATGGAGAATATTGTGAAGGCTGATCCTGGTATGGCTGAGCAACAGCATTATACGCGCACAATGAGCTACAAAGAGGACGTGGAAAAATACAAAGCTGTTTTAGCGGATTTGCCTAAAATTAGTATTTCAGGTGCATATCAAGACAGTGCCGTAATTTTAAACATCAATAATGGTGCAAGCAGAGCTGTAAAAGAACTTAGAGGTCATATGCAATATCTTGATGAAGAAGGTAATGTAGTTTGTGAAAAAGATTTTGAACTAAGAGCAGATGACTTGTCATTTGATACAGGAATTCCGACTGGATTCCAAGGCACTACTGATAAAGGTATTTACTGCAAAGACGGAGAGAAGGTAAGCTCGGTTAAGTTTGAGGCTACGGGCTTGGATTACTTTGAGGAAGAGGAGTAGGCTGAAGGCTATAACAGTATTGTGGCTTATTAGTATTAAATCCTAGAATATCTTCATTTTCATTATCTTAACGCTCAATAATCGAAAATGAACACTATGCTAAAGTACCTTTGCAGTACCCTGTTGTTAATGAGTGTAAATCTTGTTAGCTCACAGGTAAACCCGAACCCCAATGCCACACTAGACAGCTACATCCAATCGGAAATGTCTTTTGAGAAATTACCCGGAGTAGCGACTATTATTGTGAAAAACGGGGAGATTGTTTGGGTCGAATCATATGGTTATGCAGATGTGGAAAACGCCGTTCCGGTAAGTGATTCAACTATATTCATGCTAGCATCATTATCTAAGGTGTTCACTGGAACAGCTCTTATGCAGTTGTTTGAAAATGGACAATTAGACCTGGATGAAGACATAAATAATTACCTTCCGTACAATGTTGACGTACCCGGATTTGTGGGAGACTCAATAACTTTCAGGCAATTAATGACGCATACAGCATCCATTCAAGATAATGGTGTTGTAATGGATACTTACTATGATTATCCTGACCCAAGTATTTCCTTGTACGATTGTGTGAGTAATTATTTTTCGGTTATGGGGCTTAACTACGATCCAGCGAATAATTTCTTTAATAATGCACCTGGAACGCTTTACGAATATTCTAACATGGGAACAGCATTAAACGGCTACATGGTAGAGGCTGTAACTGGCGGTCTATTTGATGACTTTTGTGATAGCAGCATTTTTGCGCCATTGTGCATGGAAAATACGGCATGGCACTTTGCAGATTTTGATTCAGCCAATGTTGCCAGACCCCATCAATATATTGCAGGGAATTACGTGCCCTATGCTCATTATGGTTTTGCGGATTATCCAGATGGACAGTTGAGAAGTAACGTCTATGATTTAGCCAATTTTATGGTGGCCATATTAAACGGTGGAACGCTAGGAAGTAACAGTATACTCTCATCGGCATCAGTAAATGAAATGTTGACACCACAAGTACCTGCCTTGGAACCAACACAAGGTTTAAATTGGTATCAAGAAGAGTTATTTTACAACGGTGGAAACAATTCGGCCATGCTTTGGGGACATAATGGGGGCGAGAGCGGTGTGTCTACCGATATGTATTTGGACCCTACCAATAACATTGGCATTTGTGTTTTAACAAATGGTGAAGGAGATGCACTCTACATCTGTGATGAATTGTATGATTATGCGCTGAATCTCTCTCCAACAAGTACAATTACACCTTCATGTGGACCTGTATCAGTAGACGATATAAGTGAAATTGCGATTTCAGTCTACCCAAACCCCGCGAGTGATATGATTACACTCAATTCTACAAAGTACTTTGATAATGCGCGATTAAGTATTTTAGATATGCAGGGGCAATTGATTTATACATCCAATCTAACAGGTAACTCTATTAATGTTGATGTTTCTGATTATGCTAGTGGACTATATATCATGCGTGTTAAAGATAGTCACCAAATTGACGAAATAAGATTCGTTGTTGAGTGATCAGAACTTTTGTTGATTTTGTTTAGTTGGATGCATTCAGTTAAGACTACTAAATCATTTTACATATGGACAAAAAAAATGATTATCACATTTAGAATTTCCATGTAAAAAAATGCACTATATTTCGCCCTTTATTTTTGGTGTGACCCGATGAAAACTATTGTCAAAACGCTTGTAGCCGTGTTAGTTACGGCGGCGTTTGCTTCTGGAAATCTTAGTGCACAAAGCCATACTTGGCCTGATAAAAAAGAAGTGCATTCCACCACAGGCTCATGGTTTGGGTTTTATACTAAGTACAATTTTAATGATCGCTGGTCCTATTATGGGGAGTACCATTTAAGAAGACGCAATGGTATTAAAGATATGGGGCAGATTTATCTTCGCCTTGGCGCTACCTATAAAGTGGCTAAATATCTGGAACTCACTTTGGGTATTGTCAATCCCTATTACTGGGCACCCAATCAAAACGACCCTGGAGTAGATAAGGTAGTTCCTCAATACAGACTATGGCAACAAGCTGTTTTGGCAACGCCGTTTAAGTATTTAAAAGCATTGCACCAGTTTAGAACCGAGCAGCGATATGCAAGGTCATATACTATTGGCTCGCCGTTTGAGTTAACTTACAGATTTCGTTATAAACTATCTTTCTACATTCCTTTAAACAAGCGCGAATTGAAAGCAAAAACTCTGTTTCTCTCTCTGTACGAAGAAATCTTTATGCAAACTGGGAAATCCATTGTTTACAACCATTTCGAAGATAACCGAGCCTTCATTGGTTTAGGGTATAAATTCAATGAAACCTGGCAAGTCCAAGCAGGTTATATGAATACCTACAGACATTCGGGAGCGCCATGGTTATATGAATCTAGACACATCTTTAGACTAAACCTCTTTCACCAAATGGATCTTAAGAAGGATATCCAGCCTAAGGTGTGGGATGTGCCGTTGAATTAAAAGGACACCATGCTTCACATTTTTAATCTGAGCAAATTTCACTATTATTAGGGTTAATCTTTAAATGATAGTAATGAAAAAGCATCTTTTGTTAATTCCCTCTTTGGTAATAATAGTAAGTTCTTGTGGTTCAGAATCAGAAGAATCAAACCCAAAAACCACCCCAAAGCAATCCATAGAGCAGGAGGGAGGCGACACCCTACCACAGGCAGACCCTAAAGAAATGCTCAAAACTGCCTACCAATTATTCAAAGAAGGCAATGACGCAGAATCCATCAGAATTGCCAATGAAGTTTTAGAAATTGGAAGAGCGCAAAATAATGACACCTTAATTGGTGGGGCCTTGTCATCATTATGCCGAAATGCACAAAGAACATTGGATACCACACGATTGGCTGAGCTGAGCGAGGAACTTGCCGCACTCTCCAAAGCCACAGGCAACCAGGAATGGATGATGAAACGCGCCCATATGAATGCTGAAATGTGGCGTTTGATTGGCGATTTAGATAGGGCAGAGGCCTTCTATAACGAAAGTATGCAGATAAGCGAATCCATAGGTTCCATGGGCATGTTTACCATTGATCATTTCAATAAATCATTTGTGTCAACAGCTAAAGGTGATTTTGAAGAAGCCAGACGACTGATTAAAAAATACTATGCATTGCGTTTGGAGGCAGATCCAGACTCTGAAGACGCTTACGGTTTAATAGCTTTAGCATATTTGCTTGAACAAGAAGGCGATTATGAAGGTGCACATGAAGTGGCTGTTGTAACGCGCAGATTATTTAAAGAACAGGGTTTGTTTCCTGAGCCGCCGGATGAGAAGCCGTTGATTGGGGTGGAGAAGAAGGTGAGGGCTGAGCTTAGTGCGGAGGAATTGGAAGAGATTAAGGTGGGTACTGAGGGGTTGTCGGTGAATGATTTGTTGTACGTTTATTTATAGTACTTTAAATCCCTTGAAGATAGGCACAATCTTAAAGTAAGTTTATGGTTGCTTAAGCTATGAAACACAACGTGTACAGGTAGTAGGATCGAACATGTGCTTAGATTTAATAATGTAAAGAATGTGGCTACTAAAAACCCAGTTCTGAAGTTAATAGAATAATGAAAGCCTTGTCTTCTGTAATGATGTATAAGTGATTTGCTTAATAAGCTACAAACTTACACCAACCCAGCTGCATGAGCAAAATTCACTAGTCCCACCACATTCTTGCAGCCAGTTTTAGAAAAAATATTTCTTCTATGTGTTTCTATGGTGTTAACTGAAACATGAAGAGCATCCGCGATTTCTTTTGTAGTATGCTCTTTGCATATGAGCCTAACAATTGCTTTCTCTTTCTTAGTCAACTCTAACACACCTTGCACATGTTTGGAAGAATAATTCTGATGTAAACTAGAATCTCGGTTTGGCCCTTTATTAGACCTATAAATAAAGGAATTATTGTTGTTATTATGAACCGTTGAAATGACTTCAATTAATTGCTCGTGACACGCATCCTTTGCAACAAAGGCGTCAACCCCGATTTTTGAAGCTGTTTCAATTATACGACCATTGTTATGCATTGAAAGTAATATGATTTTTGATTTGGGCGCTATTGATTTTATTAATTTACTTGCTTCAATGCCATCCATTTCAGGCATACTTATATCTAATAATGCAATATCAATCTCATCATGATTAGACTTGATGAAATTAACAGCTTCAGAGCCTGAATGCGATTCTTTAATTACACGCATTCCCTTGGTAGAACTAAGTAATTTACAGATGCCTTCACGGAACATCTGATGGTCATCTGCAACTAGAAGACGAATCATTTTGCACTATGTTAAATCACTATTAAGCTAATATGGTATCAAGATCATAAATACATCAAATTATTGAATATCATGGTTTTCCGTGAGAAATGTTTCAACATTTAAATGTTAATTGTGCCTGCATAATTGATTTGGCCGTAATTCTGAAGCCTATACATCAATAATAGATAATGATTTAAACCACGATTGAACAGTAGGCAGCTATATATAATTATGATAACCATTTTGTTATGCAATATCAATGAAAACTTAAGTGCACAAAAAGCAGTTAAACTTAATGGGGCTATAGATATTGGTTATGAATACGGGCTTCTTCCTTTTGTGGTGGATGCGGCGCCGCCCCAAGGAAATTATTATTCCTCTGGTAATGCAACAGCAACGTTATTTGGAATTCCAATAAAAGCTAGTTATTACTATTCTGGCATGGAAAGCATAAATGGACTGAACAATTATTTTTCATTACAATTTGACGCAGAAGCATATAGGAATCAGGTTAAAGAAAAAATCCAAAATGAAAAGGAAAATGCATTAAATACACTTAATAAGCTTGATGATGCGGAAGCAAAATTAAAAAGTCAAATTAATCATTTGCAAATGATGCAAAGTGGTGCCGTTAGTGTGCCGTCTAATCAAATTCCGTCTGTAAACAATTTGGGAAATTTATTTTCAATCCCAGGTTTAGATCTTGGTTCGGTAATACCAGATAACCCTTATACCCTTCCAAGTACAGATAGTCTCAATCTAGATAGTTTATCAGAGACTAATATTAACAATGAGTTGCCTGATCAGTTAGATTCTAAGGCTGTATTATCTGAAAGACTTGATCAGATGAAGAAGGTGCTGGCTTTAGTTAACAAGCTCCAAAATGGTCTAAACAAATATAAAGAGTTAAGTGCAGATGATTTATACGAACAGTACTACAATTCGGACTCTTTAATACCAAGATCAAATGCTCAAAAACTTTTAAGTAAGCTTAATCAATTCGAAATTGGCTTGTGTTATCCAAGACACACTAATTTTAGTATTAACAGAATGCCTATTAAGGGTATGAATGTTGAGTACGATAACGGGAGATCATATCTTGCATTTACCCATGGACGAACACTGAATAATCTGTTTGTATCAGGGAATCTTATTCAGGATAACTTAAGTACAGTTAGAAATCTATATAACTATTTTGATTTTAAAAATGTAGATGCTGGACGAAGGGTAACACAGCTGGTATATGGTAGGGGACAAAAAGAAAAAACACACTTCCAATTGGCTCTTATGCATGGATATGGACGTGAGTCTTATATTGATAGCTCAAGTACTAGTATTGAACATAATTTGGTTGCAGAGGCTGAAGGACAATGGGATATTTCAAAGTGTCATTCACTATTCATAGCCTATGGACGCTCTTACATACAAACGGCTAATGTGGCATATGGTGAATCGTCAGAAAATATTTCAAACTTTTTTGACCTTGGAGAAAGAACAAATGCTTTGTTGACATCTTACAGCTACAAGTCAAAAAAAACTGGAAAAACTGAGCTGAAATTATCATTTAGATATGTTGATCCGTTTTTCAAAAGTCTTGGTTTAGGCTTTATGAGATCTGATAATATGAGATATGAACTTAAGCTAAAATCTAGGCTAGGAAGGAAGTTGAAATTAGGTGGATTTATAAGACATGAGGAGGACAACCTGTTAAAGTTATATGACTACAAAAACCGTCTATTGTCTTTTGGCTTCACGGCAGATTACAAACCGGTTAAAGGAGCTCATATAAGGGCAGATATCCGACCAATAATTCAAAACGCAAATTCAGATACACTTTCTGTGAGTAATAATAATTGGATTCTAAACCTTATTGGCAACTACTTTAAAAGAGTAAATAAAGAGTCTTACATCAATATCACGGGCTTGTATGCGTACTATGTGATTTCGAATGACTATGCGATTAATTATTATCAGAACGCTTCTGTAAATGCCCAGCTTGATATGAAGAATAAATGGACATTAAACCTACAGGCAGCTTATTACAATACGTCAGACACCATAGTATCACCAGCATCTCTCTTAGTGTCAGGAGGAGCAGGGGTCAAGCTAAAAAAAGTAAGCTGTCAGGGGCAGCTGAAGTATGTGTTTCAAAACGACGGCGATTCAAATTTAGGCTATGGGTTTAGCTGTAGACTAAGAATCAGCCGTCGTGTTTCATGCGAATTATCAGCAGAAAAATTAGTGATTGGAGACTTTTATAATAGCCTACTAGTCGCGGGAATTGACGACTTCCCATATTATTTCAATTCATCATTAAGAATTCAATTATAACTATGAATATTTCAATCAGAATATCGGTACTATTTAGTCTTTTATTATCAATGACAGGGTATTCCCAATTGTCTATTGTTAATTCAAACCTACTGCCCTATAATGTTACTGGGCAATCCATGCTGCAAACAACAGTGTTAAGCACAGGAGGAGAGGGCACCGTTCGTGTTAAGTCATTTATCAGTAATTCAGCAGGTAAAAGAGTCTATACGGTAGAGTCCGGAGTAATTTCAATTAAAACTGGTGCAAACAATATTGCAGCGCTTGTTGGAAATGCATTTATTGAAAAATATTCATCCCTTCCTCAATCAAAATATGTACAAACGCACCATAGACTACCATCAGGATTGTATACGCACTGTATCGTGATTGAGCCATTAACAGGTTTTGAAGAAGGCGATGAATTATGCAATGATATTGATGCTAGCGACATGACATTTTTATCCTTGGTATACCCATCTGACAATGACACTATAGAAACAAATAACCCGATACTAACATGGACACATAGTGAGTCCTTCAGTCTGTTAAATGAAGGCGAGCATTTCAAAATAATAGTAGTTGAGATGAAGGATGATCAAGGTGCGGAGGAAGCAGTAACAACTAACCAACCTGTTTTTACCAAGTCTTTCTTAAGATCGCATCAGGTTCAATACCCTTTTGATGCTAAGGAATTAGAAAAGGGTAAAAACTATGCCTGGCAGGTGCAGAAATTATCCAGAGGAACAATTGTAAACAAAACAGAAGCCTGGGAATTTACCTTGAAACCAGATCCTGAAGTCCATGAACACATGTTTACAACACTAAAAACAAGTTTGGATGCTAGTTTTTATCATGTTTACAATGATAAAATATACTTCAGATATGATGAAAAATACAAAGGCGGTGATATTCAGATTCGCATACTGAATGAGCGAAGACATGAAATTAAACCAACGCTGGAATCAACCGATGGTGCTGCCCAAAATATGAAGTCAGCAGGATACAATCAATACATCCTTGATCTAGAACCATACAATCTTGAAAGAGGGTTTTACATCATGGAATGTCGCAATGAGAAAAAAGAAGTCTATCTATTAAAATTTTATGTGGCTGAATAGTCTGTTAACAATAAGAAGAATGAATTACTTGAACAGAATTGATTACGAAAAAAGGCTTAAGAGGAAACATCTTGTATTAAAGCTACTGTCATTTAAGATGAGTGCAGTAGTATTCTTAAGTACAGTGTTTTTAAGCTTTGTCAGCAATGAATCAAAAGCTTTAACTGGTGGTCCAAGCCAACCTGAGGTGAGCAGTTTTACGCCAGCAGGGACAAGTGAAATGGTCGACCCATTTACAGGAGATTTTAGTTATAATATCCCCCTTCTTGATGTGGAAGGCTATCCAATTAACCTTGCATATAGCTCAGGCATATCAATGGATCAAGAAGCAAGCTGGGTAGGGCTGGGCTGGAATGTTAATACAGGTGTAATCAATAGAACGGTTCGAGGACTACCAGATGACTTTATGGGTGATGTGGTGACAACAACTACTAGTAGTAAGAAAAATATAACATTTGGTCTCAATGTTGGAACGAAATATGAATTATTTGGAAATCCACTAACCGAGGAAAATGCTGGAGTTTTAGATACAGTAGGGAGTGTTGGCCTAGACTTAGGTGTTAAGCTTGGTTTTAACTGGAGTAACTACAATGGAGTAGGTGTTGAATTAGGTATTTCACCTGAGTTTGCAATAGGAAAAACAAATGGTACAGAATTCACTGCTGGTTTGGGATTATCATCAACAAGCGGTGGAGGACTAGATATTGCCCCGTCTGTATCTCTAAATCAGCATCTTGGACAAAAAACCAACTCTGCTTTAGGGTTAAGTGAGTCCAAGTTAGGAGGAGGTATATCAAGCAGCTTTAACAGTAGGTCTGGGCTTAGCCATTTGGCTATGAGCGCAACATTTAAAGGAGCAAATGATAAGGGAAATCTGAAAAGAAGTGGAAATAGTGTGGATGGAGGAACTTCTTTTGATTATGGTCAGCCAACATATACACCATTTACAACGGCAAATCAAAAATCAATATCGATTTCAGGGAACTTTATGTTAGCGTCAGTTGAGTTCCTTGGAGCAAACCCCGGTTTAAATTTAGGCGGCTACTACTCTCAGCAATGGATTCCAGATGATGAGAAGGAGATGAACAACCCTGCATATGGGTATTTCCATTTGGATAGAATTGGCAACAACAATACAACTGCTCTGCAGGATTTCAATAGAGAAAATGACGGTGCATATACGTCAAAAACTCCTCTGCTTTCAATGGCTAGTTTGACAAATGATTATTTCTCGGTAAGTGGACAGGGGGTATCGGGAAGTTATAGACCATTTAGAGGGGAGATAGGAAATGTGTACGATCCTGTTTCTGAGTCTGGTTCATTAGGAGGAAATGCAGGGCTTCAGTTTGGCTTAGGAAAATTGGTTAAGTGGGGCGTTGATGTTGGTGTTAATTGGTCCAAGACGGAGACGGGAAAATGGAATCATAACAATATGGCTGATGATGTTACAAGTTATAAATCATCCTCACCTTACGAATTATATGAAAACTATTATCTAAAGGAAGCAAGTGAGAAGTCGGTGTCTTCTGATCCTACCTATTTATCACGAATGGGAGGTAATAAAGCGGTAAGGTTTGACCTAGACGCAATAGGCGCAAATGATACCAGAGTAAATAAAAAATTAGAGGATAGATATAATAGCTATCAAAACTTATCCACTAGTTCAGCATACAGACATAAGCGAGAAAAAAGAAATAATGTGCTTAGCATTTTATCAAATGCTGAGGTTAGCGATGGTTTTGGTTTAGCAGGCTACCCATCAGGCGCTCAGGCCAATTCTGCGCAAGATCATCATATCGGACAGATGACTGCACTTGGTGGAGATGGTAGCAGATATGTTTATGGGCTACCAGCATATAACACATTGAAAAAAGAGGTAACCTTTGCCGTAGGAGACAAAACTATTGGCACGGGTTCTAATAACGAATTTCCAAATTCTCCAGATTGCGCAACTGGATTAATAGAGTACACTCCAAACGCGGATAATACTCAGAGCAACGACTGGGGGGTAGACAACTTCTTTAATAGTGTTGAGACCCCTGGCTACGCACATGCATTCATGCTCACATCTGTAATCAGCCCAGATTATGTAGATATTGATAATGTAAAAGGGCCTAGCGATGGTGATTTAGGTAGTTACACACGCTTTTACTATAAACAAATAGATGATTTTAAGTGGCGCGTTCCATTTCAAGCTAATAAGGCACAGTATAATGAAGGCTTAAAATCGGATTTTTATGATGATAAAGCGAATTATATCTATGGAGAGAAAGAGTTATGGTATTTAGATTCCATTGTGACTAAAAACTACATTGCAATTTTCCATACAGATGATAGAGAAGATGCTTGCTCTGCATTAGGCGAAAATGGAGGTATAGATGCCACAAAGAGCATGCAAAAGCTGACTAAGATTAGTCTGTATTCTAAACCAGAGTATAGAGCTAATGGTGTAAATGCAACCCCAATTAAGGAAGTACATTTTGAGTATAGCTACAGATTATGTCCAGGTGTTCCCAACAACACAGGAAGTAGTCATGATCATGATGGTGACCCTGGAACTCCCAATGTTTCAAATGAAGGCGGGAAATTAACCTTAGAGAGGGTTTATTTCACTTATCGTGGATCTCAAAAAGGAGCACATAGTGATTATGAATTCACATATGGAGATAATAATAACTATTCATATAATATGAAAGGTTATGATCGTTGGGGAACGTATAAATATAATCCAAATACTTCTTCTTGTGATTATGCTGACGATAGCCTGAACACATCTGACTTTCCATACACACAACAAGATGACAGAAGTCTTCAAGACGAATATGCCAGTGCATGGACATTAACGGAAGTTGATCTGCCATCTGGCGGAAAAATTGTAGTTGAATATGAGTCAGATGATTACGCCTATGTCCAGCATAAGAAGGCCATGCAAATGTATAAAATTACAAGTGTAATGAATGGTGCCAACCAAGCCGATACTGCGAGCTCTGGAGTAACATCAATTAGCGATGGTTCAAATAAAAACTGGACATTAAGGTTCGATATAGATCCTGATAACTCAAACATGGATGATTATTTTCAGGATGTTGATGAATTATATTTTAGATGCTTAATGGAGTACGACGAGCCTGGTGGTGGGTTTGATGGAAGATATGATTATGTCTCTGGTTATGCTAAAATTGATGATTATGGATACGCTAATGGACGAGGGTGGGTAAAACTTCAATCTGTATCACTAGGTGATAATGAGACTGGAGATTACAACCCAATTGCACTAGCAGGTGTACAGTATGGCAGATTGCATTTATCAAAATACGTCTATGATCAACCAGCATTGTCTGAAAATGACGGATTTGGTCCACAGCTGTTAAATTCTTTTGTAAGCTCTTTAACTAACATTAAAGATGGCTTTAAAAACCCCAACAAAAGTGTATGGCAAAAGGAAAGAGGGACTAAACTGGTTATTGGTAAGTCTTGGATTCGACTGAACAATGTAGACGGACATAAATTAGGAGGAGGTCTTCGTGTCAAATCAATTAGAACTTATGATAATTGGGACGAAATGACTTCAAACCAGATGGATGAATTTTCATATGGACAGGAATACATATATGAAGATGAAGATGGTAATTCAAGTGGTGTAGCGGCCTATGAGCCTCAATTGGGAGGAGAGGAAAACCCTTGGAAGCAACCGATTAGTTATTCTGAGGAAAACAAGTTGGCTCCTGATAACAGGTTTTACAAGGAAACACCAGTAGGTGAATCATTCTTTCCTAGTGCTAGTGTAGGATACAGTAGGGTGACAATTAAGAACTTATCTCACGATAATGTTAAAGCGCACGCGACGGGTAAAGTAATTAAGGAGTTTTATACTGCAAAAAACTACCCAACTATTGTAAGCTATACAGACGTAGAGAAAATTAGACAGAAATCGGGACCGTTTAGCTTAACATCTCTTCTTAATATTAATAAGAAAGATTTCATGACTGCCTCTCAAGGCTTTACAGTTATCTGCAACGATATGCATGGGAAACCATCTGCAGAAAGAGTATATGCAGAGGATAAAACTGAGCCGATTACAAGTGTTGAATACTATTACAAGGACACTCCGTATTCCGGAGCGTCCAGAATGTTAACTAATGAAGCAACAGTTATAAATAAAGATGGTAGCTCTCAGGCTGGAGAACTAGGTGTTTTCTTTGATATGGTTGCCGATTATAGACAATCCTATGTTGAAACAAAATCTGCTGGTATTCAACTAAATGGGGATATGTTTAGCGTAGGAGTAATACCAGTCCTTGTACCAACATCTTTCGGAAGTTTCAAATCCGAAAAAAACCGCTTCCGCTCGGCAACCACTACCAAAGTAATTCAGAGGTTCGGAATTCTGGATAGTACTGTTGCGAAAGATTTAGGCTCAGTTGTTTCAACCAAAAACCTGGCCTATGATTCAGAAACAGGTGAAGTGTTGTTAACCCAAACGCAAACAAATTTTGAAGACGCCGTTTACAGCCTTAAATACCCAGCCTATTGGTATTACGATGGAATGGGGCCCGCCTATAAGAATATAGGATATGAAAAGGATTTAACCTTCGGCACCAATGGTGTTGCATCACTAAATAATGCAGATCAGTATTTCACCCCTGGAGACGAACTACTCTTGGCAGACATGGCGATGAAGGCCTGGGTTGTTGATGTTTCCAGCACTGAAGTTCAGGCAATAAATTGGGAAGGAGCGCCTATCCTTGGTACTAGCTCTGCTAGAGTAATACGTTCAGGTAGACGTAACATGCAACAGTTACCAATGGCCAGTATAACTACGCGCTCAAACCCTCTCACAATGTTAAGCAGTAATGTGTACGAAAATGTGTTGCAGGCCTCAGCCATTGAATATGGAGATGCCTGGAGAACGGTATGTAATTGCTTTGATTTTTCTGCAGGAACCATCAATTCTACCAACCCGTACTACATAGGAACAAAAGGGAACTTTAGACCAAAAACTTCCTATCTACACTTATCGGGTAGAACTCAAGCAAGCTACAATAACAATACAGATATCAGGAATGATGGGATGTTTGTATCCTATACACCATTCTACAAACTTAATGCAGCCAATGAATGGGAAATAGACAAACAAGACTGGACTTATACGGCTGAAGTGACCGAATTTAATCCATTTGGACAAGAATTAGAAAATGAAGATGCTTTAGGACGCTATTCGGCTGCCACATTCGGGTTTAACCAGACACTCGCCATGGCAGTAGGAGCCAATGCACAAAACAGAGAAATTGGTTTTGAAAGTTTTGAGGACTACAATTTTAGCCCATGTGCTGATGATCACTTCAAGTTTGATCCAGATTCGGTTAACGTGGTAGATGACGATTCCCATACGGGTAGATATAGTATAAAAGTATCCAGTGGAACATCTGCTGTATTAAGCAGGGACCTTGACGAATGGTGCGCTCCGTTGACCTGTGAACTGGATATTGACACAACAATGACTGATGACGGAATGGGGACTGACATCATTGTATTTAGCCCATTAGATGGAGCTAGTCCATATCAATTAGAATGGGATGTGATCAATGGATCTCCGATTGTAGATTATGATCCAGCCGCCTATGAGATATCTGTGGACTTAACAGGTAACTATAGAATTAAAGTGAAATACAGAGACGATAACAACTGTGAGATTATTAAAACCATTAAAGTGGTTGGAGGGACAGTTGTATCAATACACTAATAATTGAGAAATGAGGAAATTTTTAACGTTATTCATTGCACTAATTCTCTCGCTGAGCAATCTTTCAGCACAATTTCTATGTGCGTCAAATAAGACCTGCGAAACAGCCCTGAATTTATGTGTGCAAGATACCATGTCTTATCAGTGTGCCCCTTGCAGTATGGGGGGGAGTCCAGCACTTTGGTTTGAATTCACGACACTTATTGCTGATAGTATTCCACTTAATGTCCTTGATATGGATGGGAATTCGAATCATTTTTCAGGGTATGAGTTGTATGGGCCGCTTAATTCTAGTGATGATTGCGACAATTTGCCAAGTCCAAGTGCTAGTTCAAGCTCAATAAGTGGTTGGTATTTTACCTACATCACAAGTGGGCGATATTTACTAAAAGTAGACTTAAACGGATGCGCAGATACAGTGCAAAGAATTCAGGTATTCCTTGAGGGAGGTAATGCGCTATCTTGTGATGCCCAAATTGATACTGTTATATGTGAAAACTGTGTACAGTCATTCGCTCCAATTCCGGGTAAAAAATATGTGCTTAGCGCATGGGTCAAAGAAGAAAGTGCTGCTCTAACTAAAACCACATATAATTACCCTGAAATTTATATTGATTTCCCCTCAATTGCTACCACGCTTGGTCCATTTAGCGCGTCAGGTGAAATAATCGATGGTTGGCAAAGAATTGAGGAGGAGTTCACCATACCTATATCCGCAACTGACATTGATATACGTTTAGAAAGCACATCTGGAAATGTATTCTTTGATGACATAAGAATATTCCCGTTTGATGCCAGTATGAAATCATATGTATATGATCCCGTCAATATGCGATTGGCTGCAGAATTAGATGAACGGCATTATTCCACATTTTATGAATATGACGAGGAAGGCAAACTTCTCAGAATTAAAAAGGAAACTGAAAAGGGAGTCATGACCATTCAAGAAACTAGAAACAATAATTCGAAATAATTATGAGAGTTTTGATTATAATTTCCATGCTATTGATAGGAATAAATGCGTGGAGTCAAAATATAGAAGTACTTACTAAGGAAGAAATGGCAAAGGTTTACGAGTCCATTTCGAATACTTATCTCAACACCTCTAAATACAGCTTTAAAATGAGTTATAAGTCTTATCGCGGCCATAGCTCAAAATTAGCAGTTGATGTGCAAACTGGATATGCTCAAAAGGATGGCAATAAATCATACTCTGAAGTATTTGGTTCAACTACAATTCAAAACAACGGGGTAAGAATGGTTATTGACCAAAGCGATAATCATATTCTTCTTTATAACACCATTGATGAAAAACCAAACTTTGATCTAGATGTCTATACAAGTAAGTTATCCAGTACTGAGAAGATTACACGAAACAGCTATCTCGGCTACACTGCATACACTCTACAAATGAATGAATATGATGATATTGAGAGAGTTGTGGTAGCCGTGTCTAGTCAAAATTTTATTACACAGATTACTATCTATTATAGAAATGCAAGATCATGGGATGACAATGGCACGATCAAAACTGCCAAACCTAAAGTGGTAATAAGCTATCATGATTACAAATTAGGAACAGTTGATAACGAGTTATTTGACATAACAAAATTTATTACCAAAACTAACAACCAATACAATCTAACAAAAGCATATCACTCATGGGAGTTGAGTGATATGATTGTTAGAAATTAAACTACGAATAGATGAAAATAGCAATATTAGCGATATGCATTGTCTTTGGTACAGTTTCTGCCATGGCGACTGAAATCTCCGTTCATCAAAGGATTTCACAGTCAAACAATAAGCCAGTTGTTGTTGGTGAAGCAAGTGCTGAGAAAACGGTGGAAATTCTACCTAAAACAGGAAGTTTTAAGGATGTCAATCCTAAAGCGTATATCAGCCTTGGTGTAGACCATGATTACCCCTATTTTATGGGGGATGATATGCACATCCGCGTTGTTGTAAATGTTACGCCGTATGATGTAAACAATACTGCACAAACAGCTTTTAATCAAAGTCTTGAAATTGACTTCTTTCCTAACTCCCCAATTAGATATCAAGATTTAGATCAATACATATTTTCTGATGCATATAAACTAGAC
Organism: Flavobacteriales bacterium; assembly: GCA_964230215.1. Lineage (GTDB taxonomy): Bacteria > Bacteroidota > Bacteroidia > Flavobacteriales_D > JAUILH01 > JAUILH01. Next base: position 151,445 of record CAXRGQ010000004.1, read on the forward strand.
ATACGATTGGATTCAGTTTTTATCAATGGAGTTTCAGATACTATATTACCATTAAACATATTCATTGATGGAGATATATCTGTTGACAGAACATATCCTTTTGAAGACTATGTAAACACCGTAATTACACCTGATGATAGCACAATTTTAATGGACTGTGATACGATACCAGATGATTTGGAAATTAGGTGGAGTACTATAATAGGTGCTGATGAGTATCAATTAGAGTGGACGTATATCAATGATTACACAAAAGATAGTGGATCATATTCCAGCACTGGTTTAACGTATGACTTTAAGTTTAATTCTACCAGAATTTCAACCCCCGAAACTTATTATAGACTGCCACTTATTTTTGATCACGGATATATACTTTATAGAGTAAGGGCTGTAGGTAAGGATACTGCGGATTTATCCAAACGATTGTTTGGTGTATGGAGTTACGCAAGCAGCGGTAATGTTACGGATGGTGCAGTGCTAAAATACCACAACGAATACCCACATGAATACAGAAAAAATTGGCAATTAACTACCACCTTTGCTGAAGAAGGGAAGAAAAAAGAAGTTATTTCGTATTATGATGGTTCATTAAGAAATAGGCAAAGTGTAACCAGAATTAATACAGACAATAACACCATAGTAGGTGAGACGGTGTATGATTATCAGGGTAGGCCAGCCGTAAATATTCTGCCAGTACCGGTACAGACACCAAGTTGTGACAGCTCAGCTATTGAAGATGTGTCAGCCTTGCGCTACTATCCAAACTTTAATTTAAGTGATAGTTTGGATGCCTATTCCAGAGACGACTTTGATTTAGATGACACGTCTGGGTGTGCTACTATTGCAGCTCCGCTAAATGATTCAACTGGGACGTCAAATTATTATTCGCCAAGCAATCCGAATAAAACTGATCATCAAGCTTATGTGCCTGATGCCGCAGGTTATCCTTACACACAAATTGAATATACACCAGATAATACAGGAAGAATAAGAAGACAGGGAGGTGTAGGCCAAGAGTTTCAATTAGGTTCGGGTAGAGAAACAAAATATTTCTATGGTAAACCGCAGCAGATTCAGCTTAATAGATTATTCGGATCAGAGGTTGGATATGCTTCACACTACAAAAAGAATCTTGTTATAGATCCCAATGGTCAGATTAGTGTGAGTTATTTAGATCAAGAGGGTAGAGTTGTAGCTACAGCTTTGGCTGGAGAAGTACCTGATAACCTTGAAGCTCTTACTAGTGCTGATAGTGCAGAGGTAATTCTTGATTCAGATTTATTTGAAACGGATGCTAACGGAGTTAGCCTTGCCAATGCTGTGGGGACAGATGGTAGAAGCATTCGATTTAATCAAGAGATATTAGTGAGTACAGAGGGAAACTATACGTTTATATATGATGCAGAGTCAGATACACTATACGATGAATGTTTAGCAGATGACGTATGTATCCATTGTATATATGATCTAAAATTTATGCTAACAGATGCTTGTGGAGACACGCTTCCCACATCCTCTGTAGTTACAGATACAACTTTGGGATATTTTACTGTTAATGATGGAGATGTATCTTTTCATACAACGTGTCAATCACCCTCTGGCATGTCGTATGCAGATACTATTGAAGTATCACTTACACCTGGAAATTACACTGTTACAAAAGTGCTTAGTCTAAGGGAGGATGCTATAGACCATTACATATCGGTATTCTTAGACTCTAATTATAATGACTGTGTAAAAACATTGTATGATTTCCAATCAGACGCATTGGCGCTTTTGGATACCTCAAGTTGTGATATTAGCTGTGACAGTTGTGTTGCACAATTGGGTACAAAAGACGACTTTGTTTCTCATGGTTACGGAACAGCATTAGAATACGATATATTATTGGAAGATTGTCAGGCACCTTGTGCTGAATACAACCCATGTTTGTCGGCTTATGAGATGATGCTAATAGACATGTCCCCAGGAGGTCAATATGGACAGTATCTAAATTCACAAGGCGGCAACGCAGCGTCAAGTTTTCCTCTTTCTATTTATAAAACAGGAAACTATCTACCAGGAGCAAGTGCATCTTGGAAAAACCCACACTTAATTAAGAACAGTGTAGTATATCCCTATTATGCTGATGTTAATGGGGATAGCGCACGCGTTTCGCTTCAATCAGACGGTAGTGGAGGATTTATTCCTGCGGTTGATAATGCAAGCTATGTCCACATAGATGCCAATGGCCATTACTATACATATCCAGACAACTTATCTAGTGTGTATGATTTTATCGATTTGTTCCAGCCTGAATGGGCAGAAGCACTCATATATTATCATCCTGAGTATGCATATTACCTAAACTGCCTTAACACGCTAGTTGAAGACACCAATGGAGTTAGCGTTCAAAGTTTTGATAATCTATTGCAAAGCTGTAATACTTTTTCAGAAGCTGTTAGCGCTGGAATCATAAAATCCAATCATTCCAGCATTAGTAATCCAGAAGACCGTTTGGAGGATATCTTCACTCTTTCAGGATCGCATGCTTATGACCCTTTTGTAAGCTCTGGCAATTACGGAGCCTTTGGTACAGCCTTAGAAAGTAAGTTTGATAATTATTTCACCATTAACACAACGGATTACAGCATGATAGAGGCGGCAGCAATTTCGGCTCGTTGCGCACTAATTACTGGAAATGGAGGAATAACAACAGGGTGTAATGAATTTGGTGAAGACATCTCTGGCTATACTACCTCGCAAAATGACAGCATTAGAGACTTAGAATGGAGTATACTTAAATCCATGTATGTTGGTGAGAAATTAATTCAGAAACAAGCGTTCAATCACGATGAGTCCTTCACCTCTGACTTTTATAATGGATGCTTTGGCCAGAGTCCTTTTGATCCAAGCAAAAATGGATTTTTCTTAAGTGGAGAAGCCTTTGATAGTGACCAGCCATGTTATTGGGCAACAGCTTGGCGTTATATGGATAAAGAAAAACGATTTCCGGATTATGATGATATCCCAGGGTTTGATCCAAACGCCAGCGTAAGTCAATTGTATGCGGATGCAGCATATGATATATATATGAATACGGGCGTATGTCCGTCTGCGCATAATTTCCAAACGCTTTTAAATAACCTTGCCAGCAACGATTTATTGGATAGTACGAACCTTCTTTTGGGAGGATTGCATGAGTGGCATGGCTTATATTATTCCTTAAACGAGCTGATTCCAACCGTACCGCAAGTATACTGGGACACAATTTCCACAGATTCAACTCTGGATATTGCTATTTTAGATTCCATCTCATCAGATACGATTTGTAAGTTAGGATTGAATGGATACGATTTTATAGATGATTGGTCGGATGTAACAAGTTTCAGTAATATTTCTCCTATAGACTTTGATGGATACTATTACAATTTCAATATTGTGATTGGCTATGATAGTTCGGGGTACGCATTATTTGATACCATCAGAGGATACACCTGTATGAATATAATGGATTGTCAGTTTGATATTCCCTGTTCGGCTAATCAAATAGCACAGGATGTCCAAATACTCATGTCCCAGTTATCCAGAGACGGAGATCTCAGGTCGACAAATGTTTCGTATGGAGCTGATAGTGACTATAATTACTTAGAAAGTGACCCAATTAACAATCTACTGTCAGCTACCCATGTGTCTAATAGATGGGGGCATAATAGCGGAACAGATGTATATGAAATAAGAACTGTTGGCGACACCCTGTGCTTAGAGGTGACAGATACTGATCCTAGTAGCTTTAGTGCATTTTCAGATATAGAATACTTTAAGAACATTCAAAGTGCAACTCAGCATTATTTTACGATTGAAGCTTATGATACTACACATGCTTTGATAGCGACTTTTGAGATGAAGGCCTATATGAAATCATCTGGTGACACCATTCCAGTATCTATGGGTGACTGCACGCCATCATGCGATGATTTAAGCAATCAGTTAGCGCAGGATCTATGGAGAATATTGGATGATGAGTTTGACACAGCGAGTTATTCGGCCAATATCAATATGTTTAATAGCCCCTACTTAACTGATGTACTACTGAATGCCTTACCTAGTGGAGTAAATACAACTAGTGGAAGCGAATCTACTTATGAAGTAGATAGTCTTTATTACGATAGTCTTACAATAGCTGCAACTCAATTTGCGGAAGGAGAGGGTACAGACACATTATGTATGATGTATTTTAACATATCATCGGACACTAGCTATAGTTTAAGCTTTGACATGATAACTGAGTTAGGAGAAATTCAAACAACTGGACAGCCTAATGGAAACGCCTATTATGACTTTTATATGCTGACTGAGTTTTATCACCCCGACTCAATGATGCATTATTCAGATACCCTATGGGGGTCAACTGGCTGCTTAGCAATTAATTCATGTGATATATGTGATACCGTTATAGCGCCAAGCGATACAATAATCTTCCCAGAAGAAGATGCAAATTTAATGAGCATATCAAATTCTAGTGAATGCGAATCTATATACGGACAGTATAAATCTATTATTGGAACCTATAATACATATGTTAGTGACAGCTCTCTTAATTGGCCTTTAGCGGATACACTCCTGTTTTCAGAAATTACGCATCTAAATCAATGCAATTGCGTTGGAAGATATGCCAAGTATTTAGAAAGTTTAACAGATGGCATTGGAAGAGAACCTGACAGCGCTTCAATAGCTGGCACATTAGAGATCGGCTTTCATTGTCCCATAGCTCCGTGTACACCTTATGTTCCAATTATAGACACCTTAGAGAACATTTATGTGCCGTATGTCAATCCATGTATAGAAGACTTATTAAATACAGCAATGTTTAACGCACAGCTTGGTTATGATCATTACCTGGATAGTATGACAACCGTAGCCACAAACTTATACTTAGATCATTGCTTAGGAGCAGAGGAAAATCTAACAATGAACTATCCTGATGCAGAGTATCATTTTACGCTTTACTATTATGACCAGGCAGGGAATCTGATAAAAACAGTTCCACCAGAGGGTGTACAAGTGCTTGATGATATAAGCGCTGATAGCGATAGTTTAAGTACGCTCATTAGTCATGATAGACTGCACGGAACAAAATCAGTGTTTACCTCACACCAATTAGCTACCAACTACATCTATAACAGCTTAAACCAATTAGTACGACAAAATCTTCCAGATCATGATAAAATGGATGTATATGAATACACTCTTACAGATGGTCTTGATGATGGACTTAATATAACATCTGTACAGTTTGTGACCTCCTCAAGGGGCTACTTGTCAGGATACAAAATAGTGAACTCAGACACTTTAGGTTTAGCCTATAAATCAGATGATGGAGGTAAAACTTGGCAACGACTGCACAATTTAGTTGGTGCAGATTTAAATAAGGTAAATGCAAGTAATGGATCGGCATATGCCGTAGGTGACGATGGAGTTATCCTTGTCTCTAACGACGACGGAATGACCTGGCTGAGTATGAACACGACTGGGCATAACATTACAGCCAATCTTAATGATGTAGCTTTAACAAGTGCACAATCCGGATTAATTGTGGGTGAAGAGGGCACCATTATTAGTATTCAAGGAGGTGGTTTAAGTGTAGTATCACCCACAGTAACCAATGCTAATTACCCGATTAATTCAGATGATGAAATAACGGCCGTGAAACAATTTGGCGAACGGTATTATATCTCTGTATGGCATACACCGGTTTCTGGCAGTCCTTTTGGCTTATTGTATAAAAGTACAGACTCAACAGGTCTTGACTGGACGCCAATGATTAGCGTTCAGGCACCGCATTTTGCAGATGTAAGTTATATCGACAATGACAATGCCTTTGCCTGTGGAGAGGGTGGACGTATCTATCAAACAATTGATGGAGGTGATAATTGGTATGTGCTTGATTCTGAGATGGAAGAAGATTTAAATAAAATCTTCTTTATGGACGTCACTAACGGTATCACGCTAGCGGATAGCTCGGGCTATGGTATTTTATATGCCACCTATAACGGGGGTATAAACTGGACAAGACTAGATACAGATGGTACGTATTTTAATAACCTGTACCCTTACTATAATGACGCATCCACTTACGGAGCAAAGCTTGCTCTTGTAGGTTCCGATGGAAGTGTAGCCAGACTCATTATGCAAAACAATACAGGCTTTGGTATTATTCCAATTAATTCTCCAAATGTAGCCGTTGACCTTAAAGGTGTATGGGCGTATGGCGAAGGGCCGCATAAGTTCTTGTTTGTGGCGGGAGATAATTCCACTATTTACTATACACGAAATGCCTATGATAGTTATGTTACCTGGGAATCTTATAACACAGGTGTAGGCGGCTTAGATGTTACAGAGATCAGAGGAGATTCATTAAACACAGTACTTAATGGTACTATGCTAGACGCATCAGGTAAGCTGTATTCATTCACGCTAAACGCTCAGGCAGCCCCACCAACAGAGATTGTAAGCTGGAGTGCTGTGACAACGCCGAGTAGCGGGAATCAGGAATTTACTTCCCTTACAGACGATGAATTAAATGGGCGCATATTGGCCTACAACAAGAACGATGAAAAACTGTACAGTCTTGAGCCTGTTTCTGCAAGCCCTGTAACCACCGCAACCGACTTAGGGGTAGTTACATCTTCACTTGCGCTTGCGGACGAGTACACCGCCATTGATGCAGCGTCTTCTGGAGATGTGCTGTTAATTTCAGCTACAGGGTATGCCACTCAGGGAGCAGAAGCCGCTGGAAGTTATACCTGGACAGAGACAAAAGACAATATCCGTCCATTAAGGTTAAACGACCTTGATATGGTAGAGACCAATCACCTATGGTTAGTGGGGGATGCCACCACCATTTTAAGAATAGACACCAACACCACCAGCGTAGAGATGTTAGACAAACACTCTAATGATAATTGGAATGCTATCTACTCATATAGTTCACTTAAGTCTGTGGTAGTAGGGGACAGTGGTGTAATAACAAAAATATCAGGCACGGCGGCGAATCCATCGTTTGAGGATTTAAGCTCAGGCACAAATGAGGATTTTTATGACGTAACCGTGTCGGGTAACCGTGCGTATTTTGTTGGCAAGGGCTCAAACACTCGAAAAGTAATCGGTAATATTAATAACTCTAGCGCCACTATCTTTACAATGACCGGCACAGCTGGCAACACTATTAATGGGGTGTGTATTAACGCAAGCGGAACTAATTTGTTTGTAGGCGAACATTCACGGACCTATCTTGGAGGCTTGCAATCCATAGTGCCTAACAAACAAGTGTTTACTCATGGACTAAATAAGCTCCATTTTGCAGATGCCAATAACGGGTATGTAATTGGCGATCACCACACTATTCGATATACTGCTAACGGGGGTAATACCTGGTCAGTGGTAGAACCAGAAAACGGTTATGCAACAGTTGAGGATATTAACAGCGTACACACCATTTCCGGTGCATCTGCTGTAATTGTAGGAGAAGACAACTATATCTCCATTGCAGATGGGACTAATACCAGCACAAGCGGTATCACTCTTCCAGGCGGATACGACTCAGGCATTGACTTTAATGATATAGTGTTTGTTGATAGCGATACCGCCTATATTGTTGGAGGGAATACCAATGGACAAGCACTTAGATCTTATGATGCAGGAACAACATGGAGTGCTGTGTCAGGAAGTGTAACAGGCGTGCTTCATACCGTTCATGGATTTACGCGTAATAACACCTTTATTGCAGGTGGAGCATCTGGACAAGTAGCCTACTATGATGGATCAACATTGACAACTGCAGGTTTCCAGCCAACTGGATTCTCGACAACCATTAACGACATTTATTTCCACGATGACTTCAATGGTTTCCTTGTGGGAGATGATGGAGAAATTCATAAGTCTATCAATGGCGCCTTAAATTCTGCAGGCAAACTCAGTTCGCTAAACTGGACAGAGAAGGGCACAAGTGATGGCGGTCTGTTAAGTCAAACAACAGAGACGGATAAAGACATTAAAGCCATTGGGTTCTCAGAGCGCTATAATGGATTTATTGGAGGAACCTACGCAAGTGGTTCACCAGATGTTTACGCACGCTTACTTCACGATGAGAGTGAACTATTCTCAACCTTCTTCTATTACGATAAATTGGGAAGAATTGTCGTATCACAAAACAGCAAACAATACAACTTGAGCCCTAAAAGATACAGCTATACCATGTATGATGAGCTAGGAAGAGTAGTAGAAGCTGGAGAAAAAGATGAAAACACAACAGATACCACCTTTACAGGTATTTTTGGTGATTGGGTGTCATCGCATTACGACCCCAATGTAATTAACGACACCAGCCTTGTAATTTGGATAGAAGACACCACTGGCGATAGAAGAGAGGTAACGCATAGTTATTATGATTACGCGCTAGAAGTGCTTGAAGACACCTTACCTGCTGGCTTTACGCAAAACAACCTTAGAAAACGCATTGCAACGGTTATGTATGAAGACCTGTACGATGGCGATACAACAACCTACGATCATGCCACACATTATGCTTATGATATTCATGGCAATGTCAACACCTTAATTCAGGACAACCCGCAGGTAGGTTATAGAGCACAACGCTTTAAACGTTTTGATTATAGCTATGATTTGATATCAGGCAATGTGCATAAAGTGAGTTATCAGAAAGACTCCGTGGACGCATGGTACCATAAGTATGACTATGACGGCGATAACAGACTAGTGCATGCCTATACCTCTGCAGATAATCACAACTGGGACATGGATGCCAAATACATTTACTACGACCATGGTCCACTGGCACGTGTAGAATTAGGACAGCACAATGTACAGGGCATGGATTACGCCTATACGCTACAAGGCTGGTTAAAAGGTGTTAACAGTGATAAACTAAACCCATTAAACGACATGGGGCATGATGGTAATTTACTGGATACCTCTAATGCCAACGCCTTGTTTGCCACAGACGCCATGGGCTACTCCCTTACGTATTACGATGGCGATTACAGCCCTATAGACACCACACTATCACAAGACACAGCCAGGTTCTTTTTAGCCGCTAAAAGTGGTAGTGATGTAATGAACTACAGAGGAGATTTATACAACGGAAACATAGGTAGCATGGTAACTACCATAGCCTTCCAGGACAGTGTAAATCATTTAAGCACCCTAAAGTATGATGCAAGATCGCAAGCAACAGGCTATAAGTATGACCAGTTAAACCGACTTACAGATGCCCAGGCGTATAATAATTACTGCTCAGGAAGCAATGTATGGGCATCTAACCATGCTTATAGAGGTCTTTATAAGAACAGCTTTACTTATGATGCCAACGGTAACATACTCACCCAGCAAAGAAGAGATTATCAACTTAAGTTAATTGACAGCTTAACATACAACTACGCTAAGAATGGTAGTAACCAACTGGTACAAAACAGACTATACAGCGTAAACGACGGCATTGCAGATGCTGAATTTAGCGATGATATCGACGACATGGGCACCTTTGAGGATGACCTGGATTACATCAATGACAGCAGCAACAATTACCGTTATGATGACATAGGACAGTTAATACAGGACGAGCAAGAAGAGATAGACACTATCCTGTGGCGCGTTGACGGTAAGATAGCGGCTATATACAGAACAGCAGGCAGCGATAAAAAATGCTTAGTGTTTGATTATGACGCCATGGGTAACCGTATAGCCAAACACCAGTACAGCACGGATGCAGCAAGCCCAGAACCAGACGCCTGGGAAAAGACCACGTACTACACCAGAGATGCCCAGGGCAATGTAATGGGGACGTATGCCTATGGTGTAGACTCGCTACTAAACACCACAAGTTATGCCTTAACCGAAAGAAACATCTACGGCTCATCCAGAGTAGGGATCAACAAAGAAAAGATAGAGTTAATAGGGGTAAACCCAGACAACACAGAGGCTTATCACAACATAGGCGACAAATCCTTTGAGCTTAGCAACCACTTGGGTAATGTCTTAGCGGTGGTATCGGATAAAAAGTACAAAACCTATCAATTAAACATCTTAGATCACTTCACCTCCGGCGGAGACTCTACAGAGTTTAATACCTGGGAAGCTGTGGGAAGTGCAACGTTTGACATGGATAATGATTATTTGGAGGTTACCGCAACAGCCAATAATGAAGGGGTGAAAAGACTGCTTAAAACGCAGAAAGGGAAAGCGTATGAGATAAACATGGTTGGAACATTGCTTTCGTCGTCAGATAGATTTATTATTAAATTATATGATATTGTAAGTGGAGATACCATTCATGCGGTCAAACATAATGGTACTGCTGATGGCAATGCATTTGTAAGACAATTTATTGCATTAAGTGATAGTACCGAAATATTGTTATTATCCAAATCAGGTGCCATATCGTTTGAGGTGGATGATCTTTATATACGTAGAAGAAATGTGAATGATTTTAGATATATGTATCATGATTTTGAAAGTGACTTTGATATCCATAAATGGACGTATGGAGGCACAAATGTTTTAACTCTAGATACTGGTTGGCTTAAAGTTGATGTGGATAATCAATATGAAGCAATTGGCAGATGGTTTACAACCATTCCAGGACATAGTTATGATATTGATTTCAATATAGACATGGGTACTACAAATGTTGTACACATGGTAATTGAAGATTGGACAACAGAGCCGCATAGTGCGTACTCAACCACTGGTTATACAACGGATGGTGTAAAGTCTAAATCTTTTACAGCTACTGGGCACACGACCAGAATAAGATTTCATAAATATGGTCAACATGGAACCCCCACCTATTATCATCTTGATAACGTAGAAATACGAGATGATAATTACTACCCAGGCTGCGGTGGTGTTTATGCATCAGAATTCCAATTGCAATCAGATACTATTCAGTGGGATACAATTGATGTAGCGATTAGAAGCATAGTTAATGGACAATTAAATGTATCTACATCTGGTGTTGATCAAGGTATCAAAAAGACAGTTGTAATTGATAGATTAAAACCACATAAAATATGGTTTGACTATGGCTCATCTACTAGCGGCACTGTAAGAATGGATATTTATGATGCATATGATAATACCTATCTAGCAAGAAGCAATTACTCTAATGGGATTAGTAAAAGGCCAATGTTGTTATACCCTGACGCAGATTCGATTAGAATAGAATTTGTTTCAACCAGCGGTGGAAGTAATACATGGAGTATTGACAATTTCGACATAGTTCAAGAAGATTTCATGCCGTTAATAAGTGATTTTGAATCTAATCCGAAATCGTATCGCGATTTTACGCAGTGGGGAGGTGATACTTCAAAAATTGACTTGTCGATAGAAAATGGGCGTTTGAAAGCCGAGTTAGAATCAACTTCAGCATCAGTAAACAGAGTGTTTTGGCATAGACCTGGGCACACTTATAGAGCAAGTTTTGATCTTGACACCGGCACAACAGATGGAATTACCTTTAAAATTGTGGGATACCCAGTTGATTTATCATCAACGGATGTTATGCATAACCAAACTTATACAACAAATGGAAGTATAGAGGTGGATTTTACGCCAACAGGAAGCGATAGCAGATTGATACAATTTTTAGTTTACAAAACAAATAATGGATCAACGCTTCAACATTATTACATGGACAATGTTATAATAGAAGACATCACAGACACCCTATTCAGTCCAGATGCCAATGATATCGTTGCATCTACACACCCCGTATTACAAAGCTCAGCAGATTACTCACCCTTTGGAGTAATGCTATCTGGCAGAAACTTCTCCTTATCAGAAACATCTGTAGAGAGTATTAAAGCAGACTTAATGTGGGACTTAGAAAACGCAGACCTAACAGAAGACAACGGCACAGGTTATGACATTACGGCTTATGGCGGTGCATTAGATACATTGGACAGATGCGGTAACAGCAAAGGCGCCATATATTTGGACGGGACAGATGATTACTTAGAAGTAACAGATGGAACATTATTAACACCAGGAGCAGATGACTTCTCAGTGAGTATTTGGGTTAAAAAGTTAACGGCAACAGTAAGTTTTGCAGGTAACATTGCTCTATCTAAATGGAAAAATAACGCCCATAACGCAAGTGAGTGGGAGTTAACCTTAAGTGATGGACCAAGTGGTTACGCACCAGGTAGCTTTAAAATTCAAAATGGAAGCACGCAGTATAAAGTTTCATCAGATGCACCTATTGACTTAAATAAATGGTATCATATAGTAGGTGTTAGAGATGGTGAGTACATAAAATACTACGTAAATGGGGAACTTAAAGGCTCAACTTACGTAGGAACAGTTAGTGTGAATGATGCAGGCTTAAATATGATTGTTGGTGCTAGATCAGGCAAGTACAGTAACATGGAAATAGACGACATCATGTACTTTACAAGAGCATTAAGTGCTAGTGAAATAGCCAATATGTATAGCAATACTAGCTGCGATTTTGACTCTAAGAGTATTGCTTACAGATACGCCTTCCAAGGGCAAGAGCGTGATGATGAGGTGAAGGGAGCTGGAAATAGCTATGATTTTGGGGCTAGGATGTATGATAGTAGATTGGGAAGGTGGTTGAGTATTGACCCACTATTTAAAAAATATCCAGGTTTAAGCACTTACAATTATGCAGGTAATTCACCAATCATGAATGGAGATAGTGACGGCCGAGAAATTATTATAAAATTTATTTTGCGAGATAACAAAACTGGTGAGTACCTTCTAAGTGAAGGGCAAATACAATATAAATATTATAAATATAACCCTGAAGATCCGCCATGGGATGGACAGCACACTTATGATATGAGTTATATAATGGATTTTCATAAAGCTTATAAAGAGAATATGAAAACTCCAATCGGTCAAGATCATTGGAATAATGAAAAAATTCAGTCTGATGACTATATCTTGTTAATCGAGGAGACTGAATATGATGTTAGATATCCAGAAAAAACCATGTCTCAATTTGACCCTGCACGTCCTAACCAAAAGTATAGAGGCAAGGAAAACACAAATAATGATGCAGAGTTTATTGGTGTACTAAAATGGGATAGAAAACTAATACTTGTGGGTACAAGAGATATACCTAATTCTGGATTTCCTCCATTAAAGGAAAAAATGGGATACATGTCATCATCTTCCGTACTGTTCCATGAAGTTGGTCATGTTGTTGATTTATTAGATATAGGTTATATCCAGTTTCAACAAAACGATCTTGATCTAGGTGGGACACCTCAAACTGAGATCGATAATCTAGTTAAAGAACAGAATTACTTAAAACAGATTAATAAAGCCACTAATCGAGGGGAGTATGTACGAGATACATATAGTGGTGAGGTTGAGAGATGCATTACTTGTGAGGTGAATGAAATCCCTCAAGATTTAAAAGAAAAAGAAGATGATAAATAAAATAAAGAACAAATTAATTCTGCTGATTATAACTATTTTTTCAGTATGTAGTTTCACACTATATAGTAATGGACAAACAGGTAATCATGTACTTTCTATTAATACAGGTGTTTATATGATTGATTATTATGAGGTTAAAAATGATAGCTCATACTTCTTATTTGATAACCCTAATGATAGTACAGATAAATCAGCTGAGATAGGTGTAATAAGTATCAGTAGAAAAATAGGATTAGATTCAATTGTTGTAAATAGATTCAAAACGCCATTATTAACTCATATTGAATTTCTAGATGGTAAGACAATATTGATGATTTCGCATGAGAATGTTAAGTATAACTTAATGGTTTATAATATTGTAGACAAAAGCGTTATATATAAGTCCCAAATTAGAGAGCATGAAGCTAAACTAAATTATTTAGAATATGGGGAGTTTAAAAGCAAGTTCCCTAGGGTTTATTCATCATTAATAAAGAGCTGCGCAGTATATAAAGTTGGAGCTGACTACTATGTTATGATTGATGGAAGAACTATGAATAAAGAATCTGTAGAATGGATAAGAAATAAGCTTTCTATTAATCATCATATGTCAGATTGTATTGGTATTACTACTTCAGGAGGAGTACCATGGTGTGATATAGGAAGTTTAGACGCTAGTTTAATATACAACAATAACATGGCAATCGGAATAAGATTGTTGTCTCGTTCAAACGAATCTGATGATTGTGGATATATGAACATATTATTTGATAATTTGGTTGAAGATTGAATAGGTAAGGTAATGCCGGTAGTGCCCCAAACTACACCACTCACAACTCCCCAAGCGGCATCTCTAAATACTCACAAAGCTTAACAATGACTGTACTAACTTAGAATCTATGACTAGACTATTCATAATCATAGTAGTAATGACAATTTCAAGTTGTGATAACAATCCAAAAGGAATTGAGAAAGGTGATAGTCCAGCAATGCAAGCTGATATTGCTGAGGATGAGGAGGTCAAGACAATGATTAATCTTGAAAATCATCATTAATATGAAGAATGAAAGTCAAAATAAGTTTGATTTTAATCTTGGATTGAAAGGTGCTATTGGAGAAACAATCATTAAAGGGCTTTTAATGCGCTCTGGTTATAAGGTGAGGCACTACGGTGTCGAATATTTGGTGCCTGAGTTATCATCTTGGGAGTTTGGTAAGCCTGATTTCACGATAGGAGATGAACGCTCAAAAGCCATTGTACAAACGTTACCTGATTTTTTAGTATATAATGAGAACGGTGATGTATATTTAGTTGAAGCCAAGTTTTGTACTGACCGAAAAGATGTGAAAATCTATAATAAATATTTATTTCCGAGAGCTTACTTTTTTTTTGTGATGCTGGACAATATTTATTTCGGACATGCGAGTAATCCAAATGATATTTCATCTCTCCTGCATGATGATGATATTATCAAAAAAAATAAGGTAGTAAATCTAAGTGATGGATTAACAATGAAATATTACCCGTTTGAAATACCAAAGGATTTAATTTTGGAAGCATTATCGAGTCTAGAAAAAATAATTAGCTAATGGAAGAATATATTTATGACGAAACGAAATACATCAAAAGAACCGACTTAAAGGAATTCAATGATTTGATGTTGTCATGTGATTTCACACCTGAAGAAATTGAAGATGAAAATCGATATGAGATGGTCTTGAACTATCTGATGAATTTTACCGAAAAAGCTCCAAATTTTCTTCTGCCATATGAATTTTCAATTTCAATGTTGGAGGCTTATGAAGAAGATGAGGAAGTAAAATCTTTGAAAGCAGGTCTAAATAAAGAGCTGATTGATGCTTGTAACAGAATCGCCAGTACAGAGCAAATCTTTGAGAAGAAAATAGATTGGGTTATACAAGAGAACCGTCCACTTATAAGAGGTTTCTATTATCATGCTATTGACTTATGGATTGAAGGTAAGTTTGATGTTGCTATTGATATAATGAGCAAATTATATAAATCTAATCCAGAGGATAGTGTAGGTGCAAGGTATGCGATAAAAGCTTTAAAAGAGAAGATGACATATGATACATTTGGTGAAAGATTTACCTTCCGAGACAAGGATGGAGTATTTTATAAGACCACAGAACTAAATGAGTGGTTTGAAAATGTTTGAGTAATCAATTGTCTAATCCTAGCTCTTTTCTTCTATTGTAGACAAGTGTTTGAATAGAATCAGGGTATTTTGACAGATCGCCTTCTTTGTCTAAGATGTTTTCATCTGCATAACGTCTTACTATTTCATTTGTAAGTGTTTGTTTAATTTTTTGATTGATGGGGTTATCAAAATCTAAATCATATGGAAACGATAAGGATGTCATTTTGAAGTGTTGATAGTCTAACTTTTGAATGGCAGATTCATCCAAACTAAATGGAAATAGAGTTAACTCAGTCCAATCGTCGTTTGGAATGAAATCAAGTCTAACATCAAATTCATGATAGTATTCACCTATCCGTTGATGACGATTTTTTAATCTTGGCAATGTTCTATTCAATGTAACACCAGTCAATTTCGTTTCTACATTATAGTTTTCTTTTTTTGATGCGTTAATTTTTGGACGATAGAAATGAGTGAACACAAAATTACCAATGCCGTCTTGTTTGTCCTTAAGTAATTTTCCTGTATCAAAACCAACCCAATCAACAGGAGGTTTGTCAGTTTCGATATATTTTAATGGATGCGTGTAGAAAGGCTTTTTTCTACCACTTATATATAAATGAACTTGAAGACCTTCCTCATCATTGTATTTATTAGTATGGATCTGAAATCTGAAATCATTTAACCATTCACATTGATACGTACTACCATGTTTTTCAAATAAGATTGGAACACAACAAAACTGTTGGAAGGTTTTAAACATATTCCATGTGTCATTTCCTTCAATATGTTTGTGTTTATCAATAGATTCAATTGTGTCTTGTGTAGGGTCAAAAGAATAATCGTAAGAGTCCATAGTAGATAGAATTTAGTTTAACATATAAAATGGTAACGCAATTGATATCGAAATAGTATCGTATTCGACATTTATAAGTTGTATCAAAAGTGTAAGTAAAAAAAATCTACTACTTAGTTTTTAATTTATTCTTTCAATCTCTTTAGATATAAGTTGCAAAATGGTGATTTAGATGAGGCAAAAAAGTGAGTATACAAACGCAAAAAAGTGATTTTAAAACGAAAGATTAGTTAGTTTTGATACATGGCAGTGTCAGACTTAATCCAGAATCTTGTATTAAAAGTACCTTCAAACATAGTTGAAAATAAGGAGTTGTCATTAAACGAAAGACTCATTCTAGCTTTTAGTTATAACATGTGTGAGTTAAAGCTTGGATATGATCAATACACAAATGTTCAGTTATCACAGTTTTTGAATATCCATTACAACATTGTTGGTAGTT
>CAXRGQ010000005.1:0-3679 GCA_964230215.1 Flavobacteriales bacterium
GTTAAGCCACCAAACCTTGCTTATCAATGAAAAACACCTAAATATGATGGACCCCGCCAGCCGTACTTACCTGCAAGGTGAAATGGAAAAATTCCTGTCCGGTGAAGACTATGATCAAGCCGAAGGCTATGTGGCACCCAGCAAATAAAAAACTTGCTGAATAAAACAGAAAATTCAGCCACTTAGTGTTGACAGAAAAAACGAAAACAGGTTTAATACGCCCCTCTTTACGAACGCCCAAATGGTACCTTAGTAAAGAGTCACTTAAAGCAATCATTGCTGCTACAGTGCCCGGATAGCTCAGTTGGTAGAGCAGAGGATTGAAAATCCTCGTGTCGGCGGTTCGATTCCGTCTCCGGGCACCATCCTTCCCTAGAATCTTCTCAAGCTAAACGACTAGACAATACTAAGTTTATCGTTGTGAATTTCGTTATCCTATTGTTTCGTAACCGTTTATTGTTCCATAGTCTGTCCGTATCTGATGGTAACCGGACGCCAACAATAGGAGATGCTTGATATGGTGTTACACAAACAGATTACCACGCGTGTTACATATCTATACACCAAAAACGGAACATACTACTACAGAAGAAGAGTACCTAAAGATGTATCTTCTAAACGCTTTGATAGAAGATCAAAAACGAATTTGATGCGCTTGCTGGATTTTAGTTCTTGATGACATACCAGCCACATTGCTAATTGTAATGGTGGCTCTGAGTCACGAAATGCACGCTCCATACCTTCGATTTTGTCGCCAATATCTTCTGGGATAAATGCCAAACCAATGCCTATTTGGGCTAATTGAATATGCATAGGCTGGAAATCACTACATACGGAAATGTTCTCCTTCGTGAAATTCCAACCATTATCATTTAAGATCCGTAGCATAAGTTCAACATCATCAAAACCGCACAATTTGACTGATTGAAGAGCACTGGTGGTCTGTTTGCTAGGTAAGTTCTGGACAAATAGGTTGCTACCATATAGCCAGACGGCAAGGTCTTTTATTTTCTTGGCTATTAAGTTGTCTTGTGAGGGGCGAAAACTACGAATAGCAATATCGGCTTCATGCCCCTGTAAATCAGAAACCTGATTAGAAACCACCACATCAACACAGATACTTGGTTGTAAGTTTCTTAACTCCCGAATAATTGGAGGTAAACGATACAATGCATCTACTTGGCTAGCGGCAATCACTACCTTACCGGCTAGCTCCTGCTTAGATCCCTCGGCGGCTAAAGCAGCATTTAGCGCACTCGCTCGCATACCTTTCATTGTATGGTAAATCCTTTGCCCAGTTGGCGTTAATATTAGCCGATTGGCAGTCCTTTCAAACAGCGTTAAGCCTAGGCTTGCTTCCAGCAAGCTAACTTGCCTACCTACAGTTGGTTGACTTGAGCTTAGCTGCTTAGCTGCCGCAGTAAGTGAACCTAATTCAGCGGTTACAATAAAGGCCTGTGCCTGGTTCCAATCAAAGTTCATAGCGCTAAACCTGCATACCAGCATACATATTTTAATACCAAGGCATCATTAACTACCGATTACCATTCAATATTAAACTGATAACCTTATAAAAACCAGTTAAGAAGTTTGTTAGGCAATTCAAAAAATACGGAGTAATCAAATGAATAAGGCGTTAGTTTTGGGTGCCAGTGGTGCCACTGGTCGATTGGTTGTGCAAATACTGCTTAGGAAAGGTGTTGAGGTTATCGCTATTGTCCGAAATGCAAACGCACTAAAAAACATAGTCCAATCACAACCCGGCTTAAAAATAGTTGAGGCCGGAATATCCGAGTTATCTAAAAGTGATCTAGCTCTGCATCTCACAGGTTGCGAGGCGGTCATTTCTTGCTTGGGTCATAATTTAACTTTTAAAGGTATGTATGGTCATCCTCGATGTCTAGTAACCGATGCCATTAAAAAAGTTGCGAAAACCATCGAATCTATGAATGTTGATAAGACATTTAAAATCATTCTCATGAACACAACGGGTAACAGTAATCGAGATATTCCTGAACATCCCCCATACTCTCAAAGGTTCGTCGTTGCGCTTTTACGTTTGTTGCTTCCTCCACATATAGATAATGAAAAAGCCGCCGATTTTCTTCGCACAAAAATCGGGCAAAACCACAATCGTATTGAGTGGACAGCCGTTCGTCCCGATGGACTTATAGATGAAGATCAGATCAGTGAATATAATATACACATTTCTCCAGTTCGAAATGTAATATTTAATGCCGGCAAAACTAGTCGCATTAATGTTGCCGACTTCATGTCTGACCTGGTTGTCATGCCTGATCTATGGAATGAATGGAAAGGAAAAATGCCAGTCATTTATAACCATGTATAACCATACTTACGCACGATATTGCTCGCTCCGCTACCCAATGAAGCGGAGCCTTAAGAAACATAAACACATTATTTAATTTATGGTTTTATCATCAAAAAAGTACTTATTGGAGGTGCCACAGTGACTCCGATTGGCGCCTTAAAGAGCTTGTCGCCTACTTTGCTTGTTTCAGTCGTAGAAAAATCGTGCTTTTTAGGGCACAGTTCCTATTATTCGCTCTCTTTGGTTATCACATCAAAATAACTACGGTCTTTGGGACAGTCTTCTGTATTAGCAACAAAGTCATCACGACAACCTATATTACAAAAGCCTACGATAAGGCCTCTATATTCAGTTAGCGAATTATCAGCGACGAGTTTCCCTGAACGAGGACAATACTTGTTTATCGCCTTTTTCATATTTTTAATCTCTATGAAACATCATTGCACACTACCCAATCACACTAAATCCAAACCGATATAAATATTTGATTTACATGCATTATTATACGAAATACCTACTGAAAATCCTCGTATCGGTGGTTCAATTCCATCTCCGGGCACCATTTTCTCTTATCTTACTTCTAAAATATGCGATCTACGCCAAAGTTTTGTACCTTTGATATGTTCTTAGCATACCTTGATGACTGCGTTCATCATTAACATTCCTTAATTAATTCTCTCGGCGTAACTACCCACCAATAAATTATCATTATTGAAAATTTACCCCTTTCGTTTATAATCATTTTTGACAACAAACCATAAGCACTAAAGACTATGGCGAGACCAAGCAATAAAGAAGAGCGCAGTAACCAGATACTATCTGCCTATGAAAGATGCATAGGAAAATATGGAGTAGAAGGTACAACACTGATTCAAATTGCTGAAGAGGCAGGGCTTTCGCGAGCGCTGGTAAGACATCACGTCGGCAACCAAGATGATCTGTTAAAGCAAGCCATCTCGCGGTTCATTACTAGGGAAGAGCAACTTTATAATGCTTATCCACCAGAACAATACCAAACTATAGATGACTTCTTAGATCATCTTTTCATATATGAACAGGATTACATAACAAACACATTGATTGCTCAAGCATTTACTTCTGCCTCATTTGAGAATGCCGAAATACGAGAACCGATGATACAATGGTTCAATAACTTCTCTTCATGGCTGTTGATGCATTTGGAACATAAATTTCCAGATGTTGAGAAAGATAAATTACTCACCGTAAGCGCAGGTATTTTGTCTATCTGTGTTAGTTACGAAACAACAATACCCATTACTGATCAGTCTTTTCGCGAACGGTCTATCGCCTCTGTCAAAATCCTTGTCAATTCATTAAATGATTAAA
>CAXRGQ010000006.1:0-677521 GCA_964230215.1 Flavobacteriales bacterium
AAAAATAAAACGACATGCCAACAACGGGTAAATCGCATACCCCAAGCGTCTTCAGACGTATAATTAGAAACAGAAATTATATTTTGTATTTTTAGATAAACAAAACGTTTAGGGGCACGCGTTTTACCCTGCCCCGTTGTAGCACATTGGATGGCATGCATAGCGCAATAACACTTATATTGGTTTTATTTGGTTTTCACCTAGTCGCACAGGTTGAGGATACATCTGTGAGCATAGTTGAGGCGCCGGATTCAACAATTACTCTTTCAGACCCAGAAGTTATGGCTGTGTATTTAGGGAATGAATCGGATTTATTTGCAAAGCTCAATAATACGCTGAAATGGCCAATGAATAGTAATTGTATGTATTCAAAGGTAGTTTTTAGACTTCTGATTAAAGCGGATAGTACAACACAGCTTGACTCAGTATTTATAAATGGTTCATTATGTAACGATCATGAAACATTGTCAGCTTATAAATTGCAATTGATTCAAGAATTCAATGCAATAATTGATGACATAGGAAAATGGGCGCCTGCTCAAATACTAGGTGAAAACAAAGATTCATTCGTGTTTATTCCTGTGCATATACATCTCGAATAAATAAACGTGCAACAACAACACCTAAATTGCATAGCCCCACGCGTATCCACACGCATACTATGTAGCCGAAATTAATTTGTATTTTTAAACAAACTAAACGTTTGGGGCCACGCATTTTAGCTTGCCCCGTTGTGTAACATAAAGCAGACGGAAGATAGCATGGGAACCTGGGGAACAGCAATTATGGATAATGACACATCATCTGATATTTACGCTGATTTCTTCGAATCCTATAACAGCGGTGAAACTCCTCAAAACATTGCTGATAACCTAATTAAAAAAAACAAAGCATTAATTCACAGTTCAGAAGAATGCAATAATTTCTGGTTCGCATTGGCACTGGCGCTATGGGAGACTAAAAGCTTAAATGAAGACCTATTTCATAAGGTTAAAACCATTATCCAATCTGAACAAGATCTCAAGATTTGGGAAGCATTAGATGCTAGCCAAGCGGATATCAAGAAGCGCCAAAAAGTGCTTAATAAATTCTTAGAAAAAATTAGCCAAGAAAAATCTAGAGTTAAGCCAAGAAAAAAGAAAAAAAGCAGAACTCCAGTATTTGAGAAAGGTACGTGTTTATCGTTCAAACTAAATTCTGGTTATTATGGTGGTGCAGTAGTTCTGGCGGCAGATAATTCGTCTGGGTATGGATACAATTTAATTATCTCTACCAACATAAATCAATCGCGGCAACCTACTAAGACCGATTTTGAAAACGCAAAAGTAGACAAGCACGTATTTAAAATGATACGCAATAATGCTATAGTAGGCTGGTATCTACCCGATAGGTTTGCTAGTGACTACTCTGAAGATTTTACGGCTATTTGCACGATTAAAGTTGATAAAGAATTTACTGTTGATTCTGATGAGTTTAATGCTTTTTACGCAGGTGATTGGAACCATATTTATGAATTCATGAACAACCCAGATTACAGGTTCCCAAGCGATACAGAATTAATACCTTTAACTTCTATAATTCATAATAAAAGTTGGTGGAAATTCTGGTAAAAGTACGTTACACAACAACACCTAAATTGCATAGCCCCACTTGTCTCCACACGCATAATGTGTAGCCGTAAATTAATTTGTATTTTTAAACAAACTAAACGATCGGGGCCACGCATTTTAGCTTGCCCCGTTGTGTTCAATGGTTTCTCTTCGGCCACTGCTGTGGTAAGTCATTCTCTGGTGGTATTTTGTAAGTACTTTCTTTGGTGGGGACCCGTGCAAAGCGTGATCGAAAGACGATCTGGAAATCAGATGGTATCAGATGTTTATAGACGCTGAGCATCTAAGAGCTTTGCAAAGGTAGGCCAAATAAAGTACTGTGTCAAACGTGGTATGACCCACTAATTATATATAATTAGTAACAAGTTATACACAGGGTACCAGAGTCGCTTGGCTTGACGCATATCATCCGTTGGTGTTGGATAAGATGCATAACGCTTTTGACTTACAGACGCAGAATTGATGGCAGAACAGTTCACCACTACGTGCACTCTTTACGGCATGTTCGTTGATTGTATCACGAACATTGCGTAAATTGAGCACTGAACACAACAAGACCTAAACGGCATTAAAACGACCGTTTAGCTTAAGAGTTGTATGTAATATGTCAATCGATCCTCCTTGAGCTATTCATCCTATATGGGTGAAATAGTAGAGTATCTGAAATAAGTTGTGTGGTTAAATAATTGTTTTTGCCATTTTCTGTAGGATAGTTCCATGATGACTTCACGTTAAACGAGCTATGAAAAAAACTTCTTCTAATTGGATTATTAAAATTTTGAGCATGAATTACCAAATAAATTGAATCATCTCCAAAATATCTAGTTACATCCAAATCTTCAATAACGTTGTCCGTAGCGTAATACAATGAATCTTGACTCCAATACTGATAGATAATTTTGCTAGAAGCTGTGCAATTTCTTAGAAACTCGCTAAAAGTAGTTCGCTCTATCAAGCTATCAGAGTAAACATCATACTCCAGTTCAACACATAAATTATTGGTTATACTGTCCAAATATTCATTGTATAAATTTCTGAAAGCAAAACTTAAACCATACTCATAGTAACCATTTTTAATCATATGGCTGTTATAATATATACTATCAGGAATCGAGTCAACGCCAACTATGAAAAATATGGAGTCACCCTCCTGCCGTACTTCAGCGCCTTTAAGATTAATAAAAGGAACGGGAGTATTATAATCAGATTTAAAATGTTCAATCGTCATTGGTAGAGAATCAACCGCAACGATGACACTATCTTGTTTTTTCTCTTGTTTAGCTTCTATCGATTTATTTGAATTAGAGTCAGTTTTATCTGAACATGAAGCTGTAATAGCAACAATGATAATGGCAAAGTAAATTCTCATAGCACAAAACTATTGATTTATAAATTACTACATACAACAACGGTTAAATCGCATATGCCCAGGCGTCTCCAGACGTATAAGGAGTACTCAAAACAATAATACGTATATTAGATAAACTAAACGTTGGGGCACACGCGTTTTACCCTGCCCCGTTAGCCCCAATATGTCAGTCCGCTCTTCGAAGAATCGCTCTTCGCTATTTTTTAGGTTTTATGCCAGTTCGCAATGCGGCCACAGGGTTAATTACTACTCATTGGCTACAGCATAGCCTGTTAGGCCAACCCACGACAATCAACCCGCCAAGACCGTGGATGACGTGGTATCGCCATGTCCAGCCGCACAGCATAGTCCAAGATTGATTACCTGTTGCATTACCTGACGTGCAGTACTTAAAACAAAACCTAAAAAGGGTTGGCGTAAAAGCAGAGCCGATAAGGGCGCCAACATAGCTCAAACACACAGTGGCTAACACCACCTAAATCGCATACCCCACGCGTCTTCGCACGTATAATCAGAAATTGAGATTATATTTTGTAATTTTAGATAAACAAAACGTTGGGGGCACGCGTTTTAGCTTGGCCCGTTAGCCCCAATTTGTTGGTACGCTCTTCGAATAATCGCTCTTCGCTATTTTTCAGGTTTTATGCCAGTTCACAATGCGGCCACAGGGTTAATTACTACTCATTGGCTACAGCATAACCTGTTAGGCCAACCCACGACTTTCAACCCGCCATGACCGTGGATGACGTAGTATCGCCATGTCCAGCCGCACAGCATAGTCCAAGATTGATTACCTGTTGCATAACCTGACGTGCAGTACTTAAAACAAAACCTAAAAAGAGTTGGCGTAAAAGCAGAACCGTAGAAGGCGCCAACATAGCTCAAACACACAGTGGCTAACAACACCTAAATCGCATACCCCCTCGCGTCTTCAGACGTATAATCAGAAATTGAGATTATATTTTGTATTTTTAGATAAACAAAACGTTTGGGGGGCACGCGTTTTAGCTTGGCCCGTTAGGCACAATTAACAGATTCAAAATATGATTAGAGCGTTGTTCATTATACTATTTCTATGTTGGTGTCATATTGCAAACTCACAAGTAATTAGCTATGGTCTGCTATATGATAACTCAAACGTAACGCATCATTTGTCTTCAATAGATATGATATCAGACAATCTGAATATTATATACAATCCAAATAATGTTGGAATTATAGTTAATGAAACATCTGTGATAAACACAAGTAATAATCATTATCTCTTTGAAGGTAGAAGACCCGGAACAACCGAAGATCACTATTTCGCTATTGATATCAACACAGGCCTAATGGATAGCGACACTCTTGCTCCTGATGATATTAGAATGTTACAGATCCATCCAACTACGAATATTGTCTATGGCCTATGGTTCAACAGTTCAACTGGCACACACCATCTTTGCTCTGTAGATATGTATACTGGGCAGAAAACGGTGATAGACAATTCAAATGATGTAGGAATTGTTACCGGAGGAACAGCTGTAATAAATCCGCTAACAAATACTTACGATTTTGAAGCAAGATATCCATCAAGTGGTGTTGATCGGTATTTTTCAATTGACCTCACTACTGGTAATCATGTAAATGATACTATTGCGCCTGATGATATCAGAATGCTACAAATACACCCAACAACGAACATTGTGTATGGATTGTGGTATACAGGTAATCAACATCATTTAGTATCGCTTGACATGTTAACAGGTCAAAAAACAGTTATTAATACCTCAAATAACATTGGAACTGTAACTTATCAGACTGCTATAATTGATCCCAATATCAATTCATATTTATTCAAAGGGAATTATTCATCATCAACTGTCGATCGGTATTTTTCTCTTAATTTATCTTCAGGCAATATTATGAGTGATACATTGGCAACAGATGATATAAGGGCATTAAAATATTATGTTCCCACAACTGGTATCAATAATTCGGTATCAGAAATATCTTACTTCATTTCTCCGAATCCATGTAATGAAAACTGTAAAATCGAAATTAATAATCTTAACGGATGCAATTATGAATTTAAAATGTATGACTGCTTAGGAAGGCAAGTACGATCTATTTCTAATATCGAAAATTATATAATTCAAATTAAGAGAGGTAATCTAACATCTGGTATATACTCATTCATGCTAGCAGGCTCCGATGGCAGTATCGGCTGGGGTAAACTGTTGATAAATGATTAAAGGTACTGTGCCTAACAACGGGTAAATCGCATATGCCCACGCGTCTCCAAACGAATAAGGGGTACTCAAAACAATAATACGTATATTAGATAAACTAAACGTTGGGGCACACGCGTTTTACCCTGCCCCGTTAGGCATAATGTGGAAATGCATAGCTTGAAACATCTTGTTACTATGAAAGGTTTTCTTGTTTTCCTCTCAGTTGTGGTTTCAATCTGCGCCAATTCTCAAACAGAGCTTGAAGCGCTTAACGTGAAATCATTCACTGCTACTTTTAGAGGTCATAATGGCGATGGTAAAATCGTATATGATTCTTTAAACCAGAAACAATCTTTTTCATATTACTGTAATCCCAATGAGTCTCCTATTCTATTTTATGTCTATAAAGAATATTATAAAAATGAAGTCGTGAAATATGACTCAATTCTTGACCTCTCAAGAGCTAAATATGGCAAGTTAACAGTTGTTAAGCGCAACCCAGCCGAAAAAAAGATATACAGTAAAAAGCTAAAAGCTAACCTGAATAAGCGCAGAACGGAAATACCAAAAAGAGAAGATTTGGTATGGTCTGGAAAAGTAATTTATTATCAAGAAAGAGGAAAAACAGTTCAGACCGTAAAAGATGTTTCGCAATGAATCACTAAGCCTAACGATGAACTGAGTTAAATTCCAAGCAATCTTCAAGTTATTTTAGCGCTAACCCCGGATTTACACTTACATAATTCATTTCAAACATTTTCCCTGATTTTGATAAGGCAAAAGCCTGTTTCAACAGCTTGTTGGCAACTGCTATTAAAGCTAGTTTTTTAGATTTCCCTTTTTCCGTTATTCGGTCAAATAGAGCCTTGCAAGCTGGATTATATTTATAGGCCGAAAATGAACTTAAAAACAATAGACTCCGTAGCTGATTATTCCCAGTTTTTGTAATTCTGCTCTTCCCTCTCACACTGCTTCCAGAGCTTCTTATGCTTGGCGATAACCCTAAATATGAACTGACCTGTTTGCTATTCTCAAAGTCTCTAAATCCATTGCAAACGACTATTAAGAATATCGCTGTTTTTGTCCCAATTCCTGGTATAGTTTTTAACTGATTGTATAAAACAGTTTCGTGCTCTACAACTAACTCTTCCATCATCTTTTCCATCTCTCCTATCTGCCTATCCACAGATTTAATGCTCTTATCCACACTACTGAGTAGCCTATTTCCAACAGCACCTTTATGCTTTAAACTATGACGCTTGTTCTTGAGAGCTGTTCTTTGTTTAATAAGTAATCGAACTATACCGTTGATGTCCTTACATGAGGAGATATGCGACGGTAATGGTTTCCATAGCTTTAATTGTGCTCTATTGTTCTTAGCATAGGAACATATCATCTCTGCGTCCGCTTTATCTGTTTTTACACTCCTCAATAGCATTTGTGAATAGCGCTTAATTATTAAAGGATTCACTACCGATACCTCTTGCTCGTTTGCATATAAAAAATGGGCTAGTTGTTCATGATAAACTCCAGTGCATTCCATCACAAAATGAACTCCCTTTCCACTCCATTTTAAAAGCGACTGATAGCCTTTTGGATTGTTTTCAAACACCTTATGCCCCAATTCATCAATTACTACATCCAACGTATCCATTGACACATCTATCCCACAATACTCTTTAACTTTTGTCATATCATAACTTATTTAAAAGGACATCATTACCTTTTTAGAGAATCATATACACATTAGATAGCCGAATATAGCCATGATCTGCGGGCAGTACAGAAAGTGATCACCGTTGTTGACGAGTTTAAGCTCTACGCGTAAATTGATCTTATTCTTTCAATTAGGCCCTGATATTATTTCTCAAAAAAGGTAAAAGTTTCCTCCTTAAAGCGCCAAAATTACAAATGCTCTTGTCACCATATGGACTTAATTATTAACAGAAAAATTTGTTGAACCCCCAATACCATTAAAACCTTGTGGCGGAATGATATAAAAACACTCCATAAGCACTAAGATGTGGTTGATTTAGTTCTTAGATTAGCCTAATTTTTTTATGACTCTCTTCTTCAAAACACTTGATTCTTCATCTACTACATCAAGAATATACATGCCAATATTTAAGGAAGATATATCAATACTATTTTGATAAGGCAAACTCAGTACTAATTGACCTCTAATGCCATAAATATTAATAATTGCCGAGGAAGAAACATCTTGGTTAAGACGAATATTAATGACATCTGTCGTTGGGTTTGGATATACATCCCCGCCAGCACTTGGCATGGTTTCATCCACACTCAAACTAGGTCCAAGGTTATATCTCCACATGGTTGACAACGGAATCATCGTAAAAGTTGGATCATTGCGCTCATACCCCCCCATAATATAGATGTAATCATCAATTACGAATTGAGTTGGTGCGAATCTAGAAGTCCCAGGATGTGGAGGAAGAGCTGTCCATGTGTCCGCTATTGGGTCATATTCCCAAAACTCCCCTGTACCAAATACATTATGGTTAATATCCGCGCCGCTTAAGGCATATCCTTTACCATTAAGACTAAATTGTGCACCCGCAACTCTAGCAACCAGTGGCTCTACCATCACCCAACCAGTGCTTCCTGGTGTATATCTATACCATGTTGGAAGATGACCATTCCCAACGTAAATATCACCGTTTAAGGCAAATTGATATGGATGATGCCTATTCCCTGGAATGCTTGGAATCTGAGTCCATGATTGTAATGAAATATCATATTCCCAAAAGTCAGCTAAATCCCCATTCGTGTTGCCACCTGCACCCATATAGATTTTACCGTTAGAAATTACAAACGCAGGATGAACACGACCATCACAAGGACATGAAGGTAATTGTACAAACGTATCCGTGGTAGGATCCCAGGACCACAAATCATTTAAATAGCTATTCCCGTCTAATCCAAATCCGAAATATACCTTTCCATTCCACACATCACCAATCCCGTAACCTCTGTCTGGCCCAGGATAATCTGGCAGTTGTTCCCAAGAGTCAGTATTTGGATCGTATTTAAAAAAATCTTTTGATGAGGAAAACACTTGACCATTCTCTCCACCTGTCAACACATAACCATATCCATCAAGACTAAAGCCTATGCCGTGATCTTTTGTAAATGGCGTGTTAGCTCTCTGCTCCCATTGGGAATATGCGTTAATAGTAATAAATGTGATAACGAAAGGTAAAAATCTCAAAATCATAAATAAGGTATTTAATTTTGATGCGCATTTATATACGACACCTTGTAATTCCACTTTATAGCAAGCTTCTTGAGGTAGTTAAATTCGAGCTTTTACAAAAGTATCTCTTATATCGTATCAGAGGTAATGCAACTAACGATACACTAGTTAAGGGAACCTATGGTTCAAGCTCTACTCCACTTCCTCTAGTGCCTGATTAACTTCAGCCTCATAGGGGTTGCCATGAATTACAAACCCATGTTTCTTCGCAAATGTATTTTGAGCCTGGAAAAATTCCTCCTCAATATTTGTCACGTATTGCATAAACTCTGACCCATCTTCTAAATCCAACTCAGCATCCACAAAACGCTGGTATTCATCTTCTGTATACTCAATGTCTTCATCATATTCATACATAAGTTCTACCTTGTCAATCATTTTTTCACATGCATGCAGCCATTCAAGTAACAAGCTTTTCATCCGCGTCCCACCAGAATATACTTCAAGATTCTCCATCACATCTATACCTTTATAAACCTGCTTTCTGGCATCTGTACAAATAGCCAGCATTTCCTCTGGATCTTCGGTTTTATACATTTTTAATATTTCTCTAACAACACGAGACTGCACGCCGACTAAACCGTCATTGTACTCTATAGCACTATCAGCACGACCATCCTCTATGCTTACAGCGTTTTCTTCTAAACTTTCTTTGGTCACCTCCCGTTCTTCAAGCTGACAAGAGTATAGTACAATGGGTAAAACAATATAAAACAAATAGGAAACTTTCATTGGTATAAGAATTTAAAGCAAAATATACAATTTTGAGAAAATACACCCTCTATTATTCAAGATGATTGCACAAAAGTTGCACCTCATAGTATATAATTGGGATTAAATTTTGATCTATTATTTCGGATTTACTTTTAGTTAATGACGAAAGAAATATGCCTATATTTATAGATATCAATAACTTAAATTACAACTCTCTATAACCATGTATACTAAAACCCAATATGGAAAACTAGTAATCATCATTACACTTGTTTTTACGATAGTTACTTTTTTGTTTTTTGATGAACTTAAGCAATCAGGACCATTAGGAGAGATTTCGTCTTTATCCGTAGTGATCTTCTCTGCCATTCTGACCTCCTTATTCTATCGACTAAAAGTGGAGGTAAATTCTAATGAAATAGTTTTAAGCTTTGGCATTGGTGTTTTTAAAAAACGAATAGATATTTCTGAAATTAATTCGGTTGAGACCGTTACCAACAAATTCTTGTATGGTTGGGGGATTCGATTAACACCAAACGGCTGGCTTTGGAATATCGCTGGTTATGATGCGGTTGAATTAAGCTTTAAGAGCTCTACCAAAAAGTTTAGAATTGGTTGCGAAAATAGTGATGAACTGAAAGCAGCTATTGAATCAAATATGCAGAAATGATAACCATTAAATCATCCACAAAAACCAAGCTATTATACCTTATCGTATTTCTTATATCATGCGTCAAAAAAAACTCTCAGGAAAGTTTGAAATAAAAAACAAAGTAGAATGAAAAAGAAATTAATCGTTCCCGCTCATCCAGAAGACAAATCATTTTGTTCAAGTTTAAAGAATAGAGCAATTGAATATTTTAAATCTGCAGGGGCAGAAGTACGCATTCATGATTTATATGCAAGCAGTTTTAATCCTGTTGGCGACAAAGATGACTTTATTGAGCTTAAAAAAATGGATTATTTCAAATATCAACTAGAACAAGTAAATGCCTATGAAAATGGACTTTTTAAGGAACCCATACAAGCACACATGGATGATTTTGAATGGTGTGACACCCTTATTTTTAGTTTTCCATTATGGTGGTTTGGATTACCTGCTATCCTTAAAGGCTGGGTTGATCGTGTCTTTGCAATGGGTTTCGCATATGGTAATGGCAAAGGAGTGTATGAAAATGGTGCGTTTCCCGACAAAACCTCATTCATAATAATGACGACAGGAGGGCCTGATATCGCGTATAATGGAGGAAAGAATGGCAATTTAGACGATATATTATTCCCAATGCATCATGGTATGTTCTACTTTGTTGGAATGACTGTTCTACCTCCCTTTATTAGCTTCAGCCCAGCAAGAAAGACGCAAGAAGAAAGAGAGGATGATCTGAATAAGTTAACAGAATACCTCAGCCAAATAAAACACACCGAGCCTATTTACACCAATCGGAACTAAATACTACAGCTTTGGCATTATCTCGTCCATCTTTGCGTTGAAACGACGAATTACATCCAACTCTTCAGGCGTTGTGCCATCAAATGCTTCAGCCACCTTATGCAAGATATCTACAAAGCAAGCACGTGTATTTTCATCTAGTTTATGAGAGGCCAAATGCATGTTTTTAAGCCCATAATTGATGGCATCCTCTTTTGTGAAAACATTTTCCTTTTCCATCAACTCAAAGATTATCCCAGAGTACATGTAATCTATATCGTGTGCTTCTATGCTTCCTTGAATGATATCCAATAGCCTATCATGTTCAGCCCTCTGTACCTTGCCATCTGCCATTGCTGTGGCATAAGCTACTTGTCCAAATCCGTAAAATAATAAATCGTTTGCATCCATATCTCAGTAGTTCAAATGTTTATGTAAATATATCTATTAATTATGCAATATACTATGACAAACGTCAGCTAGTAGTACCTGATATAAGACCAACATTTTCAGACTTCTATCATATATTTTGACAGTTTGCATTTTTTTATCATTTAGCTCTATTCCTTTTTTAACACAATCTTTTCACATGACCGATTTCCATTTCCATGTATTAAATTTAAGAAGTAAACTCCGCAGGCATAATTTGATACACCCAAACGAATAAGGTCTTGTCCTTCCAAACTATTCCATTCCTGAATTACCTTTCCTGTCAAATCAATTAATTGGATGGACTTACAATTCCTACCTGCAACATCTACAAATACGCTGCCCGAAGATGGATTAGGATAAATCGCAGGTTCATCTTCAACCATCGCTTTAACCGAATTTATATTATCTGAACGAATACTAGCAGATTGAAGTACCTCTTTGCTTACTGTGTCTTGAACAAACGCCACTATTTCAATATTGTTCATTCCTTCCCACAAATTAAATGATCCTGCACTCACATTACCAATTGAGAAGATATATGATTCGGAATGATTGATTGGGAGACCTTCAACTAAATTGCCAAGTAACACTCCACTCCCATCTGGAAGCATTTTACGCATTACATGTTTAAACTCTGATTGTGAGGTAAACCCTCCTGTATAAGTATATTCATGCTCACAAACCGCTACATATAGTTTTAGACTACCTGAACTTATATCCTTAAGTGGGTTGATTGTGACATCTACACTTAGCTCATTCCAAACTTGACTAGCACTTAGATCCATCTCTAGAAATGACGGTATGACTGATATTGGCGAATCATAAAAATCAAAGAAAGGTTGAAAGGTTTTATTGAAGTCGTCCAGAAAAATGTCCTTGTAATCGCTTATGTCACTTAGATACTCACCAGGATATCCAGTTACGCCATAAAAACTATCTCGGTACTGTGCATCAGCATTATCACTGGGTTCTCCCGAAAAGGTTTGATAATCAATATGAGATAAATCCCCGAGTAAATCATTAAAGTTCCATGCTTCCGTGAAGATATCCATGTCTCTTGCAAGTGGAGCGCATGCACTGCAGTTGGAACCGCCAAAAATCTCTAATAATGGCTTTTTAGATGTCACATTTTGAAAGACCTCATAACTGAAACTTATAGTGTCGTTAAGCATGTTTTGATCAGAATTGCCATTTATATTGCTTAGCCATAATTCTACAAAATGGCTACCCAAAATTGGAGTCCACACGGTTGGATGCACCACTTCAAAACTATCCAATGAGTTAATAGTTAAACCACTAAGATTTGCAGTTTCTACTACTCCACCATCTATACGATAATTTACATCCAGACTGTTTATTGTGACATTTCCGAGATTCAATGCTTTTATCGATAACTGTTCAGGCGAATTATCTTGTGCATATGATTGATCATAAAACTGATACGCTGAGCAATCATAATCATATAAAGCTCCCACAAATATATCGTCAATAAAAATGCGTTTTGCCCCCCAACCTGGACTGTTGTACGCTGTATTTACAATGGCTAGATAGATAGATTGTCCGGTATAAGCAGATAAATCACAGCTCTGATTCGTAAACCAAGAAGGACCATCGTTTATCGTTTTAATAGTTGTGTAATGAGATAGACTTGTATCGCTCGTGGACACACGAATTTCTAAGTTTGGATATCCCTCCCAAGTGCTTACCTCTGATTCGGCCTGGAATTTAAATCGCATAATACCATTACTCGGTATATTTAACTGAGGCAATAGTATCCAATCTTCAGATTGCTGCCCAACCATCGCCGGATCAGGATCTGTGATTGAGCGTAACGCAAAATTTGAACTTGCAATCATAGATGCATTTCCAAATCCTCTTATTCGTGGCGAATACTCCCATGTCTGGGTTACACCACCGCTATTTACCAATCCATCATTATCGATTAAGTCTAGGATATTGGGGGAACCTGAATCAAAATCTTCAAAATATACTGTCTGGCAATTCCCCAGCAAGCCATGGAACAAAAACAGCAAGATTACAATTGATTTCATAATTAAAAGATATGTAAATAATGTGAACCACTGTATAACACCCTAAATAACCTTCCAATCACACAGATATCATCTATTTGTTCATGCTCTCCCATCCATTCTAATAAAGTCTCTTTTAATACCTTGTGATTTAAGCAAAAATCTGCTCACCAAAACTACTATTATTCGTACATTTAATACAGAAATTCTATTATGACATAGTAATGGATTTAAAAGAACACTATGGAATCAGTTTCAATCAGTCAAGTATTTAACGTTGCTCCAGAAAAGCTTTACCAGGCTTGGCTGGACAGTGATACGCATTCAAAAATGACCGGAGGGTCGGCAGAATGTTCATTGGAGGTAGGTGCAGAATATTCTGCATGGGACGGATATATATGGGGTAAAAACCTTGAACTAATCGAAAATCAAAAAATTGTACAATCCTGGCGTAGCGCTGAATTTAGTGATGAGGATAAAGATTCAATTCTTACTGTTGAAATTAAAGCCTTGTCAGATGGTAAATGTGAATTACATTTAAGCCACACCAATATCCCTGCCGGTCAAACCCAGTACGAAAATGGATGGGTAGATAATTATATTGAACCCATGATGGACTATTTCCATCAATAAGTAACTATCATTTATGAAGGAATTAACACCATTCCATCTCGCGATTCCTGTTAAGGAACTAGAAGAAGCACGGAAATTTTACGGTACCACGCTTAATTGCAATGAAGGACGCAGCTCAGATAAATGGGTTGATTTTGATTTCTACGGACATCAATTAGTAATTCATGAAGTAGCTAATAGCAATACCAATGCTGATTCGAATCCAGTTGATGGACACAATGTTCCTGTCCCCCATTTTGGTGTCATACTAGAGTGGACAGATTTCCACGATTTAGCTGATAGGGTCAGAAAAGCGGGGGTTTCGTTTATCATAGAGCCCTATATTCGTTTTGAAGGAGAGCCTGGTGAACAAGCCACAATGTTCTTTAACGACCCTAGTGGGAACACCCTTGAGTTTAAATCATTTAAAGACTTTAATCAAATTTTTGCAAAATAATACACCATGAACAAGGTCTTTATAGCCACAAGCATAGACGGTTTTATAGCCGATAAAAACGGGAATATAGATTGGTTACAAAGTGTGCCCAACCCAGACAATAATGATATGGGTTATGATGAATTCATGGGCAAGGTTGACGCAATAATTATGGGACGCAACACCTTTGAAATCGTTTGTAGTTTCGGAATTGACTGGCCATATGAGAAGCCCGTTTATGTGCTTAGTAATAGTTTAAAAAGCGTTTCGGATCAGTTAAAAGATAAAGTTGTTCTTGTAAACGGCGATTTACAGGATATTCTTGATAAAATTAGAGCAGAAGGTCATGAGCATCTATACATTGATGGAGGTAAAACCATACAAAGTTTCTTATCCAAAGATTTAATTGATGAAATGATTATTACAATTATCCCGCGACTTTTGGGAGAAGGTATTCCTCTATTCACAAACAACAAACACACCTTAAATTTTAAAGGTGTAAGTACAAAAATATACCTGAACCAGATTATTCAGAATCATTTTGTTAGGTCAAGATAATTGGCTAATATCGGTGTGCCGAATGCAATATAGTCCATGTTTGATGATATAAAATATTGGTTTGTACAGTATCCTGAGTTATATAGTATTGTTAAATACTTAGCATGGATTCTATTGATTTTCCTGCTTATTAGGCTACTTAGGCGCCTAGTTAAAAAAAGAT
Source organism: Flavobacteriales bacterium (assembly GCA_964230215.1). GTDB lineage: Bacteria > Bacteroidota > Bacteroidia > Flavobacteriales_D > JAUILH01 > JAUILH01. The sequence goes on from CAXRGQ010000006.1 coordinate 14,844, forward strand.
TACCAGACAATGCAATGAGATATAAATCTCAAAAGGGGATTGAAGTAATCGGATATATTTTAATTGCATTTATAACGGTATCCTACTTTACAGGAAGCATCCAGGATTTGGGCTTAGCCATTGGTCTACTGACGGCTGGAATAACTATTACACTTCAAGAGTTGATCCTGAGTGTTGCTGGCTCATTCTACATCTTTTTTGTACGCGTCTACAAACCTGGAGATCGTATTGAGATTAATGGAATTAAAGGAGATGTTATTGATATTGACAGTGTCTACACTACAATGATGGAAATTGGTGAATGGGTCTCAGGTGATAATTACAGTGGTCGAATAGTTAAGCTAAGTAATGCATTTGTTTTTAAAGGAGCAGTTTACAATTACTCAAGAGATTTCCCTTTTGTTTGGGACGAATTTGATTTACCAATTAGATACGGATCTGATGTTGAGTTAGCAAAAGAAATTATTATTTCATCGGCTCAAGAACATCTATCTGAGTTTGTACATAACTCAATGGATGGTTGGAAAAACGTTGTAAACAAATATTACATAGAAGATGCTCAGGTTGAGCCAACGTTAGTCATAACAATGACAGATAACTGGCTGCAGTTTAACCTAAGATATATCGTTGATTACAAAAAACGCAGGACCACTAGACATATACTACAGGAGTCTATCAGAAAGAAAATTGAAGCTAGCAATGGAAAAGTAGAGCTTGCGTCAGCTACTTATGAAGTAGTTTCTATTCCTCCCATTAAGATGGATAAATAGAACTATTTCAATACTATTCTTCTATTGTAAACGCTATCTTCTACGATAAATCTTAAGCTGTAAGATCCAGCCGATAAATTAGTAAGATTAAGGTTTAAAGACCCTGCAATTCCAATATTGCCAAATACGGCTACTTCTTTACCTACAGCATCTAAAACCAAGATTTGAGAACACGATTGTTGGTCAAAATCAAACGATACAAAGACATCTCCATCGCTTGGATTTGGATATACCTGGATTGACGCGTCTTGTGATATTTCAGAAACACTAAGCCCTTCCATGTCAATATTAATATCATCAAGTGAAACATCACTCTGCCATCCATTTCCAGTTACTCCCCTGAATCTGATTTGAATCACGCTTCCGCTGTAAGCACTTAAGTTTACAATTTCTTGAAACCAATCATTCCCTTGGTCTCCCAGCACTGCTGGTGTTACATCCAACTGCCATCCTGAACCATCGTAGATGTCCACATGCAATTCTCCTATATCTCCCCCATACATATGATACCAATAACTCAGTTCGGCACTAGCCGCATTTGTAAGATCAATACATGGAGATATAAGCAATGCTTCTTGCTGCTCACATCCACCAGATGCTTCTAGATAAACATAATTACCCAAAGTGCTGTTATTAGTGTGATCTACGTTTGGACCGGTATCTGCACTTGGTGTGCCTCCATTATCCACACGCCAATCAATATCGTCTGCACTTCCATTACTTGCATTTACCCAACCGTTGCCTAGGTTACAAATCTCAAGTTCGCAATCCGTTGCTGTTCCACAGCTAGCAAAACTTTCAAAATCTTCTACTATCGGGAAGTTGCTTATTAATGTGCCACCATAGTCAATAGTCACGTATCCAGTATCGTTTGCAGGATTGCTATCCGTTACTGGTTCAACCCATACTTTAGTCGGATACATTCCTGTTGAAGGCAAATTAAATGGTGTGGAAAACGTGTAGCTAGCTATTTGACCTGGAATTAGTGTGCCTGGGTAAGATTCTGTTACTACAGCTTGACCGTCTATTTCATAACTACATAAAAATCCGCTTTGATTGGATTGACCATAATTGGCAATTTCAATTTCTACCACAGCATCTTCGTATGAACATGCTTGCGTTGCTGTTGGCGCTGAAATCTCATGCACAGCTAGGTCGTCTGGAGCACTGCAATTTAACACTCCTGAACCATCATAATAAATAGCTATTGCTCTTCTACCCTTCACATTTGCATTATTATTCGGTATAGCTGCTACAGATATCCAATGCTCTATATTTATATTGGCAGGTACCTGGAATACATTTGTAGATGTGGTTCCAATCGAATCCATATTCTCTGTCCCCAACAGATATACAACGTAATCACTCGCATCAGGCACCACGTCCCATGTGATAGCAATATAACCCGGACATACTTGAGAAATATCTATGTTATCTGGTGTTTCAATAATTGAAAATACAGCATCTGATTCGTCCGATACACCTAACCTACTAACTCTCACTAAACAATTTCCTGAAACCGTATTTGGTACAGTCCAGTCATAGGACCTATCGGCACCTGGCACACTAGCTATCGATGACCAAGAGGCTCCACCATCCTCTGAAAACTCTAATTCAAAATTTCCGCTTGTACCGTAGGCATCCCAAAAAATACGCTCTGTTTCTCCTGGCACTAAGCCTTCTCCATTTGTTGGATATATCACTTCTATGTCATCGTATACAAATCTATATACCACGTAATAACGCTGTGGTCCTTGAGGAACATCAAAGCCGTTAACCGATATGTTCACCGTTCCTGCTGCAGGATTGCTTATTACCACCTGCTCCATGTTGTTAAGATTGTCAACGCCAGTTGTTGCCGGAGCACTTAAATTTGATGCGTTAGGAGTTGGGTCCAATACCCAAGGTAGATGAATTGTCCCATTGTCTACTTCAAGGTCTAAATCGTTTACAAGTGCAGTAGTTGCCACCGGATTTCCTTCATAATCATTCCAATACAACATTATCTTAACTTCTGCTACGCCTGCGGGAATAGTTAAAGTGTAGTTATCAGTATCAAATTGTGTGATATCATCACTAAAAACTTGATTGTTCTCAATCATTTCTAGTGCGTTCTTTCCGTTTACCCTACCCCATCCGAATTCAAAATCTGGTCCTACATTTCCAATGTCATCCGCGCCATTAAGAAGCACGGCTTTCATTAGGGCTGATTCGGGATCTACACCTCCATTAAATGCCTTGTAACCCTCATATAATTGGGCTAGCACACCAGAAATACCAGGTGCAGCAGCTGACGTTCCACTTCCTGCATCATACTGATTATTAGGGTCAGTCGATATTTGTCCATTTCCATGTGCAGTAATATCCGGCTTTATTCTTCCATCCATTGCTGGTCCACGACTGCTTGAATTTGCTAATCCTTCATCACGCTCCATATTCGCAGTAGCAATAACGTTTTTACCTTGTTTATGGCCTCCGGTTATGTTACCCCAGCCATTGCCTGCACCATATCCGCAATCGCTTGTTCCACTATTTCCTGCTGAAAACACTTGAATTAAAGATGGATTCTGTCTAATCTCTTCATCTACTTGGCTACTAAGTCCTGTATATCCGGCATTACATCCATTTCCATAAGAAGAGGAAAAAATCATCACATCATCATTTTGATGCAAAGTCACTGTATTTGGTAAACTTCCGCTATACTGTCGTATCCATAAATAAGCACCTTTAGCCATACCTTCATACAAGGGATTTAAATTTCCAGCGCCTCCTAATATACCGGCAACCATATCACCGTGATCTCCTGTTTGATCCCCAGCAACATCCGATTGTTCTGTCCTTCCTGTAAAATCAATGTGCGGACCTACTTCACCATCATCATTAACGGCTACACTCACACCACTTCCATCGAATTTTAAATTTGACGGTCCCGTTTGATTTATACTGCTTGATCTATGAAGTGCTCTGCCAAGGTTATCCTCGTGAATCAATTCCTGAAAAACAAAATCTACCATACGCACACCGTCGATGGATGTTAAATATGTCAACACAGATTCATTCGCATAAAAACTAACTTGATTTCTTTGTGCATCATAGGTTTCAATTTTAACATCTAGAGGGTTCAGCTCATCAACAATTTGTTCGTAGGACTCATCCGGAAAAAAGCGCACATTTAGCAACAACTCATTCTGGCTATTATAATACCCGGCTTCAAGTCCACTATGAACTTGAGGATTTATCTTAAGTTCAGGAAATAAAGGTGATATGCTGTAAATATTTTTGTCGTTCAATAATGAACGATCTATAGTATTCGGGATTTTCACCAAATAGGCGGATTTCGGCAAGTAGTCATAGAATTCAATACCAAATGACTCCAGCTCTTCTTTCAAGCTTTGAGTGGGAGTTTGATAAAACTGCATTAACCAGTAAGGAGAATCACTTGCTACATTCTGATTAGAAACATATTTCTCTAAATTATTCTCAAGCGTTATTTCGCCAGTAGCCAAATTTAAAACAGGGGCAACTTGCTGTGCTGCCGCACTAATAATCAATGAGCCAAAAAGGAATACAAGGAGGGTATATTTCATAATATCATTTTATGATTGCTTCTAAGTTACTCAAGATTCTTGGCTTACAGAAAGCGATAGAGCAATCTATATTGGAATCACACCAATTTATTGACTTGTGTTAAATATTGAATCCAGTCCAAAACCAAAACAATATCGAATGCCACTTGTTTTTACAGTATGAACATTCTTCTAACTGGTGCAACTGGCTATATTGGGAAGCGACTGCTACCTATCCTCGTTGGCAATGGTCATCATATTATATGTTGTGTTCGTGATGCTTCACGCTTCAACCCAGCAAAATCTATACGGTCGAAAATTGATGTAATAGAAATTGACCTGTTAAAACCAGAGACGCTAACGACGATTCCGGACAACATTGATGCAGCTTACTACCTTGTGCACTCAATGTCTGTCTCATCGGACTATGATTCGCTCGAGAAATCATCCGCAATAAATTTTCGTCAAGCATTAAACAAAACGAAGGTACAACAGGTGATCTATTTAAGCGGAATTGTAAATGAGTGCGAATTATCAAAACACCTATCCTCTAGAAAAGTAGTTGAAGAAGAACTTGACAAGGGTAAGTATGCCTTGACAACATTTAGAGCAGGTATAATTGTTGGGTCTGGCAGCGCATCATTTGAGATTATTCGTGATTTAGTGGAGAAGCTTCCAGTAATGATTACGCCAAAATGGCTACTTACAAGATGCCAGCCAATTGCCGTGCATGATGTACTTCAAATACTAACAAAGGCCTTATTAGTTGAAGAAACATTCTCTAGAAATTTTGATATCGGTTCTGATGATATTCTCACTTACAAAGAAATGCTATTAGGTTTTGCGGAGGAGCGAAACTTAAAACGCAGAATCTGGACCGTGCCTATTATGACACCGCGTCTATCCTCTTACTGGTTGTATTTTGTAACTTCTACTTCCTACAAACTAGCCAGATCTTTAGTTGAAAGTATGAAAGTAGAGGTCATTTGCCGAGACAATGAGATAAATAAAATCTTAAAGATCAAACCTTTAAGTTATAAGCAAGCATTAAACCGAGCATTCGAAAAAATTGAAAGCAACGACATAGCCTCTAGTTGGAAAGATGCCTATTCTAGTAGCGGAATGAAAATCAATATTTCGGACTTTATATCGGTTCCTGAGTACGGTTGTTTTAAAGATGAACGCAGCCGAGATGTAGAATCATCTGGCAAAACAATAAACAAAATATGGAGTATCGGTGGAGATAATGGCTGGTACTATGGAAATTGGCTATGGCGTATTAGAGGATTTTTGGATAAACTTGTTGGTGGCGTTGGTCTGCGGAGAGGGAGAACAAACAGAACAGACATTAAAGCTGGAGATGCACTTGACTTTTGGCGAGTTCTGTACGCTAATAAAGAGGAAGGACGATTACTCTTGTTTGCCGAAATGAAATTACCTGGAGAAGCTTGGTTGGAGTTTAGTGTAGAAGATGGTGTAGTGAAACAAACTGCCACATTCAGACCCCTAGGCATTGCAGGGCGACTATACTGGTATTCGGTACTGCCTCTTCATGGCTTCATATTTAAAGGAATGATTAACAGAATAAGTAAAACAAAATAAACTAAAATGGGACTATTTAAAAGACGTACTAAGGCTGATAAACTAAATCAGAAATACCAAAAGCTATTAAAAGAAGCGCATGTACTGTCAACATCCAATCGATCTGCTAGTGATGCTAAATATGCGGAAGCACAAGCTGTACTTGACGAAATAGACGCACTCAAAAAGGATGCAGCAAATTTAAAATAAGCCCATATCTATGTATATTTACTGTGCATGAAAATACTCAGGGCACAGCAAAATAGAGAGGCAGATGCATTTACAATTCAGAATGAGCCAATTCCATCCATCGATCTTATGGAAAGGGCGTCTCTCGCGTGTTTTAATCACATATGCAACATAGTTGACAAGGACCAAACTATCGTAATAGTAGCTGGAAACGGCAACAACGGAGGCGACGGACTTGCAATAGCAAGATTGTTGAGCATTAGTGATTATAGTGTAGACATTTTTTGCACCGATGGCGATAAATCTCAGGATTGCTCGAGCAATCTCGCAAGAATTAAAGACCATCCTTCAATTAGAATAATTGAGTTAAGTGAATTATCCAAGTATGATGTCATAATTGACGCATTGTTTGGCACTGGATTAACAAGACCGGTTGAAGGGAGTTTTGCTGAAATCATAAACGTCATCAATAGTTGCCAAGCATTCAAAATCTCGATAGACATTCCCAGTGGACTTATGGCGGAAGATAACCGTCAAAACAACGGAGCCATTATTAAAGCTGACCTTACATTAACATTCCAATCCCCCAAACTTGCCTTTTTTCTTAGAGAAAATGCCCCTTATGTTTCTGAGTTTAGGGTATTAGATATTGGATTAGATCAAGGATTTATTAAGTCATTACCTTCAAAGTTTCATTACTCGGACGAGATTAATCTTCACTTGCACAAAAGAGATAAGCATGCCTATAAAAATCAATTTGGTCACGTTTGTTTAATTGCAGGATCTGAGCACATGATGGGAGCAGCCATTTTATCTGCTAAAGCATGTTTGAAAGCTGGCGTGGGATTGTTGACAATGAGCATTCCAGAAACAAGGGCAAACGCCGCATTTTCAAGCATTCCTGAAGCAATGCAAATATATCGAGAGGCTGAAACATTCACGGAGAAAGCGAACATTATTGCAATTGGCCCCGGCTTAGGTACTTGTCATCAAAGTAAATCATTGGTTCTAGCCTGCCTACAATCAGGAAAGCAGTTGGTCCTGGATGCGGATGCGTTAAACTTAATCGCTGCGACCAACTTAGTACACCAGATTCCTACAGGCTCAATTATAACACCTCATGTAGGCGAGTTTGACAGACTATTTGGCACACATAATAGTGATTACGATCGTCTTTTACACCAATTGGAATTGGCGAAATCTTACAATTTGGTCATTGTGCTGAAAGGTGCTTACACGAGCATAGCAACTCCCAATGGACATGTATGTTTTAACAGTACTGGGAATCCGTATATGGCTACAGGAGGCGCAGGTGATGTTTTAACTGGCATTATCGCGAGTTTTCTAGCACAAGCTTATTCACCAGAGGAAGCTGCAGTGAATGGCGTATATATTCACGGAAGAGCAGGAGATTTGGCACATCAACAGAACTATATAATCACTGCTTCAGATATTGCTGATTATATCCCTAAAGCCATTAGGAGTAGCATTTAATTTCTAAACTCCTTCAATTGTCTTTCTTATATTGGTGCAAATAATCTAGAAGAACTATGGTACACGGCACACATAACGCAAGCCCAGACAGCAGAAATGAAGATGTGAAAATCTTTATTAATGGTGAATTATTCCCACGAAATGAAGCGAAAATCTCCGTTTTTGATAGCGGTTATCTCGTTGGGGATGGCGTTTGGGAAGCACTAAGACTTCATAAAGGAAAACTAGTATTCCATAAAGAACACTTTGATAGACTGTGGGCTGGTGCGGCAAGCATAGGCCTTAAAATTCCGTTTACACGTGACGAAATAAACGCGAACATTAGAAAAGTCATTGATGCTAATGATATGCACGATCATGTCCATATAAGAATCATGCTTACACGTGGTATTAAAAAAACACCATCACAAGATCCCCGACTAACCATAAGTGGTCCTAACTTAGTGATTATAGCTGAACATAAAGAGGCCTCAACTGAAAGCAGAGATAGAGGAATCAAACTCTTCACGAGCACAATAAGAAGAGGTTCTCCAGACTATCTGGACCCTCGCTTAAATTGCCACAGTAAACTTCATGAAGTTCAAGCGCTTGTACAAGCTATTGAAGCGGGTGCAGATGAAGCATTGATGCTCGACATCCATGGTTTTGTTAGTACATGCAATGCTACTAATTTCTTTATTGTTAAAAATGGAGAAGTGTGGACCAGCACGGGGAAGTATTGTATGAATGGAATAACACGCGGTAAAGTAATTGAAGTATGTAGAAAAAATGGTATTCCTTGCCACGAAAAAGACTTCTCATTGTTTGATGTATATAGCGCCGATGAGGCATTCGTAACCGGTTCTTTTGGTGGACTTACACCCGTTTACGAAATTGATGGTCGAAAAATTGGCGATGGCACGTTTAAGTGGTGTAGCGAATTAAGAAAACTATATGAATCATTGATTGAAGAAGCTGTATTAAATGAAATCGACTAAGAGAATATGCTTGTGGTCTGGACCGCGCAATATATCGACTACCTTGATGTACTCATTCGCTCAAAGAAAGGATACAACTGTAGTTGATGAACCATTATACGCGCATTACCTCTCCTCTATTCAGGATCCCGAAAAACACCCAGGCTATTTGGATGTATTAAATTCACAATCCAGGTCCTCTAAAGAAGTCATTGATACGATGATGGGAGATTTCCCCACGCCCGTAGCGTTCTTCAAAAACATGGCTCATCACGCAGTAAATCTGGATTTGAGTTTTACAAAGGGTTGTTCTAACGTTTTATTAACACGCAATCCAAAGGATATGTTGCCATCATTTCACAAGGTAATCCCCAATCCTACTATAAATGATGTCGGCTACAAGGCACATGCTGAATTATTAGAGAGATTAAACGCCCTCGGCGCCAAAACATGTGTCTTAGACTCCACCAAAATACTAATGAACCCAGAAGGTGTCTTGAAAAAACTTTGTGACTTCTGCGATATTGATTTCGACCCACACATGCTGCATTGGGAGAAAGGCCCAATCGCAGAGGATGGATGCTGGGCCAAGTATTGGTACGATAATGTGCATAAATCGACGGGATTTCTTCCGTACAAGCCCAAAACATCACCATTCCCTGACGAGCTTAACATTTTATTGAAAGAGTGTGAGCCCTTCTACCAATTATTAGAACAACAGGCCATTCATTAAATTTATTTAACTTCATTCAGTTATAAATAAATGCGTGAATCAATATCACTAAGCACCCGTGAAAGTCAGAAGGAAAGAAACCATATGTCCTAATTGTCAGACTGAATTAAGAAGCACTGACAACTTCTGCCCCAATTGCGGTCAAGAAAATCATTCAAAGCAGGCACGAATTGGCGTCCTTATTAACGATTTTGTAGGCGACTACTTCACCTTTGATTCAAAGTTTTTCAGGTCAGCTAAAAAACTAATATTTAAACCGGGTAGCTTAACTAATGAATACCGAAAAGGTAGAAGAGCAAGCTACATCAGTCCCATAAGACTTTATCTTTTCACTAGTTTTATCTATTTCTTGATAATGCAATTCAGCATTGATTTTAATAACTCATCCAATGGAGTAATGGTTAATGGGGAGAAATTAGACCAAGCTCACTTAATTGAAGCAGAAAAAACCTACGGAAGTATAGACAAATTCGTGGAAGCAGAGTTTTCAGATGTTCCGTCAATAGGTCAATTGTTGCTTAAAAAATCCATGCTAATAATACGAGACGGCAAAAATCTTGTGCAATATTGGTTAAGCAATATGTCTCTTATGGCCCTAGTTTTACTGCCTGTTTTTGCTTGGATGCTTATGCTTGTATTTAGGCGGAATCAAGATTTCTACACAGTCCATTTAGTTCATGTCATCCATTTACAGTCATTCACCTATTTGGCTCTCATATTATTTCTGGTTATTGCAAATTTAGATCAGGCCCTTGCAAGTATTCTACTAATAGTAATTATGTTAGTGTATCAGTTTTTTTCCTTCTTAAGGACTTATAAAAGAAGTGTTGGCACCACCATTTACAAATCACTGATAGCTTCCTTTTGGTATTTAGTTATACTTGTAGTTGGTATGCTTAGTACCTTAGCATTATCGCTGTTACTGTTTTAAATTGTTACATAAATAACAGAGTAAAGAACTCTTATCACGGTATATTTGTTCCTCCAAAAATTAGCAAGAATATGAAGAGTTCTTTACTGTCCTTAACATGGGAAATACTCAACGTTTCGTTTGCGATTTTTCTTGCAAGCATAGGTTTGAAAGCCTTTCTACTTCCCAATGGCTTTTTGGATGGGGGCGTTACTGGAATTGCCATTCTGGTAAGCGAATTGACAGGATTCGAGATTTCCTATGCATTACCAATTATTACCTTGCCATTTTTTGTTCTTGGATGGTTCTCAGTTTCACGGCGCACATTGATTAAGTCGGTGATTTCTGTTTTAGCGCTTGCTATTATCATACATTTCGAAAACTTCAGCCCTGTGACGGATGATAAACTGCTTATTGCGGTGTTTGGGGGAATATTTCTCGGTGCTGGGATTGGTCACGCAATTCGCAACGGAACCGTATTGGACGGCTCCGAAATTTTAGGTCTCTATTTAAATGAGAGAATCGGAATTTCTATAGGTAACATCATACTTGCTTTTAACACCATTTTGTTTGTCATAACAGCCCTCACATTATCAGTTGAAGTAGCCCTTTACTCCATTCTGACTTTTATTGTAACAGGAAAGGTAATTGATTTTATTTTTAGGGGCTTTGAGGACTATGTCGGTTTGATGATTATATCTCAAGAATCATCTAAAATTCAGAAAAGTCTATTAGAGGAAGTTGGAACGGGCATTACTGTCTACACCCATGCTAAGGGTTATGGTAGCACCGGTTATCAGAAGGATACGGAAGTGCTTCAAGTAATAATAAATAGAATCGACACAAAAAAAACCTATCGCGCTATCGAAAGTATGGATCCAGACGCTTTTATTGTCGAATTTGATGTAAATCAGGTCAAAGGCGGTGTAACAAGGAAATACCTGTCGCGCACAAAAGGCAATAAACTACATAGTGACTTCTTTGAAAAGGAAACAGAATAAGTAAGTTGTTAATTCCTTTTCACGAAATAGACCGCAATACACACTAGATTCTATATCTTTATAACTGTATGAAATTAGCCTTTCTAAAACGCTGGAAATTCTGGAAAAGATTCTTAATTCTTACCATACTTCTTCCTATCCTCTTGTTTGGTATTCTTCTACTTGTCATTTATTATAAACAAGATGCCATCATTCAGGCAGAGGTGGATGCTATGAATAAGACGCATAAAGGACTCATTGTGGTAGGCGATACCCATTTGGCTCCATTTGAAAACTTCCCTTATATCTCCATTAAGATTGATGATGTTAGAATATATGAATCGAAAGCGGATGATGCCCCTGTGATTCTTGATGTTGCAGACATCTATCTTGGATTTGACATATGGGATATTGTTGGGGGCGATTATGATGTTCAGAAATTATTGGTTGAAGATGGTTTCTTTAATATCGTTAAGCATAAAGATGGTACAACCAACCTTGAAAACGCCTTGGCAACTCCAGATGATGGGGTTGAGGAAGAAGAAGAACCATTGGACATACATCTTAAGAATATCGAACTAAGGGACTTGGATATCCACAAGCTAGATGAAGCCAGCAACATGGACGTGGAAACCTACATTTATTGGGCGAATGGTGGTTTTAAAACAGGCAATAATGAAATTGCTGCTCACATTGATACCGAATTCGAATTGAACATTATCGATGACCACGACACCACTTATATAAAGCACAAACATTTCGAGTTTCACACAGATATTGTCTTTAACGAAGAGTCTGGACTATTAGAAATCGAACCATCAGGCATAACAATGGAGCATGGCGATTTTAATCTTCATGGTAAAATTGATACGAAGAATGATATGACGCTTGATCTGCATGTTAACGGTGAAAAGCCCAATTTCGACATGTTGATTGCCTTTGCTCCAGAAGACTTAATTCCCGTTTTAGAGCGATATAAAAATGAAGGTAAAATCTACTTCCATGCTGACATTGAAGGACCAAGTGCTAACGGACAAATGCCTTTTATTGATGCAACATTTGGTGCCGCAGAAGCTTTTATGGAGAACACCAATGCTAAGAAACGAGTAGAAAACCTTGGCTTTAAAGGTCATTTTACGAACGGCGAAAAAAGAAGCTTAGAAACCATGGAGTTTTCGATAATTGACTTCACTGCAAAACCAGAAAAAGGTGATTTTATTGGTTCCATTTTAGTTAAAAACTTTGTTGAACCTGAGGTGGACATGGAATTGCACGCTGACTTTAATTTAAATTTCTTGGCTGAATTCTTTAACCTATCCGATATTCAAGATGTATCTGGAAATGTTAAGTTAGACATGCATTTCCATGACATTATTGATTTAGAACATCCAGAAAGAGCCTTAAATGAGCTGAATCAAGCCTATTCTAGCGAACTAGTAGTAAGTGACCTCCATGTTGTATCAAGTGACCTACCTGCTCCAATCGATGATTTAGATGTGCATCTTCAAATGAGTGGAAAAGAAGGAATTTTAGACAAATTCAATCTAAAGATGGGATCATCTGACCTTGCGATCATGGGATACATTTCTGATTTACCAGCGGTTGTGCACCATACAAACATACCAATAGAGGCTCAATTGGGAATACGATCAAAGAATTTCGATATAGCTGAACTAACAGGGTTCTCAAAAGGTGATAGTACTGGGATAGATGAACGAATTGAAGATCTGAGTGTTATGTTAAAATTCAATTCAAGTGCGCGCTCATTTACAGAATCAAAATATCTACCTGAGGGTGAGTTTTTTATTGATGACCTGCATGCTCAATTAAAACATTACCCCCATGAATTACACGATTTCCATGTGGACATTCTTATCGGAGAGAGAGATTTAAACATTGTCGATTTCACTGGATTTATTGATAAATCAGACTTCCATTTCAATGGCAATATCCATGACTACGGATTCTGGATGAAAGATACACTTGAAGGAGATGTTAAGCTGGATATCACCTTAAATTCGGACATGCTTAAGCTTGAAGATATATTTTCTTACCAAGGAGAAAACTATGTGCCAGAAGATTATCGACACGAAGAACTGGACAGATTAGCACTACATGTGAACTCTGAGATGCACTTCAAATCTTCTGAACTACATTCAATAGATGTCGATTTGGACAGGTTTGATGCAAAAATGAAGGTGCATCCTATGCGCTTTGAAAATTTCTCAGGACGCTTCCATTATGAAGATGATCATTTAGTGATTCAGAAAATGCATGGAAAGATGGGTCGCACCGTGTTCGATTTAGACATGAATTATTACCTAGGAGAGGATGAAACCATAAAGTTGCGAGACAATCACTTTGGCATAAAGGCTAACTATATTGATTTCGATCAGCTGTTTGCCTTCAACTTAAAATCGCCTAACAAACCGGCAGAATCGGCACCATCAAAGCCAACTGAGGAGGATGTTGCAAGCCATTCTGAGGCCTTTAATCTATACGAACTCCCCTTTACTGATATGACGTTTGATGTGGACGTAGGTCATTTCATTTATCATCGCATTGATTTACAGCAAATTCATGCAAGGTTTAACACTACGCACAACCATTATATCTACGTGGACACACTCAGTCTAATAGCTGCAGGTGGTCGCTTTAACATGTCTGGATATTTTAATGGCAGCGATCCAGAGCACATCTATCTTAAGCCAAATTTAACTGTTAAAGGAGCAGATTTAGATAGGTTGATGTTCAAATTCGAGAATTTTGGACAAGATGAATTGGTCTCTGAAAACCTTCATGGTAAGCTAAGTGCCAATATCACTGGAAATATCCGAATTTACCCAGACATGGTGCCTGATTTGGACCAATCTGAGATTCATATGGATGTAGAGATTTTAAATGGTCGACTTGAAAATTACGAACCCGTTCTAATGCTATCCGATTACATGGGAGATAAAGATTTGAGCTCAATTAGATTTGATACGCTAAAGAACCACATGGATATTAAAAATGGCGTTCTAAGTATTCCAAATATGACTATCGAATCAACCATTGGACACTACGAGTTAGCAGGCACTCAGTCTATGGCAGAGGATATCGATTATTATATCCGTATTCCGTGGAAAACTATCAAACAGGGGGCTAAATACAAGTTATTTGGAAATAAGAAGACCAAGGATGGTGATGTTGGAGATGATGAGATCATTGAAAAAGACACTGATGGTAAAACGCGTTATTTGAACCTTAGAATCACCGGAACCATCGATGATTATAAGATTCAGATGAAGAAAATGAAGGACAGAAATAAGTAGTTTGCATGGGCGCTGTAGACAATTTCATATTCGAAAAAGAAGGAGTACAACAAAGGATTTTAATGCACCTCCATTCTTTACTGCATCATCACCACAACTTAAGTCCAACCATGAAATATAAAATCCCGTTCTACGAAGGAAATAAATGGATTTGTTATTTAAACCCTATCAAGAAAGGCGGTGTTGAATTGGCATTTATAAAAGGAAATCTGTTGTCGAATAATCATGGTTTACTCCTTGCAAAAAATCGGAAGCAAGTGCGGGGTTTTGAAATTTACAGTATTGAATCATGTCCAGATGAAGCGATAGAAACTACTCTTTTGGAGGCTATTGAGATAGATAGAAGAAAACACTTGAAACAAAAGATATAATGATTACAAGACTAATAATATTTCTAGCCATCAACTTTGGCGCACTTGGCATTGGAGGATTCTATACCGGCAAAGGTGTGCCGTCAGATTGGTACGTTAACCTAGATAAGGCACCATGGACACCACCAGGCTGGATGTTTGGTTTTGCGTGGACAACCATTATGATATGTTTCTCAATATATTTAGCCTACTTGTGGCCGAAGGTTGAAAACAAACAGTTCATGATTGGACTCTATGTTGTACAATGGATTCTGAATGTAGCATGGAACCCGATATTTTTTCACTTCCATCAAACTATCGCAGGTTTAATTGTAATTGCTTTATTGGCCGTGGTAGTTGGCTGTTTTTTGTTTAATTATTGGTCAATCATCAAGGTAAAATCCCTTCTTATACTCCCTTATCTTGTATGGTTGATTATTGCAACATCATTGAATGCCTACATTGTAATTAAGAATTAAATGAATTAGTATGAACCCAGAAGTAAGCCAAATACTACAGGACGCAGACAAATGGAATGAAGAAATGTGCCTTTTAAGAGATATCGCTCTCGAATGTGGTGTAAGCGAAGAAGTTAAATGGAAGCAGGCATGTTACACTTATAATGGAGGGAATCTATTTATTATTGGTGCATTCAAGAAATACTGTGCTATCAATATTTTTAAAGGTAGTCTGCTTAAAGATGATGCGAATGTGCTTACATCTCCCGGAGAAAACTCACAGTCAGCCAAACAATGGCGTTTTACCGATTGTCAGACAATTGAAGCCAATAGAGACCTTATTAAGCAATACATCTTTGAGTTAATTGAAATTGAAAAAGCAGGAATAAAAGTCAAATACAAGTCGTTAGAAGACTATGATATTCCTGAAGAACTGAGTGATTTATTTGTGAGTGATGCTGCGTTCGAAAATGCCTTTACGAGCTTAACGCCAGGTCGTCAAAAAGGCTACTTGCTTTTCTTTAATGCTGGAAAACAAAGCAAAACTAGAGAGAATCGAATACAGAAATATTACGAACGTATTATGAATGGCAAAGGGATGAATGATTGCGTTTGCGGAAAATCTAAACGCATGCCCAATTGTGATGGCTCACATAATCGATAACTAATCCTTTACGATAACCAAAGGAAAATCCTGCCCAAAACTATATGATGTTGGGTATTGTGTGCTCCCATGAAACTCCTGTGACAACTCGGGCACTCTGTCTTCAGCATGTGTTTTAATCTCGGTTACCGTGATTTTTTTGTCACCGTTATCCCCCTTGCCAGAGAGTATCTCTAGCAAAGCATAAGTAAACAATCCGTGTTTTAAATCACCCGCCTCATTAGCAAATTGTGCATCCTGACTTGCCGTTAAAAAGTAGGTACCCGAACTTCTAGCGAGCTGAGCTAAAGCTTTTTCTCTGCCGCCACCTCTTTGAGCCAGACTATTCAGTGCTCCGCCCGAATGACAGGCATCTAACACAAACAATTGTTTGCTTGCTAGAATTTCCACACTGTTGTCCAACATCTGCTTGGCCGAATAAGCCTTAGATTTAAGCATCTCGTCGTCTCCATAAAGATTGGTTACGTCATGACATACCAGATAGAACTCTGGATTTTCTTCAGAACTCATTACACCATGTCCAGCATAATAAAATACAAACACATCCTCTGGCCCTATCTCTTGCTGAATTTGATCAAAGGCTGCCTGTATACCGTCTTTACTTGCGTCTTTATTCAGCACTTCAATATGTTTCACACTTGAAAACAAGGTATCCCCTCCCCTTTTTATTGCTTTTGCGAAGGCCTTGGCATCCGACACGGCATACTTTAAATTGTATTGCGAATTCTTGTAGTCATTTATCCCAACACTTAAAATAAACAGGTCCGTTTGTGCTGCTTTATCCGAAAATTTAATACTTAATTCAGCTGGACTTGACTCAACGCCATCCTCATTAATCGCAAGTACTTTTACATTGTTTAGTCCATCATTTAACTTCAGTTTGAGCGACTTAATATCTTTATCTCCACGAAACTGGATTACCTCATTCAGTCTAATAATCTCAACCAATTTCTTGTTATTATAGACTCTAAGCTCATTTATCACCTTCTTATTCGAGTTAATCCTCACCTTTAACTCTACTTCCTTTTCCTTCGCAACAATAGTATCAGAGTCTGCTCTAAGATTAGAACGACTGTCTAATTCGTTCATTACAAAAGCAACATCAGGACTTTCCTCCATAAGAGTTTGGATGTTTTGTCCCAAATCAAAGTTTTCTCCTTTCATTACGCGCTCGATTAAGTTGGGAGTAAAGTATTTATCAAACAAACTTCCTATTGGTAGTACCTCCATTTCACTCACATAATTCACGTTTTTAAGCGCTGCAGCACTTCCATCAAAACGGCCAGAGGAGTGTGTGCTAAGCCATTGATCATTAGAAATCTGAATCCGACTATAGTTTAACTTCATGCTTGGAAAGTCCCAAAGCTTGTACATCCCATCAATACTCATCGAAATCAGCTTGGACTTGTCCATAGTGAACATAAGTTTTGTTATGGCAGACGTATGTGCGTCTTTAATCTCTTGAATAGCACCAGACTGAATATTCCAAACCCTAATTACATTATCCGCTCCGGCAAACGTAATTATAGAATCATTATACCATGCAGCCGAATATAATGGTGTGCTACTGTAGGATGCTTTGTGTGTAATCATGCCAGATAAGTAATCCCATACTTTAATCGATCCATCCCATGATGTGGTAAGAAACTTCTTTCTATTGGGGGAAATTAAGACATCCGATATTACATCTGTATGCCCCACTACAGATCGGAAAGTTTCTCTACCATCGGCTTCAATAAATGATAAGTTTTTGTAATTATCACCCATAAGGTAGTAAAGATCGTCGTTGCCAAAGTCAACATTGTAGGCAGAGTTCTTTTCTAAGGCAACTCGGTGGAACTGTTCCTTAACAAAATCCCATACAACATAACTACCATCCCAGCTTCCACTAATCAGTTTGTCGCCTTTTGCGTTATAGGCTAAATCGAAAATAATGTTGAAATGACCATTCAGTGTGTCTTCAACAGTCCATGTGTCGGTGTTCCACAGAAATATCTCTCGATCTCCTCCTGCGGTAGCCAGTTGTTTCCCATTAGGGCTAAATACGGCAGAAATCACAATTTTAGAATGTGCTTTCAATGTCTTTAATACACGCCCTGAACGAATGTCAATGATATGGACAAGCGAGTCCACGCCCCCGCAAGCCATTATCTCTTTATTGGGGTGTAAATCGAATCCACGTTTTAAACCAATTTGCTTTAAAGCTCCAGCTTGTGCCCAATTATCACGCATATGCGCCAAGCCGTCATTGTCAGGTTCGTTTAAATATCCTTTTAACACTTTAGTTTTTCTGCCAGTGCTATAGTCCCACACGTTCAGCGCATGATATTCACCCGGTATAATAACCGAATGACTGGTAGGACTGGGGTTTAACTCATAATAATCGAGATGCTTGTTTTTTAGCTCCAAGGTCTTTTTCCCTGTTTTGACACTAAATGCATATAAAGTCTCATCCGTATTAATCAAAACATATTGATCATCAAATGAAAACTCCATGCTAGTTGGACGGGAATTCGAAGGCATTAATTTTTTCAACTTTTTGCCCGATTTTGCATCCCACAATATGGCGCCATTCTTATTGTTCATTGTAAGAATGTATTTAGAGTTATTACTCCACACCTGCTTGGTATTGCAACCGTCACAGCGTTCGTCCGAATCTTTATCTTCCAATCGCGCCAAAACCTTGCCTGACTCAAGATCAAATACCTCCGCAAACAATTTAGACGAACTTAAAGACACCATAGAGCCATCCGGACTAAACTCCATGCCATAAGTCTTATCGAACGGCAAAGAAATTATGGTGTCGCCCTTTAAAGTCAGTACCTCTGCCCCCTTATATCCACTTGTATTTAGCGCATATTGTTTATCATCAAGCAAGGTATAGGCCTGATTAGAGACCCCATAGTTTTTACTAAACTCATTCACTCTGCTACCGTCTTTTAAAGAATACACATACCATTTATCTCGAGTAGTAAACACTAGGGCATAATTCCCCTTAGGACTGAAATAGGCTTCTCTTACGTCATCTTTAAAATTCCATCTATGGTGCACCTCACGTGTCTTTAGGTCCACTACACAAACCGAATTATCCGCGCTACTAGTAATAAACAAATCTTTATTGGGGTGAATGTCAACTGACCAAACCGCATATGTGTGATGTGTGAAATGACGGATTATTTTGCCGTTCTCTAAATTCCAAAGTAGCACAGAGTTATCTTTTGCTCCCGACAGTGCCCACTCTCCGTTTGGGTGGATATCTGCACATGTAATGTCCTTAACATGTCCGTTTTGAAGAGAAGTCTCAAGTTTCTGGCTCAGAATAATAGTGCCAGAATAAAGACAAGACAAAGCGACTAATAGTAATTTTATCATAACAAACTAAAATTACTGATTATCTGTGGACTACCTATTAAATAGCTAGTTTAATTCAGCTCAATTATGGAAGCGGAACAGTGAGATTATATTGTCCTCCGTTTTCATTTAAAACTTTAACTTCTCCGTCAATTTGATCAACCAGAGTGAAAATTAATTGCATACCCAGTGAGTCGGTATTTTCGATTTCCTCAAGATCCAAAAAGCCTGGCCCATTGTCTTGATAATGAATTCTTAAATGATTACCGTCTTCCGATATCTGCAGTTTCATGAAAGGATTCTCGGTATTGGGCACCACATGTTTAAAGAAGTTTGCCGTAATTTCATTTACAATCAATCCAAGTGGAATAGCTAAATCCATTGAAGCATAAATAGTTTTGTCAACGCTTAACTCAGATTGATAATCAGAATCGCCATAAAGTTTGTCCATATTATTAATCACTAAGCCAAGATACTCTTCCAAGTCAACCTCCTTAAAGTTGTTGTTTTGATACATCTTTTGATGAACCAATGACATGGACTCAACCCTACCTTGTATTTCCTTCAAAGACTTTTCAGTCGTCTCGTTATCATTTTTGGCAATTTGCAGATTGATTAAACTGATGATTATTTGCAGATTATTTCTAACTCTATGATGTACTTCTTTAAGCAAGACTTCTTTTTCATCGTTTTGTTTGGCTAAAACTTCATAATTCTCTTCTAATTCTTGTGTGCGTTCCTTTACCTTCTCTTCAAGTTTTAACTTATTCTCCTTTAATAATTTCGACTGAAGGGTCATATGAGATAATGCGCGCTCTAGGGTGTTTTCATTTGATTGGTTAAGCCGCACTACAAAGAGCACTAATAGCGTCTCTACAGCGAACAAGCTTGTTATATTAGCTATTCTTGCAATCTCGGTCCAGTAATGACCAGTGAAATCGGGCGTATGAATAATCGCAGTTTCTCCTATGATGATACTAATAAGAGCTGCCGGAATACCAAGTGTTATCTTCCAAAAATCTGTCTGTAAATTAAACATTAGCAAACTCGCAGTAAATACCAGAACTGCTTGTAAATGATAGAGAGTATCTCCACCCATTAAAATAGTGGTTATAATGGCTGAACTGTAGATAACTATTGAATAAAGCCATTTAGATAGATTAAACCTCTTCTTACTATTCAAGTAAATACAGACTAATAGACTTCCGAAAATCCCAAGAAACAAAAGCGCGGTATTACCAATAAACGGCCAAACAAATGCAATCTGAAAAAGTGTAGCAAAACTGCCAATAAACAGCACTTGATTAAACAAGATTAAACTCTTAATTTTTGGGCTAATGCTATTAATTCCTTCAGGAACTCCTACGTATGAAATTCTTCTCCACATCTATCCAAGGCTTAAATTTAGAGATATAATCTGCTTTTCTTAAAGATTTTAGACCTGTTAGGATATATAGACGACAAATATGTATTACATGTTTATGGAGGGTTAAAATTCTCTAGATCTATTTTGTAACTTGGTGGGAGAATAGGTATTATGTTGATATGAGGCTTTGTTTAATCATTTTATTTCTGTTACAATTGTCTTGTTTCAGCCAGTCTGCAAATTATTACGCAGCAAAGGAGTTCAGCTTAAAATATGGGAGTATCAACCCAGAAATTAATCTTGCTTTTGATCTAACATTTGCAAAAGGATATGATAAATCTAGGCCAGTCTTTTTACATGTTGGGGCTGATTCATGTGAAATCTCATTTGACACATTAAATGGACTCTATGGTGTGTTTACAGATATTAGTTCGGATACTACAATTAAAGATGTAATGTTGTCTGCGTATTTGTGCGCACCTGTCTACATTGATTCATTAATTCTAAAGAAAAACCAGTTCACAGTTATAAACGCTGTATTAGAAGGCGCGACGATAATCTTACCAAATATTGAATACGATTTTGACAAACCCGTCGTCTACCTGCACAGTGACGAAGAAATCAGCGTTTCAATTCACTTAGATTTTGTTGAGAGTCTAACATTTTCTTATCCAGACTATCAAGACGCTTGGAATGTAGACGTGTGCGGCAATCAAATCAAGCACAATAACAGGACGTATCCATACTTATTTTACGAAGGCAAATCTGAAGAAATTGCAAAGTATGTTAATCTCGATAGTGGATTTATTGTTAACTCTAGTAATCTACCTGAGTTTCTTGATTCCTGTCTTCTACAAATGGGTTTTAATGTGTTCGAACGAAACGACTTTATAAGCTACTGGATTCCCAGAATGCAAGCGAATAGTAGAAACTATATTTCATTTATTACACATGGTTATAACGAGCTATTCCCAATTAGCGTTAGCCCTCAACCACATGCCATGTTGCGTGTTTTTATGCTTTGGTCAAAAGTCCCTGTAAACAGTAGTCTGGCACCCATTCCACAAACTTTTAGGCGATTTAAAGGAGGTGCTTACACTTTAAAAGAATGGGGTGGCTCAGAGATTAATATAGAGAGTCATATAAACACGTTCTAATGATTTCTAATCACTACCTTTGAGTAACTAGCCGAATAAAATGATATGATATTTGAACTAGAAATAAAGAGTGATCACTCATTATTAATTCTAAACTCAGAATTTGAACAATGTACTTTCATCGATTGCGACTTTAAAAATGAGGACTTATCGAAAAAGAACTTTATTAAATGTGAATTCATTAATTGTGATTTAAGCAATAGTCTTGTTAATGACACTAAGTTTCAAGAGTGTAGCTTTTCTAAGTGTAAGTTAATCGGTCTGCAGTTCACATACTGCTCGGGTTTTGGATTCGCAATAAACTTTAAAGATTGTATACTCAATAACGCCAGTTATTATGAGAAGAACTTGACAGAATGCACATTCGAAAACACGGATTTATCAGAGTGTGATTTTGAAGCGTGTGATTTGAGTGGAGTGAGTTTTAAGCAGTGCGAATTACGAAACGCCATATTCGAGAGATCAAACTTAAGCAAGGCAGACTTTACAAGTGCTGTTAACTTTAGTGTTAACCCAGAATCAAACAAAATAAGAGGAGCCAAATTTTCCAAGGATGGCCTGCCAGGTTTGTTAGACCGCTATGGTATCATTGTCACATGACATAATACATGAAGTAACTTTGTTTCATGAAACATGTCTATCATCAAGCCAATACAAGAGGAACAGCTGACCATGGTTGGTTAAAGTCCTATCACACCTTCAGTTTTGCAGGTTATCACAATCCAGAGCGTATGCATTTTGGAGTGCTGAGAGTTTTAAATGATGATGCGGTTGCGGGTGGCCAAGGCTTTGGCACGCACCCTCACCAAAATATGGAAATCATTTCTATTCCGCTTGAGGGGGATTTAGAACACAAGGACAGCATGGGTAATACCACAGTAATTAAGCAGGGCGATATTCAGGTGATGAGCGCTGGTACTGGAGTTCACCATAGCGAATACAATAAAAACCAAGATAAAGAAGTAAAATTACTGCAGATTTGGATATTCCCAAAATTCAAAGATGTGCAGCCAAGGTATGATCAAATTTCACTAGATAGCGTCCAACAGGAGAATGAATTGTATCAGGTATTAAGTCCAAATAGCCAAGATCAAGGAGTTTGGATTCATCAGGACGCTTGGTTTAGCATGGGCGAGTTCACTGAAGATACTGCTATCAGCTATAAATTGAAGTCTGATAAGAATGGTGTATATATCTTCTCAATTAATGGTAGTTCTATAATAAACGGCATAGAAATAAACAGCAGAGATGGACTCGGCATATGGGAAAGTGACACGCTTGATATTAAAGCTAATGCGGGCGCTAAGCTTCTATTGATGGAAGTTCCTATGACACTATAAGGGCAAAAGCTTACATTTGCACCCATGAAAGTCTCTGGGTTTACTTTTATTAAAAACGCCATTATTTACGATTATCCGATTGTAGAGGCCATTCGGTCTATTCTTCCAATTTGTGATGAGGTGGTGGTTGCCGTGGGTAAATCTGATGATGACACTTTACAACTTATAGAAAGCATTGACCCAAAAGTTAGGATAATTGAAACTGAATGGGATGAGAGTTTACGTGAAGGTGGACGTGTCTTAGCTGTCGAGACAGACAAAGCATTTCAGGCGGTTGCTGAAGATTCTGATTGGGCATTTTACATCCAGGGAGATGAGGTGATTCATGAAAAATACTTGGCTACTGTAAAGTCCGGAATGGAGCGCTGTCTGCACCAAAAACATATCGATGGGCTGCTTTTTAAATACCTTCATTTTTACGGTTCATATGATTATGTTGGTACATCTGCGAAATGGTACCGTCACGAAATTCGTGTTGTAAGGAACGACAAATCAATCTACTCATTTAGAGATGCCCAAGGTTTCAGAAAGGGTGATGACCAAATTCTAAAGGTACATCCAATAGATGCTTATATGTATCACTATGGATGGGTGAAAGAGCCTTCCGCCATGCAGCGTAAACAGGAGAATTTCAACAAGTACTGGCACGATGACAATTGGATTGATGAGAATGTTGCCAAAGCTGATGAGTTTGATTACCTAGGTCACATTACTGAACTTAAAAAATTTGAGGGCAGTCATCCAGAGGTTATCAAAGAACGTATTCAGCGCATCAACTGGACATTCGATTACGACATCTCTATGAACAATAAACGACTTAAAGATCGCTTTAAAAATTTCCTTTATCACCGACTGGGTATCGATTTGGGATACCAAAATTACCGTATTAGTAAATTAAAGTAAGTATTTGCTCATTCTGTTTCTTATTGATATACAACAGCTTAACCAGCTCATGTATATTTTTTTATACATTATGTATATATTTATTGTCACTATGTAATTTATTTTTATCTTTGTGTATGTTATTTTAAACTCTATGTAAATTATTTAAAACATGAACTTATCGCTACAAGAGAAAAAAGCAGTTATGAATATTATCACCTCCATACTGATAATGGTAGGCTATACATATTATTCATTTGTAATAAATGCTGAGGAAAATTTATCCCGTATTGACGATTTGCAATTTTGGGGCAAGTTCACCCTGATCCTATTCGGAGTAACCGCCGCATTTAAGATTCTGAGCTATATAATATTTGTGGTCATTGTAAAAGAAATCAAGAAAGGAGAAGATCCAGACTTTTTGGATGATTACGACAAACAAATTGAGATGAGATCTGACAGAAACAGTCAGTTCGTATTTGCATTAAGTTTTGTAGCAGCCATGATTCCTATAGCCATGGGTGAACCATTACACATTATGTTTGCAATCATGCTTATAGGCGGTTTCGTCTCAGGGATTCTGGGCGATTTATGGAAAATTTATTATTACAGAACGGGGCTTTAAGATGAAGAATCAGCACATAAGCAACGAAATACGGAAACTGCGATTTCTAAACGGGGAAATAACCCAGCAAGAGCTGGCAGATAAGGTTGGCGTAACCCGTCAAACTATTGTCGCAATAGAAAAGGGGAAGTACCCTCCTACTCTAGAGATTGCCTTTAGAATCGCCCATGTTTTTAAGCTGCCTTTGCGTGATGTCTTTAGTTATCACCCCGAATTAGATAAGGTTAAAAAGAAAAAATAGCCAAACAAATAAACAAACAAATACCCTAAGCAACATGAATGTACTTGTACTCAAAACTAAACTATCAAGCCAACGAGAGATTGAAAATGTCCGCCCTTTGCTTGACATGCATCCACAAATAAACAGATGGAATGTTGACAGTGATGATATAGACAATGTTCTCCGCATAGAAGCCAGCGGCCACCTAAAAGAGGAACATGTAAAGACCATTCTGCGTCAGTATGATATTCCATGTGAGTTAATGCAGGATATGTAATCCACGCATTTTCTTACCTTAGATTCATGGAGACATCAAAACTGTCCAGAACTAACTATCTCGCCATCGAACGTACACGACTTGCTAACGAACGGACCTTTCTTGCCTATTTCAGAACATTCATAGTTTTATTAAGCTCAGGATTAGCCATAATTAATCTGGATATTCTGGATAAAATTGAGTACCTGGGTTATGCCCTCACAATCTGCTCACCTATCCTACTGGTTGTTGGTGTCGTTAGATATCTTAAAGTTAAAAACAACCTTCAACGCTTCTATACTGAAGATTTTTCATCCTAAACCCTCTCACTAATTTGTGATTGTACTCAATTTCTGTTTATATTTGTTGCAACAAATAAATATGAATAGAAAGCACTTTATAAAACTTGCTGCACTAGCACCTTTATCAGGATATACTATGTCATTGAATAATCTATACAACTTTAGCAGCTCTTTAAAAGAAGGAGAACTGATGCCTTCGCTGTTTATTGGCCATGGGAGCCCAATGAACGGGATTGAAGAAAACGAATTTGTTCAAGGATTTCGTAATGCGGTTAATGATATCCCTAAGCCTAAAGCAATTCTGTGTATTTCTGCCCACTGGGAGACAAAAGGCACCAAGGTAACTGCTATGGAAAATCCCAAAACTATTCATGATTTTGGCGGATTCCCTGAAGAGTTGTATCAAGTGCAATATCCAGCACCTGGAGCACCAGATTTAGCGAAACAGCTTAAAGAAGACATCACTCTTACAGATATACACCTAGACCAAGAATGGGGATTAGATCATGGAGCATGGACGGTGATTAAGCACATGTATCCTGATGCAAATATTCCCGTGATACAGATGAGCATAGATTACACTAAACCGCCTAAATGGCATTACGAACTTGCTCAAGAACTCGCAACACTCAGAAAAAAAGGCATTCTCATTATTGGTAGCGGTAATATGGTGCACAATTTAGGTCGCGTAGATTGGAAGCGCATGAATGAAATTGGATATGGTTTTGATTGGGCGTTGGAGGCTAGAGAATTGATTAACAAAAGTGTTCTCGAGAAGAAACACAGTACCTTAATTGATTACAAATCACAAGGAAGCTTCATGAACCTTGCGATACCAACACCCGAACACTTCTTACCCCTACTCTACACACTCGGCTTACAAAACGACAAAGATTCCATATCTTTATTCAACGACAAGGCGATGGCAGGATCGCTAACAATGACCTCTGTTGCGATTGGAAAGAAATAAGGATGGATAATTTTTTCTCAAAACGACTGGCTAATCATTTGCACAACGTCTATTTCGGTGGCAACTGGACCAGCGTAAACTTACACGATTTACTGGAAGATGTCTCGCTTAATGAAGCACAGACTCAATACAAAGACTTTAACACCATTCTGAAACTAAGTTTTCATGTGACCTACTACGTTGACGGAATTTACACGGTTCTTACCGAAAACAAGCTTGAGGTACGCGATAAATACAGTTATGACCATCCAGAATTAACAACGGCCATAGAGTGGCAAACACTAAAACAGAATTGGTGGCAGACGGCTGAAAAATGTGTACAGTTATTAAACGAAACAAGTGATGAGGATTTAAAATCAGCTTTTGCCAATGAAAAATATGGTGACTACTTCACCAACGTGCTAGGAATAATTGAACACATGCACTATCACATGGGGCAGATATCCCTGCTTAAGAAATTATTAAGACAAAAATAAAGCGCCAAGCAGAGCTTGGCGCTTTACATATTTTAATTGTGCGACTCTACTTCATATACGCCGTATACATCCACACTAATTTTTCTTGTTCTCTGATATAGTCGCTCATCAAAGCACTACTACCTTCATCGCCTAACTCCCCTGCCAAATCTAATATTGCTCTCTGTTTGACTAGCAGAATTTTAAATGTATTCAGAATGTCTGATACAGCTTTCTTACCGTCATTCACGTCTGACGCCTCTTTCACCTCACTCACATTTAAATATTCTGACAATCTGTAATCTGGTGTATGTCCGAGTGTCAATACACGCTCAGCCACCTCATCAATCTTTAAGAATAAATCGTTGTAGAGTTCTTCGAATTTAATGTGAAGCTCGAAAAAGCTTGCTCCCTGGATATTCCAGTGGTACGCTCTAACGTTCTGATAAAACACAGAATAATTCGCTAACAAATCATTTAACTTGTTAGACAAGTCTTCACTTTTACCTTTTTCTAATCCTATTTGGTTTAAATTACTCATAGTATTTGTTTTTTATGTGTCGATGGACCCCATCACTCGTTGCATAAATGCATTTAGTGCATCTTTTTCTGACATTCCTTCTGCCATCATTTTCTGCACCTCTAAGGCACCGTACATGTTCGAGATCAGTTCTCCAATAACATCTAGTTCTTCATCTTTTATTGCTCTGCTTTCACTCATGTGTTCTAGCAGTTGAATAGACTCGGACACAAAGTCCGAGTCATTCTCATCAATAAATTTATTTATGTGCTTAATTACCGGTAGTCTCATGGATAAAATCTTTTAGAATATCTGCCTTATTTGTCTGAACCTGTTTAAGCAATTTGCCATTTTTAAAGGCTGCAAAGGTTGGCAGGTTAGTAACATTTGCCAGTTTTCTAGATTCAGGAAACTTCTCAGCATCCACGATTACGAAACTTACATTTTCAGTGTCTTCAGCAAATCGTTTGAATTTTGGTTTCATCAATCGACAGTTTCCACACCAACCGGCAGAGTATTGCACTACTACCGTTTCGTTACTATCCAGTACGCTTTGTAAATTATCTTCTGTTAATTCGCTGTACATAGTAGGTGTTTTAATGAGTTGATAAATAAGATGCAACACCATCTCTGTCCGCTTTCATCGCCTCTTTTCCTTCTTCCCAGTTCGCCGGACAAACTTCTCCGTTCTTCTGAACGTGCGTGTATGCATCAATTAGTCTTAGGTATTCATCCACGTTTCTTCCCAAAGGCATGTGGTTTGTGCTTTCATGGAATACCACACCATCTTCATCAATCAGGTATGTAGCGCGATACGTCACATTGTCCCCTTTCATTAGACCAACACCTGTGTTCTCATCAACCGTGTCAAACGTTCCGTCTAGAATATCCAGTACAGATGATAAATTGCGGTTGCTGTCGGCTACAAGCGGATATTTCACACCTTCAATGCCGCCATTATCTTTAGCAGTGTTTAACCAAGCAAAGTGTACTTCAGGCGTATCGCATGACGCTCCCACTATTAAGGTATTGCGCTTATCGAATTCTGCCGCTTTTGCTTGAAATGCGTGCAACTCGGTTGGACACACGAATGTGAAGTCTTTTGGATACCAGAAGAGTACAATCTTCTTTTTCTCAGCTTTTGCTTTTTCCAATAAATTCAGTTCGAAGGTGTCTCCCATTTCATCTATTGCTGTTACCGTTAAATTCGGAAATTCTTTTCCTGTAAATCCCATGTTTATTATGTTTTATAGTTATTAATTCTGTATTACACTACAAATGTATCGCGACTCTCTCATTGATACAAACGATTTTCTCTATATCTTTGATAGATATTATCTATTATGAATTTTCAACAGTTAGAATATGTAATGGCCGTCCACAAGCACAAGCATTTTGGATTAGCCGCAGAGAGTTGTCACATTACTCAAGCAACTTTAAGTGCAATGATTAAGAAGCTTGAGCAAGAGTTAGACATTGTAATATTTGATCGCTCCAGAAAACCTGTAATGACAACCGACCAGGGATTACAATTATTGGAACATGCAAAAATTATTCTTCGAGAACAGGAGAACATCAAGCATCTTAGTAACGAACCAGAAGATCTCACGGGCACATTAAGCATTGGTGTTATTCCCACTATTGCCAATGCTCTATTACCGCTAGTCCTGAAACCAATAATGGATGATAATCCAAATCTAATTTTGGAGGTCTCTGAGATAACTACAGACGAGATTATCCATCAGTTAAGCATGGATAAGATTGACTTAGGCATACTCGCCACCCCTATCAACAACGATCAGCTTGAAGAACATATAATGTACTACGAACCTATGTTAGTATACGGTGTAGAAGATTCGAAACGCAAGTTTGTGAGTTCCAAAGACGTAAAGGACAAAACTATTTGGCTCTTAGAGGAAGGTCATTGTTTTCGCAATCAAACCATGACTATTTGTGAGATTCAGGAAAAGGAGATGGAGAAAAGCAACCTACACTTTAAAGGCAGTTCGTTTGAGACTTTACTAAATCTTACGGATAAATTCGGAGGCTACACGCTACTGCCTGAGCTTTACTACACCACACTAAGTGATAAATTACAATCTAAAACCAAAGCATTCCAAACGCCCATACCCGTGCGTGAGGTGAGCATAATAAGCTACCGACAACATGCAAATAAATTGGCAATTGATTATCTTACACAGAAAATTACTGAATTAGTTAATCCCCTGTTGTCTACGTCTAACTACAAAAAAGGGGACTTGGATATTATTGGGATATAGGGGGAGTGAAATTCGAGATTTGAGATTTGAAATTTGATATTCGAGATTTGAGATTTGAGATTCTGGAGCACTTCACATACTCACAACCCAATGGTCATTTCGATTGGAGTGAAGCGGATGAAAGAAGCGAAACGCAGCGGAGAAATCTATGGTAGCGATAAGCTTCCCTATAACTGTGTATCTAAATATGGTTTGGGCGGTGGTGGAATTGGTGTCCTTGCGTCTTCCATTCCACAACTGTAGCCCCTAATTATACTAGTATTAGCTACACGCCAATCTCCATAATAGACCTCAGGTTTTAATAACTCAAATGGTATTTGATCAAGAGATACCTCAAAAAAATCTTGCCACGACTTAGTAATGTTTCTCAAACAGTCGTTAGCAAATTTGTAATTTTTTGAAAACAACTTATCACTATCATCATGAAATAACAACATATTATTGAAATACGCCACGTATAAGGATTGTATGCTGTCTTTTTCTAATAAGTATTTTAGTTTTTTCCATCTATTTCCTTGGTTAAAAAACATTAGTGTATCTAATTTATGGTTAACTGCATATCTGTGTTGAGTATTCCAATAATCTACTAGCCCCGAAATGGAGTCAATATCAATTCTATACGTTTTAAAGGCGCAGCGCCTGCAGGTGTTTTTACGCCCTACAGTCGTTGTGCGAGATAGGATTTCATTTACAATACTATCACAACTCTTATAAATATGCCCCTCGTATAAGCATATTGAATCTCGATATGAGTACCTTTCTGTATTCCGTGAAGTCATTCTTAATACTAAATCATCTTCATCAAATTTGTCAAAATGAAGACATGATTGCACATAGCGATTGCTTTTGTTTAAGTGTATAAAATGCAATACAATCTCATAACTATGGTTCCACCATTGATCTATATCACCAAGTTTAATCGAGCTATCTGCAGCTATGTATAAATGATTTAAACGGTTCTTATCTAACAACCGCTGCACATGCTCAAGTTCATATAATGAATCCATGAATTCTGCATACAGCTTATTTTTTACGCTATCCTCAGCTGGACCACTTTTTTCTTTTTTTAATTTTCCGATATATATTAATGATTCAGGAATACTATCTAGAGGCTCTCCTACATCCATTCGAGCTAGGTTTACATCCAACATCTTCGGTAGAACCATCACTAAATTTGGCTCATCGTTTATTACATAATTAGCCTGGGGTTCCTGCACACATCCTCCTAACAGAATTACCATAACAAAACAAACAAGCCATCTTATCATATTCCTAAGCTAAGAATTTAAATTCATGATTGTCGTGTTAACCAGCGAAGAGAATAAAAGGACTAGTATGCAGTGTGCTATGTTTATTCAGTGGTAACTATAGATTTCTCCGCAAGGTCGAAATGACATTGGGGTGTGATTTAAATTGGTGGCACCTAATATCGGCCTACCTCAATGTCATTTCGACTGGAGTGAAGTGGATGAAAGAAGCGAAACGCAGCGGAGAAATCTATAGTAATGACAATTCTCATCGCAATTGTCATTCTATATATGGTTCTGGAGGCAAGTAATTTCTTCTCGCATCAATTAGCCAACCATCGTAGAGACGCATTAACGGATAATCCACCACTCTCCAATCGCCATAATATATTTCCGGTCTCATCAACAAAGAGGGAACATTGTCATGCTCTACTTTCAAAAAACTAGCCCATGACCTCCTCAATACCGTAAGGCATTCGTTGGCAAATTTATAATAAGAGGATCCAACTCTGGTGGGTGACTCACGAAGAATAATCATGTTGTAGTCTGCTGGAGCATAAATATACGCCTCTTCACTACGAATTAAGGCATCCCTCAAATCTCTCCATGCATTGCGAATTCCTGCAAAAAAACTGGTATCTATACCATACTTTTTAGCTGACGATAGCTGGTCATCCCAATAGGGCAATTGGTAATCAATTGTATCTGGTCCTAATTTCCAAGTAGTAAATGCACAGTCTCGACAAATGTTTTTTTCATTAACTGCTCGCAATCTTTTTGTTATATCCGACATCATGCTATCACAATTAGAGTACACCTTTTGATCATTGTAACAAATACCATCCTCGATCAACACAAATTCAGCATTACGTACTATAACTTTCCCAGCAATATATTCTAGGCAACTTCCTCTGTGTAAATATGTTTCATTGTAACTCCCAGTAGGATTAGCGTGAATTACATGCACAAGCAACTCATAACTATAATCATAAATCCTGTTTAATACCTCAAGGTCCACAGATGTGTCAAGAGCGAGATAAATATGATTTACAGAGTCTACATTTAAATAGTGATGAATGCCTTCTATCTCCCCTATACTTCCGTGGTATTCTACATAAAACTCATCAGCAATAAATCTATCACTAGTATCAAGAACTGATTGTTTTACCTTGCCGATATAAAAAACGTCCCTCGGGCGACGGTATATTTCATCGCCATAATCTACCACACTCAATTCTATATCCAAATATTTGGGTTCATCCAATATGCGTGCTGAAACGTATTTGGCATTGTAGCCTGGTCGTTCACAAGAAGTTAAAGCACATAACAAAAGTATTATAACCAAGAATCTATTCATCTTTCATCCATTTTTCACGAAAATAGAGTTCCCGATGAAAGCAAGTATAACAACCACGTAAGTCCTCAATCGAACTTAATACGCGCCATTGACCTAAATATAAAAATGGGAATAAGTATCTTTCATTAAAAGTGTAATTGTAATATGGGAACTTCATCTTTTCAACTATATGACGCCTTTTATCTTGAACACTTTTACTCAACATATCTAGAATTGGAAACAATTTATCATTTGAGTTATGAGTAACACGAATAATACTTTTTTCTGACGCAGTACAAAGCTCGAATTTATCTGTTCTTCTGAGTTCAGCCAGTAATTTCACCCATTTACTAAGTTCATATTCAAAAAAGTCAGGGACAATGTCGTATTTGATAGCCGAATTTCGTTGTTCTTCCCATCGCCTAATTGAGTCGTTGATCATATTTCGTGATAGACACTCTCTTATCAATTTATTGTCAATCTGATTAGCTTTAAAATAAGTCGTGCTTATCTCAGCGTATTGATTACCAGTTAACCACATAACAGAACCTGTATTTGACGCGGCTATGGATAGATCATCTAAACGGTGGTTATCAATATACCAAAGGAACTCATCCGAATCAATTTCTCCTCCATGAGCTAAAATATGTGATTTGTAATCAGTTCCACATTTAGATATAAAACTCAAAACTATGCCATCGAATCCAATGAGTTCATTTAGGCTAGAAATGGTAACGGATTTGTCACAAATAATGAAATACTCGTATCGCTTATCTCGCGATTGAAAAACCCATTGAAATCTAGGAACATTCATCAATTCGCCCCTATATTCAATAAAGTATTCGGTGTTTTCATAACCTGCTATTGTATCAGCAACTTCCTTTTTTAGTCGCCCAAAATAGATGGGATTTCTTGGCCTTGTTCTTAATGGTCTTCCAAAATTTGTCTCAGCTAGCTCAATATCAAGATACTTAGACTCTGGAATCACCATCAAGTTTGGTTTTTCAATAACTGGCGGTTCCTGCACACAACCTCCTAACAGAGTTACCATAACAAAACAAACAAGCCATCTCATCATATTTCTAAGCTAAGAATTAAAATCCATGAATGTGGTGTAAACCAGCAAATAGAATAAAAGGCCTATTATATAGTGTGCTATGTTTATTTAGTGGTAACTATAGATTTCTCCGCAAGGTCGAAATGACATTGGGGTGTGATTTAAATTGGTGGCACCAAATACCATCCCTACCCTACAGTCATTTCGACCATGGTGAAGCGGATGAAAGAAGCGGAACGCAGCGGAGAAATCTATAGAGACTATAATGTTAAGTGCTCACTGTAGATTTCTCCGCAAGGTCGAAATGACACTGGGGTAACGACTAACTGAATTTCCAATTCTCACAACTAAGTAATATATTTAATCAACAATTCATTTATCATGGCATACGATTCACTACTAGAAGACCGCATCAATCAATACTTAAAAGAAAAGACACCCTCCTACTACTCCAAAAAAATGATGGGAGGATTGTGCTACATGTTAGATGATAAAATGTTATGTGGCATTGTCAAGAATCAACTAATGGCGCGTATTGGCACTGATGCTTACGAAGACGCCTTGCAAAAAGAGGGTTGTAGCGAAATGAACTTTACAGGTCGTGCAATGAAAGGCTACGTCTTTGTTGACGAAGAAGCTATTGACCTGGATGATGATTTGGAATATTGGCTAGACCTTTGCATTAAATTCAATCCTGAAGCAAAGTCATCGAAAAAGAAGAAATAGTTGATACGCTCAAAACAGTTTATGAGTAACTTCAAACTATGTCTGAAAATCAGAGCAAAGCGAGACAAGGATTTAGTTTTTCATCATTTACACCGGAAGATGAACCTATATTCGACAAACTTCTAGAGTTATTTAATGAGTTAATCATTCATACGAGTGGAGATCTGGATGAAACCTTTGATTGGCTGGAAGAGTTAGATCGAGAATACAAACTCACTACGCCAGAATACACCTTGGAAGACTTCAAAAATGACCTAATAAATAAAGGCTATATACAAGAAGGAACTGATGGTGACAAAGGTGGGCCGGGAAATCCAGATTTGAAGCTAACGGAGAAAACGGAGCGGCAATTAAGAAAACATGCCCTCCATCAATTATTCGGCAAACTCAAAAAGAAAGGGAAAGGAAATCATAAGACTAAGCACCTGGGCATGGGTGACGAAAAAACTGGTGAACTCAGAGATTATCGCTTTGGAGACGATTTGGGCGCCATTGATATGAATGCCAGTATAAAAAACGCACAAATCAATCATGGCGTAGATGATTTTAGATTAAGCGAAAACGACCTAATAGTAGACGAAACAAATTACAATGCACAAATGTCAACCGTTCTTATGATTGACATTAGTCACTCCATGATTCTTTACGGTGAAGATCGCATTACACCTGCCAAGAAAGTGGCAATGGCATTATCTGAACTCATAATGACACGCTATCCCAAGGATACTTTAGACATTATAGTGTTTGGAAATGACGCTTGGCCTATAAAGATTAAAGACCTTCCCTACCTGCAAGTGGGACCTTATCATACTAACACTGTGGCCGGACTCTCCCTTGCTATGGATATTTTAAGACGCAAGCGCAACTCGAACAAACAAATATTTATGATTACTGATGGAAAACCGAGCTGCTTAAAAGAACGGAACGGAGATTATTATAAAAATAGTTTTGGCTTGGATGAACGCATTGTATCACAGTGCTACAACATGGCTAAACAAGCAAGAAAATTGAGTATTCCGATTACTACGTTTATGATTGCGCGTGATAATTATTTAATGCGTTTTGTGGAGGAATTTACATTGGCGAATCAAGGCAAGGCTTTCTACACAGGTCTAGGTGCCTTAGATGAAATGATATTTGCAGATTACGAAAACAACCGAATGAAAAGAATTAGATAACATGGATATTTCAAAGATTACAACACTTGGCGAACTGAAGAAGAGTGGCTACATTTCGCGCTCTATAAAAGACGAGTTGCGCGAAAATCTTATTCAGAAAATTCAGAATAACACGCCTGTATTTAAAGGTATAATTGGATATGACAATACGGTAATACCACAAATTGAACGTGCCATCCTAGCAAAACACAACATTAACTTATTAGGATTAAGAGGTCAAGCTAAAACGCGCATTGCACGTCAAATGGTTGAACTGTTAGACGAATGGACACCAATTATAAAAGGTTCTGAGATTAATGAAGATCCTCTTAACCCTATTTCTCGTCTTGGTAAGGAACTGGTAGCGGAAAAAGGAGACAAATTGGAGATAGAATGGTTACACCGCAATGATCGTTTTGCAGAAAAATTGGCTACTCCAGATGTTTCCGTAGCGGATATTATAGGAGATGTTGACCCCATTAAGGCTGCTAACTTAAAATTGTCATATGCTGACGATAGGGTTATTCATTACGGAATGATTCCTCGTGCCAACCGCAGTATTTTCGTTATAAACGAATTACCTGATTTGCAAGCTAGAATTCAAGTAGCCCTTTTCAATATCCTGCAAGAAGGCGATATTCAGATTAGAGGATTTAAGTTACGCTTACCACTGGATATGCAATTTGTCTTTACGGCGAATCCTGAGGATTATACCAATCGAGGAAGCATAGTAACGCCATTAAAGGACCGCATTGGTTCTCAAATCATGACCCATTACCCGGAGAGCATAGATACAGCAAAGCAAATCACCTCACAAGAGACAAGCCATTTGACGGAACTATACCTGAACGTACAAATGCCTGAGTTGGCTAAAGATCTATTGGAACAAATTAGTTTTGAAGCACGTGTGAGCCCATTGATTGATTCTAAAAGTGGAGTCAGTGCGCGCCTAAGCATCACTGCATTCGAAAATTTATTAAGCACATGCGAATTAAGACGTTTACAGAACAATGCTAAGTCTTCGCAAGTTCGCTTATCGGATTTTGTGGGAATTCTGCCCGCCATCAACGGAAAAGTAGAATTGGTGTACGAAGGTGAGCAAGAAGGTGCTGAAAAAGTTGGTCTAGAACTAATTGAAAGTGCGGTTAAAACTATTTTCAATAAAATGTTCCCTGAAATCAAAAAACTTGAGCGACCAGATGAAGTATCGCCCTACCAAGATGTGTATGACTGGTTTTACG
Organism: Flavobacteriales bacterium; assembly: GCA_964230215.1. Classification (GTDB taxonomy): domain Bacteria; phylum Bacteroidota; class Bacteroidia; order Flavobacteriales_D; family JAUILH01; genus JAUILH01. Next base: position 51,296 of record CAXRGQ010000006.1, read on the forward strand.
AAACATTGGATTTTGAACTGCTCGATGACGCCAGCGAAAAGGAATATGAAGACACACTAAACAGCGTAAAACCATTGGACGATTTAATCAAGCGATACCAGCCTAATTTACCAGAAGACAATAAATTATTCGTGAAAGAACTCCTTTTATGGGGCTTAGCTGCAAATAACAAACTCAGCAAAAGCAGATTCACCGAGGGATATCAATTTAAAGACTTGTTTGGCTCCTATGTGAACGGAATCGGAAAGAATTAACGAATTCCGACTTAAATACACCAAATAATAAAGGTGTAGCAACATGTTTGTAATAGCATGGTTATTATAGAAAATAGTGTTGTACATTCAAATCTATGAAACGCCTATTAACACTTTTTACAATAATACTTTATGCAAAGCTGACAAGCTATTCTCAGTGCAATGATTTTGTACCTGCAGATACTGTTTTTATTGGCAAAAATCATCCAGATAAAACAGTTGCGGACTATTTTGATACCACACGACATAACGTAATGGTATATATTGATGAAGGCGTCTACTATTCTGGCACCTACCTCTATATTGATGGTGAAAACATAAAAATAGAAGGTATAGGTGATGTTCATTTATACTGTACGGAGCTGTATCATAACGTTATGTGGATAATAGGAAAAAACATCTCAGTCAAAAACATCCACATGAAGCATTTTAAACCGGGAAGTCCCATATCTCAAAACTGCTCTGGACGGGTTGTTGGTTTTGATAACGCTCACAATGTCACGATAGAAGGCTGTGATTTAAACGGCTGTGGATTGGCTGGTCTGCACGATAATCTAGGAAACTCCCATGTTTTTATCAAAGACAATTATATCCATAACAACTCATTGGGTGCTTACACTGATATTAATGGAGGTGTTTGGCAGGAAGCGATCGATGACCACCCCGTTTTTTCGTTTGAAAACAATCGTATTGAAAACAACGGGATGGACCGAATTAGAGAATCTGACACACTATTAGTGGATATGATGGACACCTGTCAGCTTGAAACTTTTATGCATTCCGTTGAACCATGGCGTTATAACGATTACGGCGTATGCAAATACATGCTTAAAAACCTTCGCGATGAAATTGACATCCTATTGGAAGACATTGAAGTTGTTGGGCATGTGAATGAATCTGGGAAGTTTGAGGTTATCGAATTTATGTCAGAAAACATTGAAACCCTATCTGTTGATGACACCAAAGAGATTCTAGATTGCTTTATAGAGGGACTGGAGGAAAATCTAGATTTTGAAGAATGCTTGCACATGCGTTTTATTCGCTTTAAACTAGAGCCATTCTAACTATTCTCTAACTTCTCCTTGTATAAAAACTTCTTCTGTGAACTTTCAAAAGGTCTGTAGATATAATAGACTTCCCCATTTTTAACGTGGATATTCTCTACATATTTAAAATGAAGTTTATGCGTGTCTGCTAACTGCCCTGTTGTCAAATCGATTTCTGCCAACATTTGATAACCGCCTTCACTCAACACAGTGTATACTTTTACGCCATCTTCATCTTTAATTACTTCATCCTCCCATTTCTGTCTTCCCTTGATATACTGATAAGATATGGGATGTGCTTCAACCAATTTATGCTCATCATCATAAATCCTCAGCTCGTTTCCATAATGATCAAAAACCACAATTTCACCATCCACAATAAACATTGGTGCATATAGCGACTTATAATATAAATTGCTGGTGAAGTATTTCAATCCTATCCAAATTTCCTTATCAATACCCGTTTCATCCTCTTTATTCATTGCCCACACTTTCTCTGAACCATCTACATACTTGTATTCAGCGCGATATAACTCCATGATAAACTCATCTTCAATTTTACATACTTCAGTATTGCTTGAATCTATAGGGTCATAACAATAGTATTCAAAGGCAGGGTAGTCTTTGTTGAAGTTAGAGTAATACATCTTGTTATTTAAAGTATCAACTACAGGGGCAATAAGCTTAGTGAACGTTTCCTTATCACGCTTTGTAACGTATATCGTGTGGCCGAAAACTTCCACTAAATACACTGCATTATCACAAATAACATTTACGTTGCCCATAAAGTCTTTGAATAAATTCTCTGCCCTTTCCGGCACACGTGCTTCCGCCAACAGTTTATTCTCACGACTTACTAACATTACCTTGCTCCCCTTTTTTAGAGTTTGGTCGTAAGCTAACATGATATACTTGTCTTCATAGAACTCGAAATCAGCTACACTATGTTCTTCGCTACCATATATTGTATCTGGGATAGAAGGGTCTTTAATCTTTAACTCGCCAAGCACACGAATATTCATTTGTATGCGTAAAAACAAAGTATCTCCTACAGTTTTACGCATAACCCGCTTTGTGATTGGATAATGTCTATTGGTATACGCGATATGATCAAAATAAAGTGAATCTCCTTTCTGATAGCTATATTCGAACTGAAATACGCCTTTACCATCAGTTTTTGAGAGTGTTTTATCCTCACCAACTAGCGAAACCTTAACTCCACGAATAGGTTCGCTATCCACATCATCAAACACAACACCTTTAACGATTATGCTTTGTGCTCCTAATTGAGCACACATCATTAACAATACGCCAATTAAAAATCCTTTCATGCCTATAGGATGCAATTATGTGCTGAATTCCACATTAGCGTCTATCATCCCTTAAATAGGCGCAAAACGAAAAGCCTACCGAGAAATTCTGAATACGCCCAGCATAATCAGCAACACCATAACCTGGAAACTCTTCCATACCAATAGATTCGGGGCTGAATTCGTAATCACTGATGCCATAGCTAAACACTAAACCAACACTAAAGTTATCCTGCGCCATCAAGTAAAAACCCATTTCTGGCTGTACAAACCAACCGTTTGATGTAAATGGATCAGCTTCCTTATTCTTGAGATAGTTTGAGGAAAACGAATGAATAGAATACCCTCCTTTTACAGCAAGTTCATACACTACTTTATCAGACAGAGCCGTTTCATAAAAGAGCTTTAAATTAGGAGAGTGCCTGTAAAATTTGCCAGCAATAATGTTTTGATTTGTATTGATGGACAGTTCATTAATAACCGTATGCAAAAACTGGTAGCCTACACCCAAGCCTATACCTTTAAACAAAGGATATTGGTAGCCAATACTAATATCTGCAATGCCATCCATAGTAGATCTAAACGCTTGATTATGCGTTGGGGACGGCAATCTAAAGTCTCCTTTTATGCTATGTCTTACTTCATCCTGTGCAAACAGAATGGACGGCAGAAAACACAACGTTATTAGGAGTCTCATTTGTTATAGATAATTAGCTTTTTGGCGTTTTTATAATTGTGCGTGATAATCTCATAGAAGTATGTTCCGTTAGAGATACCGCTTGTATCCACTTTAGTAGGGTAATGACCGACATCTTTAACTTCATTAACTAGTGATAGCACCTCTTCTCCACTCTGTTTTACTATACTTAGTTTAACGTGTGTTTGTTCAGGGATTTCGTAAAACAAGGTTATCTCGCCATGGGCATAGGGAAATTCATAGGCTCTTAACTCAGCATATAAGGGTGCAGGTTCGTCTGACTTATTTCTACCTGTGTATGCTCTTAGAAATTTATACCCCAAATATAGGGCCAGCAAACCGCCTACTATAGCAGCAATTCCCACGTATATGTTTACATCCATATTACCTGCTGTAAACAACGCATATACTGCACCCGAGATTAAAACAGCCGCAATAATTATCTTGTAATTGTTATCCAACTTCACGCCAAATGAAACTTTGCATTAATATCTTTCACACGTTTGAGCTCCAATAAAAGCTCTTTGTGATTTTCTTCAAATTTAGCATCAATTTTTGAGTGTTTAGAGTCTGACCCATAAAGTTCTTCAAGAGCGGCATTAAGATACATGGGATCTATAACGTTTTTCGCTGGCACAGGCTCATCTGGCAGGGTGAAGTTAAACTCAGATAAAACCCCTGACAACCATTGCTCGTAGTGCTCAGCCAGCATCTTGTACAATAGAACTTCTCCATTAAGCTGAGCTGCGTTTGCACTCTTCATTATTGCCAATTTAGATGCGGACATTTCTGCCTGAATAGACTTCCAGACATCTAGTGGTGCTAATTTTAAATCAACTTTGCTTGTTTTTCTGCTTGAGTCGGTATCCGAATTGAACGATAAAACGCTTTCAATTGCCATCAATTGCCCTATTTTACGCAACGAAATCCCTATGATTGGCGAGCTAAAGGCTCCTTGCAATAGCTTGTGTTTGTGTTCAAATAACTTTTGTTGAAGAACTTCTTGCGCTTCCTCAACATCTGTTACACCCAGTAAACTCAAGGCTTCTGCTTGCGTCATCGTTTTAGAGCTAAATATTCTTGATAACGTGATTGAAAGAAAGTGATAAGTTCATATTCGGTAGCATTTCTAAGGAAATTGTCGCTAACGTTACTAAATGCTATGAATTGCTCGAATTCGTCCGGAGAAAGATTAATAATATCTGCATCAACATAAATCTTGAATATCTCTTTAAGTAAGGCTTCTTTGCGATCTTCATGCTCCAACTCAGCTACGATTCTTTTTGAGCGCTCTAGCTTGGAGAAGGTCTGATATAAGGCCGTAATTGGACTAGAGGCCACATCTAATCCTTCAAGTTTTTCTGGCAATTCCAAACGCAAATCTTCTAAATCCTTGTGCACTTCTTTAAGTTTACGCTTAGGCATAATTACAGCTGTTGCCAAATTTCTGCTTAGAGGAGACAATTTCACATGAATAGAATACTTGGCTAAACTGGAGTCTTTAAAGCAGAATTTTTGAACGCCGTAACCCATTGCTGAAATCAATAGAGTATCGTTCCGCCCAATTGTTATCTGGAAACTTCCGTCATAGTTAAGAAATTTACCACCAACGCCTTTCTGAATCACCAACGCACTGGGTATGTTAGCTCCGGTACTTTTTTCTTTTACCGTTCCGCTTATGGTTAGGTTTGATGATTTAGTTTTAGTAGAATCGCTAGTTTGAGTCATTCCCAACACTGGAAATAACATTACTATTCCGATTATGATTGTTCTAAAACTATTCATTTCATTCTAACGCCTCTTTCAAGCGATTATTGGATGATTACAACAAGTATGCCGCTATTCTGCGTCCTCTTTTTGCTTATATCCTCTTTTAGCATCCTTTGCAGCTTCAAGTAAAGCTTCTAAGTCAAGCACTTTTCTGTTAAGGTCTTTAATCGTTCTTTTCTTGTCTCTATTGGACAGAATCCAGTAAACGCCCACTATGGCAGCTCCGAGTGCAGCAAATCCTAAAATAAGCACTATTAATGGGACATCCATGTCAGTAAAAACGAGATTAAAATCTACGTCATGGGAATTCTGAATCATGAATATTAATAAGATGATTATTAAAATACCTACGAATATTTCTTTGCGGTATCTATTTGCTTTGGATAAAAAACTTTCTTCTTTATTCGACATAGTCATTGATTTATTGATGCATAGTTAAGGATTTCTTCTTGTTTTAATCCATTTCTTATTTTCTTTTTTGTAGCACACTCTCTCGTGCAGCCTGCTTGCTTTACCAAGCCAAAACTCGTAATACACAGGCTCAACGATATAGCCTCCCCAGAAGTCTGGTCTTGGCACTTCACTTCCTTCAAATCGTTCGGTAATCTCAATAATTCTCTTTTCTAGATCATCACGACTGCTTAACTCAGCGCTTTGATGAGAAGCCCATGCTCCAATTTGACTTGCGCGTGGTCGAGAGGCAAAATAGGCGTCAGAAACTTCAGGAGCCACCTTTTTAACATGTCCCTCAATTCTTACCTGCTTATGAAGACTTGCCCAAAAGAATTGCATGGAAACATGGTCGTTTTTCGCCATTTGACGACCTTTGTCCGATTCGTAATTCGAATAAAAAACAGGACACGAATCTATAATGTCGCGAATATACAGAATCCTGTTCTTCGGAAACCCATCTTCACCGATTGTTGCTAAACTAAAGGCATTGGGCTCGGGTTCGTCCGAATCAAGAGCAGCATCCATCCACTCATTGAAGATTTCGTCTGGCGAATCTGGCATATTCTCCAATTCCATATCCCCCCAGCCATCAAAATCGTAGCGTCTTGTCTTTATTCTTTCGTCTGCCATTTTATAAGTCTTACAACTTTAAAATTACTAAATACGGAATGAATATTGCCATCTTTTATTCATTGATACATATTTGGTTTTATATTTGAAGCAATGAGCGATGATTTTGATATCAAGTTTGAGAATAGTTTAAACCCAGAAAGGGGCAAAATCCTAATAGCTGAGCCTTTTTTGGAAGATGATTACTTTAAGCGATCAGTTGTGCTTCTCTGTGATCACAATCAGGAAGGAAGCTTTGGTTTTGTTCTAAATCACTACATAGATGCAGAAGTTAGCTCGCTTATTCCCGATTTCCCAGAAATTGATGTTAAGGTGAGCATTGGCGGACCTGTAAGCACGAGTAATGTATATTACATCCACAGTCTAGGAGAAGCTATAGAAGGCAGCAAAGAGGTACATGACGGCATCTATATGGGGGGCGAATTCGCTCAAATTAAAGAAGCTTTCATACTCGGAAAAGCTAGTAGTAAAAACGTACGCTTTTTTATTGGGTATAGCGGATGGTCTAGCGGACAGCTGGAAGAGGAAATATCAGAACATGCCTGGCGTGTAGCGCAATCAACACATGATGAGATCATGAACACCAAGATTGACAAGTTGTGGAAGAAAACAATGGCTAGACAGGGTGAGAAGTATAAAATGATGTCTGATTTCCCACCAAATTTCAGACTAAACTAGGTGGCGTATTGCTGATTCAGCAAGTCTACCAGCTTCTGAGACACAGAATTAAAATAACGCTTGGTCTTATAACTTGCCACCCAACGAATTCCCGAAATCGCATTACTAAAGAACACTTCATCCGCCACTAGTAGGTTTGAAGGCGCTATATTGCTTTCATATACCCGGATATTGTTTTTGATAGCCAAATTAATCAGCTGCATGCGCATAGTTCCTCCAACACATCCTGAATCTAACCCAGGAGTGTACAACACCCCATTACTTACAATGAACAAATTAGAGCTGGTTCCTTCAATAATTTCGAACTTATCGTTCTGTAATATCACGTCATCCAGGTCATGTTCCTGAGCATACAGTGCAGCCATAACATATAGTAAAGCGTTGCTTGATTTAAACTGAGATAACTTACTGGTTTTCTTTCTTATATCTGGATATAAATCCACCTTTAACCCTACACTATTTAGAGCAAAAAGATTGTCATCAATAGGAAAAACTTCCAGAGCGTACATGGGGTCATTATTCAGCGGACGATAAAATCCTCCATTAGATCGATAGATAGTCAAACGCGCTCGTCCACCGCCATCCACTCCATTTTTATTTATAAGTGTTTGCAGCCGCTCTCTAAAGTAAGTTTCGTTGTATGAATCTGGAATATTGATTTTTAACTGTTCCATCCCCATTTTTAGCCGATCCATGTGCACATTAAGACCAACAGGTTTGCTATTGACAATACGAATACTTTCAAACAAACCATCACCATACTTAAAGGCACGGTTGTCCATATCGATATTCAACCCTCCTGCGGGGGCTAACTCACCGTTATTATCAACATACATTGTCATCAACTCTTAATCTGCTCTACAATATCTAATATTTTTAGCGATTAGTCAATTTTTTGCCCCAAAAACCAAGCTGGAATAATGTTAGAACAAGCCTTTAACCGTCTCAATAAAGTGCCTTAAAAAATCAAAATCTATTAGTATCAATAGTATAATACCAAACAAGGCACCCCATATATGGGCATCATGTGCCACGCCACTCCCCCCGCGCTTGTCCATATAGATCTCGTAGGACATATAAAGAATACCGAATACAGCAGCTGGCATAGGTATCGGAATAAAAAGCAACTGCAGTTTAACATCTGGGAATGCAAATATGAATGCAAACACCACCGCAGACACTGCTCCAGACGCACCTAGTGACCAGTACATATCATTCTCACTATGTCTTATGGTAGATGGGAAAGTGGCAACTACTAGTCCTCCAAAATATAATAAGATGTATAGTATTTTACCTTTTTCAGGAAACATAGCGCTAAACGCATTCTCCATAATTTCTCCAAACATCCAAAGTACATACATGTTGAAGATTAGATGCATCCAGTCTTTATGAACAAAGGCATGCGTTACCACTCGCCACCATTCGTTGTGATGTTTAACCCGATAAGGTGAAAACATTAACCGCCCCTTTAAGGCTGGATCATTAAAAGCGGCAAGACTTGCCCCTACATTTAGAATTAATAGAATACTTGTAATCCCCAAACCTCACTATTTCTTAAGCGTAATGTCTTTCTGTATAAACGATTTATACGATGACTTTCCTTGAATATTCAATTGCTCTACGTAAAACTCATAGCCTGCTACTTCTAAATTGATTTCAAACTCTCCCGGAGGTAAGATAATTACGAATCTATTGTTATTTAGATTTGGTCTGTAATCACCATAAATCTCGTTAGTCTGTTGGTCCACCACCGCTAAATACACTTCATTCGGGTCAACAGGTTTTCCGTCGTCACCAAATACAGTTCCAGTGATTACGGTAAACTTAGGCTCAACTTCATTAAAGGTAACACGATAAATATCTAAGTCCCCATGACCATCAGAGCGCAGTGAAGACATATAACCATATCTACCTGACTTAGAGATCATAAAGTTCATATCGTCATCTGGCGTGTTAATAGGGAAACGCATATTTTGCACACTCCCGTACTTAAGTTTCTCTGGATCCCAAATGGCTTTAAAAATGTCATAGCCCCCCATAGATGCATGTCCCTTAGAACTAAAAAAGAGTGTTTTCCCGTCTGGTGAAAGGTTCGGGAAATCTTCATCATATTCTGTATTTACGGTTGGACCCAAATTTTGTGCAGGCCCCCATTTTCCGTTAGGTAATATTCTGGAAACATAGATATCTGTCCCTCCATAACCGCCTGGCTTATCGGAAGCAAAATAAACTGCCTTCCCGTCTGATGATACTGAAGCTGCTATTTCAGTGTATTTAGAATTAATCATCTTGTTTAGTTCGTAAGGCTTATCAAACTTCCCATCTACCACACGACACATGTGTAAATCACCAGTTCCGTTAATATTCTCAATGTATAGTATCGCTTTACTTCCGTCTGCTGATAAACCTACAACTTCCTCGTCCCATTCACTGTTGATTTTATCATCCATTCGCTTAGATGGCTGGAACTCCCCATTTTTCACGTGAGATATATATATGTCTGATGTATACTTGCCATTCGGTAATAGTTCACCAACATCACGGCGACTGTTGTATACTAAATAAGATTCGTCTTCAGGAATGAATGGAAAATAATCAGGGTATGAACTATTAATGTTCTTGCCTAAGTTCTCTATGTCCACGTTTAGGGGGAATTTCATGTATTCCTTGGCATTATCGCAGTACTCCAACTGTTTAGATACGGAGTTTCTATTAAATTCACTTCCTTTCCCACTTTTAATAAATTCACTAAAGCTTGCAATGGCTTCATCAAACCTATATCCGTATTGATAAGCTCTCGCTAAAAGGTAAAGTATGTTTTCGTTTGCCTCTGGGTGTGATTTGATACGTTCAAAAAACGGAATGGCTTTAGACTTATCTATGTTTGAATTAAGCAAGCAGACCCCGCAACGGTAATTAGCCTCCAGATCCGTACTATCGTTCTCTACAATTTCTTCGTATAATTCATAGGCTCCCTCATAGTCGCCATATTCATATCGCTTTTCAGCTTCTTTTCTGTCCTGCGCACTCGAGCTTAACAGGGCAAATAAAAGTGTTGAAGTAAGTATAAATCTCATTCTATAAAATTTTGCTTGGCAAAGATACAACGGCAAAGCCTTCTACACAATAAAAGGGTGGTTTTATAACACGAATACACCCTTTTAATCGACAAATAATAGTTCTTGTCATAGATTTAACAACGAAATCCCTCTATATCTCGTACACTTAGTTTAGATTTGCTTCAACAATGAAATGCCTCACTTACATATTAATTGTCCTCCTATTTGCATCTTGCTCTCAGTCAAAAGAGAGAAGTGAGCACGGAAGCGAAAAAGCGCTTAGCACAGATGAAGCTCATGAACTGCGCGTTAGTTTTTTAAAACAAACTATTTCAGAAGAACTTAATAAGTCTGAGCTATCTATTCACAAAAAGTTTAAAGACTTTTACGCGCTTTCTGACCAATCATACATTTGGTCAAACGCAGACAGTCTGAATGAGGCTGCAATAGAAATGATTGCCATTTTAGATTCGTCTTGGGGCTTTGGGCTACCTAAAAACTATCAACAAAGCCTGCTTTTGGCTATAAGTGATTCATTAGAAAAAGAGATTACAAACAAAACCAGACAGCACTTGTTGGCTGAAGTGGAAATTCTGCTCTCCTACAATAGTCTACAGTTTGTTGCAGATTTAAAGTACGGCATTGTAAATACAGACTCCATGTACCTTGAGGATAGAATAGATTCTTTAAATGAGGCTGACATCAAGCAATTTTATACGAGTATACAAGAAAACAGCATCAACGCTGCCATCAATCATACATTTGCACCTCAATTTGTTATCGCTAAGGACATTATTGGCGGTCTAAAGGAATATGTTTCATCTTATGAATTAAGTGACCACACCTTTACACTTCCAAACTATAAACAAGATTCTAGCAAGGCATACTCGGTTGCAAAAGAAGCATTGATTCTACATGGATTCTCCGATAGCAGTGTGCTTACCGTAGATTCAGTTTTCGTGTCCGAATTGAAACGTTTTCAGTTATGGCACGGATTAGAGGATGATTACAAAATTGGTGGTAATACTCAGAAAGCAATCGCCATGAGTAACTTAGACAGGTATTTGATGGCCGTAGCTACACTCGAAAAGTGGAAAAACACATCTTTTGACGATCAACGCTATCTATTTGTAAATGTTCCTTCTTACACCTTGAGATACGTTAGAAACGACAGTATTATTAAGCAACACAGGGTAGTTGTTGGTGCTCCTACAACACGCACACCTAGCTTCAACGCAAAACTAAAATACTTAAATGTCAACCCTAGATGGCATGTGCCTTACAGCATTTCCAGCAAGGAGTTACTACCTTCAATTAAGCGAGATAGTACCTACCTAAAGCGACATGGCTATAGAGTATATACCGCCGATCACCAGGCAGTAGATGCATCTAATGTCGATTGGAGTTCAGTATCCCAAAACAGCTTTAATTATCGTATTGTACAAAATAGTGGAGCGTATAACAGTCTTGGGATAATTGCGTTCATGTTCCCAAATGAGCACAGTGTTTTTATCCATGATACACCATCGAAATTCTTCTTTACTCAAAGTGTACGTGCTTACTCTCATGGTTGCGTGAGATTACAAGACCCAGTGGATTTAGCAAAATACATTCTGGCCGAAGATGTTGGAAATGAATATACCGCTGATAGCATTGATACAATGTTGGTTAAGCGAGTTGAAAGACGAATTTACCTTAAAGATCAAGTAGAAGTTTATATAGACTATTTCACAACCGAAAGTCGTGATGGTAAACTTGTATTCTTCCCAGATGTCTATGGCCGTGATGACAAGATGAGGCTGAACTTAAAGAAGTTTATAAAAGAAAGCCAAGATCAAAACCAAACTCTATAAGGTAATCTCTCCTATTGAGCATTTTACTGTACCTATGATATCTCCAGTCTGGATGATATATGAAGTAACAAGAGCCGTCATCAATAAGGTCAAGGAATTCTAAATATCCTTCCGTTGGCACCGCAGGACATCCATAACTTCTTCCCAAGGTTCCATATTTCTCGATAAACTCAGGATTAGCATAATCTGCTTTGTGTACAATTATCCCTCTTGTTAAGGCATGATAATTACAATACTCCCTGCCATATAATTGGAGACACTCCCCTAGCCTTCCGTCGTGCCAGCGTTGACCTGTAACAAAAAAACCAATGCTGCTTTGATGAGAGTCTTCTTTATTGCTGAACCACTTTGCGTATTCACCTCCAGATTTTTCGCCATGAGAGACCAATGACTTCCAAATAATTTTTAGCTGCGTCATATCTATCACATACAAGCGCTCATTGTTACAGGATTGTGAGAAATCAGCAATCGTTAGTATACTCGTGTCTTTTAGTTTGTTTTGTGACTTTAACTGATAGTATCCGCGCAGACCATCTTTCAACGCATCTTTTGTTAAAGTAGTGTCGCCTAGAATATTGTAAGTGTAATCCACGTAGTTATCAAAACTTGATTTTACCTCTACCAAAGAATCAGGCAAGACCGGCCCGCTTGCTTTAGAGAGAATCGGCATCAACGAGACTAGCGATATTACAAGAATTCTTAACATTGAGGACGCAAATATAACAAAAAGCTATTTTACTGATTGTATGACGATTAGCGCCACTTGGTAAACAATCCTTTACAATGGGCGAAGATGCCATTCAAAGTAGTATTTTTGCAGCATGAGTTTGCAGGATGAAATTGATAAGAGGAGAACCTTTGGGATTATCTCTCACCCGGATGCTGGTAAAACAACACTAACAGAAAAGCTACTATTATACGGAGGAGCTATTCAGTCCGCGGGTGCCGTTAAAAACAGTAAGATCAAGAAGTCGGCAACCTCAGATTTTATGGAAATTGAGCGTCAAAGAGGAATCTCTGTCGCCACGTCTGTAATGGCATTCAACTATCAAGGACGTCAGATTAACATTCTGGATACACCAGGCCACAAAGACTTTGCTGAAGATACCTATCGCACACTTACGGCTGTGGATAGTGTTATTTTGGTTGTGGATTGTGTTAAAGGCGTTGAGGCACAAACGGAACGTCTAATGGAGGTGTGCCGTATGCGAAAAACACCGGTTATCATCTACGTAAACAAGATGGACCTTGAAGGTCAAGATGCATTTGATTTATTAGATGAGTTAGAGGAAAAATTAGATATCAAGGTGCGTCCACTTAGTTGGCCTATTGGAATTGGACATACTTTTAAGGGCGTTTACAACCTATTCGATAAGAACCTAAATCTCTTTAACGCAAGTAAAACCAAGGTTGAAACGGATGTTATCAGCATTGAGAATATTAACGACCCAAGTCTTGATGAGGTGATAGGAGAATCGCCCGCCAATCAATTACGCGAAGATGTTGAACTGATTGAGGGTGTCTACGAAGAATTCGATGAGAAAGTATACTCTGCTGGTGATATTGCACCTGTTTTCTTCGGAAGTGCTGTAAACAATTTTGGTGTGAAGGAAATGTTAGACACTTTTATCCGAATTTCCCCATCGCCTTTGCCGCGCGAGACAGACGAAGGTAAAATAGCTCCAACCGACAAGAATTTCAGTGGCTTTGTTTTTAAGATTCACGCCAATCTAGACCCAAACCATCGTGACAGAATTGCTTTCTTGAGAATCTGTTCGGGTGAATTCAAAAGAAACACCTTTTACAAGCACGTTCGTTTAGACAAGAAAATAAAATTCAGCAACCCTACCAGTTTCATGGCGCGCGATAAGAGCATTGTTGAAGAAGCTTATCCCGGAGATGTTATTGGACTTTATGATTCAGGCAACTTCAAGATTGGAGATACGCTTACGGATGGCGGAAGCTTTTCTTTTAAAGGCATCCCTAGTTTTTCTCCAGAAATTTTCAAGGAGTTAGAAAACAGAGACCCAATGAAATCTAAACAACTTGAAAAGGGCATTCAGCAGCTTACTGACGAAGGAGTGGCGCAGCTTTTCACAATGCAACCAGGAAACAGAAAGATTGTAGGTACTGTTGGTGCACTTCAATTTGACGTAATTCAATACCGTTTAGAACATGAATACGGTGCAAAATGTGAATTTGTGCCTAAGAACTTCCACATGGCTTGTTGGATTACTACGGACAACGAGGAACAGTTAGACAGATTTAGTAAAGTAAAAGCAACATCAATTGCAACAGACAAAGACGGAAATTTAGTATTTTTAGCAGAGTCACCGTTCCTTTTACAGATGGCTGAGCAGGACTATCCTGACTTAACCTTCCATAGGACATCTGAATTTAAACTTAGTTGAAGCGCTACCAAAAAATCACATTCATAGTTTGGTTATTGTTAATAGCCACAACCATTGGCTTGTTCTTTTTTCGCCCAGATTTATTAGATCCAGATAAGATGAGCTCTTATCTACGGAACAATAATAGTGAGGTAATGGCTTATTATATAGCTATTTGTGTTCTTAGATGCGTTACTCTTATACCGGCAACACCCTTTATTTTATTGGGAATCGTCTTGTTCCCCGACAATCCTGATTTTGTCATGGTCGTCTGTTTGAGCACCGTTATGCTGGCTGCGCTTATTCACTATAAATTATCGAGATACCTTGGATTTGATGCCTATTTAGAGCGAAAATTCAAGAAACAGATGAACAGCTTGGAGCGTGGCATGCAGAAACGCGGAATATTATACATTTTCCTTTGGACCATTGCGCCGTTTATGCCTTCTGATCTTGCCTATTACATGGCTGGAGTTTCCCGCATGCATTTCGGGAAGTTCTTCTTTACCGTGTTTGTTGGCGCCAGTTTTATCCTTGCCATTTATATTTATCTTGGTCAAGGATTATTTGAATGGGTGTCAGGATTGTAAGGTGTTTTGTTAAATCGATCTGATATCAAACCAATAATCCCAATATTTCGCCGTTCTTTACAATAGTTTTACATTTGCAGGATGAAATTTTTACTAGTTGTAGTATTGAGTGTTATAAGTGGCTTAGTTAGCGCACAAGACACATTATTGTTTGAGAACTTTAATGCAGGCTGGCCTTCTGGCTGGATGCGTTATAATGAAGATGGCTTAACTCCAGATGCCTCTGTGTCGTTTGTGAATGATGCTTGGGTAATCGGAGAAGATACGGACTCAACGGGAATGATGGACTCATGTGCAATTAGTACTTCATGGTATGATCCTACGGGACAAAGCGACGACTGGATGGTCTTGCCTTCAATCACACTTGGAAATAACAATTACATGGAATGGGAAGCCAAATCAGAAGATCCTTCGTTTGCTGAAGATTACGAGATATGGATATCTACAACTGGTGCTACGCCAAGTGATTTTTTAACTGATTCTCTATACTATCAAGTGCTTGGAGAAAGCCCATTTTGGACGACACAGAAAATCCTTTTGGACTCATTCGCCATGCAAACCGTTAGCATTGCTTTTAGAAATGTAAGTGATGACAATTTCTTGTTGTTTATCGACAATATTACCATCACTGAAAATGACCCATTGAGCACACAAGAAATTAAGTCACCTAGCATCTCCATCTACCCCAATCCAACAAGTGATTTCATTTACTTAAACAGTTTAAGCAAAATTGAACATTATGCCCTATACACTATTTCTGGAAAGTTTATTACCAAAGAACAGTATCTTGGCAACCCTATTCAGATTGCTCACCTAGAAAAGGGGATTTATATTCTGAAGCTTTCGGCTGAAGGAACAACAATAAACAAAAGAGTTGTAATTCACTAGGCAGCAACTAGTCAATTACTTTTGTTACCACCTTACCATGTTTAATCATATAAAGCATGTGGTCATTGTCTAGATGAATTTCACTCATCTTAGGCTTCACAATAACTTCAAGCTTGTGATTTAGTACACCCAATTTGTTCTTATGCGTGAACTCATATAAACATGGTTCAGATTCGCGCAGAATTGCACGTGTAATTTCATATTTAATTGTTTTATCCTCTTGCAGTTCATGCAAAATTAAATGGTGGCTGGACTTGTCTTTATAATACATGTCTTTACTAAGTAAATTCTTGTATGAAGACGGTGCTTCTATGGTATAATCGACTCCATTGTCTCCATATAGCTTATGGAGATTGTCTTCTTTAATATAGATGTAATTTGATAATATCTCATACTTTTTATCTCTGTAGACATGGAATAATTTATCGTGATAATGAACTTCCATTTGCCTTTTTGTAAAGGAAAGATGAACATTGGAAAGCCCAACAATCGAATCATAATCTATTGGCAGTTTGAATACTCCATTCGTTCCAATCACTCCCCATTTACCATTTTCTGTTACCACCAATTCATTTTCGGGCGGAATTGTATCCTTTGCACTATTGCTTCCCAGCCAATCATAATTCCCATGCGTTTTAACTTCATCAAAGTGTTTCATTAAATGAACATTCCTTAGGTTAATCAGGTAATAATCGTAATTAAACAACTTATCGTAGCCAGCGTTAAATGACGCTAGAACTATACTATCGTTATAGCTTAATATGTGATTAAATGGATGATTAAGATAAGCTTCTCCAGTATAAGCATGAGCTAGTTGTCTACTGCTATTAAACGCATGGGGAAGATCTTCTTTTATCTTAGTTTTTCCGTTTTTGTATAAATCGAATGGACCTCTAAGACCATAATAAAGGACTAATTCGTTATTATACGCCTGCCTAGCGGCTGAAAAGCTATGGACGCTCTGCTTTTGCCCTGTTTTTATACTGTACAAATCTTGTTTTCCTCCCAGACCTGCAGCGAATACACCTGCTTTATTAAATACCGCAGTTACCTTATAAGTGCTGGGCTTTGTTATCGCCGATCCATTATTATTTATCACATAGGATAACTTCCCCTCATTCACAATCAAGTAATCATCATCTAGTGTATGGATGCTACCAAAACTAGAATACACTTCTTCGCCTGATGAATTAATTAGTTTTGTTTTTCCACCAGATTTTATGATTGCATAGTTTCTACCAGCATTTAACAAGCCATCAACATTGCTAATTCTGCCGACCACATTACTAATGGGACCATATACAGTGAGTAATGAATTATTAAGCTCATAGGTAAAGCCATCATAATCCACTACAAGCTCTGATGTTAATGGAGTTCTTCTTTGAATATTCCCAAACTTATCGATAACAATATATCTTCCATTCTGTTTAAAAACATACCTATTAGCCATCGATTTAATTTCTGGAGTAGTCTTGTATAACTGAGCGTGCAGATTGCCATCAAGATCTCGCAGCTCAAATCTGTAGTCTTCAGATCTACCCGTATTTAGCAAATAGCGCTGACTGCTACATGGATGAATTGGACATAATCCCTCGATAATCTCTTTATGCTCAGGCTCGACTATGACCTCCCCTTTTTGACTCATCATTCCCCAAAGCCCCTCCACTTTAAACAATACATAACCATATTCGACCTTGAACTCACTAAAACTCGTAGTTCCGAGTTCCTTTCCGTCAATAGAGCACAATTTAAAGCCTTCTTCTCTGCTCTTCGCTTTAAAAAGTCGATTAATCTTGGATGAGTATTCAATCCGTACACAAGCCGTGTCTTCAAACAAATACCCATTGGAGGACATTAAACCGAATTTATCTGTCCATGTCTGAACGATATAGGCATCTCCAGAGAATTGTTCTATAAGTTTACAACAAGCATCAGATATTAACGCACCCTTTTCATACAGACCAAAACATCTACCATTGCGGTAGACTTCTACCTGCGAAAATCCTGTTTTCGTGATAATAATAAGTGCTATAATCCCACATAGCCATCTACGCATCCCACAAATTTACCATAATTCCCAGCCAATCTTATAGATTATGTAAATTTGATTTAGTGTCGAAATCACGAAAATATTCTTTACTCGAATCAGTAATATTTGCTGCAAGGGGGTATAATAAAGTGTCTCTCAAAAAACAGGTGGATGGGAAAACCATTCTCGTCACTGGAGCAAGTCGTGGTATTGGAAAATCACTGTGTTTAATTCTGTCCGAATACAATTGCACCATCTTAGGAATCGCAAGAACACAAGATGACTTAGACGCTTTGTCTCGAGAACTGAAAGATTGCCAAGCCACACTTTACACTTATGCAATGGATTTGAGAAGCAAAGAATCTCGAGCAACAATGTATGAGTGGATTAAAAATTTAGATTCTGCACCAGACATTATTGTGCACAACGCAGGAAAATCAATTCGCCGCTCACTTTTAGAAGCGAAAGACCGCTTTCATGACTATGAGCGCACAATGGACTTGAACTACTTTGCCCCTGTTGATATCACTCTCCATTTTTTGGATCATTTGATAAAGAACAAGGGACAAGTGATTAGCATATCAACTGTAAGTGTTAGAATGCTACCTGCAGCAAAATGGACTGCTTACCAAGCATCTAAAGGCGCTTTTGACCAATGGATGCGATCGGCGGCACCAGAATTAATCGCAAATGGCGTGGCGTGCACAAGCATATATCCTCCATTAGTTAAAACGGATATGATTGCTCCAACCAAGGCTTACGACAAAATGCCTGCTATGAAACCAGAGCATCTGGCAAAAGTGATTGCACGAAAGATGTATACCCGGTCTACTATGTTTAGACCTTGGTGGTGTGTTTTTGGCGAACTCGCTTCTGTACTTTTTGCTAAAACTGGAATGTTTTTTATGACTAAAAACGTGAAAAAGTCTTGAGCTTAATCACACAGCTATATCGCCTTGATATGCTATCGCCAAAAGGATTGTACTACTTGTGCGGATCTTTTTTACGAGACAAGTCGAATCTACTGTCATTGGTAAGGCATAGAGCTAGATTAAATGGTAATGCCCTTGCAGTTCAAGATGAATTCGGCACGCTTACATACCAGCAGCTTTATAAAAAAGCTAAAGCATTGGCTGCATATTGGCAATTTACAAACGACATTAGCAAACAGTCAACTCTAGTGTTTTTAGCACGAAATTCAGCAGAGAGTGTCACCTCATTAGTAGCAGCCTCCTGTACCGGCTGCACCATTCATTTTCTTAATCCTGATATGTCGCAAGCTCAATTGGAGTTCTATATATCTCAGCACCCGCAGGCATTTGTAGTAGATACTATTAAAAGATACGCAATCAGTTCAAAGCGTTTACTATCGCTTGAAACAGACTCAAAGCAAAGACCTTTTAAACCGCAAAACATGGGCAGAATGCTGGTCTTAAGCAGTGGGACATCTGGTACATTTAAGAAAGCCGAACGCCAGTCTAAGCCAAATTCATTTCTTGCTCCATTTATTGCTTTGATAAAAACGCTAAAACTTGACAAACAAAAAAACGCCCTAATTACAGCTCCAATTTATCACGGCTATGGTTTAGCGGCGAGCATAATGTGCCTTTCTCTAGGAAAACAAATCTTTTATCAAGAAAAGCTTGCGCCAGAGCGACTATCTCAGTTTAACGACGGAAATATTGATTTAATAATCGGCGTTCCAACAGCACTTTCAAGAATAGTCGATAAGTCAAGAGATTTAAATGTTAATATGATTCTGACGGGTGGAGCAGCAATGAGCGAAAAATTATATCATAAACTCACTAAGCGTTTTGGGCATTCGGTTTATAATCTCTACGGCACATCTGAATCTGGATTTGTGTGCATTGCTGAACCTCAACATTTAAAGCTAAACCCTAAGAGCATTGGAAAGACTATTCGCGGTGTAAAATACCGTATAAATAGCGATGATGTACTGGAACTAAAAACTGGCTGGTCTATGTCGACTAAAAAGGGTCAATGGGTATCAACAGGTGATTTAGCCGAACTTGACTCAAACGGACTTCTTACACTAAAAGGTAGAAGCGACGATATGATCGTATCAGGGGGAGAAAATGTGTATCTATTTGAAATTGAAGACGGTTTAAAATCACAAGAATGGTGTATCGACTGCAAGTGTATCAAAGTAAATGATGAGGAATTTGGTCAGCGCTATGACCTATACATATCAACTACTTTGCGATATGAAGATGATATTAAGGCAAGAATGCAAGAGATGTTTCCACGTTACGCCCAGGCGAAACACATACACATTCAAGCTGATATAAAATTCAACGAACTAGGGAAGTTTATCAAACCATCGCCAAATCTTCAAAAAACTGAGGATACGACTTATTAACGGCTTCAGGATTTTCTATCTCGATAGGACCAGAAGAAATACTCGCCAAAACTGCCCCCATCATGGCAATACGGTGGTCATTACAAGATGAAATCCTGCCCCCAACAATCTTATTAGGTGTAATTATCATAGTGTCTCCGTCTAGAACTGCCTTAACACCAAGTTTAGCTAATTCGCTTTGTATAGTGAGTGCACGGTTACTTTCCTTACTACCCAAGCGATGGATACCATGAATTTTAGATTCGCCGTCACAACCAACAGCCAGCGCTGCAAGTGGCGGAAACAAATCTGGACATTGCGTTGCATCAATCTCGAATGCCTTTAATTGAGAAGTTGAAACTGTCAATTCTCCATTATCCCATGCGTAGTGTGCTCCAACTAAATCTAACACATCTAATACAGCTTTATCTGCTTGTGCCGAATTCTGGTTTAGGCCCTTGATGGTGACTTCTCCAGATAAGGCTGCACCAACTATATGAAATGCTGCACCACTCCAATCACCCTCTGCGTGATAAGATGATTTTTGGCCTATTGCATCAATGGCTTTTATTTTGAAAAACTCGTAGTTATCATGACTAATCTTAACTCCGAATTCACTTAAAATGTCCAATGTCATTTGGGCATAAGGAATACTTTTTAAGTTTCGAACACTTATCTTACTATCAGCTCCTGCAAAAGGAAGTGAGATTAACAATCCTGTAAGAAGTTGAGAGCTTTCGCTTCCATCAATATCAATAGTGCCGCCATTAATTCCGCCAGAGACAATTAATGGCAGTTTACCATCATTAGATTTTACATTAGCTCCTAGTTGCGTTAATGCATCTATCACCATATCCATTGGTCGCAAGAGGATAGAGCCATGTCCAGTTATCGTGACATCATCCGACAACAAAGCAGCAATTGGGCTGAACATCCGGGTACTTAAACCTGATTCGCCGCAATCAATAGTGACTGGTTCAGTTGACTTGCTCTGTCTTCCTTTCACAATGATGCCATCTTGATTTTCTTCCACGGACGCTCCAAGCGCCTTAGCTATTCCGATGGCGGCATTAGCATCATTGCTTAGAGTGATATTCGTGATCTTAGTTTCCCCTTCAAACAAAGTGGCGATTGCTATAGCGCGTTGCAAATAGCTTTTAGATGCAGGTGCTTTAATTGTGCGTCCTGTGTAAGTATATGGAGAAACTCGTATCATTGAAGCGGTAAAGATATTGAAATACATATTGTTCTAAACTCATAAACCGCTAAACCTATTTAATTAAAATAAAGTAACTTTCATACAATATATCCGTCCTACCAATAAACTCATCAAATGAAAGCCGCTAAGCTTGTAGACAAAAGAAAGTCCGAATTTGAATTGGTAGACCTTGACATTCCACAACCAAAAGAAAATGAGGTACGCATTAAAGTGATGTATGTTTCTCCCAATGCAGCTGACTATCGCTCCATTAAAATGGGAATGGTGCCCAAACATAAAATCCTAGGTTCGGCCATTTCTGGAGTTGTTGAGGCTTTAGGGAACAAAGTCAAGCATATATCAATTGGAGAGAACGTACTAGTTGATTTGGCAGATAGTGGATTCGGAGGCTTTTCAGAATTAATATGTGTTGACTACAAACTTGTTGTTAAAAAACTAGATAATGTATCCCATGCAGAAGCATCAACACTACCTGTGGCAGCAACAACTGCATTGAAAGCACTTAAAAAGGGAGATATTAAAAGCAATCATAGAGTACTGATTTTAGGCAGCTCTGGAGGTGTCGGAATATTCGCTTTGCAATTAGTTAAACACTATGGTGCTCACGTTACCGCTGTTTGTAGCGCAAGAAATGTTGAGCAAACGAAAAAACTGGGTGCCGATATCGTGATTGACTACAATTCTGTTGATGTCTTAAATAGCAATGATAAATACGACTTAATACTAGCGATTAACGGAAACTATCCATTACTAAAATCAAAACGAGCATTAAGCTCTAATGGAAGATATGTAGCAGTAGGTGGATCATTATCTCAAATATTTAAAGCACTGATTTTTGGACGTATTCTATCTATTGGTAAAAAGAAAGTACGCGTGGCAGCTGGCAAAGGACAGCCTGAAGATTTAGCGTACGTTCTTGATCTATTAGCTAAAAAACACATAAAAACGATCATAGAACAAGAGTTTAATCTCAGTACTGTTACTGAAGCAATGCAGAACTTAGCGGAAGGCCATGCAAAAGCTAAAATCACCGTTTTGTGTGAGGAAGCAAGGCAGATTCAGTAACACTCTTGCAAAGGGCAATAAAAAAGCTCACTTGAAAAAGTGAGCTTTTGTAGTGACCCCGCCAGGATTCAAACCTGGAACCTCTTGAGCCGTAATCAAGTACTCTATTCAGTTGAGCTACGGGGCCAATTTGGAGTGCAAATATATAATCTTAATTTTAATAGTGTAAGCTATCTATGTAAATTATCTCCTACTTAATGTTTACGCGAATATCTATCGTAGGTTTTATTCGCACTTTATAGCGTCCATTTATCCATTTACGATGAAACTGCATATTTGAACATAATTTACCCGTTCTAGGTGCTTGAGCGAATATCCAAAAGTATGGGGTCTCTTCGAATTCGCCATCAATTTCTTGCCCTTCATCTAAATTGACAATGCTTACCTCAAAAGTCCGCGCATACCCAGAACCAAAATACCTTATGATGGTAGTCCATTCTCCCGCCTTGCATTCTTTTTGCCTCATTCAACAATCTTGTGGATTACTATGTACTCTCCTATCCTACTCTGCATGTGTTCGGGATCATCAGGACATACGTCCCATTCTCCTTCTCTTATCTCTGCCTGAATAGTGAGTGTTTTAATCATATCATCTTGCGCATCAAGCGCCTTTTCTAAATCCTCTTTAGTAATCGAGCTTTCACAGAACTTTATAAAATAATCTTGAATCGACCTTTGCACATAGTATTCATCAAAGTCTGAAGCCTTCCCCACCTTATTAATGAAGGGCTTTTTTACTATTGGAGCAGAAATCTCAATTACATTTTCTCCGACCTTCTTATCAGGAGTTTTGTTTTTAGTTGTTAAATCTTTCGGTGCTACCTCAGGTATATCTTTACTTCCACTGCACCCAATTAGAGCGACAGACATGATTATTAGCAATCTTCTCATGATATAAATATAAAAAAATATCCCGCTCAAAATGAGCGGGATATAAGAATCCGAAAACCAACTGAATGAACTAGTTGCCGGTAATTTTGAACTCTACACGTCTGTTTTCTTGACGCCCTGCTGCTGTGCCGTTATCAGCAACTGGTTCGTTACTACCGTAGCCTTTGGCAGCTAATCTGCTTGAGCTAATTCCGTTATTCGTTAAATAATCTACAACGCTTTGTGCTCTATCTTGTGAGAGCTTGTCGTTAAGCTTTGCCGAGCCTGTGTTATCTGTATGTCCCGAGATTTCAACTTTGAGGCTCGGTACATCCTTCATTAACTTAACCAATCTATCTAACTCGTTATTCGACTCTTCTTTTAGAGTTGCTTTCGCCGTTTCAAAGAAGATGTTTCTTAAAGCAATCTTACTACCTACTTTCACATTCTTAAGTTCGATTACTTTGTTAACTAAGTTATAGTCACTTCCATCTGGAATATCAAAGTTTTCTGAGTGGAACAAATAACCATCCGCTTTAACTGCAATACCGTAGTTCTTTCCTGCTAATAAAGACACTAGGAATTTACCTGTTGCTGAGTTTGTATTCAACTCATCAATTTGTTTTCCTTTTGCGTTATCAATAATTTCGATATTCGCTTCAACAGGCTTTTTAGTAAGGGCATCAATTGTTTTACCCTTAAATACAGTTAAACTTTTTCTGTCAACTGTTTTTGCGCTTTTAATGGTGTTATCCTGAATTGGATTAACTGATGAGGCAAGTAGTAAATCTTCTGTATCTACTAAAAGTGGTTTGTCTGGTCCCCAGTAAGTTACCTTATAAATGTCATATCCGCCTTTTCCGCCAGCTCTGTTCGAACTGATATATGCATATTTACCACTCGCTGTAATCGCAAATACCATGTCGTCATAAGGCGTGTTAATTGGGTATCCAAGGTTTTCTGGAGCCGTCCACTTCCCTTGAATAAACTTTGACACAAAAATATCCATGCCGCCCATAGAGTTGTGACCTTCTGAACTGAAGTACATAGTCTTTCCGTCTGGGTGCATGTAAACCGAACCTTCGTGGAACTTTGAATTGGCATCACTTCCAACAGAAGCACCATCACCATATTGACGTGTTGTTCTATCAATAGGCGCTGTAAAGTAGATATCCGATCCTCTTCCCGCTAAATTCGCCGATACTTTCTCCACTAAATAAAAGACTTTACGCTTGTCATTGTAATACGCTGCGTAAGTTTGATTCATGCTATTATTAATGTTCTTAGAGAAATTCTCTGGAGCACTCCATGAGCTTCCTCTTAAGAAACTCTCATATACATCAAAGTTGTCGCCTTCCTTTTTGTACATCAACATTTTTGTACCATCGTAAGATAGGTTCGCTGCGTAGTCATCTATGTCGGAGTTAATCGCTCCCTTCAATGCTTCAGGCTTTCCCCATTTTCCATCGCTGTAGAGTGACGCATAGATATCAAGGTCGTACTCGCCTACATCATTCATCTTCTTACCATTCATTCGGCTACTAGAGAATATGATCTGCTCACCATCCGTACTAATCGATGGATTGATATCATCGTCAGCTGAATTTAGTTCGGCAACATTATCCACCCACACGCGTTTAGGATCTGCTTCCATCTCCTTCGCAATGCGACACTCTTTTTTCTTTTTACTTACGTATTTAGAAAATTTATCCGCTTTTCTGTATTCTGTCTCAAAAGTGGTGTAAGATTTCACCGCTTCATCATATTTCCCTTCAAACTGTAAACACAATCCTTGATAGTAAGGTAAAAAGTTATCCTTATGTCCAAGTTCAACCGCTCTATTGATATGCTTAGGCGCTCTGTACTTCTGACTAGTATTGGCATAGCACACGCCCAGTTTAAAGTTCAGTTCTGCATTGTCTGGATTAAACTTCTGTGCCTTGATATAAAATGAGATGGCCTTCTTGAAGTTATCTCCTGTCATCTTGGTTTGGAATACATCCTCAACACCTTGCTCATAAAACTCATCTCCTTGTTTTATGGCTTCAACCGCTGCTTTTAAACCATCTTTATCATCTTTAAAATTAGACCCTTTAAAATCTACGTTCTGAGCATTTACCGATCCTGCTATCAATAATGCTATAATTCCTACTATTATTCTTAAATTCTTCATCATTCCCCTTATTGACAGTTAGTACTATGGTAAGACTTGGCTACTTCCGAACCTAGTTCACGTGCTTTTTCCCAATCTTCGCAAGCACCACCCTCATCACGAGCGCGCTCTTTGGCAATTCCTCTATTCACATAGGCATTTGCATAATTTGGGTCGAGCTCAATGGCTTTGTCAAAGTCCTTGATAGCTCCTTCATAATCTTCGTTCTTAAACTTAACCGAACCTCTGTTGTTGTAAGCTGGTGCATAATCAGCCTTGATTGAAATTGCTTTATTAAAATCTCTCATGGCATCATCGTATTTACCATTCTCAAATAATGCACTCCCTCTGTTATTGTAAGCTAGGTAGTAATTGGCATCAATGCTAATCGCTCTATTGTAGGCTGTAATGGCACCATTATGGTCATTTAGTTTACGCTTAACCGAGCCAATGTTATTGAGAATAAATGCCGATTTCGGATTAAACCTCATTGCTTTCTCGTAGTCCTCTACGGCCTTCTGATATTCCTTTTTCATCCTATGACAACTTCCTCTGTCGTTATAGGCGAATCCAAAATCACTTTTGCTGGCTATTGCTTGATCAAACAACTTAATCGCCGCGTCATAGTCTTTCTGCAAAAACTTAAGCGTTCCGAAATTATAGGCAATCTTTTCGTTTTTAGGATCTAGCTTGATGGCGTCCGAATAATCATACTCTGCTTTCCCGTAATCATTTAAACTTTGGTAGGCACGGGCTCTCTGAAACAAAGCTTTAGCCGATTTCTCTTTCTTAATTAAATCAGTAAAAGTTGAACTTGCCGCTTTGTATTGTCTTGCTTCTAACTCAGCCACACCTTTGTTATAATAAGCATCTTTAAACTCAGGGTCAATCTTAATCGCCTCAGTAAACTTGCCTATTGCTGCTTTAAAATCTTTCTTCTCGAACAATGAGATTCCTTCATTGTAGACTTCTCTACTTGCTGAATTCTGCTCGTTCTCTGCGTTAATCGCGGCAATACTGTCTTGGTACGCCTTCTCCTTATCAGTCAATTCGACATCTGGTTGCGCCAAAGCTGGCAATCCAAACGCGAAAAGACATGCAATCATCAATAGTTTCTTCACGGTTTTATCATTTTTAATAGGGATATGCAATATAAAGCGGCTTTAGCCTAATTCAAAGACCGACTTTTCCACAATTGTTAATATCGTTCAACATAAAGCCTTATTTTTGCCCAAAATCTCATCTATGTTAGGCTTAAAAATGGAAACGGACCCACGTTGGGTGAATATCGTTGAGAAGAATATTAGTGAAATTTTAACTGATCATGCGTGGTGCGAACAGAAGGCTGCTAGTAATGCTATTAGCCTAATTGTTAGGTACCCAGAATATCCTGATTTAGTGTCTGCAATGGTAGAAATTTCGTGCGAAGAGATGGAACATTTTGGGCAGGTGCAACAAAAGATAATAGAACGAGGATATGAGTTAGGTAAAGAACGTAAAGATCCTTATGTTCATGACTTGATGCAATTCATAAGAAGAGGTGGCAGCTATGAGGGTCAACTTGTGGATAGATTATTATTCGCTGCCATGATAGAGGCACGTTCATGCGAAAGGTTTAGACTATTATCACAAGAGATTAATGATGAGGATTTAAGACAATTTTATCATGATTTGATGGTAAGTGAAGCCAATCATTACACCTTGTTTATTCGGTTCGCCAGAAAGTATGGTAAATCCGTAGATGTAGATAAGAGATGGGAAGACTTTTTAGCGTATGAAGCAAAAATAATCAAGAACTATGGGAAAGAAGAGACTATTCACGGTTAGTATACTATTGTTATCACTGGTTATCGCTTGTGGTAAGAAGCAAGAGGATTTACCTGGAGGTGAGGATGATATTGTAAACGTCCGGCAAGACCAGGAAATGCTGGAAATACCTGAAATCTATACTCAAGACCCAGCTACAGATTCACTCATCTTAGGTTCGTGGAGGTTAAGTCATGTAGATGGTAAGCCAAGTAGTCAACTAGAAGGCTATAATGGTATTACGCAGAGTTTCTTGAAGGATAAGGCATGGATTATTAGCATGCCCAGCACCAGTGACAGCACTACACTTGTTGAAGGCGGTAAATGGGATTACGACCCGAATGCAAAACAATTGTCGCTTTACTTTACAGCTGATAGTATCCCGAAAACCTTATTCGTAAACGATATCAAGGAAACTACAATGGAACTGGAGACTCCTGAAGGAAGATTACAAACTTGGAAGAAAATTTCTGATGTTGATGAAATGGAAGAAATTATGCCGTAATCTTTTCTTTCCATTCTTGTGGAACAGGAATTGATGTCTGTAATTCCACATCAAAACATACCATTACCGTATTACCTGCTGCGCACACTTCATCACCTCTCATTACACGATAGGTAATTTTAAACGATTTTGTCCCCATTTCTGCAATGGTGACTTCTACTTCTATGCGGTCATTTAAAAAGATAGGTTTGAAGTAATCTATCTCGTTGTGCGCAACCACCAAACTTTGTTTTTGCCAATTCCACTCTTTCCCAGCAATCTTATCGTAGAAAAACTTAATCCTGCTCATTTCAAAATACTGGAAATAGGCAGCATTATGGACATGACCAGCCATATCCACATCACTAAAGCGAATTTCAACGGGATACCTACCTGTCATCACGAAATTGGATTAAGCACGACACTGAAAACCGTCACAGCATTCATGTCCCTGCCGTAATAGAGTTTGTCTAGCGCTTCTAAAATATTCTTTGCTCTAAAATAAGAGGTCTGTAAATCTGATTCGCCATGCAAACTCCACTGTATTGTGTAAGAGGATGCCTTTTCTTTATAAATCTTTACATACTCCAGCATCTTTTTTAAACAATCTAATTTGTCATAACCATTTACGCTATGAAATAAAAATGATTGTCTGTGTCGTGGATTAACAGTAACTACGTCCAACTTCACTCCGCTTTCAACATCAGAGAATTGAAATACAATACTATTCGATTCTAAACCACCGATATAGCCTTCAATTTCCCTCTGAAGTTCCGCTAATTCTACATGCAAATCTTGAGTCATATCTTTTCTTTGGTGTCAAATTTACTAAATTCCGAGTTGTTAGAGATATACTCAGGTATCAAGTCTTTCATTTGTCTTACTGCATCATCTCTTTGCAATAACTCAGCCGCATTTAACATCCTATCAATACTCTGATTTACTTCTGATTCGTTATAGGTTCTAACTTTCGCAATTAATATCTGTGGGTGATGTGTCTTTACTGTATTCTCTTCATTCGCTAACAACTCCTCATAGAGCTTTTCACCCGGACGTAAGCCAGTCACTTTGATTTCAATGTCTTTTCCTAGTTCAAGACCGCTCAACTTAACCATCTTTTCTGCCAGATCCATTATCCTAACAGATTCGCCCATATCAAAGATGTAGATTTCGCCTCCTGCTCCCATCGACCCTGCTTCTAACACTAATTGACAAGCCTCTGGGATAGTCATAAAGTAACGTGTTATGTCTTGATGCGTCACTGTTATGGGCCCTCCAGCTTCAATTTGTTTTCTGAATAGCGGAATAACCGAACCGTTTGACCCAAGGACGTTCCCGAACCTAGTTGTGATGAATTTAGTATTTACATGACCAGATTTTGATTGCGCATAAATCTCAGCGGCACGCTTACTCGCCCCCATTATACTTGTTGGGTTTACAGCTTTATCTGTAGAAATAAGCACAAACTTCTGTACGTCATGTTTGATGGATAAATCTACCAAGTTTTTAGTCCCCCCAATGTTAGTAGCAAAGGCTTCCTCTACATTTAATTCCATTAAAGGAACGTGCTTATAGGCAGCTGCATGGTATATAAGTTGAGGTTTGTAGGTCTCGAATATCTGCTGCATGCGTTGAATGTTTTTTACGTCCGCGATTACTGGTGCCAAAATATCCTTAAATCCATCCCGCACTAACTCCTGTTCTATTTCATATAATGGCGACTCCGCTTGGTCTAAGAGAATTAACTTTTTGGGCTTAAAACGAGCTATCTGGCGTACTAATCCACTTCCAATCGAACCTGCAGCACCTGAAACTAAAACTACCTTTCCTCCAATTTCTTCATTCAGCTTAGAGCTGGCTAGTTTTATCGGTTTTCTTCCCAATAAGTCTTCAATCTTGATTTTTTGAAGTTGCTTTACATTCAGTTGCCCATTGATCCAATTTGCCACCGGTGGCACACTCATAGCATTAACTCCATGCTTTAGGCAAATATCCAGAACTTTCTTTTTATTATCGGCATCAACTTGCTGCATGCTAATAATCAGCTCGCTTACGTTCCCTTTACCTAGATAATCATCCAAGTTTGATGTATGGAAAATGGGTGCCCCTTCTAGCATTTTGGATTTCTTGTTTTCATCATCATCAAAGAACGCTACCACCTTAGTATGTCTATCCTCGTCCCTATCTAACGTTCGTTTAGTAATTAGACCTGCCTGCCCAGCACCATAAATGACAATATTGACAGTTTCTTTTTTATCCTTATTGCTTTCGATATACAACAATTTTAGAGCTATACGCGAAGAAATTAAAAAGAATACACAGGCTAAATAATCTACAAGAAGAATAGTTAATGGCAGTAAATGAAGTCCGTCACCATAATTCACCTTTATGGCACTAATTAGATAGAAAATAGCTGTTCCAGAGGATATCGAAAGAAACATTCTCTTTGCATCCTGCGTGCTTGTATGCCTAATAATGCCTGCATAAGTTTTAAAAAGGAAGAAAAATAAAGCTCGCACAGCTATGTAATATGGAAGTGCTTTTTTGAGGATGGGAAGCTCTTCATCAAGCGGAATCGCAAAAAAGTCAAACCGCACCATATACGCCACAAATAATGAAAAAAGACAGATAAAAATGTCTATCAAAAATATCACCCATCTGGGCGCTGTGCTATTCGGAATTAACTTCACGCTTCAAATATAATCTAATCGTGTTAAGTGTTTAAGGTAATTCTGTTCATAAAACTCGAATTTGACTTATTAATACGCCCTTAATTTGATTTTCTTTGTAAACTGAGTGAAAAGAATTCTCATCATATGCCCCTACCCACATGATAGTGCTCCTAGCCAGCGATTCAGGTTTGAACAATATATAGATCTTCTCAAAGCTGAGGGATTTGAGGTGACACAATCTCCTTTCATGTCAAAATCTACCTGGGATTTGTGGTACAGCAATGGACGTTTTATAACAAAAGGCTTAAGAATGATGGGAGGCCTGCTCAAAAGATGGGGCTTACTATTTGGCATTCGGAAGTATGATGCCGTTTTTATTCATAGAGAAGTTAAACCCATTGGCCTACCTGTATTAGACTACCTAATTTGCAAGAGAGCAAGGTATGTGCTGTTTGATTTTGATGATGCTATTTGGCTAAAAAACTTCTCAGAAAGTAATCGCCTATTCAGCTTCTTAAAACGTTACAAGACCGTAAAAAACCTATGCGCATGGAGCGATATGGTTGTATGTGGGAATGATTATTTAGCGAACTATGCACAAGAAGTTAATAAGAATGTTACCGTAGTACCAACAACTATAGACACTGAAGGGTATCATAATAAACTGCATACCCATGATAATGAAACGATTATTATAGGTTGGACAGGATCACATTCAACCGTCCGTTATTTAAGCTCAATCTACCCAGTTATAGAAAAACTGCAAGAAAAACACACATTCGAATTCAGGGTCATTTCAGATCAAAAGCCAGATACCGATTTGTCAAGTTTAAATTTTGTCAAATGGAACAAAAAGAGTGAAATTGATGATCTTAGTGAAATCAATATTGGAATAATGCCCCTAGAAGACGATCAATGGAGTCGTGGAAAATGCGGTTTTAAAGCCTTACAGTATATGTCTCTTGGAATTCCAGCAATTGCCTCTCCAGTTGGCGTAAACACTTATATTATTGACCACGAAAAAAACGGTTTTCTCTGTGATACCGAGAGTGAATGGATGAATGCTTTAGAAAGCTTATTACAAGATCGAGCAAAAATAAAAGCATTGGGGAAAGAAGCACGAAAAAAGATTGAATCTCATTATTCAGTGAAAGCCAATTCAAGCAATTTTATACATTTGCTTTCCAATTAAAACTATTCGGATGAAAAAGACTGCCTTAAGTGATGTGCACAGAGATTTAGGTGCAAAAATGGTTGAATTTGCGGGCTACGAAATGCCTGTACAATACTCTGGAGTTAACGACGAGCACGAAACTGTTAGAAATGCAGTAGGCGTATTTGACGTATCGCACATGGGGGAGTTTTTAATAGAAGGACCTGAAGCACTCGCGCTAATTCAAAAGGTGACATCCAATGATGCTTCCAAATTAGTTGATGGAAAAGCTCAATACAGTTGTCTGCCGAATGATAAAGGCGGAATTGTAGATGATTTAATTGTTTACAAAATTAAAGATGAAAAATACCTGTTGGTGGTAAATGCATCTAACATTCAGAAAGATTGGGATTGGATTTCATCTCATAATTCGATGGGTGCTAGCATGCGCAATATTTCTGATGATTTTTCATTACTAGCTATTCAAGGGCCTAAGGCAGTTGAAGCCATGCAATCATTGAGTTCTGTCAACCTTGCTGATATCAGCTTTTATAATTTTGTTGTGGGAGATTTTGCAGGAATTGAGCACGTTATCATTTCGGCTACGGGGTATACAGGATCTGGAGGATTTGAAATTTATTGTAAGAATTCGGAGGTTGAGCAAGTATGGAATAAAGTTCTTGAAGCGGGTGCAGATTACGGAATTAAACCAATCGGCCTAGCAGCACGAGATACCTTACGTTTAGAAATGGGTTACTGTTTATATGGGAACGATATTGACGATACTACATCACCACTTGAAGCAGGCTTAGGATGGATCACCAAATTCACTAAAGACTTCATTAATTCAGCCAATCTAAAACGTCAAAAAGAAGAAGGTGTATCCAAAAAGCTCATCGCATTCGAAATGATTGACAAGGGCATTCCAAGGCACGATTATGAGATTGCAGATGCATCTGATGTTGTCGTTGGAAGAGTAACTTCAGGCACTATGTCACCAAGCATGAAAAAGGGAATTGGCTTAGGCTATGTTCCGAAAGAAATGGCTTCAGAGGGAACTGAAATCTTCATAAAAGTTAGAAACAAAGCATTAAAAGCGCAGATCGTTAAACTGCCATTCTACAAATAATGGAAGATACAGATAAGCGCCCTATAGTTGAAACCTGCTTTTCACCTTTACAATTCCCTCTTTACAAGGAAGAACATGACATAATTGTCGTGATTGATGTACTTAGAGCTACCTCAGCAATATGTGCAGCATTTGATAATGGAGTTGAGTCGATCATTCCCGTATCTACCATAGAAGAAGCCAAAGAGTACCAATCAAGAGGTTATTTGGCTGCGGCCGAGAGAGGTGGTGAAATTGTTGAGGGATTCGAGTTTGGAAATTCACCATACAGTTACAAAACCGATGATGTTGTTGGAAAGACGATTGTGCTAAGCACAACCAATGGTACTCGTGCAATCAATATCGCAAAAGAGTCAGCTAAGACGGTTGTGATTGGATCATTGCTAAACTTAGAAGCACTTACAGCGTGGCTAATTGAGCAAGAAAGAAACGTTCTGTGTCTGTGTAGTGGATGGAAGGATAAGTTTAATCTTGAAGACACTATTTGTGCGGGGGCTATTTGTGATGCTTTGATGGCTACAGGTAAGTTTCAATCGAATGAAGATTCTTCCATAGCTGCTAAGTATTTATTTCAATCTGCGCGTGATAATTTCATGGGGTATTTAAAATCATCTTCGCATAGAAGACGATTAAAAAGATTGAATCTAAACGAAGATATTAAGTATTGTCTTACGCCGAATCAAACGAATGTAATTCCAATTCTGGAAGACGAGAAACTTGTACTCTTAAACGATTTAGCTAAGTAAGTATCGTTCACTTTCACTATTTTTAGCGAATGAAGAATTTAGGCTTATCGCTTTTAATGATGTGGCTTACCATATCGTCTTATGCTCAAATCGAAATCCCTAATTTATATGAGCAGAACCAAACATACGATCATAATTCACTTATTTTAAAATACATTTCCCTCGAAAAACAGTATCCAGGCAAATGCAAGCTAATCACATACGGTGCAAGCGATTGTGGTCGCCCCCTTCATCTATTTGTAATGAATGATGATGGCGAATTCTTAGCTAATAAATTAGACAGAAAAGAAAAAAGTGTCTTTCTCATAAACAACGGAATTCATCCAGGCGAACCTTGCGGTATTGATGGTAGTCTTAAGTTATCTGGTGATTTATTGGCGAATGATAAGCTGCCGAAAAATGTTGTAATTGCAATAATCCCAATGTATAATATTGGTGGAGGAACTAATCGTTCATGTTGTTCGCGCGCAAATCAAAATGGGCCTGAAGAATACGGTTTTAGAGGGAATGCTAGAAATCTGGATTTAAATCGAGATTTCATTAAGCTTGATTCTAGAAATGCGCACGAATTCGTTAAGATTTTTCAAGAATGGGACCCGAATGTATTTGTGGACACTCATACTAGCAATGGTGCAGATTATCAACATGTAATGACCTTGATTACCACCCAGCTTAACAAACTTCATCCTTTATTAGCCGAATATACGCGGGAACATTTCAACCCATATCTATTCTCAAATATGAAAAAGGACAACTATCCAATGGTGCCATATATGAATTTGGCTGGTAAAACCCCAAAGGAAGGCATTGTAGATTACCTGGAAACACCGCGCTATTCAACTGGCTATGCAGCACAATTTGATTGTATAGGTTTTGTATCGGAAGCGCACATGTTAAAACCGTACAAAGACCGTGTGAAATCTACCATCTTACTACTCCAGCATATGGTCAATTTTATGAGCACCAATAATGAGAAGCTCATCCAAGTCAGAGAGGAGACTAGAAAGGCTAAAAAACAACTCACATCTCTTGCTATCAATTATGAATTGGACACATCAAAACATACTCTAATAGACTTTAATGGCTTTGAAGCTGCTTACAAAAAAAGTGATGTTAGTGGTTTAGATCGCTTGTATTACGATAGAAAGAAACCATACTCGACACAAATAAAATACTACAATCATTACACCGCCACGGATTCAATTGACATTCCGAATGCATATATAATTCCTCAAGCCTGGGGAGAAGTAATCAGTCGCTTAAAAGTGAACGGAGTACCTATGAGTCAAATCAAACAAGACACCACAATCACCGTGCAATCAAGTTATATTGAAGATTATCAAACTGTCAAATCACCATACGAAGGCCATTACTTACATTACATGACATCAACCCGCTATGAAGAACAAAGCTTGCAATTTTACAGAGGAGATTACATTGTAAATTTGGGCACAGACAAACACGATCAATTCATTATTGAAGCTTTAGAAGCTCGCAGTGTAGATAGTTATTTCAACTGGAACTTTTTTGATGAGATTCTAATGCAAAAGGAGTGGTTTTCTAGCTATGTTTTTGAGGATAAAGCTGCTGAAATTTTGCGCAACAACCCAGATTTACAGAGGAAACTAGACGACAAAAGAGTTAGAGATCCAGAGTTTGCAAGTGACGCTAGGGCGCAGCTTGCCTTTGTCTATTACAACTCGGAATTCTACGAATCCAGCCACATGCGCTACCCAGTTTACCGAATAGTAAAATAATTACGGTAGCAACCTTGCCTAATAGTAAAATATATCTAATTTTGCGCTGGGCAAGTCTTATACGACCAGCTCCTGCTGAACTCCCCCAGGCTGGGAACAGAGCAAGGGTAAGCGGTTGTAGCGGTGCGATATAAGTAGCTTGCCCGCTTTTTTTTCTCCAAACATTGCATTCCTAAACCTATCATTTAATCATTTTTATGATTATATTGCATCCTACTTGCAACAAGGAATGAGCTACCAAGAGGATAATCTGTTGACAGTCAGCAAAGAACACATTGCGGATGTACTGGAATTGTGCAAACAATCCTGGAGTCTCAATCGTTCCAATCCTAGAAAGGCTAAGGAATTGGCCGAAGAAGCTCTCTCAAACTCTAAAGAACGCGGATCTAAAATCGGTGAAGCTTATGCCGCAGGGGCTATTGGAGCAGCTCAAGTTTGGCTGGCAGAATACGATAAAAGTCTTGAAAACCTGCTACAAGCGCATAAGTCACTGAGAAGCTTTGGCGAGTTAAATGAGGATATTCAAATTCTGTATATGATTGCCGTCCTATACGAATTGGTCGGTAATAGAGACAAGCAAAGAGACTTCTTTGAGCAAGCGTATGAAACGGCGGATGAAATTGGAGACCTAGATGGAAAAGCGGCAGCCTTAAATGGATTAGGTACCTACTGCTACAATACTGATCAAAACGAAAAGGCCATAGAAACCTTATCTCAAGCACTTGAAATATGTGAGGAGATTGGGAATGATGATATTAAAATTCGTGTGCTTGATGGTCTAGGTCAAGCTAACTACCTATTAGGCAACGTGGACCAAGCCCTTGAATTTAAACATGAATGTCTGCGAATTGCCACTCAAAAGGATATTAAACAAGTTATGTCCTACGCCTTAAATGGTTTGGGAGATATATACCGTTCAATAAATGATTTCCCGCAATCAATTGACTATTTGGAAAAGGCACGTACTGTGCGTGCAGAAATGGGATTCAAAACAGGTGAAGCTCAATCAATTGTATCAATTGCGAAAACCTATGCGGCTGCCGGTGACTATTTGAAAGCACAAGCCTACCTGAATGATGGGCTAAAAATGGCAGAGGAAATCAAATCGAATGAAATAGCCTATGCTTGTCATTTGCATCTAAGTGAAATCTTTGAGAAGATGGGTAACATGAATGGATTTGCAACCCACTACAAAGCCTATCATCACTTTAAGGAATTAGCTAGTAAAGAAAAGAATGAGCAAAAACTTAAGACGCTTGAGCTGGAGTCAAAAATCGATAAGATTGAACAGGAGAAACATCTTTTAAGAACTCAGAACGAAAGAATTGCTCAACATTATGAAGATTTAAAGACCTTAGGTCAAATAGGCAAAGAAATTACATCCACGTTAAATCTGAATGAGATTCTGGAAACCATTTACAAGAAGGTAAATGCGTTAATGGATGCCAATGTTTTCCTAATTGGCTTATACGACGAAGAGAAGGAGGTCATCAGCATGGAATTCGCGTTTGAAAAGGGAGAACGCTTACCTCATCTCGAACTAGACATTAACGACCCAAATAGAGTAGCTTGCTGGGTGGCGAGGAATAAACAAGAGGCCATAATAAACGATATGCAAGAGGACATGCCAAAATATACTGGCAAAATTGCACCTCCTGCCATTGGTGAATCTCCTGAGTCCATTATCTACCTTCCAATTCTGGATGGTGAAAGCCTGATTGGCTTGATATCTGTCCAAAGTTTTGAGAAAAACGCTTATAACAATCTGCACTTAAGTCTTATTAGAAATCTAGCAGTATATGCAGGCATTGCAATAAAAAACGCACAAGCATTTAGATCTGTTGAAGATGTTGTAAAACAACGCACGCAGGAAGTCATTAAACAGAGAGATCTTATTGAGCAATCAATGGAAAACTCTCGACTACTAAACAAGATTGGACAAGAATTAATCTCAACCCTTAACATACAGGATGTTTTCAAAAACTTACACACCAATGTGAATCAGTTAATGGATGCGAGCTGTTTTGGAATTCGATTATACAACAAAGAACGCAATGTTGTCGAATACAAGTACGAAATGGAACGTGGCACCCAGCACCCCTATGGTGAGGTGAGCATGGATACTGAAAACAACTATTCCGTTTGGTGTATCAATAACAAGGAAACTATTTACATTAACGACAACTCTGTCGATTACGTGAAATATGTTAACAAAGTCCATGTAGTATCGGGTGATTTCCCCTACTCATTGATTTTCCAACCGCTTATGAAAGGGGATGATATAATTGGTGTGATCACTGTTCAGAGTTTCGAGAAAAACGCTTACGACCCTTATCATGTTGAAGTGCTAAAAACACTCGCTTCTTATACAACCATTGCACTTGAGAACGCCAAAATGTATGAAGTTCTGGATGAAAAAGTTAAAGAACGGACTAAAGAACTAAGTGAGCAAAATAAAGTAATTGAACAAAACGCCGAAGAGTTAAAAAAGAAGTCGGAAGATGTAATTCTGCTTTCTGAACTTGGAAAGAAAATCACATCTTTACTTTCCATCAATGATATTAACCGTGCCATTTACGATAGTTTAAATAGAGTAATGGATACACCGTCTTTCGGAATTGGAATTTTTGATGAAGAAAAGGAAACTATTAGCTTTCCAGGATATATAGAGAAAGGAAAAGTACTCACAGGAGGCTCCTATCACGTTTCAGAAGTAAACCGAATGGCAATAGCCTGTTTTAACAATGATATCGAGATCGTTATAAACGACTATTACAAAGAGCATTCAAAATTTATAAAGCAGGATCTAGCACCTCAGATGGGTGAATCGGTTGAATCGCTTATTTACATTCCCCTGCATGTTAAGGGCAAGAAAATTGGAGTAATAACTGTTCAGAGTTTTAAGACAAATGCCTACTCGGATTATCAAGTGAATTTCCTAAGGAACCTAGCCGTTTACGCAGCTATTGCCATAGATAATGCGAGACTTTACGAGGGGCTAGAAGATTTGGTAGAAGAGCGTACGGCTGAAGTTCGTAAGCAGAAAGAAGAAATCGAAATCAGTTATAAAAACACTGAACTATTAAGTAAGATTGGAAAAGATATCACCTCTGCCCTATCAACAGAACTTATCATTAGCACAGTTTACGAAAATGTAAACAATTTAATGGATGCCTCTTGTTTCGGAATTGGTATCTACCAGAAAAACGATAATCGTCTTGTTTTTCCTGGGTTTATTGAAAACAACGAGCACATGGAGGAATTCTACTACGCAGTAGATGATGATAGACTTGCCAGTGTTTGTTTCAAAAACAGACAAGAGATTTTTATTAATGACTATGCTAATCAAGGTTTGAATTACCTCAAATCAATTCAAACAGCCGTATCTGGAAATCTAGCATCCTCAATAATGTATTTACCAGTATACAGTGGACAGAATGAAGCCATTGGTGTGATTACGGTACAAACATTCGAAAAAAATAAATACACTGAATATCACTTAAACATTTTAAGAAACTTGGCTGTATATGTCGGTATTGCTCTTGAAAATGCAACGCTTTACGAGAATCTTGAAGAGAAAGTAAAAGAACGCACGGCAGAAGTTATTACGCAGAAGGAAATCATTGAGGAGAAGAATAAGAGTATTACGGATAGTATTAAATATGCCAAGCGAATACAGGATGCTACTCTGCCTGATGCCAGTGTAATTAGCAAATACTTTAATGATGCTTTCATTTTGTTTAAACCTAAAGACATTGTTTCTGGCGATTTCTATTGGTTTGAAAGTGTTGCAAACGAACAAAGCGATAAACTTGAAAAAGTACTATTTGCGGTAGTAGATTGTACAGGTCACGGCGTGCCTGGTGCATTTATGAGTTTAATTGGAAGCAATGCGCTTAATCAGATTGTTAAGGAGTATAAGGTCAATAAACCAGCCGACATTCTGACAAAACTTGACGAGATCGTTTCTTCAACCCTTTCACAGAATGCTGAATATTCGCAGATTAAGGATGGAATGGATTTAGCTATTTGTTCTTATTGCCCCGAAACACAGGTGTTAGAATATGCTGGAGCATATAATCCTCTATGGATTATCCGCGATAACGAGATAATGGAAATCAAGGCAGATAAAATAGCTATTGGACTTGCGAGTTTAAATACACAACAGAGTTTCCAAAATCATGAAATCAAACTTCAAGAAGGCGATGAAATCTATCTGTTCTCTGATGGATTTGCCGATCAGTTCGGCGGTGCCAAAGGAAAGAAACTTAAATTCAGCCGATTTAAAGAAATTCTTTCGGTTAAGTCTTCATCCATGAAAGAAAAACACAAAGCACTTGATCAAACTTTTGAGGAATGGCGCGGTGACTTAGAGCAGTTGGATGATGTCTGTGTGATTGGTATCAGAGCATAGTATAATCTTGTTAATTCTAATTCGTTTCTTGGCTGTTTAAATGTCATTTCATATAGAAACATGTACTTACCTCTACAGTCATTTCGGCTGGTATGAAGCGAATGAAAGTAGTGAAACGCAACAGAGAAATCTATTGTTTGCACATTAATTAATGCTCACTATAGATTTCTCCGCAAGGTCGAAATGACTTTTAGTTATTCTAGAAACTAGTGGTTATCGATTATTCCGTTTATCCAATATCAAATTTCAAATTTCAAATTTCAAATTTCGAATTTCGAATTCCCCCCCCTCCCCTCCCTCGTGTATTATCTCCTCCCTATGTTTAAAAGTATTCACACGTCCAGCGCTCGGCTTTTCTATCTTTGTTACAAATTAAATCAGCTATGAAGTTTTTTATTGATACAGCCAATCTAGAACAAATTCAGGAAGCTCAGGACATGGGTATTCTTGACGGAGTAACAACAAATCCATCCTTAATGGCTAAGGAGGGTATTTCAGGAAATGACAACATTCTACAACACTACGTTAATATTTGCAACATTGTTGACGGAGACGTAAGTGCAGAGGTAATTTCAACTGAGTTTAGCGAGATGGTTAAGGAAGGAGAAAAACTAGCCGAATTGCATGAAAACATTGTTGTTAAAGTTCCAATGATTAAAGATGGTGTAAAAGCTATCAAGTACTTCAGCGACAAAGGTATTCGCACAAATTGCACATTAGTCTTCTCTACTGGACAAGCGCTGCTAGCAGCAAAAGCTGGTGCAACGTATGTATCTCCTTTTATTGGAAGATTAGATGATATTTCAACAGATGGTTTAGGTCTGATTGCAGACATTAGAGAAATCTATGATAACTACATGTTCGAAACTGAGATTCTTGCAGCATCTGTTAGACATCCAATGCACATTATTGATTGTGCTAAAATTGGCGCTGATGTCATGACAGGCCCATTGAGTGCAATTACTGCATTATTAAAGCACCCTCTCACAGATAGCGGTTTAGAAAAGTTCTTGGCTGACTACAAAAAAGTGAACGGCTAATAGCCATATATGTTAATAGAAATAAATCCTCACAACATTGACTCGCGCAGAATTGCAGAGGTTTGTGATGTGTTGAATAAAGGCGGAATTGTAATTTTCCCCACCGATACTGTTTATAGCATGGGATGCAGTTTAGAGCATCCCAAGGCTATTGCCGAACTCGCAAAGCTTAAAGGTATCAAGCCTAATAAGGCAAATTTTTCACTTATCTGCAAAGACCTCAGTACGCTGTCAGAATTCACAAAGCAAATAAGTAGACCTGTATACAAAGCGATGAATAAGGCACTACCTGGACCTTTTACCTTTATATTAACAGCAAGCAACAGAATTCCCAAGTTATTCGGACAATCAAAAAAGACGGTCGGTATTAGAATCCCTGATAACAACATAGTTCTTGAGATTATTGATCGACTCGGTGTGCCCTTGGTAGGGACATCTATTCACGATGAGGATGAAATTTTGGATTATACAACTGATCCGTACGCGATATATGAGCGCTATGAGAAAATTGTAGATATAGTGATTGATGGTGGATACGGAAACAATGAGGCCTCAACCGTTATCGATTGCTCAGAGGGCGATTTTGATGTAATAAGAGAAGGTATTGGCGACTTAACTCTAATTCTATGATTTGTATTGTAGCATGCGGGAGTAATAAAGTGCCTCAAATCGAATCTATGGTGGCTAAGGCTGGACATGATACTCAAATAATTGCCCTTAATGATATTGCGATTACCGACCTTGCCTCATTTGATGCTTTTATTCTGAGTGGAGCTCCTATCCTACTCAGTCAAGTTGGGTTTAGTGACTATGCGGATGCTATTAATATGATAATCAAACAGAACAAACCTACACTGGGTATTTGTTTCGGGCACCAAGCTATTGCCATGCATTTTGGAGCTTTAGTGTTCATGTCGAATGAATGTAGAACAGATGAAATAATACATATTCAAAGTTCAAGTATCTTATTCGAATCCCTAGTAAATCCGGTTGTTTTTAACCAAGATCATTGTGAAGAAGCAAGCGTTCCAGCTGAATTTATTCATTTAGCAAGTTCGGCCACCTGCCAAAATGAAGCAATGCAGCATAGCTCTCTTCCTATATACGGAATTCAGTTCCACCCTGAGACCTCTGGTGATAATGGACAAGTACTTTTTAATAACTTCCTTGCATCCATTTAAAAGCAGTCACGAATTGTGCTAGTTTCGTAACATGGCAATGCATTTCATCTTCGCGTTTTTCATAATCATTTCATTTGTTTTCGGACTCTACAGCCTAATCGTTCACAACGATTATGAAGTCTTTAACAACATGGCAAAGGCCACATTTGATGATGCAAAAACAGCCATTCAATTAGTGATCTCACTCATAGGCGTAATGACCTTCTGGCTCGGCATCATGAGAATAGGAGAAAAAGCTGGAGTTATTAATCGCATTGCTCGTGTTATTAGTCCTTTTTTCTCAAAAATTTTTAAAGGTGTACCAAAAGATCATCCTGCTAATGCGTCTATCGTAATGAATTTCTCAGCCAACTTCCTAGGAATGGATAATGCCGCTACTCCAATGGGTTTGAAGGCAATGGATCAATTGCAAGAATTAAATCCTGAAAAAGATAGAGCATCTGATGCCCAGATAATGTTCTTGGTAATGAATACAAGTGGATTAACACTTATACCTACCACCATTATGGCGGATTTGACAGCTGCTGGAGCACCCAATCCAACCATAGTATTTTTACCAATTCTCTTGGCTACTTTCGTATCTAGTTTGGTGGGTTTGATTGGTGTATCCATTGCACAAAAAATTAACTTGTTACATGTAAGTATCGCTCCTTATATAATTGGAGCAATAGCCCTTTTTGTTGCATTAGTATTTGGAATGAACGAACTCGATTCAGATCAAATTCGAGACATATCCAATGTAGCAAGCGGGGTAATTATAATGTCTATCGTTACAGGCTTTATTGCTGCAGGTATGTATAAAAAAATCAATGTCTTTGACGCCTTTATTGACGGTGCTAAGGAGGGCTTTTCCATGGGTATAAAAATACTACCCTATTTAGCCGGTATTATCGTTTGTATTGGTGTTTTCAAGGCATCCGGTGCAATGGATTTTATTGTAGATGGCATACGGACATTCGTTTCAATATTCACAGGTGAAACAAGGTTTGTAGATGCATTGCCAACGGGCTTGATGAAACCTATCAGTGGGTCTGGTGCACGCGGAATGATGGTTGAAACATGGAATTGTACAGATGGGCTGAATAACTGCTCAGGCGTAAATTCCTTCGCAGGCAAAACATCTGCTGTAATGAGAGGTGCTACCGAAACTACCTTTTATGTGTTAGCTGTCTATTTTGGCTCAGTTGGCATCAAAAACACACGGAATGCGGTTTGGCTTGGACTTCTTGCTGATTTAGCAGGAATCATTGCTGCCATTTACTTCTCTTATCAATACTTCTTATAAGATTAACATAAATTAACTGGCATTAAACCAAAACCGCTTGGACAAAAGCAACTTATTTAAGACATTTAGCATCTATAAAGTGTAATACAGATAATATGAAAAAATATATACTCGGATTAGCATTATTAGCAGGAGCAGGCAATTTGGCCGCTCAGATCACGATTTCTCAGTGGGACTTAGTATCAGTTGGTTCACATTTATATCAGGCGCAAGATACTATGCCTGCAGTTGGACCAGGGTCTGCAGGACCTAACCAAACCTGGGTTATGACTAACTTAGATACTGCTACCTTAAGTGAAATGGTATTTACAAACCCATCATGGACGCCTGAAGGTCAGGATTTCCCAAATTCTAACCTAGAAGTGGATGTAAACAATGGTGATACCTATATTTTCCTAGATAAGAATTCAAACGCATTAGAAATTGATGGCGTATATAGAGATTTTGGTTTTGGACCAATGACCATTAAAAATGATGACCCAGAAGTT
The DNA here is from genome assembly GCA_964230215.1 of Flavobacteriales bacterium. Classification (GTDB taxonomy): domain Bacteria; phylum Bacteroidota; class Bacteroidia; order Flavobacteriales_D; family JAUILH01; genus JAUILH01. Next base: position 94,763 of record CAXRGQ010000006.1, read on the forward strand.
TTAGTCCAGCTTATTCTAAACTATCAGGATTCATACAGTGATATAGCCATATTGGACGAAAAAGTGGACGGAGCTTCAGCTGGACTCCCCGTTGATTCAGCTAGATTAAAACAACACCATGACAGAACCTATGTGGCAGATGCTTGGGGAACATTAACTACACCAGTCGGCACTTTTGACGTATTACGTCAAAGAATTGTAGATGTGCAACATGATACAATTTGGGTACAAAACTTTGGAATTTGGACAGTAGCTCAAACATCTATTGATACTAACTATAATTATGCGTGGTGGACTAATGATGCAAATGTTGGATTCCCATTGGTTGAAATGAGTGTTGATGCAAACGACAACCCAGAAATGGCAAATTGGTTAACGGCATCTCCTACAATGACAGACATTGTAAAACAAAACCAAGATTTAACAGTTTCAGTATTCCCTAACCCAGCTGAGAACGTATTACAAATTGATGTAAACTTCAACATGGATAGGGTTGTAATCACAGACTTAACTGGAAAAGTTGTTTTAACACAAAGCACTTTCACCAATAAATACATTGGTGTAGATCAATTAAAAACGGGTGTTTACTTTGTGAGCGTATATGCGAATGACAAAGTTAAAACTGTGAAGTTTGTGAAGAAATAATACATTTCTTTTATGGATATTGTAAAAGGAGGTGCAAATGCACCTCCTTTTCTTTTTTGAATCAAACTTTTCAATTAAATTCGCAACACACCAAATTAAAGGCAATATGAGTTATGATGTAATTGTAGTGGGAAGTGGCCCTGGCGGATATGTAACTGCCATCAGAGCTTCTCAGTTAGGACTAAAAACAGCAGTTGTAGAAAGAGAATCGTTGGGCGGGATTTGCCTGAACTGGGGATGTATTCCAACAAAAGCATTATTAAAAAGTGCGCAAGTATTTGAATATATTGAGCACGCTGAAGACTACGGAATTAAGGTAGGCAACCATAAAGCTGATTTTGGCGGTATGGTTAAAAGAAGCCGTGAAGTTGCGAATGGAATGAGCAACGGTATCCAATTCCTAATGAAGAAAAACAAGATTGACGTTTTAAGTGGAACTGGAAAAGTAAAGCCAGGTAAAAAAGTAGACGTTACTGATGATAAAGGAAAAACAACTGAATATAGCGCTAAGCATATCGTAATTGCTACCGGTGCTAGATCAAGACAGTTGCCAAACCTTCAACAAGATGGTAAAAAGATTATCGGTTACCGTGAAGCCATGACTTTGGATAAACTTCCAAAGAAAATGGTTGTAGTTGGCTCGGGAGCAATTGGTGTTGAGTTCGCTTACTTCTACAATGCAATCGGTTGTGAAGTTACTATCGTTGAATATTTGCCAAATATTGTGCCTGTTGAAGACGAAGAGGTATCTAAGCAATTGGAGAGATCTTTCAAGAAGACTGGAATTAAAATTATGACCAATTCCTCTGTTGAAAAGGTTGATACGAAAGGAACTGGTTGTAAGGTGACGGTTAAAACCAAGAAGGGTGAAGAAACGTTAGATTGTGATATCGTACTATCAGCAGTTGGTATTGAAGCGAATATTGAAGGTATTGGATTAGAAGATGTAGGTATCGTAACTGACAAAGGGCGCATCTTGGTAAATGATTTCTACGAAACGAATATCCCTGGGTACTATGCCATTGGTGATTGTATTCCTGGACCAGCACTGGCTCACGTTGCTTCTGCTGAGGGAATCATATGCGTAGAGAAAATTGCTAATCATCATCCAGAACCATTGGATTACAATAACATTCCTGGATGTACATACTGCTCGCCTGAAGTAGCGTCTGTAGGATATACTGAAAAGGCAGCAAAAGAAGCTGGATACGAAATTAAAGTTGGGAAATTCCCATTCTCTGCTAGTGGTAAAGCTAGCGCTGCTGGAGCAAAAGATGGTTTCGTTAAACTTATCTTTGACGCTAAGTATGGTGAATTATTAGGAGGACACATGATCGGTGCCAACGTAACTGAAATGATTGCTGAAATTGTTGCTATCAGAAAACTTGAAGTAACTGGTGAAGCACTTATTAAAACGGTTCACCCTCACCCAACAATGAGTGAAGCGGTAATGGAAGCGGCTGCTGCTGCTTATGATGAAGTGATTCACTTATAAGATATAGATTACTTGAACAGAAAAAGGCTTGGGAAGTTTCTCAAGCCTTTTTTAATGCTTCTATCTCCCCTTCAATTTTTGAAATGTATGCTTCATGCTTGGCACGCTCATCTTTATTATCACTGATAAAAACATGTTCCCTTGCCTTATTTAGTGCTGTATATTTTTCCATAAGCGCAAAAGCCGAATTGTCTATCGCAGCCTCAACGAATTTCTTCCAAATATAATTCACTGCCGTTTCGTTTGGATGAAGCATATCGTCGTTAAAAAAACGATAATCACGTAAATCATCCACTACTAATTCGTATGCAGGAAAATAATGGACATTACCGAATTTATCCGCTAACTCATGTGCTGCAAGAATTAGGTTGGCTTTACTTTTCGAATTGTTTACTGCCCCATCCTTCATGTGTCTCACCGGACTTACCGTTAAAATAAATTGTTTATTGGGATACGCCGCGATTATATCAACATATGCCGCAATGATATCTTCCTTGGCAATAAACATTTTTTCGAATTGAGCTTGAGGTATTTTATGGCAATTTGCCACAAGCCTATCACTTTTAACATGCTTATATACAAATGAACTCCCCCACGTGATAATAATGGTATCCGATTGGGCAAGGTTAGAAACTTCCAGCCTATCGTTTATTCTGGCCAATGTTTGCTCAGCATTACTCCAAGAAAACGAACTATGATGAGCAAATGAATGAAACATGCCATTGTGCTCAATTAAATCGTTCTCATAAAATCTGCGGTTGTTTTTGAGATCCCTGAGTGCTGAAGCCAGTGTTAAGGGGTTAAACTGAATCCCAAAAGGATTAAGGTCAACTTCAAATCCCGCATAGGCCAATTTCTTTCCAATATTCTCAGAAAAACAGGAGCCTATAAGCAAAATTCTATTCGCATGTGTTAATTGAGGTTGAACCTTTTCTACTGTTATTTCCGTCCTTAGCTGCATATACTAACTCCCAACATCTTAATTTTCCTGCTTTAAATTCCAATACAAAGTTATCACCTTTGGGATTCTTAAACGAAATAATTGGGCCGTTTATACGCCAAAGATTTATTGCATTTTCACTTTTAAGCGTCTCATTCACCAAAACTTCAATCTCCATAATATCCTCTCCTCCCTTAAGTTTAGCGAAAATTGATTCTATTTTAGCAAACTCCTCTGCACCGATATCGATTTGAGATTGTCTAATTACTTTGTTATATCTAAACCTTCCACCTTCAGCAATTCCCCCTAAACTAAGCGAGTCAAACATTACTTCCAATTCATCAATGCGCTCTTCTGCTTTTTCAATTGCAGATTCTCCGTACACTGTTTTCATCTTTCCATATGGGTTCGGAGAAAGACGAATCCCATCACACATTAAGCATACAGACATCCACGCAACAATTTCTCCTTTCTCACTATAATAAATTACTGCATGATGTGGAATGTAACATTCGCTAAGCCCTTCCAATAAGATAGCCCCATTAGAAGCCACAACATCTTTTATTAAGTCCGTATGCTTCTTATTAAGTAGTGTCCCATTTGTTGCCACCGTTGAGTCCAACACGCCATCCTTAACTGGTGAATGATGACTTCTCAAGTCGGATCTTAGGTTATATACGTACGCCCGAGCATATGCATAGTCTACATTCGGCCAATTATAAACATCTTTTACGTTTATCCCGTGCACGCTCTGGTCTTGTGCAATTGTGATAACTGGACTTATTATCATTACTATCAAAACCACCTTTTTAACAAAAGATGTCATTCTATAAGTCATATCTAGCATACTATACATAGTTTATTAACAAAATTGCAACCTTTTCAACATTAAATCAGTATGAAGTTGTAACAACAAACACACCAATAAATTTAAGTATTATGTCTAACATCAGGAAAATAGCGGTTCTTTTATTATTTGCCCTTCTTTCATTCCCGGCGTTCACACAAACTAAAAAGCTTAATAAGCTTGAGATGTATTACGATCAAGGTAACTATGAAGTTACCTATAGAAAGGCTAAAAGATATCAAAACAAACCTGAGTATGATAAGTACCAGACTCCCGCTTTCTACAAGGCCTTGGCTGTATATAGAATGTCATTAGACGGCAATCCAAAGTTTACGATGGAGAAAAGTATGCAACTCTATCGAGAATTCCTGAATGAAAAACCTGCTCCAGATTTTATGGAAGCGCATAAGCGAGAGATACATGAATACAAATCAGGACTTTTAGCGCGTGTGAAAGCCTTGAACGATTTAAATAAAAAGAATGATGCATTAGCTTTACTTGAATCGATTGACTATTTGTTTGATGAAAAACATAATTACGCAAATGTTATCAAGGATCCATTTATTCAGGATGGTACGCCTGACAAAATCGACCCAAAAGACGTATACGTTAATACTGGTGACATGCGTGATAGTATTATCGCCTATGCCGAGCAGTTTATCGGTGTTCCTTACCAGTGGGGCGGTACTACTCCTAGCGGATTTGATTGTTCAGGTTTTACACAGTATGTAATGCAAAAATATAAAGTTGATTTACCCCGTATAGCTGGCGACCAATATTCCGCTGGCAAAAAAATTGACTTCAAGAAAGCCACAAAAGGTGATCTTGTATTCTTTGGTTCAAAAAACGATATACAGCATGTTGGTATTATCGTGTCAGAGCCAGGTCAGGAGCTTACGATGATTCACGCTTCCTCAAGCCGTGGGATTATGGTAAGTAATATCGAACAGTCGAGCTACTGGAAACCAAGATTGTTGTATACTGGTAGAGTGATTGAATAATTTTCGTCCTAATATCTCTATTAAGAAACAAAAAAAACGCCCAGCAAATGCTGGGCGTTTTTAATAGTATTACAAAATGCCTAGTTCATTTTCTGAACACGCATAGTCTTAGTTGTTGACGCATTTCTTATGGTCACTACATACATGCCATTAGCCTCATTAGAAATATCGATCGGTAAATTGCCTTCTTTAATAGACAACTTATGCTTATATACTAACCTACCCACTGCATCATGTACAAATACATCAATATCTGCATATTCATTAAGCGATACTTGAAGAATAAAATTACCATCAGATGGGTTAGGAATAATCAATGCCTCAATATCATTTAAAGCATCCTGAATACCAACATAAACGAGAGTAACTGTTTCCGTTGCTGTACATCCATTTGCATCTGTAACCGTTAAGGTATATACTCCTGTTCCGAGACCATTAATGTCACTTGTTGCTGCTCCATTATCCCAGCTATAAGAATATGGAGGTGTACCTCCTGTTGCGATAGTTGTAATTGAACCATCTGTCGCAGATGAACTACTTGGGTTAATAGTGCTTATTACAACTACGCTCAGTGGAGCAGGTTCAATTATAGTCACATTAACAAAAACACTGCACCCTGCCGCATCTGTCACTGTGACACTATATGAGCCACCACTTAAACCAGTTGCTGTTGCGGTGGTTTGGCCATCGCTCCATAAGTATGTATATGGCGCTGTTCCTCCAGAAGCCGTTACAGTAGCAGATCCATCTACACCTCCTGCACATGTAACATCTGACGTTGATGATATAGAGGCACTTGGTCCACCAGCATTGTTTATCGTCACTGTTTCAGTGCTCGTACATCCATTCGCATCCGTAATTGTACATGTGTAACTACCAACCGCTAAGCCTGTAGCTGTGGCAGTTGTCTGCCCATTGCTCCATAAATATGTATATGGTGATGTCCCACCATTTGGTGTTACTGTGGCGGTACCATCACTTGCGCCGCAAGATGCATCTGTAGCAGAACTACTAGACGTTAAAGCCGAAGACGGTTCAGTTATCGTTACCACTGTTGTCGCTGTACAACCATTAGCATCCGTGACAACTACTGTGTATACACCTGCATTCATGCCTGTAAAACTTGATGATGCTTGCGATCCAGATCCTGCATCATATGAGTAAGGTGCCGTTCCACCATTTGCGTTTACATCAAAACTTCCAGTAGCATCTCCGTTGCACAGTACATGAGACACATTCGAGTTATTGGCTGTTAAAGCACTAGGCTCAGTAATGACTACGGTTACCGTATCCGCGCAGGCATTATTATCCGTTACAATTACAGTATATGTTCCTGCTGAAAGACCACTCTCAGTGGCATTTGACCCACCATTACTCCAATTATATGTGATTGGTGCAGAACCTCCTGTTACAGCAATTGTAGCGGATCCATTCGAGTTACCATTACAATCAACATTTGTTTGAGCAGATACGCTTGCAGAAAGATTACATCCCGCTACACCTTGAAGATTAATGTTGTCTAAGTACATAAACTGACCCCATCCACCAACGTTTATAAACGCTATAGATACATGAGGTAATCCATCATAAGCTGATAAATTAACGGTTACATTATTCCATTGCGTGTTAGTTGGAACAAATGCTGATGTTACATCAGGTGCCGTCGCAATATCCGATCCACCTTGGTAATAAACTAAATCATAGGTACCATCACAGTTATCATCAACTGCAATCGCTAAAGTATCCGTGTACGTCCCACTGTATCTAGCGTAAGCAATATCAAATGTAAGTTCTGTATTTGTGCTAGCACTCAAATCAAATGATGGAAGAATTGTCCAATCAAAGGTACCTTGTGTATTGCCATTGAAGTTATCCATTTCAATAACACCAGTTCCTACCCCAGCGCCATAGGCATTTAAGCCCGCGTTGTGCTCCCAAGTAATACCGTCGCCTGTCTGATCAAATATAAAAATGTCCGTTGGCATAGCTCCACCTGCAAAGTCTTCTGAATAAGGAATTGCAGATGACAATTGAATTTGACTTATTATTATCGTTGTGTCATTACTATTATCTGGGTCTGTTTGACCATTAGGATTGGTAGTATACGCTGTAAAATCAAAAGGCACGCCAGGCGTTGGCGCAGTAATCGGGTTAAGTGTAACCGTTGCTGTGCCCAATGAAGCTAAAGATCCAGTCCAATTAAATGTACTAATAGGCCCATTATCCACTTGATAGTTAATTGTTGCAGATGTTAATGTATTTGTTCCATAATTTGTAATTACCACTTCAGGAGTAAATGGATTATCACAGGTTGTCTGACCGTCTACTGGCGAGTTAATTGCAGAAATTCCTGCGTCATCAGGATTACTCGCCACCGCACAAGGATAATAAACACCTGCCAATGTTGTTGCTCCAGTGCCTGCTGGGTCTAACCATGGCTCTAGTTGCCTATTCGCCGCACCTCCATTTGAAGTCCAGTGATAGGACATCTTTCCGTATAAATCTGGACTGCTAGTGGCAGTACAGAATGAACTTCCGCCAGTTAATGTACCGACAATCTCTCCATTGTTATTGAAAATTGGTGAACCAGATGATCCGCCTTCAGTCACTCCATGTCCATTTGTGGTAGCACTCCATACAACTCTCCAATGTGAGCCAGTTGCAGACCCCCACTGAGTTGAGACTAAACTTGAAGTGTAAGTCGAAATCTTCTTAATATCGCCTGATGGATGGTGTATTCCATATCCTCCATTAGAAGCGGTATTATTTCTATTCCAACCTGCATAAAACACATTCCAGCTTTGTTGAGGCGAGTTATTAAGCTCTAATAACAAGAAATCAGATCCAGAGTTACCTCCTCCATCGCCACTATGAGCAACAGCCGTTGCACCCGTAATTGTATTTGGGGCAGGTTTAGACATATTTGAACATCCCGTTGATTGGTAATTAAAATAGAATATCCATTGATTTATGTTTGCTGCAGAAGTCAAATTTGACCCATCTAATCCACAATGCATTGCGGTAAGAAAGTAGGGTGTACAGTCTTGATTCGTGTTGTTTACCATGCTACCTGAGCACCATCCTTGTCCAGCGTTAACAGTAACTAAAACTCTAGCTACTGCATCCCTTTGTTGTTCTTTTCCTGTTCCTTCAGGACTACAGTTCACATTTACCTGACAAGGATCAGAGGAGCCAAAGCTACCTGTCCGATAGGTATGTCCAACTTGACCAATTACAATATTACCCTGACCTGCTACGAGAGCGGGCTCGTAATACTCTACAACCAATTCATCTCCATCAATTAATTCAGTTGCAAACAATCCACTTGCTGAGTTATTGAAACTTGTATATCCTCCTAAAACTTGCTCGCGATCTGGTGAATACACATGCATGCGTGCTCCATCAGGAATGCTAAACTGATCAAAGTATAGGTTAACAGCAAGTGCGTCATCTGAAATAATGTGCACCCGCCATATTTTATCACCATTAGGTAATGTTTCCCATGTACCATTATTTTGCATATCTATTCCCACCTGAATGAGATGTCCAGTTCTATAGAAGGTAGCATCCTTCTCCTGGGTGGCGTCATCTTGCGCAGCTATTGCGGCCCAATCTTGAGAGGGGGTTGAGATTGCGTCCACATCAGCCAAGGATGTATTGTTAAACTTAAAACTGTACGGCGTTGATCCCCCATCATTAATTTGGGAGCGCCCGGTTAGGCTTGCAAGGAATAAACAAACCAAACTAATTTTTGTAATCTTTTTTAGCATAGTTCAAAATTATTTGGATTGGACAATTTAGCGCATCCTTTGCAATGTCTGGGAATGGAAATATTAACAAGTAACTAACAAATCGATAGCTTTAACATAAGACTACAGAGAGAATCATTCCTTTTCGTTTGATTTTTAAACAGTTATGCCGTTATGTTAATAAAACAGCTTTGTTGATAATTGACACAATTAATGACTGTTTGTGTTATTTTTTAAACATATCTGCGTTCTACCAAATACGGTAATCAAGCACAGTATTCTCTATTCGACTGGTGGGCGTTTGCAATCCATTTGACAACGTACTGACGCGTTTATTAACGTATGACTTCAATTCAGACACCATTATTTCACCATCACCGTTTGCATCTGCTTTTCCTTGTTTTAATCCCTCTAATACAGCGAATGTGAATAGACCATTATTCCACTTACTTCCCTCTATGGCAAACTCAACCCCGCCAGAGCTTGAAATAACTGTACTCCCTGTTCCTCTTCGTGTATCTCTGAAAAGATGATTAACTAATTCGCTTGTACTCTTGTTAGTGACTGCATTTTGTTTTTTGTTTAACGCTGCGCCTGCATTACGAAACTTTATTTGACCTTCAACTTTATTGGAATTAGATGCAAGTTTAACGTCCTCAGCATCTATCTCTCCGCTATGGCATGTATCCATAAAAAACAGCTTTTTTACCGGTTTAATTCCATCAAGAATAGATTCTAATGAGGCATACGAAATGCCTTTGTCTGATGGGCTATCAAAAGACATATCGTGAGGTGCATAGTAATAGGTATATGACTCATCTAGTACTCCATGACCTGCAACAAACAGTATTACTTGATCGTTAACTTTGGCATTTTGCAAAAATGCACGCGCAACTTCTACGGTGTTCTCCCCGACTTTAGTATCTGTTAAAAGCAAGGTGTGTACTTGATTGAAATGTGTGCTAGATTGAAAGGATTCAATGATATCATTCGCATCTTTCGCCGCGTAACTTAGTTTAAAATTGTCGTCCTCATAATCACTTACACCAATAGCTATTATATATAGATCTTGTTGAAGTTTCTGATTATTCATGATATTAATAAACGCTCGGTTACTCTCTACCCCTGCCCTATTTGTAGCTGAAACCTCAATTAGGTTGCTGCCTTCTGGCAATTGTAATTCTATGGCCCATTTAGCCTCATTGACATCTAGCTGGTGAGCATATGATTTGGAAACATTCGTGCCATTTATCCATATATTCACATCTGACAGGCTTTGTTGATCTTTGGTGCCAAAGATAAGTTCGACCTGGCCGTTATCAATTTGAATTGGTAATTCATTTCTATTTAATATCTCTATTTCAGGAGGATTGCTGGACTTCCTTATATCTTGCTCTGATAATCCAAGTTTTTTTAGCCGTCTTTGATAGGCAGCTTGGTAAGCCTCAATTATATCAGTGTCTGCATAGCCTAAACGCTCTAATATTATATCTGGACGGTTATAAATTATATCGAATTGATCATATCGATACCATTTAAAGTCCTTTTCAAACATTAGGTTATTAATCAAACCTTTTGGGGCAAAATAGTAGAAATCATCTGTATAGAAAACTGGATTGCCCTGTCCATCAATCATTAACTTAACTTTTCTTTCACCTTCGGGCATATGAGCATTCCAAAACAAAACCTGCTTTCTCATAGCTTCAATATTATATAAAGGGAAGTCTTTGGACTTATCCTGATACGTTACCCTATTATCAAAGGTGCTTATTATCTCATAATCCAAATATGGATTATCTTCAAAATAGCCGTTATCTGTAAAGAAACTTGTGTCAGCAGTCATAGGCGTTAACAAGCGTTTCGCAATTCCTGTTGCCTCCCATTGGTCGTTAAATCGCACGTAATAGTAATGATCAATTAATTGATTCCATGAAGTATAAATTGTATAATTATCAAAGTATCTGTCCGCTTCCTGCTCAGAGAGTCTCGGACGCACCAACGAATCCTCAATATAATACGCTAAATCATAGATTCCCGCTGGATTAATGGATTGTAATGGACTATATTCACAGTTCTTTAAATCGATATAAAAACTACTTGAAATCTTCTTGTTCGAATTATCACCTAGCGACATAGCCAAATAATCGTACGCTTGATACACATATACGATTGACTTACTTGACATTGATTTAGAGCTATATGTTTCCCTATTATTCATATAATCCATCCAAACCAAGTGCTGATATTTGTTCCCCTTATGGCCCTGAGGTAGTACGATTTCTCCACCATGTAAAAGATGCATACCATGATCGTAAAGTTTGAGTTTATCGCTTACCCAAACTATACTATCACCACTTAGGCTCCACACATAAACACGTTTTTTAGCTGCCATCGCAATATGGGGCTGATCGGGGCTGATCGATCCAATTATAGCGTCATTTGATTTAATAAACGCCTTTAAATTAGGCGCATTATAGGATGTTGTTGCGTTTCCTTTGATACTCACAAGATTATTATTTCCAATCTCTAAGATGCGCCCATTAAACTCGGTAAGATTTTCATTATTAAGATTATTAGGGTGCAACTCAGTTTGTATGAAATTTTGAATGTAAGGATCAATTGATGACTCACCTGTGGACAAATCATCATTCAGAAAATCATCACCAATTGACTTTTCAGAATGCAGCAAAGTTTTATTTCGAAGATCAAATATAGCATACACACGTTCTTGTCCCGTTTGACGGTAAGTAATACCATAAGACCCACTAATCCATGCTTCTTTAGGTTTATGAAACTCAGGATGCATTAATACAAGCTGTGCCTTATCCAACTGTCCATGTGTGCTGCATGAGAGCAAAACCAAACAAACTATTCCTATTATTTGTAATACCTTAACCAATGTCTCTTGTACTGTTGTGTAATAAATCCAATCTTAACTTGCCATAACCAGTATGTATTTTTCCAACCCATATTGCGTGCATCTGGTGCATCACCTCTCGATCGCCATCTAAATCTTGTAACATCCCAACCACCTTTTAGAGTGGTTTCAAGCACTACTCTCTTTAGCAATAAAACCCTCGGAGAAATATGGATTGTGGGCGAGAAAAAGAAATTACGATATCGCAAATCATATCGATTCATATACATGCATCCAATTTCTTCTCCCAATCCTACAATTAAATCCACATCCTTAAACTTCCCCATTAGATTAATACCTGGACCCAAGCTCAAATCAACCGAAAAACCCGAAAATTCGTAATTGGTATACTCAGTCTGCAAAGTGTTTTTAGGAAAATAATGAACTACTACACGAATATCTTCTCCCCAATTCATTGGTCCTCCATACTGTATACTAAGATCTAAAAAGGGAAAGCCAAAACTGGAATTGTATCTTGTTTGGAAATACCTGCTTAACCCATGCTTAACTACCCTTCTATAACCATATCCTACCAAGGGAGCTCTCCAAACATTGTCAAAACGCATTACATAGGTGGCAGAATCGCTAGGTGGAACAAACACACCATCATCATCAAACTTTTGAGCATTTGAAGTGTGGCAAAACAGCATTAATATGCCCGCAACTAGTAGTTTCACGCTACAAATATACGACGATATAAAGCCAACATTGAGTTTCATAATTTAAATATCAAAATTCACACATTTTCATATATTTACTTCCATGCAAACGGCTAATCAAAAGATTGTTCTGGACACAGCTGAAATCAGTTATGATGGTTCAATTGTTTACATCAACCTTGTAGGAAGCGCAGATCTAGACTGTGAAGAAGCCGATAAGCACCTTGAGTCAGTATTCAGTCTCACTCAGGGTCGCAGAGCTGCCGTGTTAGTGGATACCACCAAGAGCTATAACAACGTAACTCCAGAGGCACGAAAAAAATTATCTGGAAATTATGATAGGGAGATTCCCAAAATTGCAGAAGCAGTCGTGATTAAACAGTTGCACCATCGTTTAATTTTTCCGTTTTACCAACGACTTAACAAACCTGACAATCCTGCAAAGGCGTTTAAGAAACGTGAGGATGCTTTGGCTTGGTTACAAGGATTTTTGTAGGTCTATAGGTGCTTTATATCTGATCAAATCCTTCATATCCCTATTTCCGAATAAATAGTTTCAAATTAAGAATCACAAAAAAAAGTCCGTCACAAGCTTGTAACGGACTTTCCTCCTGTTTATCTAAACTAATTATGAATAAGCAACAGGCTGGTAGTTTGGTTTACGCGTGTTATTTTATGAATAACGATTAATTATTTTCCAGCTTAAGCTTAGCTAAATATATATCCCCAAAATTGATCCTACTAATATGTGTTATGAAATGCATGATTTTGTATGTCAGTGGCAAAATTTCGTGTTTGTAAATATTAAATCCCAAATCTTAATTATGCAATAATGAACCTTCCTGCATCTCATTTGTATATTGCAGCGATGAGATATTTAGCTATCGGAATACTGGCGCTTCTTCCCTTCTCCAACCTTGCGCAATACGGATGTAGGTTGTTAGAAGCTGTGCGAACAAACAAGCTAAGTGAGATTCAGGAAGTTATTGTCCGAGATAATGGGCAGTCTGTAAATTGCTTTAAGTCGGGCGAATGGTTATCTCCTCTTATGTTGGCGGCTAAAAATAATAATCTAGATGCTGTTAAGCTATTACTCAGTTATGGTGCAGATATCAACCAAAGCCTGGGTAATAAGAAGGTAATTGACCATGCTGGATCTGGCGTAAAATCATTTATCAAGGAATATAAACATAGTAGCCATATGCTGGTAAAGGCGGCTGGCAATGGTGACATGAAACAACTAAAATCCTTTGAAGGCTCACAGTTCGTGGATTTTAATGTTTATAATGATGACAACTATAATGCCCTTACGCTGGCGACCGAAAATCAACAGTTGGAGGTTATCGAGTATCTTTTAGCAAAAGGTGTGTCGCCCGATCATCCCCAGAGAATATATCAGGGTGAAAAAAGAGCATTGCAAATTGCGGCTGAAAAGAACTATTTAGATTGTGCTAAACTACTGTTAAAAAAAGGTGCAGATCCCAATGCAAAAATGAAACATGGATGGACGCCACTCTTATATGCTATTCAGAACGATCATACTTCCATGGCAAAATTGCTAATATACAACGGTGCTCGCATCCAACAGCCCCTGCACAATGGTGTAGAACCGCTTAGTTTAGCGGCATATCGCGGTAATCTTGAAATTCTGAAATATATGGTAGAGAAAGGTGCTGCGTTGGCTGCTGATGCGAATATAGCAGATGCTATTTTTAAAGGTGCCTACTACTCGGGCAATAAAGAATTGGTGGATTATATCATGGAATCTCCATTGAAGTCCTATGCTAAAAACAAATCACCAAAAACGCTTATTAATGCTTGCCAAAGCGCGAACTTAGAACTAGTCAAACAGTTAGTTGATGTGTACGGTTATGATGTAAATGCTCAGGACGAATATAAATTCACCCCGCTCACATCAGCCGCAGGAGTTGAAGGCGGGGCTAAGATTATGGCCTACCTTCTCGCCAAAGGCGCGAACATTGAGGGGACTGGTCATGCAGGATATACCGCTATAACACGTGCATTAGGAAATCTAGAAAATTTAGAATTTCTCCTAGAGGCAGGAGCTAATCCAAATCCTCCAGGGGTAATTCAATCACCTATTGTTTCTGCTGCTGCATTTAATAATCCTGAAGCCATTGAGATGCTTATAAAATATGGAGCTGATGTGAACGATCAAAAGCTAATGGGACAAATTCACAACCCCAAAATAAAGGCTCTGATAAATGCAAAAAAAGAACTACTGGATAGTATAAGGGTTTCAATAGATAAAAACGAGCATAGTAAAGTTATCGACTATTGTAAGGAGTATGGAAGTTTAAACATGATAGTTGACGGGCAAGGTCAAACGCCTCTTATTCGCTCAATTAAAGTTAGAAATTTTGGGCTAGCTATTCAGCTGTTAAAAGCAGGCGCTAATCCGAATCTCTGCGACAAGCATGGTCGTTATCCTCTGACTCTATCTGTTGAGTCGGACGACAACTTAGAGCTCACAAAGCTTTTGTGTCAGTATGGTGCGAACGTCAACAAACTCCCAGCCAATAGCTATTTTATACTTCCATTGGTGGCCGCGCGTGGTGGCGCAATCAAATCCCTGAAATTTCTCGAAACAAAAGGCCTGGATTTAAGCGCTCAAGGTGATGATCAAAAAACGATTCTACATCACGCATGCCAATCGATGGACGAAGAGTTGATTCGGTACCTTCTCGTAAAAGGATTAGATATAAACGCAAAGGACAAATACGGTACTACCCCATTTATCACAGCATGTCAGAAGGGTAGTTTGGATTTTATACGCTTTTTAGTTGAAGAGCATAATGCTGATGTCAAAGCCATTTCGAACAATGGCGGAATGACCCCCTTGATTAATGCTACGTATCATCAAAAGACAGATGTAGTGAATTACTTATTGTCTAAAGGAGCTGATATCTACGCTAATCTTAATAATCTCCGTTCAGCATTGCAAGTGAGCGCATTTTTGCGCGATAGTGTGCACATTTTTGATGATTTCCTAGCTAAAGCTGATAGCTTCCCAGAATTTTATGGCTATCATAATGTTATTCATGACCTATACAAACAGGGCTACATAGACCGAATTGGTATGATTGCGAAGAAATTTCCTCAGGTAGTAGACTCACCACAAGCAAGACACGGTGGATTGCCTATTTTATATGAAGCCTTAATCAAGCGAGACACGACAAGTGCTTCAAAACTATTGACATGGGGCGCGGATATAAACTATCGCCTGTCTGACAGTGCTACAATTCTGCATTATCTTATTAAGCAAAACGTAGATACTGGTATAATTAAATATATGCTAGAAAATGGTGCAAATCCTAACCTTAAAGGCATGCAGCAAATGCATACACCGCTTATGATGGCTATGAGTAAGGGAAGCTATTATATGCTTAAGCACCTAGTAGATTATGGTGCAAATGTGAATGCTCGTAACAAAGATGGTGCTCATGCGGTCCATTACTTACATTCTGTTCACAAGCAGTTCCCGGTAGATGGTGAGAGTATTAACACAAAAAATATTAAGTTCTTAAAGCAGTACGGTCTTGATTTAAAAGCAAAAGATAAATTCGGCACTACAGGCTTAATTGCAGCTGCTCAGGCAGGTGACTATGCCGCAGTAAAGTATTTCCATGAGCATGGTTTATCTATTGATGATACAACGCAATATGGAGGCAGAGCGGTATGGCATGCAAGCCTTTTACACTTCCCTCCTACACGTCATGATGGATTTGACGAATTAGGGCTTCAGAAGGTATATCAAGTCCAGCCCATAGGGAGCGAACCATATTATTCAGAAGATATCTTGAAATATTTGCTAGATAATGACGTCAATCTCGACTTCTATTGTCATAATAGTCAATACTCATATTACCCTCATCCCAGCGGGAAAATAAAGCAACGCATTCATTTTGTGTATATGGTGATACGCGATAATCCTGAAGCGGCCAAGATTATTTTACCTTATTTACCGAATGATTTTTCTGCGCATGGATTAAGCATTAAGGAATATTGCGAGTCAGTTGGTAGAGGTGATTTAGTGGAGTGATCCTGTCATGTACACAATTAATAGATTAAAATCTACCCCTTATGTTGATGACTCTGGGAGTATTAAAACATACCTGCAAGAAGAATTAATTATCGAATTTCAAGCTTCAAACATCACATCCCACCCATCATTGCCTTAAAACCTTGTAAAGCAGAGCGCGATAGTGGTAAATCATAGCCCCCTACTGTAACGTCTTTACTTGAATACTTTTCTATCTTACTAATATTAATTAAGTAGGATCTATGTATTCTGAAGAACTGAGTCTCATCCAATTCTTGAGCTAAAGACTCCAATGACTGTCTTAAAGCATATTTTTTATTCTCACATTGGACATTTATGTAATTACCATCGCTCTCCACGAAAAGAATCTGATCAAGAGATAAACGCACCGTGTTGTACCCATCCTTAATGTTTATGCTCTTACTATTAGACTTTTTTAAGTCTTCTGATATTAAACTAATAGCCGCATACAAATCTGATTTCTTAAATGGCTTAGTGATGTATCCAGCAGGATTAGTCTTAACTATCTTCTTTATTAACTCGACATCAGAGTGGGCAGTAATGTATATAAATGGAATTGGATTGTTTTTCATCAGGTATTCCCCGATATCTATGCCCTCGGTATCTTTTTCAAGACGAATGTCAAGCAACAATATATCTGGCTTCCAAGTTCTTATTTCCAGCATAGCCTCCTCTTTATCATGTACCATGCGAATCTTGGTAATACCAAATTTCTTTAGATTATCCTTTAAATCTTCAGCAATTAGAATTTCATCCTCAACTATAAGAACCTTTAAGTCCTCCATACTACTTTACTTTAAAATTTATCTCGAATTTACAACCCGATTTTGTGTTTAATTCATAATCCCCTTTAAGTTGTCGAGAAAATATGTCAATCAATCTAAGCCCTAGGCTTGAAGAGGATTCTGCCTGCTCGAACCCTGGCCCATTATCCTCAAGCATAAATAAATGATTATTCCCCTTTACATCCTTTTTCAGGCTCACTAAAATCTTTGGTTTGTCAATGTCATTAAAAGCGTGTTTAATCGAGTTTGCTATAAACTCTGAACTAATCATACCCAAGGCAATGCTTGTAGAAACATCAAATTGTAAATCATCTACATCCATGGTGAAATCAATGGGTTTGTCATCCACGTCAACTAACTCTCTTAAAGTAGATGTTAACTCTTCAAGGTATCGCTTAATCTGTATTCCTTCTGTATTCCCTTGATTATAGAGCATTTCATGCACCAAAGCCATAGCTTTAATGCGTCTTGAAGCATCACTCAATGAGTCTAGTTCCCTATCGTTCTCGCTCACGTTCATTTGCATGTTCATGATTGAACTAATAAATTGCAGGTTGTTCTTTACACGGTGATGAATTTCTTGAATGAGCGCATCCTTCTCCTTATTCCTATTATTTAATTTAATGTTAGAGCGTCTCAAAAACAACATCAATAATAAAACAGCTATGACCAACACAGCAAGGACGATAATGTAAATAGCTTTTCGTTGATTGGCTTGCTCTTCCTCTTTTACCTTTTCCTTGGCTTGATCTAGATCTTTATTAACCTTGATAAGCTCATTTTTTGCCTTTTCGCTTTCATATTTTTCAGAGAGATTTCGCATGCTCAGGGTATGCTGACGATCACGTTCCTTATAAACTTCATCGTTATACTTTACAAAATGACCAAATGCTCGTCCGGTATCTTTTTGAAGCAAAGCCAATTCGAATAAGTATTGGTATGGGCGAGCTAAACTGTAGACTAACTCCTCTTTAGCCACATAATCTATAAGTTGATGATATAAAGTAAGTGCGCTGTCTGAATAAAAGTTTTCTGATTGATATGACATAGCCCTATTGTTCATCACATTTGCTATACTAATCTTTGCCCCAACACTTCTCCACAAAGCCTCCGCCTTGCGATAACATGCATTCGCTTTCTTAAACAACATTAGATTTTTATAGGTAAAGCCCATCTCATTATAGCTTATTGCTTGAGCATTCTTATTACCAGTTTTAATCGCTAAATCAAGTGCTTTTCTAGTAAATCCAAGGGTTAAAGAGGTATCTCCACTGTACTCGTTATGCACTGCTGCTAATCGGTTGTATATATGCAGGAGATTCATAGTGTCCGTCAAACCTTTGTCAAAATAGAGTGCTTCAGCTTCATTGAGGTATTCTAATGCTTTATCATGGAGAGAAGATGCTCTACAATGCTCACCTATCAGAACAAGACAATGAGATAACCTTGACCAATCCTTTTCTTTCTCAAATAACTCTTTAGCCTCTATATATTTCTCTAATGCTGCAGTTGCATCTCCATTTAGCCTCTTTACACGGGCTTCCATCTGAATGTACTCACCCTTAAACAAGGGGTTGTCCAATAAATCCTGATTATCAACTTTTCTTGATATCACCTGTATTGCTCGCGCAGAACGTCCATTCGATTCCAAATAAGTGATAACTCTGTTTAACTCTAAAACAACTTTATCAATTTTGTCATCCCTTTCGTAGTTTACAACTTCTTCTTTGTAACGATTGTACAGTGAGTCAAAATAGGCGTCTTTATCATCGTCTATAGCGGCAGCTTGTCCCGAAATTAGGACTGCCAGCAAACACATCACAATACACCTAAGAAAATTCATACTCTGCAAAGCTATAGTATTCTACAGGTTTACATAGCAGAAATACGTGAAATGCAATCTTTTGTATGCGAAATGCATAAAAACCCTTACAATCTTAATTTACAAGCACTTATAATCGATAAAAATGAACTTTTATTACAATCATCTTCGCGGTGAGTAATACCCTTCAAAAACAGGTAACCATGTCTTTCCTCCATCACTAGTTTTCTCCCAAACATGTTTAACTCTACCATCATCTAATGGAGTCCAAGATGTTTTATTTTGAGAATAACCAGTTTCTCCATCTACTCTCTCAGTCCACATTACCATTGCGCCATTTTCCAAATTACCATCCATTAATATGGAACCTCCCCTTCCATCAATCCAGCTTTGATGCCATTGCTGCGTATTTACATTATAAAAACTAATGCTTGTGCCTTTAAAACCTTTTGCGCTAGTCCAATGTTCATGAAGCCCACAGCCATCCTCTAGCCTTTCGATTATATTAAAACCTAGGGTATCTCCTTTAGCATTCTTCACAACCCAATCTCCTATCCAAAAATCAAATTGATTATAAAGTGAATCTGGACAAGCTGTACCAGTGCTGTTTTGTGAAAACAAACTGTTCCAATTGCATATTATTAGCATTGTAGACATATAAAATAAGGACTTCATAATTCGTTTTTTATCAAGTTATGGAGATTGAAACTATTCTGCATCCAATATTTGATGAACGGTGTTTTTTTTTTTCGGAATCATGAACTTTTACCAAGTCAAGGTGTACGAATTCTCAACCAAACATGACACTTACTCATTGAGGCCCTGATAATTGAAACGATATATAGAAATTTAAGGTAAACCAATAAACACAAAACACTAAGCAATGAAACTAATCACAAGCACATTATTACTCGCACTCAGTTTTCAGTCTATAGGACAAGAGAAAACAACAAATCATTTCGACCTAGACGATCCTAAACAGGTTAAAGAACAGATGACCATTTTTGTTAAAGCCATTCAATCTGGTGATACCGCAACAGAGTTTAGCTACCGAACAGATTACGCACTTAATTGGAGATACAAAAGCATGGTAGCCGCGCCAGATTTTATAGATAGAGACATTTCTTTGAGTGAATATGGTTATTTATCGAGCATTAAGTTCGGAGACCTTCATATTGATAAGGAAAGCCGGATGATTATGCGTACTCATTATACCGAACCTGGTAATAAAAAGAACAAACATAGATACGCCTTTCACGTTGATTTAGATGGTAAAATCGATCAAGTATTGTATGTGCCGCCAATTACAAAGGAATACTTTCCTGAGTGGGAAGACGAAGATTTCAGAATGCTAATATCTAAGCTAGATACGGCTACAATTTATATAGATGAAATCGAGCCAGAGATGTATGAGTTCGAATCATTTAGTTGCGGTGGTGTAATGCCTGATTTGGAAGAAATGATTGTTGAGGAATTAGAATTAAGTGATGAAGATATAGAAGACAGAAAACAATTAGCAGAAAATACTGAAGATGACGCAATCATAGAGGAAGAGGACAAAGGAACAGAGCCGTTAAATGAAGCACCAAATAAATTTCATTCTAAACTGAATAAATAAGCCGATAAGCATGCAACATACCTCAAATATAGCCAAATCGACAGCACTAATAGTTTGTGCCCTAGCACTCACCGCAATATCTGCCATTGCTTGCCATGTGCTGGGATGGTGTGACTTGTATTGGTCAGCCAGAGTCGTTGTAATTCCAGCATTCTGCTTAATAGCAATGCTTGCATTTAAACATCCCAATCTTGGAAAAAAAATTCTTAAAGGGTGGTTATATGGTTTGATGGCGGTTTCTATCTATGATCTTTCACGTATTCCATTTATGATGGCAGGATGGGGAGATTTTATTCCGACCATTGGTGATTGGATTCTAGGTGAATCAGACGTACATCCAATTGTAGGTTACGCATGGAGGTATATTGGAAACGGAGGTGGACTTGGTATAGTATTCGTTTTAATGAATCACTATTTCCCGGTAAACATCCATCGCGTTTTACTAGGATTGCTGTATGGCTTGTTTGTATTTAGTTGTTTAGATTTAGTATTGGTGTCATCTAAGAATGCGCAGAATATGATGTTTGAACTCACCTCATTAAATGTTGTCGGAAGTATGGTTGGCCATATAGTTTATGGCAGTGTATTAGGTATCCTCTCCTATTATCGCGTGTACGAATCTGTACGAGACGGAGGGGTCGTTGAAGTAATCGAGTAAAGCAACAAGTAGATTCAACGATGAATGGCCCGTCGCATGCGACGGGCTTTTTTATCACCATACTTCAGGAAATTTGTATCTTTTCTACATGAAAACGACAAGATCTGCTTTGATTCTGATGTTATTATTTGTATGCGTATTCTATCCAGAAACTGCAATTGCAGGTCCTGGTGGAATAATAGCAAAAGGCTTTATTAAAACCTGGTGGGGCAAATTAATTCTAATTGTACTTTTCATTGTATTAATGCCCTTAATTATTTACGTCAAAATGCGTGAATATTTAGTCGCTAGGAAAAACAAAAAACTTCTTTTAAAACTTGCAGAAATTGACTCAATGTTCTCCTGGTTAACATTGAGAAACCAAGTTACAACAACAGTAAAAAGAGTGCATTTAGCATGGTCAAACGAAAACTTAGAAGAGGCTGAATCATTCATGTCTCCGTGGTATTGGCAAAATCAGCAACGCGTTTACCTTGATGATTGGAAAAGTAAAAATCTACATAACGTTTGCAAATTATCTCGCGTTACATCAATTGAACCAATCTTGATGGAGATAAGTGAAGAGGAAAATTTTGAGGGTACTATTATTGCTTTCAGTGTATCTGTATTTATGGAAGACTACCTTGAAAATAGAGAGACAAAAAAGGTTGTGCAAGGTAAAAAAGGATTCAGCGAGGAGGAACGTGTTTGGATTATGGAGTATTCAGAAGGAAAATGGCTGTTAAATAATATAGAGGATGGTTCAATGAGTTTAGCGATAGCAAAGATGCCCAATAGAATCCCTGAAAACATAAGAATTGAAATGGAGAAATTTAAATCTTCACCTACAGGTTTAAAAGAATCATAACTCCTGTGTATACTAGGAATCCACCTAAAAGTGCATATAAAATTCTAGCCCCTTTTCTACTTAATAATTTCACGAATATATTAGCTGGAAAGCTCGTAAAAAAACTTGTCCAATTAAAGTAGCTCGCCAATAAACAATATGGGCCTCCTATTAAGCCAACAGCTAATGCAATTATAGTCTTAAATTCCATAGGATAAATATACGGCTTTCGACATTCGCTCCTTAATGCCTTCTTCCTCCGTTGTAAGTCATGGCTTCCCCTTTTCCAAAGCTATAACTGAATCCAAGTGTAATAAATCGTCCACGCTGAGAAAAGGCATACACATAATAATCATCCTGAACAACTGTGTTCTCTCTTATGCGGCTAGCCATGATATCACGTACACTAAAATTAATCACTCCTTTCCCTTTCCATAGCTTTTTGCGCATGCCTATATCTCCAAATAGATAGCCTGATGTTACCCCTTGAACGGTCTCAAACTTTGATTGATAATTTCCTGTGATCTCAATATCAAAGTTGGCTGGAAGTTTAATTTTCATCGTAGCTCTACTTGACCATTGATTACTGATAAAATCGAAATTCTGCCCATTAAACGTACCTCTGCGATTAAAGTAACCGAAATTGAAATCGCCATTTAAATCAATGGATTTGTTTATATCAACATCACCGTTCAATTCGATCCCCACTTTGTCTCTAGTTCCTATATTCATTGGCATGGTGATATTTACATTATTCTCAAGCACCGTTATTCGCTCAACAACTTCCGTGGTGCGGAGATAATACACACTTCCGTTTAAACTGAATTTGTTATTCATGTAAATGGCGGTCAACTCATACGAATCGCCGTACTCTGGCAAAAGATTAGGATTGCCTGTTCTAATGTTATATGAATTTCGAATATTAAAGAAGGGGTTCAAATCCCACAAACGGGGTCTAAATATTCGTCTTGAATAACCTATCTGCATACTAAACTTCTTATTGATTTTATAAGATGAGTGTATGGATGGAAACAGATTAGTATAAAACTGATTGTTACTTTGCCCAGTGTTTTCAAGTAAGGTATTTAAATCTGTATTCTCAGCTCTCAAACCAACTTTTACTCCCCATTTCTCACTTTCATATGCGCCAGTAGCATATAGCCCAAGTACTTTCTGGACGAATACAAAATTGTTTGTTAAACTGCTGTCAGATACCCATACACCATTATCATCGTCGTAAACACCATAATCGTTCCCGACATCATTTATTTCGTACATGGCACCACTTTCAATAGACCACTTGTCGTTTAATGGGTTGGTATAATCTAGTTTAAATGTATAGTCAGTTTGATAAAAATCTGTTCTGGTTTGTTGATCGGCGTAAGCGTCTGAACCAATTAGAACAACATTGTTAAATTCGGACGACTGATCTTTACTAAACGACCTGCCTAATGCACTAAATTGCAGTTTGTGGTCTTTATTATTTTTCGATTCCCTTACATAATTAAAATCGTATTGAAATTTAGGATTTAAGGCAGATGTTACCTCTGTACGCTTATAATTGCTCACTAGGTCATTATTCCCGTCATACAACCAAAACTCGGTTTCAGATGGTTGTTGCTCTATCTCATATGCAAAGTTTCCAGAGAGCGTTATTGTATTATAATCATTGATATAATAATCAGTCCCAAGAGTAATATTATAGAAGTTCTCATTTCTATAATTCACACCATCACTTTCAACTTTTGAGCTATCTATATACGACTGATTAATGCTTTCTTCATACCTGGGTAAACTTCTGTATCCAGCACCAAACTGAGTAAAGAAATTGAATTTGTTCGCTCGGAGATTTATACTGCCCCCAACACTATGGTTATGAGGCCATCCAGTGTTAAACGAGATTGAGCCATTAACACCCTTTTTTTCTTCTTTTTTAAGTACTATGTTGATTATGCCGGAGGTTCCTTCTGCGTTATATTTTGCCGAAGGATTTGTGATGACTTCTATTTTTTCAATCATATCGGCAGAAATTGAACCAAGTGCGCTACTCAAATCATCTGCCATAACTGAAGGCTTTCCGTCAATCAGAATCTGAACCCCTTGATTCCCTCGTAAACTTACATTCCCTTCTATATCTACATTAACGGATGGTACATTGTTTAATACTTCCATGGCTCCCATTCCGGTACTACTAATATCCTGACCGACATTAAACACTCGTTTGTCAAGTTTAAATTCCATGCTGGATTTTTCTGCTGTGATATTTAGCTCCCCCAATGACTCAGCATTTGGTTCGATACATAGGTTACCCAAGTCTACCATATTTGAATCAAATACAATAGGTAGAATCCTGGTAAGATAACCAACAAATTTAATTTCTAGATAGACCTTATTAGTGCTTGTCTCCAAGGTAAAATCTCCGTTGATATCGGTTGTTACACCTGCAACAATTTCATCATTGTCAGAATTCTTAAGTAAAGCTGATGCAAAAGGAATTGCCTCTTTAGACTTGTCGTCGATTATTTTACCGACAATAGTCCAATCCGATTGTGCAGAGCTACTCTGCACGAATAAACTGAGTAAAAAAATAAACGTAAATCTTACCATGTGATTACAAAATTACCCACTTTTATGACTAAACGCTATTATTTGATATCACGTTAGACAATTGCTATCACTATAAGTTTAAAGCAAAAAAAAAGACCTCTTCCCAATGGCAAGAGGTCTAACTTTATAAACGATTGGCTATTACTTAGTAACCACCATTCTCTTAGTTAACTTTTCGTTACCAGCAGTCATGCTGTAGAAATAAACACCTTTAGAGTAATCTTCAGTATTAACGTTTAATACGTGAGATCCAGCTCCCATAGTACCCATATCTTCAGTCATTACAACTTTACCAGTTACATCAGTAATTTCGAAAGTTACTGAAGCAGCTGTTTCTAAGCTGTAATTGATGCTAGTTAATCCGTTTGATGGGTTTGGCATGTTCTGACCTAAAGAAAGGTTTCCAGCCAACTCATCAATGCTTGCGTTTGGATCAAACTTAGCTCTGATAGAAGGTGTAGAAGTCATGTAGTACCAAGTGTTATCAGTACCATCTAATAAGAATACTGTTTGATCAGGAGCTGTAGCGTTTCCGTTAAGAACAACAACAGCATCAGGACCACCATAGTGTTGGAATCCAATTAAGTAGATCTCTCCAGCTGTAAGTGTTAACTTACTTCCTACTGTATTCGAAATAGGAATCTCAACCCAAGTAGCACCACCACTAGAAATATCAGCAGCACCAATAGTGTAATCCACTGGATCTTGATAAATAAGATTGAAATCACCTGTAGCTTGATCTAATTGATATACTTGTGGACTAACTAAAGCTCCAGCAACTGTACTACCGTTAAATGCTAATACAATGTGAGTAAGGTCTTGTGTAACATTTACATCATACTCGTTCACCATTACATAGCCGTTAGTATTACCAGCTCCATCATCTCCGTTCCACAGACCACCACCAGTATAGTTCATGTCATTGTTATCTCTACCCCAGTAGAAATCCGTAACCTGTACCAGTTGTGTATCAACGTTATTTGTTGGATCATCATCCAATGCTATGTTGTCATAATTAGCATTGTAAATAGCATAATAATTTTCAATTGTAGAACCTAAGTTCCAAGTTGTCATAGTAGAATCATCAATAGTTGCACCTGAATTGAGTGCTTGTGCCGTACCAGAAACAGTAGTTACCGCTGTACCACCTGTAGTTTCAATATCTACGTCTAAAACTGCATTTGTCTGGTTATTGATTCCTGTATTAGTGATAGTTGCTTCAAAAGCATTATCAATTGAAGGTGCTTGCTCATCTGGAACAAGTGTGTAAGGAATAAGGCTGTTTACATCTGCAAACGAACTTGCCAGCATTGATACTTCATCAGCTGGAGGTGTTGTAATACAAACGTCATCTACCATCCAAGCGTAGTCACAACCACCTTGGTAACGGAATCTGAAATATCCCTGCGCAGCATTGGCAAGCTCAGCAGATACGTTTACTTCAACAACAACAGGGTTTGTTGCTACGGCATCATTAACACCTAATGTACCGTGAACCTCATAAGATGTCCAGTTAGTTCCATCAGTAGAAACATCTACAAAACATTGTCCTTGAAACTTTCTGTAGTAAGATTCGAATCTAATTGATACAGCAGGAACACCCGTAAGTACTAGCGGTGCTGGTACCTGAATCCATCCGTCTTGAGAACCACTACACATTAAATCAGAATCGTATAATGCAAAGTTGTTCGCAGCAGTAGTAGACGCAATTGCAGCAATAGCAAAAGCTCCTGATGGAGCTCCAGTTCCTACAACCCAGTCATCACTGTTTCCGATTGTGTTTCCAATAATCCATGATTCAGAAGCATCAAAATCATAGTCAGCGATACATACACCGCCTCTTTCACTCCAGTCAACGTATTGTGCTGGTTTTGCTTCCATTAATTTTTTAGCATGTACAGCGCTCGTTTCCTTCATTGGTACATTCCCTCCCTGAGCGAAAGCCATAGATGCAGCGAGCAAAGCTGACATTGATAGGTAAATCTTTTTCATAAAATCGCGTTTAAATTTATATTACGAAATTACAAAATTTTGTACATAAATACAACAATCCCGTGCAATCAACTGATTAAGTATGGAATAGCTTTTGCTTAATGATGACATCAAGTTAATCCTTTTGCCATCTTTTAAGTCTAACTTACGCTTGGTCTCAAAACACTAATGAATATATGGATTTAAGAAAAGCTTATAATCGCGTTTCATTCGGAATAAAACCTAATCACTATAGTGAATTAGAATCACTGGGATGGAAATCCTGGGTCCAATCTCAGCTTAAGCCTGGTGAGGAAAATGATATAAAGAAGTATGTTAATGAGTTCGCATACACTCTAGAAGTAGGAAGAGGTAAAAACAAATCAAAAAAACGCTTTTCCATCGACACCTATGCACTAAGTAATGAGGAATTATGGATACGCTATAAAGGAATATCGAAAGAAGACCGCTGGAAGAAAGACATTCCTGCTGCAGACACCGCAATTATGACCTTTATTCGTGCGACAAGAAGTAAATGGCAATTACAGGAGGTAATGGCTGAATTCTGGCACAATCACTTTAATGTGTCGATTGAAGCGGATGATCATATTTCACCTATGTTTCCTGTTTATGATAGGGATGTTATCAGACCTAATATATTCGGTAATTTCAGAACCTTCCTTGAGGCCACCGCGAAGAGTCCTTGCATGCTATTCTATCTAGACAATGCATTTTCTTCAGCTAGCCCTGCAAATGAAAATTATGCTCGAGAATTGTTCGAACTCCACACATTAGGCGCCATGCATTATTTAAACGACCTATATGATGATTGGAGAAAAGTTCCAGGCGCGTGGGAAGGTATGGCAGAAGGGTATATAGATGAGGACGTATATGAGGCAGCACGCGCATTTACTGGATGGACGGTAGGAATGGGACGTAAATTCAACCGTGTTGAGCTACCAGACACTGGTGATTTTGTTTATTACGACCAATGGCATGATCATTATCAAAAACGTGTGATGGGAGCCGAGTTCAGAAGCCACAGAGGCGAAATGTATGATGGTTTAAAAGTGTTGGATATTCTTGCATATCATCCTGGAACTGCTAAACACTTGAGCACAAAATTAGTGACCTGGTTGGTGAACGATACCCCACCTGAAAGTTTAATTAGCAAGGCCGCTGAGGTATGGATGAAACATCAAAAAGATGGCGATCAAATTGCTCGCGTTATTGAAACTATTCTGCTGAGCGACGAATTTGAAGCATCTCTTGACCAAGATTTAGCTAAGGTAAAACGTCCTAATCATCTTGTGTATTCAATTGTTAGACAGTTAGATTTATCAATTGACCCACAACCACTATGGGCGCATGGATTCAAACAAATGGGCTACCATCAGTTCTCTTGGCCATTACCAACTGGACACCCAGACACAAAAAGCTATTGGTTAAACACAGATATGATGCTAAAGCGATGGAATGTTACGCCATTACTACTATGGCTCCAAATGGATGCCACTGGTGAGCATCTGCTTAGAAAGCATATGGATGTTGCCAACATGGAGTTAGATACCCTGATAGACTTTTGGTCAGAACGACTATTAGGACACACCTTAAACGAAGAAGTAAAAGCTGAGATACGCTCTGCAATGGCACACAAGGAAATGAAAGATTTTGGCGATCCTAATAGCGACTACAGACTTATTCAGGAGCACGCTGGCGACCAGGCATTCGAATATGTAATGCTAAAACTAGTGAGTTTATTGGCATTAAGTCCCGAATTTCAAAAACGATAAGATATGGCATTGGATAGAAGACAATTTATTATAGGATGTAGCGCTGGCGCAGCATTGTTAGGCTCAAGCTCACTTAGACTACTTGCAGGCCCATTAAGTTCTCGATTAATGATTAACGATAATGGGCACACCTTCGTTCTACTTTTCTTACGCGGTGGAATGGATGGATTAGCATTTCTGTCCCCAGAGGATAACAGATATTATCAAGATGCCAGACCAAGCGATTTAAAAACATCTGAGAGTGAAGGCTATGTTGTACAAGATGGCGATGGCAATGGATTCCGATTACACCCAAAAGCTGCAGCATTACATGAACTGTATAGAAACGGAGATCTTGCCTTTATACATGCCTGCGGACTAAAACATGGTACGCGCTCACATTTTGATGCGCAAGAACTAATCGAAAAAGGTATTAACGCAAATGGAGACGCCAATGATGGATGGATAGCACGCTACTTAAACGAAATCAAGCCAGACAGCATGATTCCTGGTTTATCCGCAAGTAGTACCATGGCATTGTCATTCAATGGAACTAATCATGCCTCTTCAATTAGTAATCTTAAGGAGTATAATTTAAATGAGGCGGTACGTTTTCCTCATCTAATTAAGAAGTGGTACCAAAATCAAGGATATTTATCAGATACAGCGGGCATAACATTGGAGACTATTGAGTTTATACAAAGCTCGGTACGTAAGAACATCAAAGGAAACATGAAAGATGGTTATCCAAGGGGCTGGAAGGTTAATCAATTATCAAATTCTTTAGCTACTGTGGCAGAATTAATCAAACTTAAGGCTGGAGTTAAAGTAGCTAATATAGATTACGGCGGATGGGACACACATGAGAGACAAGACAATGTGTTTCCATCTCTGGTTGAAGGCTTGTCTGACGGCTTAATGGCGTTTTATAACGACATAAAGGACCACCACAAGAACGTCACAGTACTTGTTATGAGTGAATTTGGAAGAAGATTGCGTGCCAATAAGTCAAACGGGACTGATCATGGTCATGGCAACGTAATGATGGTGCTTGGTGGCAAGGTTAAAGGTGGACAATTTTACGGCACATGGCCTGGCTTGCACAATGAAGCTTTAAATAAAGGAGTTGATTTGGATATAACTACAGATTACCGACAAGTTTATTCTGAAATCATGCAGCAAGCAATGGGATATAACAATTCCTCTATTCTATTCCCTAATTATGCGCCTACCGCACAACTTGGTTTTATATAACAACAAACGCCCGAATTCTCGGGCGTTCTATCTAAATGTTATTTATTAATTAGTGGTCTTGCAACTTACTCTTTTCACGAGCTAAAGATCCTTTTAATTTCGTAATTGCTATGTGCATCACCTTTTCCAATGAATCAGCATGTGTTGTAACAGCAATTGGTTTTTTGTTCTTTAAACGTGCTTCTAACACACATTTCTTATCATCCGGACCAGATTTATCTCCATTTTCATCAGATAAAAACACCTCTATTCTTGTTACGAGCTCGTCATAGTGAGCTAATTCATCATTTATCACCTCATTTAAATACTGATTTAAACGATCGTGCCCTTCAATTGATTTATCTGTATTAAGTTGTACTTGCATAGCTTTTTATTTTAATTATTATACTTCCCTTCTATTCAATCACGCTGTACGAGGACTGCATAATCAAATATACATAAATAGAAGATACACGGGGTGAAATTTGACCATTTTAGAATTAGCAAATACCTTTCTTGTGTATCCTATTTATAATAACATGAATGCATTTGTATTGCTATTTGTGATTTTCGCAACTAATAAAGCACGTCTTGCAAAATTCAATTACCGTATGCTAAATTCCATTCCAATCTTTGCTATCAAATTATAATTGAATTTAAAGGTTTACCTTGCTAGATTAAATAACTACGTGATGATAAAAAATGTATTCGCCCTTAAATCAATTGCTTGGCTCTTTATTAGTATTTCAATTTACATGGCCTCAGGATGTGCAGGTGTGTACAGAATAAAAGAAAAAGACTTCAGAACCGATGGAGAGATGATTCCGTCAGACTTGGCGGAATACCGTAATGCTTTGCTATTTGTTCACCTAGGAGATAAAGTTGTTCAATTTACAGCTCCTATCTTTAGCGATGGAACAAGCACAATTACAGGTGAAGTGATTGAACTAGATGCGACTGCTCTACAACGCTATCAATCCGCCAAAAAAAATGGATGGCCTAAATCACTTAGAAAAGCTCCTGGCACTAGCATAGAACAAATTCATTTTTTTGTTTCAGACTATATTGAACATAACAATCAAAACGACACCAAAACAATTTCGTTTAACAAGGATCACGTTCTGGAAACCCACCTTCTAAAGGATATTGCTGGAAGTGGCACAGTTGGTTCCGTGCTGATTACCGTTGGAATAGTAGCTGCTGGAATCTTTTTGTTTCTACTTATTGTTTGTAATTGTCCACATGTTTATGCAATGGATGGAGAAGTAAGTCATAAACTCTCAAATGCCTTTGTTGGTTCGGTATCTAAAGTGCTTGAAGATTCTGAGTATATACCTCTTCCAAATACAGAAAAGAATACTAAAAGTGTAGCAGTGGTAAATTCGATTGAAGGAGAACTGCAGTATATAAACCATGCTGAATTTGTACGAATAGAGCACAGCAAAGATGTTAGTATACTAAATGATCAAGATGGCAATTTTTATTCACTGGTTAAGGAGAACCAAAGAATCAAGCCTAATATCAGCGAGCTTAAATCAAAAGGCGATTTTCAAGTATTACAGTTCAACAATTTAAATGGCGACGATCTATCTGAGCAGAGAATGAAATTTGTTTTGGAAAATCATACTGATGCAAAGCTAATTTTATCTTTAAAAAATACCAACTGGGCTAGTTTTGTGATTGAACAGTGGTATGGCTTGTTTGGGAATAAAATTGACAACTATAGGGAGAAGATGGCTCAAAAGCCAAGAGAAGAACTTGTGCAATGGAGAAAAGATCAAGGTATTCTTCTTGATGTGTATACCAAAAGTGGTGATCAATGGGTATTTCAATCATCCATTGATGTTGTTGGTAGCACGCAATTTAAGGACCTAGTGGTGCCGCTAAAAAATGTTTCAAATTCAAATGATACGCTTGAAGTCAAATTGGTATCTGGGTATAAACTTTGGGAGATTGATTATGCTGCTATAGATTATTCCATAAATGAAGCACTTAACATCTCAAAACATACACCAACTAGTTGGCACCTAAGTAACGACAAAACTGAAGGGAATGGTATCGATAAGCGTGATGAATCTTACTTAGTATTGGCCTATGGAGACACCTTATACCTAGATTACACTCCAGCTCCAGACAAGAAGCAAACTGTTAGCTATGCAATTAGTCTAACAGGCTATTATAATACAGAAATTAAACAATCAAATAAGATTCAGAGAAAGGAATTATACAGTTTTAAGAAGCCGGCGCAAATGTCTCGATATTCATATTATTTGATGAAAGAACTATCTCAATCATTAAGTGTAAATAAGTAAACCATGAAATTCAAATTACTTTTCATACTGTCCGTTGTATTTTGTTTCTCATCATCAGCTCAACAAAAACATATTGGCGATGGTAAAGACACACTTGTTTTTAGAGACAGCAGTAAAATGGCTGTCCATGTAATTGAAATTGGACGTCAATCAGTATCATATAAAATTGACCAATCTGCTGAGGAAATTCATTATACATCCTTTTACAGGTTGAAGGAGGTCAGACTTGGCAATGGAGAAATAATAACTAGTGAGGCACAGATGAATTATTCTATACAGCTCGGAAGACTCAGAGGGCAATTAGATAACAAAAGTAAAAGGAGCGGACATTTGCTCATATCCACCCATCCAACTAGCTTAATAGGCTATCAAGCGATGGACCCGGAATCTCGAGTTATTAATGTAGGTCTGTCCTATTTTGTACATACAAAGTTTTCAGTTGGTGCATATTATTATCAAGGACTGAATGATACACGTGAGCCAATGCCCCTAGAAAATGGTATTTATTATTCGTCTAGCCCCACCTACGAAAGCGGTTTCGAGATTAATGCCGCCTTCATGTCAAGTAAAATACGCGCGCTAGATTTTGGAATCAGAGTGGGATATGGTAATCACACGTTTTCATACCATAGCATTCGATATAATACGATTTACAACTATAAAGAAGATGCAAATGGGTACCACGATTATAATGGAAATTCATATGTCTATGATTCTGAGTCTAGAGAGCAAATTAGTCGAGAGCTAAAGGACTATTCGTATGGAACTGGCTTCATCAATTTTGAGGCGGTGGTGCAAGTTATACCAATAATGAGTTTGTCGGCATCCTTTGGTTTACAAGGAGCACCTTATGTATACTCTAACGAGTTTTTTAGAGAAGAGAATTATATCACTCGTTATCACGACACAGGGGGCAACTTTGTTGGTGAAGAGATCAACCCTCTATATGGATATGGTTATGGTACAATGAGATTAGATAGGCAATTGTTTGCACGTTTTACACTTAATTTTCATTTAAATACGAAATCTGGGAATTAATATGTGTAACAAAAATGTCACATATCAACCAGAGTCAGACGATTTCTATAATGTCTTATCAAGCAGAGTGAATCAACTATTTCCTGTGTCAAGCTCGAGATACGCAAATGCATTTTTCTACTTCAAAGCTTTACTCTTGATAGGGGCATATTGGCTGTTTTACTATCTGCTTATCACAAGCAATAACTCTACTGTTGCCATGATAGCTATGGTGCTAATGGGACCTTTAGCCATACTAATTGGTATTAACGTTGCCCATGATGCTGCACATGGCACAATCTCACAAAAAAAATGGGTGAATAAAGTATTCCTGCAATTGTTTGATCTCTTAGGGGCTAATTCATATATGTGGAAGAAAAGACATGTGAACTCACACCACGCATTCCCTAACATTATGAATAAAGACGCTGATTTGAAGCAAAACCCTTTGGTCCGAATTTTCCCATCAGACACCATTAAAAAGATTCATAAATACCAGTTTATTTATGCCCCTTTCTTGTATCTATTATATACGGTAAACTGGCTATATTTTAGAGATTTTAAGGATTTCACTGAATCCCAAATAGGATCGCTCAATATTAAAAGTCATAAGCGCATTGAACTTGTTAAGCTTGTATCCTTTAAGCTTATTTATGTTGGGTACATTATAGTCCTTCCCCTACTCTTTTCATCTCTTAACTGGCAAACTTATATACTGTGTTTTTTCCTAATGAATTTTGCAGCAAGTTTGCTGATAACTCTAGCCTTAGTGCCTTCGCATGTCTCAGAAGATTCTATCTTTCTTCTCCCAGACGAAAACGGTGTTATGCCGCACTCATGGTCGCATCACCAGGTCTTATCTGTCATTGATTTTGCTACCAATAATTGGTTTTTAAATTTCTTTTTTGGCGGATTCAATCACCACTTGACGCATCACCTATTTCCTAAGATAAATCATGTTCACAGCACTAAGATTACGCCTATCATTAAACAAACCGTTGAAGAGTATGGCCTACAATATCAACATCAAGACAGCTTCTTAAGAGCATACTTAAGTCATTTTAAGCTATTAAAAAATAACGGTGTTCAACCACAAAACGCTACCGCATGATAGTTTGGGCCATATTTATACCAGCAAGTGCGCTTATTCTAATTATCTATTTTGATAATATTTCGCGACTATTTGGAAAAAAACGGGCTGCAAACAAAATAGAATCCAGCAATAGTTTAAAAGCGAGTCCGCGTGAATTGAAGAACACTATCGCAAGTCTATTGCTATTTGCCTTTGCCGGAGCTTTTGTTGGTTATTCTATTGAGCAAGGTTGGGGACAAGTCTATACTAGCCATGATGGCAGCTTTAGCAGTATATTCTACATGATTGCATCCTTCTTTTTGGCACTGGGCATACACGATATATACTTTTACGCGACTCATAGATGGCTCCACTCGAAATTCATGTTTAAACACGTGCATGTCTGGCATCACAAATCTCATAGTTCAAACGCATGGTCATCATTCTCTTTTCATCCTATAGAGGGTGTGATTCAAATTGGAATTGTTCCACTGGTTTTATTTGTATTACCTATTCATGAGTATGTATTGATGGGGTTTAGCTTATTCCTTACTATGATGTCTGTTTATGGACATTGTGGCTATGAGTTACGTCCTAACAAAAAAGGTGTGTTTAGCGCTTTTAACACCTCTCTCCATCATTATCAACATCATAAATTTGTACGCTATAACTTTGGGATCTATTTGAACTATTGGGATAAGATATTTAACACCAACCATCCCGATTATGAGCAGGCCTTTATTAAAATTAGTGAGCGAATAGCTGACGAGAAAAGCAACTCTAACTCGCCACACACAAGTTCTCTTGACTCTCTACCTTAGACATTTTTGTTTTGCAGAATGGACACGGATAGAACTGTCCATCATAATCCATAAAGATGTAAGATAATCCTCCGCCGCATGGAACTTTACCTCTGTAACCTGCAGGAAACAGAACAGTAGGATATTCAAACAATGACTTATCAAAGTTGTACTTATTAACCAAGTCCATTAAGGCATCTTTGTGAAATTGATCATATTCAATATCCTTGCCTTCATAATTCCCAACGGCTCGTGGCTCAAGTAAATTAACGATAGGAACATTGTTGTCTTTGGCCACTTTAATCAATTCTTCAACTCCTCCCGATTCAACCAATTCGCGCGTAGGACAAGCATTAATGCTCACGAGAATTCCAACTTGCTGTAAATTCTTAATAGCATCTATCACCCACTGAAAAGACCGTTTACTGCCTCTAAAGGCGTTGTGTTTTTCTTCGCTATAATGATCTAGACTAATAGCAGCTCCATGTAATCCTGCTGCCTTAAGCTTTTTAGCCACATCTAATGTAAGACCAAAGCCTGATGTGTAAATCCATTGATCACATTTAGACTTATATCGATTAAGTAACGCTAACAAATCGTTTAGACGTGCTATTGGTTCTCCTCCCGAGAACACCAACTGGCCTACTCCTCTTTCCACAATTGGATCAATTTTGACAATCATTTCATCCAATGTTAGCACGTCTTGTTTATATAATGTCGCCGCTTCAGAGCAATGTTCACATTGTAAAGGACAGCGCTTAGTAATTGCAATTATCAGTCGTCTTAATGTAGCTTGTTCTACTTTAGTTTGCCTTTCCTCTAACAAATGTGCTCTAAAAAACGCATTAAAGCCCGGTGATGGCCAAGCAGGATTGAACATATCCCAATGATATTTTCCGTCCACTTTAAAACCCCTCACCAGTTTTTTCTTCCCCATGAGTTTAGTGAATCGCTGAATCATAAGGCGCGTTACTTTTGCGGATGTAATTGGGTTCTTATATAGCTTAACCCCTTGCCACCAAATAGTTGACAGCATGCCTAAACGTACCATATCGTATTCGAACGACTTAACTCTGCGGCTTTTCATACAGCTAAAATACGAACTATTCTAGGCTATAAATTACGGAATTATGCAAATGACCAATTAAAATTTCGCTGGGCACTCTATGCATATTATCTCCTCTGAAACAGGGTGCTGAAACGCCAATTTACTCGCATGCAAATACAATCTATCAGAAGCTATGCCGTACAGGGTATCCCCTTTTATTGATGCGTTTAATCCCATTGGGTGACTTGCATGAACTCTTAGCTGGTGCGTTCGTCCTGTATGGGGTTTAAATAGGATGTGAGTCTTGCCATCAATTCTATCTACAACCTTAAACTCAGTTTCTGCTTCTTTACCATATTCATAACAAACCATTTGACGGGGTCTGTCATCGAAATCTGTTCTTAATGGCAAACTAATTATCCCGCCATCAACATTTATATCTGCATCTAGTATTGCCCTATATTCTTTTTGAATGGTTCTGTTCGAAAACTGTTTCTGGATCGCAACGTAGACCTCTTTAGATTTCGCAATAAGTAATATTCCTGATGTATCCCTGTCAAGTCTGTGTGCCAAATACAAATCATCCAGCTCTGGATAGCGTTCTTTAGCCCAATCGCTTATAGATAATTGTTTGCTCTTTCCAGGTACCGACAATACACCCGAGGGTTTGTTAATTGCAACAATATGCTCGTCTTCAAAACAAATGCCTATTTCAGGGATGTCTTCAACTTGTTCGTTAGGATTTGGCGCGACATTTAATCCTTGCAACATAAAGTTTAGAATGGGTTCGCATTTGCTTTTACATGCCGTATAATAGAAGCCTTCTTTTCTTACCTCTCCAACAGCCGGTGTACCCCACCAAAACTCCGCCAATGCTATAGGCTCTAGATTGTTATTAAAAGCATACTGAAACAGCTTTGGAGCTGCACAGTCACCCGCTCCAGCTGGTGGCAATACACCTTTGTATTCATTGAACAGCGCACCAATCGTATGCCCCTCTCCTCTTCCATTTGTGATTTTATATGCATCAAACATTTTAAGCTGCAGTTGATTGGATAAGTTTGCGCGCTTAAGCTCCAATTGCTTAATCATTTCTTTTAGTAAACGAATATTCTTTTCTGGCTCTTCTAGTCTCTCTTCCCAATATTGTCGTTTCTTTCTGTAAGCATTTTTATCTAAAATACTTAGTCGATCCAAAGCCTTTTCGTACGCACCTTCAGCCCGTTGTATTCTGCGGTCCGCTTTATTCCTTTTCATTTGATCCCGAAATGCCTGTAAATCTTGTTCCTTTTCGCTTTTCAATAATGAGAAGGCTTTTTCCATTGGTTGCAACTTTTCTTGCAATGCTTTATGTTCCTCATTTACGGTACTAATCTCGGCTTCTTCTTCAAGAAAAAAGTTATCTATATTAAGCAAATCAAAAATTGGAGGAACAAATCCTGGCACCAATGTTTTGCCTCCCAACTTACCTGAAAACCCAGCTAAATAAGCAAGTTGTTTATCAGGTGTTTTTACAACCAACACTCCCATCATTTTACCCCCACCATCAAGTTTGTTTTGATCTTTGTAAAAATCATGCAACTTAGCTCCTTCCCTCTTTAAATATGCCTGCAAGTCTTCAGCTGCCGCCATTGCTACATTTTCTGGTGCATACGCCATCGGATATCCAATTATAGATGGCAAGATAGCCTCTCTAGAATCAAAACTATGTATGCATATATCTCTCTCTACAAACGGCATGATGCAAAGATGGGGAAATGATGTGAATGCGAAACATGAATGTGATACTTGTTGTGTCTATAGGCACTACGGCTTTTTTGGAATCAGGTATCTTATCGAACCCTCAATGCCTACACTAGTTCTAAGATTAACGCTTAGGCTGAAGCTCCAGCGCAGGCACTATACGCGCACCCCAACACTAGATGTAATCTGTGCCCTCAATTCACACATCTCTGACGAATTCGTGCCTCATTGTCAGGATGGTTTTATCTGGCGTTCGATTGCTTCACACTCTCAGTGCCTCCGCTTTATCAGCACTAGTGATGTTGCAAGTCATATTCTAACGCCTATGACGCATACATCATCCAGCACTGACGAAAGCATGAACCTCTAAGTTCGTTCTTGCGTGCCGCCGCTTTATCAGCACTGGTGATGTTGCAAGTCATATTCTAACGCCTATGACGCATACATCATCCAGCTGCTCATGACTACCTTTCCATTCTTCGAAATGTTTATCTAGAGTTGAGGCCTGTTCTGCCATTGGCTTGCCTTTAAGTGACAATAACAACTGCATAAAATTCTTTGCTTTTAACTTCTTGCCTTTGACACCTCCAAACTGGTCCGCATAGCCATCAGAGAAAATATAAAGGGTGTCTCCTTCATTTAATTCAAGCGCATGCGTGTTATAAGGTTTGGCATCTTCATATTTTCCAATGGGCTGCTTATCCGCTGCATATTCCTCAAATTGATCTGCTCCACTGCGTAATACCCAAAGAGGATTGTGCGCACCCGCGTATTGTAACAGAACGGAAGAACCAGAAACAGTCTGCGTGTCGCCCGTAGCATCAGTAGAGGCGCTGCGGGGCCGTGCTATAGAGTCAGAGGATGCACTAGAACCGCTCTCGCTCTGTTTCTCATTCTCATTCTCGTTCTGTTTCTGTTTCTGTGCGAGCGATAGCGAGCAAAGAGCAATGTCCATTCCATCTTGAACATCTTCCTCAGACTTATCAAATTCTTCAATCACTATGTCAC
The DNA here is from genome assembly GCA_964230215.1 of Flavobacteriales bacterium. Lineage (GTDB taxonomy): Bacteria > Bacteroidota > Bacteroidia > Flavobacteriales_D > JAUILH01 > JAUILH01. The sequence continues at coordinate 133,392 of CAXRGQ010000006.1, forward strand.
GTGTCTTATTAAGTATCGCGCCGGGATCCGTAAGTCCATGCTCGCGAACAGAACGATTCAAACCATTGTTGCACACAACACTCACCATTGCCCCAGGTACTCCGTGGCCCGTGCAATCCGCTGCGGCGAAAAGAATATGACCTTCTTTCTCTTCAAGCCAATAAAAATCACCAGCTACAATATCCTTGGGTTTATAAAGCACAAAGTAGTTTTTAAGCAACTTATCCATTCTTGTTTTTGGAGGAAGGATGGCAGACTGAATACGCTTGGCATATTTGATACTATCCAGAATTTCTTGGTTTTTATCCTCAAGTTGAGAATAAGCCGTATCCACCTTTTCTTTTTGCGACTCTACTGTTTGTTTCTGCTCTTCGATAACTTTTTTCTGTTTGTTGGTTACCCTAAACCTATTGAAAATAAACAGGGCAAACACCAATACCAATACCAGAAAACCATAGAGGTAGTAAGATAATCGTTTTTGTGTTTTGGCTTCTTCTTTCTGTTGTTCAATTATAAGTTGCTGACGTTCGTTTTCAGCATGCTCAGCCGCAATTTCTGCATCCGCTAGTTTTTTAGCTTCAGCATTTCTTATACTGTCTGCGGTCACTTGTTTTTCATATTCGTATTGATAGTCTTGACGAATAATTTCTTTTTGATTTTCTATATCTTGAAGGCTATCATTGATCTCGTTATAGATTTCATACATTTCAAGCGCCTTATCGCCTTTACCCATCTTTTTGTAGGTTCTGTAGAGCTGTTTTGAGGCGTCTCTGGTTGCAGATGCAATACCTATTTCAGAAGCTAATTGATAGGCTTTTTGACCATACTCAGCTGCTTTTTTATAATCTTTTCTGTCATACGCCAGTCCTCCAATGCTATTATATGAAACAGCTGTACCGTGTTTATCTCCAATTTCCTCTCGAATACTTAAGCTTTTTAAGTAATAATCTTCAGCTGTCTTATAATTACCTAAAGAGTGCTGCACATTTCCCAGTTTGCTTAAGGAGCCCGCTATACCTGATTTATCTCCAATTTTCTCTTCAATCTTTAGACTTTCTTGGAAGAATTTTATAGCCTCTTTGTAATCATTTCTGCTATGATAAATGCCGCCGATATTACTGAATGCCCCTGCAAGGCCACTATAGTCATTCATTTTCTCATATATGGCAATACTCCGATTGAAGTATTCGAGCGCTTTATCCTCATTCCCTTGATCAATCAACAAATTTGCGATATTATTGAGCGAACCCGCTATCCCTCGCTCATCCTTGATTTCTTCTTGTATTTTTAAACAGCGTGCATTGTAATCAATAGCTTTTTTAATATTTCCCTGTGCCTGATAAATAATCCCAAGATTTCCCAATGCACTAGCTATTCCTTGTTTATCACCTAATTGTTCTTGAATGTCCAAACTTTTTTTGTTGTATTCAATGGCTTTATCCAAATCTCCTTGGGCACGGTGAACCAAACCAATATTATTATAGGATGAGGCGATACCTCCCTGATCTCCTAGTTCTTCAAACACCTCTATGGCCTCATTAAACTTAGTGATGGCCTTGTCATAGTTTCCAACAAAATAGGCTGCAATACCCATCATGTGTAAAGACTTTGCCATGTATTTGTTTTGGCTTGTAGCGCGTGCAAAGTCATATTGCAATTGAGCAAAGTAAGCCGCACTGTCTGGATCTGAGTATATATAGCCGTTAACGATATAATCATACATAGCGTTAAGTCGCACGGTATCATGGTTAGCCGAATTCTCCCATTCGCCCCAAATCGAATCAAGATTGGTTTGGGTATAGGCAGAATTGCTCGATAGAATTATCGATAACAGAGCTAGTCGTTTCAGAATCCAATTCATCGCTAGCACTAAAGATAGGATTAATATTGAGAAATTAGGATGAACAATTTTTCATATTGTTCAGCAGTCCATATCTATTGGTGGCACTTATTACCTATAAGGTTTGCACAAATAAATTCAATAAAGATGCTGCCAATGAGCAATCTAAGTCGTAGTTTCCCTGCTCCTCTTCATGATGAATTTAAACGATAAATACAGCATGGTCAAAAACAACCACATAAATAGTGTCATGCCCCATGCCCTAGGATGATTCATTGGGTTTACAACGCGATCACCAATGTCATACATAATTCCATGTGGTTCACGGATAATATCCCAGCTATTCCATCTAAGAAACCGACCTACATAAATTCCAAAACTACCGATTAGAAGCAATGTAATAGAAGATAACGTGATATATTTCTTGCTAAAATATTTGCTTAATATGCTCTCAATATCCCATAAACTCATGAAGCCATATAACAATCCTGTCCATGCGAATGATAAAACCAACAATAAATCAAACCAAATAGGCATGTTTAAATCAGCTTTTAAATGGAATAAATCTGTTAGAATGTAAGGTGCGTTGGGAAAAAACAAGAGCCATGCCCCCATCAAGGCAAACACAAACAGTTTCGAGTTTTGAAACTTAGGTTGTACAACTGCCATACTCGTCATTGCCCACGGAATAAAGGCTAAAAACAAATTCCAGTTTAAGAATAGAAACATTTTGGTTTGAGTGAATTCGAACCGAAATAAGGACATGCAAAAACAGAATACAGACAAAACACCAATAAAGATGGTTTCATTAAAGCGTTTAGAGTGGATGAAATTTGTGAGCATAATTGATTGCGTTAGATATTAGCATCTAACGCATAAAATCATTTTAAAGTATTTTGAATAATAGATTAAAGTGAGCAGATAATAACTTATAAAAGTCGGGATGACAGGACTTGAACCTGCGGCCTCACGCCCCCCAGACGTGCACTCTACCAACTGAGCTACATCCCGATCTGTGCATTTGACTGCTCCACAAAAATAAAATTATATAGCATCTGGACGTACTTTTCTCTTCATTTTTGTCCATTTTGCTACCTTGCATGGAAATGCTCTTACACTGGGCTCCATCGCTTATAATGTGTTAACGGTTTATGCTGAACGATAAAATAGATAACGCCTTAAGGCAATATTCGATTTCACGTGTTTATCACGGAGAGAACGTTATGACGTATGCTGAATTGTTCGCATTGGTGGAGAAACACATCCTGGAAATTAAGAAACACAGCAATGAAGGACAGGCAATAATAATATCGCTCGATAAATCCTTTGAAAGCCTTGCGCTCGTGTTAGCATGTATTGTTAGTAATCGTATATATATAGCAGTTGACAGCAATAACCCTAGCGAACGTTTAGCTCAAATCATAGAGCAATCCAAGCCGGCAATGATGTATTCTAAGAACGGGTCAACAACGATGACTGATAACAAACATGTGTATGATCCAGCTTGTTGTTCGGTGTTGTTTACATCAGGATCTACCGGCACACCAAAAGGCGTAATGGTAAGAGAAAGTGGACTTGAAGTGTTTGCTGAATGGGCTATTAGTGAATTTGACTTAAATAATTCGAGCAGGATACTCAGTGTGGCAGGGTTTCATTTTGATTTATCTACACTGGATATTTTTGCAGGTATTTTGTCGGGAGCGGATATTGTTCTGTTAGATTCTAAACAAGCGTCAAATCCAAAATATGTAAATCAAGTCTTGTTAGATAAGCCTTGCAGTCTGATATATGCTACACCTAGTTGGTATACCATGCAACTCAATTTTGGTGGATTTAAGAACTGTGATTTCGACGGTACTTGTCTGTTTGCAGGAGAGGTGTTTCCTATACAAAACCTAAACAAGCTTAAACAGTATTGGACGGATGCAAGTTATTATAATCTCTACGGTCCAAGTGAAACGAATGTGGTGAGTTATTATAGAATTCCAGATAAAATGGAAGATCGCACATCACCATATCCAATTGGTAAAGCGTGTCCCTATGCCAATCTAAAAACCGATAAAGGTGAGCTTTTGATAGGAGGTGCAACCTTAATGCTTGGTTATGTTGGAAATCATAAGCCAATAGGTGATTGGTACAGAAGTGGAGACATGGTGGAAGAGGAAAATGGTATCTATACCTATCTTGGAAGAGTCGATCGCATGATTAAGCACAGAGGCAATCGAATAGAACCCGCGGAAATTGAGAGATTACTGCAAATGCACCCTGCCATAGAAAGTGTGCATGTGTTTAGGAAGAACGAATTGCTAATTGCGGCTTATTCTGGAGAAAAAGTAAGTAGCATTAACTTAAAACAATATTGTGCAAAGAACTTATTATCGTATATGATTCCCGATAGCTTTGAGTATCTTAGTGCAATCCCACTCAACGCCAATGGTAAAATGGATACAAAGGCAGTTGAAGAAATGATAGGATAATGGATGAATCACACATAAAATCGATACTGGCAAAGCACGATTATGACCTTTTAGCTTATGATAAGGAAGGCATGTACCCAAGTGATTTGGTACAATCCCTGCTTGAATATGGTGTTTTTGAGGATGAAAATGGAGACTTAATAGCGGATTTTGCAGAGGGAGCAGATAGAATCGAAATGCTGGCCGATATATGTAGTGATGGAGGGGTGAATTTTTCCTTAAGCGCTTCTTATTTGGCAGGTTGCAGAACACTCAAGAACTATGCGTCCGACAGTCAACTAGAGAACTTGTTAAACAAACCTTTGTCATATGCGCTTATTGCGAATGCTATGACAGAAGCTCATTCTGGTTCTGACGCCTTCAATATGAAAACCACGGCTAGCAAAAGCGGAGATAATTATGTTCTTAACGGAGTAAAAACATTCGTCTCCAATGCCAAACACGCTGATTTATGCATTGTATATGCAGTTACGGATAAGGAGAAAGGTGCATTTGGTGGTATAAGTGCATTTGTATTACATCCATCTCAGTATATGGTGGCAAGAGAGTTTGACACTATGGGCTTGCGCACGTGTAGTTTGTCTGAGATTACCTTAAATGATGTGGAGGTAACTAGTGCCCAAATGCTTGGTAAAGAAGGTGCTGGAACAGCCATCTTTATGGATGCTATGATTGAAGAGAGAATTGGGCTTTGTTCAATGCATATGGGAACCATGAAACGTCTGTGGAAAGAGACCAATACCTTTGTGCGATCAAGAGGCGGAGAGGAAAAGATAGTGACACACCCTTCAATTAAATCTAAGCTCACCGAAATGTATTTGTTAATGGATTTTTGTCGCATGCACATTGACGAAGGCTTGATTGCCATTGAGGATAATGAAGATAAATTATTGAGGAGCTCTATTTGCAAACTTCAAGTGAGTGAAGCATTTGTGAAGTTTTGCCAAATTGCACTACAGACCTTTGCTGGAAACGGGTATACTAAAGACTATGATGTTGAGCGCATATTGAGAGATGCTCAAGCTAGCACAATTTACTCCGGCAGTAACGATATACAAATAAACATAATTCAAAAACACCTAAAACTCTAGCTATGTATGATGTTGTAATCATAGGAGGAGGACCTGCAGGTAGTTCATCCGCCATTCGTTTAAACCGAATGGGCCATAAGGTTCTGGTAATGGAAAAAGAGAAATTCCCAAGACCACATGTAGGCGAATCATTAGTACCATTTTGCTATGGACATTTTAAGGACTTAGGAATACTTGAAGAACTTGAAAAGAGCGCTGTTAGAAAACCGGGGGTGAAGTTTATTAATAGTGATGGTTCTTATGATACCACCTATTGTTTTGAAAATCTTTTGGACGGTCCAGAATACCTTTCTTTCCACGTTTTAAGAGCAAGATTTGATAAGCAGTTGTTAGACAAGGCAAAGGCAGATGGAGCAGAGGTATGGGAAGAATGTACAGTAAAAAATGTAGAGTTTGTGCACGATGATTTATCACGCATACTCTACTCGAGGGATGGAAAAGAGGCTCAAGTTGAAGCACGTTTTGTTATTGATGCAACAGGTCAAGACACCTATTTAGCTAAGAAATTAAAGACAAAAAGCAAGTACGAAGGCCTTGATAGAATAGCCTTTCTGAATCACTGGAGTAAAGTAAAAGAAGGCACTCAGCTGGAGCAAGGCTTATTGCATCTGTGTTATTTAGATCAATCAAAAAATGGATGGATTGGGGTGCAAGCTGTTGATTATGATCGTGTAAGTGTAGGTGTTGTTGTGGACTTTAAAAGCACCAGAGAGTTTAAAGCGAATTACAAAGGGGATAATTGGAAGGAGGCTTTCTATCTGAATGAATTACAAAACACACCATTTACACAAGATTTATTATCGAACGCGTCTACTGTACAGAATTTATTGGTGGTAGGAGATTACTCTTATTTGAATGACAAGAAATTCGGGAATAACTACGCATGTATAGGTGATGCTGCTGGATTTTTAGATCCTATTTTTGCCACAGGGGTGTATCTAGCTTTGAATACTTCAGATATAGTAAGCAAGGCAATTGATGTGCGTTTAAAAGAAGGTCTTGAAAAAGGAAATGAAGCACTTCAAAATGCTTATGGCCAGTATGAAGGTGCGATGAGTATGTTAAGCAAGTTCATCAATAATTTTTACGATCCATCCTTTGTGAATTTAGCTGAATTAGGTGAAAAACTTGATTCAACAAAAGATGAAGATCATATACGGCACAAAATTGCTTTTTCGATTGTCCATTTTCTGATGGGAGGCGACTTTTTTAACGAGTATAAGCGTTATTCAGACTTTGTCGATTTTTTGAAGCAGCCTAAGCAACTTGCGCGCTATGTTCACTTGGTTATGGCAGATCCAAAGTATCAAGAAACAGGATGTCCCGAAGACTTACATAAGATTTTTCCAATGTTAGCGAAAGCTTAACTACCGCAATACAGACATCCTTCATCATCAAAGTCATCCAGCTCAGGTGATGCTTCAATTTCTGGTTTCAACTGTTTCTTGAGTTCGTAGATTTTTTGCTGTGTTTCTCCGTCCTCCAAGAGATTCCCAGTTAGTGTACCTTTAAGGATTTCTATTTCTTGTTTTATAGCTTCTTCGTTCATGCTAATGTTTTTTTTTACAAAGGTGATAGATTTATGGTGTGGACGATAATTTACTTATGAAAAAACAATGGTTGATTATTTGAAAAATCTTATTTCGAAATCACTTTTAAGTTAACGTTTTTCTCTTAAATCGTCAATATCTCCAGCACCAAGATGGTAGTCGTAATAGGAGATTGGTGGATCCAAATCTAAGTCCGCATCCAGGAGGAGCTTAATCAAGTCTGGCAGGGACTTGTAGTAAGCAATTACCTCATCGCTCAAGGGTAGATTATACTCCTTAGCCCATGTAGTAATGTCATCCGATTCTTGATAGGTCTCAATCGCGTATAGACAGATTAACCATGTAAGGGATAAGTTCGCAGCTGTGATATCATTGTATTCATCGTCTAACCAGAGATAAGCGTCTGTATTGTTTACAGAAAAATCTACTCTAAATAGGTTACCGTTTGTGTGCAGCGATTTAAACTGGATGACACCTTTGTCAAGCTCTTTCTGCAAGTGTTCGTAGCTGGAAGGCATATAGTTTCTATCAGTTGATTACAAATTTCTTAGAAGAGTAGCCTTCATCAGATTGCACGTGTACAATGTATGTGCCGCTTGTCAAAGTATTGCAATCAATCTGATGAGACGTGATAGTATTCGAACTTAACAGCAATTTTCCCTGTAAATTATATATCTCTACCGCATTTACATTCACATATTTCTCTATTATGAGCTGACGATTGTACGAATCGAAATATACCTCACCAAAGGTTTCTTTTTCATCTATAGAGAGAGGAGGACATGCCTGAGCTTTTTGGTATAGCTGTGTATAATCCAATGAGGTACTTACTAACTCTGTTAGCTTGTCCGGACAAATTTTGTAGACCATTGGGTAGTAGGTAACATTATAGTCTGTGAATACCTGTCTATCGCCACCCTCTACGTTAAAAATGGGGTAAGGTGTGCCAGTCAACCAATCACCCGCAGTAACCCATGGACTATGATTTCCAGTAAAAGCCGTCGAATCATTATACTCGTCATACTCCAGTGCTAACACTATTACCTCATTTGTGCCCGAAGGACCATAGGTATTGTATAAATCCTTTAAAGTATTGCTCTGATGATAACTCCAGCATGTTGGGCAATGCGCAGCAAATATCTCAACAAAGACAGTTTTCCCAGCATTAAGGTAACTGTATAGATTATGGGTAGTACCGTAATAATCTTCAATTGTGAAATCTGGAGCAGTACTTCCGTTAGTAAGCTGCGCATTTCCAGATAATCCTATGCTCATAAGCCCAATTGTTGCAAATACTTTTAACATATTACTAAGTTACTAAATTCAGTGCCAATCATGTAATTGACTTAACAACGTAGCGAATGATGTATTATTTTTCTTGTTTGAAACACTTGTAATGCCCAGCAATTTTTGAAGCCAGGGTAAAATCCTTATCTGTGATCTTTCCTTCCTCGTGTGTAATGATGTAACAGTCAATTAAATTATAGCTATGTAAATGTATATCTGGATGATGATTCATTGCATTGCAATCATCTACAATGGCATTCAAGAATGTTACAGCATGCGAAAAGGACTTAAAACTAAGTTGAGCATGTAATCCTTTATCTGTGCTAGACCAATTCATTTTTAATAGTTTTAAAGTTTGACAGTGATTCAAATAGTGTTTCGAAGGAATCCAAAGCAAAGTACTCACTTTGTGGTTCAGTTGTAATAAATTCTTTATTGATGATTTCTTTAATGGAGTAATCATGGACGATCATCTTATCTGATAAACTACTGTTAGTTTCTCCGAAAGAGGATAAGATTCCAGCGCCGTATACTCGTTTGCCCACATCATTTTGCATCAAACCAAACTCGATAGTAAACCAGTATAATCGTTGCAATTCAATAATGGTCTGAGCATTCCCTATTGATTGAGCGCCCACCTCACCAAAGGCATGCATAAACTTTGAGTAGGTTGGATTCGCGAGCAACGGGATATGTCCGAATATGTCGTGGAACATATCAGGTTCTTCAAGATAATCCAGCTCGCTCCGTGAACGCAACCATGTGCTTGAGCAAAACTTCTGCTGAGCTAGCAAAATAAAAAACTCTTCAACGGGAATTAATCCTGGGACAACCTCAATCGACCATCCTGTGGAAGATGTAAACCATTCATTTATCTCATTAAAATTGGGGACATTGTTGGGGTGCAGAACATCCTTCATTTCCCTGAGGCATGTAAGGTAATCTTCACATGCTTTATCTTGCAGATTATTCATCTGACGCTCAAATAATGTAGACCATACCTTTCGATCTTCTTCTGTGTACTTGTTAAATTCTTGTTTCATTTTAGTGCAAAAAAAAAGCCGCCCGATAAATCGGACGGCTTAAAATTATTAGTGTACGTGTATACTACGCCCAGTCCGACTCAGTCAGATGTGCATAATAATACATGTGTTGTTTCATATTCATGATACAAATATAAGTGCATTAATTTTAATTCTACAAACTTAGTTACATCAGGATGCCTCTTTTAGCTTTAATCGAAGGTGGTAATTCGGTTTCACCTAACATTTCGCGAAGATCAATTTCAATGGTGCGTGACAAAGACAGCATTGGAATATCATTAGCCATTCCCTGAAATGGGTTTTCGGAGTAATCTCCTATGACTTCCATCATAATATAAACCCAGCCAATAAGACCTGTTAACAAAATTGATATGTAAAATGCACTTTCACCCATTATATGCAAGGCAGGAATCATCGCGAATGGTAGAAGCATAATAAATATTCCTACAAAGACCCTGCTCATAGTAGCAAATTGGCGTGGAAATGGAAAGTTTTTTATGCGCTCACATTTACCTTGATGATCGTATAGGTCATATAAAACCTTAGACAAATGCATATGCTCAAACTCACTTATTAAATCTCTATTTCTAAGCCTTTCCAAGTCTTTAGCTTGCTCATTTACCAGCTGAGTAGCAGGATTTGCGTAATTAAAAACCTTCTTGTACTCAGCATCTGGAAGTAAGTTTTTAATGTTGTTCTCAATTTCTTTTTCTTCAATTTCAATTAGACCAATTCCAAAATTTGCCTGATAATACTTTGCTAGACTTTTTGTTTGACCTTTTTGACTAACATGTTCCCACTCGGTTGGTTTAAGCAATTGTTTTCTCAATGTATACAGCCACGCTATATGTCTATATGTTAGCAGCTGTTTGATTTTGGTAAGTTCTTCAGCACTAAGCGTTTCATTGGATGATTTAGTATTAATAAATGTATTAACAAACGTACCCCATGCCCTAGAAGAGTTCACAATGGCGCCCCAAATTTTGCGTGCTTCCCACATTCTATCATAGGCCTGATTATTTTTAAAACCTACATAAAATGCAACCGCAGTACCTATTACAGATACTGGTAACCATGGTAGCTCAAGTTTTAGAATGCCATGATAATATAAAGCCCCAATGGTGGCAGAAACTGCCGTATACCATACCAAATGAAACCATGACCATTTTACAACAGTCACAAAATTTACCCCGCGAATAATTATCATCTTCTATGTTTTGCCATGAAGATATAAAATATGGAAGATTTAGTTTTTAGCTTGTAAAATCCCCTCGTCTATAAGCACTTGAAAGCTATCTTTGAGTGTTTCTTCTTGAGGTCTGAATTGTATACCAAGCTCTTTTTTGATCTTACTATTATTTGCCTTCCATTCATGCCCAACATTTCGCGAAATCATTTTACGTGTCATCGCTTTGTTGAGCATAGGCCCAACAAGCCATACAATCCATTTCGGAATTGCTTTATTAGGCACAGGATATTTATCGCCAAATGATTTGTGGAGGGTTTGACCTATTTCTAAAAAGCTAGAATTGTTAGCGCTTGTAATATAGCGTCCTTTAGCATTCGGATTAAAGGCAGCTTGGAAATGTGCTTCAGCCACATCTCTAACATCTACTGTGCCAATGCCCATTCGTGGTGCACCAGATTTAAATGTGCCATCTCCCATTTGTTTCATTATGGCAAAACTCTCTGAGGTAGTCGCGCCTGGGTTTAAGAAAGGTCCCAATACAAAACTAGGGTTGATAGTCACCAACTCCCACTGCGACTGTTGTTCGAATATTTTCCAAGCCTCACGCTCGGCAAGTGTTTTAGAATAAGAGTAAGGTTGATAATCTATGGATGAAGTGGTATTCCATATTTCTTCTGTTATTTCACCATTAGGATAATCTCTACACTCAATTGCGTCTGAATAAATGGCAGCGCAACTACTAGTTAAAACAACTTTCTTGACACTTGGTGTTTGATTTGCTTGATTCAGCACGTTTCTCGTACCTTGCAGTGCCGGTTCGATCAATTGCTTCTGCGGATCTTTAACATCTAGGCTAAATGGTGATGCCGTATGGAAAACCACTTCACAATCCTTCATTGCTTCTGCATAAGACCCTTCCTGAAGTAGATCTGATGCAAAATACTTAATCGAGCCAGCTGATTTTTCAGCTATTTCATCAAGGTGTTTAGTTTTTTCTTTCTTATCAGGATTTCTTACCGCTGCGTGAACAGTAAAACCTTCTTCTAATAGTTTTTTTACAAGCCATCCAGCAACGTACCCCGTTGCTCCTGTTACAAGTACTGGTTTTGATTTGTCTACGTTCATTTTCTTTAGTTATTGGTGCACTTAGATTAAGTGTATATACAATACAGACGAGCAGGAAGAAGGAATATTTTAAACTAAAGCGATTTTCTCCTATATAGAGTATTGAAGTTGTATCGATAGTAACATTTCCCTGTTGTAATTCGCCTAAATAACCTTGATATAACAAAAAAGGCTGAACGCATAGTTCAGCCTTCTCCGAATCATGTGTAGGAATCTTATACTTGACCTAACATTCCTTTCTTTAGTTTCTTAGACGCAGGTTTATCTCCCAGCCAAATGCTAAACAAAGCTTTTTTAAATTCTAAGCCCTCAACCAATCCTTTATAGGTTCCATTTATTGTTACAGCAACACCTTTACCCGGAACATAGATTAAGTTAATTTCATCTCCTTCCTTAAACTCATCTTTAAAACAGTCTTTAAACTTATCAATTTCAGATTGACTTGCTTTTCCTGTAGTTGAATTTGCAAAGCCTTCCTTAACGCTATCATTAAACTTGTCACGTGTTACTTTATCAGATATAATAACAATCTTTATAGCTTGCGTTTTATTAGAGCTCATTATTGCAGAGGCATCCATAGAAGGTCTGTCTAAATAAAGAGCAGCTACATACAAATCAAGCGTATATTTTTCACGAAGACCAGCACCATTGAATTGCAGGTTGGTACCCTTTACAGCCATTTTTGAGTCGAATGTCACACCTGCTACGGTTCTTCCTTTTTGTGCATCTGCATCAGACGTATATGCAAGTCCTAAAAAGGCAATTAGTAAGAATGATCTTGAAAATAGTTTACTTATATTTTTCATTACAGTGGTTGTTTTTTGTTTTGAATGGTTAAATTTAACGTAAAATTATCTTATGACAGCTATATTATTCATTGTAGCAATACTCATTGGTTTAGTATTGTGTGTTAGAATCTATATTAAAGCCAATAAATCTGGCAATGATGTTTCCAAAAGCCATGCCATTCTATCTGGTGCCATGATACTTGGTATGGGAGGTATGATGGCTACTTATTTTATGTTTAAAGGGAATGGATGGTCTGAAGATAACAAAGTTCAATTTTACCAGTATAGCGCAATCCTAATTACCATTGCGTTTGTCATTTTTGGCTTAAGACTTTTATTAAGTGGAAGAAAACAGAAGAGCATTTTAACCCAAATAATAGGTGCTGGATGGATTATAGGAGTATTGTTTCTCGGATACAAGAGTTACGTTTTAGGTGGTAAGCTAAATGACGGATGGTCGCCCGAGAAACGCGCAAAAGTGACAGCAAAGTGCGATCCGAGTGAGCAAAATTGTGAGTGCTTTTTGCAGAAGACCATGGAGTATTTTGAATCAGTCGAGGATTATAACGAAACAATGTCGGATGAGTCTAAAAACGGTGATAAGATAGACACTTACTACGCGATTATAGATACCGCATGCGCATGTGGCTCTATTGATGAAGACATAGAAGAGGTTGATTTACCATTTTAAGTTAATTATTGGAGCCTGAAAATCAAGCAGTAGAGAAAAAAGAACAAAAAACTTTGAATTATTTTTACTTAGTGCTTGTCGGTTTCAGAATTTGATTTATTTTTGCAGTCGCTGAAATTAAAAACAGTATCCACAAGACTGACTGATGTCAGTGTCCGACTTGTTCGGATTGGAATATTGGTCTGGTAGTTCAGTTGGTTAGAATACCTGCCTGTCACGCAGGGGGTCGCGGGTTCGAGTCCCGTCCAGACCGCTGAGGGGAAACCCAAAATGCATCAAAACCGCTTAAATCTCAGTATTTAAGCGGTTTTTTGTTTTTAGCATATCACATTAAATTCAAGAAATCACACCCAAGTTGGTACCAAATTCGGTAACAGTCCAATTATTTTGGTCAACTGTTACCGATTAACTCACAAAGCCTTTATTGACAAGGGTTTTGGATGATCGAATTTGTTGCTTTTTAATAGAATTTGACACTGAAGACGAATGAAATCGGTAACACTAAATGTCAAACAATATGAAAACAACACAAACCTTCAACGTACTGTTCTGGATTTACAAATCCAGAACCAAGGTAAATGGCCAGGCTCCTATTTATTGTCGAATTACAGTAAACGGAAAACGCACTCAATTTTCTGTGAACCGGGATATTGAACCAGACAGATGGATCACTGCAGCAGGGATGGCCAAAGGAAATTCAGAAGAAGCCCGTACTCTAAACGCCTATCTCGATATGGTAAAAGGAGAAATCCACAAACACTATAACCGATTACTGGCCAGTGACCAATATATCTCTGCAGATACGGTAAAGAACAGTTACTTGGGATTGGGAGAAGAACAAAAAAGTCTGATAGAAACATTCCAGTTTCACAACGACAAGATGAAAGAACTCATTGGAGTTGATGTGGTAAAAGCTACACACACCAAGTTTGAAACAGTACTCAAAAAGTTGAAGCTCTATCTCAAAAAACACTACAAGCGTTCGGATATGCAACTGCAGGAACTAGATCACAAATTCATTGTGGATTTTGAGTACTTCTTAAAAGTTGATCAAGAAATTGGCCACAATACAGTAATGAAATACATCCGGAATTTGAAGAAGGTCATGAACATGGCTGTTATGAACGACTGGTTGATTAAGAATCCATTCAACAACTTCAAGTGCTCCACCAAAAAAGTTACGCGTGAGATCCTCACAGAAAAAGAACTCCAATTACTTCATGATAAAGAATTCTCCATTCAGCGCCTGGAAGAAGTTCGCGACATTTTCCTGCTTTGTTGTTATACAGGGTATGCCTTTGTTGATGTTGAAAAGTTGAAACCCTCAGATGTTGCTCTGGGAATAGATGGAGGTAAATGGATCTTCACCAACAGGAAAAAGACAGGTACTACATCTAATGTTCCTCTTCTGCCTCCGGCACAAGAGATCATTGACAAGTATACAGAGCATCCCTATTGCATTGCAAAAGGTAAACTACTCCCTGTTAAAAGCAATCAAAAGATGAATGCTTACCTGAAGGAAATAGCTGATCTCTGTGGTATCACAAAAAAGCTCACCATGCACATTGCCCGTCATACGTTCGCAACTACGGTTACGCTTTCCAATGGTGTTCCTATTGAAACGGTTTCTCGTTTATTAGGACATACTAAGTTAGCTACTACACAAATTTACGCTCAGGTTCTGGAGCATAAAGTGAGCAGTGACATGAGTATTTTGAGAGAAAAGTTTAACAAGGAACAAAAAGAAACAAAAATTGCAAATTAGGGATTGTAATAGCTCTTTTTGCCAATAAACTCTTTGCCACTTTTTAAAACGAAAGTTGTTTCAGATGTATCATTCCTGAATGAAGAAACAAATTGCTTGTTAAGGACTACAGATCTAGAAATTCGTATAAAGTTATCTGGCAACAAATGATGCACCTCTTTTAGAAGAATTCTAATTAACCTCATTGTGCCTTCAACCGTGTGTATTTCGCAGTAATAACCGTCTGCTTTTATCCATTCAATTTGATCATTTTCAAATAAATGTGACGTTTTACCTTCTGGTATACAAATTTTATTTGGAAAATGTAAAGACTCCAAAATTGCATACATTTCCTTGGTAGGTGGATTTCTATGCTTTAAAGAACGTTCTACAGCTTGGAATAACCTCTCTTCAGAATAAGGTTTAAGGACATAGTCTAGTGCAAAAACTTCAAAAGCCTTGACAGCAAAATGATTATATGCGGTAATGAAAATAATAGTTCCCTTATATTCCTCTTTAATTTCGCTCAAAACCTCAAATGAGGTCATGTCCTTTAGTTGAATATCCATCAGAAGTATATCGGAATCCGTGGAATCAATTAATTTAATAGCTTCACATCCAGATGAAGCACTTCCTATCAAATCTAAATCTGAATGATCATTAACAAAACTCTCAAGTCTTCTTCGAGCCGCTCCTTCATCCTCAATAATTAATGCTTTCATAGGTCCAAATCACTTATTTCACAAACTACAAAGTCGTCTTCTTCATATAGATTTATTGTAGATAATTTATTATGATGACTGATTCTTTGTTGAACAATTCTTAAGCCAGTTCCAAATTCTATGTTTTGCCTCAATCGAGAACCATTATTCTTAACCCTGATTTTATTCGCACTTATTTCAATAACAATTTTTAGAGTTCGGCTAAATCCTTTAAAACCATGAATTATTGCATTTTCTAATAAAGGTTGTAATATTAAGGGTGGTATGTCTCTTTTCCCTAGATCAACGTTTTCGTCAATTTGAAAGCTAATTTCCAATTGATCCTCGTAGCGCATTTTCTCAATTGATAAATATTTTTCTAAAAACCCAAGTTCTTCTTTTATGGTAATTAAGGCTTGTAGATTGCCCTCTAAGGAGAATCTGAGAAGATCGCTCAATTCAATTATTCCCTTCTCAGCTTTTTTCGGGTCTTCATTCACAAGTGCTGTTATTCCATTAAGTGCATTAAAAAGAAAATGTGGATGCAATTTAGACTCCAAAGCCTGAAGCTTCACTTCTTTCAATTGATTTTCGAGTTCCTTTTGTTTAATCAGAGTTTTTGCCCGTTTATTAACATACTCAACGGCAATATAGATGGCCAGCAAGAAAAAATAGTTTTTAGCAATATTGTGAAAATCGGTATAGAAGAACCTATGAACAGCATCAGGGAAGGAATCTAGCGCAAGGTTATCTGACCAGAGCGCAATTTGAAGAAAAATAAAAACTATATAAATAGTAGTATATGTAATACCATGGATAATAAAAAGTGGTATCTGAAGGCCAATTCTTAGTTTCCTTATTCGCGAAAATAAGGGAAGAAGAAATAAGTAAATGAGTAATATACCTATAGTCAGAGAAGTAATAGGATAATAAAATACATCATCCCAATCAAATTTGCCTGGCAAGGTATATTTCACATAAAGTAATTGGAAGAAATTTATGAACACAATAATAATCCAGCTGATTAAAGCTACAGATCCTTGATTTATGTTTTTGTTCTCTTCCATTTAACAAAATTAGGCTTTCTGAATTACGAGCCGTAAAGGCTTAATTCAAAATTAATGAGTCTCACTTCAAAAAACACACACTTCATATCATTACCAATTTATTCTAATAATTTTTAATGAAATTTCCTCTTGAACATTTGAAATCGAGATATGAAAGTTCTTAACACTTTGTTTCTGGTATTTATTGTCGTTGGTTCATATGCACAATCTAATGATTCACTTGCTGTTGTTTCAACCACTGAAAAATATATTCAAGCATTTTATCAGAGTAATCCAGATTGGCTAGAGGAAGTTTTGCATCCAGAACTTATTAAAAGAACAACTAAGTCCTATGGGGACTCACAAGAATTCATTATAACAAATGGAAAGATTGAAATGGTTGAACTTTCAAAAATTTTTAATTCAAAAGGACAATATAATAACCTGAGTTCTGCAGAAATAGAAGTTTTGGATATAACTGGAAATATGGCCACCGTTAAGCTATTAGCTGAAAAATGGGTCGACTATTTACATCTTGTAAAACTTAATAATGAATGGAAAATAGTCAATGTAATTTGGACAATGATATAATCGTAAATATGAATAAAGTAAAAGCAATTTTGATAGCTACGGCAGTAGCATTTGTAGTAATGTTCACCTTAGGAGGAGTATGGAATGCACTAATACTTGAAGATTTTTATATATCGAACTCTCCAGAAATTTTGAGACCTGCTGAGGAGTTTAACCTTGGAGTGATAGCATTAGGTTATCTTATTCTAACCCTTATAATGGCTTTTATAGTGATGGTGAACATGGGCGAAAACCCAAAATTTGTAGGAGGATTTATGTTTGGAGCTACATTTGGTCTCGCTGCGACTCTTCCATTATACCTGATACTGTTCGGTAGATGGGACTTTTCTCTAAACTATGCCATGGTAGACACTGGTTGGCATTTTTTTGAACAAGGAATAGGAGGTTTACTAATGACCGCACTTTACTTTAAGCTATATAATCCAAAAAATATTAATGACTAAATGAAATTGAACCTTTTATATCCTTTCCTGTTCTGCGCTTTTCTATTAAAAAGCTGTGGTGTAAATGCTCAGTTGGAAAACGATTCTAATCTTATTCCTAGAAATGTAATTTTTGATCTTAAGGATCGTAAAGAATTGGTCAAATTGTTACCGAATGGATCAACCGTTTTCTATGTCAAAGGCGCATATCAACCTATTCCAGACAATAGAATCTTTTTTAGAAATGAAGCAGATATGCAAAAAGAGTTATCTATCACTTTTTCAGGTGCTGTTGGTGACTATAAGATATTAGACAATTCTCAGATACTAGTTAGGTTGATTAGTCCACAGGGGCAATCAGTAGAGTTATATTCTTTTAAAGACTCTAGTTCTAATATAATCTTTAAAGATTTGTATAGAAATATTCGCTGGCTTGCTTTTTCTGAAAATAATCAGTCTGCAGCGTTTGTTGCAATGCCTTTCAATGCAAACCCGATACTTTTCACCTATAACTTTGGCACAAACAAAATGGATACCTTGTCCAATGTCGCACAAGGTCATTACCCCTTGTTTTTTGATGATAGTTTGAATGTAGTTGCCGGTGAAAGAATTGACCAAGAAACAGGAGATAAAATTCTTGCTTACTATAAAAATGGTGAATGGAATGAATTGGTCTCATACAAATGGTCTGCAGAACGATTTCTTCGACCTGGGCTCAAATCAATAGTTGGCGTAAGTTCAGATGGACAAGAAATTTATTACACTGACAATTCCAATACGGATAGAACGGTTTTGAAATCGTTTGATATTGTCTCTGAAGAATCAAAATTATTGATTACAGAGCAAAAATCTGACCTAATGATAAATACATTCATTCTAAATAGCGCATCCGGAAAACCAATAGCCATGGCAAATCACTATGCCAATAGATCATGGAACGTAATAGACTCAAAATATGAGAAGGATTTTGAAATTTTAGAACAAAAATTTTCTGATTTTCAAGTTCTAGACATTAGCCCGGACTCAAGATATTGGATCATTGAGGAAATGACAGGTGGTGCGAATGTGTCATATATATATGATCAGGAACTAAAGACACATAAGCGACTGTTTACGGATCATGATGTATTAGAAAAATGTCCTCTTATAAATAGATTTTACAATACTATTGAGTCATATGATGGTTTAGAATTACCAATTCAGTACTATCTGTCTGAGAAGTTTGATGAAAATAAAGATGGTATTCCAGATCAAAAAATGCCTGCTATTGTTTATGTCCATGGAGGTCCATGGCAAGGATGGATGGAGGACTTTTGGCTAATAACAAGACACTTACAACTTCTAGCGGACAGAGGCTATCTTGTAGTTTACGCTCAATTCAGAGGATCTTTAACATATGGGAAGGAATTCCTAGATGCAGGAAATAATCAATGGGGTGATGGAATGGTCAAAGACAAAGTTGCGATTGCCAATTGGCTTGTGGAAGAAAAAAATATTTCAAAAGATAAAATTGGCATCTTCGGTTGGTCTTATGGTGGATATGCCGCTCTAGCGGGGGCAGCTTTTTCTCCTGAAACCTATGCCTGTGCTATCAGTTTATTCGGGCCAACATATCTAGATGCTCCACAAGCAGAAAACGCCTTTGGATATTCGCCCAACAGTTTACAGCGAATAGCTGATGTAACTACTGATAAAGGAATGGAACTGGCCTATAAACATTCTCCTTTGTATGCTGCAGATAAGATTAATATCCCTATTCTAATGTCAACCGGAGCAAAAGATGATCGCGTTCCTCAAATGCAAATGGATAAGATGGCTGAGGCCTTATATAAAAATGATATAGAGGTAACTTATTTTGTATATCCAGAAGAAGGTCATGATTATGTAACAAAGGAGGCTTGGACAACTTTTTGGAGCATTACTGAGCAATTTCTGAGTACCCATTTAGGAGGAATGGCTGAGCCTAAAAACAATGAAGATTATTCAATTTTAGATATGAAATATCAATCAGAAAATTAAACGAAATGAAATTATTTTTAACTCTTGCTCTATCGGCTTTTGCAAGTTGTATCGTTGCTCAGACATATATCGGTGAAGTTCATACCTCAGAAGGATTTCAATACATGAAATTAGAACTCAAAAAAGACAGTACGTTTATTTCTTTTCCTTATGAATTCAGACAAACTTTTGAGTTTGACAAAAAAGCTGAGTTACATAAAGCCATAAAAGTCAATGCGCGAGCAGAAAATAGGAAATTTACTTTTAGTAAAATAGGTGCTGAGTATATCGAATTGAACACCGACTTTACTGGAATAAATCAATCTATAAAATTGGTTAGGCAATTGCCGCCCCTTGAAAAAACAAAACTATCTAGTTATTCGGGTAATTTTATAGATAAGAATGGGAATCGCGCAATTATATATGTTCGCAACGGATATTTACATTTGATGTCCCCTTATACTGAACAGACTGTATCATTAAAGCCTGTTGGAAAAAATAAATTTTGGAGTACTTCTGGTGAAACAACTGTTTTTAATGAGGATAGTGATATTGGCTTTAGGTCAATAACAATAACCAACAGGTTTGGACAATCCATTCAGCTTCAAAGATCCCATGAATATAAGGTAATAGAAGAATGGATAATGGTGGGTAATGATTCTCTCTACGTAAACATTTTCATCCCAAATCTGGAAGGAAAGAAACCCGCTTGTCTTTTATTGCCTGGAGGGGGGGGACGTTCTCAAATGGAGAACTTTGAATATGAAGCACGTCTTTTTGCCTCTTATGGTATAGTGGCTATGACATTCGATAAAGGGAGTGTTGGTAAATCTAAAGGTCAAAGCTTTGAAAATTACACGTTCAAAGAAAAGGCGCTTCGTTATCAGCAACTGTTCAAGCATCTCCAGTTCCATAGTGAAGTAGATTCAAAAAAGACAGGCATACATGGACCCAGTGAAGGTGGTCGCCTGGCATTAATGATGGGAATAAATCTTGGAAATGAAGTAGCTTTTATCAATGCAACAGCTGCTCCTTTAATGACGTCCTTGGAGGGGCAATTATACGCTGCTAATCATTATAGTAGAAATTTGGGCATGTCAGAAGACGAAATAGTTACCACCTTAATGATTTGGAAAAATTATTACTCAGGTATTTTGAATGAGAAAATTGACACTACCCATTTTAACACAATTCGTGAATTACGAAACAAATACCAGCAGGCTTTCTTACCTCCTCCGAGTGAAATCATCCCATTATCTCCGAAAAAAGAAGACTTAATTGACAATAGTGTGGTGACAGATGCCAGCAAGCTGGTAAGTCCTGTTTTTCTTCAATATGGTGAAAATGATGAACGCGTGGATCCTGTACGATCACTGCAAAATTTTTATCAGAACATTTCAGAGAATTTGAATATCACAGCTGAGTTGTATAAACGTGGAAATCATTCAATGATGACACCAGAGTTTCAAATATGCAGCGGCTATTCATACGATAAAATAAAGTGGTTAAAATCAATTGGTATAATAGAATGAAACGAGGGTGCACTTTATTGATCTTACTTTTTGGGCATTTTTCATTCTGCCAGTCGGACATTGACTCTTTGAACACCACTGAGCAAGAAATATTATCCGTAAACAGAGAGATGGAATCAGAATTTAATAATGGAAATTATTCAAAGATTGGTGAATTCTATGCAGATAGTGCCGCCATGGTAGGGAACAAAGTGGAAGTGATCGGAAAAGAGAATCTAATAGCGTATTGGGGGAAATTTGAAAATGCCTATAAGTGGAAATTGGAAAATATTGAAATAACCGTTTTAAGTCCTGATGTGGTATTACAGAGAGGATATTCGAATATATCATATTATAGCGGTAATGAACTTCAAACAGCGCGTTCTATTTTCTCATTAGTTTGGATCAGGACGGAAGATGTATGGAAAATATTAGTGGATCATTTTTCTCCTAGATAAGAAATTTAACGCATGACACATAAGTCATAACTGTATGAACTTTAAAACCAATTAACATGGATGACTTTTTCAAAAAAATGATTTCCAATATGCCAGAAAAAACAGGTAAAACTCTGGAGGAATGGAAAGAAATTCTGTCAAAAAGAACATTCTCAAAACATTCTGAGGTGGTGAAATTCCTAAAATCTGAATTTGGCGTAACCCATGGCTTTGCAAATACAATCGCTAGTCTAAATAAAGAAGAAAATCATTCTGAAGAAGATTTAGTAACAACTCAATATAAGGATAAAAAGGAACTAATACCAGTTTACAATGCGCTAATCGATTTTGTAAAATCATTGGGCTCTGATATTACAATCACAC
Source organism: Flavobacteriales bacterium (assembly GCA_964230215.1). Classification (GTDB taxonomy): domain Bacteria; phylum Bacteroidota; class Bacteroidia; order Flavobacteriales_D; family JAUILH01; genus JAUILH01. Next base: position 155,307 of record CAXRGQ010000006.1, read on the forward strand.
CCAAAAAGGCAGTGTAAGCATTATACGAAAAAGACAATTCCTTCTTATCAAACCCGCAACGAAAACTAGAATAGATTTAGGGTTTAAATTGAAAGATAAACCCATTACAAAAAGACTGGAAAACTCTGGTCCTTTTGGGACTATGTGCACACATAGAGTTCGCGTATCCAATATTTCTGAAATTGATAACGAATTAAAAAAATGGATTATTGAATCGTATGAGAAGTCAATTTAATAATCCTTCGAAACCCTAGTTTATTCTACAATGTGTTTTATTCTTCAGATAAATTCATGGATCAACTTTGAAATGTTGCTTGACGTTGTTAGCTAGTTTAAAATAATAATAATCTAGTGTGGTACAATAATCTCCTGTCCGAATTCGACAAAACGCTTTCAGATTATCAGATAGAAATTGATGATATTCTTAAACTATCTGAAGTCTGCACACAATATTCAGAAATCAGAATCGGGAGACTACGAAAAAAGTTCCTTGAACAGGATCAAGTTACTGTCGCTGAAGAAATCAACTTCTTCAAAAACATCAAGCCACTTTTTGTCTCTCGTTTGATTTATCACATCAACGTGTACAACATTGAAACAAATCGGCCTAATGGCTCCATTAAGATCAAGCGTAAATATCTCCAGTTGGAACTCAACAAACTCAAAAACTACTTTGACGAAAACCTTGAGTTTTATCGGTACTATCGCACCGGAAGCAACTACCTTGATCACAAATATTTTGTTCGAGGGAAACAAGATATCCGTTTAAGCCTGGACGCTCATGTGTACGAACTGGATCCCGAATTCTGCACCAGCCACGATTTCAAAATTTCAACCATTCTGGCTAACGATCTCCTTCAAGTGCATTTAGAAAATGAACTCATGAAACTGGATTTCAACTCTGCCATCAGAGATACCGAACTGGTCCCTAAGAATATGATGCGTTGGACCGGCAGTAAAGTTTCACTAATTGAACTCATGTATGCACTCCACCAATCCGGCTCCTTCAACAATGGCCAGACTGACATTAAAAGCATAGCCGCCTACTTTGAAAAGATCTTCGATATCGAACTTGGAAACTACTACCGAACCTACCTCGAACTACGCATCAGACATAACCCAACCAAGTTCCTTAACACGCTTCAGGATAGTCTACTTCGGAAGATGGAAGAAGATGATGAAAAATAATTTTTTTCAAAAAACCTTTCCTTTTGGAAACTAATATGTTACAATTGGATATAAGAAGTACTGTAAAAATTAATTGTTTTAAAAACATTCATGCCACGTATCAAAATTGACAATATACCAATACTCACTGTAGATTATGAACACTTCAGAAAAACACACTGGAAATCACTATCTGATTACTTAATAAATAAATATGGTAAAGAGGAATTCACTGATGCTATTGAAGTGGAAGCTATTTTATTAGATGCCTTTCAATATTTGGTTAATCAGTTCAGAAATATTTTGCTTGCTGAGAAACGATTTAGTTTTTTTCTCTATGTGTATTGGCTTCATGAACAATCTGTCAAGGTATATCTCAAAACTTTAGGGGGCTACGAATTGGAAGGAATCAAGGCTAATGAATTTGCATTAAACAGAAGAATACTGAAACTAATAGCCGAACAAGGATGTGATATTGATTTCGAATGGGGAAAATTTCCCAATGGACAAGAGGTTCTAGAAATGGATGTCAAAATAGAAGAACTTCTTTATTTGGGAACATGGATGTATTCAATTGCTGATATGATTGCTTATCAAAAGATGGTTGAAGAATGCAAGAAGATTGAGTTTGATGAAGATGATATGCTCGTAGTGGATTGGCAATATCATTATGGAGAAGCATATAAAGAACTATTTCCTCAGCTTGTTGAAGATTACCAAAAAGGAACGTTTGATGAACAGGCTGTTGCAGAGCTTAAAACAGCAATTGAACAATGTTTTGATATTGATTACAATTATGCAGGTGGTATAATATTCGAAATTCAAAGACATCATAATGCGGATAATCCAACACTCCAAACTATACAACCTCATGTCCTCCCACTTAATTTGGTTAATTATAGCAAATGTTCTCAAGCTACTGCAGAATCCTTTTACAATGGTCTTACAATAAATAGACAAAACAAACTGTCGATAGAAGACGCAATACTGAAACCCCATTCAGTTAGACGATATATGTTTCGTCCCATTCTTATTTACATGATAGGTGGTGAAGATCGAGCACTTGTCGGTCGTGAAAAGTTTGCTGAAAGTGTAATGGTTCTTGGTACAAACGCGATTCATTGGAATGCTGTTCCTGAAGAATGGCTTTCAAATAAATGTTTCAGGAAATTCGTTGATAAAAAGGCGCGTGAACATGATCGAATACTGGAAGATAAAATTGAAGCGATTCTAAAAGAAAAAGGACTTCTCTACACACGGAACATTAAGTCATTCAAACAATTTTCAGGGGATAATCTTAGAATAGATAATCCGACTTGTGGAGAAATTGACTACATAGTTGTCAACCTGTCAATCAAAAAGATTTTTATTGCCGATTCCAAGTACAACCGGGTACGTTATGAAGCTGTAGGGTTTCGCATGGATTATTCAAATTTCATAAAAACTTACGAATCGCAGCTCGAAAGAAAAATTAGGTGGGTCACAGCTAATTTGAATATAATCCGGGATCACTTGAAGATTATAAATGGTCTTGAGGATCTTGAACTGGATGAATTTTCTATTGAAGGAATTTTCTTTATAAACACTCCAACTTTTTACATGTTTAATGGAAAGTATAAGGCAATTACTTTAAAGCAAGTACCAGAATTTGTTGAAGGTAAATATGAATACCCTGAATTGATGCTCATTAAAGAAGAAAAAGGTTATGAGATGTTCATGATGGTAAGACACCCATACTTTCAAAAACCGCTGATAATAGAAGATCCTGAAGATCAAGAATAAATTTACCTTTTACTTTTGGAAAGTAAGAGGTTATTATTAATCAGCACAATATTTAAACTATGGAAAGAGAAATTTATATAAGACATGCGGGCGTATATTTCGGCAATTTGACTTTTTATTATGAGAATTATTTTAATGGAACCGTACATGTTTCCCGGAAAACACCGCGTCAGGTAACCGTTGAGAATTTCACAGAAGTTGACTTGGTTGAATTACATTCTAGACTTGATCGCTTTGAACATAAGCAGGTTTCCCCAGAACATTTGCTTGATCTGGACAAGTCCTTTGTACTGCACTACTTTAGTGATGAGATTGAATCCAATTCAATTGATCCAAGAGACCTGAATGTATTCCCAGCAGAAGATATTTATTTTCATAAGACACTTTTTGATCAGGATAGAGGAGTTATTGGTTCAGTAAAGATCACGGTGAATTGCTCTAACCAAACAAAGAACTATTACTTTAAACCGCTTTGTCCGGAACTTAAGTCATTAGAAGAAAGATTTCAAAGGCCTTTTAATCAAATAAATCGTCACATCCTTTTTGAGTTCCTTCATGAAAACGTCAGACCACATTTCCCAAATGCATTCTTCTGGTAAGAAAATTCTTACCCAACCTACACCCAAGTTGTGAATAAACCTCATTAAACCGCCACAAATTTGTCTCCCCGATTTCAAAAGTGCTAATTCAAAACAAGACAAATTATGGCAGCAACAGTTTTAACAACAGAAGACCTGCAGGAGTTTAAAGTAGAGCTCCTGGAGGAATTTAAAGAACTACTCAAATCACAATCCACACTTCAGCCCAAAAAGTGGCTACGTTCTCCTGAAGTGCGAGAACTACTTAATATCTCCCCAGGTACACTCCAAAATTTACGAATTAACGGCACACTTCCTTACAGCAAAATGGGTGGAGTGATCTACTATGAGTATGCTGATATTTTGAAAGTCATGCAATCAAACAGAATACATCATAAATGATGCATGAACTATATCAAACAACTAACAGCAGCTATGGAACGCTTCGCTTCAGATGATCGGTTAAACCCAACCCATGTGAGTTTGTACCTGGCATTGTTCCAATACTGGAACCTCGCCCGGTTCAAAAATCCTGTATCCATCAGTCGGGATGAAATCATGCGCTTATCAAAGATCGGATCCAAAGTAACGTATCACCGGTGCATAAAAGATCTGCACAACTGGAGTTACCTCCAGTATGATCCTTCACACAATCCTTTCAAAGGTAGTCATGTATACATGTTCAATTTTTGTACTAGCTCTGAACAAGCACAGATACACAACAGTTCCAAAAATGGACAAGTTGTAGGACAAGCAGTGGTACCTTCTAAAACAATAGAAACATTTAAAAACCATAAACAGAATAAACGCCCCTCCCTTGATCAAGTAAAAGATTTCTTTCAGAAAGAAGAACAACTGGATTCAGAGGGAGAAAAATTCTTCAATTACTACAGCGCCACTGGTTGGAAAATCGGAAAATCACATTTGGAAGATTGGGAAGCAGCTGCCCGGAACTGGATCATCAAAGCAAACGAAACTCCACTAGTACAGAATCGGGACAACCTCAACGCCACAACCGATAAGAACTATGACCAGCCCCTTTAAAATAGTAGATGATATCAAGCATTACAACTTTAATGCATCCTGGGCGTTTTTGGAGAAGATGGGTAAATCTCGCTACGGTAAATCATTCAAGTTGTACAAAGAAGACCGGGAAGTCATTTACAAGTTGTTGATCTATGCCATTCAGGATGAAGAAAACTGTAAAAAACATCAGATCGATCTCAACAAAGGAATCCTGCTTACCGGTCCGGTTGGTTGCGGTAAAACCTCCCTCATGACCCTGATCAAACTATTCATGCCTCCGGAACATGGTCACGTCATGAAACCCGCCCGGGAAATTGCCTTTGAATTCAACATGCATGGACACCAGATCATTCAAAAACATGCCAACCCCAAAACTATTTTCTGTTATGACGATCTGGGCGTAGAACAGATCATGAAACACTATGGCAATGATTGCAATGTAATGGCCGAAATCCTCCTGAGCCGTTATGACCTGTTCATTTCCCACAAAACCAAAACCCACGCCACTACTAATCTCAACGCTGGAGAACTGGAAAAACTCTATGGCAACCGGGTAAGATCACGGATGAGGGAGATGTTTAACCTCATAGCCTTTGACAAAAAGACTTCGGATAAGCGAAAATAAAAGGGGAAATAGTTCTTCAAACCAATGAATTAATGTATTTTTACATTTCTATTAAAGATAAACCCTAAATATTGGGGTCTATCGTTTAACAAGATGTAATGGCTAAAGGAACATATATATCTGAAAACCTAACACAGTCTCAGCTTGACTTAATGCTCATGCTGGATGAGTATGAAATGGATATTTTCTCCCTGGATGATGTCAAAAAACTCATACCAGACCAATTAAATGAAGTAAACGAACTCATAGAAAATCTTGTTCACAAAAAAATACTTTCCAGGATAGAGAGGGGAAAATATTGTAGGTCTGGTTTCAGAGATGAAAAAGTGATCGGGTGTTTTCTAATTCCGGATGGGGTGATTGCTTACTGGTCTGCATTGAATCTACATGGATTAACAGAACAGTTTCCAAACACCCTGTTCATCCAAACAACAAAAACCAAAAGCGATAAAAGCGTTTTTGGTGTAGCGTATCAATTCGTTAAGATCAACCCTAGAAAAAGAACCGGTATCCAAACCGAAGGATATGGGAATCACAAATACAGTATCACAGACAAAGAAAAAACCATTGTTGATTGTTTTGACCTTCCACAATATTCCGGAGGGTATTCGGAATTGATCCGGGCTTTCGATCAGGCAGATTTGGATCAGGGTAAGCTTATCGATTATTGTGAGGCCATTCAAAATATCTCAGCGACCAAACGCATAGCATTTCTTGCTGAGTTGCTGGAGAAAAAGAAATTTTCAAGGTTCTTAAAGTATGCCGAGACAGTAGTCAACCCAAGATATATACTGATAGATCCTTTCGGAGAAGAAACCGGGGCATTTAATAACAGGTGGAAACTCCGCCTCAATATAACAGAAGAAGAAATACTGGGTATTTGCAACAAAGAGTATTAGATGATATTGAAAAAGGAAATAGAAAAACAGGCGGAAGCACAAAAAGTGCCTAAGACAACAATCGATAAAGATTGGGTGTTGGGGCATTTTATTGATGCCATTTATTCCATTCCAGAATGCAAACAACACCTGGTATTCAAAGGAGGTACCTGTTTACGAAAATGCTATTATCCGAATTATCGTTTCTCGGAAGATCTTGACTTCACATCCACCAATCAGGAATTTGAACTAAACGAAAAACTGTTGAAGCAAATAACTGACCTCATTGCTGAAAGAACAGAGATTCCGTTGCATATCGACAGCATAAAACCGCTACAGTCCAAAGACAAGTTAACCGGCTACAAAGCAATTGTCAAATTCTGGGGAGCAGACCATTCCAGAAACCAGGCACCGCCACCACCGGAAAGATGGACCTCAAGCATTAAGATCGAAATTATTTTATATGAACTAATGATCTTCGATACAGTAGAGCGAGAAGTATATCATCCGTACACGGATAATTTATCTCAATCTCCGTTGACGGTTCCTTGCTATTCCCTTCATGAAGTGTTAGCCGAAAAGTTGAGGGCACTTATTCAACGATCCTATACCGCACCCAGAGACTTCTACGATATCTGGTACCTCTCCAAAAACGAGAACGATATCAACTGGAAAGCCGTTACGGATGCCTTTCATGATAAAATGAAGTTCAAGAACCTTGAATTTACTGGCATTGACCAAATGATCAATGATGATAATGACAAACGCGTTAAAGCAGGATGGAATAACAGTTTGGGACACCAAATACCTGCAACTGCTACACCGGAATACGATCTGGTGAAATCGGAAATTCTAACCCTGTTAAACGAGATTTTTTGATATGGCAGCTTGGTCTAACATAGAAGTTGAATTGGCAGTAGCAGATTATTTCACTATGCTGGCCAAAGAACTGGCTGGTCAGAACTATACCAAAGCGGAGCATAGAAGGAACTTGCTGCCCTTATTGAATGGTCGATCCGAAGGTTCTATTGAATTTAAGCACCAAAACATCAGTGCTGTTCTAATCAATTTGGGGCAACCATATATCAAAGGATATCTTCCTCGATTCAATTTTCAAAAAATACTTGAAGACAAAGTTATTGACTATCTGATTGGACATAAATCCATCGAGGAACAATTCAAACAATTTGCCGAAGGAGAGATTGATCAACCAATTATAAAGAAAGATTTCGATAAACTGATAGTAGAAGCTCCTACGGGAACTCAACTTGTTGAAGAACCTGCACCGGCATATACTAGAAACCCAATCAAAACGAATTACCTGGAGAAAGAACAGCGCAACCGCAATTTGGGTATGCTTGGAGAAGAATATGTATTGGAATTTGAAAAATGGCAACTTGTAGTTTCCGGAAAGCAAAATTTGGCTGATCAGGTTAGATGGATTTCAAAAGAAGAAGGAGATGGAGCTGGCTTTGATATCCTTTCAAGGAATAGCAATGGATCAGATAAATACATAGAGGTGAAAACAACCAAACTGGGCAAAGAAACTCCGTTTTTCTTCTCTCGAAATGAGTTGTTGTTTTCACAGAATAAATCGGGAAACTATCACTTATACCGGTTGTTCAATTTTAACAAGAATGCAAAAATGTTTATTAAGAATGGAGGTTTAGACACGATATGCACCTCTATTCCCATGACATTTAAAGGATATTTTTAATTATGAATAATACTGAAAAGATTAATGATAAATAGCAAACTTAAATATATAGATCTCTTTGCTGGAGTGGGAGGGTTTCATATTGCACTCGAAAAACTTGGTTTTGAATGTGTTTTTGCGAGTGAATTAAAAGAAAATTTGGCAAAATTATACTATGATAACTTTGGTATTCAACCGAACAGAGATATAACAAAAATAGAGGTAGGAGACATTCCGGAACATGATGTTTTATGTGCGGGATTTCCTTGTCAACCATTCTCAAAAGCAGGTAGTCAAAAAGGTCTGGCTGATGAGAGAAATGGATCACTGTTTGACAAAATTGTTGACATATTAGAACATCACAAACCAAAATATTTTATTCTAGAAAATGTTAGGAATTTAGAAAGCCATGATAAGGGAGAGACATGGTTATATATACAGAACCGCCTAGAAAGAGAGCTAAATTATACAATAGATAAACATATCTTCTCTCCGCATCATTTTGGAATTCCACAACATAGAGAAAGGTTTTTTATTGTAGGTTCAAGAAATGATCTCAGTCATTTTAAATGGCCAGAAACTACCGACAAACAAACAAGCATTTTTGACTACTTAGATAAGAATCCAACGAATGTCATAAAATTGGAACCAGAGAAAGTTCGTGTATTGGATCTGTGGCAAGAGTTTTTAGATAGATTACCTAAAGATGCGAAACTTCCTAGTTGGCCGATTTGGAGTATGGAATTTGGAGCAACATACCCTTTTGAAAATGAAACCCCTTTTGCCTCATCTTCAAAAAAATTGGGCGCAACTAAGGGAAATTTTGGAATATCACTAAAGGGTATGTCAAGAGAAAAAAAGTTTGACAATTTACCTAATTACGCAAGAACTGAAGAAGAGGAATTTCCAACATGGAAAAAACATTATATAAGAAGCAATAGGGCTTTTTACGAGCAACATAAAAAGCACATTGAGCCTGTTGTGAAAAAGATTAAAGAATTGAATGTTCCTAGTTGGCAGAAGTTTGAATGGAATGTCCAAGGAGGAGAAAGAACAGTTCGCAATTACATTATACAATTTAGAGGCTCTGGAGTAAGGCTAAAACGAACTGATTTTTTCCCGTCTCTAGTTACGGTAAGCACGCAGATTCCAATACTTGGGTGGGAAGAGAGATATATCACTCCAAGAGAAGGAGCTCGTATTCAATCCATGAATGGTATTCAATTGCCGGAAAACACCGGGACATGCTTTTCTGCTTTAGGAAATGCGGTTAATGTTGACATTGTTAGAAAAATTGCCTCAAATCTTATCAAAGAATCTCAGCCAATAAATGGAAAAAACGGAATTGTGTTAAATGGAGCAAAAACCCCAATAAATCATGAGTCAATTAAATAGCGTCAATATAAGACCAGGTGTAACGATTCTTTCAGTTCTGAAACACTTAAATTACAAGCCATATTATGCATTAGCTGAATTTATAGACAATTCAATTGACAGTTATTTAAAGAATGAAACAGAACTAAAAGCGCTTGAGGGTGAAGATTTCAAACTAATTGTGAATATTGATTTTGATACAATCAATAACAGAATTATCGTTACTGACAATGCAGCTGGAATTCATACAGATGATTACCAAAGAGCTTTTCGAACAGCTGAAATCCCACCAGACAATTCTAAGCTTTCAGAGTTTGGTATGGGAATGAAATCCGCAGCTTGTTGGTTTTCTAATCATTGGGAAGTAAGAACATCCTCACTAAACGAAGATATAGAAAGAACAGTATCCTTTGACATTTCAAAAATTGTAGAAGACAAAATTGATGAATTAGATATTTCTTCAACAAAAGCTACAAAAAACACCCACTACACTGTAATTACATTAATGGGCGTAGAGGATAAAATGCCGGTTAGAAGAGGGCTTGGAAAAGTCAAACACCATCTAGCTAGTATTTATCGAGAGTTCTTTAGAAAAGGCATTTTAGAGTTAAAAATAAATGGGGATGAACTTAAGTATGAATCACCAAAGATTCTCAATGTCCCTTATTATGAAACTCCAAATGACAAAGCGATTGAATGGAAGCAAGAAGTTGAATTTGACTTTGGTAGTGATGGAACAGGTGGAGAATTAAAAGCTAAAGGCTTCGTTGCCATTATGGAAACCATGTCTGTCAAAGATAGTGGATTTGCTTTGTTTAGGAGAGGGCGAGTTATAGAAGGTAGTGCGGATAATGATGAAGGTTTTAGACCTCCAAGAATATCAGGGTCGTTGGGTAGCCACCGATACAAAAGACTTTTTGGGGAACTTCATTTGGAAGGGTTTAAAGTTAGTCATACCAAAGATGGATTTCAATGGGACGATAATATGGATGCATTCTTAGATATTCTGAAAGAACAATTGGAAGGAGAAAGTTCTATTCCTATTCTTAAACAAGCAGATAAGTATCGTGTTAGAGAGAGTGCTAAAAACTATAGTAAGGTATCAAAGGCAGTGGTCGATAATACGACAGAAACGATAAAAGAAGAATTATCAGGAGAGGTCAATGAGGTAAGAAATAGAGATATAAGTGAACCGGAAAATACTGATTTACTGAATGAAACCAATGAGTCGTATTTTAAAAAATTTCCATTAAATCTAAATGACTGTGATTGGATGGTTCATTTGGAGGTTTCCTATGATGAGTCAATTTCTGAGCTATTTCAGGTGGGGGATCATCTTATACCTCATGAGAAAAAATCGAAAGGTTACAGAAATATCGGAGTTCGTTTGTCACTAGTTCATCCATTTATGATTGAATTTGCTGGTGATGATGCTAAAGTAATAGAGCCTATACTCAGAATAGCTGTTGCTTTTGGGCTTTCAGAAATTATAGCAAAAGAAACTAAATCTGCAGTAACTGAGGTTAGAAATAACATGAATGAACTGTTGAAAGGTTCTTTATCAAAACCATAAAATTATGAGTGAGTTAGAAAAAATTAATGCCCTAAATAATGATTTAAATACAGAATTATGGAATCCTGTGTTTGGAGAAGAAACAGAGAGTTTATTAAGTAGAGTATTTGAATCTGATGAAGATGCCAAGGAAAAAGTTAAAGAAGAAACTTACCATATCATGCAATTGTGCGGGGATCCTGAATCGGAAACAAACAATGATACAGGGTTAGTGTTTGGTTACGTGCAAAGTGGAAAGACATTATCCTTCACCACATTGACAGCACTTGCTAGAGACAATGGATACCAATTGGTGATTATTATTGCAGGTATTTCTACCAATTTGGTTAATCAATCTTATCAAAGGCTTCAAAAAGACCTTAATGTTAATCAGGGTCATTTAAGAAAGTGGGTAATGTTAAATAATCCACAAGATCCTTATAAAAACCCGCAAGATAAAAACACAATTAAAAGAGAACTGGATAGTTGGAAAAATGACCAAACACCAGAACATTTAAAAAAGACATTACTAATAACAGTAATGAAACAAAAAGATCACTTGCCAAATTTAATTTCTGTTCTTAGACAAATAGATCTAAATGGAGTGCCAACGTTGATTATAGATGATGAAGGTGACCAGGCAAGTATGAACACTAGGGCAAGTGCCAATGCTAAAAGAGAAGCTAATGGTGAAGTACTAACGGAATTAGAAATGAGTACTATTTATAGAAGAATAAGGGAACTTAAATCTATTTTACCACATCACACATTCGTTCAATATACCGCTACACCGCAAGCTCCATTGTTTATTAATATAATGGACAACTTGTCTCCAAATTTTATCCAGTTACTTAACCCAGGTGATAAATACACTGGTGGAATGGCATTTTTCAAGGAACATCATTATATCATAAAAAACATTCCTTATAGTGAGGTATATTCTGAAGATAACCTTATAACTGAAATACCAGATTCTTTAGCGGAAGCAATGAGAATCTTTTTTTTAGGAGTTTCGGCAGGGTGGCATAAACTTAAAAATGGAATAACAAAAGGAGTATCTAGGAATAGAACAATGATGGTTCATCCTTCAAGGCTCGTAGATGATCATGGAATCTATCATAATTGGGTCAACAATACCAAGGGACAATGGGCTAAGATTTTAATTGAAAGAGATGATTCTGACATTTCAAAAATTCAATTAATTGAAGAGTTTAAAAATGCGTATTTAGATTTAAAAGCAAACATTAACGATCTACCTTTGTTTGAAGAACTTCTTCTAGATTTGGGTCACTACATAAGGGGAACAGCGGTTGAAGAACTTAACTCTAAGGCGGGAAGTTTAGTAGATTGGAACAGTAACTATTCCTTTATTCTAGTCGGTGGTCAGGCAATGGATAGAGGGTTCACCGTGGAGGGATTAACGGTGACTTATATGCCAAGAAATAAAGGTGTTGGCAATGCAGATACACTTCAACAACGAGCTCGCTTTTTTGGATATAAAAAAGACTACCTTGGCTTTTGTCGGGTTTACCTTGATGCAGAAAATATTCATTTGTTTACTGAATATGTAGATCATGAGGAAGATATCAGAAACAAACTTGAATCACATAAACTTTCAGGAAAACATTTGAATGCATTAAAGCGACAATTTGTTCTTGATGAAATGTTTAAGTTGACGCGAAAAAATGTTCTGTCTGATGATTTAGAAAGGAATAAATTTGGTAATGCCTGGTTAAGAATTAAAGCCCCTCATGATACTGATTTCATTATTGAACATAATAAACAGGTTCATAAAGATTTTTTGAATAAATATTCAAGCCATTTTGAGGATGATGAGGGTCATAGTAAAAGAACAGACGAGCAAAAACATCTTGTTGCCAAAATTTCGTTAAAAGATGTTTATGAAGACTTAATTTCAAAGTTAAAATATACTCGTCAAAGTGATTCAAGTTCCTTTACCAGCCTTAAAGCGGTTATAGCTTTATATACTGATGAATTTCCCCCGGAAGAAAGTTTTGTTTACCTGATCAAAAAAGGTCGCTCAAGGAAAAGGAGTTTGAACAAGAAAGATGAAATTTTGAACCTTTTCCAAGGTAAAAACCCAAAAAATGGAGAAGTAATATACCCGGGTGATGATAAAATCAGAGAAATCAATCATGTTTCCATACAGATCCACAAATTAGATTTAAAGGACACAGATTATAATGAAGTAATAAGTTTAGCAGTTTGGATTCCTGAACGTTTGTCTAAATCATTAATAAAAATTAAAGAAAAATGATTGGACTACAGGATGAATTTGAAAAACTACCGGTACCCAATGTAGCAAATGAATATTCTTACTCAGCTGTTGCCATAAAAGGATATGAAAATCACAGAATTGGAAAAGATTATAAAGACAATCCTTGTCTTTTAATATCGACTGAATCCACAAGTGAAAAATTCAAAATATCGCGTCAAAAACTATACAATTTGTCGATTACTCACAATTTAAATTGTGAGGTAGAAATTAATGGAAAAAGAGAAAATCATACATTTTCTGTCGTTAGATATTTGGGACATGATGAAATGCTGAAAAGTTATTTCTTGAAAGTATGTGAAATGCTAATTAATTCCCTTGGAAACACACCAAGTAAAAAGCAAATTACAAATACTACTAATAAATTCATTGAACTGTTTAAGGCTTTGATTGAGCCTCCCCGAAAAACAGTCCAAGGTATATGGGCTGAACTCTTCCTAATCCATCAGTCAAAGTGTCCAGAGAAGTTAGTTAGTGCGTGGCACAGTATCCCAGAAGAAAAGTATGATTTCAGTTCTAAGAAAGTGAGGATTGAAGTTAAAAGTTCAAGTATGCGTAACAGAACTCATCATTTCAGTCATGAACAACTCGTACCTCCTACTCAATGTGATCTTTACATTGCATCTGTATATGTTGAAATGTTGTCCGGTGGTAAGAGCCTTGAAGATTTGTTGAATGATATCCTGGTAAGATTACAAGATAATCAGGATTTGAAAGAGAAGCTTAATCTGATAACTTACTCAACACTTGGCGAATCAGTAGATAAGATCAGCAATATTTATTATGACTATGAATTAGCCAAAGACTCATTAAGGTTTTACAACTCAAAAGATATTCCAAAAATAGGATCTATTCCAAACAACATTTTTGAAATTAAATATAAATGTCAATTGGATTACCTAAACCATTCCAATATTATGCTTGAAGAATTAATATGAATAGAGATTGAATAATACAATTACCACAGCAAAGTAAATAATCGAGATGAGCGGATTCAAATTAATTGCCATAAGACCCCTGAAGGGCTGTAATTCAAGATTTCTTAAATCTCTGAAAGAAGGCCAATTGTACCAGTTTTTCAATAATTACGAATTTATTTTTGATAAATCAGATCCAAAGATTATCAATGAGATTATAGAAACTCGGGTTAACTATGACCTATACTCTATTGAAAGATCCAGTAATAAAAATCTGGCAATTAATATTTCCGCAATCGTTGGTAGAAATGGTAGTGGTAAAAGCACCTTAGTTGAACTTTTTTTTGCTGCGGTTTATAACTTTTCACTAAACCGGAATTTACTGGATATTGAACAAGGTAAATCGATTACAAAGAAGTTAATTCCAGACCTAAGAGTTCAAATTATTTATGAATATGACAAGAATATTTTTGTCCTGGACACTTCTACGATTTCTACTAAAACTAGTACAAAAAACGATAATGAAGATAAGGCGGAATCACTTGAAATAAGAATCTTAAAGACAGACCTTGATTTTTCAGAAGCTAAGATTCTTCATAGGTCTTTTCGACTTGATCAAATACTAGAAAATGAAAAAGAAAAAAAGGAATGGTTGTTTAAGTACTTCTTTTATACTATAGCAGTAAATTACTCCATATATGGTTTAAATAGTCTTCATATTGGAAGTTGGATAAATGCTCTTTTCCATAAGAATGATGGGTATAAGGCTCCTCTTGTTATTAACCCTATGAGAACAGAAGGGAATTTTGATATTAACACTGAAAATTATCTAGCTAAAACTCGGTTAATTTCCAATTTGATCCATCCTGATTTTATTGACAATGCTAATACACTTCAAATAACCGAGTACCAGAAAGTAGATAAAATAATTTTTGAAATTGACATAAAACAGAATTCTGAAATAGCTTTTCGAACACCTCATGATGTGAAAGTAACAATTACAGATTTTTTCAATTGGCACTCTGGAATTATTGATGTTAGGCAAGAAATTGACAAAGCTTTTTTTGATAATAAACTTGATGCGCTTTTGCAAAAAACAAAATTTGGAGGTGTAGCTTTTAACTATATTGTTCGTAAGCTAATAAAAATTGCTCGTCAGTATGAAAGCTATAAGGACTGTATAACTGGAATAGATCCTCCTCCCGAAAACTATGAACTTGCCAGACACACTGCATACGAAGGTTTCTTAAAGTTTAGGAATCTTCCAGATTACTTAAAATTGTTAAAAGAGGATGATAGTCATATAACCTTTAAAGTAAAGCAAGCGATTAATTTCATTAAATACAACCCTCTTGGCGCAGGAACAGGGCTTAAACTCATTGAAAAGGGTAAATATGAAATTGATCCCAAAACTTTATCGAAGAGAATTAAGAAACATTATAAGCATGAAAAAGTTGTTAATTTAATTCCCCCATCCATTTTCAACATAGATTTTGAATTAATCAATACTAATGACAAAAGCATTTCACGTTTTAATCAAATGAGTTCCGGAGAACTCCAATTAATACACTCAACCCAATCCTTTGCTTATCATCTTACCAATTTAGATTCTGTTTCAGATAAGCCTAAAACAGATAGTCGCCTTTCATACACAAATCTCAATTTTATTCTTGATGAAATAGAATTATACTTCCATCCTGATTTGCAACGTAAGTACATCAAACGATTAATTGATGCTATTAAAAGGCTTGAACTTAAAAACATTGATTGCATCAACATTTTATTAGTTACTCATTCCCCTTTTATTCTCTCAGACATTCCTATTAATAATATCGTTAGAATAGATGAAAAGGGAAAAGTAAAACCAAATAAAAAAACGGAGCAAACGTTCGGGACGAATATTCATGAGTTGTTAGCGGATAGTTTTTTTCTTTCTGACAAAAATTTCATTGGAGAATTTGCGAATGAGTTCATTGTAAAACTAATTAATGAGATTAATAAAAAGGGTGATGACACTAGGTTTACCCAAGCAGAAGCTCAAAAATTACATGATCAATGCTCAATTATTGGAGAGCCATTTATTCATCAAAAATTGACTGAAATGATTATTGAAAGAACTGAATTTTCGGAAGAAGATAGAATTCAAAAAATGATAGAAATAAAAGAAAAGGAAATCGAAGATTTAAAATCGAAAAAGAACAGTTTATGATCCGAATAAACGCTAATAGTACGGAAATAGAGGAGGTTAAGGAAGCTTATGTGAAGAAAGTGATGCTTGTGTTTAATAAGAGAATAAAAACACTTAAAAAAGTCATTAAACTTTTAGAATCGAAGGCACCTATCACAGAAAGTGTGCTAGATTATAATGAATTCAGGGTTGCAATTAAAGCTGTGCTAAACGACAGTACGATAAAATCCGGTAGTAAAAAGGACTTATGCGAAAACTTTGAAATAAGAAGAAATAAGAATACTGAGCGAATAAATAAGGTTAAGGAGGACTTGAAGGTTTATGGTGATAAGAAAACACTTTATAAGATCATTTCATTCTTACCCAATGAATTAATGTTTGAACAGTCAAACTTACATTGCAAGTTAAATTATAGGGAGGGAGATGAGTTAATTTTCTATCTATTCAACTATGACTTTTATTATGATGATTACATTGTCCCAATTGCACAAGGTTTAGATATAAATGTCTGTCCTTATTGCAATAGAAACTTTATCACTCATATTCAATCGAAAGGTCAAAAAAGAATTATAGGTCCAACTTTCGATCATTTCTTTCATCAAGCAGAAAACCCTTTTTTAACATTAAGTTTTTATAACTTGATACCTTCATGTTCTGTGTGTAACTCCAATCTTAAGAACCAAAAACGATTCTATTTGGAAACTCACTGGCATCCTTATGTGAATGAAGCTGGTAGTTCTTTTCAATTTGACTACACGTTTACGACAATAAAAAAAAATAGCAAAGACAAAATTGTCTTCACACCTACAATAAAAGAGAACGCAAAAAAAGGGACAAAACAATACAAATTGATGTATGGAGATGGGAGAAAAAATACTGGGAGTTTAAACGTGTTTAGAATCAAGGAAATCTATGCATCCCATAATGATATAATAGAGGAAGTCCACAGCAAATTTGATGAAACGAGTCCCCATTACGTAAAATCAATAGCTCAAAAACTGGAAAAAATGGGATGTTCCGAAGAGGAATTTTATCGTTTTCATTTTGGGAATTATTTTAATCCTGAAGATTTTGGGAAACGTCCTCTAGCTAAATTGACAAAGGATATTTATTTGAAATTGCATACCATAAGACCCCTTTTTGATTGAGAGCCTTAAGTTTATATTTTTAGAATCTCGAGTTTATTACTACGCAGGTTATAAGGTATTCGGTTTGCCTTCACCCCAATCACAAAAGCATATCTGCAAGGGTATATAAACTCCCTCTGGTCGCCCTTGCATATACCCCTCATAACGCTTAGTCGTCACAATTCCTTTGTAAGCTATTCGGTTGCTTTTGTTCAGTGGTTCAGTCTGCACCTCATCCGCAGCTACTCTGCCACCCCCCCCCCCTTAAAAGGTTCTGCAAAAGGCAGGAATATTAATTGGGGTGTCACCGCTGCTCATTGTTTGTGCTCGCCTGCGGGTCGCTGCGGGCTGATCGGGCTGATCACAGTTTTTGAATCCTGTTTGTCCAGTAGGATAAGCAATGAAATTGTTTATCCCACTTCCCAAACCCCACGCAAGAGTATGTCAATTGCTCATTCCGTAAACTGCATTCACAACCGTCATACACTTGCCTTTCCCTACACACTCAAAAACTCCGCCAGCCCTGCTGTAAACAGTAGCATCCAGCTGTCCCCCTCTGGGTTACTTTGCTGTCTCCACCCTTGCTCCACTCGCAGGACGGCTCGCGCGCGCACTTCAGTCAGCCATTCCGCAATGCTACAGGCTTCCTTTCGTCCCTCCATCACCGGCTCAAGGCTGTTTAACCTGCTTTTCCATCCCACCTGATGAGATTCCTTAAAATATACCTTAGTCAATATTAGCCCCGTTCACCAAACGGCAAGGTCAAGCCTCCGGTTTCATCAAAAATCTCCAACCGCTGGATAGTATTTATTGATGAAAACCTTGCCTTATTGGTTCTCTTACCGCTTTTGGTTGCCTAAGCATTATTTTAAGGCGTTCTGTATTTTAAGCATAAAAAAAGGGATACTGTTTCAAGTACCCCTTCTGTCAAACAATATAGCAGATTTTATTCCGCTCCACAGTCTGAAACCTCAGCTTCAGTTTCCCATTTCAGATCAATATCCAAACACTCAGTATCAACTTCAGGTTTTTCCGTTTGATCGATATTAATAGTGATTTTGTTCACTTTTCCAGATAATTCCGAACCTGCTTTGAATCGTGGACGTCTGCATACTTTGATGCGAACATCCGTAGTTTCAGTTTTTGTCATGTTCTTTTGATTTTGGTCCTTTCGGACTTTGGTTAAACAATTTACTCTTGATCCTGCCCCATAACCACTTGCACAGCTGTGTAACAAGGAAACTGACCACCGCTCCTACGGCAGCCAGTATAATCGTCCTGGTTACATCCAACGAATTCAGTTGTGGGAGTATGGCCAGGATCGTTCCTCCGATCGTGCCGGCTATGGTATCATTCTCTATGTGATGCATACCTGCCATACAATCATTCTTCGCAATCCGAATCGTCTGCGATTGCTGCCTGGCTCATTGCCGTGGCCACTGATCCACCTACAATCAAATAACCTCCAATGGTGGTTGCTAATGCAGGTAACGCGACAGGTGCAGCAACAATAGTTGCTCCTGCCGCAGTAATGATCAATCCGGCTAAACGCAGCTTCTTAAAAAATGGTGGAGTATCTTCTCCGCATCTTTTGAAGAAGGATTTCAATTTGTCTTTGAATTTTTCTTTCTCCATACTCAGATTATTGGATTTCAACGATACTCAACGCATTATAAGCCCCGTTTTTAAGCGTGTACTGGTTTCCATTCACTTCCTGGAAGAATTCCACCATTAAAAGGAACAAATCAGTACCTGCACCAGCTGCTGCAGCTGCAGGAGTTAATACTACATTCGTTGAGGTTGCATCAATCGGAAGATTGACAGCATTACTCTCCTGAACATCAGTATCACCCGTTGCAAAATCAACCTTTGCCCATGCACCTCTTAATGTGATGTGAGTAGCCCCCGGAGGAGTATTCAAATCATTAATCGGGATTAGGTCATCTAAGGTGATCACACCCGTTCCCAAGTCAACATCAAAAGGATTGAACAGGATTGATCCCAGGATAGCCTTATCATTGAAATTGAAGCCTTTTAAGATAGCTTGTGCTGCAGGTGCAGCAATCGCAACTCCAACATTTCTGGCACCTCTCGCACTAATTCCATCCAGATTTTTGATCTGAGTCATCAACTTGGTCAAACGAGAAGTAACACGGCTATCGGATGCATTCTGCATCATGGTACGAACTGCATCTCTGAGCAACTTACCGGATCTTGCAGAGCCACCAAATTCAGATCCGTTTTCGCGTGTACGCTCAAACGCAGGATCATTTTTGATACGAGAAGCATCAACGCCTCCCTTTTCTCGGGCCAGATATCCATCTTTGCTCTTGTAGAAGGAAATATCTCCGATTTTTCCTTCCAGTTTGATTATGCCTTTCTGTCTTGCCATAATTCGTGTTGTTGATAATTACAGGTCTGTTTTCTGGCCGACCATTTCACCAGTGCACAACACAAAATTCAGGGCAGCACCCCACATTTGAAAATTTCCCGTTCCGCATAGAACTGAACCCGGGTATTTATTCCGAAAAAGAACTTCTGTACAGCCCCTTAGAATGAATATCTTTGCTATATCAACCGTATGGGTTAAGTATGGATAATGTATGAATGAGTAAACTGAATAGGATATGCATATACCCAAAGGATGTACAAAGAATTACAGGCAGAAGTGAGCGTTACGGACGAAAGCTGTTACAGAAGATCAGAAGACATTTTGAGAAGGATCAGCACCAGTTCGTCACTATAAAAGAGTTCAGTGAATACACAGGAATTAATGAAGCCGAAATCGAACAATACATCCTGGACTAAGGTTAAAATAAAGCGTTGAATTTCCCCCGCTTAAATCTCATAAAATTTACTTCAATTTATTGCGTTTTAGCTATGCTAAAACATTGGTTTTCATTAAATTTGTACTAATTGAGTTCTTTAAAAGGAAACAATACCGATCAAACGGTGAGGTACCAAAATCGGTAACAGTTTTAAGATACTCTGATTTAAGTGTTTGATACTAAATGTGTTAAAATATAGGTCTCGGTCTCGTCCGGACCGCTTTAAAAATACGCCTCTATGGCTGGAGGAATAGAAAAACCCAAGGATGTATCAATGTCTTTGGGTTTTTTGTTTAACTCGTAATAGATACCAATTTGAGTATTCCATTTCTTTCCTTAAATTCATCATTTTAAACACATTATGAAAAACCTTATTATAATAGTATGCTGCTTGGGTTTAGCGAGCTGCACCTTTTCTTACAACGAAGAGACTACAAGTTCAACAAAAACAGAGATTACGCGTGTTGAAAAAGACAAAGACGAAATAGCCCTTGGCTCGATTAACATGTTATTGGATAAACAAGAGGGTCCTAAAGCGCTTGTTCAACTCAAGAAGTACTTCCCACTGCCAACTAGCAACGATGAAGCTCTGCACGCTTATGCGAAGGCATATTTCTATATTGGCGATTACGACAGTGCCTTATACTCCGTTAATGAAGCACTTGAAATTGATCCTGATTTCCAAGGCTACTACACCACCAGAGGGTATATTCATCATTCGCGGGGAGATGAAGGAGATTTAAAAATTGCCCATGACAATTACGTGCAAGCAATTCAAATTAGCCCTAGTTCAGAGCAAGCTTATATCAACCTAATCGAATTGTACAATCAAGTAGGAGACTCAGTTGGTGTATATACAGCATCAAAAACGTTTATTACTAACGTTCAAACAGCACAGAGTTACGCAAAGATGGCGGATGCTTATTTACTGTATAATGATTTAGATAGCGCTCGAATTCTTTGTGATATGTCGTTAGAAAGTGATGAAAAATATGGTTATGCTTGGTATAAATTAATGGTAGTTAATTTCAGAGAAGGCAATATGGACAAGGCCTTGGCGTCATATGGTTCGTACAAGGCAAATACTGACAAAGAAGACATTTCTTACAGAGATGGTTACCTAATTTATCTGGAACTAGAGGATTTTGAAAAAGCCATACAAGAAGGCGAATTAGCTATAAAATATAGCCCAAATGATTTCGAGATGATAGCGGCACTTGGCAATCTATATAAAAATCAAAACAGGTGCGAAGATGCATGTCGTGTATGGCAAGCGCTTATTGACAATGAAATTAAATTAGCTGAAGAGCTTAAAAACAACCTGAAATCGTGCGCTTGTCTTGAAGCAGGTGTGTAAAAAGCTATTTCAGCTCGCTTCCGCCCCACTCTACATATCGAAATCCTTTATCTAATCGCTTTACTTTAGTTTGTTTTAGCTTAGATAGGTCGGTGGGCTTAGCACTTTGCCAACCCTCAAAGACCATGTATAATCGTATGGTTTGATCGGGCTTGATGCTACTAGAAAAAGGTGCGGCTCTGTCATAATCTGCGCCTTCTAAAAAGAGAATTCTGTAGTAGTTGTCATGCATCATACGCGGAGCCCAATAGGTAACAAAATCCGCTATTTCTCTATCGTTAAAACCTGCATTGGTGAGGTAGTTTTCCAGAAACTCGGTTACTTTAGCTTTCTCTACTACTATCCACTCATCAGCTTTGGCAACTAGGTCTGATTGTTTGTATGATGCATCCCAAAACAAATATGCGTAAGATTTCCCGTCACAGCTTAAACTACCATCATCTTCTATAGTCACATTCCAACCATCCTTGTATGTTGGATATGAGAACTTCAATTCACCCTTAATATCTAGTTTCACATCCACTGACATGGATTTATCACTATATAAATAGATAACTGGTTTTTCAGCCTCAACCATATACATTACCAGATATGCTTCCAACTGAATGGCTTCATTCGCCTTAACATCATAAAGCCGAATAGTTAAAGATTCATAATCATAGGAACTTGAACTCAGAGTAATTTGAACTGTGTCAGCTGGATCAATTTCTAGCTCAAAAGAAGTTTTTACAGTCATAACAGTTTCTCCGTATGTAACAAGGATGTCGCCGTAGATATCAGGTTTTTCTGAATGTGCATCTAGGATGTTACCCTTTACAGTCGCTTTACCATTCCCGGTTTTCATTACGCTGCGTTTAGTGACCTCAAAATAACTAGGCATGTATTCTTTAGCAGTCACGGACATTGCCACTAAAGCAATTATTAAAACACTTAAAACTCTCATAGCTGGTCTTCTTTGATTAGTTGATCATAGGCACCTCCGCCCCACTCAACATAAACGCTCCCTTCACGCTTAACCGAGCATTCGACTTGTCCACGCGACTCTACTTCCGTGTCTAATCCCTGATATAGCATGTATAACTTTATAGTCGAATCAAACGAATAAGAACAGTCATGTGACGCCACGGTCTTGTTATAGTCCTCACCTTCTAAAAACACTATATAGTTGAACGGATTCTGCATTAATTTAGGTGCCCAGAATGTTATAAAGTCTTGTTTTTCGCGATAATTTAAGCCATATCTATCTAATTGTGTTTCTAGATAGTTAACCGTCTCTTCCCCTCTTACACAATCACCTACGATTTCAGGCACATCATAAGAAGATTGTACACCCTCCCAGAATAAATAATCATAGGACTTATCGCCTATTTTTAGTGTCCCATCTGGATTTGCATCTACTAGCCATTCACCTTCATATTTCGGATAGGTAAAGGTGAATTTCCCAACAGGCATTACTTTTAAGCTTATCTGAGTCGACTCTGATGGGTATAAGTACACTACTGGCTTGTACACCACATGCTCAATTGCTCTTTCTTGAATCTTTTCGTACAGATTGGCATGCCCCTCAACAAAATGTTGAGATTTCAGTTCGATTTTCCTCTCCACAGAAACATAGCCCCTCGCAAAAATTGTCATATCATATACTCCCGAATCCAGCTCAAACACATAGCTACCTTCCGTTTTACTTTGATTTTTATTCGTTTTTATTCCTTCACCAGTGCGAGAATTAGTTAAAATGACTTTAGCATTTGCAGGGTACACATCAATCTTTAATATTGCTTGCCCGACTTGCACGCTGTCGTCAAGCTCATCCACGTTTATATACCAAGATGGCATTTGGTCTGCCTTTACTGTATTGACAGCAAATAGTAGACTGAATAGTAGTACTAAATTTTTCATAATGATTGAATTGATTCATTAATTTGACTGATTTCTCCTCCGCCCCATTCAACCAAACTTAAACCCGATCTTTCAAACGCGGGTAAATCTTGCTCCTTAACGTCTATCCGATCATTAAGTGGCTCATACGCCATGAACACTCTCAGTTCTGATTCAAATTCGACAGAGCTATCATAGCTCGCAATCTTAGTGTCGTACTTATCTCCAACTACAAAATTCACATAGTTATAAGGGTTTTCCTGCATGATCGGCGCCCAAAAAGTGATGAAATCTTGCATTTCACGATCGTTAAAGCCAAGAGCACTTAACTTTTCTTCTAAAAACTCAACAACGCCTACTCCTGCCACACAGTAACCATAATCTGTATCAACAGTAAGCTGCTCTTGCTCACCTTCCCAGAATAAATAATCATACGTTTTATCCGCAATTTCTAGTGTGCCGTCACTATTTGCCGTGAAGTTCCACCCATCCTTTTCGTGCTGTGGATAGGTAAAGGTAAATTCGCCAACTGGCTTAATCTTTAACGATACATCCATAGTTTCAGGTGCATACACATAGATTACTGGTTTCTTAACTCCTACAGGACGTGGTTTATACAGATATACATCCACCTCCATGTAATAGCCTCCCTGAGCATGTAGTCTTCGTGTAACCGTTTGTTTACCAGGCGCTTCAATTTTTAATCGATAATGACCAGAATCTAAGCTGAAGATATTCTTGTCTCCCTCTTTCAGCACAGCATATTTAGCCCAATCATCGCCATTGTGCACGTACAGCGTAGATTTTTCACTTGGATTAATCTTTATGGTGAATTTACCTTGTGGCACATCCTCATCTAGTTCATTCATAACTACACGCCAAGACGGCATACGCTTTGATTCCGGTCCTAAATTAATTGTATACGCAACTGATGATGAGATTAGTAATATGCTTGCAAATAGAAATTTCATAATCATTGTTTGTAGTTATTACACTCTAATAGTGCCTTGGTTCAATCTTGTTTTATTTGGCTGTAATATGGCTTAGGCATTTCGGATCCGCCCCATTCAATTACGTGGAAACCATCACGATTTGCCGCCTGTATATTTTGTTCCTTCATTTCAACGGGTGCATCAACTCCTTCATACACCATAAACATCCTATACAAATTTTGTGCCTTTGGTAAGACCTCCAACTCTGCAAGGTTATTTGCATACCAATCGTTGAAGTAAAAGCGAATTTTGCAATACTTTTCTTGCATCATTCTTGGTACCCAATAGGTAATAAAATCTTGTTTTTCTCGATGGTTAAGATTCATCATATCCAATTTCTCCTCGAAGAAATCAAGTAAGTCGCCTGATGCAACAACAAAACCTTCGTCAAACGACACTCCATTGTACATATCCCAACCATGATTGCCTTCCCAAAACAAATAATCAAGCTGTTTACCGTCTACGGTCAATTTGCTACCAGGCGAAACCTGAAGGCTCCAGTTGTCTTCATATTTCGGATAGGCAAAACGAATATCACCGTTAACATCCAACTTTATTGAAACATCCATTTTCTCTTCTGGATAAAGGTATATTACTGGTTTGTCTGAAATAATATTAATGGATGATTCAAGGTACACAACCAGTTTTAATCTATGCTGCGACTTTACAACGATATTGCTGGCTATCTTATCGTAATAACCAGCTGTTCCCACACCCCATTCTGTTATACATGTATCACATGATTCTACATAATTCAAATCATGAAACTGAAATTCGATGGTGTCTGACTTCACTTTAGTTTTTGCATAGCCATCTTTATTACTTGTAGTCAGTACTTTGTCATTGGCGGAATTAATTACTTGCACTCCTGTAAGGTCATATTGCGGTCCCTGAGAGATAAACGTAAACTCAACGATTCCAAATCCTTCTGGAATGGACGCGTCCAATGTATCCCATTCGACATAATGGGAAACGTATTTTCTCAGTTCAGTTTTCTCTGCCCTTGCAGAATAAGCAAGCAATAGACATGATAATATTAGTAGGTTTTTCATTATTCAGCTGTATATAAGTAATCAAATAAATCTGCATCTTCGGTAGCCTTAACCGAATTTACCTTAGCGGTATAAGCTATTGATCCACCCGTTGCTACAGATGTTGTGTTGACGTTCCCACTATAGGTATTAGCACTATTGAAAGTTACGGTTTTTTCCATCTCATCTGATAATTCTTCACTTACCGTTTCTGCATCAACAACAGTGATATCGCTCGTTACTTCTTTCCTGTCTACGCTCTTTTTATTGCTGCGCTCAGTCGCGTCATTTTTAGACAATTCGTTATCAGCACGGTTAAAATCACCACTTCCAAATGCCATGTCCGCATCATTGAAGCTTGAGAAATCATCACTCTTTTCATCGTCAGTATCGTTAAAGCTATACCCCTCGGCTGGTGCGGGCGCCAGCTCTTTATCGCGGTTATCTGCTATACCGCCACTCGTCTTAGGTAAACCACCAGCAAGGGCATCACCTGACGGCATATTCTCATTTGACATGTCCTTAGCACTTTCTGCTTGGTCTAAAACAAATAAATCTTCAAGCTCTGACTTAAGACCATCAATTGTCTCCACTGGCTGCTCTTCAGCAGTTTCAAGATGTTTAACGGCATCCTCTTCATCTACTAAGGTCTCTGGCTTCTTATCTGAGATCTGTATTTCATTAGATTTACCATCTTCAAGGCGCTTTTCATCCTGAACTTGTTCTACACTTTTTTCTGATGTTTCGTTCTCAGCCAAGTTATTTGTCTTATCTAAGTCATTATCCATTCCGTTAAAAACGAAAATTGCAATAACCACAATGGTAGCCATGGAAAGCATCTGAACTCCCGGCGTTTGATACCAAGACTTATCTTTTGGCCAAAGCAGCAACCAAAAGCTGTTTAACCAAACTAATCTGTCTTTCGAGTGCTGAGCCTTAAAATCGGCCAATAACTGCTTTTTAAAAGCAGGATTAGGTGCCATATCGTCTTCATCCCAAGCATCCATTGCTTGCATGAAGCTCTCTATGTTCTCTGCCTCTTTTGAAGACACTGAGTCATCATCCGCAATCATTTGACGGATAAAGGCATCATCATCTTTGAATTTATGTTTGTTAGCCATGATAGACCTCCTCTTGTTTTAATGGGTTGTAC
Organism: Flavobacteriales bacterium; assembly: GCA_964230215.1. Lineage (GTDB taxonomy): Bacteria > Bacteroidota > Bacteroidia > Flavobacteriales_D > JAUILH01 > JAUILH01. The sequence goes on from CAXRGQ010000006.1 coordinate 181,752, forward strand.
TCTTCCAATTGAGCACTTAATTTCTTTACGCAGTAGAATATTCTGGATTTCACAGTTCCATCCGAAATCTCTAAGCTATCTGCGATTTCTTTTATAGACAAATTCATTTTAAAACGCATGATAAAAACCGTTCTGTGCTTCTCTTCCAGTTCACCTAGCGCCGAATCTAGTGCCGAGTTAAAATCCTTTATATGCAGTTGTTTTGCCTGTGAATCGTAATTTCCATCACTCACCTGCATACCGTCATCAATCGTATTTCTTGTATCCTTGCGCACCTCTTGCTTTCTATATTCATTCTTACACATATTGTGCGCAACACTATATAACCATGTTTTAAAGGTTCTCTTTGGATCAAACGAATCGGGCTTTTGCACAATCTTAGCAAACAAGTCCTGCATAAAGTCTTCCGCCTTCTCTCGATCTTGCCACAGCATTTTATAGAAGTAAGCAAGCATAGCTTTAGAGTAACGATCATATATCAATTCGAATGCATACGCATCACCCTTGATTACCATGCGCATCAAATCTTCGTCTGAGCTAGTTTTATATGTCGATTTAAAAAGTTTCAAGACCTACTCATACTTAGATGCAATCTTTGCCCAAATTCCATTTTCTTCTGCAATACTTTTTGCAAGCGATTTGTACATTTTCGCCTTGCTTTTATCACTCACTTTATAATAATCATAGAGAAGTGATGTCATGAATAAATAATTGTTACTCAGTTTTTTATCTTCTCTTGATTTATTCTTTTCTTTAAGTTTTTGAAAATCTTGCTTTTCTGCTGCTTTTTGTGTTAAATCAATGTTGTTTGAAGCCGAATTTGAGTAAATAAACGTTAGTCCGCATGCATACAATTTAGACTGGATATTTTTCAAAACACTCGGATTAACGGTCATGGCAATATGAATCGATTTGCCTGGATTGTTTTGTAATAATCCTTTCACAAATGACACATCATTCGCATTATAATTCCCTCTTAAACCAGCAGTGGATGAAAAGCTCGTCCAATAAGACTTATTCCGAGCAAAATCCAAGTTAATAACATGTACATCTTTCCGTACGCCCTGTACCATTTGTAAATACAAAATTGGGTAGGTATCCACCTCTCCATTAACTATCAGCACTCCATTCGGATTAATTGATTCCAGTGTATTCTTTGCGTATTCATATTTGAATGGAGAATATTTTGCTGAGGATTTTATCTTTTTAAGAAATTCTACACTTTCTTGGGTTTTACCGTCAATCAAGTGCATAGCAACGAGTTCATCGTACAGTTCGCTCTTATTCGAACTCAAATTATAGGCTTTTTTGAGAGCAGCTGAGTTAAAGTCTGCATAGCCATCGTTCACAAATTTCAAGTAGTGATAAGTATAGGAGGCCTCAATATTTTTTCCCATTTCAGCAATTATAGAATCTAATTGTTTTTGATTGGAAACAGAGGGCACTTTGTTGTATTTAGATACCGCTTGTCTCCTATTTGTCATATAAAGACTTTCCCACGCCACCTCACTCTTGGGATTCATCTGAACATTCGACTCCCATATCTGCTGCTGATTGTTGGCCGGAGCACCTGGAGCTGATCGCCCGGCATCTTCGGCACTACTCGTTTTTTGAGCCTCCCGCTTAGCCTTAGTTTCTACTTGCCCTTGAGCAAAAGCTTGAGACGCAAGCAGGATTAATAGTATAAATAGAACTTTCATTTATCTTATTTTGCCATTGGTACACGGCACTTTAAAAAAGGTTCACTACAATTTAATTTTTTTATTCCAGCTGACAATACCGCCTATCATAAGTATATACTTTTGTTAATAAGCATTGCTTATCTTTGTTACGCATGATTAAGACTGAGGGGCTGACATACACCTATTCTGGAGGAACAAAAATAAGTTTCACGGATTTTATTATTCATCCAGGGGAAGAATGCTTAATTATTGGCTCTAGTGGATGCGGTAAGACTACTTTACTTCATTTATTATCAGGTTTACTTGTTTCAAAGGATGGTGTGCTTGAGATAAACGGGAGTCACTACAGCTCAATGTCTTCTTATAAAATAGATAGATTTAGAGGTAAGCACATTGGCTTAGTATTTCAGGAGTCACATTTCATCTCGTCTTTAACCGTAATAGATAATTTGCTACTAGCTCAGAAACTGGCGGGAATAAAGAAGGATAAAAGTTCGGCCATGCACTTACTAGACAAACTACAGCTCAATCAAAGAGCGTATTATCTGCCACAAAAACTCAGTATTGGTGAGAGACAGCGAGCCAGCATAGCACGAGCAATTGTGCACAATCCAGATTACATTTTAGCAGATGAACCCACTTCTGCCTTAGACGATGAAAATGCAGATCGTGTATTAGAACTATTAAGAGAGCAAGCTAAAGCACGAAACAGCGCCTTAATTATAGTCACGCACGATAGCAGACTAAAAGATAAAATCTCCAAAAGAATAGAGCTATAATGTTAAAGATTGCCTGGAGAAATATCATTCACAACCCGCTAACCAGCCTACTATCTGCTGTATTATTTGCCATTAGTATTGTAATAATTATTCTACTAAGCCTTGTAGGGCATCAGTTAGATGAAAAGTTTAGTGCAAGTAAAAAACGTGTTAATCTTGTGGTTGGTGCGCCAGGAAGCGAGATGGACTTAATATTGAGTAGCATATACCATATCAGCCCTCCTGTTCAAAATATTAAAATAAAAGACGCTGCATTTATACTTGCTGATCCTTCAGTTAAGGCGGTGCCTCTGGCAATGGGAGATCATTGGGCTGAAGACGGAGGAACTTCACATAATGCGGAAGTACAAAGGAGACGCATTGTAGGCACCGATACTTCTTACTTGAGTCTATATGACGCTAAGATTGATGAAGGTCGTATTTGGGACACAACCATGGAAGTTGTCATAGGTGCAGAAGTCCATAGTTTAGGCTTAGACATTGGAGATAAATTCGCTGGTGTTCATGGACTAGTTGGTGGCGGTGCGGACGCTCATGTGCACGAGGATCAATTGTACACAGTAGTTGGAATACTAGAAGGAACGGGTACTGTATTAGACCAGCTTATTCTTTGTAACATTCAATCAGTTTGGGCAGTTCACGAGGGACATGGACATGGTGAAGATGACACACCAGTTCAGATAGCAGGCCCTAAATACACTCAAGTTGAGACTCCCGAGAGATCACAATATCGCTTGCTGAGTGCACAGGAGAAAGATTCGTTACATCTAGTTATTAAGGAAAAAGCAAGCAACCTGACTAAATTCAATGATTTCGATAGCTACAACTTAAAATCGCCTACCGATAGCCTTGACAAGTTTAATAATCAACTTTTAAGATTACGATCCAATGTCAAGTCGATTATAGCAGCAAGTACGCTGCTGAATGCGTCAGATATCACTGCCATAAGCGAGGATCATGAGAATGGCGCCTCAATTAGCGTTCAAGATAGTATTCCAATGGCACTAAAAGCTGGGTATGAAGAGATAGGTAGACTTGTAGATTTGTGTAATAATGCAGACTTAAGTCCAAGTGAGATGCTCAAACATGCTCAACGTATTGAGGTACTAACGCACGAGCTAATGAATGCCTATAAACTGTTGGAACATGATGCCAATATGCAGGCCAGAAGAAAAATGATGGAAGCACGTGGGGTAAAGATTAAGCGCCATTATCTATTTGATTACATGGACAAAGAAATTACTTCCATTCTTGTGACATTTAAAGATGGGGCTGGCGGATTTAGATTAGTGGGACGCATCAAAGAAGATTACCAAAACAAATTGGGTGTAGCTCTGGTAGACGCTCAGGTATCTCAGCTATTTTCGATTATTGAGCCTGCGGTGGACTATCTTACATTACTTGCGTATATCATCATGTCTATTTCGGGCATAAGCATTCTAATTTCACTATTAAAGTCACTTAGAGAGCGCAAATATGAAATGGCACTGATGCGGGTAATGGGAGCGACACGGATAAAAATCTTTTCACTGGTTATTATCGAAGGGATTATACTATCCATCCTAGGCTTTATTCTTGGATTTGTATTAGCTCATCTGCTGGGAGAAGTGATGAGCAATTACTTAGAAGCAGAATACCACTATAAGTTTAGTGGATTTATTGTGTTAAAATCAGAGTTATATGTATTATTGGGAACGATTGGTATAGGAATTGCATCTGCTATATTGCCTGCCATATTGGCTATGAGAACTAATATATCATCAACATTAAGCAACAAATAATGCGCATATTAATAGTACTATCCCTTCTAGTTAGCTCATTCACTGGGTATTCTCAGTCTGAATTGACATGGTCAGATTTGGAAGATGTAAGGATAACAAAAGATTTAGACCCAGATTACGGGGTTGAAATTGAATATCCGACTTTTGGAAGCGGCGTAAAAAAATTCGATAATAGTGAAGTCTATATTAGAGGTTATTTGGTTCCCATTGAAATTGAAGACGGACGTTATGCCCTGTCAGCCAGCCCATATAAATCTTGTTATTTCTGTGGTAAAGCTGGTCAGTGGACGGTAATCGAACTAAACTTAAGTTCTAAAAGACGCTATTTAGGCTATAAATTGGACCAAGTTCTAACGTTTAAAGGCACATTTAAGCTAAACGAAACGGACGTAACTAAACTAATCTACGTATTAGATGACGCGGAGCTTTATTACGGTAATTAGTTCGGTGTTTCTTCTGCTGGGAATCGCTGCATGTAGCTCCAATAGCGAAAAGAAGGAATACAAAACAGGCTCTTTGTTACTTCCTGAGCATCAGGATACAACGACCATTTATCAACCACTTCCTGACAGTGTCTTTTATGGTGTTAGTTATAACAATCCACAGAATTATAAGGGTAAACTATATAACCGAATCACCTTTAAGCATTTAGCAAAAGTAACCAGGGTTTTGGTTCCTATGGAGGAAGATGTGCCGATTGAAGTACTGGATTTTAGCGATGAAGTAAAAAACCTAGATGGACAAGAAATAATCATCAAAGGGTTCTTGCTACCAGCCATTCACACAAAAGACATGTACGTATTATCTGCCCATCCATATAGTAAGTGCTTCTTTTGTAATAAGGCTGGCGTAGAGAGTATCATGGAGATGCATATGGAGAAACCTATTCCCAACCGACCAAAGGTAGACCAGATTGTAATTGTTAAAGGACGCCTAAAATTGTACAATATGGATCCTAATCACCTACCGTACACCTTGGAAAATTCGCAAATCATCGGCTATTTATAACCGCTTATCTTAAAGCTTGGATATTGTAAGGCTAAGACGCTTATAATTGGTAAATTAGCGGCTCTTAAAAAAGTAACAAGGTATGAAAATTAGAAAGATAGTAGGCTTAAGTCTGTTCAGTATTATGCTGAGTACACAGGCTATGGCCGACGAAGGGATGTGGCTCTTAACTATGCTTGGTGACAAGTATAAAGACATGAAAGCCCACGGATTAAAACTTAAGGCAAAAGACATTTATGACATCAACAATTCCAGCCTTAAAGATGCAATTTGTACAATGAATCATGGTTCTTGTACGGCTGAAGTAATATCAAAAGACGCTTTAGTTCTAACCAATCACCATTGTGGATATGGAGCTATTCAACAGTTCAGTAGCGAAGAGAATGATTACTTAACCGATGGTTTCTGGGCTATGAAACGATCTGAAGAACTGCATGTGCCAGATATGACCTACACCTTCTTAATTCGCGTTGAGCAAGTTACAGCTAAGGTCTTAGAAGGCGTTACACCAGAAATGAGTGAAGCACAAAGAGCTCAAATCATTGAAAAAAACGCAGAGACCATTAAAGCTGAGGCTATTAAAGACACACACTATGAGGCTGAAATCAAGCCGTTTTATGATGGGAACGACTACTACCTATTCGTTAATGAAACGTTTACGGATGTTAGATTAGTTGGTGCTCCTCCCTCTTCTATTGGTAAATATGGTGGTGATACTGATAACTGGATGTGGCCACGTCACACGGGAGATTTCTCCATGTTCAGAATCTATGCAGGTAAAGATGGAAAGCCAGCTGAGTACAGCAAAGACAACGTTCCTATGCAAGCTAAGCACCACTTACCAATCAATATCGCTGGGGTACAGCCTGGAGATTTCGCCATGATTCTTGGTTACCCAGGCTCAACAGACAGATTCTTGACTTCCTATGGCGTTCAATTAGCTATCGAGAAAGATCAGCCTGCAAGAATTAAAATTAGAGCTAAGAAATTAGAATTGATGAAGCAAGACATGGACAAGAGCGACAAGGTTCGTATACAGTATGCTTCTAAATACGCTCAGGTAAGTAACTATTGGAAATACTTTATTGGACAAAGTTCGCAGTTAGTAAACAACAACGTATACGATAAGAAAAAGGCCTTAGAAGACAAGTTTGAAGCTTGGGTGAACAAAGATGAGTCACGCAAGAAAGTATACGGTAATGTAATTAAAGACATTGCAGATGCCTATAAAGCAAAAGAGAGCTACTGGTTTATTAGCACCTACCTTGGTGAAGCGGTTATTGGATCTGACTTAAATAAGTTTATGTATCGCAACTTACTTGCGAATCTAGGTACACTTGGATCGGAAGATGAGGCTACACTAAAAGCTACAAGAGAATCGATAAAAGAAAGTGCAGAAGCTTATTTTAAAGATTACAATGCCTCTACTGATAAAAACATTTATGCTGCAATGATGGCTATTTACACCGAGGATATTCCATCTAACATGCATCCAGAAGAGCTTACATCAATTAACGAGGATTACAAAGGAGATATGAGCGCTTTTGCAGAAGATGTTTTTGCTAGCTCTATTTTCACGGATGAAAAACGTTTTAACGAAAATATAGACAAACTGACAATGGACATGCTTAAAGATGATAAAGCATTCCAACTAATGTTAGGTTTCATGAAACAGTATGCTGGAAAGGTACAACCAATGTCTGCCGCGAATGAAGCAAAATTAGAAAGAGCTACACGTTTATTCGTAGATGGTTTGAGAAAGATGGAACCGGGTAAGATATACTCTCCAAACGCCAACTCAACCTTGCGTTTAACATACGGTAACGTAGGTGGGTATCAAGCTAGAGACGCTGTATACTACACACATTACACAACACTTGACGGTTTAATGGCTAAAGAAGACCCAACAAACCCTGAGTTTATTGTTCCTGAGAAACTAAGTGAACTCCACAAGAGTAAAGACTATGGTCGATATGCAGAGGATGGCGAATTACACACATGTTTTATCTCAAACAACGATATAACTGGTGGGAACTCAGGTAGTCCTGTTATAAATGCGCGTGGCGAATTGATTGGTTGTGCATTTGATGGAAACTGGGAAGCCATGAGTGGTGACATATTCTTTGAAGATGAATTACAAAGAACCATTAGTGTTGATATTCGCTATGTTCTTTTCATAATCGAGAAGTATGCCGGTGCTAAGCACTTAATCGACGAAATGACGATAGTGAACAAGCCAACAAAGCCAATGAAAATGAAGAAAAAGGCTTAGTCCTTATCCTATATTAATACTTGAACCCTCACACTTGTTGTGAGGGTTTTTTGTATCTTGTTGTCTCGAAAAATCTAAATAGACATTAAATGAAATATATAATATTCACCGTGGGAGCCCTTTTGAGCTTTAAGACATTTGCGCAGAACGATAAGGTAGAGTTCAAAAAGTATAAGCCAGGGTATTATCAAAACACCATCCTTAAAGGCATTAATCAATACGAATCTACCCAGGAACCGGAAGAGGAACATAAACGTGTTAAGGTTGATCTTAAGGGCAAAGACTTACCGAATGATCCAGCCTTATACAAAACAATTTGGCATACCAATCCAATTTCTCAAGGGAACACTGGGACATGTTGGTGTTTTTCTACAACATCTTTTTATGAGAGTGAAGTAAAAAGATTAACGGGTAAAGAAGTTAAGCTTAGCGAAATGTTCACTGTGTATTGGGAATACGTAGAAAGAGCAAAATATTTCGTTAAACACAGAGGTGACATGACCTTAGGTGAAGGAAGTGAAACGAATGCAGTTGCCAAGATTGTCTCACAATATGGTATAGTTCCGCGAGAGAATTATACAGGTATGCTAGAAGGTCAAACATTCCATTCTCATGAAGTTATGTTTTCCGAAATCAATGATTATTTGAGAACGGTGCAGAAAAACAATCAGTGGAATGAAGCATTGGTGGTAGAAACGGTTAAAAGCATTCTAAATCATCATATGGGCGAGCCTCCATCAAAAATCACCGTTGGTGGAAAAAGCATGACACCTATCGAATATAGAGACAATGTGATTAAACTGGACATGAGCAAGTATGTAAACCTTATGTCTCTTATGGAGAAACCGTATAATACGCATGCCGAATATGATGTGCCGGATAACTGGTGGAACAGTGCAGATTATAAAAACCTTATGCTGGATGATTTTATGAAGGCAGTAAAAGGTGCAATAAAAAATGGATACGGTGTAAGTATTGGTGGAGATGTATCAGAAGCTGGATTCGATACCGACGAGCAAGTAGCTATTATCCCAAGTTTTGATATTCCTTCTGATGCGATTGATGAAAACGCACGTCAATTCAGATTCTCCAACAATACAACTACTGATGATCACGCCATGCATATGGTAGGTTATTATGAGAAAGATGGCAAGACTTGGTTCCTGATAAAAGACTCAGGTAGCGGAAGTAGAAATTGTGGTCCAGATTGTAAGCAGTTTGGTTATTACTTCTTCCATGAAGATTACGTAAAGCTAAAAATGATGACCATCACGGTGCATCAGGATGCTGTTAAAGACATTATAAAAAAGGTAAAGTAAGCTCTTGACTACTTACTTAATAGTACTTGGTTTTCTCGTCGGCTTCATGGTCTTTTTGGAGAGAAGCCAAAAATCGATTAAACTCCCCATTTTAAAGCGCTTTAGAAAAGCGCTTTATTTGGTTTTTATCGGTGTGATTCCGCTTGCCTACGTGCAATTTAGTTTACCTGATATCCCCGAAAACAAAGGCGACTATTATCTACGTCTGGGTGAACACAACAATGATGACATTTACAGAATAAAGGGCTATAAGTACAAATGTATAGAAGACCCTTCATTCTCGAATTTCCTAGCATTATTCGAATTAAACGGAGAGCATTACTTTGATTATGGCTTAAGTCTTGAAGAAGTCCTCGAAAAATCAGAAATAGATGGACACGAGCTACTGGTTGTTATGTCTTTACATAGTGTTGTGGCCGAATCAAAACCACTTGATTTAGAGTCATTGGCTTTGCTGGACGAATCAGCGCCGGGCACCAACTTTGTTCTTAGCAAGCAAGCCATTCTTAAAGGCTATTATAATGAGGCCATAGATTACACCACAAAGGAGACGGAGCATGAAGAGCTGCGTTCTGAAGCATATAATCAATTACAATTTCTCTATCACCCCTACCCTGATTCGCTGGAAGCTCTTTATCTAAACTGGGAAGCTGCCAAGTATTTACCTTCACGTGATAAACGCACCTTCTTTTTCGAAAACGGTTATATGGGGCATTATTTTAAGCACCTGTACTATGACGCTTATGAGGACACGACTACCCTTGCGCTAATTATAGCGCTAATTGTATGTGCTATTTGGCTGCTGTACATTCGTAGTTTAGACATCTTTGCACCCGAAAAATGGTTAAACATTCTTTTAGTATTTGCAAGTTCATGGCTGCTGACGGAAGTATGCTTACTTGGCTATGATTTTGCTCACTTGAGTTTAGACTTCTATCCTGATGGGACTTGGCAAACCGACATCCTATATTGTGTTTTTGTGATTGGAGGCTCCGAGGAAATTGTAAAAGCACTTCCATGGTTGCTCTTTGTCTTGATCTTCCGAAAAAAGCGAGAACCATATGATTACATTGTCTATGCAAGTGCATCTGCCCTGGGCTTTGCAGGTGCTGAAAATGTAATGTATTTCGAAAATTATGACTTTAGTGTAATCGGTGCACGCTTTATCATGTCTACCGTGGGACACATGTTTGACGCCTCCTTAGTAGCTTATGGTTTCATTTTAATGAAATACAGATATGTTGATAAAAAATGGGCACCCCTCCTACCCTTTGGTGGATTTGTTGCGGCACTATTAGCACATGGGTTTTATGACTTTTGGCTGTTAAGCTCATCTGTTCAAGGCTTATGGATTCTCACCTACGTGTTCTTCATTATCAGCCTGCATATTTGGTTTACTTTCAAGAATAACGCATTAAACAACTCTCAATATTATTCGGGTAAAGTTGTTTTAAGGCGAACGTATAGTAGCTTTATACTGCTCGCTGGCTTTGTAACTGCATTAATGATTGAATATATAGTTATAAGTAAAACCTTCGGCACAAATAGCGGTGACTCCATACTTAGAAGCAGCTCACTTTTCCTAGGCTTTTTCGGTATGTATCTTATTTCTACCTTTGAAAGTTTCACACTAAAACAAGGCGTCTGGGGTAAAGTAAACTTTAGATTAACGAGACGTTTTTCTTCTCTATTCAAATTATCTCACGTAGAAGGCAAAAACAGAATTGGAGAGGCATATAGACTTTTTACTTCTAAGTCTAACCCTTATGTCGGAAGTCAGTTTCCAGTGTCAGGCGTAATTATCAAGGACGACATTATAATGAATGACAACAATCAGTGGTGCCTATTAGATTTAAATTCAAGCATATTTCTCAATGGAAAAACCATATTTAAAGTCCTAATTAGACCTAACATTCCAAGCGAATCACTCGATACTGACAAATTAGAAATACTTTGTTTATTAATTGATAATGAAAACAGAATACATTCAAACGACAAGCTAATCGAAGAATTTAGCTATATTGGTAAAGTATATAGTAGACCCATAACTAATTAAGATGAAGCATTTATCCCTTTTAGCCCTCGCATTCATAGCTCTAGCCCCTATTGTTAGTAACGCGCAGGACGACGACTTTGATTTCGATTTAGACGGAGAAGAAGGTCCAAGTAAAATCACGAACTTTTATGACACTCGAGTTATTAATGCACATTCGGTTGAAGTATTGGATGCAAAAACATTAGACTTTAGAATTACGCATAGATTCGGAGAAATAGCTACACCAGCATCACCACGTACATTATTTGGCCTGGATAACTCATCTGATATCCGCATAGCCTTCGAGTATGGAATTACAGATAATTTAACGGTTGGTGCAGGACGTTCAAAAGGTTCTGGCCCATACAGTCAATACTGGGATGGTGTGGCGAAATATAAAATCTTGCAACAAACAGATGATATGCCTGTGTCTTTATCTGTATGTGGATCTGCCTTCTTTACAAGTATGAAAGAGGACCCAATCCCAACATCAATTACATCATTTACTAAAACTGCGCATAGATTTGCTTATTATACTCAGATTATCGTATCTAAACGATTTGGAGACCTTGCTAGCCTGCAATTAGCACCTGGTTATATGCACAGAAATTATGTCCTAGCTGAAGATGATAATGGATTCTTATCAATTGGAGCTGTTGGAAAAATTAAAGTTTACAAGAAAATAAGCTTTGTTGCCGAGTACAATTACAACCTAAGAAAAGAAACGCTTCTTCAAGGAACTCAATACAGAAATCCACTTGGATTTGGTGTTGAAATTAAAACATATGCCCATGTATTCCAGTTAAGTTTCATGAACTCTCGCGGGATTGGTGAAGGTCAGTTTATTCCCTTTACCAGCTCGGATTGGGGCGAAGGGCAATTCAGATTCGGATTTACAATTTCAAGACATTTCTAAGTTGGCAAGGAATTTGTTAACTTGGGTCAACATAAATAATTAATATTCAACATCAAACACAAAGAAATGAAAGCAAAATCTCTACTTCTATGTTTAGCATTTGTAGCTCTAGGGCTAGGTGCTAAAGCACAAAACATTCCAATTGACACTGATAAGGCAACTGTGAAATTCACATTTGTTAGCGAAAACACAGATGGCACAATTGGCGGCATTAATGCAAGTATCAACCTTGACAAAGACAATTTAGACAACTCATCTATTAAAGGATCGGCAGATGTTAACACTATCTCAACTGGAAACGATAAGCGAGATGCTCACTTAAAAGCTGCTGATAAGTTTGATGCTAAAAAATACCCTAAAATTAAATTCGAAAGCACTGGCTTATCGCTTGGTGATAAGGAAGTGTATACAATGAAGGGGAAAATGACCATCAAAGGAGTAACAAAAGATGTTACTTTTAAATTTAGATATGATGGTAAAGCCTTTAAGGGTAAAACGGTAATATACACAAATGACTTTGGCGTTCATTCTCAAAAGAAAAGAGAAGACAGCAAAGTAGTAGTATCGGTTAATCTACCAGTAAAATAGGTATCCAACAAATCGAAAAATAATTCGCCCCAAGGTGCACACCTTGGGGCTTTTTTGTTGCTAATTTTGCCGAATGAATAATCAGGTAAACGCCATCATTAAATCTGCACTTGAAACAGCTATTCCTTATGAAAGCTATGATGCAAGTATGGAAAAGCATGTGGCTGATGGCACAACGAGCGGAACAAATCAAAGCGAAAGCTATATTCATTACACTAAGATGAATGCATCCAGAATGAAGCGATGGAATAAAACCTTAGAGCTTAATGAGACTAGTAAAGCCATACTGCAGTCAGTCGATTCAAATCAAACTTGGTTGATTATAACTGAAGCTTGGTGCGGAGACGCTGCGCATATTCTGCCAGTGATTGCCAAAATGGGTGATGAAGCCAATGTGGATTTGAAAGTAGTTTACAGAGACGAGCATCCCGAATTAATGGAGCACTTCCTTACCGATGGTGGTCAATCAATTCCAATAATCATCTGTCTAGACAAGGAGATGAACTATATCTCTCATTGGGGGCCACGTCCAACTGAGCCGCAAAAAATGGTCTTAGAAAGAAAGGCACAAGAAAATCCTGAGCCTTATGACACCTTCTCAATTAAACTACAGAAGTGGTATAGTTCTGACAAAGGCCAAGCCATTCAGGAAGAATTTTTAGCCAGCTTGAGGGTCAATTCCAGTGCTCATTAGATATAGGTCTTTTGCACTCTTGGTTCTATACAGTTTCATTGTCTCACTAAAGATTTTAGTGCCGGATAATTCGTCTAAGGAGTTAATGACGCTCAATAAATTATCATCTTCCATGCGCTTAGTTGACTGATACGTCTTTAATATATCAAGTAGCGATAGATTCTTCTCTTGAAGCAATTGCTCCACATAGGTGAAGTACGTCACTCCACCCCAATACAAGGCGCCATATTTTCTGTTATACATGTGATCTTTCAACACATCAATCATTCGCTCATCCCTGTTGAATTCGCGCGCGTATTTTTCATATTTGGCCGTAAACTTATTGTTCACTTCACTTTTAGTCCAAGCATCCATAGCCAATAGCACTTGATGCTGCATATAGGTGGCAAAACCTTCACTAAACCACATGTTTGATCTGCCCACAAAAGGAAGTGCTAAATGGCTCAACTCGTGCGGTGCTGTCCAATCTTTCATGAATAATGAATCATCATAGGGCATTCCTATGTACAAATGCACACCTTGTTCAAACGAGCGGGTAGTATGTGCCCACGGAATTGGTTCTGAGCCACTGTAAGTATGCATATAGACATGAACAGGAAAAGGATACCGTCCAAAGGTCGACTCTATGCCCCTCTTTACCTTACTAAGATATGAGACAAGCAATTTTTGCTGATGAATTTCGAATTTATTTTCCCAGTGGAAGACATATTCGTTTAATGAATCCTTTATGTCTTCCTCTACTTTAGCACTTTTTTCAAGCTGATTAGATTGACTTATGCCATCATTTGATGCTTCATTGGCTTGCTTATCGCATCCGATTAATAGCAATAAAAGAGGTAATATATAGCGCACTACTCCTCCTTATATGGTGATTCGTACGTTTTTTGAAAATCTTCCCAAGATGTAGTCTTATACACGCCGTTCAAATACTTTAGAATAGGATGTAGGTCTTGTGCCGTTTTATAACCAGGCATTGGTTGAAGCACATTCAGATTTTCATCTAGATAGACGATAGTCGGATAACTCATTTTTCCTTGCATAAACCCAGCTGCCAATTCGTGATAGCCTCTTCTGCCGTTAGGCACGAATTTGTAGGTCTTATCTCCCCATACAATTTCGCGTTTAGCCTCACCATCAAACTTTACCGCATAGTAATTAGCATTTACCTCCTCACCAATAATTTTATCTGAAAACGTGCCTGCGTCCATGCGTTTGCACCATCCACACCAATCGGTATAGACATCAATTATCCAAGGTCTAGGATCTGTTTTTTGTTTTTCAAGTGCTTCTTCTATTGTAAGCCATTGTATATCGCCCGTTTTCTTATGCTTGTGCGTAGTATCGCTTGTTGAAGTATAAGAAGGTGTTGCGTGATAAGCAGCTACGCTAAACACACCAATGCTCAAAAAGATTAAAAAGAATTTATTCATAGTAGTAAAGTTACGCAATGAATAGGCCAAAGCTGCCCGTCTTTAGATTATTTAACATATTCTTGCCTTTCCACGATTGCAATAGTATCGTCCTCCAGAACTAAATAGCCATAATCGTAACAAAAATAGTAGACTTTGCCAGCTTTTGTGCGGTATATATTGGTGAAATAGTTGAAATTAAATCCTTCCAATAGCAAGTCGTCGCGCTTAACTTTTGAGGTGCCATCGGGGTTTAGACCTGCAAGAATACGTCTGTTTTTTCGTAAAGTGTTGTTTATATTCCTAACAAACTTTGTGGCGTCCGAATTGAGCTTATTGTTATAGGAATTGCGGCATGCGTCTGAGCAGAATTTTTTATCCACCCTGCCAAAAAGCTTATCACCACATTCTAAACACTCTTCTGCCATAATTAACTGTTACATAATTCCCTTGTTACCAATATACAAAAACTAAATATTTCCATTATTTATAGTTTGCGAAATATTTTGAATTTAAATTTGATACACATCTAAGAAAACAGAAATATGAAACTTATTACCCTATCAACACTATTACTATTCGTTGTAGCTACACAGGCCCAATATACACCTGAAGATCGTTTTACGGTTAAGCACACACTTGAAGACTTTGGTTTAAAAGGAAATGTGAAGTCATTTAAGGTGACTCATTATGCTATGAACTATGAAGGGAAGGAGGTTTTATCTGGTTTTCCGCCGAAAGCACACTACCACTTTAACGAGGATGGAAAACTGACAAATATGACAGAAATCAATTCGGAAAACGGGGTTAATGCTACTATGACGCTGAAGTATAATGAAGCAGGTCAGTTATTGCATGTAGAATACGACAAGTCATACAGTGATTATGTAATCAACTTTAATTATGGGAATGATGGCGTACTAAACAGTATATCAAAGACTCAATATCGCACTTACTATGAAAAACAGTTCATTTATAATGAGCTTGGAGATATTGAGCGTGTTAAATTCAAAGAAATGCCAATAAGTAAGCAAAATGGCAATGTTGTGGTTAATATCAACAGTACCATAGAAGAGAAATGGACGGAAACTTGGGTTTATAAGTACGATAAAGAAGGAAAAGTCATATCAATTGAGAAAAAATACCCTGAGCGAGACAATGATGACGACTTTAACGGTTATGGGGATAATCATGTGAGCTATTTCGAATATCACAAAAATGGGAACATAGCAAAAATGGAGAATAAGGTAGAGGATGAGCAGGAATGGTACCCGAGGGTTAAGCAGACCTATAATAAAGATGGTAAGCAAGTTCATTATTACGAAGGAGACTCAATTACCTCACCTCAAATATTCAGCCATGACAAGTATTATTATGACAAGGACGGTGAAATGATTGCATCATACAATCATTACACGGGAGATGGTGAGTTTGAGTACTTCAACAAATTCGAGCACACTAGGGACGAGCAAGGAAACTGGACTGAATGGAAGACCTTGACCAAGTCAACTGCGATTCACCGTAAGCTTGATGATAAGAAAGAGAAAATAGACTACAAGCTTAACAGTCGGGATGTGCGCGAAATTGAGTATTATGAGGAGTAGGTGTAAGTGAAACTATTCAGCACCCAGGTACATAGCATCTCCGCCATATAGTATGCCATACACACTTCCTGTCGGTTTCTGAAATTGAGACTTGTATATAGAACCTTCGTATGAGCTAGAAACAATAGCGTCATCCTTAAAACTATATTTTATACGTAGACGAATATTCGTTTTAAAATCTCCTTTATCCCGCCAAACAGGGAAGAGTACAGTTTTTCCAGACTCCAATATTAATGGATCAAAATAACTATTACCACATCCGCTTGGCACCCAATACTCTATTGCCTTCCACTTCCCATTTTCATCCTGAGCTTCTTTTATCATCATTAAGCTTCCATCTTGTCTGATTGCTTTGAAAGTAGAATCTGTTGTATTAATCAGATATCCTGAAAAAAAACGTGGATCACCTTTATCTAGCAACTTGCGGTTTGATGGTTTGATGTCATTTTGCAGTTCTTCTTGATTAAAGTGGAAGTAGACCTTATTATGAACATAGTTTATAATAGATGTGTCTATAATATCTGGCTCATTGCAGGGATAATATGCGCTCTCTGCCCCTATTGAAGCCGTATCATTTTGACAAAACGCTGGACCAATACATATAATGTAGGATGTTATTATTAAATAAATCTTCATAGTTAGTTCGTTAATTTGGTTATTAGCTTTAATGAATAACCGTAACAATTGTTACATTAAATATACCGTGTTCGATACTGCGCTGTATTATTTTGCCAGCTTAATCAGCTTCTGGAATCTGCTTAATCAAGTCCACATTCTGATTGTGTTTTGAACTATACGACATCACCAAGGTACCTTTTACCCCATCATTGGCCTCAATTCCAAACACAATGGAATCATCTTGGGGATTGGTCATTCCTTCAAATCTAAAAGTATGCACAATGCTTAATTCGCTAGGCAAGTATTTGTTATCTGCATTCCGTGCAACTATTCTTTTATCCTCTGCTCTGAATCCATCCGTGAAACCTTCTTTAGTAAGGGCGTTTATTGCTAATGAAAGGGATTCGTAACTCTTCGCTATCATTCAATTGTGTTTTATGTGTTCTTAGTTCAATCTATGCTGGTGTTGTTATTCCCATGCACATTTATAGTATACAAAATAAAACTGTGAATATCAAGCCGAATGATGAGCTCAAGATTAGGTGATATTCCTTTGTTAACTAGATTAAGAACCTTTCAAATGTCTCTCCATTGAATTTATACACGCCATTTTTGTGTGTCCCCAACCAAAGCACTCCATTGTTATCTTTATAGATATAGAAGAGTTCGATATTTTCATTGTTTACCTTAACCGGGTAATGCGTGATTTCTGATCCATCGTATTTCCAAACCCCATCTAAATAGGTCACAAACCACAAGTTACCATCATCATCTATTGTCGTTGAGAGGAATTCATCTAAACCGCTTTCTGGATTTCCGTCTAAAGCTCCTATACTCTGACGTCTTGTATAAAATTCATCGCTTTTTATTGTGGTGCTATCATAAATGCTATAGCGGTTTTCTGTGTTGAACCAAAAGTCACCATTTTTATCTTCCACTATGCCACGCACGCCATTTGCACCTTCATCTCGAAACTCCGTTACATCCTCTTCTGTAATCCAATCCCATGACTCACCATTGTACCGACAAACACCAACTGGATTAGAACCAAACCACATATTTCCCATTCTGTCTTTATAAATGCTATAGATCTCAAACGAATTGGAAAGATTCGGTGGTTTTGGAATCTGTAATTCGTGCAAGGTGGTTCCGTCATAACGATAGACTTTCTCGTTTCCGTAGGCATGTTTAAACCAGACGTCTGTTGGATTTAGTTGCCAATCATTACTTGCTACTACAGGCAATGTTGTTATACTTTCACCGTCAAACTTGGCTATTACAGACTTTGGATGACAGCTGGTAAAGTAAATATTGCCATCAGCATCTTCTTTTATCTCATCTATCCTATTGTTAGGCAGACCGTGCTCGGTTGTAAAATTAGTCAAGGTTTCGCCGTCATACATATATATGCCCGTATTCCAGCTACCGAACCAATAGTGGTTCTTTTTATCTTGATAAATGATCATTATACTGCTCCCGAATTTGGTTACCTTCTCTCCTACTTCAGCTACCTTCTCTCTTGTTTCACTTTTATCTGATTTTACGGATTGTTCGGTAGCCTGTCCCTTGCAAGCCGTCATTAGAACTAGTGCTGACAGAAGTGTTGCTATGATGGGTTTTAGCATGGGCTTGATTTCAGTTTACAATGTATTGAACAATAACAGAAAAACTTAAAGCTTATTGTACTTCATTCTTTTCGCCTGAGGACCATGAATGAATAACCGGCGGCTTCTCAAACAAGTGCCCATAGTGTTCGGCTAAAATCCTGTAAAGCTCTGGATATTTTGCCTCTCCCATCTGCGACAGGTAGATAATATCGGTTTTGTTTTTCCCCTTAATTTCTAGCAATGCGTTTTTAGGCATCATACCCGAATTTTGAGCCAAAGTATTCCCCTTAATGGATTGGCCTATGCTTGCAATATCTTCTTTTTTGATTGTTTTCCCCGTTTTTTGAAGTACTCTTCGGGCATTTACCTCATAAGGTGTTATGGTGATTGTTCTAATAGAGAGAAACAGAATCACGCTTATTGCGAAAAAGATGAAAGCTAGCCACCACGGAAGGATGGATTGGTCTACTACAATTAAAGCAATTCCAATACCCAAGCATATAACTATGGGGGTGATGTTGTTAGACGATTTAGAGATTACTTTTTCCACCCATTAATTGTTCTGACGTTTCTTCCTGCTACTAAAGATATACCTTTATTCTACTTTATTATTAAGGACCTCCATAGTTTGAATAATTTCAATAACGGAATCCTCATTTAAATCCTCTTCTTTGTATTTTGATAATTCAGAGGGTGTTAGCAATCTATAATACTCCCGATATAAGTTTAGGTAACAGTAAACATCTTTATTTGATTCATTATGATTATAACTGCTACTAAACAAATCTTTAAGATAATCCAATAGTTCCTTATACTTGCCAGCATTGTATAATAACTCTGCTTTTCTTGAGCATAATGAGGATTCTGATTCACAACTACATGCGTTTACTCCTTGTTCAATAGATCTAAGAATTAATTTATCACAATAAAAGATGGCGCTATCATACTCTTTGTTAGACTCATGCATAGCGAGTAATCTATAATAGACTTGCTTAGTTAGCATGTCTCTCTCGTCTTTTTCAATCACTATTTTATAATCATGTACGGCCTTGTCATGCTCGTTTATAGCGAAATAATAGTTTGCTCGTGTATAATAATAGTGGGCTATCGTAACTTCCTTAAAGCCTTCTAGCTCTATCTCATTGTCAATTAAGAGGCCTATGTCATTGAGAAAATCATTGTGAAGGGTTTTCCTTTCTGATTTACTTAATTGTTCTGATCCACCCAACATTCTGCCAAGTAATTTTGCTCTTCTCCAATGCAGGACATAATTAGTAGAATCTGACTTATTTATTTTCTGATTTAATGCATCCAGGTTTTGCTTATTGAACATGTTAGGGTCTGGTTGAGCCAAAACAAAAGACACAGATAATAGTACCAGCAGTAGTGAAATCAACTTCATATATTGTGATACAGATTAGGAGGGAAATCGTTCAAGGTAATGGGCTAAAATGTGGTTGCCCCAAGGCTTTATTTTGTATAAAAAAAATTAAATTTCTGCTACATACTGGCATAGAGACCTGAGGGTGTATGCAATTATGGTGTTGTTGGCAATAATTACCTTTATCTACGTCTTGTTTTATTTTGTCTGTTTTTCTCTCGAATTTTCTCTTTCCTCTCAGCATCAGCAGCTTCTTTTTTATATTCCTTATGCATCCAGCTTATGATAAATATGCAAATGATAAAAGGACATAATGTTATAAAGAAACCCCAAAATCGGTTCCGAGTGTGCTGAGCACTTCCCCATTCATCGTATTGTTTCAAGTCTTTTCCCCATGGTGTAGAATAAAAACCTGAATAAATACAATATAGGTAGTTTATAATAAAGTTACCTGCCAATAAAAACAACCATATTGTCGAGGATTTCATAATTGTTGCTAACGGGGCAGGGTAAAACGCGTGTGCCCCAACGTTTAGTTTATCTAATATACGTATTATTGTTTTGGGTACTCATTATTCGTTTGGAGACGTGTGGGCATATGCGATTTACCCGTTGTTGTGGTGCGTTTTTATTTTTTCTTCGATTAATTTCTTCGCTATTATTAGACAATGTTCACGACTTCCAATAACCCCAATCGTTTCGGTTTCAATTTTATAAAGTCTGTCCGCAATTTCTTTCTCTGTTTTATTGTGAATTAGTAAGGAGAAAATTTCTGGCACGTAACTTTGATACTCATCTCTGGGTGCAAAGTCATTCACTCCAATCGGGTCCCATTCGTTCCATAGGATTTCGTCAACAGAATTATATAATTTTTTTTGCTCGCTCGTCATTCTTTGTCTTCTTGCGATACAAATGGATATTCGGAAAAATAGACATCCATACCAATCATTCCCATTGTTTTCATTGATGCGGCGTTCAATACTCCACCGCCACCGTTTGCGTCTTTCCTTATGTCAAATCCAATGTCAGCTATATATTTACTTGGCTTTAATGTTTTCCCTTTATCCATCAGCCAAGTTTCAAGAGCATCAATTTGTGTAGGTAAATCCCATGCTTCATCACATAGCCATTCCAATTTTTCTCCTGAGTCTTCGATATAAATATTTATTGGCATTTCTCGGTTCTTTTAATGCACCACAACGGGGCAGGGTAAAACGCGTGCCCCAAAACGTTTTGTTTATCTAAAAATACAAAATATAATTTCAGCTACTAATTATACGTCTGAAGACGCGAGGGGTATGCGATTTACCCGTTGTTAGGCTTAGTTACATAAAAATCATTAAATTCATTTCTTTTGAAAAATTATCGGATTACTACAAAAAATAAAAGGTAAAACAAGCGTTTGGCAAGCCATAGTAATTGCGTTTTTTATTGGATGCGCAATTTGGGCTTATTGGCAAGAAAGGGAATTAAAGGAAAATCATGTATATTGTATAGGGACGGTGATAAAAAAGTGGAGAATGGTGAGTGGTAGACAAGTGCGGGTTAAATTTTATTATCGTGGAAAGTGGCGAACCGCCTCCGAAAATCAGGGGAATCATAAATTAGAAATAGGGGATAGAGTTTATGTGAAAATTAACCCGGAAAATGAATACACCCGAATAATGCATGAGTATATTGCTTGCGATAGCCTAGAAACGGGACAACAGCCAACAGAAGGTTGGAAAGAAATACCATGCTTAAAATAATACTACCTTACGTTTATAGCTATAAGCCAGGAAATAAGACCTGACAAAAGAATTGTAGTAATCGCAAATGCTATAGGATACCTTGTTGCTAGGTTATCGTTGAGATTTAGATTATTAATTTCTTTATCAATTTGTTCCCTAACTAGAGGTGCTATTTCTTTCTGAAATTTTAGCGCATCAAATTCAAGTTGCTGCTTTTCCTTGTTTTCTTTTAATTCTTGCTGTAGCTTTTTAACATGCAATAAGTAACCACCAAAATCAACTATGTCAATACCATGTTGAGTTATATAAATTTCGTTTTGATGTCTAGGTGTACCTTTTATTATTAATCGATCACTTATCATTTCTGTAATTAATGCATTTTTCTCAATGTCATTCATATTAATATCACACGCTTCAAAAACTTTGAGATAATGCTTTGCGTCTGCACAGTCACGTAAGTAATTAAGTATTGCGTCTATATTTTTATGTTTTGAGCTATTCTCGGTCATAGAATTAAGCCTAACTACGGGATAAACCCAATTAACAAATAAATCTACATATAAATCCATCAACAAGCAAAAAAGAACTAATAGCATGATTTACAAATACATATGTATTTACAAACGACTGTAAACGTCATTTAAATACTTATCTACCGACTAGTACTTTTCAACTCCCCCATCTTTGCACCGTCGATTGAAACAAAGCCGGCTTGTGACAAAAGACACCGTGCCTAATGTGCAGATAACTAATAACGAAAACATACATACACATTAGGAAATGTTAAACCTTAATTTTTTAAAATGAACAACTTAAGAAACAAAGTACAGTTAATCGGGAATGCGGGAATGGAACCTGAAATTAAAGATGTAAACGGAAGTAAATTGGCTAAACTATCCATTGCTACCAACGAAACATACACCAACAAATCAGGTGAACGTGTTACAGACACACAATGGCACAACATTGTTGCCTGGGGAAAGACAGCCGAGTTAATTGAACGTTTCGTTACAAAAGGTAAAGAAATAGCGATTGAAGGCAAACTAAACACTCGCTCATACGAAGATCAAGATGGTAATAAACGTTATGTGACGGAGATTATCATGAATGATTTCTTGCTGTTGGGTGCTAAGTAAATGGAGTAGCCCATATTTTCTCTCATAAACTTAAGTCCTGTTCTGAAATTTTCGAAGCAGGACTTTTATTGCATATTAAAAGTCTTTTAAAACTAAGCCTTTGCCAGTGTAATCAACTAATAATTGCTTACCCTTCAATCCCATCCTCTCTAATTCTTCATCTTCTGGCGCAAAATGATGATTTATATTTAGGTAGATTTCGTTCAGTCCATCTGCATCAAAATCATGAACTACAAAAGCCGGTAAGTATTCTCCTATTTCATTTGAATGCTGTATTTCCTCTGGATAAGGGAAGTCCGTATAAATAATTGGGAACTCAATACGCTGAGCAACTGTGGACAAGCCGACTTCAAGGTGATAGTATGCATGAGCGCCACCATTACTGATAAAACATATTGTGTCTTTTATACCATCCTCATCAAGATCCCACAAATCTGTATATTCATAATGCAAAAGGTCCACTGCCAAAGTCGAATCGTACACATAATGTGCGTATTGTGAATTTGGGAGGTCTACAAACTGACTATCTTCAATTGAGTGTGCCTTTACAGTTGACGAATCTATACTTTCATTGCTTGCATGAACTTCTGGTTTTTTCTCAGAATTACACGCGATTGCAATGACTAGTATAGGGATATATTTCTTCATACTAATGACTTTACAAATATATCATCTCATCAAATAAATATTGATAAGGTCGGCCTAGAAACTCAATTTAGCCGTCTAAAGCCAATTGTCTGATTGGTTGTTTTAAGTAAGAAGTGGTCATGATCAACAAAGTTTATTTGACCAAAAATAAACGTGTCTTTTTTAGCGCTTGACACCGAGAAAGTAGTCAAAGTGCTATCACGTATCATCCATTCGTAATAGTGTGAACTATCAATTTCAATAGGTACTAAGTAGTTCTGCTCAAATATACCGTCCTTATGAAAGCTGAATACATAGCCATCCATTTCTGAATAATCAATTGATAAAAATGTAAATCCTTCTTTAGGGATGCCCTCAAAATTATTCTCAACAGAAACTAGATTCCAGCTACCCACAATATCGTTTGTTACGTTTTTCGTATCCTCCAGTGATGAACAGGCAGCCATCAAAATAATTGCTATGTAAATAAAGCTTTTCATATCTGGATTATTTAAATCTAGGAGCAATTAAGGTGTTTAAAATCAAATCCCTTAGTTCTTGTGACACATTTGTCTTCGTGGCGTACTCTCTCCAGTTACACACCACTGATTTAATCTCTTCAATTATCTTTTCGCCCTTTTTTATGCTGTTATCTGAGGCAATTTTAATTAAGTCTGAAGTATTAATGTCCTTGTGTTTCCCACAAATACTTAGCGTATGCTGACTTACCCAAACGTTTTTTGGATCGTACGAATAGCAGACATCATAGGCTGGCGCCAACTCCCATTTTCCATGTTGTTTCAACATGAATGAAAAGTTCTTGGTGTGGTCGTCATAATTAGTCGCCATCACATTAAACACCATTCTTCTGAACATCTGCTCGGCCTCTGGATAGGTCATTCTTAACATCCGCATAGTCTGA
This sequence comes from Flavobacteriales bacterium, assembly GCA_964230215.1. Lineage (GTDB taxonomy): Bacteria > Bacteroidota > Bacteroidia > Flavobacteriales_D > JAUILH01 > JAUILH01. The sequence continues at coordinate 205,860 of CAXRGQ010000006.1, forward strand.
AATAGCTGCTCATAACTGTAGCCGTATAGGTTGTTGTAGTCGAAATGTTGAATGCCGCAGAATGTCTGAATATGATGCTTATCATTATTCCCCTCCCTATCAAAACGTTTGGTCATAAAATGTGCCCTATCATTCTCCTCTAACAATTTACTTTCCATCATTTCAATGCCACAGTCTCTAGCCATCAAGTAATAGGCATACTCTACTCTTCCGTAACCAGAACTAACACCGAATTGCGTATCACTTACACCATCAAGTTTAATTAACCAGTGTTCGAATCCTTTGGGGACATTGCTCTGACCAGACCTTACTTCACCCGTTTTTTGATTATAAGCGATTACAGCTTTTGGCCTAGCACCGCCTGCAGAAGTACCAATAGTGAGTATCTCACGCATTGCCTTTTGCTCATCTTTATGCAGGTTGGTTTCGAACTTCTCTCTGTTCGACAACATTTTGTGTGCTATGTCTACTAAGCTTTTAATTTCGATAGCAAACGTTCTTTCTTTAGGTTTTATCTGTGCAGGCTCAAATTCCAAAGCACCCATTCCCCTTGAGCCAATGAAACAAAGTTGTTCGACAGGGTTCATACTATTCGGTGCGCGACCTTCTTGTGCTAACCAGATATTTATCAATTGATTTCCATATTTATCTGGCAGTGCATCTGCCAATAAACCCGGAAGCCCTTTGAAAGTGGATGTCTCTTCCCCTTTCTGTTTTCTCAATTCCGGAAAACTGTATATGCGGTCTCCATTACTTATAGGCATTTTTAATGGAGATAGGTCAATGTCCTTTGCAAGAAACTTTTTATCAAATTGAAAACTGGCTAGCTGACGATTTTCGTCCCAGCGAGCGGCACCTACGAGTTGTCCCCAAATTTTTATTTCTACTACATCTACCATTCGGATGCCTCATTAGATGAATCGCCTTTGCTGCTAGCTCTACTTCTTTTGTTTTTCTGAAGTTTGGCATATTCAATTGGACTTATTTCATCATTAACTTTAAAAGCGTCCATTATAAACAGTAGGTCTAACACTCTTAACACTTGAATCAGACTCATCAAGTTCACCTTTTCACCACGCTCTAAAAGACTCAGTGTAGAACGGCTAATATTTGCAGCTTCAGCCACTTCATTTTGAGATTTGTTCTGATTTAAGCGGTGATGTTGGACAAATTTCCCTATGGTTTCAACGAGCGATTTATCACTCATCGAATACCAATCAATGTATGAATTATCATTCATATTACGCTTTTTATATTATTAACGCGTTATATATCATTCAAATATACACATAAGATTTCAGACACACAACACTTGATGAATGATTTATCACTCACTAACTTCAAATTAAAAGCCTAGTGAATTGTTTTTCATTCAAAACAAAGACACATATATCTTGTTTGAACAAAAATATACAACTACCTATGCTGATCAATCAGAATAGCATTGCCATCAGGGTCTTTAAGCACTATGCTCGCTGGTCCGTTAGTGCTTTCGTCTGCTCTGCTGTCCAGTACTATTCCTTGTGACTCAAGGTGCTTTTGAATATCTCTTACATCCTCAAACGGGTCTACGTTTTGTGCACTCTGGTCCCAGCCTGGGTTAAAAGTGAGAATATTGCCTTCAAACATGCCTTGGAAAAGACCTATAACGGTTTCTCCGTTTTTCATTATCAGGTAGTTTTGTTCCATGTTGCCTGCAAACATTTCGAATCCCAATTTCTCATAGAATTCCTTTGATGTTTGTAAGTCTTTTACGCTTAGACTGATTGAGTGTGCTCCCAGTTTCATGTTTTGTTAGTTTGATTTGATTGCTTTTTTAATATTAATCTTGCTTAATGATATTTGACAAATTCTAATCCCGCACAAAAAATGTCTTAGAGATAATTTCTTGATAACTGTTATTCCTTTTACCATTTAAACGAAAAACGATAATATCATTATCACCTGGTAATACCAGATAACATGATTTAACTCTGTCAAGGCCAATGCATCCTTCACATGTTAGTGTTACCTCAGTGAATTCAGGATCATAAGCAGTAAAGATTTTATTTTCTTCGCTTCTAATGAGGGTGTCGCTTTCAGATTCGTTATAAATTCTATTAAGCGATGAATCAGGTGCAGCATTATAAATAAAATATCTGGTAGAGACTAACTGTCTATGTCCTGTATTTAGCGTGAATTGTAATTGATATGGTTTTTTGATTTCGGTCTTATCTGAAAGTAATTTAAACGGAAGTTCTATTTGTCCCAATTCCTCACTTGGAATTAAGTGTGTGCCTATACCATACACTGTCCCATATATCCCAACAAGATTTGCGTTAATCGTATACTGGGCAGTACTATCAAAATCTGCTGAGTCAATAGCATATTCAAATCCAACCTTAAATTTATCAGGTAATACTTCATCATTATTAACGGGCTGAGAAATTACCTCTAAGTATCCCTGTGCTTCACATGGTATCGCTAAAGCAAATAAGATGGAGCTGGTTATTATAAATCGAAACATTCAATTTTTATTTAATTTATTGGACTACAAAATACATTATTCTAACGTCTATTTCCACTCTTATTAGACGCCATCTTCTTCTGTATTGTATCATTAGCGGTATACTGCCAATGCTCTTTCAATTTAAGTAATAATTCTCTGGCGTCATAATAATCACAGTAAGCGGCTAAGGGAAACTTTTTACAGGAAATTATATTCTGTGCTTAGAAACTTTGTGGCGCTTGAAGCTGTGACCTTATTATTTGAACAAACTTATCATATTTCTCTGGTCCCAGTAGTTGCTTTGATATAATATCGAACAATTCATTATTTGCCAGATACAAGTATACATCATCACCATTAATTGAATATGATCTTATGGCTGTCCATTTGGTTTCCGAATTATGATTTTCAGACACGTATTTAATTGTATTTGAGTCAAAGTAAAATGTATAAGCCATATCCATGGATTTATTTCGCTGGTCTAATTCTTTTAAAGATCTGTCCCTTACTAATTGAAAGCGAATGAGAAATACTAACAGATACAATACTGAAATGCCAATACTAACACAACCTATTATCCATAGTATGCGAATCTTTAGAGCTAATCCTGATGCAATCAAAGCACAACACACTAAAGCCCCAAGCCAAACGGGCAACTTCTTTAATTCACGTTGCTGTTCATACTTGAAATACTTCTCAAATATCTGCCTAGTTCTTTCTTTATCATATATTATCCTTACTTCCTCCAAGTCTAAAATCATTTAAGTAAAGTGGTGCACATACAGGTATTTTATACGTTTTATGTTTAATAATTTAATATTTAGCACGTATCATATTCCTAAACTATTGAATCAATCTTAAATCAGAAATATTAAGACTTAATACTACCAAACCTATTTTATTGAATTCTATTTGGGTCTCAGTAGATATTTTGGTGATTACCTTATTTAGGTTTTGTAAAATCTCTTCAGATTGCATTTTACTCAAAACCTCCCGTGACCTTCCGATAGAAATATCTTCAACAAGGTGAGTTATATCTGCACGTGAACAGCCAAGCAACCTTTCCACAGCATTCATGGTATATTTGGGATCAGTCGAAATGGCTGCTTTAATTGTTGTTGCCATCCTAACACGTTTGTTATCTTCTGTGATATACATAGCTGAGTTGATATCCACATGATATGGGGTTAAATCTAGAAAATCATATTCTTGAATGATAGGCCAAACAAAAGCTCTCCCCCCGTGAACAAGCTTATATAACTCTCCTGTTTCAATCTTCCCGTATATAACCATTATTTTATCTGGAGGACACTTAATTAACCGTTTGAATAATACAACTATCCATAGAACTAGCATTAATCCAAATGCCCCAAGAAAGATAAGAAGTGAGTCGTCCATTGTTATTGTTTTAGGTAAGAGAGTTTGGTTTTCGTGATGTAAATCTTATCCTTAACGCCTTTTCCTTTTAGAAATCTTTTTAGGTTTATATTCAACTATTTCAAATCCGAGTTTATCACTAAGCTCCTTGATTTTACTTTTGGCGGCAGATAATGAATCAGCTTGTTGTATTACAAACTTGCTTAAATGATTGTCATTAAGTAAAACGATTGTAAACACCTGGTCACTAAACTGGCTTGGCAATGCTCCTCTCATGTTCATGTTATAAGCAACATTGGTACTGGTTATTGCCAAATACTTGTATGGGTTTAAGTCTCTCCATTTACCCCATTTTAACCCAAGTGATGAAGAGAATTTGCGCAATTTCTTTTTCTCTAAGTCAATTTCAACGCCTTCATATGAGCTCAGAATAAATGCACCCGCTATAAAAGCTACAATACCTGCGATTGGTCTTGCAGAAGGACTAACCGCTATTTCTACTTTATCAGGTGTGGAGATTAATACAATACCAAATATTATAAGCAAAACAGCAACTACAATGAACATCACTGGGAAAGTCAAGCCGAAATTTTCTTTTATTCTCATAATGATTTTCAAACAAGCCAAGTGGCATTGATTAAGAATGAATTATATCCGTTTTTTTAGTTACCACAGTTTTCTTGAGCTTTCAGGTATTCTTTCTCCGCCAGATCTTCAAGTTCTTGAATCTCATTTTCCTTCATCCCAGATTCTTTCGCATCTTCAATCACTTCTAGAATTCTATTCTCAGCTTCTACCATGCCCTGCTCATCCCTTTCGCACCAAGCTTGACCTTTATCCATTGCATATTCCTTAATTAGCTCTTTCGGTTTCTTGGAGTTACATGAGGATATGACAATTCCTCCTGTAACAATTAATGCTTGTATTAATCTTAAACTGAATATCATATTAAACAATACTAACGGGGCAGGATATAGCGGATGCCCCACAGGTTTAGTTTATCTAATATACGGATTATTATTTCGGGTAATTATTGTCTGTTTGGAGACCTAAGGGCACATGCAGTTTAATCATTGCTGCATGTTAGTCATCTAGAAACTTCTTTACTTCAGGTAATAACTTAGGCAGGTCTTTGGTTACAATGGCCCAAATTATTGCATCCGAAATTGTGTCATAACCATGTATTATTCTATTTCTTGTATCCACAATTTTTCGTGCGTTTTCAATTGGGAAATCACTTTGGAGTTTTAGAATTCGATTTACTGCTTCTCCTATAATTTCAAGACTTCTCTCAATTGCTCGCTTAGTCTTTAAATCATTCTGGAATTCAAAATAATTCCTTTTTTCTGGCAGGAATGAGTTAATCTCTAGTATGGCGTCATGAATATCAATTAACCAAACTTTAATTTCTTTCTCCATACACAAGAACTTTTGATTTATCTATTTCAGATTTTAAAAGCTGATTTCTGATAGCTCCATCCTCTAATAGATCAATCTTTCTATTAAGAAGTTTTTCCAGTTGGAATTTCAGATTAAAGTATTTTTCCGAATAAGAAATGGGATCACTATCCTCAATGGATACAATAAGATCAATGTCGCTTTCGTCATTAAATCTATCAGTTGTTACTGAACCAAAAGCGAATAATGTAGACACCCTATTACTAGAGCATAACTCCTTAATTTGGGCAATATATTTATCCAAATATGCCATCCTCATCCAAAGATACGAATAGTAAGGTAAAGTAGTTTCAGTCCTATTGGTTAATGTGATGCAACGGTCCGTGTATGTTGTCGTAGCATCCCAAAGGGTGCTATGCAATATACACATTGTTGTGTTTTCGTGCTTTATTTAATTCTTTTTCAGCGGTGGTAAAGCCATACTCTTTTACAATTTTTGGTTATAGCGTTGGCTGGTGCGAATTGCAAATGTGTATGGTTTTAAGCGTTGGGTTGATTTCTGAGTGTTACTTATAGTCTTTGATTTATAGTCCACATTTCCTCAAATTTGCAACTGTGGAAATAAAATCAAAAATAGGAGCTCGGATCAAAGAATTGAGGGATGATAAGCAAATGTCTCAAAAAGATTTAGCTTATGCTTCTGATTTAGACCGCAGTTACATTGCAAGTGTTGAAAATGGTCAAAGAAATATATCAATTGTCAATATTGAAAAAATTGCTGTTGCACTTGGAGTTACATTAAAAGATTTTTTTAGGAATGACAAATTTGATAACGATACAACAAGCAGTTGATGGATTTAAAGAACTTATAGAAACTTCAATTGTTGAAGGTGGAATTAAAGCAAAAGAAGCAATTATTAGGTCATCACGACCAATTAACTTTATTCACGAGGCTGTCAAAGCCGATTTTATTAGAAAAAGAATTTCTCCTGATAGAATCCATCCACCTCTTGGAGAATCAAAACCTGAACTTAAATTAGCTGGTTTTATTAAACAGAAACATCAAGATGTTTGCGTTGCACCTGAAGGATATGTTCCAGAATCTGAAACAATGACTGAAGGGATTTTAAGAGAAGCAACTGATTATTATGGTAAAGATTATACAGAACGTACAATTTCTGTAAACATTAGAAGTCAAATGAGTTCTCTTGCTAAAAACTTTGACACACTTTATGAAAGAACTATTGCCGAAGCTCAAAACCTGCACGTTAGATGTCAGAAAATGGTGCTTGGAGAAGTTTATATGATTCCTGTAAAAGAATATGATGCGTCTGTAATGGATGAAAAAAGAGTTGAATTTATTGACCGAATAGGCGCAGTTGAGAAATATATCAAATCATTCCAAGCAATTAACGGAAGACCTAATCATGAACGAGAAGATTACAAGTATGAACGAGTTTGCTTGCTGCTTGTAGACTTTCAACAAGCACCTGCAAAGATTTATAGTACAAATCAGGAACTTTATGATGATGGACTTTTAGATGAAGCTTCCGATGCCAGTATCGAAGAGCTTTCTTGGGAAACATTTACGGATTCTATTCTAAATTCATATAAGAATAGATTCTAATGGCTAAAAGCAAAATTTTAAGTAAAAGAAAATCTGCTCAACTCGAGAGAGTTAAGGCTACCGCCCATCATAATATCGTTAATGCAACACCACAAAATATATTGCAGGTTGCTTGCGATAATTTCAAATTTGTATTTGAACAAGCAGTTAGAATTGGAGGTGTTAAAGGAAAACAAAGTTTAACGACTTCAAGCAAGCACATTAACTTGTTTCATGAGGTGGTGAAATCAGAATTAATACGTAATGGAGTTAGAGCAGATTTGGTTTTTCCATCACAATATAATTCTACTGGTGAAATAAATTTTGCAGGATTTATTAAAGCAAAAAAGCAAGATATTTCGGCAGTTCCATCAGCTTTCATCAATAATGAAACCCCTGAAACCATAACAGTTGGTATGATGACAGGGGAAACAGACCCATTTGGGAAAGATTATACTGAAAATTCTCTTGTTGTAAATGTGCGAAGTCAAATGAGTAGTATTGGGAAGAACAACGATACTATTGTGGAAAGAGCTTTTGCTGAAACTCTTAATCTTCATATGAGATGTCCGAAAATGGTATTAGGTGAATTTTTTATTCTTCCAATAACTGGTTTTAACATGGATGAAGTGAAAAAACATAACCCAGCTTATGAAAGCATAATTACTACAAAAGTTAATAGTAGAAGTAAAACAACCGCTGAATCAATTGAGAAAACGATTAATACCTATGCTTCTATAAACAACAGAAACATTAGTAATGGCGAAGATTATAAATACGAGAGATTGTGTTTAATCTTGGCAGATTTTAGTCAAAGCCCAGTAAAAATATATAGAAATGATGCTGATTTAATTTCGGATAACTTGTTACCACCAAACACTACAGCAACTTTAAATGGTTTAGGTTATGATAGTTTTATTTCAGATTTACTGGCTATTTATTCGACAAGGTTTGGTACAGGTAAGTTTAGTTGATATTTTTCAACTAAAAATTCGTCAATCTCTATTTTGTCATTAAGACTTTTTAGTAGCTCAATTTCATTTTGAGTGAAATTTGGAATACTAAACTTTTCAATGAAGTTCTTTTGATAGCAAGGGAAACCGCCTTGAATAGAAACACTCGTGTTACTTACATAATAGTCCATTACAATAGAGTTCAATATTTTTTGAACAACCAAAATATTTTCTTCTTTTGACATTGGATGAGTTACATCATCAAATAACATTGCCTTATTTGAATGATCTCTATCAAAATAAATTCCGTAACCGTTTGTATAATAAGCATCTTCCTCTTGCACAAATAAAAATCTTGGGTGTTTACTAAATGTTGGATTCAATAATTTTTTACCAAATCTTGTAATTCCTTGTGTTCTTCCCCAGGCATAAAATGGAGTAAATATTTTTTTTCCTTTTCCTCTTCCTTCTAATTTCTCCTTTTCAGAAAGAAGGTATTCGTAGCATTTCGGATATATTATTTTGAATTCATCCTCCAAAATTGGAACTGCATTTTTCGAGTCTGTTTGATAAGGAGTAATAATTCTTAAAGTGTTGTTTTCAATATCTTTTTGATTTTTAAATTGAGATATTTTGTAAACTGGTTTTGTGATTTCTTTTTCTATTAAAAATGTTCCGTTTTCTGTGCTTTTAGTTAGATAACCATTTTTTTGGTTTGCAGAATCTATAAAAAAGACTTCATCTTTTAAGGTTGCAATTCCAACAGCAATATTGAATAATTGTTTTATTGGAGTTCCAATATTTTCAATGATTTTGATATTTTCTTGTTCTTGGGTTTTAAGTAAACGCCATTTATTTACATTGAGGTTTTCTAGATAGTTTGGCGAACCATTTGCAGATATTAAAAAGTTTGCACAAGTCTGTTCATCTTTGATTTTATCGAATAGAATAGAATCGTTTTTCTTCTTGTCCAAGAATGTAATTGCGGTATAAGTTTGAGCGTCAAAAACCTTTTTATGCCTAAAATCTACAATTCGTGTAACGCATTTATTTTGCAGAAAATATTGACGAAGCGATAAACCTGCCAGTGATGTAAAGTAATTGTTTGGCGTTATATAGCCTAGCTTTCCTTCTTTTTCTAAAAGTTTATGCCCCAATTCAAAAAAAGCAAAATATAAATTGAAAGTTCCGTTTTCAATACTTTTCCAATTGTTTATTAAATAATGCCTGTTTTCATCACTTAAATCTTGAAACTTGACATATGGTGGATTCCCAACAATAATTTCAAATTTAGTTGACCAATCAGCTTTTAAGCTATCTTGATTGAAGATATTAAAGTCAGATTCTTCTATTATCTCATTTTTTAGAAGTCCATAGAGTGATAAAATTATTTTTGAGCGTTTTACATTGTAGTCCAATATATCAGATCCATAAATATTTTCTCGGATAGTTGCCTTGATACTTTTATTAAAAGTCTTTTGGTAATATTCAGCCAAGCCAATTAAAAATGCCCCACAACCACAGCTTGGGTCTAAGCATTTGTCATTTTCTTTTGGTGATACTTCATTGATAATAAAATCAACAACGTATGTTGGTGTAAAAAATGCTCCATTAACTTTTCTGTCGTTTTTAGGAATTAAAAGTTCAAGATAATTCTCTAATAGTTTTAAATCCTTAATCTCAAGAGTTGAAACAAGTAAGTAGATTTCAGACTCTGGTTTAAAGTCCATTAATATTTCCGAAATTATTGGACTTTTTGTTGAAGCTAAATCATTGTTTTGAAGAAAAGAATAAATGAGATGTTTCTCAACAAGGTTAATCTCGTGAGAGTTAAGTAATTCATTTATTACACTTTTTTTCATTCTTCTTTCTGTTGACTATAAGTAACAAAATTATGGTTTTTATCCGAGCTATCCAAATTGTAGAGTTGGGAAAATTTTAGCTCTTTTGGTTTTTTCAGCATTGGGAAAGATCGTGGGCAAAAACCAAATGTGCTAAATGTGCGGCTGGATTTTTTTGCATGAAACACAACTACTGGGATAAACCCAATTACCACATAAATCTAATCAAAATCCTATCAAGACACAAAATTCATTAAAAATCTATCTTTCAATAATATATCCATTTACAAACGACTGTAAACGTCATTTAAATACTTATCTACCGACTAGTACTTTTCCACTCCCCCATCTTTGCACCGTCGATTGAAACAAAGCCGGCTTGTGACAAAAGACACTGTGCCTAATGTGCAGAATATTAATAACGAAAACATACATACACATTAGGAAATGTTAAACATTAATTTTTATAAAATGAACAACTTAAGAAACAAAGTACAGTTAATCGGGAATGCGGGAATGGAACCTGAAATTAAAGATGTAAACGGAAGTAAATTGGCTAAACTATCCATTGCTACCAACGAAACCTACACCAACAAATCAGGTGAACGTGTTACAGACACACAATGGCACAACATTGTTGCCTGGGGAAAGACAGCCGAATTAATCGAACGTTTCGTAACTAAAGGCAAAGAAATGGCTATTGAAGGTAAACTAAACACTCGCTCATACGAAGATCAAGATGGTAAGAAACGTTATGTGACGGAAATTATCATGAACGATTTCTTGCTGTTGGGTGCTAAGTAATTAGCCCAAACTGTTAATACTTTGTTGATATTCAGCACAGTAATAAATAACAATTCTTTAATTCAAGTCCTGTTCTGTATTATCAGAGCAGGACTTTTTTTATGTATTTTAGTTCTGTGATAGATTTACCTAAACAAATCCATAAGTATATTTCAAGCGATGGCTTACCAGGTGAATCTGCTCATAAACACTTAATACCGGGAAACCGCCCCAGCGCTAAACACATCCAACAAGACGGAAACATTAAAGCTAAGCGCTCTGCGGTACTCATCCTACTCTACCCCAAAGCGGGCGAATGGCACAATGTACTCATCAAACGGCCTGTGTATCCAGGGACACATTCTGGTCAGGTTAGCTTTCCAGGCGGAAAAGTTGAGAAACAAGATCCCACAACTAGCGCGACAGCCCTGCGTGAAGCCAACGAAGAAATTGGTGTAGAAATTCAGGACATCACCATCATAGATGAACTTACAGATATCTATATTCCGCCAAGTAATTTCTTAGTCCACCCCTACCTTGCATGTATAGATTATACACCGGACTTTATTCCCGACAATCATGAGGTAGCCAGCATCATCGAGTATGAGGTAATGAATCTCACGGATCCTAATCTGCTTAAGAAAAAAGACATCACATTCGCCAATGGCTTTACCATGAATACGCCCTACTTTGATATTCATGAACATACCGTTTGGGGGGCCACTGGCATTATGCTTAGCGAACTGAAAGAGATTCTGAAAGCTTTTTAAAGAATTTGTACATTTAAGTATGAAAATTGGCGTTTTTACTGGACTGCTTGTGCTCTTAATGAGCATTGCATGTAACAAAGATAAAGCAGATGACGATGACGATGAACCTTCTGCTGAATGCTCCATGGCAGCTATCTCAGCGAGCTCAAATGTGATGGGGTATAATCTGCTGGATAAGGTGAGTGGTATTTGGAATGGCCCTGTTTACTCACCCACACCGCTGGGCAGTTATCCCGAGTGGATTGTAGATTTCAGACCAATCTCCAGCGCACAGGTTTCGGCTAAAAACGAACTAGATTCGCTCAACGATATTCACATGAGTTTCTTTGTAGTTAAACATGATTGTGCTTACAAAATGGCCTTCAGAAATGGCGGTGGTTTTGCTGGAAACGTACGCAATTCCTATTTAATTATTGATAGTGTCTCAGAGCAAAGCTCTCACTCGTTTTACCGCTTTTCTGACCCACAAGCAGGTAGAGACCGCGTATATGCAGATGTGACATTTAAAGACGATAGTTTGATTATGCATGTGTACACCAATAATTACAATCAATACAGCTCACCACAAACCCACATGCGTTGGACGGCAGATCTAAGAGACTCTAGTTCATGTCAAAACGCAATCAACCACTTTAATTTTCCGCAAAAAGCACTAGTACAAGATTTCTCGAGCACTTTTGACGGCATGGATGATGCTATTTTCTTTAGCAATAATTCGGACCCCTACCCTGAGCAAGATCAACCATATCTTGGCAATACGGATGTAAACATTACGGTCAGTAATCCTGCGACCGTAGATCCGAATAAAAAAGTCTTGATTATTATAAGTACCCAGCCACTCTTCAACGGTGGTGTATTTGACCCATCAAAACTGGATTATCGTTCACGTTATGTTTTTGTGAATGCGGCAAGTTCGAACAGCTTCAACTTCAATTACATGCATCCAGGTGATTATTATGTAAACGCTATTTATGATGAGAATGGTGACCTCAATTTTTCAAGCGGAGACTATATTAACGCTTCCTTTGATGTTCCTTTTAGTCTGAGTGCAGAGGGTAACAGCTCAGCCAATGTGAATATTAATTTCCAAATACCTTAAATATGATTAGAGTGTTAGCGCAAGTTCCGTGCACTGCAGAACAAGCATGGAATTTCTTTACAGATGAAGCGCACATTTGTAAGTGGAATTTCGCGAGTGACGAATGGGCATGTCCCTCAGCCATAAACGAATTAAAAAAAGGCGGCAAAATAGATTGGCGCATGGAAGCTAAAGACGGTTCAATGGGCTTTAATCTTACAGGCATTTATAAGACAGTTGACGTCAATAGGCACTTGGCTTACGAATTCACAGATGGCCGAAAAGTTTTCTTAACACTTGAAGAAATGCCTAATTCAACTATTCTGACATGGGAATTCGAACCAGAAAACATGAATCCAATCGAGATGCAGGAAGCAGGTTGGCAAGCCATATTAAATAACTACGTAAAATATGTTACAGAACAAGTTAATACGCAATAGTTTTTTCGGTTTAATCAGTGGACTTTTAGCCCTTTCTACCGCATGCAGTACAAGCGAAGATGTGGTTTATTCGCAGTATAACCGTGAACTACATCCCACCGTTATGGAGTTTATGGACAGTGTGGTTAATGTGGTAGAAGCAGGCGATGAAACCGCCATTTTTGATTTATTGGATAAACAATATGTAAAAGACCAACACGACTCATTCTTAGAAGGGCGCACCGATCAATTTTTAACAGAGTTACTATGTGGTCAAGCTACAAATGGCAAAGGCTTTAAATGTCCTGGACTCGGCAATATTTCGAAAATGACCATAGATAGCTTTGATAATCGGGATGATTACAAATACATGCATTTCACCCTACACTCAAAAGGAAAGAAATATGAAGGGTTTATAACCGTCATAGCAACACCAAAAATTGGTGAAGATGGTTATGTATATAAGCTGGTGGGTGCTTCTGGCTAAACCCTAGCTAGCAATCGGAAGTTTGCTAACAATCTTCTCAATAACAGATTCGAAACCAGAAGTTTTAGAAATATACTCAATGCCTTCTCTCTCAATTTCTTCTCTATGATTGTCAGCACCCGATAAAATCACGAATGGCACGGGCTGTTCGAATGGGTTGTTGTTGATTTGATCAAATACATCAATTCCGTTATATACCGGCATTTTAAAATCACAAATTACAAGGTCTGGACGCTTTAGAGTGGCACTAACAATAGCCGAATCTGGTTCGCTATATACTTTACAATGAGCGCCTAACTTTTCAAGTTTGTATTTGAGTAAATGAAGAACCTCTTCATTATCGTCGATTATAATTACGTTGAGCATAGGTGTAGGTTTGTCGTACAAATTAAAGCCTTTCGTTCAAATTTTATACCCTTTTTATGTTAGGAATATCTTAACTCGAGTAATATTTATACACAGCTTTCATAGTTTTTCACCAATTTACCTAATCTTTGTAGCTGTCTATGAATCAACTGAATGACCATTATTTTCTTGAAGTACCTAGTTTTAACCTAGGAGATATTCGCTTACGCCAACAGAATGAAAAGGATGCCGCCTATATTTTTCGCTTAAGAAGTGATGAGACCGTAAATCAGTACTTAGATCAGGATCTTTTCACTAGCATAGAAAGAGCGGAGGAATTTCTCCGACAGAACTTAGATAAATTCGCTAAAAAAGAAGGGTTGTTTTGGGTGATAGAAGACGTGGCAAGCGGTCAATCCATTGGAGATTTCACACTTTGGGATATCGACAGAAAACATTTACGTGCTGAATTAGGCTATACACTTCATCCAGACTTCTGGGGCAAAGGTATAATGAGTCGCGTGGCACATACCATAGTCCCATTCGCCTTTAATGAATTAGGTATTCACAGCCTTAAAGCGGATATAAACCCAAACAATGATAGCTCTCGCAAATTACTGCTTAAGTTAGGATTCAAGAAAGAAGGCTACTTCAGGGAAAGTTATCACTACAACAATCAATTTCTGGACACGGAAGTGTACGGTTTGCTCCAAGGCGATTACCAAAAGATTTAAGGATTTACGCCTCAAACAATTCTATTCAACTATCTTTGCGCGCTTAATCAAAAACAGGCTCGGCAAATGAGCCTTGAATACTAAGGCATGACAAAGTACCTGCAATTATTTGACCTCAAGCAAAAAGTAAATTACAAATCTGAAATTCTCTCTGGATTAACCGTAGCATTGGCTTTGGTGCCAGAAGCGGTTGCCTTTGCGCTTATAGCGGGATTATCGCCATTAACGGGATTGTATGCAGCCTTTGTAATGGGCTTGGTAACCGCTATTTTGGGCGGAAGACCGGGAATGATCTCGGGTGCGACGGGTGCTGTTGCGGTTGTATTTGTAGGCTTGATTAGCGAACTGAAAGAAAAAACGCCTGGTATCGGAATAGACGAAATTACACAGTACGTGTTTGTGACGGTTATTCTGGCGGGAATAATTCAGTTGATAGCGGGATTTTTGCGCTTAGGGAAATTCATGCGTCTTGTGCCCCATCCTGTGATATACGGCTTTGTAAACGGATTAGCCATTATCATATTCACGGCACAGTTAGCACAGTTCAAGACAGACAGTACAAACCCAGATGCTCCTTGGATGCAGGGTGCAGACCTCTTCTCATTTATGGGCTTGGTGGCTCTTGCAATGCTCATTATTTGGGGCTTACCTAAACTTACCAAAGCAATTCCATCAGGACTTGTTGCTATTCTAGCCATTTTTGGTGTCGTTTACTTTTTTAACATTGAGACCTCAACGGTGGGTGATATAGCCTCAGTGAGCGGTGGCTTCCCCACCCCAACAATTCCGGATGTACCATTTACTTGGGACACCTTTATGCTGGTGCTACCTTATGCTGCCATTGTGGCCGGTGTTGGACTAATCGAAAGCTTATTGACACTGAATATTATTGATGAGATTACGCAGACGCGCGGGCGTGGAAACAAAGAAGCTGTCGCACAGGGAACGGCAAATATCTTGTCAGGCTTCTTACTTGGCATGGGTGGTTGTGCCATGATAGGTCAGAGTTTGATAAATATTTCTTCGGGGGCACGTGCTCGCTTATCAGGTATTGTGGCCGCTGTAATGTTACTTTTATTCGTGATGTTCGGCTCGGATATCATTGAAAAATTACCAATGGCAGCATTAACTGGTCTTATGATTATGGTATCAATAGGTACTTTTGAATGGGCAAGTTTAAGGACATTTAAACGAATGCCACGATCGGATGTGTTTGTGATTGTTTTGGTGACCTTGGTAACGGTATTCCTACACAACCTAGCTTTAGCGGTATTAGTGGGTGTAATTATCTCAGCATTAGTATTTGCATGGGACAATGCTAAGCGTATTCGTGCTCGTAAGCATATAGACGAGCAAGGAGTAAAACATTACGAGATCTATGGCCCACTATTCTTTGGTTCGGTTGATGTATTCTTGGACAAGTTTGATTCAGAAAACGACCCTGATGAAGTAATTGTTGATTTTAAGGAAAGTCGTGTTGTTGATATGTCTGCCATTGATGCGCTTAACAGATTGACAGAACGCTACAAGAACGCTAAAAAAGTAATCCATCTTAAACATTTGAGTCCAGACTGTGTGCGTCTAATAGACAATGCGGATAAGTTGATTGACGTAAATGTGATGGAAGATCCTACTTATAAGGTATTGACAGACGAGATCTAAGAGCAAGCAAAACTCATTGTATTATACACATAATTTGTGCAGTCATTTAGCCACGCTGTACACTGAATGATACTATTTTTGGAAAAACAACTTCAATGAAACTATTAAACGTATTATTGATTTCAATAATGACGGCATGTAACTCCGGAAATGCCTCAAAAAACAATGCACCGATGAATGAAAATAAAATTAAGATTGTATACGTATATGACGCCTTGTGTGGATGGTGTTACGGCTTTAGTCCTGTTATTGAACAAATCAAGGAGAACTATCAGGATGATTTTGAGTTTGAAATAGTCAGTGGTGGACTAAAAATTGGTGATGCTGTAGGTCCCATCGGGGTGGTAGCGCCCTACATTAAAGAAGGTGCCTATAAAAAAGTTGAACAAACATGTGGAGTAAAATTTGGAGACGCGTTTATTAACGGTCCTCTTGAGGAAGGAACCATGATTGCGAATTCAGAGCCCCCTGCAATTGCACTGTCCATTGTGAAAGATAAAATGCCAGAAAAAGCATTCGAATTTGGGTCGATTCTTCATAAAGCTCTCTACGTAGATGGAATGGAACCAGAGGATACCGCTAGCTATGGTGGCTATGCAGAAAAAATTGGATTGGATAGTTCGGTTTTTGTGGCAGATATGAAAGACCCAAAGTATCGCTACTCAGCCATCAGTGATTTTAATCGTGCACAACAATTGGGAGTTACTGGCTTCCCTGCATTAATTGCCCAAACTTCAGATACGGCTTATCTAATTAGCTCAGGCTATCGTGATTATAAATCTATTAGCAAGGTCTTGGATCAGATTAAGGGTCTATAACTTTTTTAACGATCAATTTTATCGTTAATCATGTGAACAAAATTGTCATGTAAATAAAGTGTTATAAGATGAAACACAAAAAAGCCCGAAGGGAGACCTTCAGGCTTTTTTGTGGATAAACAAATAGCAGTATTAACTGCCTGGCGACAATGAGTAACTTCCATCACCGTTAAAATTATTAAGTATTAGTTCTACTTTCCACATACCTGGTTTACCTTCTTCCGAAACTCCAGAAAACGAATCTTCACCATTGTTTGGTAGAGTTTGATCAATAACTACATTTCCTTTTTTATCGTACACTTTCATTTGTACTGTTCCACCGCTTGTTGTAACATCAAAATTGGCGTTACATTTACTATTCTTGTTCTCCCACGCAAACGAATATGTTCCAGAGTCTCCATTACCGGTAAAGTCTCCTCCAGGATCTGCCCCGGTTGATCCGACATCAACAGTTCCTGAATATGTGTTTTCAATTACTTCATTGTTATCAAATTTTCTGTATTTACCACAAGAAGAGATACCTAACGTTAAAGCTGTAACTAAGGCTAGAGCAATAATATTTTTCATAATACTTTGGTTTAATTAATTACTATTTACCCTAAGATGCTTGTCATTGAGCAATGGTTGGAAAACCGAAGAAAATTATTTAGACTTTTTTGAGGGAGCGAATCTTAAAGCAGTGTATAGGCCAACGCCAAAGGTCCTTGTAACATTGAAATCAGATGGCAAAAACTTGTCACCTGCAAAAATATTAAATAGTCCTATGCTCGATTTCATTCCATACTCAAGCTCAAATCGATCAAGTTGCTTAACCTGACCAACAGACAATGACGTTAGCGGATTAATGTTTTTATAAAACACCTCATTCATTCTTTTGTCATCTGAGTATGTATTTGAACCATTCACGAGAAAATCTATCCCTATCCCCGCGCTTATGTTAAGAACGTTATCACTATTGCCTTGTAGTGGCTTATTTAAACCATATGAAACCTCTCCTGATATTAGATTTAGTCTAGATCTCTTTTCAAAATAACGTCCAGACCTGTAATTACCTACTACTTGATTATATTGTGTCATCCCAAGCCTAAAATCAAGAAAACTATTTCTATTGATGTCATAGTTAAAATTAGCTCCTGTACTCCATGAAACACTTGGCTTTAAAGCTATCAAACTACTTGCCACGAGTCCCTTCCTACTTTCATTATTCCATAGCATCCCATAAAATGGACTAGCATATGCTCCGTATGACCAAGCATTTTTAGTCTCGTTAGACGCCATATCAAACGACATAGATGGAACTGTGTCTAAAATGATCTGGATTGGAACCGGCGTTAAGGCTATCAATGTCACATTATCTTTATGAGGGTTCTGATTGTCAACGGTCGTTGTGAACTCACCTACACCTTGTGCGGACCGCTCGGTATCGACTATACCTTCGTTGCTATGCATATCTAACGCTACATGATATGCTCGCGAATTGACAGGATTATGTGAAGCTATAGATTCATTCGCTAACTTACGTTCTGGCTGTGTATGACTCTGATATCGTCTTAATCCATCTCCTTCAGATCCTTGGCCAACTAAATTCTTATCTAACAAATCATCAGCCTTAACAATTTGGTTGAGTGTATCATTAATGGACTCAGTTAAATACTCCTTTTGCTCAGAATCAGCATTCGTTTGGGTAGCTTCTTCATCATTGAACATATTGTTCTCAGTGGATAATGCTCTTTTAGTGTCTGCGTCAAGCGTTTGTTGCCAATAGTAAATAGTAGCCGATCCTCCAATTAAAAGTAACAAAACCACGGCAATACGCCATCTAAACCATAGCAATCTACGTCTTGTTCGTCCATTCAAATAGGCATTTAATCTGCTCCATACCGTATCTATATTCAATTGCTTGTTAATCCCTCCCCAAATTTCCTTTGGTACTGTATGGTTAAGTGAATCGAAACTTGCCTTTACACTAGCGTCAATCGCTTGAGGTATAGGACTTATATTATCATCAATGGCACTCCATAAATCACTGGGCACTTTTTTAGACGAAGAAGCAAAAGCTCCTCTAACAGCATCATCGATATGGTCGTTTTTATTCTCGCTCATAAGGATGCTAGTTTGTCTTGGAGCATTGCTCGTGCTCGACTAAGCTGAGATTTAGATGTACCTGTAGAGATACTTAAATGATTTGCTATTTCTTGATGAGAATACCCCTCAATGGCATATAATTTTAAGATTAATCCAGCCTTGGTTGGCAATTGATTTACCAATTTTATGATATCGGCAACATTAAAGTCATTTAAAACATTTTTTTGGAACTCTGTACTATCATACTTTGAATCTGCAATTATTTCAGAATAGCGCTTACGTTTTCTACATGCTTCTAATGCCGTATTCACAACTATTCGGCGAATCCAACCTTCAAATGAACCATTAAAATTATATTTCTGAAGGTTTCTGAATACTTTGATAAAACTATCCTGTAAAATATCACATGCTTCATCATCGTCCACAGCATATGTGAGAGCAACATTAAACATCTTATCAGCATATTTGCGATATAGTTGCTCCTGGTACTCACGTTTGTCCTTGAGACAATTTTCAATCAATATTTCTAAAGATACACTCATTGAATTACAGTGCTGCCTCTGCAGACTCATCTACTCTATCGGCTATAATATCAAATATGTCAGAGTTTTCACTATCACTAATTACAATAGTTGGAACTCCGCTTATGTTAGTCAAATCAGCGTTCTCCAGCATAGATATGCTCACCAATTGGAACCAATAAAC
The DNA here is from genome assembly GCA_964230215.1 of Flavobacteriales bacterium. Taxonomy (GTDB): domain Bacteria; phylum Bacteroidota; class Bacteroidia; order Flavobacteriales_D; family JAUILH01; genus JAUILH01. The sequence goes on from CAXRGQ010000006.1 coordinate 225,409, forward strand.
TGGGTCTAATTCAATTGCTAGAGTTGATACAACATCTTTGTCAAGTATTATAGCTGGACCACCATCGTTAGACTCCGCAAATACTTCAAAGGTTTCTGCGTCCAAGAATTCAAATCGCAACGGTATGTCTGCTCCACTTTGATTAGTATAGATTCCTTCAACTAGAATAGATATATCCCCGTTATCATCAAATGTTTCAAAGTCAAGCTCAAATAAGGTATAGCTGCCTTGGGGGATATCATAGTCCAACTGGCTTTGAAACGCACTGTTGTCAAAGTTAATTACCGCTCCATTTGACCATTCTTGATTAAAATAGATATCATCCCCCTGTTCTCTTTGACCTTGAATTGAAAAAGAGGCCAAGCGGATATAACCACCTGTAAAGCGCAGATTACCAGATGAACTTGAAAGTCTATTGATATCCATGATGGTTTTCACATCAGTTGGCTTTTTCCATTTATTTTTTCTGCACGAGCTTATTGGTAGGGCTAATAATATCGCCATAAGCAGTATGGTGTATCGTGTGTTTAATGAGCTCATAATAGTATATACAAGGTACAAACTATTATTTAGATGCATATCAAATAGGAAAGGTTGGAAAAGATGAGTTTCTTTTTTTATTCAAGCGGAAGATCGGTTTAATTTCATTGGACCGTGTATCTTCTGTTGGGACCTCAGTCGAAAAGTTAATCGGACTATCGTCCGCTCGCTTTTTTGCCGCCCAAATTCGCTTTGAAATAAATTTCACGCGACTTTGGACAACAAAAAAAGTCCCTAGCTACGCTAAGGACTTTTCTCTGGGTGGAAGATGGGTCTCGAACCCACGACCTCCTGAACCACAATCAGGCGCTCTAACCAACTGAGCTACAACCACCATGTTAACCAAAACTTAATTTGCATTGCATTTTGGTGGGTGCAAATATAAGCATAATTCGATTTACGCAAATTGTTATTCAATCTTTTTACGGTTTTTGCGTTATATCTTTACTTTTGGACTGCTTGAAAATTGCAATTGTTATATCTACTGGGCTGGGCAACGCTATTATGATGGTGCCTATGATGAACGACCTTAAGCGTGCAGGGCATAATTTAATCGGCATATTTACTAGCGAATTCGGCTGTGAGGAACTCTTTAGACTCAGTTCAATACTTGATGATCATATCGTTCTTGGCTCTAAAACTAAGTTGGCAGCATTCGGTATTGCCAATGTGAATCGTTTTGATGGTATTATTCTTGACCAATTCGCCGCTACCAAAAAACATTTCGTTTTAGCTAGACTGATCGCTAAACAAGCGTGGATTCAGCAAGGCCCCACTCCTATTCCATCTGTCTTGAGTAAGAAATCGAAGATTACTTCTGTCAATTCGGAGCACGGAGTTTTACAGTTGAAACACTTAGTCCAAGACCTAGCTAACTTTGATTCGATTGATTATAGTTTTATACCCAAGATTAAGCCTCAAAACCATATCATATTTCAACCAGGCAGTGGCAACAATCGTACACCGTGGAAAAACTGGCCCATCGATAATTGGATTGGGGTGCTTAAAGAAATCCAGCAGCCCATTGTAGCTATAGGCGACACAAGCGAAACCGCATTTATTCCTCAACTTGAAGCTGCCAAACTACCTCATCTCGAGATTAAAATTGGTAAACAAAGTCTTGAGGATTTGCTGAATGACATTAATTCGGCCACCGCGTATATCGGACATGATAGCGGCCCAATGCACATGGCGGTCGCATGTAATGTGCCTACATTTACTATTTGGGGCGGCTCTCCAAAAAACATCTATGCTTACGACGAGTTGTTGCCAGAGAAAAATAAAGTTATTGTCGGAAAAGCGTCTGAAGGAAAAGCTGAAATGATCTCAGATTTAACTCCTAAGCATGTGCTAAACGAACTAAATAGTTTTCTCGATGAGCTCGCCTAGTCTTTCAAAACGCATTATTGGAAGCATGAGCGCAAATTTTGTGCTCCTAATCGTGCAGCTTGCTATGTTGATAATTCGGAGTAGAGAATTGAGTGTGTCTGAGCAGGGCTTGAGTGCGCTTTTTATTGTAAACATTGACTTAATTGCTCAACTAAGTATGTTCATCGGGGGCAGTGCTCTAGTGTATATGGCGAGCAGAGCGAATATGAAATCACTAGCTGTTATTAGTTATGGCTGGAGCTTAATTGCAGCATTCATAATGTTTGGCGTGTTATATCTTGTAGGCCAGCTGGACGACCAGTACTTGCTGCCTTTCTTTATCACAGGACTATTACAATGTATATATGCGGCCAATCTTAACTTGGTGCTGGGGCTGAACAGAATTTCATGGTACAATTCGCTACAAGTTATTTTAGCTGGCTCTACCCTAGGTTTACTGATTTATTTCTTTCAGGATAATGGCGCATCATTCGAAGACTTTCTTTATGCCTATTTAGGAGGTATTGGTGTGAGCACATTCTTATCATTTATTCCTCTTTGGGGACGCATTGATTGGAAAGATAAACTGGACTTGTCGGTTTTGAAAGAACTCGGAAATTATGGATTTGTAATTCAGTTAGGCAACTTTGCACAACGCCTAAATAATCGCCTTGCTCTCTATTTGCTTGAAGCTAGTTACCTTGTGGGATTGGCCCTAGTAGGTCTATTCTCAAATGGTCAATCCAGTATAGAGAAATTAATGCTTGCCTCCAGATCACTGTCAAGTGTGCAGTATGCCGAGATCTCTAATTCACGCGACGAGAAAAAAGCAGCACAACTTAGTCTGCGATTCATGCGCATCTGTATAGCACTTACATTACTCGGTATCCTTATAGTACTGCTTATTCCAGAAAGCTTATGGCTCATAGTGTTTAGCGAGAAATACGTGGGCATAAAAGATATCATGTTAGGACTTTCGCCAGCCGTTTTTATTCTTGCAGTGAGCAATATTTTTAGTCACTATTTTTCTGGTCTTGGGAACTATCGCATCAATACTGCAGCTTCTGTCTTAGGATTGGTAGTTACTGTACTATGCGGCTATGCCATTATCCCACAATACGGTATAGAGGGTTGTATTTATACAATTTCGGCTAGTTATGCCACTACATGCTGTTTCCAGTTGTTTTATTTCAGAAAAGATGTAAAGATTTCGCTCAAAGACTTCATCTTGCGCTTAGAAGACTTGAAAATGAAATAAACTAAGCTAGTTTTTCAAGAAATTTCATTGTATCCACACCATCTGCATAGTCCGCTAAATCTGGTAACTGTGCAGCTCCAAATGGAATATAGTTTTTGCCTACAACTGCCTGAATCTTTTCTTGGTGTTCCTTCAAATAGCTCTCAACTTCACTTTCGGATTGATAGCGTTGATAAAACATTACGGCCAATGGCGAATTTAAGTCAGTCGTCTCTCTAAGTATCAAAAAACCATTCTCAAGAATAGGCTCCTGATTCATCAAATAAATCGCTTTGTTATAATCATAGTTGTTCACGTATTTATTATGATTGATAACTTCTTTATGCTCATATATACCTTTAAAGAAGGTGTCTAGATCGTAATCCTGGGGAATAAATATCTTGCTCACATTTCTGCAGCCTAAGCCAAAATAGGCAAATATGTCATCTCCTAATCCTCTCAGCTCTGCTTCATCTTCATCACCTGTTAGAATAGCTACACTGGTTCTGTTTTTCCGAATGATGTTCGGCACATGACCAAAATAGCTCTCGAAATAACGGGCCGAATTATCGCTACCCGTTGCAATAACAGCATCAAAGTTTTTCATTCGATCTACCACTAAGTGCATATAGGATATATCATCCGACAACTTAGACATTAATTCAAGTACCATTGGCCACAATAGCTGATCTTCGCTCGACAACTTAATCAGTGCATTATGACCCGATAGTGCTACACACAGCACATCATGAAAACCAACAAGCGGAATATTACCCGCCATTATAATACCCACATTTTTTGGCGTATCCGTTAAATTGTATTGATCTAGCCATGATCTCAGCTTGTCTTCTTCAAGCATATACGAAAGTCCTAATAGCGCACGTTTGAGGTTTGCTGAATCAAACCAAGGGTTAAAAATACTCGCTTTGTTAAGCGTAGCCTTACAAGCATCAAATTCGCTCTGATTAAGACCAGAAGAATAGTCTGTCCACTCCTCTTTTGTTGCTACATCCTTAAAGATTTTTCCTAATGTAACAAAGCAATTAATTCTTTCGTTAACGTGAACCATACAGTAACTTAGTTGTTATATTTGCTGCGAAATTGCAACTAAAATTTTAAATAAAGAAAATGGCCATAATTATTACGGATGAATGTATTAACTGTGGGGCATGCGAACCAGAATGTCCGAACAACGCTATATACGAAGGAGGAACTGAGTGGAGATTTGCTGATGGAACAACCTTAGCGGGTATGTTTACAGGAGCTAATACTGGTGTTGAAGTAGATGCTGATCACGAAAATGAGCCAGTTGATATGGATGTATATTATATCGTTCCTGATAAATGTACAGAATGTGTTGGATTCCACGACGAACCGCAATGTGCAGCTGTTTGTCCAGTGGACTGTTGCGTGGATGACCCTGACCATAGAGAATCTGAAGAGCAATTATTACAGAAGAAAGAAAGCCTACACCTATAGTCTGGCTTCATTCTTGTTACCTTTTTGACTTAATAAGTCTATAATCAAATTAGATGTATGAGGTATCTGAGTGTTATCGTGTTCCTATTTGTTTCCTCGCTTGTGAGCGGGCAAAACGTCCTACGTCAGGATTTGGTGACAATGGAAGACACACTCAAAAACCAGCTTAAGAGATTACGCGCTGCAGAAACCGATGAAGATCGATTTGCCGCTAATGAGTTACTTAAGTCTACGTTAAAAAAGGTGATAGTCGTTAAAGAAGCCTTCACCTACCCTTTTGATTCGCTCACAACTATGGGCACTTTAACTAGCCCAGACAATGAGTTCAGATTATTCAATTGGAACATTGAAAACGAAGACGGTACGCATCAATACCATTGTTTTGTTGTGCGCGAAGAACGTGGCGATCTTAATTCATATGTTGAACTTGAAGACAAATCAAGTCAAATGGTATCACAACCCAAAAGCCAAGGATTATCCCATGACAATTGGTACGGTGCCTTATACTACAAAATCATCCCTACAAAAAAGGGGGGTAAAAAACTCTACACGCTTTTGGCTATAGACCCCAATAACAGAATGTCATGTAAAAAAGTGATAGAAGTAATGTATTTTGCAGGTAAACGTATTAAGTTTGGTTATCCTATTATTCGCGATAAAAATGGCACTTACAAACGTTACTTTTTAGAATACCAAGCTGGGCAATACGTGGGGCTAAAACATCACACTCAGAAAGTAAAAAAGGAGGAAGTTGAATACATAGTCTTCGATCATTTATCACCAAAAGCAGAGCAATTAGAAGGCATGTACGAATACTATGTAACAGATGGAAGTTATGATGCTTTCGAGCTAGATAGTCGTGGTTATTGGGTTCTAAAAGAAGACGTTGATCAGCGTAACCCTTCTCAGAAAGGCAAGTTTAATGATCCACTGAAAAACAACTACGATCACGAGGAGAAAAACTTCTTTGACAACAAGTAGTTCCTCAATGTTGAGAACTTCACATCATTCTTAAAATATAGGTAAGCTTAGTTTTAAAATAATTGTGACCTTTGTGTCGAATTAAAACTAAACTAAGGCTATGGCTAAAATTCACAATTATAGTGCAGGACCGTGCATCTTACCTCAAGAAGTATTCAAAGAAGCATCTCAAGCAGTATTAGACTTTAACGGACTCTCAATTCTGGAAATTTCCCACAGAAGTAAGGACTTTGTGGCGGTAATGGAAGAAGCACGTGAGCTAGTGAAAGAAGTATTAAACGTTCCGAGTGGCTACACCGTTCTATTCCTACAAGGTGGCGCGAGTACAGGATTCTTAATGACCGCATACAACATGATGCGTGATAACAAGAAAGCAGCTTATGTAAATACTGGAGCGTGGGCTGGCAAAGCCATCAAGGAGGTAAAATATGCTGGTGGTGAAGCAGTAGTTGTAGCAAGCTCTGAAGACAAGAACTTCAACTACATTCCGAAAGGATATGATATTCCTGCAGATTGTGATTATCTGCACTTAACGAGTAACAACACGATTTTCGGAACTCAATTCAAATCATTCCCTAACAGCAATATTCCCGTTGTATGCGATATGTCATCGGACATCTTTAGTAAGGCTGTAGACGTTTCTAAATTTGATTTGATTTACGCAGGTGCTCAAAAGAACTTGGGTCCAGCAGGAACTACTGTGTACATTGTAAAAGAAGATGTATTAGGAAAATCTAGTGTAGAGATTCCGACTATGCTAAACCTAAATACACACTACAAAAAGGATAGTATGTTTAATACACCTCCTGTGTTCTCTGTATACGTATCAATGTTGAATTTAAGATGGTTAAAAGCCAATGGAGGAATTGATTGGATTGCAAAAGTAAATAGAGATAAAGCCGATTTACTTTACAACGAAATTGACAGAAACCCATTGTTTGAAGGGACTGCCGCCAAAGAAGACAGAAGTGATATGAACGTGACATTCGTTCTTAAAGATGAAGCACACAAAGAAGCCTTCGATCAACTTTGGAATGATGCTAATATTAGCGGAATTAAAGGACACAGATCTGTTGGTGGATATAGAGCATCTATGTACAATGCCCTTCCGCTTGAGAGCGTACAAGTCTTAGTAGATACAATGAAAGAACTAGAAAACAAAAGAGGATAATGAAGATTCTAGCAAATGACGGAATTGCACCAGCTGGTGTAGAATTATTAGAAAAAAACGGCTTCACAGTCGTAACAGAAAAAGTTGAACAAGACGATTTAATTGAGGCCATCAATAATGAAAATTATGTTGGTTTATTGGTGAGAAGTGCCACCAAAGTTAGACAGAACATCATTGATGCTTGCCCTGGTCTTAAGCTTATAGGTAGAGGCGGTGTAGGTATGGACAATATTGACGTTGACTACGCACGATCAAAAGGATTGCATGTGATTAACACCCCAGCTGCTAGCTCACAATCAGTAGCAGAGTTAGTCATGGGACAACTTTTCTCGATTTCTCGTGGATTGTATGATGCGTCTTTACACATGCCAAGCAAAGGCGCCAGCGATTTCAAAGTATTGAAGAAGAAGTACGCTAAAGGTGTTGAATTGAGAGGCAAAACCATTGCTATTGTAGGTTTCGGCCGAATTGGACAGTCGTTAGCTTCATACGCCTTGGGGTGTGGAATGAATGTTATTGCTGTTGACAGTAATTCGTATACCACGAGTATACCTGTTACGGTAAATGGTCAAACTATTAATGTTGATATTCAAACTACAAGCTCTTTAGATGAGGTGCTTCCTAAAGCTGACTACATTTCGCTACATGTCCCAAAACAATCAAATGGTGGGGCTGTAATCGGAGCATCTGAACTAAACAAAATGAAAGATGGTGTCAGAATCGTAAATGCGGCGCGTGGTGGAGTTATTGATGAAGACGCCATTCTTGCAGCTGTACATTCGGGCAAAGTTGCTGCAGCAGCGTTGGATGTATTCGAAAATGAACCGACACCAAGAGAAGACTTATTAAAAGCCAACAACATAGCGACTACTCCACATATTGGAGCAGCAACAGTTGAAGCTCAAGATCGAATTGGAGAAGAGCTGGCTAATCAAATCATAGAATTACTTAAATAGAAAGTATTCTTATATTTAAGAACAAAACAGAGTAAGGATGAAAAATATAGCAGTAATTGGAGCAGGAACTATGGGTAACGGAATTGCACACGTGTTTGCACAGTGCGGTTACCAGGTGAATTTAGTAGATATATCACAAGACTCGCTTGATCGTGCCATAGCAACTATTACCAAAAACTTAGATAGACAGATTAAGAAAGAAAAGATCACTGAAGCTGATAAAACGTCTACTTTAGGAAACATCACTTGTGTAACAGACATGTCTGCAGGTGTTGCTAATGCTGATCTAGTGGTTGAAGCAGCTACAGAAAACGTAGATCTAAAACTTAAAATATTTAAGGATTTAGACAGTATGACAAATGCTGACTGCGTTTTAGCTACTAACACATCTTCAATTTCGATTACTAAGATTGCTGCTCAAACCTCTAAGCCAGACAAGGTAATAGGAATGCATTTTATGAACCCTGTTCCGGTAATGAAATTGGTAGAGGTTATTCGTGGATATGCAACAAGCGACAAGGTATGTAGCGACATTATGGAATTATCAAAGAATCTTGGTAAGGTACCTGTTGAAGTAAATGATTACCCTGGTTTCGTTGCAAACAAGATTTTAATGCCAATGATTAATGAGGCGATTATTACACTTCATGAAGGCACTGCAGGCGTTGAAGAAATTGACACCGTGATGAAATTAGGTATGGCACACCCTATGGGTCCACTTCAACTTGCGGATTTTATTGGATTAGACGTATGCCTATCGATACTAAGAGTACTGCAAGATGGCTATGGTGATGGTAAGTATGCGCCATGTCCGCTACTCGTAAATATGGTAACCGCTGGGAAACTTGGTATTAAATCAGGTGAAGGTTTTTACAGCTGGGGACATGGCACAAAAGATTTAATTGTAGCCGATACATTTAAGAAATAATGAGAAGAATACTATTCGTTTTAGGAGCAACCCTGTCAATCTCTTGGCAGGGTTTTTCGCAAGATATAGAGGCCTTGTCCTCAAATGCAATCAAATTGGTTAAAGAAGTTCAATATCACGGAAATCTGGATCAATTTATAATGCCTGAGGATGTGTTCAAGTTCTATGCAGAATTCAAGGGTAACCAGTTTACTCAAGAAATGTATGAAGCTTATAAATCAAGTGTGAACAAATACTTTAAATCTATCTGTTCAACTCACATGGCAGAGAACTTTGAAATAAAGGATTTTACAACATCCAACATTTCAATTAAGGGTAATTCGCGTGATAAAATCTATTCAGCAAATATTAATGTTGAGTACTTGTTTAACACAAAAGACAAGACAACTGAACTTACTGATTTACTCTGGATAAAAGGAAAATGGTATGTAAGCGCGAGTAAAGACATGGGGCTAGCAATGATTGGTCTATCACAGGACAAAATTTGCATGTGCGTTACCATGGAGCAAAAAATGGAGCAGGAATTGGATCAAGCTGGTAATGATGAAACCCAGATTAAGAAAATAGAAGACAATTATAAAGCTATTGAAAAGGAGTGCAAAGAATTAGGCGATAAGTTTGCTTCTTACTTTGAAGAACTCAGCGATAATGAAAAAGAAGAGGTAATATCAACGATTGAGAAATGCATGGAGGAATTACCAAAACTTGAAGAGGAGTAAATTATGATAATTAGACTGCGATACATAGTACTAGCATTATTAATTCTTGGTCAGAGCAGAGCAGATGGACAGGATTTTGGTAATACAGAAAAGTTCGGGAAGGCCTTTTTAAAAGCCATTCAGAAAGAAAAAAAGGACAAAAAAATCATTTCGTCTCCCAAAGTCTTTCAGGGCATTTTTGATGAAATGTATAATAGCCTCACATCAGATGATGTTGAGGATAAAGAATTTGCGACAGAATTTGCAGAGCAAATGAAAAAGTTTGATGTAGACTCTTTGCAACAAGAACTGAGCGGTAAGGTAAAAACTAGTATGGCGGACGTTCGCTCAAAATTAGCAGAGAAGGATATTGAACTAAAATCACTTGAGTATAATTATGTGCAGATAGAACTTGAGGACTTGTATCCATTTGATTTAATATCAGGATCTATTACCCTTTTTGCAAAATCTGGTGAGCATGATGTAATTGTGACAGCATACAATTGCATCTATTATGAAGACGATTGGTATGTTGGAGATAACATTGAAGTACTTGCTGGTAAGTATGTAAAGTTCTGTAAGTGTTTGGAGCCTGAAAATAATCAGCTGCCAGAATGTGTTGAATTGAAAGACAACTTTGAATCTGTTTATAAGGCGATGAGCGAAGATGAAAAAACGCGTTTTCAAAACGAGATAGCAGAATGCATGTCATCTGGTTTATACGGTGGTGAAGGAACAGAAGAAAAAGAAGAGGCCATGGAAGAACCGGTGGATGAATATGGTTATGAAGGTGGAGGCTATGATGGAGAAGCTTATGAAGAAGAAGCCGCTGAGGCAGTTGAAGACTATGATGACGATGGTTACCCTGAGGAGGATTATAACATATCATCAGATGAAATTAAAGAAATGAGAGCTAAACTAGATAAGCAATTCCCTGATTACTGCGAATGTCACGAGAATCACGACGAAGATGAGTGGAGAGAGAAATGTGAAGAATATGGCGTTGCTATTACAACAATGATAAAAGATGCGACAACTGAGCGAGATTCAGAAATAATACTGAGAGCTATGGCTTGCGAGGATTAACGCCTCTTCTTTGCCTTACGTTCTTCCTTTGTAACTAATTTAGGCTCAGATGGAACGCTGATTTTCCCTGAGTCAACGTCTTTCATTACTCGATTAAGCGCCAAGTCTACGTTTGGGTCGAATGTCTGCTTTAAATCAGCACCACCTAATTTGGCTAAAGACTGCCAATATAGAGCTTTTACGCCCCCTCGATACTTTTTAATAATCTCGTAAGCAGTCATACCTGTTTCGCGGTGAATTAATTTACACAAAACATCACCATCGGTTTGACTCATGTCCAAAATGGTTTGTCGAAAATCCTCTTTTAATTGCTTATTCGCTTTTTTAGCATCTCTTTTAGCCGATTTACTTACCTCTTCGTCAGTGATGTCTTCGTCTAAAGACGTTAATAAATCAACCGCATAAATAGCGAAAGGGTACATTTTCTTGACCCTGTACCTGTAGTTTCGGTAGTAACTATCCTTTTCAACTTTCTCCAAATCCTTAAGCACAAATACCCATCCAGTGTCCATATACACCTTTTGGTATTTACTTAAGTCAATATAAGTTGAGTCATCTTGTGCACTTGACACAGACACGGACAAAACAATCGCTATGAGAAGAAAATACTTCATTCTTCTTCTATTAACGTATTTAAAGGTGAAAAGTTATATCTAGCCCTTTCTATTTGTTACCCAAGCGGAGGTTTTTGATTTTTCTCCCTCGCTTACAGATAACTTGCTTGAGTCTTTTAGTTCGGCAATCATAATAGCTGCTGCCAATTTTGCCTCTTCTTCATCGAACTTATTAATAACGGTCAAATCAGGCATTTCTTCGGCAACAAAGTTGGTAGTGAACGAACCATTAATAAACTTCTCCATGCCCATTACATACTTACAGAATTCTAGTGTTGTTGATACCCCACTGATTGTGTAATCGTCAATTGCACGCACCATTCGTTTAATAGCTGCCTCACGTGTGTCTGCGTGTACAATGAGTTTGGCAATCATTGGATCGTAATAAACTGGAATTTCATCTCCTTTTTCGTAGCTATCATCTACCCTTACACCGGGTCCTTTTGGTGCAGAATAATTACTTAATGTTCCTGTTTCAGGTAGGAAGCCAGCGATAACATTCTCTGCATACACGCGTACTTCAAGTGCATGTCCGTTAATGCTTAAATCGTCCTGAGTAAAACTTAGTTCATTACCATCTGCAACACTTATCTGTTCTGCCACTAAATCAGTTCCCGTAATCATTTCTGTTACCGGGTGTTCCACCTGCAGGCGGGTATTCATTTCAAGGAAATAGTAATTTCCATCCTCGTATAAAAATTCAACTGTACCCGCACCAACATAATTACACGATTTAGCAATGCGCACTGCACACTCGCCCATGTCTTTTCTTAACTCTGGTGAAATTACAGCACTCGGAGCCTCTTCAATAACTTTTTGATGTCTACGCTGAATACTACACTCTCTTTCGAACAAATACACACAATTTCCATGCATATCTGCCATCACCTGAATTTCGATATGTTTTGGGTTCTGCGCGTACTTTTCGATGAAAACCGCACCATCTCCAAAAGCAGATACAGCTTCACTTATCGCTCGTTCCATCTGCTCGGGTAGTTCTTTGGCATTCTGCACAATTCGCATCCCTTTTCCTCCACCACCTGCTGAGGCTTTAATCAAAACTGGGTAACCAATTCCCTCTGCAATTTTCAATGCTTCTTCCACTGACTCAACAGCATCATCTGTACCCGGAATCATAGGAATGTCATACTTTCTGGCGAATTCTTTTGCTGCCAATTTACTTCCCATTAACTCCATGGCATCAGGAGAAGGTCCAATAAATGTGATGCCTTCTTTTTCTACTCGTCTTCTAAAGTCAGCATTCTCAGACAAGAATCCGTAGCCTGGATGTATCGCATCTGCGCCGTGCTTTTTACACGCATCAATAATTTTATCATGTACTAAATAGCTTTCAGCTGCTGTAGTTCCTCCTAAAGCATAAGCTTCATCTGCATAATGAACAAATCGTGCAAATCTATCGGCATCACTATATACGGCCACTGTTTTAATTCCCAATTCCTTACACGTCCTCATAACGCGAATGGCAATCTCTCCTCTGTTAGCTATCAGTACTTTTTTCATGCCTTAAAGATAAAAAACTAAGTGAATTCGGCGTACATTGATTTTTGGGATTAACATAGTTGCTTAACATTCACTTTACATTTACTTAAAATTGTTGTAAATTTGGTTAAACCACATCTTGTGTTATGCTATGAAATTTAGAATATTACTTCTTTTACCGCTTCTCACACTACTCTCAAATACTAATGCACAAGTCGTAATAAACGAATACTGTGCGGCCAATATGGGATCACATACGGATGCCTTTGGAGAGAATGAAGACTGGTTTGAATTATACAACACCACTGGTTCGGTTGTTGACCTGACAGGCTGGTATGTCAGTGACAAAGCAGGCAATCCACTGAAATGGGAAATTCCCGCAGGTGCAAGTGTCCCAGCAAACGGCTATGCAATTGTTGTATGCTCTGGTAGATCTACTCTAAACGGAACTGAAATTCATGCAGGCCTTAAACTCACTCAAACTAGACCAGAAGATATCATCCTGAGTGACGCGTCAGGGAATTTGGTAGACCAGATTACATTAACGAATCATCAAGTGGAGCATTCGGTTGGTAGAGAAACCGATGGAGCGGCTAACTTTGCCTACTTCACAGCACCAACTCCAGGAAGTGCAAACACGAATCCATTTACAAATTACGCCACTACACCGCTGTTCGATCAGCCCGCAGGAATATACTCTGGTAGCGTTAGTGTAAATCTTTCAAGTCCAGATCCAAACGTTACAATCTATTATACTCTAGATGGTTCAGTACCAAACACTGGTAGCGCCGTTGCTGCAGGTCCAATAAATATTGCAACAACCACAGTAGTTAGAGCCTATGCTGTAAGCACAGACCCTAATATCTTACCAAGTTTTGTTGAGACCAATACTTATTTTATTGATGTTAATCACACCATGACTATTATGTCCATTTGTGGTACTGACCTAGCTGATTTAATTGAGAATGGTAATGGATGGGGAGCAAACTTCACTGGTGCAATAGAGTTGTTTCAGGCAGACGGCACTTTAATTGATGAAGGACAAGGTCACTATAACAAACACGGAAACGATAGCTGGGCCTACGACCAGCGAGGATTTGACTTTATTATGCGTGACCAGATGGGTTATAACCACGCTATTAGACATGCGATTTTCAGAACAAAAAATAGAGACGAGTTCCAACGACTAATTGTAAAAGCAGCTGCCAACGATAATTACCCGTTTGAAGACGGTGCGCACATTAGAGATTCATATGTACACTCCCTATCGCATGAAGGTGAGTTGTTGTTGGATGAACGTACATTCGAACCCTGCGTGCTCTACCTAAACGGACGCTACTGGGGTGTTTACGATATTAGAGAAAAAGTTGATGATAACGACTTTACGGATCATTATTATGGGCAAAGCGTGCCTTATGGCGACAGCCCACACAATGTTTGGTTTCTTAAAACCTGGGGCGGAACTTGGACAGAGTACGGAGATCCTCTTGCTCAACCAGCATGGGATAATTTAAGGACTTTCATTAACACAAACAATATGGGACCAGGTGCTGCATTTGATTATGTGGACAGCCTTTACAATTGGAGAAGTTTAGTGGACTATTTCTGTCTTAACTCATACATAGTTAGTCAGGATTGGTTAAACTGGAACACAGCATGGTGGAGAGGAACAGATACTACCGGGACCAAAAAGAAATGGCGCTATGTATTGTGGGATATGGATGCGTCTTTCGGGCACTATATTAATTATACGGGTATCCCTGACCCTTCTGCAAATGCAGATCCATGTAATGCAGAAAACCTTCCAGATCCTGGTGGCCAAGGGCATACAGAAATCTTAACAAAACTTATGGCAGAGAACCCTATGGTTGAGCAATACTATCAGTCAAGATATATTGACCTAGGTAACACAGTGTTTAGCTGTGATAATATGATATCGCATTTGGACAGTTTGATTCTGTTGATCGAACCAGAGATGCAAGATCAAATCAATCGTTGGGGTGGTACTTTTGCAGGATGGCAAGCTAAAGTGCAAGAGCTAAGGGATTTCATTACGGCGCGTTGTGCGGCAATGGAACAAGGACTAGTAGACTGTTATGGGCTTACAGGACCATACGAATTGACGTTTGAAGTGGACCCTCCTGGTGCAGGTGAGATTAAAGTAAACTCGATTTGGTTGGACCAGTATCCATTTACGGGAACGTATTACGGAAATATAGACATTCTTCTAAAAGCAAGAGCAAATGCAGGCTTTACCTTTAAAGAGTGGACGGCTGTAGATCCGATAAATCCGAACACCGATTCGTCTGAAGTAGATATTCAGGTTACGCAGAACCAAACTATCATTGCTCATTTTGTTGAGGAAGGTGATCCAACCTATGATGGCGTGTATCTTCCGACCGCATTCTCGCCTAACGCGGATGGTAACAACGACTGGTACTTTGTTTTAGCAGGTGCAGACGTTGAAAAAGTGACCATTAGAATCTTCAACCGTTGGGGTGAGCAGATGTACGAGTCAGAAGACATTACAGAGGGATGGGACGGAACATTTAACGGAACACCGCTAAATGCAGGTGTGTACACCGTAATTGTGGACGTTACCTACGAAGATGGCGTGAGGTCAAGAGAAACTGGAAATATTACGCTAGTAAGATAATGAAGCGGATTGTACTTAGCATATCATTGTTGATGGGTGGTGTATTTGGAATAAATGCTCAGGACATTCACTTTTCCCAGTTTAACGAGACTCCTCTCCTACTCAATCCTGCAACTGCTGGGTTTTATGATGGTTACGAGCGCGTAATACTGAATCACAAAAGCCAATGGACGTCTATTGGGAGTCCGTTTAGAACAACCGCAGCTTCTTTTGATTTACCTTTCTTTTTTGGTTACGGAACCAACGCGCATATTGGAGCAGGTATCAGTTTCTATAACGACATGGCGGGAGACTCCAAGTTTGGAACTAACCAAGGAATTCTGTCTTTATCGGGAATTTTGCCAGTAGATGATAGAACTAAGTTTGCTGCTGGTATTCAGTTTGGTTTAGCACAAAGAAGCGGATCTTTAGAAGGCTTGACATGGGGAAATCAATTTGTTGGAGATGGTTTTAACACAGACATTGCCTCTAATGAAGCGAATACTTTAAACAGTTTTATGTACGCAGATATTGGTGGTGGAATTCAGTTCCAATTTGACAATACCTCCGAGAAGTTTGACGGTTATGATGAATTTAGAATAGATATTGGTGCAGCGATATTACATGCCAACAAACCTCTATTGAAATACACGGATGCACCGACGGATCAACTGCCATTAAAGATGCTTGTTACGTTCAGAATGCGCTATGACATTCCAGGTTCTACAGTATCATTTGTACCTCAGTTTATGTATGTAAGACAAAGTCCGCACCAGGAGATTTATGGTGGAGCAGGATTACGATTTCAGTTACAAAACGGAACTAAATACACAGGTTTAGTGCAAGAAAACGCCTTAACTATTGGCATTCAGACGCGTGTTAAAGATGCTATTACGCCAACTGTTCTTATAGAGTTAACGGACTATGCGTTTGGCTTCTCTTATGATTTGAGTGTAAGTAAATTGGGTACGACCAATGCAGCTGCTGGTGGATTTGAGGTAACTCTTCGTTACATTAATATGCGTGATGCATTATGGAAACGAAAGACTCAAGGAAGTTTTAGATAAAAAAAGGGGCTAGAGCCCCTTCTTATTTTTTTTTGTTTCGATTTATCTATTCTTAAGATCTTGTAAAATTGTTGCTGCATCAGGACAAGCCTCTTTAACCTTCTCCATCATAACATTATTATTAATCTGTTTTCCTTTAAGTTCATCCTTAAAGGGTTCAAGACAATTCATATAAGCTTGTTTGAATTCGTTTGCTTGTTCGTCACTAATATTTGCAGCATCTGTTTCACCAGCTAAAGCTTCTTCCAAACAATGACATGTAATCTCTGCAACTTCCTCTTCATTTCCGGTTGCGCCGCCTTTTTTGCTGTCTTTATCCTTGTCTCCATCTTTATCGTCTCCGCCACAAGATGTAATGGCCAATGGCAAGCATATTACGCTTGCAATAACTAGTAGTTTTTTCATGATTTAAATTTTGGATGAAGATAGAGGATTTGAAAAGATGATACAAGTTCTATTTTCAGATAAGAGAAGTATATTGATTAAACTTATCATGGGATAAGCGGAAGTATTCCAAGTTTAATGTCAAAAGTCCACCTGAACAGATTGTAAAAAATAATAGTTCCTATTGAGACTAAAAGGAATGGTAGATAAACCTCCTTTATTTTAATTCCAATGTTATTCAATGTTCGATTCGTGTTTTTAAATGAAAACCAATGTTTTAGCTAAAACCAGTTTCAATTGAATTTAGCTCTTTTTGCTCATAGTTTTTTTTCAAAAGTTGGTTCACTTGTACAAAGTACGAATATGCATTGATCTAATCCTGCAACTAAAAACTCTCTAAGTTCAAATATTTCGTGTGAAATAAATGCTCTTGACTTTTCAGTTTCTATCCATCCTCCTTCAAAAACCTCCAGAATCCAGTTATCAATTAATTCTTTATGTCGCCAATAGTCCATCAAATCACGCTCATCCAAACATTTGAATGCAACTGGGTTTGAGAAACGGATCCAAAACTCTTCTTTTTCATTAACAGAATACTCAATCTCCAATTTATCCAAGTCATAATTAACCGAGAGGATTTCTGGAGTTTCAAATTCTGTAATAATGGTATTTAGCTTTTTAACTTTCATCAATAACACACAAGGTCTGCATAAAGTTAATAACTTTATTCCTTATACACAGCTCATTAGACATATAACGTACACCCTGCCCCGACGGAGCTGGATAGCTTGGCGAAACTGAGGCATTCCGCGTGTCGCCATAGCTATCTGCGTGCCGCCCGTAGCTTTAGCAGAGGCACTAGCAGAGGAGCTAGCGGAGGCACTACACGAAAAGTATTTGTTGGGCGCCTGAGGGAAGCCCAAACAAATGCTATTGAGTGTTGCTGAAGTTTTGACAACTAGAAAGTGGAGACGGAAATGGCAGCCTACTTATCTTTTATAAACTGAATATTAAGGTTACGGCTGTCTACGTAGTTTAACTTTGTGATTTTGCCTGTGTTGTCTCTACTCACATACAACAAGCGTCCGAAAGAATGGTCTCCAGGCAAATAGTAAATATTTGGTGTGTATTGCTTAAATTCCATTTTTCGGAAGGCCCTTAATTTTACGGTGAGATCTGTTTTGTTTTGTTTGAGCTTCCACTTTAACTGTTTGTTGAAGGCGTAAACTTTGGTCCACTTTTTATCTACATATGTGCTCTCCTTCTCCCGTCCTAGGCTAATTACCTGATAATCTTTGTTAATGCGGTCTGGGAAGATTTCGTAGAGTTGATAGATGCCCAAACGGTCTGCATTGGCTTCAAACTTCCATGTTGCATCCTCGTTTTCCCATGTGGTGGCTGAATTAGCCTTAAAACTATACACTCTGGAGTTAGGATAGTTCTCAATAAATAGTTTTCGGCCCATGCCTATATGATAAGGCAGAACTCTGCTGTACAAGGTGTCGTGCAGAAAGTCTGTGGCAATTGGGGTACCTTCTACTGGTGTGTAGTCCTCCCGTGTATATGTGGAGATGTCTATTAAAATGTCTTTAGGCCCCCTGTACATTAACCCGCCCACACTTCTCCACTCATCAAATGCCACACGGTAATAAGTGCTGTACGACCTTTGCTCTGGTGCGAATCCTACAAACACACCTTTATCGCCTTTGCTCCCTGCTGCATCCAACCACTGAATGCCCACATATAAATCGTGCTTATCTGAGAGACTTAAAGGTCTTTCTATAGCATGATGATGCCAGCCATGTGTTTGCGACGAACTTAAGCGTTGTGGCGGACTTTGATACAACACATCCCCCACTTCCATTGGGCTAGGCGATTTGTATATGATGTACCTAAACTTTCCGTGTGGATTACCTTGTGGTGTAATGTATACATGCACCGAATCAACAAATAATTTTGGATGATTGGCGACTTTCTTAGAAAAACGTTTTATTAGCTCGGCCCCTGCGATATTGACTTGGGGTGCAAAGGAGTAATACTCGGGCTTCTCTGGATAATCATGATGCCTTCTGGCTTGAATCTTATCTATCTTGGTATTGATTAAAATAGGTACGATGGTTTTCTTCCCAAGATCAACTAAACGTGGTTTGGTGAAATTGGATATATGGAGACTCTGTGTTTGATAGCCTCTGGATACAAAACGGATGGTGTCTTTCCACTCTTTTAATTGGTAAGAAAAGTAACCAGAATCATTCGTGAGCATGGGACCTTTGCTGAAGTCGTTAAAGATTTGACAGTGAGGAACGCCTTTTCCATTATCATCCACCACTTGACCTTGCAGCAATAGGTAGCTTTCTGCTCTGGGAACACCGTTGATAATGTACTCTAGCACTTTGTACGCGTAAGGTGAAGGATCTACAACATCTGAATTTAGCATTACAGCCACTCCTGTTTTTAGCACTGGGAGATATATTATAAATGTTCTTGCCCCTTTTATGATTCCGCCATGATAATAAGCGACATGTTTACCCCATTTACTGCGTATAAGTCCGTAGTTATAGGGTAAGTCTTCTCCGTGTACCGAATCCTTTTCTGCCAGGCTCACTTGAAAATCAAGGTCGTTTAGTATTACCTCCATAAATCTGGAAATGTCTGATGAGGACATGTGGCAATTACTGTAGCCCCCTACTTTCTCTCCGAATTTTAAGCGGTTAAAATCGTTTGTGTAAGTGTACAAACTTGCTATGTTTTTGCGGGATGTGCCGTCTTCCCAAAAGCTGTTTTTTAAGCCTAGTTCATTCGCAAAGGCTGTCCAATCCCCTACTTTTTGAGCAATTAGATACAACAAATAATAACCAGTATTTGAGTAGGTATGCTTGGTACCGGGTGCATAACTTAGGCCGGGATAGTCTTCTAGGTATTTTAGAATTTCTTTCTGCTTAAAAGGTTTAGACACGCGTTTACCTCTTAATTGGCGCATGGTATGGAATTCGCGTAAGCCAGATGTGTGATTAAGTAGGTGTTTGATTTTGATATCCTTATAGACTTGTGGTAAGTCAAGGTGTTTGGTGATTGGATCACCCAGCGATAGTTTGTTCTGTTTGATTAAATTGAAAATCCAGTATGCCGTGATGTGTTTGGAGACGGAGGCTAGATTTGATCTCGTATCTGAGGTGAATATTTGCTTTTTGCCAATATTCTGGTAACCATAATGAATAGAATGAAAAGCTTGCCCATTTTTAACGATGGAGACTGCAATACCTGGATTATTTCCTTTAAAGCCTATTAGAAGTGAATCTAGGGCGGTTTTTAAGCCTTGTGCCTTTGCGGAAAATATGGTTAAGCAAACTAAAATAAACGCTATGGTGATTCCTTTTATCACTTAGTTAAATCCAATTGAAGCACACGTGCTTTTTCAAATTCAATGAGGTCTTCATCAGCGTCATTCCATGCGGTTTGAAAATCATATAAGCTATGCATGCTCGCCTCTTTCATTTGGAGTTTATGCTGCATGCGGGCCATTTGGAGCAGAATGTAGCCAGAATTTGGACGTTTCTTAAGTGCCAGCTCTAATTGATCCAAGGCTTCTTTATACTCTTTGTTATGCTCCCAAACTCTGGCAAAAAACTCATCCATGGTTAGGGCCAGTGCGTGAGGATCTCCTTCACAGCTTACACTCACCAAAAAACGGATGTAATCGATCTTTTCATACGCTTCATCAACATCTATTCCATCAAAATTATCATTCGCGAATTTTAACATCTGATAAAGTGCTTCCAATTGATTGAAATGATTGGTTGTATATTTCGGAAATAAACCATACAGGTCTTTATCACCGTGCTTTTTCGCATAGAACTTATAGCTTTTGAGATGTTTCTTTAGCTCTTTGGTTTTTATCGCTAGACTATCTTGTTTATCGTCCGTAAAGAGTTTCATGCCCTCAAAATATAGGCGCATACCTCTGTAATAAAACTCATCCAGCGGAAGGTCTCCTACATGATTCTCCAATACCAAGTCGCATTGCTGCACGCACTCATCCCATCTTTCTAATCGCCATGGAACGTGAATAAATGAGGTGAACACAATGGACACTTCTTTCATGTATTCAGGGTCTAATTGGTACATATACTTTTCGGCCATCTTAACTTTTTCTTGCGCCTCTTTGTACTTGCCTGCTTCAACAAGCGAAAGCGCCCAGAAATGTGCATTATGCACCCTATTCCAGTTAAACTTCTTGGTATAGGGGCGTGTTGCACAGCTTATCGAATCGACCCCAGCAGAACGCTTAAACGATTCATTAGCCTCAGCATATTTACCATTGTAATAATATACATGACCAGGCATGTGTGCTATATGACCAGAATTGGGTGCTAGTTCATCCACGTACTGGTAATTCATAATTTCGTTGGCATCATAGCCTTCAAACAAGTGAATTTTAATATGCTGTATGGCGGCCACGTCATCAAATTTAGAGTCCATTTCTTTGCAAAGTTCTATCGCTGTTTCTGTTGAAGGCATAGGCTCATTCATATAATCATAGCCATCATCTTGAAATGCAATTGAAAAAGCCCATGAGGCGGCATTATTTGGATAATACTTTCGCATTCTTTCAAGATTGTTTTCAATCAGAGTATCTACATGCTTTCTTTTTACAGTTTGAGCGTCAATAATAGCCCGTGCATGGAATTCTTCAAAATCAGTCTTGGGTAAATCGCTTGCTCGAATAGTCGCCGCATGCTTAGCCGCCCAGTCGTAGGTCTCGCTATAACTATCCTCTTCAATTGAGCACAGTATAATTCCTAACATAGCAGCTAAAGATGTCGTGTCTAACTGAGCTGCTTTCTTGAACGACATGTAAGCCTCCAATTCATTAAAATTAAATGACAAGGCAAAACCTTGATTCACATAAAAGGCAACACTATCAACTGTGCTGGCTAATGGATAGTCAAATGTACCAATGCGTTCTAGCGGAACTGCTTCTATATCTTCAACCAAATGCATGCTTGGTGGCTTGCAACAAGACTTTTGCTGTGCGACTACATAGTTTGCCAAAAGGCACAAAAAAAGGACACAAAAACGAATTTTCATGTCCTAAAATTACATCAATTTCATTGATTTTCTCAGAATATGTTGAGCCCCGTAAGAACGATCATTAGCATTTGTGTACCTGCAAGTCCAATACCTTTAATGCCAGTTCTTTCTCTAAGTTTCTCGATAACTTCCTGTTCTTTTGCTTTGTTAATTTTCGCTTCTAACTCGGGTTTATCAGACGACTCAATGGCCGCTTCAATTGCCGGAAAGTTCTTGTCTTTGTCTTTTAATAAGACATCTTTTAGCGCATCATCTAACGCCTTCTCTGTTTCTCTTCCCTTGTACTGATTGTTCATAATTAGTTCTGTTTTAGTTCATTCAGCCGGTCGTTGACCCTATTATAAACCCTGGTCTTTAACCTTTGATAATATACTTTGAGTTGATGTGGGGGTTTATCCACATATTTTGCTATTTCCTTATACGGCATATTCTGTCCCTTCAAAAGTAGAAGCATACGCTCCCAATCTTTCAACTTCTCTAATTCTTCTTCCAGAATAAGCAGTTTTTCATTCTTAGGCATCTCAACTACTTGATTAGCCTTGATGTCTCGATCTCTTAACTTCTGCTTGATTTCGCGTTCTGTTTTCAACGATCTGTTTTCAACATCCTCGAACAAACTTTCGTTAAAGTTCTCGAAACTTATATATTCTCCTAACTGCTGTTCTTTTCGGTAATGCTTTCTTAGGTAGTTAATATAAATCTTATACACTACTGCAGAAAATCCTTTTTCCGAATCGAAATCGTAGGATTTAATTTTTTCACATACTTTAAAGAGCGTTTTGTACACCATATCCCAATTGGTGTCATCGTCTAATTTCCATGTATACATTCCGTATCCAAAAAGTTTCCTTCCGTAACGGTTGTAAAGTACGGCAACTGCATCCGTCTCATTTTCTAACATGATCTTGTAAGTCGGTCTATTTCCTTGCATGACAACTTAGCTTTTGTGCACGCTTCTCAGCGCACGGGTTAATACATTTTCCTTGCTTGCTATTAGGTATAAACCATTATGGTAACAGTTACACCTGTTTTAATTCTAAGTGCAGTAAAAAATTGAGAGTAGAGCTTAGTTTAACGCAGATTCTTTAAGAATGTTTCACCATGTTTTTATTCGACTGAACATGTGTTATTTATAATAAATTTTGATTTTTTTTAACATTATGAAGCAACCTATATTTTTTTTGTGCGTCTTTTTAGTGTTAATGCATGAATTGCTTGCTATCATTTACATGCTCTAACACAAGTAAAAAGATATTACTTGTTGCTTTTTATTAAGGTCTGCACATTAGGTGGGACCTTTTTTTATTTCCAGAATTTTCTATTGCTTACATTTGAATCGTGAAATTCCACTTAGCGAAACATAAAGAACTTGGGAGTCATTCGGCACCCGCCTACTACCTCAACACATTTATTGATGGTAAAATAATAAGTTGCGCAGGCGATAATATTCTTGCCTCTTGGGATTTAACTTCAATGATGCCGCATAATTTTATGGTTAAACTTGAAGGTCATCCATACGCTTGTGTTTATGATGTATCCAGTGACTTATTGTTTATTGGCACATCTGCAGGCAAACTGCACTGGATTAATTGCGCCGGCAAGAAGGAACTAAAATTATTCGATTTACATAAGAAGGCTATCTATGACATGGCCGTGTTTAATGATTGCCTCTATGTTAGTTCGGGAGATGGCTCACTATCTATTTGGGATATAAATGATATGGCGCTTTTACGTCATGTTCCCATAAGTGACAATAAACTTAGACGATTTGATATTGTTGAAGGGAACGACTTATTGCTCTCAGACAGCAATGGTATACTTCACAAATTGGATAGCAATTTAAACGAGCTGCTCACTATCGACATAAATGACAAAGCTGTTAATGTTTGTAGATTCTATAAGGACTACATTATCGCTGGTGGCTGGGATGCTCACTTACGCTTCTTTAATCGATCTACAGGCGAGTTAATCAAAGCCATAGCAGCGCACAATTTCGCGATTTACGATTTGCAGATTAATCATGAGCATGGTGTTTTGGCAAGCGCATCTCGTGATAAAACGATTAAACTTTGGGATCTAAAAACGCTAGACCTATTGCAACGAGTAGACCACAAAATGGGTGGTCATACAAGAAGTGTCAACGCATTAAAGTGGATGTGTGATGTCCTAGTGTCTACTGGTGATGATGGGAAAGTTATTGCCTGGGACTTGAGGAAGGCATAATGAAGTGCTCAAAGAATTCATCATACTTCCTAGCCATATACTGCCAACTAAACCTTGAAACATCTGGTATGGGCAGGTCTTGAAAATTAATCACTTTATCTACCAGTTCTTCATCATTTGTATAAAGATTCTCTTGATCAACGTATTCTGGATAAGCCAATCGATTTGGCAATACTGGCACAACACCAGCACTTATAGCTTCAACTATGGATATGCCAAAGAAATCCTGAATAGACGTAACTGGCAGGACATCACAAGAACTAAGTAAGTCCCAATATTGTTCCTTTGATTCTGCGTAGGCATTATGCGAAATACGGTTAGAGTATTTGTCCAAAATATAATAATATGCATCCGGCATCTTTGTATACCTCTCACCTAGTAAGACTAATTCAAACTCAAGCTTTCTATTTTCAAGAGAATTAAGTAATGTTAGGAAACCGTCAGGATTCTTATCGTACTCCCAACGATGATTCCAGAGGATTCTAATGGCGTTACCTTTTGTCCTTACACCACTTTGATTTTTCAATTCTAGGCCTAGGTATAAAGTGGACGCCTTTTCCTTTATTACATCTATAGTTTCAAGATTGTTTTCATCAGGGAACATTTTTAAAAATTTTGGCAACTCCCCTAAAAACGAACTCCTATGATAATCTGAATTAAAGAGCACTGTATGTGCAACCAAGCATGAAGTGTAATTAGTAAATGCATAATGGTTGTCACGTTGCAACTTAAGGTCTTGATCATCTGGTGACCAAGGGTAGGTAAGCTGATTTTCGTGCATATATAACACGATAGGCAATTTGTTTAAATTGTCTTTCAATAATGACTTAAACAATGGAAGATCTATCATGTCAGTGCACAACAATAAATCAAATGATTCTGATATTTCATTTAATTGCTTAGCGAGTGAAATAGATGCGCCATGCATCCTCCACTTC
Organism: Flavobacteriales bacterium; assembly: GCA_964230215.1. Lineage (GTDB taxonomy): Bacteria > Bacteroidota > Bacteroidia > Flavobacteriales_D > JAUILH01 > JAUILH01. The sequence continues at coordinate 250,305 of CAXRGQ010000006.1, forward strand.
CAATGCCTTCCTGGTAAAGAAAATATGGTAATGCAATGTTCGCTGAACTTTTTATAGCTATCTGCCCATGCTTTGTGCGAACCAGAATAAAAAGCTTCTATAAGTGCTATTTTCATTGTGAAATACCAACATTGTAGTAAAAAGCATGTATCTCATCAGAAATACAAGTTGCACGCACATATACACCATGAATGCCTGGGCTTGTCGGAGGTAATTCTACTTTAACTGATTTACCCCCGTAATTCAGTTTTTTAGGCTGAAATAAAAGTGAGTCGTTCACGGCATATTCAATTTCGGATGTCAAACACTGTTTGCATTTACCCAACGAAATAGAAATCTCATTATATTGTGTATTGTCCACGTATTTTTCACCCATTATTGACACCGTGCAAGAAGCCTCCTTTGTGTCCATTTGGCTTGACTTGTTGGATGAACAAGCACTTAAAACAAAAAGTAAAATTATTAGATATCTCATACCAATTCCATTTTTTCAAGTAGCCATGTTGCATTCATGTTTTTACACACGCCCGGCTTTAATTTGTAATCAAAAATAAGGTCTGATTCCCCGAACTCAACTTCAAAGCAAATATTCTTCACTTGTTCTAGGTCATTCCCAAGACTAGTTAAGGATAAATCATGTGTAGCAATTATACCACTGATTTTATATTCTAACAGCTTACTCACAAAGCGTTTTGAGCCTTCTGCTTTGTCTTTCGAATTAGTACCCTTCAATATTTCATCCAAAATAACAAAAATCTCCTGCCCCTGCTCTAGCCTAGTCACTAGCCCCTTTAAACGCTTTAGTTCAGTGTAGAAATAGCTCTCGTTATCTTGAAGTGAATCCGTTGTACGCATGCTTGTATACAACTTCATGTCTTTGTAAGAGAAGTTATCGGCATATACTGGAAGACCTACTTTAGCCATTACAAGAGATAGACCAACGGTTCTAAGGAAAGTACTTTTGCCCGCCATATTTGCACCCGTTATTATTACAAAGTTTCCTACGCTGTCGAGTTCAAAATCATTCCTTACACACACCGATTCATCTAAAAACGGATGTCCCAAATTATTCGCTTTTAGCACTTGATCGTCCTTAATTGGATAAACATAGTTGGGGTGATTATATGCGTAGGTGCCGAGACTTGCATATACGTCCCACCAAGCTAATTGGTCGAATAAGACCTCAAAGTTGCCTCCGTAACTCTTCATCCATTTCTCAAGTCTTAACAAGCACCAATAATCCCAGGCTAAAAAAGCATTTAACAGTAAGCCTCCCATCGGGTTTAAACGGTTATCGAGTGTATTGATAATAGCATTCAGTTTCAGAATATCTGTACTCTGCCATCCTTCACTGCCAAGTTTTGATTTTCTATCTTCTAAAATGGGATTTTTAAATTCTTCACTTTCAATTCGGTTTAAGAATTCCTTCGCCTTATTTAATATCTTTTGACGTTCGCTGGCATCATTGTGAATTGCGTTTGTGTGCTTAACATTCACAGCTACTAAGGCCAATGCTCCCAAAATTGCAAATACAGTTTGCGTAACACTCATATAGCCCAGAATATTCGCCGTAATTGCACCGAATGATATGAGCGGTATTAAGACCAAACATAGCTTCCAAAAAACATTGACTGTGACCAATGGCTTAAAATCAGTATTCCATGAACTTAAATAGGCCAACTCCCCTTGACGCGTACCATAAATCTCGCCGTATACAAAGAGGTCTTGTCTAAAATCATCATGATCAGCCAATTCTTTAACAACTGCTTGTTTTTGCTCAAGGTTTATATCATCTTGTTGGTCATCTTTTAAGTAGGCTGCTAGTTTATCTGCACCACTTTCAGTTGCTGTCCTGCAAACACTTTGATAGAAACTATTGTGTCCGAATAAATCAAGATCATATCCATAAGCATGTTCAATTTCATGATAATGTTTGCCGTCTTTAAAGAAAGCATAATCATGCGCTTGTGCTGCGATTTCGCCCTCTAGAAGCTCAATCTTAAGCTTAATAAAGTCACGTAGAAACTTTAATGACTCATTGTACTTAACCAGTCTGAGGAAAGTGGCAAGACCCAGAATAATTATTCCAATGCCGGCAAATGCAGATACAGGCCATAAAAAAATGGCACCTAAAACCATTAAAGCAAACACAACAAGGCGAATGATTAGAATATTAGACAATTTCTTTTTAATGTCTATCAAATCATTTTCCTGCAAGCTTTTCTTTTGCTTATACCCCTCTACTCTATGCATGCCTTAAAGTTAGAAATTGTGCTGCAACTTCTAACTTTCGCATCACAGATAATCTTATTTTTTATCTACAAAGTGGTAAATCGTGCTGCCGACTTTGATGTAAAAGTCTTCTTTTATCGATAAGCACTTTAAATGCTCTGCATCCCAGGACTTAGTTATTTTAAAGTACTCGTCAGAATACTTAACTACCTCCTTTGCAGCAGTTAATTCTGTATCAATACTACCATCAACCCACTTACCGTTTTTATTGAAGAAGGTCTTATTCCCCATCTTATATACAGTGTTTACTTGCTGCACATTACCTTCAAAGTCTACTGTCTCCGCGCCAGGTCCCGCAAACGACTCTTCCGCCACTGCATCCATTGCTAGACTGTTTTTATACGCACGCATTTCATTTGCAGCAGATCCACTTACTTCTGACTCCAAGCGCTTCAAGTTAGACGATGACGTTGCGCGTATCGCCGTATTATTCGTGATATCGACATTCTCTTTAGCTAAGAATGATGTATAAGGTGTAAGTATTCCGTATTTTTTACTGAGACTTACTAACTCGTCAACCATTTCCTTATTCTGACCATTTTGATCAATCATCGTAAGGAGATGGGCTACACGTTTACCAGCCCATAATTTCTCCACATAATCATGCTGGCTGCCATCCTCTTTTCCTTGGAAAGTTGCGGGGAATTCGAATATACGTTCTTTACCATTAATCTTACCTTTCATTAAAATAGTTGTTGTACCAGCCTTAGAATATCTTCCATAAATAGGTAACTGACTATCCTTAAACAAATCCGGGATTTTAATCGGGTATGTTTCGCTCACTTTCAGCCCATTGTATGCAATCGAAATGTCCGTCATAACGGGAGCGCTAATACTGTTATATAAGCTCGCAACGGATGATTCAACGTTTTCGTTTGGACGCACATACTCAGCCAAACCACCGTTATCAGTACTTAATCTGTCCAATAATCTAGCATTGACATCATCTCCAACGCCAAAGCAAAAGATTCTGGCATTGCTTGTATTATTTTTTGCAACATTTTGCACGATAGCGCTTTCATTGGTAATCCCAGCAGTTGGTAGTCCGTCTGTAAGGAAAATAATATAGCTGGGGTTGTTATTGTCAGGTAAAGCTGCCAAGGCTTCAGTTAAGGCACCATCTATATTTGTACCACCGCCTGAATTAATCGTTTCTGCAAATGCCAGAGCTTCTTTGCTTGTTTTTGAGCCGTAGCTTAAAATCTTTTCATTGTACAACTCAACTCGGTCGTCATAGGTAATCATATTGAATTGGTCACCATCGTTTAGATTGGATAAAACAAACTTTAAAGCTTCTTTTGCCTGAGTAATCTTCTTGCCCCCCATTGAGCCTGACTTATCAAGCACAAAAATTAAATTCTTTTGAATTGTTTCGGTTTGTTTTACCTCCACTTTCGGACTTGCAAGCAGCATGAAGTATCCTTCCCCCTTATCATTCATATAGCTATACAAACCAGCACCTACATCTTTGTTGTCCATTGTATAGTTCAACTTAAAGTTTGTACTTGGTAGTTGGTTTTTAACCTCATATTTAACCGTCGTGAAACGCTCATTTACTTTTTTAATCTCGGCATTGGGCATTGGACAATAAACAGCTTTGATGTCCTCTTTCGCACGCACTCTGGCAGTTACAGTCACTTTGGGAATTGGTTGGGATGAAAATTTCTGCGTACCTATTGGATACTCAAACTGCATGGTACCATGTCTTTTATCGCAGAGAACTGTATAGCGAATAGTCACTCGTCTTGTTTGACCAACAGCAATAGGAAAAACGGAAGTTTTGAATAAGCCATAATCAGCATATTCCATTAAAGCAGGGTCACGTCTTCTGCGTACAATGCTTTCATAGATAGAACGGGCCTCTTCTTTAGTCATTATTTCACCCGTGATCTCCTCGCCATCCATCATTAAGATGAAATTCTGAATGACAGATTTGGCGGGTAATGGAAATAAAATCTGCGCTTCTAAGGCATGATTATTAACGTTTTTGATTTCTTGTGTAACGCTCACCTCTGCTACATGATCTTTAATATCTGCTTCAACCTCAAGCGCTTCAACAGAGTATATGGTGTTGATAGGTCTTGGACGTTCAACAATTTGATTTTCTCTATCCCAACGTTCTGTGGTAACTACCATCTGGGAGAATATATTCTGTGTAAAAAGAATGATTAATAAGGCTGCAAAATATCGTATCATAATCGTAAATTTATAGCTGATACACCAAGATCTTGAATTGGTTCAAACGAGAGATAAAAAAATGACAAGAACTTATAACCGCAGGAAATTCATCGAGTTTATCGGAAAAGGTACTATTGGAGCAGCCGTAGCTCCTACACTATTTATTTCATGTAGTTCGGACGAAGAAACAAAAGATTCGCCAGAAGCGACTAAGGATAAAAAAGGTTTTCCATTTGAAGCCATTATGCCTCAAGAAGTAGATGATTTGGTATTAGCCGAGGGGCTAGCCTACTCAGTTTTGATTAAATGGGGCGATACCATAAGTGGGGATGACTATTTCGGATTTAACAATGATTTCATTCAGTTCTTACCTCTAAAAGACACTCAAGATGAGGCTTTATTATGGGTCAATCACGAATATGTTGACACACGTTTTGTTACGGGTTATAAGGAGGGTGATGAACGCACTAAAGCGACCGTTGATAAAGAAATGTATAACGTTGGCGGAAGCTTCATAAAAATTAAGAAAGAGGACAATAATTGGATGTTTGTCGAAAATGATGCGCAAAACAAACGTGTAACAGGACATACTAAAATACCTTTTAACTGGGATGCTCCAGTGGGCGGAAGAGAATTCGGCAATGGCACATTAGGCAACTGCTCTGGAGGACTAACGCCTTGGGGTAACATTCTTACATGCGAAGAAAATTACGATGGGTTCTATGGCGAGACTGATTATTCTACAGGAGAACCAGTGCACATCCAAAAAGGATTAGCGTGGGATCAATTTTATCCAGAAAACAAGCCTGAGCATTATGGCTGGGTAGTTGAAGTGAACCCTGAGACTGGAGAAGCGCAAAAGCATATTGCCCTGGGACGCTGTGCACACGAATGTGCCAAACTTCACCAGTTAGAGGATGGGAGATTAGTAGTCTACACAGGCGACGATGATAATGACCGTTGTCTTTACAAGTTTATCGGGTCGGAGCCGAATTCATTAAAGACGGGCACACTTTACGTTGCAAATTTAGAGGATGGTATATGGGAATCTCTAGACTATGAAAGCCAAGAAATTCTGCAAGAAAACTTTAAAGATCAGACAGAAGTCTTAGTACGTGCAAGAGAAGCCGCCTTGTTAGTGGGAGGCTCCAAGTTAGACCGCCCAGAAGACATTGAAATAGACCCCGTAACTGGTAGTGTTTTAATCGCACTGACTAACAATACACCAATGGGGAACTACTATGGATCTATTCTTAAAATTGATGAAAGTAAGGGATATGACGGTCTATCATTCACTCACGACACTCATTTAGCTGGAGGCGAAGACACCGGCTTTGCATGTCCTGACAATATGGCCTTCGACCCAAAAGGAAACCTTTGGTTCACAAGCGACATGAGTGGAAGTGTTATGGGAGAAGAACCCTACACACGATTCAAAAACAACGGTTTATTTTTTGTCCCTAGGTCGGGTCCTAAAGCTGGAGAAGTACTTCAGGTCGCATCTGCACCAACGCACGCCGAATTTACGGGACCTTGTTTTTCGCCTGATGGCTTAACATTATTTTTAAGCGTGCAGCACCCTGGCGAATACTCGGAAGACCCAGAAAACCCAAGCAGTAATTGGCCTGATGGAGATAATGCTATGCCTAAACCATCCGTGGTTTGTATAACAGGAGAGCCATTAAATGAAATAATGAAGGGGAATTTAGGCTAGTGGCTTGAATCTTGCATAAGCATTGTACGTACAAGGAAAAGATGAGGTATTTACTAGCAATAATTTTAAGCATATGCTCTATTATCGTACACGCTCAAAGCGAGTATGATTATGCAGATAGTATTGCCTTATCTCACGCTGGAAAAAAGTTCAAAAATACAGGTGAGTTAGCCCAGACGCTTACACATGGCGTTAAAGATCGCCAAACTCAATTCAGGATTTTATTCAGGTGGATAACGGACAACATGGAATACGATAAAGGAAATCGCATTGATGATCCCGAAAAAGTTATCCGTAAAATGGAAGGAATGTGTGGTGCTTACTCTAAGCTATTAAGCCAAGCCTGCGCGCATTTAGGTATTCATTGTGTTACAATTGAGGGAATCGCTAAAGGGCACACAACGGTTGGCAGCGTATCCGAAGGCTCAGCCCACAGACATGCTTGGAACGCAGTTGAAATTGATGGCGAATGGCATCTGGTGGATCCATGCTGGGCATCTGGATACTGGGATGACAAAGAAAAAGAATTCACTAAAGTTTTTAAGCCAGAGCACTTCTATTCTGACCCCTTCATATTCGCAGAAAGACATTTGCCAGATGACAAAAAATGGCAACTATTAGATCATCCAAGAAATAAAAGAGATTTCTTTTCAACGCCATTGTATCACGCAATTAAATATGATTGTGGTATTGAAATGGTGAACGAAAAAAATGCGGTTATTAAAGTTAAAGAAGACGAGGATATCATTATTAAGTATAGTTCCGCCTGTCAAGACGAAGATGACCCATCTGGTGCTCTAGATGATCCCAGAAAAAAGTACGAATACCAGCAGCAATTCAAAGCCCAGCGATACATGGACAATCCTTACCTAACCGTAATGTTTAATGGGGAGCCATTGGTGAGCTACAAGGTAGAAGTAAAACCAGTGGCAGATAAATAGTTTTATTACCATTACGTTTATTTCGATCTAGCATCATAATCTAAAATTAAGTGCGTTTCATACTTGTGCTATATCGAATTTTGCGTGTAAATTCGCAGCAAGTTTTTCAGAATGAAATCACTAGCCCTCATCCTCGGTTTGTTTATTTGTCTTGTTTCTATTGGACAAAAGACAACACTTAGTGGCTATATCAAGGATAAAACAACGGGAGAATTTCTTTTTAGTACCGGTATTTATTGTGTAGAGGCAGAAACGGGAACCAGAGCCAATGAATATGGATTTTATTCGCTTAGCCTCAAGCCCGGAACCTACAAGTTTATTGTAAAATATCCCGGATACAAATCACAAAGCTTTGAAATAGATTTGAGTGAAGATGTCCGTCTAAACATTGATTTAGTGCCTGAAAACATGGAGGAGCTTGTGATTAAAGACACTAAAACGGATGAAAACGTTAAAGGCACCGACATGGGAAAAGTCGCGATTGATATCGAGCAAGTAAAGGTTCTGCCTGCGTTTATGGGAGAAGTAGACATTCTGAAAACAGTTCAGTTTTTGCCTGGAGTACAATCAGCTGGTGAAGGGAATTCTGGCTTCTATGTGAGAGGCGGAGGTCCTGATCAAAATCTAATCCTTCTAGATGAAGCTACCGTCTATAATGCATCCCATTTATTTGGATTTTTCTCTGTTTTTAATGCTGACGCAATTAGCGGAATGGAAATCACCAAAGGTGGAATGTCAGCGAATTATGGAGGAAGGTTATCATCTGTGCTTGACATCAAAATGAAAGAAGGGAATTATCAGGACTTCCATATGGAGGGTGGACTAGGATTGATTTCATCTCGCCTTACGCTTCAAGGCCCCATCAAAAAAGATACGAGCTCATTTATTATCTCTGCAAGAAGGACTTACATTGATATTCTAATTAAGCCGTTTATTCCTGAGGATAATGCCTTTAATGGCTCGGGTTACTACTTTTATGACCTCAATGCTAAAGTCAACTATCGATTTTCTGATAAAGACAGACTTTACTTATCGGGATATTTTGGGAATGATGTGTTCACCTATAATAACGACAGAGACAACTTTAACGTAAGAATTCCTTGGGGTAATGCTACAGGTTCCTTAAGATGGAATCATCTTTTTAACGATAAACTTTTTGTCAACACAACCGCTATTTACAGTGATTACAATTTTCAATTCCAAGCAAGCCAGTCACAATTCGAGTTTGCATTATTATCAGGAATTCGTGATATCAACTTAAAATCAGATTTCACCTACTACCCTAGTCCTAGACACAACATTAAGTTTGGTTATAACTATGTATTCCACACCTTCACTCCTTCAAGTGTTTCAGCGAGATCAGAAGATGTTGAGTTTTTTGATGAAGATGATGTGTTAAGAATTTATGCAAACGAAGGTGCCTTATATTTCATGGACGATTTTGATGTGACCGAAAGACTGCGATTAAATCTAGGATATAGACACTCCATTTTCCAACAAATCGGTCCATTTACTCGCTACATCCCAGATCCAACTAATCCTTTAGCCAACTCTGAGGTGGATTACGGTAGAGGAAAAACTGTTCAGCTATACCACGGCCCAGAACCAAGATTCTCTATGCGCTACTCCATTAATGACAGTTCTTCCATTAAACTTGGAGCAGTTCATAATTATCAATACGTGCATTTAGCTACCATCTCACCTGTTTCCCTTCCGACAGATGTATGGTTTCCGAGTAGTGAGTTGGTTAAACCACAAATAAACACGCAAGTATCTGCTGGTTATTTCAGGAATTTTAAGGAAAACACCTATGAAGCCTCTGTAGAAGTTTACTACAAGGACATGAGAAACTTAATTGAATATAAGGAAGGGGCTGAACCATCAGATAATGTGAATGATAACGTAGATAACAATCTAACATTTGGTAAGGGGTATTCATACGGTGCCGAATTCTTTATAAAAAAGTCAACTGGGAAACTAACTGGATGGGTAGGCTATACTTGGTCTAAAACAATGCGTCAATTTGATGAAATAAATGAAGGGCGAGAATTCCCAGCGCGCTATGACCGTCGTCATGATTTATCTGCAGTGGCATCCTACAAACTGAATGATCGTTGGACTTTTGGTGCGGCCTTTGTTTATGCTACCGGAAGTGCAATAACCCTGGCGCAAGGCTTCTATATATACGAAGGACAAATACAATACGAATTTGGAGATCGCAACAGCCTGCGTATGCCAGCATTCCACAGAGCGGATATATCGGCAACCTATTACACAAACCCTATTAAGAAAAAGGTAGATAAAGTAACAGGTGAAATTGTAGAAAAAGAGCGCAAAATCGAATCAAACTGGAATTTTTCCATTTATAACTTATACAATAGGGCTAATCCATATTTTATTTATATCGATCAGGATGGAGATATAGACGCTGGTACACTTACCATAAGTGGAAAGCAGGTATCTTTATTTCCAATTCTGCCTAGTGTAACATGGAATTTTAAATTTTAATATGAGACTACTTTTAACATATACCTTCATAGTCCTGTCATTAGCTATGGTGTCATGTGAAAAAGAAATTTCTATTGACATTCCCCAATACGATAGCAAAATTGTTGTGGATGGCAGGATTGAACAAGGACTCCCTCCTATTGTATTCTTATCTCGGAGCTATGAGTTTTTTGGTGAAACAGATCTAACTCAAATTCAGAATGACCACGTTAGCGGAGCCACAGTTGTTGTAAGCAATGGTACCGTGACAGATACTTTGCTAGAACTTTGCACCCAGTCTTTACCTCCAGGAATAGATACACTTGTTGCAGAGTTTTTAGGTGTTGATGTTAGCGACCTTGCCTTATTCAATATTTGCGCTTATGTAGGAACGGATTTGGCTATTTTTGGAGAAGTAGGCAAGTCATACAGCTTAACTATTGATTATGAAAACACGCAATATACAAGCACTACAAGAATACCAGAATTAGTCGCTTTAGACAGCGTGTGGTGGGAAAAGAATGAAAGCGGTTCAACGCCCACTACAGATTACGGATTTTCTTGGGCCATTCTAAGTGACCCCGATACCTTGTCGAATGCCTACAGATGGTATGCTAGAAGACTAAACGTAGATCAAAACGGAGACGAAAAAGACCCCCAATTTTTATTGCCTTTTGGAGCTCAATTTGATGATGAATTCATCAATAACCAAACATTTGAATTTGCCTATGAGCGACCAAACTCGGAGAATGATGGACCTGACGACAAACGAGGGTATTATCGAGAAGGTGATACTGTAGTAATAAAATTCTGCTCCATAGAATTTGCAGTTTGTGAATATCTACGATCCGCCGAAACTCAAGCGCTCAACGCCGGAAGCCCATTCGCTTCCCCTGCCAACAACCCAACGAATATTGAAGGTGGGGCACTTGGCTTATGGGCAGGGTACGGTGTAACTTACGATACTTTGATTGCAGAGTAACTTGAGTAATCTGAGTTACACTCTAAATTGTTTAAGTTTTCAATAATGTGAAGAAATAAAGGGATAACTTCAAAAGTTGTAGGAACTTTTGCTACACCTAAATCAAGTAGAATATATATTTTTGAGGGACTAAATAATTAGAATTCATGAGTGAAGGAATAGAAAGAATTAAGTGTTTGATAATTGGATCGGGGCCTGCTGGTTATACAGCAGCTATTTATGCGGCAAGAGCGAGCATGAAGCCTGTTTTATATCAAGGTATGCAGCCAGGTGGACAGTTGACAACTACAAATGAAGTTGAGAATTTTCCAGGATATCCAGATGGCGTTACAGGACCTGAGATGATGATTCAATTAGAGGCACAAGCAAAAAGATTTGAAACAGACATTAGAAATGGTTGGGTAACCAAAGTTGACTTCTCTGGCCCTGTGCACAAAGTATGGGTAGAAGACAAAGAGATTCATGCTGATACTGTAATCATCTCGACCGGGGCATCAGCGAAATACCTTGGTTTAGAATCAGAACAAAAATATCTTGAATTAGGTGGTGGAGTATCTGCCTGTGCGGTATGTGATGGATTCTTTTATAGAGGTCAAGAGACAGTAATCGTTGGTGCTGGTGATTCGGCTTGTGAAGAAGCACACTACTTATCCAACATTTGTAGCAAAGTAACTATGCTTGTTAGACGTGACGAATTTAGAGCGTCTAAAATCATGGAGAATCGTGTAAAGAAGGTGAAGAATATCGAAATTCTATATAACACGGAAACGGTTGAAGTTCTTGGTGAAAATGACCTGGTAACTGGAGTGAAGGTTAAAAACAATAAAACGGGAGAAGAATCAACAATTCCGTGTACTGGCTTCTTTGTTGCCATTGGACACAAACCTAATACCGATATTTTCAAGCCATACATAGATATGGATGAAACTGGTTACATAAAAAACGTGCCTGGTTCGTCAAAAACAAATGTTGCTGGTGTATTCGTTTCAGGTGACGCCGCAGATAAAACATATCGTCAGGCAGTTACTGCTGCTGGTACTGGATGTATGGCTGCATTAGATGCAGAAAGATATCTAGCTGCAATGGAAGATGCTGAATAATATATTTATAATTTAAGTTAAAAGCGCTCGGCATAGTCGGGCGTTTTTTTATTTTAGGGGCATGAAATTAACTAAACTAACTACATTACTTAGTCTAATCCTCTTTTTGGGTGCCTGTTCATCAGAGGATACATCCAAAGAAGAAAAGGATGATAATAGGTCACAAACGGAGAAGAGCGATATAGATGCAATAGACGAACCGCTAGAACCTAAGTACTTAGAGGGCAACAGTTCATTTCTGTTCGAAATATCAGGAAATGGTTTAGATCATCCAAGCTATCTATACGGAACTATGCACATGATTTCTAAGGACTTGTTTGAAGTAGGACCAAACTTGATGAAAGCCCTAGAATCTTCCGATTATTTGGTAATGGAGATAAGAGATCTTACGAATATTGGAGATTTATCTTCAGTGGTTACAGATATTTATTTGGATTCGGGCACCATCAAAGACTACGTTTCGCCCCAAGTGTATGAGGATTTTATAGCCGCTTTGGAAGAACACAAAGGCATTGATCGAGAAACTTTTGAAAAGACGCAAGCCAACATGAAGCCTTTTGGATTATATTCTATTATCGCTCAGGGAGGGGAAAGTCCAACAGAAGGCACCAAATCATATGAGCTATACTTTATGGATGTAGCTTACGAAAACAGCTTACAGTTAGGTGGTCTTGAAACGGTTAAAGACCAGCTCAACGTATTCGATCAAATTAAATATGAAGATATGTTAGTGTATCTAACAGAAACGCTTCAAAATATGGAAGTATCTCAATCAGAATTAGAAGAACTTGGGCCTGTGTACGCTTCACATAATCTTGATACGCTTGCATCACACATTTTCGCATCAGATGATATGTTAATGACAGATTACAAAGACATATTCTTAATCAATAGAAACAAAAACTGGATTCCTAAAATAGAAGAGCTAATAAAAGATAATCAATGTTTTATTGCTGTTGGTGCAGCTCATTTACCATTTGACTCAGGTGTAATTCAGTTATTAAGAAACGAGGGGTACACAGTCCGCGCAATAGAAGAATAATCTTTGAAAATTTACCCGTAAGCCGGATTCTGTTCTATCCTGTCATTTATCTGGCCGTACCATCACTAGCACGATCTATCGATTCACCCCTCGGCAACGAGCGAACAACTCTTAAATGCCGATATACATAATCTTTCAGCCCATGAGGTTTACACAGCTTGCAGCGTCACCGCTGCAACTGGTGAGCTCTTACCTCACCTTTTCACCCTTACCCCATCAAAGACAAGGCGGTTATTTTCTGCTGCACTAGCTGTATCCATTCGGTATTGCTACCGAATGAATCCTTCCCGTTAGGAAGCATGGCGTTCTATGCTGTCCGGACTTTCCTCCATCTCGCCATAGGCGTGACAGCGACAGGTCGGTAAATTTTCAAAGATCAGCGCAAATGTACGTTAATCGTAGCCTAAATCTATGGGTGTATCAATTTTTTGTCTATTGGGCATATTTTTATTCATACGAATTAAAGCCCGCACTCCAAATACATAGCCCGTGGCAACTTTCGGAATATATTGAACGCCTCCTGTGGCTGATATAACTAATCGTTCAGATTGATCGACAAATCGCAAATCAAATCCAGCGCCACAACGATAGAATATATTCTCTATAAAACCTCCTTCATGCTTATAGTAATCAAATGACATGTACTGCACGTACGGTCCAATCTGCAAGTGATTGTCTAAACCATAAAAACAATAGGTGACCTTTTCAGGCAGAATAGCCATAGTTAAAGCAACACCTATTCCAGATACAGCTGACTCAAAACTATAAGTCCAATCTGGTAAGTAATACAACAACAAACCTGTTACCATGGGTCCTCCGGTAAAATGATACATCCACTCATCACTATCAGGCATGTGTTGTACGCCAAATGAATAAGTCCCCAATATGCGATGACTAAACTGATGCTGATATTGCAACGAAATCTCCTGGGTAAAATATTGCTCATAATTAAAGCTTGTGTAACCCAATCCAATGCTATGATCTCCTTTGAGAAACTGACCATTCGAGATAACAGACCACATTAACAATACTATGAGCAACCAACGCTTCATGTACTAAATATACCAAAATTTCACGTGTCATACCATTCGTCCTATATTCATAGGCTAGCTCACTTGTTTGTCTTATTTTTGGATAAATCCATATTTGAATGAAAATTTTAACTGTAAGCATTGGTATTCTATCAACACTTCTTGGCTTTTCACAAAGTCTAGATAGCACATTTATGAAAGGAATGACCATGCGTCACGTAGGGCCCGCAGGAATGAGTGGCCGTGTCACCACAATTGATGTACATCCTAACAATGATCAAAAAATTATTATTGGTACTGCAAGTGGAGGTGTTTGGACTTCTGATAATGGTGGTGTTAAATGGGACCCTATTTTTGATGGTGAAGCAACCCAGTCAATTGGTGCTGTTGCTTATTCTAATATCAATCCAGATTTAATTTGGGTAGGAACAGGCGAAGGAAACCCCAGAAACTCGCAATCAAGCGGAAAAGGCGTCTATAAATCCATTGATGGAGGGAAATCTTGGAACTTATGTGGTTTAGAGAATACAAAAACCATTCATCGAATTATTCCGCACCCCTATAAACCAGAGGTTGCAACATTAGCTGCGATGGGCTCGGCGTGGGGTCCGAATAAAGAACGTGGTGTCTACCAAACTAAAGATGGAGGAAAAACTTGGAAACAAATTCTATATGTGGATGATACAACTGGCTGCGCTGATTTGATAGTGGATCCAAGCAATCCTGATAAAATGATTGCCGCCATGTGGTCCTATCATAGAGAGCCTTGGTTTTTTACTTCAGGCGGCAATGGTTCTGGCCTATACATTACCTATGATGGTGGTGAAAGCTGGAAAAAATTAGGCAAGAAAAATGGACTGCCAGAGGGAACAATAGGACGCTCGGGACTTACCATATGTCATGACAAGCCAAATGTGGTTTATGCCTTGGTTGAATCAAAGAAAACGGCCCTATATAAATCCAATAATGGAGGGGAAAACTGGCATAAAGTAAGTGATAAGAACATAGGAAATCGTCCCTTCTATTATGCCGATATTTTCTGCGACCCAAAGAACGAGAATCGCTTGTACAACCTCTATTCTGTTCTGTCAAAGAGCGAAGATGGCGGGAAATCTTTTTCGACAATTTTACCCTATCACATTGGACATCCAGACCACCATGCGTTTTGGATTAGCCCATCGAATCCAGATTACATAATTGAAGGTAACGATGGCGGTATCAACATCTCTAAGGATGGAGGCGATACATGGCGTTTTGTAGAAAATCTACCAGTAGCCCAATTCTACCACATCAATTATGATGATGACGTTCCTTATAATCTTTACGGCGGAATGCAGGACAATGGTTCTTGGATAGGACCATCAAAAGTGTGGCATACGGGCGGTATTCAGAATGCGGATTGGCAAGAAGTGCTCTTCGGAGATGGTTTTGATGTTATGCCAAAAGCAGGGCACAGCAGGTATGGTTACGCCATGTACCAAGGAGGAAATCTCTATACATACGACAGAGAAACTGGGGCAACTCAGCGCATCCAGCCAGTAGCTAAAGATAGCGTTCCGCTAAGGTTTAATTGGAATGCTGCATTGGCTCAAGACCCACACAATCCTTGTGGTGTGTATTTTGGAAGTCAATACGTGCACTATTCGAATGATTGCGGTGAGAGTTGGACAGTATTATCTGAAGATCTTACCAGCAATGATCCCGAAAAACAAAAACAGGCTAAAAGCGGAGGTTTAACCATAGATGCTACCAAAGCTGAAAATTATACCACCATCACATGTATCGCTCCAAGCCCATTAGACGAGAACATAATCTGGGTGGGCACAGACGACGGTAATTTGTGGCTAACACAAGACAAAGGACAAAGCTGGACCAATCTTAACAAGCACATTGATAAATATGCAAAGAAAGGAGCTTGGATTCCTCAAATTACACCATCAAACTTTAATAAAGAAGAAGCGTTTGTTGTGGCTAATGATTACAGAAGGAATAATTGGCAGCCGTATGCTATAAAAGTGAGTGCTTATGGTAAAAAAGCGAGTTCAATCATAAACAGTGATATCGAAGGACATTGTCACTCCATCGTGCAAGATAATATTGAAAAGAACTTGCTCTTCTTAGGAACAGAATATGGATTATATGCAAGTGTTAACGGGGGAACATCCTGGCAAAAATGGTCGGTGAATTATCCATCTGTACCTACCGTAGATCTCAAGATTCATCCACGCGAATCCGATTTAATCATTGGAACATTTGGAAGAGCTGCCTACATTTTGGATGACATAAAACCACTACGTGCTCTCGCCAATAAGTCGCTAAGCACAAAAGGATTTACGGTATTTGATTCAAATGATGCTTATGACGTAAGCTATATTCAAAATCCAGGGATGCGATTTGGAGCGGATGCACACTACCGTGGTCAAAACGGAACAAGTGCCGCTAAGTTTGCTTACTATCTGGATAAATTGAGCAAACCTAGTAAAGAAGAAAAGAAGGATTCAAGTGCCAAAGAACTTGATTATAAACATATCAAAATAGCCCTGATTAATGTTAGGAACGATACAGTGCGTCAATTCAAACAAAAAGCTGACACCGGCATGCATCACATCTATTGGAATCTGAGAAAAGACGGTGTATATTATCCTTCTAGACGAGAGCCCAAAAAAGACGCAGACGCACCTTCTGGGAGAAATGTGGAACCTGGCACCTACAAAATGGTGGCGGTATATGCAGACAAGAAAGATAGCGCTAAGGTTAAAGTTTATACCGATCCAAGAATAAGTGAAAATTTTGCAGCACTTAAGCAACGTTATGATTTATATGATAAACATGAAAAAAATATTGCAAGAGCTGCTGAAGCCTTTCAGCGTCTGAATGAAATATCTGACAATATTAAACACCTTTTAAAGCAGGAAGACTTGTTAGAAAAAGATGATTACAAAGCCTTGAAAGACAGCTCTAAATCACTACAAAAAACAGTTACTGAACTTCAGGATATCTATATGTTGTCTGAATCTTTTGAAGGCTATGAACATGTTACAGTGCGCCTCAACGAACTGATAGGACAGACAAGTGATTATATTCTTTCTTCTCAGCAAGCACCAGGTCCAAATGCAAAGCTTGCATATACGCAGTGTGAAGAAGAAATAAACAAGGCCGTTGATAAAATAAATCAGTTTATTAATGAAGATTGGGCGGCATACACGACATTTGTGCAATCAATTAAATTTAAGACATTTAAGGAAATTAAACCTGTACCAAATGACTAGACATTGGCTAATAATAGCACTAGTGCTTGTTGGTTGCAGTGAGGCGAAGAATTCTGAATCGAACGAAGAGAAAAAGGACATGGAAATTGAGGGGACAACAGAGGAGGTAGCAAACGCTCCAATTGCAGAAAAACAAGATACCACGTTAATCACACATGGGCACGAAAGAATTGACCCGTATTTTTGGATGCGTTTGTCTGATGAGCAAAAAGAAGCAGACACACCTGATGAACAAACACAAAAAGTTCTCGACTATTTAAATGCAGAAAACGCCTATAAAACAGCTGTTTTAAAACCTACAGAAGGATTGCAAAAAACCATCTTTAACGAGATAAAATCGCGTATTAAAGAAGATGAAAGCTCGGCTCCTATATTGGATAATGGCTATTATTATTACGATAAGTATGAGCCAGGAAAAGAGTATGAAATATACTGCCGTAAACTAGGTGATTTAAGCGCGGAAGAGGAAGCCTATCTTGATGTAAATGTACTCGCTAAAGGACATGACTACTATGACGTGGGAGATGTTGAGTTCAGCACAAACAACCGTATACTGGCTTACAGCTATGATGATGTAAGTAGACGCCAATATGCCATTGTTTTTAAAGATCTTGATGGTAAAACAAAATGCGATGAAGTGCTTAAAAACACAAGTGGAGATATAGTCTGGGCCAATGATAATAAAACAGTCTTCTACGTTACGAAGGATGAAACTACGCTAAGAGAAAACAAGATTTGGCGCCACGTTTTGGGTACTCCCCAATCTGAGGATGTACTTGTTTTTGAAGAGACGGACGAAACTTTTTATTGCGAGATTTCTAAGTCAAAATCGGATAAATACCTGTTTATAGACTCATATAGTACAATGAGTACTGAACATCAAGTTCTTGAAGCTGACAATCCATCTGGAGCATTCAGAGTATTCCAAGAAAGAGAAGAAGACCACCTCTACTCTATTAATCATTGGGAAGACAAGTGGTACGTGCAAACTAACTGGAATGCGACTAACTTTCGTTTAATGCGAACAGATCTCGACAAGACGAGTAAAGAAAACTGGCAGCCTTTTATCGAGCATAATGAAAAAGTAAGAATTTCCGATATAGAAGTCTTCAAAAATCATCTTGTTGTTGAGTTGAGAGAAAATGGATTAACTCTGCTGCGTGTAATGAATCACGACAAATCCAATCCTCATGACATTGCGTTTGAAGAGGAAACCTATGCCTGTGGTATTGGCACCAACATGGTTTACGATAGTGAATTTCTTTGTTATGGCTTCTCTTCGTTAAAGGTACCCAGTACGGTTTATGAGTACAATTTGAATACGGGTGAACAGACTATCCTGAAGCAAAAAGAAGTAATTGGAGGTTATAATCCAGATGACTATGAGACAGAGCGTGTGTGGGCTACGGCTCCCGATGGCGTTAAAGTACCAGTTTCATTAGTCTATAAAAAAGGATTAAAAAAGGACGGAACAAATCCATGTCTACTTTACGGGTATGGTTCTTATGGAGTGACCATTCCAGATAATTTTCGCATACCAAGACTTAGCCTTTTGGATAGAGGGTTTATTTATGCAATTGCGCACATTCGTGGGAGTGAATACTTAGGCAGACCATGGTATGAAGATGGAAAGAAGCTTAAAAAAATTAACACTTTCACTGATTTTATTGCTGCATCTGATTTCTTAATTGAACAGAAATATAGTTCACCAAGCAAGATGTGTGCGATGGGCGGCAGTGCAGGAGGACTCTTGATGGGAGCAGTCATTAATATGAAACCACAGAATTTCAAAGCAGTTGTAGCTGCTGTTCCTTTTGTGGATGTAGTTAGCACAATGTTAGATGAATCAATTCCTTTGACCACAGGTGAATTTGATGAATGGGGAAATCCCAAAAACAAAGAATACTATGACTATATGTTATCGTATTCACCATATGATCAGGTAAAGGCTCAAGACTACCCTAACCTACTAATTACGACAGGCTATTGGGATTCGCAAGTACAATATTGGGAACCTGCTAAGTGGTTAGCGAGATTACGTGTGACAAAAACAGACAACAATATTGCTATAATGGATTGTAATATGAGTACTGGCCATGGTGGCGCATCAGGGCGATATGAGGCTTACAAGGAAACGGCAATGGAGTACGCATTCTTAATTCACATGGTTAATGGACAATAGTAAGGGACGCATACTGGGTATTGGAGGCATCTTTTTTAAAAGTAATGATCCCAAAAAAGACAAAGCTTGGTATGAAGATAATTTGGGACTCAATGCGAATGATTACGGTGTGACATTTGAGTACAAAAATGCAAACGACGACTCAAGACAGTATTTACAATGGAGCCCGTTTAGTGAGAATACAGATTACTTTGAGCCTTCATCTAATGAGTTTATGATTAATTATGTGGTGGATGATTTGGATGCATTTTTAGTAAAACTGGCTGACAAGGGCATTCATCCTGTCGGAGATATTATGCGTGAATCCTATGGTAATTTCGCCCATATTATTGATGGTAATGGAAGGAAAATAGAGCTTTGGGAAAAAATAGACCCTGCGTTTACGGATACTGCAGTCATCAATACCCACAAATAAATTTCAACCATCTCTTCATAAAATAATTGTTGAGTTTCCTTGCACGGAAGCTTATATTTGGCGTATCAATCTATTAATTATGAAATTCAAACTACTTACTATAGCGGCTACCCTATTTCTAGCTTCATGCGGCGATGAAAACAAAGACAAGGGCACATCATCAGACGATTCTAAAAGCAAACAAGAGACGAAAGTTGACTCCATTGAAACTCCGATTGAAGATCAAGGTGAAGCTGTCAACATGCCTACCACATTCTTTAAAGGAAAGATTGATGGAAAGTATGAAGTATACGCCATGGTACATTCGGAAAAAGGTGTTCTAACAGGTAAGTACTATTACACTTCAATGAAGAAGTTAATTGATTTGAAGGGAGGTTTATATGGCAACTCACTTGAAATGGACGAGTTCTATAAGAATAAGAAAACAGGCTCTTGGAACGGAACATTTGATGAAGAAGGTAATTGGAATGGTGACTGGAGCGGCAATAACAAGCAATTTAAATTTGCTCTGAGCGAAATTAGTGAAGAGGAATACATAAATACCCTAAACAGTAAGAAAGACGCCCATAGTAAAGTGCTAGCGTTCGATGATTTAATCAACTTATTTAAATCGGAAGAATTTCCGTTTGAACCTAGTCGCATAAGTGAATCGGAAGCCAATGCAATTGACACATTGGACTATCAGCATTACTTTAACGAAGATGAGGAATTCATGACGGGCTGGGGTTTTCATGAACTCACGCCAGGATATCATGTGAGCACACCTTTTGGTCACTTATTACTCGTATATCACTATTACACGCCAGGTGCATTCGGAATTCAGAATACTTTCTTAGAACTATATTCTTTTGATTTTAAAGGCAATCAAATAGATGGAGAAGTAATTGGCTGTTATTGTTACGACTCCAATATGGGGGCAAATGATTATTACGCCACGGATGATGATTTAAAATTTGATAAAAACGGTGTAGATGTGTTTAGCACACATGAGCACGGTACTCTCTTTGACGAGGAAGTAATGGAAGGTGAAGAATCCTTTTTGGATCAAACTAAGTCCCAAACACGCTACGAATGGGATGAGAATGGAAAAATCACTGAGATAAAACAATAAGTTTATTGAAGAACACCCAATGCATAGTAGAAATAACTAGAGCCTTGAGCGTTTTTCGCAATCACCTTTAAAAACTTCTCTTGAGATTCAATGTATGATTTTTCTCGAGAGTTAATCATGAACAATGAGCTTTCTCCGTTCCTAAACAGAGTGCGCTCTGCCTCTAATAGTCTGAGGTAATTCTCAGCTGTTAAACGGGCTAATTCGAATTGATTTGCTGTTATAAACCATGTATTTAAGGCAATGTTAGCTTTACTCACAAGAGTCTGTTGCTTAGTAGCCATTCCCATAGATTTCTCTTCTAGTACAAGTTCGTTGTATTTAAGTTTTCCACGTTCTTTTCGAAGAAACAATGGAAACTTCACACTTGCACCCCATTTATAGTTTTCGATTGAGTAATCATTAAACACACCGCCCTGCCCTGCTCCATTCAAAGCATTGTATTTTAAGTCAACAGATGGTTTAAGTGCTTCTCTCGACAATCTGATTTTTATTCGTTGAATGTCAATGTCATTTGAATATGCTAAGAGCTCAGGATGATTTGCCCCAAGACTATCAATCGCTAGCACCTCATTTCCTTCTGGTAAAGACTTTTCAATTGATTCATACATGTTCGGAATAAACACACTGTCTACCTCCAATGGCGCATAATCTTTAGACCAAAGGTAGGTGGATAGAATGGCTCCCGAATTAAGAAAATCTAATTGCGCCTCTTGAAGCTGCACTTGTCTGTTCTGTAATTGAATAAACGCCTCAAGTGTGTCAATAGCAGGCAAATCACCAGCAGCACTTCTGCCTTTAACAGCATCCAATCTAATCTGAGCATTGTTCCTCATGGTAGTATACAGTTCCCTCCTATTGTAGGATTCAAACCACGACCAATATGCTTTAACCGCATCCATCAGAAGCTCATTTGCCATGATGGTTTGCTCCAATTGCGAACTTTGCTGATAAATCTTTGCCATCTTTAAATCGGCACGGCGTTGGTCGATGAATAAGCCTTTACCAAGCGGAATACTGATACCGGCGTACCATAAGCCATCATCTGGAGTAAGGTTCTGATCGTTTAAATTAATCCCGTCATTTTGCTCATAGCCAACTTCTCCTTTAATTCCGAACCATGTTGGAACTGTTAGTCCAGCATCTAGCAAACTGTAGTATGATTTATCGTCAAAATATTTTTGATCGAGATTACCTCTTAAAATAGGATCAAAACCACCTTTTGCTGTCATTAATTCTGCATCTCCCTTCTCAGCCTGGATTTTCGCCATTCTCATTATAGGATGATATGTGCGCACCATTCCTATATAATCTTCGAACGTGAATACACGCAAGGAATCCGCAGATGACTGAGAATACAGGACACAGCTAATGCTTATAGAAATTGTTAGCAGTAGGCTTCTCATTTCTTGTTGTCTTTTTGATTTTTCTCTTTGTCATGCTGATAAAAATCTGGCGGGAATCCATTTATTTGACGCCACATCTCATACCACACAGGCACATCATCTAACAATATCATAGTGTTTGTACCACCACCGTATCGTAATGCTTCAGGCCATGGATGATCATCCTCTTCAGGTTCAACCAACACTCTGTACTTTCCATTTGGACTTATATGCTGATCGATTGCATATACTTTCCCTCCATAGGTACCATAACTTACGTTTGGCCAACCAGAGAATACAATTGCAGGCCAACCGTCGAATTGAATTCTAACATGCTGCCCTTTAGAAATAAGGGGTAAATCAAGCGGTTCTACGTATAGTTCTACTGCTAATTGATAATTAGTTGGCATAATTTCTATAATAGCCTCCCCCTCTTTTATAGTCTGCCCTATACCTGTTTGCATGGTTTGAGCTATATAGCCAGACTGAGGTGCTGTAATGTAATACAGGCCATTTCTATACAGATAATTACTGTACTGGTTATTGAGTTTATTCACCCCAGATTCGGCATCAAACATATTTGACTCGGCAGTGGATAAGTCCGAATTCACCTTAGCAATTTTGCTGTCGTACTCCGAATTGATATTTGAGATTTCCACCTTTGCATTAATCACTTCAGATTGACTTGCAAGCCATTTGTTTCTCGCCTGAATTTCGTAATTCGTTGCATCTTGAAGTTTAACTCTTCTGTTTTCCAAATCCGTTAGACTTTTTAGATCCTGCTCATACAGTTCTTCGAAACGCTTGTACTGAGCTTTAGCAACCTCCAAATTTCCCTCGGCTGCTTCTAATGCTCCTTTATCCTGCTCCAATTTCAGTTCTGCCTGCTGCAACTTGATTTTAGTTTGCTGCAGTTTTAATTTTTGCTGTTCCGTAAGCGCTTTTATCTGTCTATTTAAGGCTTCTATTTTTTGTTGATAGGCCCCAACACTTTTCTCCTTTAAATCTCTTTGATTTTTAGTTCTTTCCAAGAGGTCGTCATCAAAGTAAGCGTCTTTTACTTCAGATAAATACACAAGTGTGTCACCCTTTTCAACAAAGTCCCCTTCTTGTACATACCATTTTTCAATTCTTCCCGGAATAATCGTGTGAATTGTTTGAGGTCTGTGTTCTGGCTTTAATGTAGTGACTTTGCCATGAGACCGAATATTCTGTGTCCAAGGCAGAAACATTATCACAATTATTATAAGAAGGGATATGATTATCACCCTTCTCAAGACTTTTCCAGACAACTTACCTTCAGCCAATTTTAGAGCGCTATATCCGTTTTTTGGAAAGCGCTTTGCTATACTATTTCTACTAATATTAAGCATACTTCTTAAGTTTAGTTTTCATGGATTCGTAGCTACCTTTTGACTCAATTGTACCTTCGCTAAGAATGATTATTTCATCCATTCTTTTTGCCACGCTAAGGTCATTGGTAGAGATTATCAATGTCCATGGATTCGATTTGTCCACTAAAAAGTCCATAACTTGTTCTCTTTGGCTTGGAATCAAAGCATTGATAGTATCCTTAATGATTAAAAGATTAGGCTTATCGGCAATTGCCCTTGCTATAATTAATTTACTATTAACACTTGCTGAGAACTGCCTGCCTTGAGGGTGAATAACAGTATTGTAGCCCTGAGGCAACTGGTTTACAAATGATTCTAAGCCAAGATTCTTAACTGCCCATTTAACGTTGTCTAGGGTTGCTCTCTCCCTTCCCATAGATATGTTTTCATAAATCGTTCCTTCAAATAGGAGCTCATTCATAAAACAATCACCAATAACCGATCGTAGTGATTCTAGATTAATTCCGGTAACTGAAACACCGTTGACTGCAACAAAACCTTCGTCCGGCAAATATAGACCTGCCATAAGGTATAATAGTGTGGACTTTCCTGAATCATTCTCACCAGTTATCATAACGCGTTCGCCACAATCAACCTGAAGGTCAATACCATTAAGCACTTTTCGCTTATTTCCTTTGTAAGCAAATACAAGATTTTCCACTTCAACCGACAAACCTTTGCAGTTCTCGTCATACGGAAGCTCAATGCCTTCATCTGATTCAATTTCTAGATCAGTTACTTGTGCCAGCTTCTCAATTGAAGTAAGCATGTCATATAATACACTTAGGTTGAGTACCAGTTTTTCAACCGATCCCATGATTAAAAGAATTACGATTTCGGAGGCAACAAACTGACCAATATTCATTTGTTGTTCCATAACAAGAATTCCCCCCATAATCAGAAGTCCAGCAGCTACGAGTACTTTAAAAAGTACAAGCAGCCAATATTGTGTAACAAGAATTTTAAAGTGAGTTTCTCTTGCTTCTAAATAGGATTCAACGGCCACATTTGTTTTGTCTAGAGGTAAATCCGTCCTTCCTGCCAGCTTGAATGTAATGTTGGTTCTGGCAATTTCTTCTAACCAATGCGCTGTTTTATACTTATGCTTTGATTCTTCCAAACTAGATTCAAGGCCTTTTCTTCCGGTAAACTTAAAAATGGCATAAATTAAAACCACTAGGATTAAGCTAAACACAATAAAAAATGGATGGTAGAATGATAATAATATCAAGCCAAACAGCACCTGTATACTGGCGGTGGAGAAATCAATAATAATCTTTGAAAAGGTTTTTTGAACGATAGCAACATCAAAAAATCGATTCATTAATTCGGGCGCATAATAGTCATACAGCTCCTTTAATTTCACACGAGGAATTCTGTAAGCAAATTCAAATGCTGCTCTAGCAAATATCTTTTGTTGTATATTTTCAGTGATTCTCAACTGGCTAATTTGGAGTAAACCGTTTATTGCCACACCGATAATCACTACCGCAACTAACACGATCCAAGATGTATTCACACGACCAACCTGAATCATGTTGATTATGGCCTGTATCCCTACAGGTAAGGACAGGTATACCAAACCATTTATTATGGCGTACAGGTATACATTTCTAATTTCTTTTTGATCAGGCTTTAAGAGCATCCAAAAACGCTCACCCGCTGATAATGGTTTCATTGGCTTAAATTATGTAAAAATTGAAATTGATTGAGCAAATAGTTAGGAACTATCCTAGCTCTGGAGGAGGTGTAATCACTGGATGGCACTTTTTCTGATGTTGCCATTGGCAGTGTGACTCGAAATCAAGTTCTTGATCAGCGAAGAGATTTGTAGTTACCGAATCGTACGCAAATAATGAAGTTTTCAAATCATCATCATCTTCACCGTCATTATCAGAATGATTTTCTCCAAAATCGAAATCTACGTCTTCGACAATCTCTTCTGCCATTTGCATTTGCATGAAACCAGCACTGTAAGACGCTCCAAATAATAAGAAGGTAAAGAAGCACACAAGCACTAGCTGCATGGTATCACTTAAGCGGGACGATATGTATGCTTTTTGCCTCATTACTTTATCGCGTTTTTAGCAATATTTGTAAAAAAACATGTAATCGCCTCTTTATCCTCTGTTTCATCCGTTAATCTTGGAAGATGTTCTGCAAAAAACCTCTGCAAGTGCGCGCCCTCAATAACAGACGAGACCAACATATGAGGATACTCATACTCCTTATTTATTTCTAAGATTATATTAGACACCATATCTACCAAGGACTTATATGGAAGAAAATAGCCTTCCACATTATCTTCATCCACCTGTTTTGATAAATAGGCTTTTGATGACTCTTCGATAACAATAGAGAATAGTTTTTGTTCATCTATGTGCTGAAACATGGCATCTTGTTCTGGAACTTCCGTCAATAACTTAAGTGAAATCTCCAAACGCGTCTCTGCAGACTTAATATTATTAATTGCGAAGGCAATTTTATATTCCATCCAGCTCCAGTACCAAGAACATAGATAGATAAGTATTTTGTGCTTACTAGAGAAATAGCGATAAATGGAAGCTTCCGTTGATCCAATATGCTTTGCCAGTTTTTTAAATGTAAAGTTCTCGTACCCCAAGTCTTCAATTAGCTCTACACTTCCACGTATAATGGACTTTCCCAGGTCAGTTGACTCAGGGTCCTTGATGAATATTTTGTCATTCATCCTTAGCGATATCATAGAAGTAATACTCACTTTTTAATAGTAATCGAGCGCAAATATAATAGCATTACTATCATTTACAAAATAAAAACTATCAATAATGATAGTTTTAACATTTTTTTAATAATTAAGCCAGTCGATTGCCTTGAGGTGATTGACCAGATTTTCCTCGCGGGAATTGGGTTCTGGATGATAATCATATTCCCATCTAACGGTCGCAGGTAGGCTCATTAAGATAGATTCTGTTCTTCCATTTGACTTAATACCAAAATGAGTACCTCTATCATGAAGTAGGTTGAACTCAACATATCTTCCTCTACGTATTTCTTGCCAAAATTTTTCACTTTCGGAAAAGTCCTTGTGCTTATGCCTATTGCAGATAGTCTCGTATATCGTGTTAAATGAGTTTCCAATTTCTTCCGAGAAGGCCAACCAATCTTCTATGGATTTCTCCTCATTTTCTTTTAAGTAATCATAAAATATTCCACCAATACCTCTTGTTTCGTTGCGATGAGAATTATAGAAATAGTTATCACATTTCTCTTTGAAATCAGGATACAGTTCTTCACCATGTTTATCACATGCTGCTTTTAGAGTTTTATGGAAAAATTTTGCGTCATCAACATCCAAATAATAAGGAGTTAAGTCTATTCCCCCACCAAACCAGCCATCTAAGCGCTTGTTGTTGTCATCGTATATCTCAAAATACCTCACATTCATATGAATTGTAGGTACATGTGGACTATTTGGGTGAATAACGAGAGATAATCCGCATGCAAAAAAACTACTGCCGTCAACATTTAGCTGTTTTTTTATAGCTGGATGTAATTCGCCATGCACAACGGATGTATTCACACCGCCTTTTTCAAATACCTTACCATTTGATATGACCCTTGTCTTACCACCACCTCCCGATTCTCTCTTCCATTCATCCTCAATAAACTTTGCTTTTCCGTCAATAGTTTCTAAGCTCTTACAAATGGCGTCTTGAAGATTATGGATATAGTTGGTAAAGTGGTCTTTAATCATACTCCTAAATTTCTCTCAAAATTATTAATCTAAATGACACCCCACTAATGTGATAAGACTTATTATCTTTAGGGACACATTTATCATTTATCACATTATGACAATTGAAAGTACGATTCAAAGATTACGAGAAGGAAATGCAAGATTTATACAAGACAAACTAGACGGACAGCTTCAGGACAGCGCCAGAAGAGATGCCTTAACAGGAGGACAGAGTCCATATGCCGTTGTATTAAGTTGTGCAGACAGTAGAGTTGTTCCAGAGCTAGCTTTTGACACAGGTTTGGGTGAACTATTTGTGGTTAGAGTTGCTGGAAATGTAGCGAACACATCATCTATCGGAAGTATCGAATATGCGGTAGCACATCTTGGCTCCAATGTAATAGTTGTTTTAGGACATGAAAGTTGTGGTGCGGTTACTGCCGCGGCAGCTGGAGGTGACAATGGGTACAACCTTAATCATTTATTAAGTCATGTTACGCCTGCCGTATCTGTTTGCGGGTCTGAAACAGACATCAATACGATTGTGAGAAAGAACGCTGAGTTAAACGCCGTTGAATTAATGAGCCGTTCAAAAATTATACGCACTGCAGTTGAAGAGGGAAAATTAAAAATTGTTCCTGCCTTTTATAACTTAGATAGCGGAAAGGTTGATTTTCTATAAACCCATCACGGACTAAATAATTAATGAGCGTGTATGGAGACATACACGCTTTTTTTTAATCTGTGCGTTCTACATTACCACTAGCATTTTCTACACTGTGATACAGAAAACTAATTAAATGTAGCATTTGATTGCGTCCTTTCTTTTGACCAATTTTTGATAAGGTATATATACTTGGCAACAGAATTATACCTATTGGAAATAACCAAACCATCCATGAAGGTTTTCCTAGTTCAATTTGAGTTAAACCATACATGCCCCCGAACACAGCAATCATTGCAATGGTACCATATATAAATGCAAACATGGCCCATACCGATTGTTGTGGTCCAACTAAACAACTCAAATAACTACCGTCCTTGCCATCTACCCTCTCTTCTATTCTTACAGTAAGCTCTGGCGACCAATAATGTCTGTCATTTATAGGGATTTTAAGCATACAAAGCCCATTACTCTCATGACCTATCACGCTAGGATCTTCTTTTATGGCTTCTACTATAATTTTAGCTAACTGATTCGGTTCAATCGAGCTATGCAGCTTGAACCTAGGCCGTATTTCACCCAATACGGCATGATTTAATCTATTAAATGGCATCTAGAACACTTAAAAGCAATAATTTACAGAGAAATAGTTCTGTTTTGACAAATGCTGACAATAATCATATTGTTCAATTCTAGATAAAGCCCTAGATTCGTAAAAACTAAAATTATGTCAGATTTACCGCCATGCCCAGCATGTAAAAGTCCATATGCCTACGAAAGCGGCTTATTGATAATGTGTCCAGAATGTGGTCATGAATGGGATCCAAATGCTGTAAGTGAAGATGCATTTGTCGTGAAAGACTCGAACGGTAATATACTTCAAGATGGCGACTCGGTTATCGTGATAAAAGATTTACCAGTAAAAGGTGCTTCCAAACCAGTAAAGGCCGGAACAAAGGTTAAGAATATCCGCTTGGTAGATGAAGACCACGATATTGCCTGTAAAATAGATGGTTTTGGCGCGATGGGCTTAAAGTCTGAATTCGTTAAAAAGGCCAATTAATTGCAACAAAAAAGCGGTGAAGTAACTTCACCGCTTCACTAAAGTTTTTCGAAATATTATTTCTGCACAAGTAATTTTGTGATGGCTACTTGGTTTCCTTGCTTAACAGAAACAAAGTATAATCCATTGCTTAGTGCCTCAGTATTTAAGTTATGTCTCTGACGACCATTAACACCAGAAAGATTCTCAGTTTGAACTAACTTTCCAGTTGCGTCTGTAACTGTAATTACAACATTATCTTTTCCATTAGCGTCAAACAATAAATCAGCGTTACTAGTTGTAGGATTTGGGAATACTACTAATGCAAAGTCATCTGAATCACCTTCTTCAATACTTAAGGCCCCCTCAGTTGCAACAGCAGCGTTATATACCGGCTTAGATCCAGTAGTCTTTTGTACCCACACCACTACTTCAATATTGCTATTCCATAGATCATAGCTCCCTTGAGCTGGCGTTCCGCTTGCCACATTAAACGTGTATGTTTCTGAATGTGTAATTACATCTCCCGAATCAATTGGAGATAAGAATACACCTGCACCAGATGGCAACATCTTTCTGAAGATATGCTTAAAGCTTGACTCTCCATTTGTACCGCCAGTATAAGAATATGACGAGTTACATAAAGCTATGAATAGTCTGTTTCCAGCACCTAAATCCTCAAGTGCAGTAAACTCAACATCAACAGTAATATCACTGCCACTAATCGAATAGGCTGCATCAATCATAATCTCCGCTGGCACTTGACTTCTGGTATCAATAATAGATTGTGATCCATCATTAAATTCGCCATCAATAAACCAATCTGGAATTCCTGTTGTTCCGTAAAACCCACGTCTTGCATCTCCATCATCGTTAAAACTTGGATCTGTGCCCGGAGACGGCCAATCCATTTGATATTTTACCACTGCAACACCCGCAGTGTTTCCATCGTTCGCGTTGTTATTACTCAACACAGGTGAATACTGACTATTAAAAGATGCACATGGTCCGCATGTGTTACTTGAAAGACCCTCTATTAATACTAAACGGTCTGTGTTTTGAGCTTGTGATACTCCAACTGCCATAATCATTGCAGCTCCCAGGTAGATTTGTTTCATTTATAACGGTTTTGTGAAAAATTCAATTTAAGCCTAAAGTTAATCAATTTGTAGCAAGCTCCTATACTAATAGGGCGAATAAATTGAAATCTTATTGTGCCATTAAGACCTCAAAATCGCGACTAACGGTGCCTCCTAATTCATCAACAATCGTTAGTGTATGTTTGCCTAGCGAAGGACTAACATTAATCTGATGGAAATCCTGAGTTTCCCCAAGATATATATCGTCCAAGTGCCAATAAAGCTTGAGTGTGTCTGAGCGATGGGAAGCCTCAAACACCGTTGTAGATTGCGTTCCGTCTAAATTTATCGGCAAGTAAATTCTGCTATTATATTTCGGGTAGATAATTGCAATGCCATCCTCTCCGTCTTCGTTACATAAGTCCTTATAAGGCGGTAACACCTGATAATTTGGATGTTTATTTCGATAATATTTCTCAATTAAAGGAGGCAAAACAAAGCAGTCTTTACTTATCATTTCATCGGCATCCATGCAGCTAGCATTTACGCGATACGACCCCGTGTTATCAAAATGAACACGCTTACTATACGGACACGCCGTTGTTTTTAAACATGATTTCGGTGCCCACACCGTATCTATCTGAGAAGTGAATTGAGAGGCTCTGAAACCACTTTCTGCACAGACTGCAATCTTGGTCATGTCTTCATACGGTTTTTTATACCAGTTGGCCTGATCTAATTTGTCAAAGACATCAAAGAGTACGGGGGCAGCTGCTTGTATTCCCACTAAGCCTGGTCGCCCTTCGCCATCTGCATTACCTACCCAAACACCTACCGTGTATTTCGGCGTTACACCAACAGCCCATGCATCTCTAAACCCAAAACTAGTTCCCGTTTTCCAGGCAATCTTTTGTGATGACGAAAATTGCTCCCATGAGGATTCTCCCTCAGGCCTAGCTACGCGAATCATTGCTTCAAATGTGCTCCACACAGCCGCACGATTAAACTGTAAATTTGCATTCTCCAATAGTTCATCATCCTGATTGTAGGAATATGAAATGGCTTTTTTCTCTTTTTCTCCGTCTAACTGTCTTGACATATTGCCATATATGCTACACAAGTCCCACAACGTTGCCTCTGCCCCACCAAGAATAAGCGCTAAGCCATAATGACTACTTGGCTGATTAATGGTGGACATTCCAAGTTTATTAAGTGTATGATGGAATTTCTGAACACCGTTCTCCTTCAACAGTTTCACGATTGGCACATTTAAACTTCTAGCCAAGGCTGTGCTAGCACGAACAGCGCCATCATACTTGTTATTGTAGTTTTTGGGCGAATAGCCAGATATTAACATTGGTACATCTTCTACTAATTGATCGGGCATAATTAAACCATCGTGTAACATACTTGCATACAGGAATGGTTTAAGGATGCTTCCTGTGCTTCTTGGTGCATGAATGACATCTACCGCATTCCCATGTTCAGGGTTGTCACCATCTGTATTCCCAATATACGCCAATACTTTACCTGTTTTATTATCAAGTACTAGCACTGCTGCATTGTGAATTTGATTCTCGGATAATTTCTTATGATGCTTAGCGACTATATTCTTGACATTCGTTTGAAGATGTATGTCAATTGAAGAATGTACCCACTGTCCTTTTTGATTTGATTGTACAATTTTATCCATCAGGTGTGGAGCAATATCTGGAAGATTTGGAGGTTTGTCTGGAATTGGTTCGGCCAGTGCTAATCGCAAATCGTAATCATCTATCTCTCCCACTTCATACAATCGTTGTAATAGCCGATTTCGTTTATCAATTAATTGCTGCCTGTTTTTGCCAGGGTGAATTAGACTGGGAGCATTCGGCAAAATTGCGAGCATACAAGACTCTGCCCAGCTCAAATTATCCGCCTTTTTACCAAAATATCTCCATGCTGCCGCATCAAGTCCAACTACATTTCCCCCCATTGGTGCATGACTTGCATATTTAGCTAGAATCTCATCTTTGCTCAAACGCTGTTCTAATCTCGTGGCTTGAAATACTTCTATACCCTTTTCCCATACATTGCGTGACTTGCCTTTTCTTGAGATTCGGATAAGCTGCATACTAATAGTACTGCCACCACTTACCACTTCCCGAGCCTTAATATTCTGCCCCATGGCTCTGACGAAAGCACGGAAACTAAATCCCATGTGGTCGTAGAAACGTCTATCCTCAAACTGAATAATAGCTTGCTTAAATTTGTATGGCACGGTACTTCTCTCAGGAAATCGCCATTGTCCATCATCTGCAATTCTTGCGCCCAATATTGTGCCATCTTTGTCAGTGAGCACAGTGCTTGTTGGATCATCAAATAGTTTGTCTGGAAGGCAGTTCCACCATATCAAGAAGAGAATCACAAAGCACGCTATTAAATAATAGCGCACTCTGATCATCCATCTAAACAGTCTACGAAACGGACTAGATATTTTATTCCATACTTTACTCACTTATAGCCACATCACTGGATTGTTTTACAACCTCTGTCCAGAAACCTGGCACTCTCGCATGCACTGTATTGTCATACATGGCTTCTGTGATTACAGTCGGTAAATAGAACTTACCTAAATAAGTTGCATTGAGCTTGATAGTGTATGTTTTGGTATCATTTATAGAGAGGTCATAGTAGGTATACACCCTATCATCTCTGATATCCTGATAATCAAAATGACTATTTGTAGAGCTTGATGCATAGCCATCCATCCTTGAATTGTGTATCTCCCAACCCGAAGGGAATAATTGATTTAAGGTCATCTCTCTTAAGTTAGCGCGCGTTCCTCCATGTGATATGGTAACTTGAGCTATGAAGTCTGTTCCTTGTTCAATACGAGATGCATCCAATTCTTCGCCATTCATCTTTTTATATGAGATGCGCATAGCCACGTGATTGGAAGCTTCAGTTTGATCTCCAATTACTGGCACACCTTCCATCACTACTTTGACATACATAGGACCCTGACCGACATTTTCAACCTCAACTATACCGTCTTCTTTCATTTCATGCTGCACAATTGGCACCTGAGTAGCTTTGCTAGATACCAATTTACTATTCATGGAAACTGTATAGCGCATGGTTTTATCTAAATCGGCTTCCCCTGCAAACTTAGCCATAGCAATGAGACAGTATGCAGTTGTTTGTGTGCTCATCCATTGATCAGCGTTTAATCTTTCAGCTACTTCTTTAGCTAAACCTGCTGATTTATCCTTATCTCCCATTAATACCATGGTCTCCAGAATCATTGCTTCATCTCTTAAGTCAGATCCATAGGTGTATGAAAGCTCGTTATAAGCTTCAATTTCCGTTGACAGATTTTTAGTCAACTTTTTAGCTACCTCTGTCTGACCAACTAATTGATAAGCCGCTGCCAAACGCCATTTACATCTAGCATCCAGACCAGGTGTTTCTCTTAGTCTGTTCATCGCACCTAATTCGGCTTTTCTTGCCAAGGCCAAGGTATATAGACGGTAAGCCTGCACTAGGTTTTTATGTTTCTCGTATATAGTTGGTGATTTTAATGGCACAAACTCACGCGCCTGTCTTCTCTGAAATTTCACCCAACCGTTTTTGAGGGAGTTTGGAACTTTGTACCCATTCAAATCTGCCTCCAATAAGAAATGCCCGGCATAATTACTTCCCCATTCATCACTCTCACTCATTCCTGGCCAATATCCAAATCCTCCGTCCGTAGTTTGCATCAAACTAATGCGGTTTATTGCTCCCATCACGTTCGATTGAATACTGTTTTTATAGTTCTTGTCTAATTTCATCAACTTGTGCAGAGCGAGCTGAGGGAAAGCAGCAGATGTTGTTTGTTCGATACATCCATGAGGGTACTGAATTAAATATTTCAACCTATTACCTAAGTTAATTGGAGGGAATGAACTAAGCTCAACCAAAGTTGAATTGGTGCCCTCAATCCCATTGAATTTCACAGAAGCATTCCATTTATCCCCTGGCATCAGTACCTTTTCTTGTACATCTACAACCGCTGGGTTTGGAGTTCTCACATCTAACTCGATTGTATGGTGAGCAGTGTGATTGCCACTTCTAGCGATGATCTCGACTTTAGCAATTCCAATTTTCTCAGCAACATTTAACCCGAAATTAATAACCTCATCACCTGGTTTGCTAAAGTGAATTTGTTTAGTTCGTGAACCTTGAATTCTTAATAAATCGTTGGTTTTAATCTCCACGGAGACATCTTTAACGCCGTCTTTCATTGCGAAGACGTTTACTGGCAGATAGACTTGCTCCGTCGGACTTAACACACGTGGCAGGGTGCCCAATACCATAAGAGGACTTCTCACAGGTACTGCCTTTTCTGCATTACCATAGGCCTCTTCATGTCCGGCTACCACCATAACACGTACACTTCCAACATAATTAGGAATATCAATTTTATGTGATTTTGTAGAACCAGCTGGAAGGTAAAACGGTCCTATAAAGCGTACCATTGGCTTAAACCTGTTCGCCTTGTTAGGTTTCTTCATCTTACCTGATCCATCACCACCAACTGCCAATATTTTATTCATCTCAATGGCGTATGCTCCCATTATATCATCATACAGATCCCAAGTTTTTACACCTAGTGCTTCACGTGCATAGAAATGATCCCAGGGCTGTGGTGTTTTGAATGATGTTAAGTCTAGCAAGCCTTCGTCCACAACGGCCAATGTATACGTCATAGGCTTACCGCTCTTTTCGCTCACCTTAACACGTGTTGTACTTTCCGGCTTAAACTCATCTGCACAAGCAATCAAAGGGTTTAAATGTGAATTTGGATTCTCCACCATAATAGGCGCCACACCATACATCCGAATGGGCAGATCGTTTTCCGTGACATTGTGCGGCTGCAATAAGGTCACGTGCACAAATACGTTAGGAGACATCTCTTCAGTCGTTTCAAATTCGTAATTAGTCTCTCCTTTCTCTGTATCAATTAAAAACTTCTTAACGATTTTTGTTCCTGATTCGAGACTAACTATCGCCTTGCCTTTTTCGGCTGATGGGAAGGACAATTTCACCTTTTCTCCAACATTATAGCTTTCCTTATCCGTACTAAAACTAAGCATTGTTACATTCTCAATTGTTGTACGTTCGGATCTTGCCCAGTAAGGCCAATCAACATACACGATTTTACCTGTAGAGTGCCCACTTTCTTTGTCTTTAACAAGAATCAGATAGCGCCCCCACTCTGGACGATTTATTCTAAAATTGAATTTCCCTTTACCATTGGATATATCAATCATTTCATTCTGAACAGCCACTGTGGTTGACTTAGCAATGTAACTTGCCAAATCGTTATCATATGAATCCCACCACCATCTCCATTCAACCTTATAAACCTTCACTTCTAATTCGCTTCTCTTAACTGGTGACCCGTCTTCCTTAAGATTAACTACATCAATTTTAACATCTTGGTCAGTTTGAATGGTGCCGTATTCCAATGAACCTTCAGGCACATCAATTCCAACATAAGATTCGAATGGCGAATACGGAATTGATTTTCTATCTATACTAAATCCTCCGCCCTTCTCAAATACCTTGGTAACGAAATTAGCAGTTAGCATGCCAGGTGCACGGCTTCCGATATAAATACTAGGTTTAAAACTAGCCTTTCCACTGTCGTCCACTTTACTATCGAAGACCGTTTGCTCTTCAACCGAGAAGTCCTTAATCGGGTCATCGAATATAAAGCTTGGATAGCCTTTAAAGCTAGTGCGTCTCTTATTTAGAGTTAAATCTACACGTGTCCCCAAATTCCCTGCAGTGGCACCATGCAACCACTTAACGGATAACTCTGCTAAGTCGTCTTTTCTGGTTTTTGACAAAAACTCATTTGCAAAATCAAGATAGATTTTAAGACGATTTGGCTTTACTGTCTCAACCTTTAAATTCTTTGTGAACTCTCGGTTTCCGACCTTAATCTCAGCTAAATAGTTACCTGTTGGTGCATCCTCATCGGTAGCTGTCCTGAAATCATATAAACCATTTAAATTCTTACTTATCGTTCTTTTCTCCACCACCTGGTAGTTTGGATCGTATAAAGTGAAGCTAACCGGGTGATTTTTAGGTAGTACATTATCTTTATCCTCTAACATAAAGGACACAAAAAGAGAATCTCCTGGGCGCCATACTCCTCGCTCAGCATAAACAAATCCTTTTACAGAGTTTTGAATAGTAGCACCTGACACATCAAACTTTGATAATGACAATGACTCTCCATCTCTCAATTTAAGATAAGCCCGTTGTTTACCGTGTTTTGCAATTACAACAAAAGGCTTTTCGTCCATCTTGATGCTTGCCATCCCTTGACTATTGGTAATAGCTTCTCCCAGTTTTTGTTGTTGGTAGCTGTAAAACTCGATTTTAGCGTTAGCAATAGCATTCGTTGTCAAAATATCATTCGCAAATATGTGCAACTCTTTGTTATCCCCCGCTTTAGCAATAAGACCTATGTTTGATGCGAGCATATTGCTCTTTATAGATTTATTATAGAAATATGTGGCATGACATGGATTGTCGCGTTCTCTATAATTATAATCACCAGCGTCTCTCCAGTATTCATCATCGTACCAGTAGTCGTAAACAACCCATTCTTTTTCATTCCATTCTTTGTCTTGTTCTCTACTTAAGCTTGTTAACTGAGCTGTCTCCTCATCACCACACCCATATACACTAAAGTCTTTTTTGATACGCAATTCAATTTGATAAATAGCACCTGGATCTACCTCTATGATATCGCTCACGTCAAGATTAAATCGATTCCATTCATGTAAATTGACTTCTTCTTTGTTATCTAATCTCACTGTAGAGCGCAATACTTCTCTAGAAACACGTTTCATTTCATCACGCTCATCAATATTGTTGATTTGTAAGAATTGGAGCATGTTGTTTTCATAAATCTTGGTAATAAAAACATCTACAGCTCTCACGTTTACCGCCTCAAACGGGTATAATAAGCCATGTTTATTACTCGGCACGATTACACCTTCTTCTACTAGCTTGATATCCGGCTTGATACCTTCAAACACCATTTCCACAGATTCGCTGTTAAACATTTTATAGCCATTAATATTTTTCACACCTGGATTAATGGTCACTGTTTTTGTTCCGGATACGCGGTGTGGAAGGAATACCTGCACCTCTTGTCCATCGATAGTATAAGTCAATCCCGACATATCATCAATTTCAATTAATCCCATTAAATATTGGTCTGATTTAAGGGGGTCTGAAAAATGGATACTCACGTATTGCTCAGGCTCGTGTACAACCTCTATATCCGTTACCTTAAAGTCGCCCAAAGCAGGAATTTCTATCTCCTGCTCGTTTGTTTCGTCAGCATCAATAGGTTTACCGTCCAACTCAATTTCAAAGCTACCTTCTTTGTCTCCACGCTTAATTCCTTTGACAACTATCGCATGCGACTTTTCATTGATATGTGTCCACTCTATATCAAGCTTTTTACCGTTTTGTTTGGCTGTCACACATTCTTCCACATCTTCGGCATCCGCAATATCATTTGTATAAATAGTGGTAGTATATGTCTGCTTTTTGAGATCATTAAAATCTTCTGCAACTAGCTTACCACTATTCGCCCTGATATGTTGGGTAAGCGTTGAGAAGTTGTATGAAAAAGTTCCGAATGTAGAAGGAACGTCCAGTATTTTATCCAACGCAAAATCTACCTTGTAATCCTGACCAGCTCGCAAATCATTATCTGGTCTGAACTCAATTGTGTTTTTGTTGACCCAAAACGCTTCACCGGATGTCATTGGCGTGATGGTAAACAAACGGTCATCGATAGGCTCTTCTGTATTTACCTCATCAACAAAATCCTGCAAAAACTCAATGCGGATGTTTGATTTAACTGAGAGCAAGCCTGAACTGTAGGCTCTGATGTAGGTGGCGAATTCTGGATTAACCCGAACTTGTTCTACTACTTCTTCTACTTCCTCTTCCGAGCATCTAGTGGTTGTGCTTACAATGATTGCGCTAAGTACGAGAGCGCTGGCGAATATTATTTGTTTCATTTTTAAGTGTTGATTTTGCGATTGTTTACTCAAGTATACTGATACCTATTAAATGTAGGGCTCAAAGATTATTATGTGCAGAACGAGAATGATTATTTGCAAACAAAATTCGAATTCCGCTAACAGCGCCGCATATTACCATAATTCCGTAAATTGCTTGCGCTTATGAATCTTAGCTTACTTGTAATAAAGGACATAGTAGATACCTTGGCGTATTTAGCCTTAGTATTTTCTGTGGTTGAAATTTATTTAATGCTTAATAAGCTTTGGTCAAGAAAGCACATTAAAGAAGTATCTGAAAGTATTTCCGTGTCAAGTAGAATCGTTGGGTTAATTCCCCTAAGTATTTTCACCCTATACTATGGCCTAAACCATCAATGGCAAGGAGTAATTGAAGGTATGCTTTGGTTATTTGCTGGCTTGGTACAACTATTAATCGGAATAGGTATTTGGGTTGCGGGTAATAAGCAAAGGCGGGTTATCAATCTGATTACTCGTTCTATTAGAAAAGAACGATCTGAGCTAGGTTATTTGGCAAAGTCGATATTTAAGCCACAGTCGCAGGAAAAAATTATTGATTTGCTATGTTCAATATCAATGATAGATGGAGAGCTGGATAATAAAGAAATTGAATACATTGAGCGCTTGGCGGCGAAATGGAATACTAAAGTGTTTTGGGGAGCAGTAAAAGCACGTCATAAGAAAGCGCAGATAAGTCCCTTCTTCAACTTATGGGAGGATTTAGACGAGTATTTAAAACTAAACCCTGAGCGGGGGGAACGAAAGTATTTATCAAATGCAGTAAGAGAGCTCATTGAAATTGATGGCAACATATCGAAGGAAGAAGAAATCATCATTCACGAATTCGAATACCTTGTAGACAGAAATACACCACATCAAGATGCTTATATATCCTACAAAGTGGTAATAGTTCCGCAGCAAGACGAGCAAGTGCAATATTTAGAATCTCATTTCAATAGTTTGAGCAAACAAGAGCTACAAGGTGGGCAGGCCTTTGTAACCGATTGGTTTTTATCTAGGAAATTTGCCAATAAAGTAAAAGAGGAATTTCAGGAGAACGGGTACTTCACGACGATTATTGAACCTGAAGAGCATGTTTAGATAATTTCGATTTGCTATGCAACTCACCCTCAGGATATAACGTCATTGTATTGTAAACAGTTAAATCACTACAGACTACAGTTTAATAAATGACCATAACTAGGGTATTGATTAAGCCGTAAACTTACCTAAATTGCTTGCTGTGATATACTTACGATTATTGCCCATATTATTCCTGTTTGCTTCAATTAAAATTGTATATACTCAATCCTTTCTCAAATCTTATGGAGGATTATATAACGATGAAGCTTTAGACGTGGAAACTGATGCTGCTGGTAATATCTACACCACTGGATACATTACATCAAGTGCATCTTATGGATTTAGCAGTAATGTAAATACGAATGGGTACAGTGATGTTTTTGTGACAAAGTCAGATCCTAATGGAAACGTGATTTGGGTTAAGGTGTTTGGTGGGCCACAAGCTGATAGAGGGTATGATATTGAGCTAGATGGCGCTGGGAATATTTATGTAACTGGCTACTTTATGGGCAATGCCAATTTTGACGGCATTAATATATCTGCAAATGCTGGGTCTAGAGACGCCTTTGTTATGAAGCTTGACAATAACGGAGTTATTCAATGGGTTAACAATGATGGCGGCCCCGAAGGTGATACAGGTTATGGCGTAAATGTTGACGGAAACGGTAATGTTATATATACCGGTCAATTTAAAGGGCAAGGTAACATTGCGGGTAGTGTCTACAACAGTGCCTTAGACCCAAACACAGGTCTACCCTCTTATGATGCGTTTATAGTTATGTATGATGCGAACGGTACACCAGTCTGGTCTCACCATGCCATTGCGCCGTATGATGATAGAGGATTGTCTGTGGCAGTTGACTCAAACGATAAGATATATGTTAGCGGTCAATTCTCTGACACATTAACTGTTGCTGGTTACACGCAAAACAATACAGTATTTAATGCTGGTTTTGTAATCAAGTTTGATGATGCCGGGACATTAGAGTTTTTTCAGCGCTTATCTGCGTATCAAACCCTAATTAATGACATTGAGGTTAACGCTAACAATGATTTGTATTTAACGGGTGACTTTCTTGGTCAAATGATTATTCTTGACCAAAATGGATACAATTATATTACTGGGAATTATACCTACAGAATCTTTGTGATTAAAATGGATGACCACGGCAATCTAATTTGGGCTGAAGCAGATGGTTCAGATTCAGAAATTTCCTCACAGGCCATTGCCATAGATGGAAACGACGACACATATATTACCGGAATGTTTAAATGTATGTTTAACGATTACAATGACACCACTGCAGAAGAGGGTTTATTTAATTCTGTTGGGTTTAGGGATATTTTCTTGGCAAAGTATTCAAGTTCGGGAGACCGACTTTACCAGGCACACTACGGTGGACCAAGAGATGATTATGCTGGGGGTATAGCAATAAACCAAGTAGACCACCCCATCATTGCAGGAGGGTTTGATGAATACTTTAGTTTTCCTGCCAACGGTTCTCTACCCTTAACTACCCATCAATCATTTGAGACAAATAGTTTTTGCACCGGTCAAAATTATGTTTTAACGCACGCTGAGGGTGCCCGAGACATATTTGTTGGGGACATACTAAATACGACTTTTCCTAATTATTACTATTACAACTCCTCATCTTGTTATGATACTTTAACTCCCTGTGTGGGCTGGGGAGGGTGCCAAGACACATTAGAGTTTTGTGATGAAGGAGCATTATTTTCTAACACATACACCAATGGGAATGGCGTGTACGAGCCCAATAAACCTTTGCATCTATGGGGGCACATAGGTCCATTCTTCAATAGAAGTTGGAGCAACGGAGATACTGCCCAACAAACTACAATTAATAGCACTGGCTGGTACACATGTGAATTGTCGAGAATTGATGGATGCGAATCATATATGGATAGTACATATGTTATTATCCACCCAATCCCAGACTTGCCAGCTATGAACGATAGTGTCGGATTTAATAATAATACCTTTCCAGCCTACAACACCATAAATGTATGCTATCCAGACTCTGCGTACATTTGGCCCAGTTTTGTTGATACTAACACAATTGTTGCAATAACACTTCCTAACGGAATAACATACACTGACTCACTACCACATGGCACTAATGTAGAGGGTACAATAGAAGTCCTAGTTACTGACACTAATGGATGCAGTCTTTATGATGACTATGAGCTTGAAGTTCACACCCCCTTCGTACTAGATACTATTGTTCCTTATTTGACACTGATTGACCCTGTTGACAATAACGACAGTATCAATATTTGTCTTGGAGATGAAATCACCGTTGTGCTCATGGATTCGCTTACAAATCCTACTGGAAACTTGAACTCCCCATACTGTGGCATCATCACTACCGAGATTTGGTCGACATCTGGCTTGACCAACCACCCCAGCAATGATAGTATTCCTCAATGTCCTGAATCTATAATCTATCCAACAACAAGTGGATGGTATCATTTCAATCTTGATATAGCGCTAGGTTATGATAATTATTGTGGTATAGACACTACTTGGTATGAGGCGAGTGATTCATTTTATGTTCATGTTGATTCACTACCAGAATTTTCACTCAATATGTTTGGTAATCTCCAAATATGCCCTGGAGACACAACAAGTCTATGGGTTGATACTACAATCACAGGCTTTACATGGAGTGGGCCCTCCATCCTATCAACAAGCACGAATGGGGATTTAATTATAGTCAACGCTATTGGCAACTACACATATGGTGGTGTTTTTACAGACCCACTCACTGGATGCACAGCAAATATAACCGAATCTAGTCAGGTGGTTCATAAAGATGACCCTGAAATCATCAGTAATGTGCCAGATAATATCATTTGCCCTAACGATTCAATTCTGCTGACATGTATAACCCCAGCAGCAACTTACGACTGGATTGGACCATTTGGGAACTCAATTGGAAATTCATCAACAATTTGGGCGAGTGTGCCTGGGTATTACCATTGTGTTATCGTGGATAATGACAGCTGTGTTCTTACCTCCAACACTATAGAACTAAAAGAATACAACACTCCATTTTTAATCGCTGAACCTGGCACAGAACTTTGTCATTCCGGCAATATTGAGTTGACGATTATTCATACAGGATCACCAGTTTTTAATTGGTTACCCCCTGTTTCAAGTACAAGCTCATCAATAGTGGTAAGTGATCCAGGTACATATATTTGTGAGATTAGTCAATGTGGTTTCACAATAACTGACAGCATTGTAATCACTCAGAGTACAATCTCTGCCAATATCACAGTTTTACCTGATACTATAATTTGCCCCGGAGACACTGTTAATCTAATTGCCAACTCTGGCATGAGCTCTTATGAATGGAGCAATGGCAGCGCTGGGCAACAAGCACTAATTACACAAGATGGAGCGTATGCAGTTACGGTATATGACAATTCTGGATGCAGTGCTACATCAGATTCGGTATATATCTATTTCCACCCAGGATCTGGGCCTCCAGAAGTAGTAGACACCACTATCTGCTTAGGTGACACCTTAGAACTGTTTAATTCTAACGGGCAATATACCGAATGGTTTGCAAGCGCTTCAGATACAATTCCTGTAGACACTGGCGCCTATTTCATCATGAACAATATTACAAGTGA
Source organism: Flavobacteriales bacterium (assembly GCA_964230215.1). Classification (GTDB taxonomy): domain Bacteria; phylum Bacteroidota; class Bacteroidia; order Flavobacteriales_D; family JAUILH01; genus JAUILH01. The sequence goes on from CAXRGQ010000006.1 coordinate 293,179, forward strand.
TACCAGCATTTATGTGAGTAGTAGCAATGGCATATGCACTACAAGTTTGTTGGAAGTTAATATTTCTGTAAGTCACGTATCTATTCCAAGTACAATAGCTGGAGATTCAGTTTACTGCCATATGGATACCATTGCATTAACTGGTCCAAATATTCCAGGTGCGGTTTATAATTGGACAAATCCAAACGGCATAAATAACTCAAACCCATACTATATTATTGCTAATGCTAGTCAAAATGACACAGGCTATTATCACTTAAACATCTCAGATCAATTCTGTTCTCAAACATTAGATAGTTTTTACGTGGGTGTATATCAAGCAAATCCATTTAGTCTGTCCGTAACAGACACTGTATATAAATGTACATTAGACACCCTAGCGATAACTAGTTCTATTGGTGACACGGTACTATGGCAACCATCAGGCACGAGTGATATATCAATCGATATCGCGAATCCAAGCCAAGTTTGGGCAACAAGTATAGACCTAAATGGGTGCACATCCTTCTCAGACACAATTACAGTACTTAATTATAATGTGCAAATGCCAACTATTACCGGTCCAAGTACGCTTTGTTTTGGGGATACTGCAGTCATATCTAGCATAAATGGTGATAGTTTATATTGGTACTCAACTGACTCTAGTTTGATTACATTTGGCCAAGACCTAATAGTTGGTCCATTATCTACGGATACGGCATTCTTGGGTATTTATATTGACTCAAACGGCTGTATTGCTCCTTCTGTTGCACATTTAATCACTGTTATTCCAGCTAATGGAGCACCCAACATATATGGTGATACAGTTTTGTGTGAAGGCGAGATACTTAATTTAAGTACAGATATTATTTCTGGTGCCACCTATAACTGGTCCGCGCCCAGCATACCAACGACGAGTAACACAAACATCTTCACCTATGGTCCTGTTGCACCAAGCATGAGTGGACAGGTTCAGTTAACGGTGAATGGAAACGGGTGCATCACGTCACCGGCCACAGTAAACATAACGGTAAATCCATTACCTGCAGCAGTCATAATAAGTGGCGATACCTTATACTGCGACGGAGATTCTTTAAATATTACTGCAAATCATGCAGATGTATATTGGTTAGACGGTTTTGGAAACTTACTTGATTCGGGACAAGTTCTGAGTATTCCCAATTTATCGATCATGCACACGGGCACATATTATGCTACTTCATTCGATCCGCTTACCGGGTGTATTGGATTGCCAAGCCCTGTAAATATTTATGTTAACCCAACACCGCTTGCCAACAATGTATATCCAGGAACTGCTTTTTGCTTAGGCGCGGATGCTTATCTATACTCTGGAAATTCGAGTGATTCGCTTATTTGGACAACTCCCATCGGAAGCAATTATTATGGCGACACCCTAGAGTTAAATGGAGTAAATGGTTCTGATAGTGGTTTGTATTATGTAGAGACTATTAATTCATTTGGGTGCTCAACCCTAGACAGCATTCTTGTCCAGCCTGATTCCATTCCATTGGTAAATCTTGGCCCAGATTTGATTCTGTGTGATGATTCAACACATACAATAAACCTTGACCCAAATCTATCCACAATCATTTGGCAAGATGGCAATGCTTTATCATCCTATATTATTTCTGATTCTGGACAATATTATGTTGATGTTTATTCGTCTGGAGGGTGTCATGCCTCTGATACTATAGAGGTGCAGCTTGTTAACTGTGCTGTACACATACCAAATATTATTACAGCGAATAGTGATGGTGTCAACGATTATCTGATAATTGAAAATCTTTCGTCAGACAATTACATTGTGATCTATAACCGTTGGGGACGCATAATGTTTGAAACCGAAGACTATCAAAACGATTGGTCAGGTCAAAATTGTGAACCGGGCGTATATTATTATATCCTCTTTCCGTATGGTAGGTCGGGTAACAATCCAGAAGTGCGAAAAGGATTTATCGAATTGATTAAATAGAGCAAACTTTTATCATTACCTTTAACTCTAGACATTGCATGAGTGATAAAAGGTACATACGACAAACATCATTACCTGGATTTGGGGAAATAAATCAACAAAAGCTAAAAGAGTCGTCCGTGCTTATAATTGGCATGGGTGGTCTTGGGTGTCCCGTTGCTCAGTATCTTAATTCCATGGGGGTCGGTAGGCTTGGTTTGATGGATTATGATCTTATTGAGTTAAGTAATTTACACCGCCAAGTTTTGTATTCAGAAAACAATCTTGGGCAATATAAAGTAGATATCGCGCACAACTTCCTCAGTTCTCAAAACTCAAATACTTACATAGTAAAACATAAGGAAGCACTTAACCAGGAAAATGCCATTGATATTATAGCTAAATACGAGTTAATAGTTGATTGCACAGATAATATCGCAAGCAGGTATTTAATAAATGACGCCTGCACTATATTGGATAAACCATTCGTTTCAGGAAGCATGCACAGAAATGAAGGGCAAATTGCCTTGTTTAATTATCGTGGCGGAGCGAGCTACAGATGTTTATACCCTCAGGTTTCAGAAGATATAATGAACTGCAGTGAGGCTGGAGTGCTTGGCGTATTACCAGGAATTGTTGGAACACAGATGGCGTTATTAGTCATAAAAGCGCTTACGGGATATGGTGAGACGCCCCACAATCAGGTTTTGATTATTGATGCACTAAAAGGAACTCAACACTCTATAAAGCTTAGCAGAGTCAAGAGTAATTTTGAGCGAACAGCCTTGGAGGATTCCTACAACACACCTCTGTGCTCTTCGAACGATGAAATTGGTGCTTCTGAATTATATAATAATCCAGATTATCTAATAATTGATGTGCGTGAGAAAACAGAATTCGATGGATTCCATATTGAAAATTCAATCAACCTACCACTATCAAGCTTGGATAATGAGCTAACCGAATATGCTAAGGACACCCCTATCCTATTTATATGTCAATCTGGAAAAAGAAGCCTATCCGCCCTGAATAGTGCAAAAATTGCAGCCTTCTCAAACATAAAAAGTCTAAAAGGTGGAATTGATGCGTATCTAGCAACCATAAAACCTGTTGATGCCTAGGTTACTTGTTTTCATATATATTCTGAGCATTGGTCTAGGCGCAAGGTCACAAAGCGATTCTAAGCTGGCTATAGGAGGAAAACTGGGATTAGGAGTACATGCATTTGGTACTGATAATTTTGGGCAAGAAGCAGTGTTCGTAAACCCAGGAACATACATTTCCCTTGAGCCAAGTTTGACTTATCGCTACAAAAACAGTTTTAGTCTATCCGCACGAGGAGGTATTAATCTTTGTACATACAGCTTTATAATACCAGACGTAAGCTACTCAGTCTATTATCTTGGTTGGAAGTCAGAAGTAAACGCAAGTAAATACATAGAAACGCCAACATTACCATTTGACTATTTGAATTTTGGCGTTAGTGGCGGTTTTCAGTTTGTCTCAGACGATTCACTAAGCACTGATATCGGAAACTTTGAGGGACTTAGTTATACCAAAGCTAGTACGCCATTTTACTTTGCTCCCCATATCGGCACATTTAGACACGAAGATCGTTTCAGCTACAGCCTTACACTCACCTATTCCTACATGTTTGCCTATAGAGGCTTAATTCATTTTGATATGGAATCAAATCTAGTTGAAGCTAAGGCTGTTCATAACGGTAGTTATTTGGGGCTCAACATTCTTATCGATTACGATTTAAAATTAAGACGGAAAGACAAACCTACACCTCCGCCACTTATTGTAGAATTACCAGAAGATGTAGACACCAGAACTAATCAAACACAGGGAGAGTTTGAAACAAGTGAACGTGAGCTTGTTTTAAAGGTATGGGATCATGGTCAGGAGGATAATGACACGATAAGTATAATGCTCAACGGAAAAGTTGTACTAAATGAGCACATGATTTCTCATAAAAAGAAGAAGATTAAACTCTCGCTTCTGGAAGGCGAAAACACCATCAAAGTTATAGCGCATAACGAAGGTCAATTGAAACCTAATTCCGCTACTATTCAGCTAAAAAGTGGTGACAAATCTAAAACGCTCCTGATAAATAGTAGCCTGAATTCGAATGCCATAATTGAAGTGAACTCCATACTTGAAGGCGACTAAATACGGCTTTGGTAAGTATATAGCTCGTAGTATCTTCCTTCTTTAGCTATAAGCGAATCATGTGTACCCTGCTCAGCAATTTGACCGTCTTCTATTACTAAAATTTGATCTGCCTTTTTAATCGTACTTAATCTATGTGCGATAACAAAAGTTGTACGATCTTTCATTAGGGTTTCCAAGCTCTTTTGTATAAATGATTCACTTTCAGTATCTAGGTTGGATGTAGCCTCATCCAGTATAATTACTTTTGGATTTGCCAGTAGTGCTCGTGCTATGGCTAAGCGTTGTCTCTGCCCTCCTGATAGCTTCACCCCTCTCTCACCAATGATGGTTTCCAAACCATTCTCAAATCGATCAGTAAACTCATTTACATAGGCTGCTTTTACAGCCGCTTGAAGCTCATCTTCACTAGCATTTGGTCTAGGGAATAAAATGTTATCACGGATACTCCCCTCAAATAAAAAGTCATCTTGTAAGACTACGCCCAAATGTTTCCTAAAACTCGCCAGATGCAGCGTCCTCATGTCAATGCCGTCTAGTATCACATTACCATTAGTTGGGTTTAAGAAGCTAGCAGCCAAACTTGCAATAGTTGTTTTACCAGAGCCAGAACTACCAACAAGGGCAGTTACACTTCCTTTTGGTGCCTTAAACGATAGATTGTGAATCACCTCTGTCTCACCATCATAAGAAAAACTGACGTCTTTAAATTCAATGTCTCCCTCAATCCCTTGAAGTTCTGTTACACGCAGTTCATCCTCGTCTTCCTCAGGCATACTCATTAATTCCTGCGTTCTGTCCAAACCAGCCATTGCTTCAGTTAATTGACTTCCTATGTTACTCATCTGAACGATTGGCTGAATCATAAAACCAAGGTAAAGGATGAATGAGAACAACTCACCTGTGGTCATTTCGCCCTCCATGATAAAATGCGCACCAAGTCCCATTATCAGAACGCTTGCCATCCCGAGTAAGAAGGTAGCCGAACTAGTAACGAAAGCCATAGCAGTTAAGCTACTCTTTACGTTATCGAAGAGGCGCATCACCCCATTTTCAAAAATCTCATCTTCCCTTTTTTCAGCGCCAAATCCTTTAATTACTCTCACGCCTGATAGAGTCTCCGTTAGTCTTCCGGTCACTTCCGCATTAATTTGACCACGTGTTCTAAAAATTGGTCGGATTTTTCCGAAGGCTTTCAAGGCAATAATACCAAAGATTGCAACAGGAATTAAAGTAAACACCGTCATCAATGCATTAATATTTACCAGAATAATAACAGAAATAATTGCAGTAATTACGCCTCCAATCATTTGAACAAAACCTGTTCCTACTAAATTGCGGACTCCTGACACATCTTCCATTATTCTTGCTACCAGTGTGCCCGCTTTGGTATTATCAAAGAAGGAAATCGGCATCCTTAACACCTTTTTTTGAACCTGAGTTCGGAGTTTGGCAATTAATCGCTGTGCTTCTACACTAAGCAACCAAGTGAGTAAGTAGGACATTAAAGCTTGAATAAAGATAGCTCCAGCCACCATTCCCAATAGAAGATATAATTCGTTTAAATCGCCTCCAGGTATAACGTCATCTATCAATAGTTTACTGGCATACGGAACATAGAGCCCTGCGCCTGTTTTAACTACTATCATTAGCAAACCAAAGAACAATATCTTCTTGCGCGGTAATATATACTCACGTGCTGCCCAACCAAAAGTGACTTTCTTAGAATCCTCCATACGATTGTTATGACGTTTCTTACTCCAAAATATTCTATTTGTTCTTCCTAACATTAAAAATAATTTTAGCTGGCGTGCGATAGAGGTACAAACATACGCTAATAATACCTATTTGCACTAATACTCATTTGTAGTTTGCGAATAATCATTAGATGTTGACACCACCAAAATTTAGTGACCTACAAGTCGTTCAGAATGAAACTTTAATAAACTAAATTATGGAACTATTTAAAGAAGATTTCACAAAAACCTACGCATTCAGAATTTGCATAATTCTACTAGTATCACTGGTTCTCTTGCTGCCTCAAAAAAGCATACAAAACATTATAGAGGAGCGATCGGAAACCCATGATGAAACCGTTAATAAAATCCAAGACAGTTACGGCGGAAATCAGTCATTTAATAATATCTACGTATCAATCCCTGCAAAAGACACCCTTATGAATCAAGTAAGACGTGTCTTTCATGTAGTTCCGCAAATGACCGAATTACAAGTTAATTCGGAAGTGGAGCAACGCTATTATGGTATGTATAAAACACCCATTTATGTATCAGATCTACATATTAATTCAAGCATTAATATTGAAAGCCTTAGAAATCAAATAGAGGATTATCATTACTTAGCCTATAAAGAAGCAGAATTAGTAGTGGAAATTAATGACAAAAACGCCATAAATCAACTAAGTGATTTAAGTATTAACGAACACGAGAAAGTTATTGAGATCAATCCATCCGATTCAAAAAGCTGCGTGAAAATCAAATCTCCTTTAGAGGACTTAAACAAACAACAAATCGCTATTTCACTGCAATTAAGAGGGAGTGAGATGATGTCCTTTAGACATATAGGTAAGACCATGAATTTGGAAGTGACCTCTAACTGGCCGCATCCAGGGTTTACTGGGGACAACTTACCAAGCGATCGCAACATAAACGATAGTGGGTTTAGCGCTCGATGGTCATTGCCTGAGTTTAACTCCAGTACTAAAGACTATTACATAAATGAACCTCCAATTAATGATAATGGTGCATTTGGTGTAAGCTTTATTGATCCAGTTGATATCTATTTACTTACAAATCGATCCATTAAATATGCTTACCTATTAATAATCCTCAGCTTTATGATAATATATCTGTCGGAATATAGGCTAAAACTGCAGTTAAATCCATTTGTTTACTTTTTGATTGGTTTAGCCATTATCATGTTTTACTCATTTTTACTTTCGCTTACAGAACATATACAGTTCGGGTATGCATATGTAATTGGTGGATTCATAACGATATTCGCCATAGCCATGTATATTTATAGGTTATTAAAATCAATCCACTTCAGCGCCTTTATTGTAATGATGCTTGGCATGGGGTATACTTACATCTACTTTATATTGCAAATGGAATCCTACTCGCTGCTAGCTGGCAACTTAGGCGTTTTCTTCATATTGTTGCTGATTATGATAATCACGAGCTCGAAGGCTATAAGCTCAAGAATTGTTCAACAGAAGCCATTACATACTGATAATTAGTATATTCGTGTTATGAAACTAATAACTATACTAGCAGTGTTATTTTCAGTAAGTTTTGGAAATGCACAGAATTCGCACACTTTAATAGGATTTGATCATGGATACAATCCTGATACGTTATACATGGCACCAGCTGATACCGTACATTTTATAAGTCAGGGATACCATTCGGCCACCGAAATAGATTCTATTGATTGGGTAAATAACATAGACAATCCTAATGGTGGATTTGACGTAGGTTTTGGGGCCCCAACAAGCGATATGTGGTTTGTAATTAATACGCCAGGCAAATACTATTATATCTGTGAGCCTCATGCGAGTATGGGAATGAAAGGTGTGATATATGTCGCGGTAGGCAACGTTATTCCAGAACACTATAACAAAGCGCTTAATAAAGTAGCTTCAATAGGAAATGGATTGCTATCCGTTAATTATAAAAACAACTCGGTTCTTAACATTTATGATCTTAGCGGTAAGCTGATTTCGTCGCATGAATTGCCACAGAATCAAAGTGAAATCACCATTCAAACACAAGTTCAAAATGGTGTTTATATTTTCACACTTGGCAACGAATCTAACTTTCATGTAAGCAATAAGGTTTATATCGATTAATCCGTAAATTCTTGGAATTTTGAAAGGCGCGAATGCGCCTTTTTTTTGTGTTCATCGACTAAAAACTAACACTCATTTGTGAATGAGACAACTTAATCTACTTGTATTAATAGAATGAAAATATTAGCTTTACACAAAATTAAATCTGAAACTTATGAAGAAAACTTTACTTTTTGTAGGCCTTACGATAGTAGGTCTTAGTGCAAATGCACAAATCGGCGGAACACCTGAGGTTAAGGATGCGTTCCATAAACCAGTATTCTCTCAAGATAGAGTTGCTGATACGGTTACTACTTTTATTGATCGTGCAACAGGACTTGTAGCTTATGCGGCTCCAGATGGAGGTACAGCTTCAGGGAATGGGTATGTATCAGTTTTAACCAGCCATAAAGTACTTGACGGAATTGGTCAGTATTTTGATGCTGCTACTGGTAACATTACTGAAATTCTATTTGTCGCTGCTGAAGGTGATGTTATCAATACAGCTGATGATGTTACTGTAGCGTGGTACACTACCGCTGCGGATTCTACGCCAAATACTATGATGGCTAGCGCAACTGTTAGTGTTAGTGACTTTAATGTTGGTACGGGTTTAGCAACTTCTGGAGCATTAACACCTGCTGCTGTTGGCGGATCGCCTTACGCATGTATCGTTGAGTGGGCTCCAACTATTGATGATTCAGTTGGTGTAGCTACATCTCAGAACGGAGATGGAATGGCTGAAGATAGATTACTTATGAAAGTATCTACTCAAACTTCTACTGAAACAGGAGGTGCAATCGCTGCGGGATGGCAGAAGAATAACGTTTACACTGGTTTTGATGTAGATGTTATGATTTTACCTGTTATGGATGTTGCAGCTGGAACGAATGAAATCGCTAGTAACGGTCTACACGTTGACCCAGTTTACCCTAACCCAACTAGCGATTTGGCTACAATTTCATACACGCTAGATAATGCGGATGATGTAAATATCCGTGTATTCAACCTTGCTGGTCAAGAAGTGTATACTGAGTCAGCTACTAAAGGTGCTGGACAACACAGAATTGATTTAGATGTAACTGAATTAACAAGTGGTAACTACTACTACTCTATCAGAACATCAACTGCTAACTTAACCATGAAGTTTGTAGTAACGAAATAATTCTAATCAATCATGATTAGAAAAGGGGCGCAATTGCGCCCCTTTTTTATTTCCAGAAACTAAATCAATTTGATACATTCAAACCGTCTATCATTTTTTTTATTGCGTTTGCAATTGTCTGCATACCTTTGCGCACAGAAAATTGCGATATGTATAAACTATTAACTTTCTTCCTAGTTGCATTCTCAACTGGTTTATTTGCCCAATCTAAAGTAAGCGGAATCTTAGTAGATGCCGAGGAGACACCTGTAATGTTTGCGAATGTCATTCTGTTTAACGCAGCTGATAGCACAGTTACTAAAATTGAAGCCACAAATGATTCGGGATACTTTGCCATGAACAACATAGCGTACGGTAATTACTATCTAATTGCTAAAGCGGTTGGTTATCCTGATTTTTCTATGAACGACATCCTTGTTCATGAGCCTAAAACTGATCTAGGAACAATTAAATTCACCAGCTCAGGTGATAGCCTTGCGGGTTTAACTATCGTAACAGAAAGAGATTTAGTTGAAGTAAAATCTGACCGAACAATCTTTAATGTGGAGGGCACTGTGAACAGTGTTGGATCCAATGCTTTACAGCTTTTGAGAAAAGCTCCAGCAGTTACAGTTGATAATAACGACAATATTAATATAATGGGGCGCTCTGGTGTAATGGTTTATGTTGATGGCAAACGAATTCCACTAGGAGGCGAAGATCTCGCTAACTTCTTAAAAAACATTTCAGCTGAGCAGATTGATCGAATTGAAATAATTACTTCACCAGGTGCTAAATATGATGCCGAGGGTAATGCCGGAATCGTAGATATTCGATTAAAAAAGGATAAAACCATCGGTGCGAATGGTTCACTAAGCGGCACTTATACGCAGGGTGATTTAACAAGATACAATGTAAATGCAACTGGGAACTATCGCAATAAAAAAATGAACGTCTATGGTTCTGCAGGCTACAATCAGAACGATAATTTCTTTGAGATAATTGGTGATAGTTATCAAAATGGCATCTACATGAACAATTATAATTACACCCAGAATAACAACGATATCATTAATTATCGTTTGGGTAGCGATTTCTTTCTCAACAAAAAACATACTTTGGGATTCCTTGTAAGCGGCGCCCTGACAGATGGCGAACTAATGGGAGAAAACCTTGTGGACATCAGCCAGCAAAGTTCACCGAACGATATAGACAGCGTGTTAAGAGCCTATTCTGAAGGTGTGAACACTCGAGATCAGTTTACTTATAATCTTAACTACATGTTTCAAGGAGACTCTGGACAAGTCTTAACCATAGATTTAGATTATGGGGATTATGACAATACGAATAATCGTTTGATTCCAAATGAATACTACTCCGCCAATGGGGATACTTTACTAACTGAAAATACATTAAGGTTCAACACACCAACTGATATTGATATTTACACTGCAAAGTTGGATTACGAACAAAAGCTAGGCAAAGGAAGACTTGGCTTTGGGGGAAAATACAGCTTAGTTGCAACAAAAAACACCTTTGAAGTTTATGATGTATCTGGTTCAAACGGAACATTAGATAGCACACAATCCAATCGTTTTGATTATGATGAAAATGTTTACGCAGGGTATCTCAGTTATTCAACTAGAATCAGTAAAAGATGGTCTATTACAACTGGAGTAAGAGCTGAATATACTGTTTCAAATGGTGAGCTAACGGCTTATGACACTTCTCGTCAAGAAGACCCAGTTAAGAGAGATTATTTGAATTTGTTTCCGAATGTAGGACTAGTATTCAACGTTAAAAAAATGCATAGCCTTGGCTTTAACTATGGTAGACGCATTAACCGCCCTGATTATAACGTATTGAACCCATTCAGAAATCAATTGAGTGAAATTAGTATCGAAAAAGGAAATCCCTATCTGGTGCCTGAGATAGTGAACAATGCCGAATTAAGTTACACGCTATTTTACATGTATACGCTAAAACTAGGATTTAGCAGAACAACTAATGCCATAACCAGATTAATAGGTCCAGATGATACGGATCCACGAGCCAGTTTCATCTCATGGGATAACCTTACCACTCAAGATGTCATAAGCATGAATTTAAGTCTTCCTCTAAAAATTAAAAAATGGTGGATGGCATTTGTAAACCTAAGCGGTTCCTATATTGACAATCAAGCAGATTATGGAAATGGAGCTGTGGTAGACGTTCAAGTATTTAGTTACAATATGTTCCAGTCGCACACATTTGACTTACCGAAAGGCTTTAAACTTGAATTATCTGGATTTGTTAACGGTCCTGGTGTTTGGGGTGGTGTATTTAGATATGATGCGAACTATCAAGTGAATCTTGGATTACAAAAGAAATTCCTGAAGGATGCTCTGAAAGTACGTGCTAGCTATAATAACCTTACTAACCGAATGGGCTTCTATGGCTCATCTAGCTTTAATGGCCTAGTGGCAGAAAGTGACGGGCGTTGGGACAATAGGTTCTTTAGTATAAGCGCTAGCTATAATTTCGGGAACCAGAATATTAAGTCACGTAAGAGAGAGACTGGTATCGAGGATGAATCCAAACGTTTAGGTGATTAGTTGTCAAATAACTAGCAATCATGTTGAAACCTCTGCTGATTCTTATGTTGTGTGGTGCTTGTACATTTAGTTTAAATGCCCAATCCACTAATAATGAGCCAATGGACGGTCTAGAGTTTATGATTGGCAATTGGATAGGCACATCAGCACAAATCAATAATGACACAATCATTAAGCAGGTAGCGGCACATCAAAAAATATCTTACGATTTGGAGCGGAGTATTGTGATAATTGATCATAAATCCGAGTCACTCCAACTACATACAATCGTACATTATGACAAAAACGATAGCACCTATTATTACACCCCTTATTCATCGCAAGGTGTGCGCAAACTAAGGGCAGAGTTGGTGAATGGAGATTTTGTAGTAAATGCAAGTAGTACCAAACGATTTGTATTTCGGAGATTGGATGACAATAGCTTTACTGAATTTGGAGAAAAATTTGAAAATGGTAAATGGTCACGCTATTTTGAAGACCGCTATATAATTGTTCAATAAAGATTCAATTGAGGTATTCTGCGCTGATATATTGCTTTTTTCTTACCACACTGGCGCATAGCCAAATTAAATCCTTAAACGCCATCAGAACATCCGAGGAGATGCTTATTGATGGTAATAAAAATGAAACTTGCTGGTCAAAGGCTGATGTTGCCACAGATTTTTTGGAACGCGTACCAACTGAAGGTAATCCTCCAAGAGAAAAAACAGAAGTTAGAATAGCATTTGATGATTATAATATCTACGTCCTTGCTTATTGTTATGACAGTCATCCTGACAGTATCCTAACTCAATTGGGTGAACGAGATGATAACCTCAATGCCGATAATTTCTTTATCTCATTCGATACCTACAACAAGAAAATAGATGCGTTTTCTTTTGGGATTACGGCTTCTGGTGTTCAATTAGATTATAGAATATCTGATGAATCCTTCAATGCCGTTTGGGAAAGCGCTGTTCAAGTGGTTGACGATGGATGGATTGCTGAAATGAAAATCCCCTACTATGCCATTAGATTTCCAAGCGCAGATGAGCAAGTTTGGCGCATTCAATTTGATAGAGAGATTAGACGCTCAAGAACCGGATTGCAATGGTGCATGGTCCCCAAGAATGTTGAAACGCCCATAAATTATTGGGGAGAATTAAGAGGATTGGATAATATAAATGACCCTCTCAGGTTATCCCTATCCCCTTACCTATCAACATTTGCAGAATGGGATAAAGATCAACGCACTATTGGATATGGAGCAGGTGCAGACTTAAAATTGGGTCTAAACGAAAGTTTCACACTTGACATGACCTTGTTACCTGATTTTTCTCAAGTACGTTCCGATAACATTGTCAAAAATTTAGGAGCCTTTGAAGTAGTTTTTGAAGAGCAAAGACCGTTTTTTCAGGAAGGCGTAGAATTATTTACCCTTGGTGATTTGTTTTACTCCAGACGCATTGGAGGCTTACCCACTCGATTCAACAACCCTTATAGCGAACTAGATTCTAATGAGTTGGTAACTGACAACCCAATCAATGATCGTCTGGTAAACGTTGCCAAAATATCTGGCAGAAATAATCAAGGACTCGGAATTGGTTTCATGAACGCTGTTACAGCTGCAAGTTTTGGTGAAATTACAGATACCCTTTCTGGAGAAACAAGAGAGGTGCAAACAAATCCTCTCACCAACTATAATATACTATCGTTTGATCAAAACTTAAAAAATAATAGCTCGATTTACTTTATTAACCTCAATACGCAAAGAGGTGGGGATTATGTTGATGCTAATGTATCGGCTTTAGGAGGTACATTTATTACAGAGAAATCAAACTATTCAATATCCGGTAACATTAAAGTATCCCGAAGAGACACCAATCTGTTTGACCATTTCTTTACACGCACCGAAAGTGAAGGGATGAGTTACTTCTTAAGTTTGGCCAAGATTAGCGGTAATTTTAAGTTTGAAGTAAACAGTGAGAATAAATCTCCAGGGTTTAATCCAAACGACCTAGGTGTTAACTTCACAACCAATATCCGAACTCATGGAATAACACTTCAATACAACAAATACAACCCATTTTGGATATTTAACAGAGCAAATAATCGCATTAACTTCAGTATTGAACAAGACTATACAACTGGTCAAATATTGAAGAAAAAATACAGCAATCGTTTTTTCTATCTGCTCCCTGACTTTACTGCCCTTTGGATAACAATGAGCTCACAAATTGGGGATGGCATTGATTTGTTTGAGTCACGTGTACCAGGTCAACCCTTTATTATCCCAGAATTCTATTATAACGGATTTGGCTTTTCTACGGATTACAGAAAACCTTTCGCCATTGATGGGGATATTGGGTACGGGCATGGTTATTTCACTGATTATGTTAAAAACAGCTACTTTGAAATCAATTTAGAACCTATCATTCGTGTAAATGATAAGTTAAGTCTTCGTCCATCATCTAATTACTCAATTTTCTTAAACGGCGCTGGATTCGCGGGTTATTTTGACGGTGAGCCAATGTATGGTGTGAGAGATGTACGTACTTTAACTAATATCTTACAAGGCAAATTCTTATTCAAGAACAACTTAGCGCTTACCTTACGTATTCGCCATTACTGGTCATACGGTGTATATGACTACTATGGAGACTTGGATGCTGAGGGCTATATCGTAGAAGATGAAGATTTCACAGGAAGCGCCGATTTCAACTTTAATGCATTTAATACAGACCTGATATTCTCTTGGCAGTTTGCGCCTGGAGGTTTCTTAAACATGGTGTATAAAAATGCTCTGCAACAAGACCAACAAATAATTCAGCCAAATTACTTTGACAACCTTAGTGGTGTGTTAAATGAAGGTCAGCTTAATTCATTCACTATGAAAGTGGTATATTTCTTTGATGTTGTTTCGAGCTACAAGAAGTTATTCGACTCATAAATTTCCAATGTGGTAATTTTAAAGGAATTGCCAACTTCATGATTATTATTAACTTGGAGGCTTGGAATGCATTGGCATACAACTTGCTCTAAAACACCTGAATGCATAGGACTAAATCACATACAAAATTCATAAAAGAACTGATGCTATTGACCCTTAGTATCCTTTTATTGAGTTTAGGCTCGATTGCTCAGAGCCCAAAGAAATACTTTAAAAACGGCTTCTACGAAAAGGCTTTTGTCAATGCTATAGATAAGCAAAACAGAAAGGTCAAGTTAAAATCTAAGTTGACAGATGTAATTTATCCCAGCTACAAAATCATGTATAAAAAACACATTGATATTGTGATGGATAGCGAGAGTACATGGGATGACAGTTATGGTTATTTTCTCCGTATAGCTAAATATAGAGCAACAGTAACACATCCTGGGGTAATCGATAATCTACAAGATGTGTATAAAGACAAAAGCGTGCTTGACATTCTAGCAAACAAAACAAATCAGCTGCATTTCTCAGAAATGACCAATGCTGAACAGTTCGTTGAGCAAAAAAGATATGATGAAGCAATGACCTTATACAAGTCAATTGCTGGGCGACAAAAGGCGATTTCACACATGCCAACCTTAAGCAAACGTCTTGATTTCATTGACATTGAAAGTTATATGGAAGCTACAGAGATTAAGATGGGAGATGAACTGATTGCGGAAGCGCGAGAACTTCTCTCAGAGTCCTCCAAAGAAAGAGCTAATCAAGCAAAAGACTTAATTCGCAAAGCAGAGATATATAGACCGCTAAGTATCGAGGAGCAGGAATTAAGACACCTGGCGGATATAATGATTGGCGAATCCTGGATAGAAGAAGCTAAACGATTGATCGCATCCAACACAAAACAAAATGCGCGAATAGCTTATGAATTATTGGTAAGAGCTACCGACAAGCGCACACTTACTAACGAAGAAGAGCAGCTCAAGACAAAGGCATATAATCTTGGCTTATCGAGAATTCTGGTAAAAACTGGCGCTGATACCAAAGGAAGCAGTGCGGAAGACTTGGCTGGCCATCTAAACAAGTTAAAGCCTACGCCATGGCTCGCCTACTACACAAGTAAAAACACAGATTTAACATGCGATTTTGAAATGGAAATTTCAGATCAAACACCAAATGTTAAACTCGATCCTATTAGGAAGCAAATCAAACAAAACTCCCGTATGGTTGAGTATTGGGAGGAGGTAACAGATAGTACTGGAAATACAAGCCGAGTTAGAAAAGAGCGATTAGCCGTTGCAATGATTGCTATTTTCAGTCAGACTAAAAATGCCACCCTAGCCTGGTCCATTACATTGCGTGATTTGCGTGATGGTAAGCTTATTTTCTCTGAGCAAAAGGAAAGTAGATACGCGAAAACGAATCAATACGTATCTCTAGAAAGTGGAGATATTCTGGCTCTTCCAGAGAACATAGAGTCTGATGTAAGCCTTGATTCACAGCCATTTCCAACTAATAAAGAAATGGAAACGATAGTAACAAATCAATATCTACACGAGTTGGCAAAATTCGTGAATGGGCATAGAAACCATATCCTAATGAATAATTAAATTGGGCTATTAAATATCGATTTATAATTAATAATTTATGACCAGAGAGGAGCACTTAGAGTATTGTAAAGTATGCTCAAATCGATCGTTTGATCCTAAGCACGGTATCGTTTGTGGCTTAACTAATAAAGTAGCCGATTTTGACCGCGAATGTCCTGAATACAATCCCGATAATGACGCCATAGCTAGCAGAGAACGGGTGAAGGCGTTAAGAAAAGATGAAACAAAAAGCACAATTAACAAAGGTAGAATTGCTCTTTTTGTAATAGGAGGTCTCTACATAGTTACAGGATTTCTAGAAGCATACGTCTTGCCTTACAATGACATTGTATATGGCTATATCGACTGGGGTATTGCAGCCGCATTTATTGGTTTAGGAATTTGGTCTTATAAAAAGCCCGCTCTTGCGCTTACCATTGGTTTAATATTCTATATTGCTATTATACTATTGCTTGCTGCTATAGATGCCTCAACAATCTTCGAAGGTATCATTTGGAAAATTTTGATAATTACCTACTTGATCTATGCTATTTCAACTGCCAGAAAAGAAGGAGACCCAAACCCAAATAAATCATCCGATGAATTATTGGATCAAATGGATTAACATCTTTGTCTTGTGATAATACCACTATTTATATCAGCTGTTTTAGGAATATTTTCTTTTAATGTCGACAAAAATCAGTCAGATTCAAATTGGACACACATTAAGAGTAATCTCTTCATTAACAACCAAGGTCAAATTGGTTTTGCGAGTGATATATCTATGGCGAATGTGCCGCGCTCTGAATTAGAAGGAGAAACCTGTGCCAATGTTTTTATCACAACCATTGGTTCAGACCACACCACCAGTTTGAATGAAGTGATTGATACTGCCACATTTGAAACCTTGGGTGCAGAATTTTATCGAGACAAAAACCACCTGTATCATTTCTACGCAATGTGCGAAGGCGGTTATCTCAGAATCTACTCGGATGACCCTAGTAATTTCACACTCATTAACGATTGCTATGCACAGCACTTTGACGCCATCTATTACGCCAGAGGGAGTAAACTAGATGCTGACGTGAGTACATTTAGAGCATCTAAACGCTATAACTGCCTTTCACGAGATAAGAATGGCTATTTCCATTACGACGAACGTGTATCAGAAGAACAGCTCAAAGAGGAATTGTGTGTTCTAGATTTTTACGCGCTTAAAAAGGAACTTGCCAAGTAAATTGATTGCATTTGCAACGCTAAACCATATTCAGCGTACAACGATATGTGAGCAAGCAAAACTACTACGTTTATGTAATTGAACTCTCCAAAAAAGTGTTTAGCGAAAACCGGAAGTTCAGAGAAGCAAATCCCCAGTATACAGGGGCAATGCAATGCTTATATGTTGGCATGACCAGTAAAACCCCACAGGAACGTTTTGCCCAGCATAAATCTGGCTACAGAAATAAAAAGGGCTATAAAATATCTTCTAATATCGTTGAGAAATATGGCCTATATCTGCGGGGCAGTCTTTTTAATCATCTGAATCCTATGACTAAAGAGGAAGCTTATAAAATGGAAGAAGCACTAGCATTGGAGCTAAGACGAAAGAAATATGCGGTGTGGTTTAATTAGTACTCCACCCTACTAATAATCTTACCGTCCTCACCATATTCATCCCACACGCCCACTTTCTCGTTATCCTTATATTCACCTTTAACCTCCAAAGTACCGTCCTCATAATAATCGGTGGTAGGACCGTTTAGTTTACCATCTTCCCATACTTCCGTGTGTCTTAACTGCCCATTTGGGAAATATAATTTTATCTCGCCATCTTGAACACCTCTTTCATATTGTCCTTCTGCAAATAAACTACCATCTTCAAAAAATTGCTTAGCAGGTCCGTGCTTAACTCCCCCCACATAGGTTTCGGTCATTTTAACTTGTCCATTGGGATAATAAACAGTGAAAACACCTGCCAATTCATTGTCCATTAACTCACCTTCTGCTTGTATCGTACCGTCTTCAAAATAGTCTATAAATTTGCCATTAGCCAAGCCACCTACATAGTCCTCTATTTTGGATAATTCGCCATTAGGCCAGTACCAGCGCCATGTGCCTGTCATAGCACCTTGCTCGTACGCACCCTCTGCAATGATATTTCCCTTCTCATCGTAGAACTTCCAATCACCAGTCATTTCACCATCGACTATGTAGCCGGTAGAATCAAACTTTCCCGCCTCATTGTGGCGCTCAATCAAGGTTTTATTGGATGTATTATCATTTGCAGCATCATCAGATGAACCACAAGCTATAGTACCAACAAGCATTAATAGTAAAAGACTGTTTCTAAATATCATCAGGAAATATTTTTGAAGGATTTAAAATGTTATTGGGATCAAACACCTGTTTAATTGATTTCATCAAACCAAGCTCTACACGGCTAAACGGAATGTGCATATAGTTCTTTTGCACCCAACCTATGCCATGCTCGCCGCTAAGTGTACCTCCAAGAGAAGTTGTAAGTTCAAAAATCTCATGGATAGCTTGTGGTAATTCGTTTTCCCACTGGTCTTCTGTTAAATCCCCTTTAATAATGTTTACATGCAGATTACCGTCGCCCACATGTCCGTAGCACACAGACTTGAACCCGTACTTCTGCCCTATTTCTTTTACTCCATTAAGTAATTTAGGTAACTCATAGCGCGGCACAACCGTGTCTTCCTCTTTGTAAACGGAGTTGGTTTTAACCGCCTCTCCTACTTTGCGTCTAAGGTTCCACAAGGCGTCTTTCTGTGCTTCTGAATCCGCAAACAAGACCTCATCGGTAGCATAGTTCTCTAAAATTGACAATACTTTCTCTGCATCTTGCATCAGAACGGCATCATCATTGCCATCTAATTCAATAAGCAAATGTGCTTGTACTTCATCGCTCACATGAATGGATGTATCTCCCACAAAGTCTAATGTCCAATCAATAGCGTCTCGCTCCATAAATTCCATGGCACTTGGCACCACACCCGCCATAAAAAATTGCGGTACGGCTTCACAGGCTTCTGCTGCCTTATGGAAAGGCACTAACATTAAGATGTTCTTGCGTGGAAGCGGAATCAGTTTCAAGACAGCTTTGGTCACTATACCCAATGTACCTTCACTTCCCACCATCAATTGCGTTAGGTTATAGCCCGTCGAATTCTTTAATGTATTCGCTCCTGTCCAGATAACACTGCCATCGGCCAGCACCACCTCTAGATTCAATACAAAATCAGATGTTACACCGTATTTTACAGCATGAGGACCACCAGAATTTTCTGCTATATTTCCACCTATAAAACAACTCCCCCTACTTGCCGGATCTGGCGCATAATACATATTGTGTTTGGCCACTTCTTCTTGTAGTACCTGCGTAATTACACCGGGCTCAGTGGTAACTTGAAAATTATTGGTATCAATCTCCAAAATCTTATTCATGCGCTCTAAACAGAGTCCAACGCCCTTCTTCACACTTAACGAACCACCGGACAAACCTGTACGTGCACCTATGGCAGTAAGCGGAATGCGATTATCATTGCAATGTTTGGCGATAGCACTCACCTCCTCAACGGTCTCAGGAAATACCACTACATCTGGTGGATAGACCAAATCTTCAGTCTCATCACGACCATAAGCCACTCTTACCAACTGCTCGACCGAACATCTATCTCCAAGCAGCTCTTTAAAAAATGAAATGCTGCTTGAACTTACGCTAGCTATTGTTTCTTCCATTTACTTATCTCTTTTACCACTGGTACATTTCGCCTATCCATTTTGGCTTAATTTTGGTACCTTCATAACAAATTTACGATTCTAAAACAGATGAAAAGAAATATATTAATTGGCTTACTAAGTGTTGTATGTGTATTTAGTGCCGTTGGACAGAAGCAATTAACAAATGAGGCTATTTGGACAGGTCAGAGTCCATTTAGAATGAAGTCGGTTGAATCCGTTAGATCAATGAACGACGGAGAGCATTATACTGCCTTGAACTACTCAAAAGATGGTTGGACTATTGATAAATACTCCTTTGCCAGTTATGATAAAGTGGGTACAATTCTAGCCATGAAAGATTTAAGCATGGATAAGGTGGTAGCCCAGAACTATGATTTCAATAAGGACGAGACCAAGTTATTACTAGAAACCAATATTGAATCTATCTATAGACGTTCGTATACCGCGAAATACTATATCCATGATTTAAACAATGGAAAAACCAGCTTACTTTTTGATGAGCCAGTAATGCACGCAAGCTTCTCGCCTGATGGTAAACACGTTGCCTATGTCTATAAAAACAATCTTTACGTAAAATCATTGGATGGTACAGATGCCGTTCAAATCACAAGTGATGGGGAGTACAACAAAATAATTAATGGTAGCGCAGACTGGGTGTACGAGGAGGAATTCGCCATTGCCAAAGCATTCCAGTGGAGCCCTGGATCGGATAGAATTGCCTATATTAAATACAACGAATCTGAGGTAAAAGAATTTCAAATGGCCATGTACGGACCATTGTATCCTGATCAGTACACATTTAAATACCCGAAAGCTGGAGAAGACAATTCGATCGTGAGTGTCCACATCTTTGACTTAAACAAGCGTAAAACAAAAGATTTACTCATTGATACTTGGGAAGACTATTATGTTCCAAGGATAAACTGGACGACTAAGAACAACGAACTATTGGTTCAGGTGATGAATCGCCATCAAAATGAATTGCATTATGATTTATATACAATAGATGAAAATGCAGCACCACAAAAGCACAATATTTCAAAGAAAACTATCTACAAAGAGACGTCTAAGACCTATATCGAAATTGACGACAACCTGATATTCACCGCAGATGGAAAGTCCTTCATTAGAACTAGTGAGAAAGATGGTTATAACCACATTTACAGCATTGGGTTTGATGGAAGTTCTAGTCAGATTACAAAAGGTGAATGGGATGTAATTGAGTTTAAAGGATTGGATGCGAAAAAAGGTATCATCTATTACTTATCCGCTGAGGATGGTGCTATGTACCAAAACCTGTATGCTATAAATTTGAAAGGAAAGAAAAAGATTAAACTCTCTTCAAAGCAAGGTAATAACTCTCCTATTTTTAGCAAGGGAATGAAGTATTACATCAACTATCATTCAAGCGCTAATACGCCCTATTATATCACATTGCACAACAATACGGGGAAGGAATTGAAAGTGCTTGAGGATAATAAAGCCTATAACAAAGTGCTAGAAGAATATAATGTACCTAAAAAGGAATTTATCACGGTAGACGGTGCAGATGGCAAATTAAATGGATGGGTAATTAAACCAAATGATTTCGATCCAAATAAAAAGTATCCTGTATACCTAGCAATTTATGGTGGCCCGGGGCATAACACGGTGATGGATATGTTTGAAGGGGCTACATTCCTTTGGCAGTGTATGTTGGCTCAACAAGGCTACATAGTGGTGTCAGTTGATCCAAGAGGCACCATGTACAGAGGTGAAAAATTTAAAAAGTCGACCTATATGCAATTGGGGAAACTTGAGACAGAAGATATGATTGCAACGGCAAAGTGGCTAAAAAAGCAATCATGGGTGGATGGAGATAGAATTGGAGTGCAAGGCTGGAGTTATGGTGGTTACATGTCATCACTTTGTATGACCAAAGGTGCCGATTTCTTCAAGATGGGAATTGCCGTTGCACCGGTAACTAACTGGAGATACTACGATAGCATTTATACTGAACGCTTCATGCGCACACCAAAAGAAAATGCGGATGGATATGACGATAACTCACCTATCAACCATGTTGAGAAATTGAAAGGTCCTTACCTATTAGTGCACGGATCTGCTGATGACAATGTGCATATGCAGAATACCATGGAAATGATTAACGCTTTAGTGAGCGCAAATAAGCAATTTGACTTGTTCATTTATCCAGACAGAAATCACGGAATTTATGGTAATAATGCACGATTGCATCTATTCACCAAAATGCACAATTTCGTTAAAGAGAACCTATAATTGATAAAGAGCAAGAACATATCAAGCATAATACCAGAGACAATCGCCGCATTTAAGCACGCATTTTGTTTGTTGGGCATGCTCAGTTTATTTGTGTTTGTTACTAGTGAGGCAAACGCTCAGCAGGCTAGTAAGCAATATGAATACACCATAAAAGACATTAACTGGCTTACCTGGGATCAGGCCATGACAGCGATGAAACTTCAGCCTAAAAAGTTGTTTGTATTTGTTGAAGAACATGGCTCGATGGAAGCACTAAAAATGGACTCTACTGTATTTAACGATACTGTGGTAAACGTGTATTTAAACGAGTATTATTATTGTGTAAGAATGCCCGCTGACTTGAGAGATACCATCCTGTTTCGAAACAGAAAACTCACTTATGTTGATGATGTTTACGAAGGGAAAGGCTGTCATGAACTGGTGAGCAATCTAGTTGAGTTTGATTATAATTTCCCTGCTTCCATCGTTTTCACCGAAGAGATGGCAATGCTGAGACGCATTGGTGGATTTGTTAATGCACGTATATTCGGACGGATGCTATCTTTTTATGCTCATGATGAATACCTAATTGATGAGACCATTCGTTTTGGTCAGAACTACCAGTGTCTTAACCCGAATCATCCGCATAACAGATTGCGTAACATGAGTATTCAGCGTGAACAACGAGAACAAAAAACACGTGAGGAATGAGATTCTTCAAAAACCCTAATTTCAAACTCATAGGAAATGCTCCGGCTAAAACCGAAAAGAAAGTAGCATTTTACATTATCATTTGCTTACTTATATTTGTGGGGCTGTATATAGCATCATTTTATATTTAGAGCATGTCGAATTTCTTATCGTTTAAAACTGTCATAGTAGATAAACCTTTTAATACGGGTAGCAGAACTACGGCGCAAACGGCGCGTGTGACTTTTATAGACGAACTAGAACATATTCAAAACACCAAAGAATACGGTGTAATGCCAGCGGATGAAGTGTATACCATGATTCAGAATGGTGATGACATAGAGCTGAATAATTGCTACGTAGGTAATTTCTCACTCACCGATTTGCGACTAAAAAGTGATTTAAATACCATGGAGATGATAGAGATTAAGAATCTATCCGCCGTTAATACTTTTTTTGAAGCAGATGACACCATTGATTTTGCCTATTCTAGATTCACAGGAGACCAATGTAGTTTCGTTAAATCTACTTTTGGTGTTGGAAACGTTAGTTTCCTTAAATGTGAGTGGGACGATATTCCCGTTGACTTTTCCAACTCCTTTTTTGGTAGAGGACATACCAATTTTCAATATGCAAAATTTGGGAATGAGTATAAAAACTTTGAATCGCTAATAAATATTGGAAACCTCTCCTTTGTTAATGCTCAGTTTGGCAAAGGAAAAGTGAATTTTAAAAGTGTATCATTTGGTGCAGGAAGTGTTGAGTTTCACTTTTCAAAGTTTGATAAGGGAGATGTTAGTTTCGACAAAGCTAAGTTTGAAGGGCGAAGAGTGGATTTTAGGCGTGTAGAGTTTGGTGAAGGAAAGCTAGATTTTAGACGAGCAGAATTTAATGATGCCAACGTTCATTTTGATGAAAGTGAATTCGGGAAGGGACGAAAAAGCTTCAAGAAAGCCATTTTTGGCACTGGGAATATTTCCTTTGAAATGACACAATTTGGTAATGAAGCAATAACCTTTGAAACAGCTGAATTTGGACAAGGTAATATGTCTTTTTACAAGGCAGAAGTTGGTGAAATCTCGTTCAAGTCGTGTCACCTCAACAACTACTTAGACTTACGTGTTCAGAAATGTAACACTATAGACCTATCTAATACCATTGTGCGGGACGTTATTGATCTAAAAACGGGCTTTTCTGATGTAAATATTAAAGAGTTTAAGATTAATGGTCTTAGGAACCTGGGTAAGATTATTCTGGACTACAACGAGAACAATGTTGAATCCATGATAGAAAATCAGGAAGGAGCAAGTAATTCTCAAAAAGCAGAGCAATTCAGAATTCTAAAAGAAGATTTCGGAAGCACTGGGCAATACGAAGACGAGGATAAGGCCTACGTTAAGTTCAAACGATACGAACTAAAACATCTGCATGAAGAGAGATTACAAGGCTCAACAATTCAGAAAATAACCGCCTACCCTCTTAAGTGGTTCCAGCAACTCGTC
Source organism: Flavobacteriales bacterium (assembly GCA_964230215.1). Taxonomy (GTDB): domain Bacteria; phylum Bacteroidota; class Bacteroidia; order Flavobacteriales_D; family JAUILH01; genus JAUILH01. The sequence goes on from CAXRGQ010000006.1 coordinate 317,609, forward strand.
TTTGACAAGATGGGAGTTTACGCCACCGACCCTATGCGAGTGCTCTATAGCATGCTAGTTATTTACGTTTTATTTAGTCTCTTGTTCTATGCAATGATCCACACTGGTCATGGTGATTTGGTAGCAGGTTTTGATCCGCCTGAAAACATGACAGAGCTACAAACAAGCTTTTATCACAGTGCTATTACCTTCCTAACAATTGGTTATGGTGATTATGCACCTTGGGGAGTGATTCGTGTGATTTCCTCCATAGAAGGCTTTGTAGGGCTCTTTATGATGTCCTATTTCACCGTTGCTTTTGTGCGAAAGATTCTTAGATAATTCCTATTGTATTTCCATTTCTTAAATAAGTACGATAAATTAATTTTCACTTTTTATTGAAAGTTAAAAAACTTTTATATATTTGAATTATGAAATTAGAAGAAGCGCAGGAAAAGTTTGTAAATGCATGGGGAGCTCTGGGCTCATCATGGGGCATTAATAAGACCATGGCTCAAATTCATGCACTACTTTTAATTTCACCACAAGAATTATCAACCGACGAAATAATGGAAACATTAGCTATTTCGAGAGGTAATGCAAATATGAACCTAAGAAACCTGATAGATTGGGGCTTGATTGATAAGCTTAGCATCAAAGGAGAAAGAAAGGAGTTTTTTAGGGCTGAGAAAGATATTTGGCAAGCAGCAAGAAGAATTGCTAGGGAGAGAAGAAAGAGAGAAATTGAACCAATTCAGAGGCTTTTAGAGGAGTTTGAAAACGTTGAAGGCAAGGATAAAGATGCTGTAAATGAATTCAAAACTGTAACAAAAGATTTAAAACAATTTATAGATAAGGGAGATAGTATGCTAGATAAGTTCATACGATCAGATGAACACTGGTTCTACTCTACTCTTGTAAAACTAATGAAGTAAAAAAATTTACTAACTAACTTTCATTTTTTTCTGAAAGTTTAATATTTAAAATCATGATTGGCATATTAATACTTTACTTTTTGGCTCTAATTCCAGTAGGAATATATCAAATTATCAGCACATTTATTGTGTATAACAGTTACACCAAACCATCTACTGCGCTCAAAGTACAACTCAATGTATATTCGATTATTTCGACTATAATCCTCTTAATTCTATTCTCAGGAATTCTTAATGAAGGTGAAAATTTCGTGTCCTTGATAGGGTCATGCGGATTAATCGCAGTATGGAGATTTCTTTTTGGAATTGAAATATGGAAAACAATAAAACATAAAAAATGAAAACAATAGTAATATTCGGAGGAACAGGCTTTATAGGAACAAACCTGGCAGAACATCTAATCAACAGAGGGAATGATATTTATGTTGTCGGCCGCAACAAGCCAAGAACCTATCACGGAGAGTTTATCCAATGGAATGGGCATACTTCAGGCGACTGGCACAACAAGCTACCAAAACCAGATGTGATAATCAATCTTGTAGGCAAAAGTGTTGACTGCATTAAAACTCCAGACAATATTGATGAAATTCTGAGATCACGCTGTCAATCTGTTATCTTAATTCGACAATGGCTCGACGAAATAAACCATTCACCCGAACTATGGTTACAAATGAGTACCGCACATATTTATGGTGATAGCAGTCACATCTTAGATGATGATTGCTCAATTTTCGGCTACGGATTAGCCCCCTATGTTGGTAAACAATGGGAAAATACATTTCTTGAGCACCTTCCGACAAACACGCGTGAAATTCGCATGAGAACAAGTTTTGTGCTAGCTAAAAATGGCGGTGCGCTTCATGATCTCAAACGCATTGTTAAATTGGGGCTTGGAGGAAAAGTAGGTTCAGGCAAGCAAGGTATTAGCTGGATTCACATAGACGATTTTTGTGAGCTAGTTTCCCTGTTTATCAATGATAGAACTTGCAAAGGAGCATATATAATATCATCTCCAAAACCAGAGAGCAATAGATTATTTATGAACGCCTTGAGAACTAAACTAAGATATCCCATTGGACTGCCATCGCCCGCATTTTTGGTCAAATTCGGAGCCAAATACATTTTCAAAACGGACTATACGCTAGCACTTTATGGCAGATACGTATACCCAAGCCGATTAGTTGATGGTGGGTATAGGTTTAAATACAATACTCTAACGGATGCATTAAAGGCCTGTTAACTACTTACAAGCAGACTCATAAATGTACAAGGTGCTATTGTTGCCCAAACTTTGCGCCATTTTGAAATCAGCACAGGCTTTATCGTACTTACCAGATCTATGATAAGCTACTCCCCTGTTGTAATAAGCTTTAAAGTGTGTTGGTAATTGCTCTATTACTACATCAAAGTCCTTAGCCGCGTTTAAATACTGGTGCAATTCAACGTTAATTACCCCTCGCAGGAAACGTAAATCAGTATTTGAGCTGTTATAGCGTAAAGCGTTGTTTAAAATCTTTAAAGCTTCCGAATCTTTGTCATTCGCAAATAACATACTCGCTTTATACCAGTTTGTTTTAGCATGTTTGTTGTCCAATTTTAGAGATGCTTCAATATCCAAATTAGCCTCTTTAACTAAACCAAGACTATCGTAGTACGCCGCTCGTTCAACCAGTAAATCAGATGTAAACTTTTTTGAAACCCCTTCTTCCGTGATGCGCTTAACTTCTGCCTTATAGCGTTCCTTTTGTTTAGCTTCTCTCCACTCTGGCGTTACCAATTCCATTTCATCAATCAAATGCTTAGCGCCTGCGTACTTATCTACAATAAATAGCACGTAACGAATGTCTACCATAATGTTTCTGCAAATATTAGGGTCAAACATAATGTCACTCATTGTGCTCTCCCACGAACGGTCAAAGTTTAAGCCAATTAAGTGCCCGTCACCATTTAGACAAGGCGAACCTGAATTACCGCCAGTCGTGTGATTAGACCCTGTAAAGCAAACAAACAATTCTCCATCCTGAGCATATGGCCCATAATCTCGTTTCCTTCCTAGCTCAACTAATTTTTCAGGTAACTGAAAGTCGATATTATCTGGATCATACTTGGCTAACACCCCATCCATAGTGGTATAGTACTTATATTCCATTCCATCTCTTGGTGCACTTCCCTCAACTTTACCATACGTTAATCTAAGAGTGAAATTGGCGTCATACCAATAGGTCTTGTTTGGCATCATCTCCATCAAGCCTTTAACAAATACTTGCATTAGTTGATTCTCTGTTGGCGCCATTTCTCTGTATTTCGGCACAAGCACATTCGAATAGTAATCATCCATTGCTGCAATTAACTTAATCAAGTCATCTTTCTTTAACTTCTTTAATGTGCGTTTAGAGAACTTGTTAAGTGTAGTCTTAATATTTGTCTTATTACCGATAAGCGATTCATCATATAGTGCGTCAACGTACTCATTCAATTCCCCAGCTTTTATGACAGTTGTAGAAATTGGGAGATGAGTCGTATTTAGCTTAGGGTCAGTCAAAAATCTTGTTAATGCGCCCTTAAAGATGGCCCTATCAATGTCTTCATCATAATTCGAGAAAAAGCCATCTAGTTCAGATAAGTATTTCTCCACGTACATCTCCTCGATGACATCTGCTTCTAATGTATCATTTAATAGATTCAGGTATTTTTTTCCATGACGAATAATCTCTGGTCCCGAATACTTGGTAAACTCGCCATATACGGCCAATTCATACATGAGCTTATCATACTCTTTATAGAAATCTTTTAATTGCTGAATCACATTACGATAAGGCTTGAATTCTTCCTTCTCGAACGCCAATTTTTGATACTCACTCTCCAGCTCCTTTTTCTTGTGCAAAGCATTATACGATTTAAGTCCTTGAATCTGGCCTATCCACTTTTTCCAAGCATTAGCTATACGTGCTTCTTTGCTTGCGTATTTCAAGAATGTCCCTTTTCTTGCCGACTTGTCTTTTTTCTGATCTACTCTTATCGCTCCGTTAATATTATCTAAAGCAATATCTCTATATGCTATGCGCTCAGGGAGCTCAGAATTGATTAAATAATCGACATGGTCACTTATTAAAAACTGTTCAGTTGAGCCCGGAAAACCATAAACCATGGTAAATTGTCCCTCTTCTCTTCTCTCCATTGAAACAGGCAATGAATGTCTTGGTTTAAACGGCTTATTATCTTCACTGTAAGATGCTGGCTTATTGTCTTTTCCAGCATAAATTCTAAAAATCGAAAAATCGCCTGTGTGTCTTGGCCATACCCAGTTATCCGTGTTACCTCCGAACTTACCTACATCATCAGGAGGTGTTCCTACTAGCCGAATGTCCTCAAATGTTTCCGTTACAATTACAAAGTATGAATTACCATAATTAAACGGCTTGATTACTGCTTTGTAGTGCCCTTGCTCTTCTCTTTTCTTTATTTCATTATATTTTTCGACAAACGCCTTATTCATTGCTGCGCCATCTTTCATTTCATTCACTACTGACATCAACTCATCTGTTACGTCTTCAATCTTTATTATAAAGGTGCACGTCATACCTGGATTAGCGAGTTCATCTGCTTTTGTCATCGCCCAAAAACCATCCTCTAGATAATTATGCTCCTGCGTACTGTGAGCATTTATTGCCGAGTACCCACAATGATGATTTGTCAATATTAATCCCTGATCAGAAATTACCTCTGCCGTACATCCACCATTAAACTGAACAATGGCATCTTTTATACTGGAATGATTGATTGAATAGATATCATCGGCGGTGATTCTCATCCCCATCGTCTTCATGTCAGACTCGTTTAGGGACTGTAATAATGATGGAATCCACATTCCTTCCTCTGCTCGACCAAATGTTGACAGAAGAATACATGTAGCTAAAAGAAATTTCTTCATAATTATGTAATTGAATGGTAAATCTACCAATAACCTAGAAAATATGCAGCATTTTTTCGATAGACGGTAAAAACTCTAATTAATCCCTGGATATTAACTGAAGTTTCCAAAGCTCATCCTCATCTATACGCTTGTTCTTATTTCTATCTATTATAATCGAAACATAGACGATAATATCACCATCACTGTTCTTAGTTGCATCCGGATTATCGTTTAATGGATCCAATCTCCACTCGAGATAGCAGTAATCACCATTCGTCCCTAACTTTGTAAGGCGCCTTTCTTCTTCGTTATCGTAGTATAAATAATGGTGTCCATAGTCAACAAGCATTAGTTCTGGATTATTACCGTCCCTCATAGCCAATCCAGATCCTGGCGAAAAACACTCAATGTCCTCCATGTTTTTACCAATCTTAATCGAATTAAACACATCTATATTCTGAGTGGTGTTTACTTGAACAGAGTGAAAAACGTCATTCTTATCGCGATACGGCTTTTGAAGAAATACCATGGCGAACGGCTCATTGTGGATCTGGATAGTGTTAGCACCGTTATGCAATTTCCATATCTGACTACCTTGTATTAAATCTATGTTTTTTAAATCCTGTTGTAAATCGTTTTTCAGGCTTGCACAAGAACCAAGTATACAGATACTTATAAAACACGTTAACAATCTCATGCAACAAATATAAGACAGATTTAATCTAGAATTTGCCGTTGCAAGCAGCTAATTATTTGCCGTTAATGCAACTTTTGTAGATTTTCGTGTCTCAATAGTAAAATAGAATTACCGATGAGAAATTTATTGCTATTAGTTGTGTTGTTGGCGTCTTTTATGTGTGAAGGACAAGAGAGTGGAATTAAACAAACACTAAGAGGAACTGTTCTAGATCAGGAACTCGAAACACCCATAATTGGGGCACGAGTATTCTTATTTACACCAGAGAGCGACACACTAAAGGCTATGACTGATTACGACGGTACATTTGCGTTTAGGTCAATAAACATTGGTAGATATAAACTTGCTGTATCAATGATTGGTTATGAACCACGCATTATTCCAGACATAATTTTAAATTCGGGTAAGGAACAGGTACTCAACGTAACGCTTCAAGAAAGCACTACCAGCATTGATGAGTTAGTAATAAAAGGTAATGAGGGTCATGAGGTTGAAAATGAATTGGCAACGGTAAGTGCGAGATCTTTTTCAGTAGAAGAAGCCAATAGATATGCAGGCGGTTTTAGCGACCCTGCCAGGATAGCGCAATCATTTGCGGGTGTGGCATCAAATGATGATAGCAGTAATGAAATTGTGATCAGGGGTAATTCACCAAGAGGTGTCCTATGGAGATTGGAGGGCGTTGAAATTCCCAATCCTAATCACTTTTCTGATCAAGGAGCATCTGGTGGTGCAATTTCAATGCTTAATAGTAACATGATGGCAAATTCTGACTTCTACACAGGAGCCTTTCCTTCGGATTATGGGAATGCCTTATCTGGTGTGTTTGATATACGTTTAAGAAAAGGGAATAATGAGACGCGTGAGTATTCTTTGGGCGCAGGTGTTCTTGGGCTTGACGCCACGCTAGAGGGCCCATTTAAAAAGGGCTATCAAGGATCATATCTTGTAAATTATAGGTATTCAACTCTTAAGCTTCTAAACGCTATGGGAGTGGATATAGCTGGTGATGCCTTACCGATATTTCAAGACTTGGCTTTCAATTTTAATCTACCAACAAAATCCGCAGGCAACTTTACAATCTTCGGATTAGGAGGTATAAGTTTAATCGAAGAAGAGTACGATGACTATAAAAATAACTTTAAGGTGAGTATGGGAGTTGGAGGCATTACGCATTCTATCATGCTAGGGAAAAAGACGGTACTGAAAAGCGTTATCAGCCCATCCATCACAATTAATAACTACTCTGATCAGGAACTGGACTCATTGGGGAACTTTTATGATGATTGGAATAGAGATATTACAAATTTGGGGTTGATTGGTGCGAGTCATTTAACGCATAAGGTGTCATCTCATCACACACTAAAAACAGGTGTTAAAGCAAATAGAATTGCATTTGATATGTTCTTTGATAACATAAATGAAGACACGTGGCAACGCGAAACGTATTTGGAATCCAGTGGTCACACATGGTTAATTCAGTCGTATGTTGCCTGGAAATGGAGACTAAATGAGAGATTAACCTTTAATTCAGGTTTACACTATACTCATTTTGCATTAAACGGTTATCAGACCATTGAACCGAGAGCTGGAATGAGATGGCAAGTTTCACCTGGTCATTTTATCAATGCTGGATTTGGAATTCATTCTAGACGCGAAGACTTAAGCTTATACTTTGGTGAGCAGACATTGCAAGACGGAACAAAAGTGCAAGCAAATAAAGGACTGGAGTTCGCCAAAGCTCAGCATTACGTCCTTGGATACGAAACCATGATAGGCAAGAATTTCAATGTCAAATCAGAAGTGTACTATCAGAATCTTTACAACGTACCAATTATTGATGATCCAAATTCCTATTTATCTGCGCTTAATTTCGGGAGCGCATTCACCACCGATTCCTTATCTAATAAGGGAACGGGAACAAATTACGGAATCGAGTTAACTGTAGAGCGTTACCTAGCAAATTCCTATTTCTTTATGGTAACATCTTCTCTATTTGATTCAAAGTATGTTGCAGGAGACGGTATAGAGAGAAACACCCGATACAATGGAAATTATGCGTTTAGCTTTTCAGCTGGTAAGGAGTTTTATCTAGGTAAAAACAAAAACAACACGCTTATGTTTAGTATGAGAGGTACGTGGGCTGGCGGAAGAAGGACCACTCCTATACTCTTGGATGAAAGTATTGCAGCTGGTTATGAAATTCGTGATGAGACCAGAGTATTTGAAGCAAAAAATGCTGATTACCTGCGACTTGATTTTAAATGTAGCTATAGTACTAACAAAAAGAAGAGTACACGAATAGTCAAATTAGATATTCAAAACACCACAAACAGAGGAAATGTATTTAGTCAATACTTTGATGCTGAATCTGGAGAGATACAGACTTCCACTCAATTAGGCTTGGTACCTGTGCTTAGTTATCAGATTATTTTCTAGTGTACATTTAAAGTCTATTGCCTCTATTTTTCGAAGGATAGATTCACCTAGAATAACTATTTTAGCCGCCACATGTTATCCGACAAATTCATCCAAGACGTCCTACAATGGGACACAATAAACTGGGCAGCCGCTCTGAAGTTTTGGAACGAAGACCTGTCCGATAAATCTGGCACCGCGCTTGAACTAGGAAGTAATCAAGGAGGTCTTTCCTTGTGGCTTGAAAAATCTGGGTTTGATGTAATATGTTCTGATTTAGAGTCACCTAAAGAATCTACTCATAAACTTCATAGTTCATATCAAGTAAATAAGATCACATACGCTGCCGTTGATGCATTAGACATACAATTCGAAAATCATTTTGATGTGATATGCTTTAAGTCAATACTAGGTGGTATTGCCCGGAATGACAATGATGAGAACAGAGTTAAGTGTGTTGCTAACATACATAAGGCACTAAAACCGGGTGGCACGCTATATTTTGCTGAGAATCTTAAAGCATCAAGATTACACATGTTCTTTAGACGTAAATTCATTAAGAACAATAGCTGGAATTACCTTAAATACAATGAGATAAACGAACTGTTTAGAGAGTATTCAGAAATTCATTTCGATACCGTTGGATTTTTTGGGGCATTTGGAAGAAATGAAACACAGCGTAGAATTCTAGGTAAGATAGATAAAGGGATAAAACTTCTAATACCGAAAAGTAAACGTTATATAGTTTATGGTTATGCCCGAAAATAGCAAGATAGAGGATATAGCCATTTACGATTGCGTGCTAATTGGAGCAGGTCCGGTAAATATTATTGAGGCGGCATACCTTATTAAGCAAGGAAAAAAAGTGCTCATTATTGAAGAACGTGATAAACCTGCAGGCGCTTGGTCCACCATTCAGTATGATAATTTACCAGAAATAGAAATAGGCTGTCATATATGGGATGTGCACGAAGGGAGTTATGAGTTTTTAAAAGAGTTATTAGACCTTGATTTGGTTCGTTTATCTCCTCAACCCAGAATCAGAAAGTTTGGGATACGGTGGATTTATGATTGGAAAATGAATGCCATCACTGCAAAACGCTTTATTAGGCTTGCATTTAGACTGCAATTTGGTCAGATTCGTAAAGATGTGCATCTGCCAGCAAATAGATTTGCCCTACTCCCAAAAAAGTACATGTATCCAAAACACGGCGCGTTTGAGGTTAAAAGTGGCATTGAAAAACTAATAAAAGACTATTCAATTCCAATCGATTATAACACAAGAGCGCTCACTCTTAATGTTGACAAGGAAATTATTATTGAAACATCTAGCACAAACTATAAAGCAGAGAACTTGGTGATTTCCAGTTTAAGTCATTTTAAAGAAATCAAGGTAGCGGGCACGGAGCTGAAAGCAAACTACAGACGATTAGAATACATTCACGTTCACCTCTTATTGGATAAAAAACTTTCTAAAAAGATCAGCTACGATAGAATCATGGGGCATGCAATGATTCACCGCATTAGCGATATGAGCTCTCAAGTTGCTGATAAAATTGAAAGTCATCAGGCATTAGTCTGCGTTGGCGTATTTCAACATGCATTCCACCAAATAGATAAAGAACAATTAGCCCCTACTCTTCTCAGGGAACTTAAAACATTAAGTTATGTCCCCAATGAAACGCAAGTCTTGGCATCAGGCCATAATATCTTTGAGGCAGCGTATTCTAATCATAATGAGATGGCTGAACTAATCAAAAGAAGTGATGAGCGAATTCGCCTTCTACAATCCACCAATTTCATATTCGGCATACACGCCCAACTTGAGCGCTGGCAGGTTCTTCTGAATAAGTAATTATTCACTCAACACAAACTACCGTTTAATCAATAAAACTAACTTTTTAGTTATTTAACTAATTTTTTAGTTGGTTAACTAAGTTTTTAGTTATATGTTTGTGATATGAAAGATTTAACTAGTGCAGAAGAACAGATAATGCATGTCTTATGGGAGTTAAACGAAGGCGTTGTACGAGACGTAATCGATCAGCTACCAGAACCTAAGCCAGCTTATAATACAGTGTCTACCATAATCCGCATTTTAGAAAAAAAAGGCGTGGTAGATCACAAGGCGATTGGTAAGACCCATATTTATTTTCCTATTCTTCAAAAAGAAGAGTATATGGCATCTCAGACTAAAGGATTGCTTAAACGTTTTTTCGACAACAACCCTAAACAGCTCCTCTCCTACTTTGCCGAACAGGAGGATATTAGCCTGAAGGATTTGAATGAAATTATGGATTTATTAAAGAAGAAATAATGAAAGATATAATTATATACGTAGCCGTATTCGCCCTATTGTTGATCACATATCGATTCAGCATATCAAAGGCTAAGAATTTCAAACTTAATAGGGTTTTGCTCTTAATGATGCCCCTAGTAGCATTGCTGCCATTATTGATTGTGTTACCGGTAAGTAACTCATCAATAAATTCTCAAATGCTGCCTGAAGTTATTGTTGATAGTCAACTCAATCAAAGCTCTATTAATCAATCGAGCACTATCTCTGTAGTGTCTTGGGTGTATTGGATTGGTACAGGCCTTATGATGTTACTTTTGTCTGTTAAATTCTTCAGAACTAGCCGTCTTGGATCTAATAATCGTGCATTTAGTTTCTTTAAGCGCGTAGTTATAGACGATTCAATTGAGAAAGGTGCACACAATGCTATCGCAGATCACGAGCACGTGCATGCACAACAATTGCATAGTATAGATATTATATTCGCGGAACTCGTAAGTGTCTTTACATGGTTCAATCCTTTCAACCATTTATGGCTAAAATCCATTAAACTTAATCACGAATTTGAAGCAGATGCCGTTGCTTCACAGAAGCATCCGGAATACGCAACAATACTTGTGGCACAAGCACTACAGGTCGACCAATTCACGCTTGTACACTCGTTTAATAAGTCAAATCTAAAACAACGTTTAATTATGATGAAAAGTAAGAAAAGCGGCAACAGTTTACGTCACTACCTATTGTTTACAGCTGTTGCTATCACTAGCGTTGGTATATGTGCAGTATCGCCATACACCAATGAAATTAAATCTGCCGTAGCGTCTGAATCTCTTGGAGATGAGGATAAAAACATGGCTGAGTTTCCAGGAGGACAAAAAGCCCTCATGGATTATATGATCTCGAATATTAAATATCCGGCGGAAGCGAAAGAAAAGGATATTGAAGGAAAGGTATTCGTTAGCTTCACTGTAGATGCAGATGGAAAAGTTAGTAATGTTGCTATTGCAAAAGGTGCTAATAAACTATTGGACGATGAAGCAATGCGCGTAGTTAAATCTATGCCAAAATGGAAGCCTGCAGTTAAAGATGGTAAGGCAGTTTCGTCTGAAATGACATTACCCGTAGTATTTAAATTGAAGTAGTTTCCTAATACTTTAATTATAGTAGATAGAAACGCCAGACCTAGGTCTGGCGTTTTTTATTGGTAATAATTAATTAAACATTGAATTATCCAATATTACTATATTCGCACTAAACTAAAACAAGCTATAACAATGAAAATCAAACACATTAGCATTGCGTTTCTTTGCGCAGGTCTCACATTTGCTTCTTGCGGTGGAGATGAAAAATCAGACGATAAAAAAGATGATAAAAAAACAACTGAATCAGCAGCTAACGATGAAGAAACAGATGCGTCTGACTCGGATGAATCCACTAGCGAAACCGTGAGTGCGATTGCTGAGTCTTGGTCTTACAGAAGTAAAAAAGATGAAAACGGAAAATATGGTTTTGTCGATAAAAATGATAACTGGGTAGTTGAACCTCAGTTTGACGGCACCAACTTTAATTTCACTCACGGAAGAGGTGCTGTAAAAAACGCCGATTGGGTTTGGGGATACTGTGACATAGAAGGTAAAATGGTCATTCCTTACGAATACAAATGGGCTGGTGATTTCACTCTTGATGGAACAGCACCAGTTAAATCCAGCGATAACAAGTGGAAATTTATTGATAAAAGCGGTAATACCGTTCTTGATTTAGGCGATAAATACAATCAAGTTGGAGGCTTCTGGGAAGGCATGGCAAGCGTTACAAACAATGCGGGCGAATGCGGATTTATTGATAAGTCTGGAAAAGTGATAATTCCTCTAAAATATGAACCAGCTACTACGTACTTAAATGAAGACGGCACTGGCACCTATTTTTCAAAAGAGAATGGTGTGGGTACGTTTAAACACAAAGCAACAGGAAAACAAGGTCTTTTAAATAAGGAAGGCAAAGAACTGTGTGAATTTAAATACGACTTTATGCCAGTTTATGCTAAGGACAATGGAACTATCGTTGTGAAAATTGGTGATAAATTTGGTGCTATAAATGACAAAGGAGAAGAGATTTTACCGTGTGAATACGACAAAGTTTCGGTAACCAACTTAAGCAGCACAATAAAAACTGTAAAAGGTGGAGAAGAAAAAGAATTTAATTTTGATGGATCGCCAGCTTAATTAGGAAATACTTTAAAAAGTTAGCGGTGGCCATTTGGTCACCGTTTTTTTTGTATTCTAATAATCAATTTTCTTAGCACATTAGGCCACTAAACCTTCCAGCCGCCACACGGCATGTATGCCCCATCCTTGTTAGGGGTATCAGATGTGGGAATTAAGCTGGTAAAGAAGTAAAATAAGGCTGCCTAATCCGTCTCCAGCTACTAGTGTAACCATCCAAGCCGTGCAATGGCAATAAAAGCCAAAGCGTTTGCTACGCGCCACATTTGTCATTTAGCCATTTGCAAACGTCTTGTACGGCAACAGCTATCCGCCTCCGCCAGGGCAGAGTTTAGTGCACCATCAAAACACTTGATCTTTCATATAATCTTGCCATTGTATAAGCAAGTATTTTTTCTGACCATTATCGGTAGTCTCCATAAACCCCTGGTCATAACAAAACAAATACACCTCACCCTTTTTGTTTCTCCAATAATGTGTGAATACTCTAGAATTAAATCCTTTTTCCAATAATTCATCCTTGCGCACCCAAGCCTTACCAGCCAAGTTATATTGCTTTAGTAAGGTTCTGTTCTTTCGTAACACAGCATCTACACCATGCTTAAAGTATTCTGCACCGCTTTCCTTCCTTAATTTATAGTGGTAATCCGACTTACAATATTCACAACAAAACTTTCTATCCGCTCGTCCAATAACTTCATTAGAGCAATTTTCATTCAGGCATATTCGCATTGTATTCGTTTTATTATACGTATAAATATACGCTTATCGTTCCGTCCAATTATAGATTTCCCTGATTATTGCACAAAAAACAATGTCAGCATACGAAAATATCACACTTAAAAACTTATTAGTAGATCAAGAGAAACACATAGGTTTACAATTCTTACCCAATAAAATTATAGAGAATAAGCTGCAATCCATCACAGATTGTAAATGGAACTCAGAGTTCAATATGTTTAGTTTACCATACACTAAAAAGAATTTTTCACTCATATTTAAAACCTTTAAAGGCATAGCATGGATTAACGGTTCACATTTTTTTGGTGGCAAGCGTGTAGATCATCAAAACCCTGCGTTAAACCTGGACGGCTATCGCAATAGGAGCATTGCATCTTCATCTCTTTCTTGCCCAGAGGCATACCTTAAGAAACTAGAATCAAGACGTTATTCAATGAATACCGCTCGGACATATATCTCATGTTTTGAAAAATTCATGCAACATTTTAAATCATACAAACTACTTGAAATTAATGAAAATGACATACAAGAATACCTCAACATAAAAGCAAAATCAGGTATATCTACCTCCCATTTAAATCAAATTCTAAATGCCATAAAGTTCTATTATGAAGTAGTTGAAGAAATGCCTAATAGGTTTTATTCAATTGATAGACCAATAAAAGAAAAACGTTTACCAAAAGTTATCAGCCCACAAGAAGTAAAACAAATAATTAACGCAGCTGTAAACATTAAACACCGTTGTATCATTACCTTGCTATACAGTGCTGGTCTGCGAAGACAAGAACTATTAAACCTAAAAATATCAGACATAGACTCGCAACGCATGGTAATACATGTAAGACAAGCAAAAGGCAAAAAAGATAGATATACTGTGCTTAGCAAAAAAGCCTTGTCAGACCTAAGGAAGTATTACAAAGAATGGCGTCCCAGTATTTATTTATTTGAAGGTGTAAAGTCTGGCACCCAGTATTCTCCCGTTTCAGTAAGAAAAGTTCTCATACAAGCATGCAAAAATGCAGGTATAAAAAAGAAGGTAACGCCCCACATGTTACGTCACAGTTTTGCAACACATCTTCTAGAAAGCGGAACAGACTTAAGATACATCCAAACCCTATTAGGTCACAGTAGCTCTAAAACAACAGAAATTTACACCCAAGTTTCTCTAAGCTCTATAAACAACATAACAAGCCCGTTGGACTCAATTAAGTAACTTTAGTATATATAAGAAATAAAGTTACTAACTTTAGTCAAACGTTGTAGGTCAGCAGATACAGAATAAAATGGCAGTTTATCAATATTATTTAGCAGTAGTACCAAGTAGTGGAATTATGAAAAAACATGATTCGAAACCCGACTCTATAGGAGTAAGCACCGAAACAGGGTACTTTGAATCTGATGCGGAAATTTATTGGAAAGAAATAGAAATTAAAGTTGATGATATTCTTCCCAAAATTGACAGAATAGTAAAACGTGCAGACTGGGGAAATGGGAAAACTAGTTTTAATTGGAAAACATATACAGATGAGCTGGACAATGATGCTTCAATCTATTTAGATGACGAGACCTTAACAATTACTGAATTTTCATTTCGAGCTGATTTAAGGGAAAGAGATTTGACATTCTTGATGGGCATGATTGAACTTGGCAAGGAAAATAACTGGATGTTCATGGACAGAAACGGAAAACTCATGAATCCAGATTTTGAAGAAATTAAAGGCAGTATTAAAGCTTCGAATGCATATAGTTTTCTTAAAGACCCAGTAAAGTTTTTAGAAAATATTGATAAAAATAAATAAAAGCCGAACCTACAACACAAGCTATAGTGCATACCCTACGGGCTACGCACCATAGCCAAAACGTTGTGCACTATTTGAGAAATGACCGAACTAAAAGATAAAATATACTACGCAGATAAAAATATTCTCGAAATTATTAGGTCGGAATTTGAATTAGTTGACCAAAAGAATTGGTATAGATTATATCGGAATATAACAGACAATTCCTTTTGGCGACTTGACGAATGGGACAAATATCAAGAGCAGTTTTTTGTTCGACTTGAATCGACTGTAAATTGGACTGAATATGATGACCAAAATTTGAGAATAGAATTATTGAAAAAACATCGTGGAACGACTGACCATAAATGTACTTGGAAAGATTGTGATAAAAATGCGCTAACTGAAATGTCGATTTGTGAATTTCACGCATACACGGAAATGGGATTAAGAAAATAATAAATGGAGCAAGCCACTCAACAGACATACGATTTGATTTGCTTTACAGATTTAGCATATGAATTTGACTTTTCGGACAAAAAAGAGGCTGAAAAGAAAATAAAAAGACGTTTAAAATATTACAAACTTGGGAATTATAATCAAGAACGAATAGAATATATAAGAGCCTTGAAAAATGACCTTTATGCTGAAATAGCTTTGGGAACTAAATCAATATACTTTCAAAAATCAAAAAGTAATTATGCAGATTTAGAAGATTACAAGTTTGAAAAAATGAAATTAGATTATCTCAAAAAATACGATTCCATAAGCGAAAATGATATGAGCGGTATACTAAATTTTGCGATTTATTTATATCATATGCGTTAAAAAAACAGTGCACAACAACGTGTATAAAACATAGCTATTATAGGCTTTCCGAGAGGATTTTGCTTATTTACAAAGACCGCCAAATTTTTAAATTTGGCTTTTAGAATAGAAAAGATAAAAACAAAATATAAAAATTCGGCTCTGTGTTAATCCGAAAAATTAGCGTCTTTTTACACGCTACGTTTCATACACAAGACCGTTCTCTGCAAGCATAAAAAACCAACCCCCAAAAGCAAAGAGTGCTAACGCACACATTGCTTTTAACCAACCGCACAAAAAAATGGTACTTAAAGATTGAACAAAAATGAATGAAAAATTAGAAAATAGGCTCAATCAAAGAGACATTAAGCCAACGGCAATGCGAATACTTGTTTTGCAATACCTTATGGAGCAGGACAAAGCTATTTCCCTTCAAACTATTGAAAATGCTTTTGATATAGCGGATAAATCTACGCTATACCGAACACTAAAAACATTTGAAAAAAACAAACTCGTTCACACAATAGATGATGGTACAAAACAACTCAAATATGCCCTTTGCTTAGAAAGTTGTGAGTGTGAAACTATAGACCAGCATTATCATTTTCATTGTATAAAATGTCAAAACACTTTTTGTCTTACCAATCAAAACATTCCTAAAATAGAGCTACCAAAAAATTTCAAAATGCAACAAGCTAATATGGTTATAAAGGGCTTATGCGAAAGGTGCAACAAGTAAGAAACTTTGCAAGTGGGTTGCAGAGAACTTGTCTTATCTTTGAACCCAGAAATGAGAATATTGGCATTCATATTATGTATTTATATCACAGCACTATCTGTAGTGCCGTGTACAGATGGTATGCCACAAACTTCACATTCTTCAAACACTGAGGTATCTGCCGCAGAGCACGACCACAATCATTCAGACCACCAAGATAGTTGCACACCATTTTGTGTTTGTTCTTGTTGTGGCACTATGATTACTATGCCTACTTTGCAACCTTTGGTGCAGGCAAAAGTGGTTATTTCTACGGACTACCTATTTCATTACACATTCGATTATTCCTTTGACTACAGCGAAGGAGTATGGCACCCGCCAAGCCATAGTTAAGCCACTTTTCAAGGGACAACTATGCCCTTTTCAAACATAGTTTAGGTTTAACTTTTTACAAAATCAAATATTAATGTTCGATAATATAATCGCTTATTCGGTTAAGAATAAGTTTGTTGTAGGGCTTTTCGTAGCAGCTCTTATAGTTTGGGGATTATTTTCTCTCAAACAGCTACCCATAGATGCCGTACCTGATATAACCAATAATCAAGTACAGATAATCACCATATCGCCCACTCTTGCTACGCAAGAAGTGGAGCAATTTATTACGACACCTGTTGAGCTGGCAGTCCAGAGTTTGCAAAAAACAGAAGAGATACGTTCTATCTCTCGTTTTGGGCTGTCAGTCGTTACCGTAGTGTTTGAAGAAAACTACGATATATACTTGGCTCGTCAGTTGGTCAATGAAAAACTCAAAGAGGCTGAAGAAGATATTCCTGATGGATTAGGCACACCTGAAATGGCACCACTTTCAACAGGCTTAGGTGAGATTTATCAGTATGTAGTCCGACCAGAAGAAGGTTTTGAAGACAAGTATTCACCCACCGAGCTTAGAAGTATTCAAGACTGGATTGTTACTCGACAACTTTTAGGCATAGAAGGAGTGGCAGAAGTAAACTCTATGGGCGGTTACCTCAAACAGTATGAAGTGGCGGTAAACCCCAATCTTTTAAAATCAGTAGGGATAAGCATTTCAGATATTTTCACCGCCTTAGAAAAGAGTAATGAAAATACAGGGGGTGCTTATATCGAGAAAAACTCTAACGCTTACTATATACGGTCAGAGGGATTAGCTAAATCACTGGATGATATTGGTAATATAGTCGTTAGTGATGCAGGAAATATTCCCGTTTTAGTAAAAGATGTAGCAACCGTTCAATATGGCAAAGCACCTCGATATGGAGCATTAGTAAGAGATGGTGAAGAAGTAGTTGGCGGAAAGGTAATGATGTTCAAAGGGGCAAATTCTGCACAGGTAACAGAGTTGGTCAAAGAGCGAGTCATTCAAATTCAAAAATCACTTCCAGAAGGTGTAGTTATTGAACCTTACTTGGTTAGAGATAAATTGGTAAGTACTGCCATTGGTACAGTTAAAAAGAACCTCATTGAAGGTGGTCTTATCGTCATTTTTATTCTTGTCTTGCTATTAGGCAATTGGAGAGCTGGACTTATTGTAGCTTCTGTCATTCCATTGGCAATGCTATTTGCCGTTTCTATGATGAACGTATTGGGTATATCCGCCAATCTGATGAGTTTAGGGGCTATTGATTTTGGGTTGATTGTAGATGGTGCTGTTATAATTGTGGAAGCGATAGTACACCGCCTACAAGTCAAAAAAGCAGGGAGTTTGCTTTCGCAAAACGAAATGAACACTGAGGTAATTACCTCTTCTCAAAAAATAAGGAGTTCAGCAGCATTTGGAGAGATTATTATTCTGATGGTGTACATACCCATTTTAGCTTTGGTAGGAATAGAAGGAAAAATGTTTAAGCCTATGGCTCAAACAGTAATGCTTGCCATTGCAGGAGCATTGATACTTTCCCTGACCTATGTGCCTATGATGGCTGCCTTGCTTCTCAAAAAAAATGTAGTCAATAAGAAAACTATTGCAGATAAAATCATTGCCTTTTTCCAAAGAGGCTATTCACCTATTTTAAATGCAGCACTTCGTTTTAAGACCGTTTTTGTAAGTGCTACTGTAGTGGCTTTTTTAATTAGCTTGTTTGTATTCAGTAGAATGGGCGGAGAGTTTATTCCAACCTTAGAAGAAGGAGATTTGGCTATGCAGCATATTTTACCGCCTGGCAGCTCGCTTTCGCAGAGTGTAGAAACCGCTAAGATGATTCAAAACAAACTATTAGATGATTTTCCTGAAATTGAAGACGTGGTCGCCAACATTGGCTCGGCAGAAATTCCTACAGACCCAATGCCGGTTGAAATAGCAGATTACGTCTTGGTAATGAAACCAAAATCTGAATGGACTTCTGCAAGCTCAAGACAAGATATGTTTGAGAAAATAGAAGAGTCTCTTGAAACTATTCCGGGTGTTGGCTATGAATTTTCACAACCAATACAAATGCGATTTAATGAATTAATGACCGGAAATAAGGCAGATATTGCCATTAAACTCTACGGAGAGGACTTAGACATAATGTTTCAAAAAGCAACTGAGGCAGAGAAAATAATTAATAAAATTGATGGCGTAGGAACTGTAAATGTTGAACAAACTGTAGGGATGCCTCAGATTATTATTAATTACAATTATGATAAAATGGCACAATATGGTTTGCATATAAAAGAAGTAAACCAAGTCATTCGGTCTGCTTTTGCTGGTGAGAAAGCAGGAATTATTTATGAAGGAGATAAGCGATTTGATTTAGTCATTCGATTAGCTGAAGAAAATAGAACGGGAATAGAAGATGTAGAAAACCTTTATATAACACTTAATAATGGAAGCCAAATACCACTTAATAATGTAGCAAGCATTGACCTGATAAATGCACCTATGCAGGTATCTCGTGAGAATACCAATAGACGAATAGTCATAGGTGTAAATGTAGGTGATACAGATGTAGAAACCTTAGTTGAAAAAATACAATCTGAGTTAGACAGCAAAGTCAACTTGCCTTCGGGTTACTATTTTACTTATGGTGGTCAGTTTGAAAATTTAAAAGCAGCTAATGCAAGGTTATCTATTGCCGTGCCAATGGCCTTAGCCTTAATCTTCATATTGCTCTACTTCACTTTCGGTTCAGTTTCACAAGCAGCTTTGATTTTTACAGCTATTCCTTTATCTGCCATTGGTGGAATATGGGCCTTACAACTAAGAGGATTACCGTTCAGCATTTCAGCAGGTATTGGTTTCATTGCATTATTTGGAGTTGCCGTATTGAATGGAATAGTCCTTATAGGTTATTTCAATCAGCTTAAAAAAGAAGGGATGAAAGATATAAAAGAGAGAATAACAACTGGAACAAGAGTAAGACTAAGACCAGTAATAATGACCGCAGCAGTAGCTTCACTTGGGTTTTTACCTATGGCTATTTCTACTTCGGGTGGTGCTGAAGTGCAAAGACCTTTAGCAACTGTTGTAATTGGTGGTTTGATAACCGCAACTTTTTTAACATTGGTCATATTGCCTATTCTTTATTATTGGTTAGAAAAATTGAGTGAGAGAAAATCCAATAGATTTAATGTATCGAAAGGTGGTGTATTAGGAATCTTGTTGATGATAGGATTATCTTTTTCAGCCCAAGCACAAGAGCAAGCTCTTGATTTGGATAGTGCTATTTCTATGGCAATCACCAATCACCCCAATATAAAAGCAGCAGAATTAGATGTAGAAAAAAACAAATCTTTACAAAACCTAAAATATAACTTTGGTACTACTGATATATCATATCAAGGTGATGGTTTGGCTGATAATCAGTTTGGACAGCAGGTAAATCAAATAGGTATAGTTCAGAATTTTCCAAGTCCAGGTATTACCAAAGCTCAGAATAAGTTGCAGGATGCCTACACAAACCAAAGTAGCACTCAACAGCAGATAACAGAGAACGAACTGAAACGGAAAGTAAAACAACTATACTTTGAAATCCAGTACAAAAAAGAGTTGGAGCAACTGTACAGCAACCTTGTTTCTACCTATAAAGAGTACCACGGAAAAGCAACTGTAAGGGTGCAAGCAGGAGCTGCCAATCGAATTGAAGAACTGACTTTACAATCCAAATGGAATGAATATGAATTGCTTCTAAACCAAGTGAGAATAGAAATTGCCAACTTAAACAAGCGGTTTCAATTACTACTAAATACAAAAGAACCAATTACGACAACAGATAGCTTGTCAGTGGCAAACTATTCCAATCAAATAGATACCACTACGAATCCACTTCTATTAAAAAGTCAGCAAGAAATTGCCATTGAAAATGCCAAAGTAGATGCTATGAAAGCTGAATTAAAACCCAGTTTTAATGTAGGTTATGCAGCACAGTATTTCAATGAAGGTGGTTGGCTAAGTTCACCGCAAGTAGGTGTTTCAATTCCTTTGTTTAATGGTCAAGCAAAAAAGAGAATAGAAGCTCAGAGAATGCAAATTGACATTGGCAACTATCAATACCAAAGTCAGCTTCTACAATTCAAACAAGACCAGTTGGAAATACAAAATACACTGAACTTGTATCAAGCAGGAGTAGATTTTTACAAAAACCAAATAGAAACCATTAATCCAGAGATTATCAGAATAAGTGAATTGAATTATCAAGCAGGAGAAATCTCTTACTTAGAATTACTGAACACTTTACAACTGATGTCTTCAAATAATAAAAATTACTGGGAACAGATTTTAGCCTACAACAAGGCTGTTGCCGATTTTCAATTTCTTACTAATCAATAAAGACTTTAAAAAATGAATCATATAAAATATATCATAACAATTATCACAATACTTTTTGTTGTTGTGCTTTCTTCTTGCGGCCATAAACACACCGAAGGAGACGGACATAATCACGGCTCAGAGGAAACAACACATTCTGTAGATGATGGACATAATCACGGAGGAGAAGAACACCAAGAAGAAGGACTGCACCTTTCAAAAGCTCAAGCCGAAACCATAGGTTTAGAATTTGGATCACTATCTTCTATCAAAGTCAATGACTATGTAAAAGCAACAGGTTCATTGGGTTTACCGCCAAATGCCTATTCTTCCGTTTCCGCCAAAACAAATGGTATAATAAGAGGAACAAAGAAATTTGTGGAAGGAAATTACATAAAGAAAGGGGCTGTCATTGCATATCTCGAAAATGCTGATTTAATAGTTACACAGCAAGATTATTTAGAAGCTCAGGCACAGTTGCACCTCAAACGATTAGAAGTTGAACGCCAAAATACATTGGTAGAATCAAATGCTGGAGTAACTAAAAACTTGCAAAATGCACAAGCGGAGGTGTCCGTTTTAGAAGCCAAAACACAAGGTCTTGCTAAGCAACTTTCTTTTTTAGGAATATCCACTTCTAATCTGTCACCAAGTAATATTCAGCAACAAATAGCCATTGTAGCACCTATGAGTGGCTACATTTCTAAGATAAATTTTCACAATGGAAGGTATGCTCAATCTTCTGTTTCATTGATGGATATTATTTCTTCGGAGCACTTGCTTTTAGAGTTGGATGTATTTGAAAAGGATATTGCCAATATAAAGAAAGGTCAAAAGATTAGCTATACAGTTCCTGCATTGGGTCAGACTATTTATTATGGTACGGTAGATGTTATTGGAAAAGAATTCAATTCCAATTCTAAAACAATCCGTATTCACGGTCATTTAGACGGGACAAAACCAACCTTTCTAAAAGACTTATTCATTAACGCTAAAATTTATCTCAATGATGTAGAATCTTCGGCTCTGCCTGAAAATGCGATTATTAATGATGGAGGTAATAGTTTTATCTATGTAGCGAATGAAAAGGCGAATGATGACGAAATAGAATTTGAAAAGATAGCAGTTATTGCAGGTGCAACAGATAATGGCTTTACAGCAGTAAAATTAATCGATACAATTCCTGATGGAATGCAGATAGTAACAATAGGAGCATACTATGTCTATGCTCAATCAAAAGCAGGAGAATTAGAACACGAACATTAAATCAAACATTATGTACTTATTTATATATTTTATCGCTTATTTTCTCTTAGTATTTGTACTGAGGTCCTTTTTACTTTGGAAGAAAACCAAAATCAATCCTCTTACCTTTAACAAGGGTGATGATGCACACGGCTACAATGGAAAAGTCTTTGGAATTATTTCTATCATAGAACTAATTGTGGTTTCTATTTATGCCTTTGTTCCAACCTGGCACAAGTTTTTATTGCCGTTTTGGTATTTAGAAAATGATATCTTGGTTTATATCGGTTGGGCATTACTAATCCTATCCTTTCTATTTGTATGGTTTTCTCAGTCCAATATGAGAGAATCTTGGCGTATCGGTATAGATGAAGAAAACAAAACCGAATTAGTAACCAACGGCTTTTTTGCTATTTCTCGTAATCCTATTTTCTTAGGTATTATGATAGCCAATATTGGTCTATTCTTAGTCCTTCCGAATGCTTTTACCTTACTAATTATTGCACTTTCCACCGTTAGTATCAATACACAGATTAGATTAGAAGAAGAATTTTTGATAAAGGAATTTGGAGAGCAATATTCTAAGTATAAAGGAAGAGTAAATAGATGGATCACCTTTAAAAGTTCAAACAATGACAAATAAAGAACATACACATATATATGATAAGAACGGCAAGCAGATCTGTTGTTCTCTTGAAGAAAAAATAGATAGAAAGTCACCACCACCTTTAATGCATTCTACAGAAGGTCACAGCCATTCTCACAGCCATTCTCACGACAATGAAGGTAATTGGAAGGTCTATTTTCCTGCCATTATCAGCTTTGTTTTACTTATTTCGGGTATAGCCTTAGATTATTTTGATATAGTTTTCTTTCAAGGCTGGGTAAGAGTAGTATGGTATGCAGTTGCTTATATTCCAGTAGGTTTTCCAGTTTTAAAAGAAGCATTTGAAGCACTAAAAAAAGGAGAAGTATTCACAGAGTTTTTCTTAATGGGTATAGCCACTATTGGAGCTTTTGCCATAGGAGAATATCCCGAAGGAGTTGCTGTAATGCTTTTCTATGCTGTTGGTGAATTATTCCAAAGTGCAGCAGTAAGAAGAGCAAAGGACAATATCAAAGCATTATTAGATGTACGTCCTAAAATAGCCAATGTATTACGAAACAAATCTTTCCTTGAAGTCAATCCAAATGATGTAAAGGTAGATGAAACCATACAAATAAAAGTTGGAGAGAAAGTACCCTTAGACGGCACTTTACTTTCTGCACAAGCCAGTTTAAATACCGCAGCACTCACAGGAGAGAGTAAACCACAAAGTATATTAAAAGGAGAAAACGTATTGGCAGGCTCTATCAATTTGGATGGGGTAATAGAAGTGAAAACGACAAAACTCTTTAAGGATAGTTCTGTATCAAGAATATTGGAGTTGGTTCAGAATGCCACTTCAAAAAAGGCAAAAACAGAACTTTTAATCAGAAGGTTAGCAAAAGTTTATACACCTATTGTGGTCTATTTAGCCATTGCCGTATGCTTTGTTCCTTACTTTTTTGTAGATGATTATGTATTTAGAGATTGGCTATATAGAGCTTTGATTTTCTTAGTAATATCTTGTCCTTGTGCATTAGTCATTTCTATTCCATTGGGCTATTTTGGAGGACTTGGTGCAGCTTCTAAAAACGGTATTCTGTTCAAAGGAGCTACCTATATGGATAAGCTCAAAGAAGTGAACACTATGGTAATGGATAAGACAGGCACCGTTACCAAAGGAGTATTTAAGATTAGAGACATAGAAGTTTTTGGCAATTATTCCAAAGAGGAGTTTATGACCTATCTATTGTCCATTGAGTCTAAATCTACCCACCCAATTGCCAAGGCTATTATGGAATATCCAGTAACAGGCTCAATTCCAGAAGCTACTGAAATTAAAGAAATTGCAGGAAAAGGCTTACAAGGCATAGTGAATGGCTCTAAAGTAGTTGCAGGAAATAAAAAGCTAATGACCCAATTCAATATTTCCACACCAAAGGAAATTGATGGTATTGTAGAATCGATAGTTTTAATAGGTATTGATGATCAGTTTGCAGGATATGTAACCATAGCGGATGAAATGAAAGAAGATGCCAAAGAAACAATTGCAGCATTCAGGCAAGAAGGTATTGACTTAATTATGATGCTATCAGGTGATAAAGACAGTATCACTCAACAAGTAGCAAATGATTTAGGTATTTCAAAAGCAAAGGGTGGTCTTTTGCCAGAAGATAAATTGAATGAGGTAGAATTGCTCAAACAAGATACTTCTAAAACAATTGCTTTTATGGGTGATGGTATCAATGATGCACCAGTATTAGCAGCAAGTGATGTAGGTATTGCAATGGGAGCAATGGGTAGTGATGTGGCCATTGAAACAGCAGATGTAATCATTCAAACAGACCAACCTTCAAAAGTTGTTACAGGTATTAAAATTGCTAAATCTACTCAAAGAATTATTTGGCAAAACATTTTCCTTGCCTTTGGTATAAAAATCATTGTTCTAATCTTAGGAGCAGGTGGATTAGCCACAATGTGGGAAGCTGTTTTTGCAGATGTAGGCGTAGCACTTTTGGCAATACTGAATGCAGTAAGATTACAGAAGATGAAGTGGAATTAAAACGTAATTTTGTACAAAGAAAATACCCAACACAATTTACAGCACATTGCAATCCTCGTTCCTGCGGTTGCAAAGAGCTGCACGCCAACGCTAAAACGAGCCGAATGAAAAGAAAGCCAGCAGAGAACAATGTATATGAAATCATAGCACCCTACGGGATGCTACGCTTCATATACTAAACGTTAGGTAGCATTAAGAAAATGGAAAAACAAGTTGGAAAAACAAAAGATGTAGGTTTTCAATTCGGAATTCGACAAAGCTTTGGCGTTTCGGCTGAAAAAGCTTGGGATTTCATGTTTTCGGATAAAGGATTAAAGATTTGGCTTGGAGACCTCAAAAATGACCTTGTAGCAAAGGAAAACTATCTTACCCAAAATGGTATAGAGGGGTTTGTTCGAGTTTTTAAACCTAATTCACACATTCGAATAAATTGGAAAAAGAAAGACTGGACAAATATCTCAACTGTCCAAGTTCGAATTATTGAAAAGGGAATTAACAAATCCATAATCAGTTTTCATCAAGAAAAGCTAGTAGATGTTAAACAGAGAGAAGAGATGAAAAAATATTGGAGCGAAAAAATGGATAGAATAGCAAGCGAAATGGAATTGCTAAAAATCGATTCAAGTAGGTAGCTTTAAGAAAAACGAACGACAATGGAAATTAAAGTCACAGACCATTTTGAAAATAAAGAACCAGTTGTTTCAGCTATTTATAAGAAATTGATTTCAGAATGCAAAAAATTCGGGCCAGTAACTCAATCCCCAAAAAAGACAAGCATTCATTTAGACGCTAAATATGGATTTGCAGGAGTTTATACGAGAAGAAATTGTCTATTACTTCATATTCATACCAACTTTGAAATTGACAGTAATAGAATTGAAAAAACTGAAAAAATATCTGCGAATAGATTAAAACATATAATCCGAATTGCAAATCCCAGCGAAATTGACGAACAAGTTGTGAATTGGCTTGAATCTGCATACAAACTTAAAAGTTAAAATGGACAATATTACAAAAGGTATAATAGCAGGATTGGCTTTGGGAATTGCTTCGATAGTTCCAATGTTTTTTATGGAATTTGAGGACAAGAAAAAAGCGATTGTGGCTTCCTTTATTAATCGTTTTGCAATTGGATTCATAATATTCAATATTGATTTGCCAATGGTTGGTTGGCTAAAGGGTTTAATAATAGGTTCAGTATTGAGTTTGCCAGATGCACTCATTACGAAGGCGTTCAAACCGATAATGGGTTTGGGGATTATTGGCGGAATTATATGTGGTCTGTTTACTTAACTGAAAATGAAAACGCAACCTAACACTGTATATGAAATCATAGCACCCTGCGGGATGCTACGCTTCATATACTAAACGTTGGTTGCAATAGCGGAATTAAAAACTAAGCGTAAAAATCGTGCGAATTCTGAACTTTAAAAAAGCGAAACTGTGCGCAAAAAGCTTTACGGAAACTGAATTTAATACTCAAAACCGAAACGTAACGCTGAATTGAAATTGTAAAACGGAACTGTGCACAGAAATTAACTCGAACGGAATTATAAAAACGTGAATTAATCACTTCTACTCTATCGAATTCCAAAATTGCGGAATCAAAACGTGGAATTGAATAGTAAAACGTAAAACAAAACGCTGAATGAACCTCAAAAAACTCAATTATAACTGCAACCAACAATGAACTGAGCTAAATTCCGAACATTTTACCTGATTTAGATAAGGCAAATGCCTGATTAAATAACTTGTTTGCAACTGCTTTATCCGTTGTTACACTCCGTAATAACATCTACATTAACCAGGATCTGCAGCCCCACACTAGCAAAAGACATAAATTCAAATAACGGTAGCCAATCGGTCACCGTTTTTTATTTAAACCATCCTCTGACGCTTAATCAAATACTGCATCAGAATATCGTGATAGCCTTTACTAATATCGCAGGGCACCACATCAATATTAAACTGCCCACATTTAAGTTTCATTTTCTGTATAAATGCTTGCATATTCTCTTTATAGGCCTTCTGAATTTGATTGGGATTAAGTTTTACCTTCTCCCCTGTTTCCATATCTACAAATGTGTAGGGTCTATTCGAGAACTTTAAGTTAAGCTCATGCTCCTCGTCTAGCACATGAAAGAGAATAACTTCATGTTTGTTATGTTTTAGGTGCTGAAGTGCAAGAAACAATTCCTCTTCATCTCCCCCGTCCAACATATCGCTGAAGATTAGAACTAGCGAACGTTTGTGGATCTTCTCGGCAATTTCATGCAAGGCATCAATCGCTCCGGTAGTTTTATTCGACACCTCTTTTTCGTCCAACAGGGCATCCAACTCATGATATACTCTGCTCATGTGACTGGCCGAACTCTTAGCTTCTGTATGTAGGTCAACTTTATCCGTAAACACACTGAGCCCAATCGCATCCCTTTGCTTTCGCAACAACTCTATCAATGACGCAGCTGCATAAATTGAAAACTTCATCTTCGTGTTATCGCCTTCCCCATAATACATGGAGGACGAACCATCGATAACTACTCGGCAACGAAGATTGGTTTCTTCTTCATAACGTTTTACAAACAGCTTTTCTGTTCTCCCATAAAGCTTCCAATCAATATGACGTGTGGATTCACCCGGAT
This sequence comes from Flavobacteriales bacterium, assembly GCA_964230215.1. Taxonomy (GTDB): domain Bacteria; phylum Bacteroidota; class Bacteroidia; order Flavobacteriales_D; family JAUILH01; genus JAUILH01. The sequence goes on from CAXRGQ010000006.1 coordinate 345,413, forward strand.
TATACAATCTGTGCTCCGCAAACTCAACAGAAAACCCGTGAAAGGGACTCTTGTGCAGCCCGGTAATAAATCCCTCAACAACTTGTTTTGCAAGTAGCTCAAGACTCCCAAATTTTCCAATATGTTGCTTATTGATAGGCATGATTACAAGGTACAAAAAAAGTCCTGAGCTCTTAAGAACGTCAGGACTTTATAATTCTGTATAGTATTGATTACATTATTGCATCTAACTTAGACTTGTAAGTAGCTTCTGGAGCAGCTCCAACTTGCTTATCTACAATCTGTCCGTTTTTAATGAATAATACAGTAGGAATGTTTCTAACGCCAAATTGCCCAGCTACACCAGGATTTTGATCTACATCCACTTTGCCGATAACCGCTTTACCATCGTATTCTCCATGCATCTTATCTACGATAGGACCAACCATTCTACAAGGTCCACACCACTGTGCCCAAAAATCTACCATTACCGGTTTATCTGAGTTCATAACTAATTCCTCGAAATTAGCGTCTGTTAATTCTACTGCCATTTTTATTGTTTATTTAATTATTACTCTAATTTACTTCTTGCCTGCCAAAGTCCAAAATATAGACCAATCTAATTTATATGCCATATTGACATCTTAATCTTGAATAAGTCACATATAAGACTCACAAATGTCAAAATTGTCAAAATATTTTCACTTCTAGGCCTTCTATTGATTTTATTGCTTCTAATGTTTCATTGGTAAGACTTATCTTACGCGTTCGAGATGGTAAATTAATTCTGATTTTCTCAAGATTATCGTACACTTGAAATCTTACGTTATGACGACCTTCGCTTTGCGACAATATTTCATTCACTTCATCTATCAACCCTTGCGATACATCATTGACCGAAATTGCAATTTCCACTCCTTGCGCCAGTTTTTCTCGGATTTCCGTCAACAACTCTAGGCTGTATATTTTAAACTCCAGCTCATTTTCTCTATACTTCCTTGCCTGCACTTTTCCTCTTGCAAAAATGAAATTCCCCAATGATAAAAAGTGTTTCATTTTAAGGTAGTCTTCTCCGAACAGGAAAAACTTATTCGAACCTGAATAGTCTTCTAAATCAAACGAACCAAACGGGGTGCCTTTTCTTGTAATCCTATGATCTGCAGTGGTCATAATTCCCGCGAAACAAATCTCCTTATTCGCATGCTTTTCTAATTCTAGTGTGTCCACTACTTGTCCTGTGCAGAAGTTATCAAGTTCAATCTTAAAATCATCTAATGGATGACCTGAAATATAGATCCCTACTACTTCTTTTTCACGTGATAATGCTTCCAAGTTACTCCATTCAGGCGCTGCTGGGATAGTTGGCTCTGGTATCTCCACACCTGAGGCCTCACCAAACATAGACACTTGATTTGTGTCATTACCACCTTGCATACTATTTCCGTACTTAATCGCCTTTTCAAGCACGGTATTGTTGCCATCTTGAGCGAAATACTGTGCTCTGTGAATGCCTTCAAAACCATCCATTCCTCCTGCAAGTACAAGATTTTCCAATGTTTTTCTGTTCGCTGCGCGTAAATCAATTCGTTTGGTTAAATCATGAATGGATTTATACAAGCCGTTCTCCGCACGTTCTTTTACAATTGCTTCAACAGCGCCATGTCCAACGCCCTTAATTGCTCCTAAGCCAAAGCGAATTTCTCCTTTGGCATTAACCGTGAACTTATAATTCGATTCGTTCACTGATGGCCCCAATACCGGCACTCCCATTCTACGACATTCCTCCATAAAGAAGGTCACGGTTTTAATGTCGTTCATATTATTACTTAGCACGGATGCCATGTATTCGGCAGGATAGTGTGCTTTTAGATATGCCGTTTGAAATGCTACCCAGGCATAGCATGTCGAATGCGATTTATTGAAGGCATAGGATGCAAAGGCCTCCCAATCTTTCCAAACTTTCTCTAAGGCTTTCTCGTCATGTCCGCGCTCCTTTGCACCATTAATGAACTTAGGTTTGAGCGTTGCTAGAAGTGCAAATATTTTCTTCCCCATGGCTTTGCGGAGCATATCCGCTTCACCCTTGGTAAACCCAGCTAATTTCTGACTCAGAAGCATCACCTGCTCTTGATAAACCGTAATTCCATAGGTCTCTTCAAGGTATTCATCCATACCCTCTAAGTCATAGGAAATCTCTTCTTCTCCGTGCTTACGCTTAATAAAAGAAGGAATGTATTCGAGTGGCCCTGGACGATACAAGGCGTTCATCGCAATCAAATCTCCAAATACCGTTGGCTTTAATTCCTTAAGGTACTTCTGCATTCCGGCAGATTCATACTGGAATATTCCGACCGTTTCTCCTCTTTGGAATAACTCGTAGGTCTTCTCATCATCTAGCGGAATGCTATCTGGGTCGATTTCTATTCCATGTCGTTCTTTAACGATGGCAACTGCATCCTTAATTAATGTCAGCGTTTTCAAGCCCAAGAAATCCATCTTAAGTAGACCAGCGCTTTCAACAACCGAGTTATCAAACTGGGTACACCATAAATTCGCATCTTTAGACAGCGCCACAGGCACGTGTTCTCGGATATCACTCGGTGTAATTATCACACCACATGCGTGAATCCCCGTATTTCTTACAGAGCCCTCCAAAGTATGCGCTTGACGTAAAGTCTCACCCTCTAAACCAGATTGTTTATAGATGTTTTTTAATTCCTGAGCCATTGTCAGTTGCTCAGCAGTAAGCTTCTCTGAAAGTTGATCATCCGTCATACCGAATAATTTATTCAGCTTAATATCTGGAATCAACTTAGCAATGCGGTCGGTTTCTGGCAATGGTAAATCCAATACTCTACCGGTATCTCTTATAGACGATTTCGCCGCCATCGTTCCATAAGTAATAATCTGCGCAACTTGGCTCGAACCGTACTTATTAATTACATAATCAATAACACGACCTCTACCCTCATCATCAAAATCAATATCGATATCGGGAAGTGACACCCTATCTGGATTTAAGAAACGCTCAAATAGCAGATCATATTTAATTGGATCCACATTGGTAATTCCGACACAATAAGCCACCGCACTTCCCGCAGCACTACCACGACCAGGCCCAACGGACACTCCCATTTCTCGCGCTGCCGTTGTGAAATCCTGTACAATCAAAAAATAACCTGGATACCCTGTCCTAGCAATGGTCTCTAATTCGAAATCTAGTCTTTCGCGTATCTCATCCGTAATCTCATCGTAACGCTTTTTAGCGCCTTCATAAGTCAAATGACGTAGAAATGCATTCTCACCGCGTTTTCCGCCATCTTTATCATCTTCAGGGTCAATAAATTCTTCTGGTATATCAAACTTGGGAAGTAATACATCCTGAGCAAGTGTATAAACTTCAATTTTATTTACTATCTCTTCTATATTGGCAATAGCATCCGGCAAGTCTTTAAACAGTTCCTTCATCTCCTGCTGACTCTTGAAATAGAACTCCTTGTTCGGGAAACCGTATCTATATCCTCTTCCGCGACCAATTGGCGTGCTTTTCTTCTCACCGTCCTTCACACAAAGTAAGATATCGTGTGCTTCCGCATCTTCTTTATCTATGTAAAAGGTATTATTAGCGGCTATATATTTTACATCATATTTTTGACAGAACTTTAATAAGGTCATGTTAACACGCTCATCCTGTTCTTGATTGTGACGTAACAACTCGACATAAAAATCCTCTCCAAAGGTTTCTTTATACCACACAAAAGCATTTTCAGCCTGCTCTTCACCTACATTTAATATCAAACTTGGGACTTCTCCTGTGTGTCCACCAGATAAAACAATTAAATCTTCTTTGTGCTGCGCTAGCAATTCCTTATCTACTCTAGGGACATAATAGAATCCCTCTACAAAACCTTGTGAGGACAGCTTGGCTAGGTTGTGATAACCCCGCTTATTCTTGGCAAGCACGGGAATTTGAAAACCATTATCCTTGTAGCTTTTATCCTTGTGATCTCGACAAACAAAGAACTCACATCCAACAATTGGTTTTATGGGTTTCACGTCCAATTTCCTACCCTCTTCTGCTGCCTTTTCCAATTTGGCTTCAACCGACTTATTATGTGATAGAGCTGCTTTTACAAAATGGAATGCTGCCATCATGTTACCCGAATCTGTCATAGCAACAGCAGGCATCCTATGCTCTACCGCTTTATTAATTAAGGCAGCTACTTCCGTGGTGGATTGCAAAATACTGAACTGTGTGTGATTATGAAGATGCGAATACTCTACCGTATCAATGTCAGTATCAGACGAAAGATCAATACCATCTGAAAGCTGCGACTTAAGAGCATCTGCTAACTTTTTACTTTCAGCTTTAAGATTCTGGTGCTGAAGTCCAATGTTCTGAATAACATCTGGATTCGCTTCCATAAAAGCTCTAAAAAAGCTTTCATCTACCTGAAGTTGCTCTGCCGTAAATACTTTTCTTCGAATTAACTCAAGAAAACAGCGTGTGGTGGCTTCAACATCCGCCGTGGCATTATGCGCTTCATCAAACGGCACATTGAATAGGTATTCATGAAGCTCAGTTAAAGTAGGCAATTTGAACTTTCCTCCTCTACCGCCCGGTATTTTACAAAGCTGGGCAGTAACCTCCGTACATGTATCTAAAACCGGTTTAGATTCTAAATCGTTCTCTATACCTAAACGATATAGTTCACTTCCTACCACTTTTATATCGAACTCGATATTCTGCCCTACTACGAATTTGGTTTTTGCAAGAACTTCTAAAAAGTCATCCATAACTTTCTTAAGGTCCTCACCTTGCTCATTTGCTAGAGCAGTTGAAATTCCGTGAATCTGCTCAGATTGGAAAGGAATGTCAAAACCATCCGGTTTTACAAGAAAGTCACCATGTTCCAAACACTTGCCTTCTCCATCATGCAACTGCCATGCAATCTGAATACAACGCGGCCAGTTTTCTGTATCACTCACAGGTGCGTTGTAATCTCGTGGTAAACCAGTCGTTTCAGTATCAAATATCAGGAACATTCTTGCGTGTTTATTTGGAAAAATAAAGGTACTAATTCGGGGGTGAATATGCTATTATTGTGAATAAGTCGGGAAAAAAGGATTAAATAGATGCATATGGAATTATCGTTTATCTTTGCGCCACCGAATTCTTATGCAAGATCGACACAAAAATAGAGAACGTTACTTCAATGAGCAGGCACGCACAACTGAAAAATATGTGATGCCATACATTGAATCTGAGCATCCTTTAGACGGCAGCACAAGTGTACTTGAAATTGGATGTGGTGAAGGCGGAAATCTTAAACCTTTTGTTGATAAGGGGTGTAAGTGTGTTGGTGTCGACATGGCTAAGAATAAGATCGAGAATGGAAAGGCATTTTTTGCAGAGCATCCCAATAAGCAAAATTTGACATTTATTGCAGATGATGTATTCAATCTTGGTGATGAACATGGGAAGTTTGATGTAATTTTTATGCGTGATGTTCTAGAGCATATTCATAATCAAGAGAAGTTTATGAAGGATGTCAAGAAATTCTTAAAACCAACAAGTAAATTTTTCCTTGGTTTTCCGCCATGGTGCAATCCTTTCGGAGGTCACCAACAAGTATGTAAGAGCAAGTTTTTATCACGTCTTCCCTATTTCCATATTCTGCCAAAATTTATGTACAGAGGCATTCTTAAACTATTTGGTGAAAGCAAAGAAACCATTGAGGTTTTAATGGAGATAAAAGACACTCGGATTAGCATAGAACGATTTAAACGGATTGTGAAAAAGGAAGGCTACACTGTGAATCAAGAGCGTTTCTATTTTATCAACCCAAACTATGAAACTAAGTTTAATCTTAAAGCTAGATTACACTGGAAGTGGCTAAGCGCTATTCCGTTTATCCGAAATTTCACCATTACAACGTGTTATTATATTATCTCACACGATGGCAAGCGTTAAAAAAGACAACAGATTAATTAAACGTCTTCATAAGCATGTTTGGGAAGCCGTTTTACGCTATAATATGATTCAAGATGGCGACCTAATAATGGTTTGCCTAAGTGGAGGAAAAGACAGCTACACTATGCTAGATATGTTGCGATACGTGCAATTATCTGGTGATATGAAATTCGAGATAATTGCTGTTAATCTTGACCAAAAGCAACCAGGTTTTCCAGAGCATGTTTTGCCTGAATACTTAAAATCTATTGGCGTTAACTATGAAATTGTTGAAAAGGACACCTATTCAGTGGTAGTTGACAAAATTCCTGAGGGCAAAACCATGTGCAGTCTTTGTTCTCGTTTACGTAGAGGAAATCTCTACACTACGGCTGAACGTCTGGGCGCCAACAAGCTTGCTTTGGGACATCATAGAGATGATATTCTAGAGACCTTGTTCCTGAATCTTTTTTACAATGGTAGATTAGAGACTATGCCGCCAAAGTATTTAACAGATAACAAAAAACATATTGTTATCCGTCCGCTTGCTCATTGCTACGAGAGTGACATTGAGAAATTCTCTGAAATGCAGAATTACCCGATAATTCCTTGCAATCTATGCGGATCACAGGAAGGTTTGCAGCGTGTTGCTGTTAAGGAACTATTACAATCTTGGAATAGTAAATATCCTGGTAGATTAGAAAGTATGTTTACAGCTATGCAACAAGTTCAAACTACACATCTTTTGGATACAGAGCTTAATGACTTTACCAACCTTGAAAAGCTTCAAGAATTTGCTCCAAAGGTTGAAGTCTAAGCTAGTGCTGAACAATAAAACGTTTGCTGCTCACTTTTCCATTTTCTCCCAATACTCGTAAGATATAGGTGCCAGAACTTAGAGTAGATACGTCAATCGATCTATTTATTCCTGAGAGATTCATAACATGTCTTCCCGATAAGGAATAAACTTCCATCTTGTCTATCTTTCCATTGCCTTCAACATCCACAAACAACTGTGAATTTGCTGGATTGGGATATATATTGAAGTCTAAAACATCCAACTCCTTCTCTCCGACAAATATATCCCCAAGCAACACTTGCTTCATTAAAGTCGGAACTTTGTCTGCCAAATCAAACATGTCTCTAAAACGGTCAATTTCATAGGATGAGTGACTGAACATTTCAACCATCCATGCCGGTGGAGCTGTTTGATAATACGAACGGCAGATTACATTCAAATCACCCGTATATCCATCTAGGCCTATGTTATAGTATATTTTATCGATACCTGTACCCTCTGTTACGCCATCCCAGTTAAAGTTAGGATCAGTTAGCGCGAGACCAGCTATTTCAGTTGTATCGTAGGCAAAGTGAGACATAGAGAAACCTTTCGGTGGAATTCTGTTGTCCTTTAGCGGTGCGTATCCTCTTTCAAGGATGGTAGTTTTATCACCATTGATGTCTCCAAACACCAATTCATAAATCTGCACTTCATCTTCATTGCGAATAACATCATAGTGTGGCTCGTAGTTAGCATCATGACCATATACTTCATAGGAGCCATCCCAAGTACCAGATTTAAACAAAGTATCACCCAGGCTATCAAGCACAATGAACTGCATGAATATCCGTCTACTAGGATAACCAGAAGTAAGTTTATGTCCAGCTAGGTTCTCAATTTCAACTTCATAATAAGCTGTATCATTCTGCCTGTTTAATTCAACACATGACAAATTCATGCTTTGTTTTTGCAGCGTATTAAGGGTTCTTGAAATTGTGCTATCAAATTGAATCGCCGTAGCATCAACACCAAGACTGTCCATGTTGTTCTTTAGGAGTTTCAACATAAACACATTGGAGCCCGCAAAATGGTGCTTTGAATAAGGTGATCTACCTCCCACCCAACCGTAGTCTAAGGCTAGCTTAACTGAATCATCGATAGAAGGCATGTGACACGACTGACAGGTTTTTTCACCCGGTCCAGATGCATACTGCGAATTTAACCATTCATGATACGTAGCTTGTTCTACAAACTCATCTCCCGTGTAGTTACCAGATAAATCAGCAGTTTTCGTTATTAATGTATGGCAAGATGCACACATCTCAGATAGTCCAACATGCGCACCATACTGCACATCAAACCCTACTAAACTTTGCATTGGTGCTGGAAATGGATTTTGATATTGTCCCCAAATGATCTTGTTCGTATCGTAAACTATATTTCCCGAAAACTCTTTCCCTAAAGAATCTGGGTCTAATTGGTGACAAGCCGAGCATGATACACCGTCCAACGCAATGGAATCTGAAACCATCTCAGATATTGAATATGTGGTTTGACCGTTGTGTAATGCATTAAAGTGCCCAAGAGGCGCATGACATGAGGTACATTTCGTTTCTAAATCTGCAGCATGACCTGGATTAACTAAGGTTTCGTGACTTACCTTTGCTCTCCAGAACGGATCTTTGGCTGAATTCGCCATCATTGTCGAGCGCCAATCACTCGTAACGTTCACATCCACGCTATCGTCATCTACGCTCGTTATCATCTGAGGATCGGGTCCATGACAGCCGCCACATTTTCCGCTACCCGCAAATAAATCATTAACTCCCTCAGGCAAATCCCGGTGATAGTTTTCTCCTCTCTCCAGCTTGATAGCTTGTTTACTCCATCTGGAAAACCCTAGAAAGGATAGCCCTCCTAGCAAGACCGTAAACAGTATAAGATATGTGTTCTTCAATTACTTTTTAACGAAAGATTTCGATGAAAGCGTAGTTTTTTCGTTGCTAAGAACTATTTGATATTCACCTGCGGCAAGGTGTGACACGTTTACTATCTCATGCGTGCTTTTTACACTGCCACTTGCAACGAGTGCTCCATCTAAACTATAAATCGTATAGACTGCTCCAATGGCATCACTATTTGTCCTAATAATGACATCATTAATTGTTGGATTTGGAAATAAAGTCATATCAATATTTGCTACATACTCATCCAGACCAACAGCATTTTGCCCTTCAATGACATGGAAAAATTGATTTCCTGAAACATTCGGAATTACATCTTTAATACCAGATGGCCAACGCACGCATACAGAGTCTACGTCTGTCTCCATACCTAATCCGAAATGTGCATTCAAACTGTTCTGAATTCCATAGCTCGCCCCACTTCTAATTTCTCTTACTTGCACACCCCAAGGCCCGTAAATTTCAACTCTTGCTCCTATTCCTTCCAAATTTGATACAGTTCCTTCTAGCGTAACCGTTAGGTAATTATTTGAATTACCATCATTGAGATATAATGTATCAGATCCAGAACCGCCCCAACTTCCATAACCTTCTGGAGTTGAATAAATGTCTATAAAGCCGTCCGAATTCAAATCACCTAAGGCAAATGAATTAATGTCGTGGATTTGAGGTTGAGTTGAATAGTCAAAGGTTCCATCTCCATTATTCATAAAAAAGGAGTAATCATTCCCACCAGTAACCAGCAGATCTATCCATCCATCGTTATCGAAATCCTCAAAAATGCTTTGAATCACATAGTTCACTGAACCCCCAGCAATACCTGACGCCACAGATGATTCTGTAAATGTACCATCTCCATTATTAGTGAACAATTGACTGTCAGAACTATGTTGACCAAGGAATAAATCCATATCGCCGTCATTATCTACATCCGCAAAATCTGCCGACCAAGATTGTTCCCCAGAATCTATACCTGCTGCTGAAGCTGCCTCTGTGTAGTTTCCATTTCCGTCATTAACAAATAAAATGTTTATCCTTCTATAGTCAGTCGGACTAGACACACCTTGTCTACACTTTGCTACATACAAATCAATGTCTCCATCGTTGTCAAAATCAGTAAATACTGAACCATAGTTTCCAGAATTATCTGACCCGTTCGGGAGATTAGTGTCAATATTCGCACTACTCTGTGTAAAGCCACCCAAGCCATCTCCGATTAACACCAATCCTGGACCATCATCGTGACAAGCAAAAATATCTAGATTACCATCGTTATCTATATCCCCAAAATTTATTCCCTGAACAAATATGAAATGACCTAAATCACCTGCGGTATAGTTTGAGGCCATGCCATTGTTGGTAACTAAGTGGATGTCGTCATATGCACCTCCAAATAATATATCGCTGAAACCATTTCCATCAATATCACCTCCACACATGCCCCATGCAGAGCTATTTGTTATTGACGAAGGATATGCATAGGGAGTGAATAATGCACCAGGTGTAGTTTGATAGTGTACGTATAAAATCTCACCGTCATCCAGAACAACTAAATCATCCTTCTTATCACCATCCATATCCATTACCGCTATAGGGTGACTACTGATATATCCTGGATTATTTAATAATGCCGCATTTCCGTTCGAAAACGATAATTGAGCTGAAACTGCGCCACCAAGACACAATGCACTTACAAGGAGTATAGATTTTCTCATCAATTTGAATTTAGGTCAACTGTAATATCATCACAAGATACGAAAATCAGCTTATATTAATTCGACCAGATTTCACATTCTATTGAGATGCTATTCTGATTTAGCAAATGGTTTAGAGCCCAAGGTTCCATTCTCATGTATAACACTGAGCACATAGATTCCGCATTCCAAAACACCTATAACTAATTGCTTTTTACTGGTTTTAATTATTTCTCTACCGGATAAATCATAAATCGTAATCGATTTAATCCTCCCATCAACATCTACATTAAGAAATTGATTCGCCGGATTAGGATATAATGAAAACTCAAGTGTTTCGTATTTTGAGACAGACGAATTGTCTGGACAAATCTTTACAATAGAACCGTTGTTTGTAAAGCCTCCATCTAATGCTAAAATGCAACCATCAGGTGCCTGCATTAAATCAACTATACCAGAAAATTCGCCCGCAAACAAGGTGCTTGAAGAGTCAACAACATTATAAAATGGAGGATTTCCCATATGCATATGTCTTACCGTGGCATCCGTATAGGTGCCAATAAGAATGTCGTTCTGAAACTCAGACATATAAGAGCCTTCATAATGAATGATTCCAGTTAAGGCAGGTAATCCAGAGCCTACTGAGCCGAAGACATCTAGCGGTGCCACCAAACCGGGCGTTGAACAAGACCCGTCATAATCTAATACCCCCTCACAATCTGGCCATCCATAGTTATGCCCTCTGCTTGTAAGATTAAACTCATCCTGTGAATTTTGCCCATTTTCTGAACTGTATATCGAATCATTCACGGGGCTGAATGTAAAGTCAAATGAATTTCGCAAACCATAAGCGTATATTCTATCATCATTGCCGCTAAGCGGATCCCCATCATCATAAAATGGATTATTTGTTGGAATGCTACCATCCGTGTTTATGCGCAGTATTTTACCAAATGGATTACTTAAATCTTGAGCATTCACTCCTGTCGCCCTATCACCTATTGTAATGTATATTGAATTCGGCTCTGAATCATGCATATGAATATTCCCCCCTGTATGATTACCTGCGGTGTATGGATCATCAATATCCAATATTATCAATGGGTTTGTCCCTGAAGTCCCTGATATTTCAAATCTTACCACACGAATCTTAGCCGGTGATTCATGGTTGTAAAACGCATATACATAATTGTTACTTGAAAAATTCGGATCAACACATACACCAAGAACGCCTCTTTCAAAATACGTTTCAACCGAATCAGTAAAATCCCAAACAGTGCCAATTTCAGTTCCAGTGGCATCATATATGTTTATTTTGGCATTCGCATTCGTTACCCAGCCAGTTCCGCCTTTCAGCGCAACATAATAGTTGCCACTTGGATCCATATCCATTGAAACGGGATAAGGTAGCCCTGTGGCTATGTCTGAGAAAACATATTGAGCCTGACTAAACAAACATGTTGTGGTAAATACAGCTAATAATAAACACTTCATAAACTTGGGGTTTATACAAAGGTACATTAAACAACAACTTATATTTGCATCAATTTTCTTGTTAATAGACCAATATTTTTGTGAAAAAGTTTGGTATTCGTTAAGAATGAGCGATATTTGCGCCCGCTAATCGAGTGATTAGTGTGATTTAATTTATTAAAAACAAGGGTTTCGTACCCTAAACCTTTAATCAACATGGCAACTAAATTAAGATTGCAAAGACACGGTAAAAAAGGGAAACCATTTTACCACCTAGTAGCAGCAGACGCACGCGCTAAAAGAGACGGTAAGTACATTGAAAGATTAGGTACTTATAATCCAAACACTAACCCAGCAACAATCGACATCAATTTTGATAAGACTTTGGATTGGGTTAAAAAAGGTGCTCAGCCAACTGATACAGTTAGAGCGCTATTATCTTATGAAGGTATTCTATTAAAGAATCACCTTGATAAAGGAGTAGCAAAAGGAGCATTATCTCAAGCAGATGCTGACAAAAAGTTTGACGCTTGGAAGAAAGAAAAAGAAGGTAAAATTGAGGCTAAAAGAGCTGGACTTTCTAAGGAAGCTCAAGACGCTGAGGCTAAGAGATTGGCAGCTGAGAAAGAACGAAATGATGCTAGAGCAGCTGAAATTGCAGCTAAAAATTCTCCAGTAGCTGAAGAAGCAGAGGCAGCGGCAGCAGAAGGTGAACCAGTTGCGGAAGCAACTGAGGAAGCTCCTGCGGCAGAAGCAACTGAGGAAGCTCCTGTAGCAGAGGCGGCAGCTGAAGAAGCGCCAGCAGAAGAAAAGTCTGAAGAAGACAAAGCCGAGTAATATCGGTTTTTCTTAATAAATTTATCCTGACTCTAGACTTGATCTAGGTCAGGATTTTTTTTGCTTATGGGTTTTATAGAAATAGGATATATATACAAGTCGCACGGATACAAAGGAAATGTATTGGCAAAGATTACTGAGCCCAACCCAGACTTGTTTCACTCTATAGATGCTATTTTCTTGGATATTAGCACACCGCCAGTTCCTTTTTTTTGTGAGCGTTTTACCATCCAAAAAAAAGACCAAGCACTAATTCACTTTGAAGACATCAATTCTGAAGAAGAAGCAAAATCGCTCATTGGTAAAAAACTTTTACTACCAGATGAAGTCTACCATAAGGCTGAAATAGATGGCCCTAAACGCTTTAAGGGTTGGCAGTTGAAGTTAGATGATGGATCAGAATTAGGTAAAATTGAAGACATTGAAGAGACGGGAGCATCAGCATTCGCCATCCTATTCTTTGACGACGACGAACTATTTATCCCAATACATGATGATTTTATTGTTAAAGAGGATATTGCGAATAAAACACTCATCATGAAGCTTCCCGACGGCATTCTAAACATAAACGATTGAGTAAAGTTTTTCAATTACGCCAATTTAGTATTGAGCAAAACGCATCTGCCATGAAAATAGGCGTTGATGCCATGCTCTTAGGTGCATATGCCGGTAAGCAGGTCCACAATAAGATACTAGATGCGGGCTGTGGCACTGGAATTATTGGATTAATGCTTGCTCAGAAGTATGATTCAGCCAACATTACGCTTGTAGAAATTGATAAAAATGCTGCCGCTGAGGCTAAATCAAACGTTCATAACTCCCCATTTCGTGAACGTTGCAATGTATATCATCGTGACTTTATTTCTTGGAACCCACATGACAGGTATGATTTAATCGTAAGTAACCCACCATTCCATTTAGAAGATAAACCATCTCCTTCTGAAGAACGTGCCCTTGCTAGAAGCACCTCATTAGACGGTCTAGATGAATGGATTGCCAAATCTAAATCACTATTGCATAAGGATGGTTTATTGCAATTAATTCTTCCATCGTCCTTACTAGGTGATATAGATGATATAGCCAACAGTCACGACTTGTGGTTGACAGAAGAATTCAGGATTCTCCCTAAACCAGGTGCGCTGGCAAACCGAGTCATTCTATGCTACACCCAAGATCCAGTTAAGACTTTGCGGAAACAATTACATGTTAGAGATTCAGACGGAAGTTATAGCGAAGAATACAAGGAACTAACAAAAGAGTTTTATTCCAAGGCTATTTAGTGTCTTATTTCCTTTTCTTCAAATGTAATTCCGTATTCTTCAAGTTCCTTTAAAACAGGAAGGTAAATCTCTTTCATCAATGGCAATTGAACCCCAGTAATCTTTATGGTACCATTAAGAATTAATTTAGCGCATATTGCGACCGGTAAGCCAACTGTATCACTCATCGCAGTATATACATCATCATGCCCGATATACACCATTGAAGAGTTTATTTCTTTGTGTTCACCATTCAATTCGAAATCAAATTTATGCCACATGACAATCATGTCTTTATCATCCTCTTGAAGGGTCCACTTCTCTTCCAGAATTTTCTGAAGAATCTGAGCTGGTGTCTTATCCTCATCCAACCCCAGAGGTTCTTTATCGAACAAACCGAGCCAATCTAATTTTTCGTACATCCAATCATCTTGATCGATTTTTAAGTAATGCCTGAACTTTAGCTCAACACTATCATGAGGGCTGTATGGCAAGAAGGCATTCGTAAAATCCCTTTTTGTCATTGACTTAGAGCCTTCTAAAATGTATGAATCATCTGTCATGCCTAAAATCACTAAATAGTTCCAGGCTTTACAGAATCCCACTCGTCTAAACGTACCTCTGTATATTGTTGGGATATCCTGCAAATCATAAACATCCCTATATTTCAGTGAATCCCTATTAGCATAGCCTTCAAACTTCCCATATCCATCAATTTTAATGATTTCTGTTCTTCTAAAAAGTTTGTGGTAGGGTATGTACTTGTATTCGCCTTCTTGGATAAATTTGGCAGCTCCACCCTGACCTGCGAGTACAACATTTCTAGGGTTCCAAGTGAATTTATAATTCCACGGATTATTGTCGCTTTCTGGTGCTATTAGCCCGCCTGTGAAGGACTCAAAGCCTAACATATTTCCGCCTTTTTCTTTTATTTCATCTAAGATTTTCTTCGCACTTAGATGATCAATTCCGGGGTCAACCCCTATTTCGTTTAGCACCAGTACGCCGTTTTTAACTGCATCATCATGCATTGCCTTCATTTCATCTGAAATGTACGAAGGTGTTATTATTGGAATTTTTCTATCTATACAATCTCTAGCCACCTCAACATGAAATCGTGCTGGCAACATTGAAATTACCAGATCGATATTTTCTAGCCGAGACCTTCTTTCTTCCTCATTAAGAGCGTTGAATTTAAAGCCCTCTCCTCTGTCAGTTTGAGCTACCTTTGTTTTAGCAAGTGCCTCATCCATATCACCAACAAACACATACCAATCTTCACTTTCAGCGTTATCAACCAAGTACTTTATAAGTGACGAAGAAGAGCGCCCCGCGCCTATGACTAAGATATTTTTCATCTCACTAAGGTATGATGGAAGCGCTGATATTAATACAGTAATGAATGTTTTTTTTTAACAATTTGCCAAGCTATTGTTAAAACTCAGCAATAATATCATAGCAATTCAAGGCAAATTAACTGGCAATTAATACATTTGATTCATGAGAAAACGCAACTATCTATTCGCTTTTATATCTATGGCAATTGCCATTTCTCTTGGTGCCCTAGGAGCACATGTGCTTAAAGAGCACTTAGATGGTGATCAACTAGATAGTTACAAAACAGGTGTATTCTATCAAATTGTGCATGCATTGGCATTAATTGGTTTGATGAATCTCTCCAAATCAACAAAAAGTAAGAAGTTTAAAAACGGAATTCGTCTTCTCAAAATTGGCCCCATGTTGTTTTCTGGGTCCGTTTATTTGTTGGCATGTCAGGACTTATTAATGATTAGTCCGGCTGCAAAGTTTCTCGGCCCTATCACTCCACTAGGAGGTTTGTTGATGATCGTTGGTTGGATTCTTTTAGCAATTAGCATTTATCACACCGAGCTATCAAAGGATAAATAATTATTCAGCTATTCCTAACTGAACTTGCTTTATTTCCTTGCTAGAGCTATGATTAATAATGGCCTTATCTGCTGATTGATCGAACAAATACGGCATTAGATATTTACCTTGATGGCGCTCTGTCTTTAAAGGCTCAGGGTTTTTAATATCTGCCGATTGTTGGATATAAGCATCATTCCTTTCACCATACAATTGCCATGAGACTTTCATTCCCGGTAATCCACCAGCTATAACAAATTCACCATTTTCCAACTCTTGCTTGATATATAGATTAGCTTGTCCCCCAATAGCAGTTAAATGATAGCTGAAATTAGTGTTTACTAACTCAACATAATCAGGTAATTTGATGGTGACCTCATTACCGCTAAAGGTTTCCGTTCCTCTATATACATTAAGTATTTCATCAGACTCAACCGAATAATGTCGAAGGAATTTATTTTCTGGATCAGCAGGGTGATCAATTAAAAATGTTTTGGTGCCTGAAGCTCCTAGATTTCCATTTGAAAACACGCCGTATGCGCCTGCCTGGCCACCTAAATACATGTCCTCACCAACAACTCCCCAGTATCCCGAACCAGCAACTCCGATTCCGTTACCCAATGGAGCGATTGCATCCGCGTTTTCTCCAAAAACCGCTATTCCAGTACTGTAATCTGTCTGTCCTACTAGTCCATTAAATCCAATCCCAAGGACTCCATGCCCTCCATTCGTTCTCAAATTACTTCCGTAAACAGCGGCTTCAGCAGTTGCACCTGATGTGACTTGCCCTGATACGCCCCATGCTGCGCCATCTGTATTTCCTACGATGGCACTAGCGACAGTGGAACTTGAATTTGTACTCGCTTGTATGGTTGAAAAAGTATTCGCCGCATTCGTCGAATTCGCCAAAACGCCAACACCCGTATTTGAATTAGTTGTTCTCAATCCAATTCCATTTGTTACCGATGATTGTATTTCAACTTCACCTGCATCTGCTGTTATTAGACGTCCTGCTCCAGCACCACCGAAATCATAGGCCTCATCCAAAGTAACGCCAGACGCTGGCAGAGTAATAGTGTTACCACTGCTAATTGATAGGTCTTGGCCTACTATTGATAAAGATTGAATTTCATTATTAGGATCAGCATCTGCATCATCTACTTGATCATTTCCAACTGTCTCAGCATGCAGGGCATAAGGCACTGATACTAATTGTTGGGACCCCATTAGTTGGTAGTTCGTGCCACCAGATGCATCCATCTCGATTTGAACAAAGAAAATATCATTTCCCCAATCAATGCTGGAGAAATTACCACTAGCTATTGTACCAGTTCCTATAGCCATATTTACCAGACCAAAATCATTAGTCGACACGCTGTGGGTTTCGGAATAAACACTCGTACCAGAAGACCCTCCTTGAAGAATGCTGATTCTAAAGCTGACACTCTGATTTGCAATGATTGTTCCGCTAGCATCTCTAGCTACAGCCTGATAATTAAACTTTTCGGGTGACTGTGAAAGCAGTGCGCTAGTAAAGCCAATGAACATGGATAAAGTAAGTAATATTCTCTTCATAATTGTTTGATGAAATACAAATTTATTGTTTGTTAAGATAGCATATAATGAATGTAAAATCTATATTATTTCGAATTTTATCCATGCTTTTTAACAATTGATAAAATATGTGTAAAAATTAGTACAATTCGCTGAGAAGCGGGCGAGATAAAATCTTAAATTTGTTAGACAAACAATTAAAGCAAACTAAACAGACCGCTTTAGAACACAAAATTTATGAATGAATTTGGAAAGAAAGCCAAAGATGCTTCATTATCAAAAATCGGATTATCAAATCTAGACAATGTTTATTGGAATTTAACACCGGCCGAATTAGTTGAGGAGACTATCGTAAACGGAATGGGTGTTTTAACAGACACAGGTGCACTTGCAATTAATACTGGCGAGTTTACAGGTCGTTCACCACAAGACAGATTTATTGTGTGTGATGATGTCACTGAGTCAGCTGTGTGGTGGGGAGATATCAATAAAAAATTCGACTCAGACGCTTTTGACAAGTTGTATGACAGAATGAAAGCATACTTAACTAACAGAGATGTGTATGCCAGAGATGCGTATGCTTGCGCTGATGATAATTACCGCTTGAATCTTCGTGTAGTAACTGAGTTCCCATGGTCTAATATGTTTGCAAACAACATGTTTCTTAGACCAACGGACACTGAAATTGAGAATTTTAACCCAGAGTGGCACATTGTATGTGCTCCAGGATTTAGAGCAATTCCAGAAATTGACGGAACGCGTCAGCACAATTATGCTATAATCAACTTCACAAAGAAGATGATTATTATTGGTGGTACTGGTTATACTGGTGAAATTAAGAAGGGTATTTTCTCTGTACTTAATTTCATTTTACCACACGAGAAGAATGTTTTATCAATGCATTGCTCAGCGAACATTGGTAAAGATGGCGACACAGCTGTATTCTTTGGATTATCTGGAACAGGTAAAACAACTTTATCTTCTGATCCAAACAGACGTTTGATTGGTGATGACGAGCACGGATGGGCTGATGGCACGGTATTCAACTTTGAAGGCGGATGCTACGCGAAAACAATTGATTTGTCTGCTGAAAAAGAACCACAGATTTATGATGCGATTAAATTTGGAGCAATCTTAGAAAATATTGGTTTTGTTGAGGGTACTTCAACGCCTGACTATTCTGATGATTCAATTACACAAAATACACGTGTGAGTTACCCAATTTATCACATTGATAATATTGTTGAACCGTCAATTGGTACTACGCCTAAAAACATCTTCTTTTTAACATGTGATGCTTTTGGTGTGTTACCTCCTATTTCAAAACTAACACCTGGACAAGCCATGTATCACTTTATTTCTGGATACACGGCTAAAGTTGCAGGTACTGAAGCTGGCATTACTGAGCCTGTTACAGCATTCTCTGCATGTTTCGGAGCACCATTCTTACCTCTACACCCAACAAAATATGCTGAGATGTTAGGCGAGAAAATGACCGCCAATAATGTTAAGGTATGGCTTATCAATACTGGATGGTCTGGCGGAGCTTATGGTGAAGGTCAGAGAATTAGTCTAAAGTATACGCGTCAAATGATTACTTCTGCTTTAGAAGGAAAGCTTGATAATGTAAGCTACATCACACATGATATATTCGGTCTTCAAATGCCAACCGAGTGTGATGGTGTTCCTTCGGAAATTTTAAACCCAAAGAACACATGGAAAGACAGCGCAGCATATGATGCTAAAGCAAATAAGCTGGCGGATGCATTTAACAAGAATTTCGAGAAGTTTGCAGCTGATGCGTCTGAAGAAATACTTGCGGCAGCTCCAAATGCTGTTACAGCATAATTCAGCCTTCAGAATTAATTTATAAATTTATCCTGACTCTAGACTTGATCTGGGTCAGGATATTTTTTTTATGCGACAGTTTTATTGCCCCAATATTGGCTCAAGTTTAGAGTTGCCCGAGGAAGAGGCTAAGCACGCAATTAAAGTGCTTAGAATGAATCGAGGGCAAGAGTTTATGGCAATTGATGGAAAGGGTGGATTATACCATTGTAAAATCTCATCAATTAGTGGTAAACAATGTGCTTTTGAGATTATTGACAAGGAAGTAAGTCCTCCGCTTCACCCACACGTTCATATAGCCATTGCTCCTACCAAAAACAACGATAGATTTGAATGGTTTTTGGAAAAAGCATGCGAAATAGGAATATCAAAAATCACTCCTATACTCTGCGAGCAATCTGAGAGAAAAGTGATTAAACGAGATAGATTTGACCGCATTTTAGTCTCAGCAATGAAACAATCCAAACAAATGCACCTACCACAATTGGATGATCTATGTAGATTTTCTGATTTTATATCTGAACATAAACATGGCTTTATTGCCCATTGCGAGGATATGGAAAAATCTGAATTACGTTCGAGCTATAACACAGGGGATGATGTTCTAATTTTAATAGGTCCAGAAGGTGATTTTAGTCCAAACGAAATAGAATTAGCGCTAAAAACTGGTTTCAAATCAGTATCTTTAGGTAATTCAAGGCTACGAACTGAAACGGCTGGCATAGTTGCTTGCCACACAATTCGACTACTAAATGATGATTAAATCTACACTGTGCATATTGTTGATGCTGATTACGATTTTGACTACGGCACAAAGTAGCTCGTACAAATTTGCTGTACTTAAATACAATGGTGGCGGAGATTGGTATGCGAACCCAACTGCTGTTCCAAATCTGGTTAAATTTTGCAACCAAAACCTCAACATGAACATTGACACTGAGGTTGCTGAAGTATCCGTTGCGAGTGAAGAAATAAACAATTATCCATTTCTGCATATGACAGGACATGGCAATGTGGTTTTTTCGAATGATGAAGCAAGTAATCTTAGAAATTACCTAATTAATGGTGGATTTTTACATATTGATGATAACTACGGAATGGATGAACATATACGAAGAGAGTTGATTAAAATCTTCCCAGAAGAGAGTCTAATAGAGCTTCCACCAGATCACGCCATATACCATCAAAAGTATGATTTTAAAGGATTACCAAAAGTACACGAACACGACAATAAGCCGGCACAAGGCTTTGGGATTTTCCACGAAGGCAGATTGGTTATATACTATTCTTACGAAACCGATTTAGGTGATGGTTGGGAAGACCAAGAAGTGCATAATGACTCTGAAGCTGCTCGGCAAAAAGCACTTAAGATGGGTGCCAATATTGTCCAATACGCCATGTCAGGCGGTATATAGCTACATCACTCCCATCGGAGTTTGAACACCTCTGCTACCATCACATTTTCTTGGATATTTTTTACTGGCGCATGATTGAAACAAAGTGGCTAGACATATTGCTATCACCGTAAGTGCTATGAAATAATTTCCCCTTTTCATATTCAATTAAAGGAGAACTGGTAACAGATCTATGCAGTCTCGAGCGCGTTTAATATTGGCTGACGGTATGTATCATGAGCCATGTACTCATCATATGTACACACCTTATCAACACTAACTTCTGGCGTAATCTCTATAATTCTATCGGCTACGGTTTGCACAAACTCGTGATCGTAAGATGTAAATAACACGGTACCGTTGAATGAAATAAGGCCATTGTTAAGCGCCGTTATCGACTCAAGGTCCAAGTGGTTAGTAGGTTCATCTAATACCAACAAGTTAGCCTGAGCCAGCATCATTTTAGACAACATACATCTCACTTTTTCACCTCCTGATAAAACGGACGCGCTTTTAAAGGTCTCTTCACCCGAAAACAGCATTTTACCTAAGAACCCACGTATATAAGCCTCATCTTTTTCTTCTGAATATTGTCTGAGCCAATCGATTAGATTGTCATCTGTATTGAAATACTCGTCATTGTGGTTTGGCATATAGGCCGTTGTTATAGTTTGTCCTATTTCAACTGTACCAGAATCTGCTTTCTCCATGCCAAGGATAATTTTGAAAAGCGTAGTAAGTGCAAGACTATCCTTACATAAAAAGGCAATTTTGTCACCTTTATTCACATTAAATGTGAGGTTTTTAAACAAGGTCCTTCCATCTACAGACTTTGTTAATCCATCAACCATCAAGACTTGATTCCCAGCCTCACGCTCTTGCGTAAAGATGATGCCTGGATATCGTCTAGATGATGGTTTGATATCCTCTACATTAATCTTGTCCAACAACTTCTTTCTACTTGTTGCCTGCTTGGACTTAGATGCATTAGCCGAAAATCGTGCAACAAAGGCTTCAAGTTCTTTTTTCTTCTCTTCTGCCTTCTTATTCGCCGCAGTTTTTTGCTTTAATGCCAGCTGACTTGATTGATACCAGAAGGTATAGTTACCAGTGAAAATGTTAATCTTACTAAAATCAATGTCGGCAATATGCGTACAAACCGTATCTAAAAAGTGACGGTCATGCGATACTACGATAACGGTATTTTTAAAGTCTAACAAGAAATCCTCTAACCACGTAATTGTAGCCAAATCTAAATCGTTGGTAGGCTCATCCAAAATTAGTACGTCTGGATTTCCGAATAGAGCTTGTGTCAATAAGACCCTTACTTTCTCTTTACCGCTTAAGTCTTTCATAAGTGAGCTATGCTTGCTCTCCTCTATTCCAAGCCCACTTAACATGGCTGCTGCATTTGCTTCTGCGTTCCATCCATCCATCTCAGCAAACTTTTCTTCAAGCTCAGATACCTTAATTCCGTCTTCTTCAGAAAAGTCCTCCTTCATATATAGCGCTTCCTTCTCCTTCATGTTCTTCCACAGTTCAGTATGGCCTTGAAGGACCGTATCCATAACTGTACAATCATCAAATTCAAAGTGGTTCTGACGTAAAACAGCCATTCGCTTACCTGGCTCTATACTCACGTTTCCTCCAGTTGGATCAATGTCTCCTGCTAGAATCTTGAGAAAAGTTGACTTTCCCGCTCCGTTTGCACCAATTACTCCGTAGCAATTTCCTGGAGTGAATTTGATGTTTACTTCATCGAATAAAACGCGTTTTCCGTATTGTAATGAGATGTTGTTTGCTTGTATCACTGGCTAAAATTTTCCGCAAAGGTAGTGATTCAGTCTTGATTTAGCACGCCTTCATGGTATATCCATTATCTTTGTAGTATGCAAATACTTGAGTTTCTATTTGAGATGGGGATTGTCTTTATCATTTTAAGCTTGATTTGGGGCTTTTTTATGATTTTGATGACAATGATTGCGATGGGAGAACGCAAAGGAATATTTGAAGAAAATCTCCTTAAAGCAGCGAATTATTATTTGCTCGCATCCCTCAGTGCCATGGTAGTTGTTGCTAAGGTAAACGAGACACTTGCCTCACACTATGGATATCAAATTGCCGGTCTAATTATGCTCTATTTATACATGTTAGGCAAGCAAGAAAGACAACGCATGCAATTTATGATGCAGGGAGGACGCTTTGGAAATTTCACCAATATTAAAAGAACTCAGAATAAGCAAGTTCAACAGATATATTTACTTGCAACATTGACATTGTTTGCCGCTAGCGTTATGTATCCCGAAATTATGGATAATGGTGTTAACAGATGGTTTATGACAGCCATTGTTGACATTAAGGATACACCAATTATAGGTTGGATAATAAAATTTGTGGGAGTGTTCTTCCTAATCAGTATCATATTCAGAGGTGGTCTTTACCTAAATAGATTTTTAGATGGATTAGGAAAGCCCAAACAAAGCAAGCAGAATCAAGATAATAGCATCAATCAAGGTAGAGATGATGACGATGATTTTGATGACTATGAAATTGTGGAATGATGTTTGTTAATTTTTTGTTAAAACCAATAACTATGAAAGGATTGACACTACTTCTTAGCTTTTTGATTTTAAACGGTTTCTCCTCAGACCTAAGCATTCCAATGAATGGTGATTTATCGTATTTACTCGAGTTTAATGGTAATAAAACCATTTCTCGATATGGGAATAGGTATGACCAAGAGAAATTAGGCACCATGATATACAACACACATATTCGAAACGAGGATTTAATTCGTACTGTTGAACTTATCAATAAAAAAGACCTTTTTAAAGGAGGGCTCAATGAACATTTCCCCCCTGGCTATTCAAAAGTAACAGGAGCGAAATTAAAGAAGAGAACTCAGGCAACAATGGATGAGTTGGATCCAAATGTCTTGATAGATTCGTCAGCAATTGGTCCGATTAAGACGGAAGGCTACTCAACGTATGCCATAGTAAATTTTGAAGGTTTACAGCTTGGAGATAGTATTCTCTTCTACTCAAACACTGGCGATAATACAGAGCGCGTTAGGAGATTAGTTGTGGTGGATAGAAACATGATTAACTCTTACGGCAAAGCTAACATGGAAATTGACCTTGGAGAAGATCAAAAAACAAGTACATACTTTGGTTTAGAGATTCGCTATGGCAGCCACACTGCCCACGGTCGCTACGATGACGGAGACATTGGTTATAACATCAAGGTAAAGCGTATTGTGGGATTCGAAGAAAGCGTGAGCTCGAAACCAATTAGCAAAAGAAGAGCGAAAAAACGCAAATAAGCTACTCTTTGTAAATCGTGAATCGTTTATTGTTTAGCCAAGCACTAACAAAATCCTGATTAGTGCTCAAGGGTACTAACAAGTAGCTAAAACTATATTCAACAGCTTGAGAACATTCTAGTCTCTCTTTAATTACGCCTGCTGCATTTATATAGTTTGAATGGATAAAATAGGGATCTCCCCCTTCAATACTCAAATAACCAACATGATTGGATAGTCCCAAAAAGTACAAACCATCTGCTAGGCAAGACACATAATGCATCAGACTGTCTTCATGTATGGAGATAGGGTCTTCTCCTAAATACAAGCTTCTGCCCTCACCAAGTGGACTTTTCTGGGCTAACTTATAACGATCTAAATTAAATCCCATATCTCGCAATGTTGTGGACACAAAATAACCACACGCGATAGTCCCTTGTTTCGGAACTGCCGTGTACCCCGAGAATGTCCATTCGGTACCATGCCATGCACTAAGCATTTGTTCTGAAATTATCCGGTGTATAATATTACCCACAGAGTCCATGAACACTTCTTTATGCGAATCACTTACTGCATACATTTCTTTTAGCATGCTAGACCTGCGTTTATTAACACTGGCTTTTAACGAGTTGTAATCGCTTGAATCACTTTCAATCTCTATTGTACAAGGACTTTGGGCATGAGAAAAGGTCGCTGCCATCATCATAGAAAATATGATCAACCTGATACCTACCATCCAGCCTTAAATAAATTTATTCCTGCACTTCTTCCACATTTCATTTCTCTATTATAGGCTTCACCCGCGGAAATACGCATATCAGCTTCATGTTTACCTATGGCCCATTTATCAATTATTGCATCTACAATAAATGCACCTGGATATAATAAACCGGTAGTGTGTACCAGAGGGTAAGCACCAACTCTCTCATATCCATAAGTGAAATAATTATGCGAAAAGCATGAAATTGACACTGCTTCTTTATATGAATTCGTATTGGTGTATGCAGGCAAATCATAGGCATCCATCAATCCATTATGGCCATTAAAAACTATAAGATCTGCGTCTCCGCCAGCATAAATAGTATCCTTGCCTAACACAATTTCTCTTGGATTACTGGCTGAAGTATACGTCCAGAAATATTCCAAGCACTCTTTCATTTTGTCTCCGGCAAAGGCATCAGAAACCAAATATATGGTGCAGCCATTGGCTGCAATCTTTTTAAAAATGGATCGTTCTAAGATCACATCTCCATCTAAGGAATCTGATTGGACATGTTTCCACCCATGTCTGTTTTTGAAATATGCTTTCATTCCGTGTCCACAACCCCAATACAAATTGCCCCGTAAATCTCTTCCATCCCCCAAATGCTTGGCAACAGGCACAATACCTTGATGAAGATTATCGCATAAGGGAGTAAGCGCATGCACCACTAAGGCTTCCTTTTTTGCAATTTTTGCTTGTAATAATTTTAAACTTGAATCCCTTTCTGCATGAATTGGATAGTTGATTGTGTCGGGTACTTCTATAGATAAGGTATCTTGCACTTGGTCATGTTCCCTCTCCATAGGCTTTGGCTCGGCTTTTGCTCCACACGCGGTTATCAAAACTATAAATGGTAAGTGTAAAAGTAATTTCATGTTCCTTATAATGCAATAATGCAGGTATGGAACAAGTTACGTAAATTTGCAACTATGAGACAGTGCCTATTATTATTCGCTTGTATATTTAGTTTATCTGTGTTTTCGCAAGACGAATCAAGCGACACACTCACCTGGGAACAAAAAGCAGATACTGTAATTCATTATGCCAAATCTCAATTAGGAGTTACTTATAAATGGGCTGCCTGCTCGCCCGGCCAATGTTTCGATTGTTCAGGCTTTACTAATTATGCATATAAACATGTTGGTGTATCATGCTTAAGAAGTTCGTCTGGATTAGCGAATTGCGGTGTGGAGATTCCATTGGATAGTGCAAGGAAAGGAGATATGATTTTGTTCACAGGTACGAATCCAAATGATAAGAGCGTTGGACATGTAGGTATCATTCTTGAAAATTCGAAAGACAATTTGAAATTTATTCATTGTTCTAGCTCTAAAAGACATTATGGTGTAGTGATCACAGATTATTATTCGTCTGGCTACCCTAAGCGATACGCAGGTGTAAGAAGGCATTTCTAATTGTTACCAATTGCGGTTATTAAGCCAAAGGAAATCTATGGCTAAACTCTACCTAACCAATAATCGCAAGCATGAAAATTACACTAGGTTTTATCTCGGTAGGTATTGGACTCATAGCCTCCTCACAATCCATTGAATTAGCTACACAATCTAATTTCTCCAAGCATATTTGGGACGCCAACTACAGTTTAGCGAATAGTAAGTCATACCAACCGGGCTACGGGTTTTCTATTCATTATTTTCCAAAGCTGAAGTTGAATAATGATAATAGAATTCAAATTGGGGGAAGTGCCGACTTTGTCCAGTACAAAGCCTTTGTTTATCGTGCGAACACAGCAGAATCTTCTTTTGGTTCATGGGCCCAAATACAAAAAGTAGCGATTTCAGCACCAATCAAGTTTAAGCTAATTAAGGAAAACCAATCCAAGCTTGCTCCATTTGTTATGCTAAGTCCACGATACGCATTTACAATTGATCAGAGTTATTATGCATGGGAAGACAGCCCAAATCTTGTCAACTTTGGTGATTTATCAATGGGATTTGCATTTGGAACAGACGTTCGCTTTGGCGGGAAGAAGTCCCCCAGCAAATCAAATACAAACAAGTTCCAATTCTCTGGTTTGAGTCTTTCCGTTGGTCGCTTGTATGACATAAACAAGAGTATTATTGGTGATCTCGGAAACGCTTCATTACAACAATACTTTGTTCAGTTTGGATTGAAGTTTTCGACTAAGCGGGATAAAATAATCAACTATGCAAAACGTGCCGAATGGTGATTTTTGCTTAAGTTGTAGGCTGAATGAATAGACTAGGCGTACTCATAGTGTTTTGTGTAATCACATCATCTGTTTTATCACAGAAAGACAGTCTATTTGTACAATTAAAAGGTTTTGTAGATAGTTCTAAGTATCAGTCTGCAGCTGCATATGGTGCAGTAAAATGGAATAAAAACGCTAGCGATTCTGCTTCTCAATTTTACGTCTATTCTCTTTATATGGTTGGGAGCTATGACAAGGCACTTGTAGTAACAGAATCTGTTCCCAATACACACCAATCGGAATCTTGGACTATATTGAAGGTGGATATATATGATGCTCTTGAAGATTATAATTCTGCTCGTAAAACACTCGTGAGTTTCATTGAAGCCAATCCAGATTGTTGTCAAGCCTATCAGAGATTAGCCACTCTTTATCTTGATTATGGAGGAGGCTATTACAATGTAACTGAATCCTACACTACGGCATTACAGTATTGCAGCGACTCAGATGCTGTGGATGTGCTGTTACAACTAGGCAATCATTATTACTATACCGAGAGCTATCGAGAAGCAAGAAATGTGTTTGAAGAGGTGCTGGAACTTGCGCCAGATAACGCCAATGTGATGTATGAATGCGGAGTGTACTTTTCTAATGTCGGAAAATATGAGCGATCAAACGATTTGCTAGAAAAGTACAAGCTCCAGCGACCCAATGATTTTGAAGCTGATTATCATCTTGGATACAATTATCTCGCGTTAGAGGACTATCAAAAATCGGTTGAAGCATATACAACATATATTTTGAGCGATAGCACAGATTTGGATGCATGGTACAATAGGGGTTTAGCAAATGCTGCAGACAAGCAATATGATTTTGCTATACGCGACTTTGAGTATTGTTTAGATTTGGATCCAGGTTTCTATGACGCTATTTTTAATATTGGACATATCTACCAAAACAAAGGAGAGTACGCTAAGGGGATTCGTTACTATACCGAATGTATTTCCATGAATAAAGAAGATGCAGAAGCCTATTATAACAGAGGAGTGTGCAAGTACTATTCAGACGACCCTTATGGTGCTTGTTTGGATTGGACATACTTAGAGAAATTGGGCAGAAAAGACCTCTATAAGGAGATTCGTGCACTATGTGAAGATTAAACGTATTTTTGCAGCATGATGGAATTAACGGCAAAGACCTTTCATGGTCTGGAGGAAGTATTGGCTGAGGAAATTAAGAGTCTTGGGGGAACAGATATTCAAGTAAATCGAAGGGTGGTGACATTTAATGGGGATAAAAAAACACTCTATCGGTGTAATTATGAATCTCGATTAGCAATAAATTTTTTAATGCCAATTGCACGCTTTAAGGCACGAAAAGAGGATGAGCTGTATGAGCAAGTTAAGAGCATTGAATGGGACAAATTCATGCACTCCAGAAACAGTATGGTAATTCAGTCTACCGTTAGATCGGATCATTTTACACATTCTCACTATGCCGCATTAAAAACAAAAGATGCTATATGCGATTATTTTAGAGACAAGCATGGTGACAGGCCTAATATCAGCAAAGATCGGGCTGATATCATGATCGACTTAAACATACGTGATGATAAGGTGATTATTTCTCTAAACAGTACTGGTCAGCCTCTATTTAAACGTGGATATAGAAAAGTAACTGGCCCTGCTCCTATCAATGAGATTTTAGCCGCAGGATTAGTAAAATTAGCAGGCTGGGATATGAAGTCGCCCTTTATGGATCCTATGTGCGGTTCGGGGACTATAGCCATTGAAGCTGCGGCGATAGCTGCTCGAATTCCCGTGGGTGAATTAAGACGATTTTATTCTGTGTTTAAATGGCCAAGCTTTGATCAAAAGATTTGGGATGAGGTAAGAAATGAAGCTGAAGCTAACATTCTAGAACGCATCCCAAGAATTACTGCATCCGATTCGTCCTTACAATTAATTAAAAAAGCACGATTAAATCTTGAAGCCTTTGAAGAGCGCATTAAAGTGAACTTTCAGGCATTTAATATAAACGAATTGATTGAAGCTGAACCTGGCACAACGGTAATTTTCAATCCTCCATATGGAGAGCGCATGAATAAAATGGATGGTATTAAGGATTATGCTGCGCTGGGGGATGTAATGAAAGAAAAGTTTAAAGGCTGTAGTGTTTGGATAATCACGAGCGATAGAGATGCTATCAAACATATAGGATTAAAAACTACCTCAAGAACAAACCTTAAAAATGGCCCATTAGATTGTACCTTCCGCCAGTTCGACATTTTCTAGTTGGATGAAGCAAGCAGAACTGAAAGAATTATTGGACTCAACGGTTGAACGCTATAATCAACCTAGTTTTATCGAGGAAGACCCTATCTGTATTCCACATCAATTTAGCGCAAAAGAAGATATTGAGATTGCCGGGTTTCTTACTGCAACCATAGCTTGGGGCAAGCGGGATATGATTATCCGAAATGCCCAATCAATGATAGAACGTATGGATGGAGCACCAGCAGATTTTGTTCGCAATCATACCACAGATGACTTGCAGGTGTTTGATGGCTTTGTTCATCGTACATTTAATTCGGTTGATATAAAGTACTTTATACAAGCCTTACAGTATATATACCTTAATTTTGGTGGGCTTGAGACAGTTTTATGCTCATCCGATAATCTATCCGATAACATACACAACTTCAAACAACAGTTTTTTAGCTTACACCATCCAGAGCGAACTACAAAGCATGTTGCGGATCCTTTAAAAGGAAGCTCCGCCAAACGCATATGTATGTTTCTACGTTGGATGGTGCGAAAAGATGACAATGGCGTTGATTTCGGTATTTGGAATAAGCTATCACCTTCACAATTAAAGTGTCCATTGGATGTACACACAGGCAATGTTGGGCGGAAACTTGGCTTACTAAAACGCAAACAAAACGATTGGAAAGCTGTGGAGGAACTGAGCACAGCCCTTGCTAAGTTTGATTCGAACGACCCCATAAAATACGACTTTGCTCTTTTCGGATTAGGGATTTACGAAGGGATAAAATAGATCTGTACTTAAAATCTCAATTCTATATTCGTAATTATTCAAAAAAAATTATATTTGCGCTCCTGTTGAGGTTCAAACAATATAGTTGTGCAGCGTGGACAACTAGTTTAACTGAGGGAAAGATATTACGAATACCTTAAAAGGTACGGTTATGAAACTGTTTTTTGGCGCGGTAGCTCAGTTGGTTAGAGCGCAGGATTCATAACCCTGAGGTCGGGAGTTCAAATCTCCCCCGCGCTACAAGAAAGGCTGAACGAACGTTCAGCCTTTTTTTTATTTGCTGTAAACCAAGCGAAATTTCATTTCAGCTTGGGGTGCAGCAAATAAAAACAGCATTGGCGACAGCCAAGGCTTTCTTGTAGGTACCTAGAAAGTGGCTATGAGATTCACGCAGTAAATCTTCATGTGTTTGTAAGCATCATATATGGTTACTTTAAGAGCTCAGAGTCCTCTAGGAGTGACTCTGAGGGGTAGAGCTCAGAGTCCTCATGGAGTGACTCTGAGGATTATAGAGATTTCCATAATAATTATCACAATGATAAAACACTATATTTCAACTCGTTATTCTACACGTGCCTCACAGGTTGAAAACTCACAATAGCAATAAGTAGATCTAATGCCAATATTCCCAATTCCATTATTAAATTTGCATGATGCGCTTACTTGTTGCATTCTTCATGTGTTTAATTCTAAATAATGGGGTTTCACAATACTCCATATTTGGCATGGGACTCCAGGTGCCTAGAAAGTCTGAGTTTACTATTCACACGCCTACTTATACGACACAAGAAGGTGCTCAATATAGCTTTGGCGAAACTGAAGAATTCAGTCAAGTCACGGGATTTGATGTTCTTCTGAAATATATGTTTAATTACAAATTTCTATTCTTTAACATTGAGATGAACCTGTTTAATGGTTATGAGGAGTTTAAAGTTCCTATAAACCATCCTAGTGCAGTAAATTCTTCTCTAATCGAAAGTACACTAGTTTCAGTTGACAACGAGCATATTGGTTTCGGATTCGAACTAATGAGCAAAACATCCAAGTATATGAATGGCTTTTTGCCTTCCGTGCAATTTCGGTTTAAAACTCATTCTGTTTATAGTTATAGTGCTCCAGCACCACTTAACTATAGAGAAAACGAAACAGACAAAGAAGGATTAGCTGGCTGGGGCATCAACAATCATTCAGAATGGTCTGTAAATTTTGGAATTAACTTTAGATATAACTGGTTGATGGCCTTTGCGCGTTACACCCCAGCAATCCGATTTACCAAGCACCTTCCTGGTTATAGTTTCTCAAAGTGGGACATTGGTGTTGTAATCTTAGGTAAAACCTGGCCAACATATGGTCGCCAACACATTTTTGTTCCTTGAGAAGTCTTCTAATGATATCGCTGCTACTTGCTTGCTTAAAGGTGTCAAGTCAAAAAATTGAGTTTGTGGTTCAGACAAGTCACTCCTCACCTATTATTGGTATTGTTAAGTGTAGCAATGACTTACTTGTCTCAAGATCATCCGACGGCGAGTTTATCACTTGGCAGCTCGATAACGGCAAGATTGTTAATCACAGTGCCATTTTTGATAGCTCTTTAATCATCCAATCTCAATCGGCATACAGCTCAGACCTATCCAAATATTTGCTTGAAGGGGATAACTTTAAAGCGGATCTAAATGGTAAAAGAATTACGTTTTATCTCAATGAGCAACGTCAATTCAAGACAATGGATGAACGTGGTTCAGACATCCATAGCGCTGAATACAACAAGGAAAAAGATGAAGTATACATTGGCCTAAACAATGGGGATTTTGTTGTGTTGAATGCGAAATCCGGTCGTATAAAAAAACGGATCAAATTGCACTTGTCAAGCATTAACGGAATCCTATACGACGAAAAAACCAATAGCATTTTTACGGCAAGTAGTGATAGAACTATTAAACAAATTGATGCGACAAACTTTAAACTTGTCATGCACTTTTATGGCCAGAGTTTCAAACCCAATAAACTTCAATTTCATCCAGAAAATGGTAATCTATTAATTGCAGATGAGGTAGGAAATATCAGTACAATAGACTTTTCAGAACTCATCCCAACAATTGAAACTAAAAGAGTAAGCAAATATGGCATTGAAACTTTTAGCTTACATGATAACAACATTCAAGCGATCAATACGAATGCGAAACGAATTGAATACAATACAATCCATAAAAAGCAAAAGAGAAAAAAATTCTTAAAAGGGAGTTTCAAATACAGATTTAATGGAAGGATTAATCAGCTAACAAATGGTTACAAAGACGATTGGCTTGACTGTTATAATGCCAAATCTAATTCGGACAATAGCTATTTCGCTCTCAATTATGAGCTGAAGTTTGATGACGATGGTTCTATCTACTCCCCCGACAAGATTAGTTTCGTCAATACCACAACGGGAAAATGCAGAAAACTATGGGGTGCGGTAAGTAAGTACAGTCTATCACATGATTATCTCTATTATGTAAACAAAGAAAGTAAAGTGGTCATTTGGAATCACTCTACGAACAAAAGAACTCAATCAGGGTTTATGAATGCACACAACGTCTGTAATCTAGGTGATTCAGTTCTATTGGTAAGCTTTAATTCGGGTTTGACAAAACTGTATCATCTTGATGCGAACGGATGGGTGAATAAAACTAATGCGATAAATATTGAGCAAAGTTTCACAGGAGATTTATACAGTAAAGGCAGTTATATTATTGAAAAACTTGCTAGCTCAATCAATGTATATCAAGTCGTTGAAGGTAAAATTAATTTAGCTAAAACAATTGCCATCGCGGCATTGGATTTTGATTTACACCCAAACAATAAAACCTTAGCAATTATCGATAAAAACCATCAACTTTCATTATTGGATTTAAGTTCTGATAATTCACAATTAATCTATGTAAGCACGAGCAACAAAGGAGATTTGGCCTTCCTGAATGACAAAAATGAATATTTCATTCCTAAACAAGGCTTGGATTTTATTGGCTTTGCCTTTGACAACCAATATGTATACCCTTATCAATTTGACCGCTATTTTAACCGTCCTGAGAAGATTCTGCCAGCAACAGGACTCCTAGATGAAAAACAAATTGCGCTTATTAATAGAGCAGCAGAAAGAAGGCTCAGTAAAACCACAACACTAGATGCTTCTAAGCTACCGAAATTGGACATCACTATGGTTAATATTGAGGGTAATCAACTAAGATATACGGGTACAACATCAAATAACAATAAAGATGCCTTGTATATTTCCCGGATAAATGGAGTTGTTTATGATACGAGTTCAAGTATTGAGTCTGTGCGCCTCCCTTTGATTAGTGGGAAAAATAGCTATGAATTGAGTTGTGTTTCGAATGGACTTGAGAGTATCCGCCATTACTACGAATACACTTCAAATGAAGAGAATGGAGACTTGTATATAGTAAGCATTGGTATTAATGATTATCAAGGGAAGGTGTATGATCTTAAATACCCAACAAAAGATGCACGGGATATTGCAAATGCAATTAAAGCTAAATCCTCAAAGAACTATCAAGAAGTTTCCACAACAATAATTGAGAATCAAGATTCAGAAAACATTAAGAATACACTATCTGAAATCAAAAGTAAGTTGACCTTGCAAGACGATATAATTCTATTCTTTGCTGGACATGGCGTCTTGGATGAATCTTTTGATTACTATCTGGCTTGTTCTGACATGATATTCGCCCAACCTAAGGACAAGGGGCTTGCCTATTCTTACATAGAACGTTACTTAGCAGGAGTACCATGTAACCGGAAACTGTTGATTATGGACGCGTGTCATAGCGGTGAAGTTGATAAGGAAGAGATTAACGAGTCTATTAGCAATTCGGTTGAAATATCTGAGGACATAAATTTCAGAAGCTCAGATAAAAGCTACTTATCTACTCATAAGGTGAGTTCAGCAGACTTGGCTAAAGCTGTCTTTTCTGACGTAAACAATCTATCTGGGGCAAATATAGTAGCAAGTGCTGCTGGCGTGGAATTTGCGGCCGAAAGCGACAAAACTAATAACGGTTTTTTCACAAAGGCTTTTGTTGAAGCATTGAAATCAAAAAAAACAGACCTTAACAACGACGGTAATATTAGTTTGGATGAAATCATGGAACTTGTAGAGCAGAAAGTACAAACTCTTAGCAATGGAAGGCAAACACCTGGTTTAAGGAATGAAAACTCTAGAACCTATATTAATTTTTAGCTAGAAAGTAAGTACTTTGGGTAAAACACCCCGATTCGCACTATCAATTATCTCGCTTAATCGTTTTTCTCTGGTAGCTGCTCTTTTTGCAGAATGTAACCAATACAATACGCCTTTTTGTTTCGATTGACTCAGCGATTTATAAAACGCATCAGCTTTTTTGTTCTCATTTAATTTTTGCAGAAGATCCTTTGGTACAACCAATGCCTCAACATCATCCAAATAGTTCCATGAACCATTTTCTTTCGCTATTTCAACACTTTTTAAACCACTTGGCATCATTCGGTTTTCATCCAGAAGTTTCGCAACTTTGCCTTTGTTGATTTTGGACCAGTTGCTTTTAGGTTTTCGCTTAGTAAACATCTGTTTATACCTAACATTATCAATGGTCTTTTTAGTGCTATCAATCCAACCAAAACACAAGGCTTCATCAACTGCCTCACTCCATGTAAGACTTGGTATACCCGAGTTTTTCCTATGGTAAATCAACCAAACTACTTCACTTGTAGCGTGATGCTTTTCCAGCCATTGACGCCATTCTTCCTTTGAGCATGGTGTAAATTCGGTAGTGGGGTTTGACATAAATGTAAATTAATTCTTAAATACACAAAGATACAATTGTAACTAGCACTGCTCCTCTAATCAAGATATATCTCCACTCATACAAGCGCGCAATTATATAATCAAGAAATCTATATCTTTAAGATGAATTAAATCAGTCTGATATGAAAGCACTTATAGTTACCTTACTCACCTACCTCAGCTTAGGAACTATGGCGCAAAATCCTTATAATCTAGAGCATTATTTAGAAGAAAAGGTGCGCAATCGAGAAATTAGAGCCTACATTTCACAACACATAGACGCGTACAATGACGCCATTCAAAATGGAGATGTGTATTCTCCAAGCGGTCCAACTATCGAAGAGTTTGTTGAAGCAAATAACATTGATCTTGGAATGGAAAAGCGATCGTTATATAACTTTTCAGTTCCTGGAGGAGCAGAACCACACATTGCCATCAATCCTAATGATCCTAACCATGTTGTGGTAACTTACATGTCATCTGCAGATGCAGATTATCCAATTTTTGTTTCTATGGATGCTGGTGATACATGGACCCCAAGTAGCTTTAGCTCGCTTGCTTATTTAGATACACTGCATCCCGGGACCTTAGTTTTAGGTGGAGGCGATCCAATATTAGCTTTTGATGCTGATGGCAATTTACATCTAACATACATATACGTGCACGGTGTAGGTTTTTCGTTTACAGGAGGAATGTACTATGTAAACTCTACTGATGGTGGTTTAACATTCGATATTCCAGCAAACGGAGCACATGTTGTGCATGAAGGAGATATGTTGCAATCAGATTTGATCGACAGACAATGGATGCATTGCGATATTACAGGGAGTGCTTTTGATGGCACCCTGTACATGAGTGCAGTTTATTTTGGAGGCACGTATGGTTCGGCTGGAGAATTAGTTCTCCGAAAGCTACCTACAGATGATGGTTTCTCCTCTTATGCTGTAGGTGTTCCGCACTCCGGAAGCAATACCACTCAATTCGGGAATATTAAAGTAGACAATAACGGGACGGTCCACATGGCTTGTATGGAAATTGACGGCAATGGCGATGGCAACGTTGTGTACACACAATCAAGTGATAACGGAACCACATTTAGCACACCTCTCACGATAGCACCAGCTACCACTGCTTTACCTAATTCGGGCAATCATTTGATTCATGGAAGGGATAACTCCGCAACTAGCATGGCTGTTGATGGAAACAATGTATTTATTGCATGGACAGACATGTCAAATAATACAGTAAGAGCATTTATGGCATACTCAACCGATGGCGGGAATAGTTTTACTAGCCCAATGGAATTCGGTAGAGATCTATTTGGCAATGGAAATTATGATTTGATGCCTAATGTTGCAGCTGATGGCGGTAACGCAACTATAACATGGTACCATATGGATTCGGTTGATTTACAAGCTGACTATGTAATGGCAGAATTTGAAACTGCAAGTAATTCTTTTGAGGGGTACAAAATTATCAGCACTACTCAAACGGATTTTATGAATGAAAATGGGCAGGATTTTTATGGTGATTACAACTCGTCAGAGAAAGATGGATGCACCTCCTACTCTATTTTTTCGGACGGATCACTTGGGTCTCCATCTGTGTATTTTGCGCGTGAGAACGCTTGCATATTAGGTGACTTTGAAATTCAAGCTTTGAATCAAGGGATTACATTAGATATTGTAAGTGCTAATCCAGCGACTAATTATATACAGCTAGAATATCTTGCTAAAAGCAATCAGAATGGTACAATTCAAGTGTTTGACAACGCGGGCAAAATGGTGCTTTCCGAAAACCTTAACTTACTCACAACAGTAAGCACTAAAAATCTATCACTTACTAATCTTGGAGCTGGTGTTTACTCAATACGTGTAACTGGTGAAAAGGAATATGCTGTAAAATCTTTTGTAAAAAACTAAGATGAAAATAGAGGCAAGCAATCCGGATGAATACATATCAAAACTACCAGAAGACAGGCAAGTTGCTATTTCTAAGTTAAGAGATATAATCAACGATAGGCTCCCATCGGACTTTGAAGAAACAATGTCTTATGGAATGATTGGCTGGGTGGTACCTCATTCCATTTACCCAGATGGCTATCATTGTGATCCCAAGCTTCCCTTACCATTTCTTAGTGTTGCGTCTCAAAAGAACTTTATAGCACTTTATCATATGGGAATCTACGCAAACCAAGAGTTGTATGACTGGTTTGTATCGGAATATCCAAAGCATTGCAAACGTAAACTTGATATGGGGAAAAGCTGTATTCGATTTAAAAAACTGGACGATATTCCATATGAACTAATCCGTGAATTGGTGAGTAAAATGACCGTTAAAGACTGGGTATCCATTTATGAATCAAATGTTAAGGCTTAGACGATAGATTAATGGCTTACAGCTAAAAAATCTATGCCTGCACATAGATATGCCTTATCTTCGCAGCAGTTAATTGCTTTGCAAACTTGAATTGGCGAATTAGACATATCATTGTTTTAATCTGTGCATTGCAGCTAGGGTCTGCGTACTCTCAAATCTATAAATTCAGGCCATTTGACCTTAGGCAAGGATTATTAAATTCAGAAATCCACGATATAGCCTTGGATCAGAATGGTTTTATGCTTCTTGCAACTGCCAATGGATTATATAGTTTCAACGGTAACATGTTTCAACAAATTGAAACTATAAATTTCAATTTAAACAGAGTTACAGATATTAACGGAGTGTGCTATATAAGCACCGATCATGGCGTTGAAGTTATTGATAAAGCAGGTGATAACTACATGCTCCTTACAGACCAATCTGTTAAAGATGTATTTAGTTTTAATAACAAAACTATTGCACTTACCAGCAATGGACTGTATCACATTGATGGAGATTCGATAAGCCGCTTTTACTCTTCATTTACAAAAGAATACCACTCGGTATATATAGTCGATTCTAGCATTTGGTTATCATCGAAAAACAACGGTGTTGAAGTCTTGAGATATGATGGTGAGTCTTGGTTAAGCAGTCCACTTAGCAATAATAAAAACGAGGACTCGCCTATGTCTGTGCGTGGAGTGGCGAAGAACAAGGATGGCGAAATTTGGGTTGTTTCTCTGGATAAAGGTATTCAGGTTTATGAAGACCAGATGTTCTACCCCATCAAATACGAGGGCCTAGGAGACATCTTATATTCTTCGTTGGTTTATGACAGTTCAAGTAACTCTTTTTGGTGCGGAACATGGGGAAGTGGTTTAATCAATATTAATCGATCATTTTATCAAATCTATACGGAATCCAACGGCCTATCAGACAATGTCATCAGCACATTATATATGATGGCAGATGGTAAGCTGTGTATTGGATCACTTAGCAATGGTCTCTCGCTATTTTCTCCTAATGGCGTTAAATACTTCAATGATGAGTCAGGCTTATTATCGAATAATGTACGGGATATCGAAAAGCTAGGAGACCATATCTATTTATCAACTCTAGGCGGCCTATTTTCATGGGATGATATCGCGATAGACACCATAATTGCGAATAAAAGAGTTGGTCCATTGCATGTGGATGAAAACATCATGTATGCTGGGACATATCATGGAACCGTTTATACCATTACTAAAAACAATATAGCGGAAGAACTCCCAATATCGATTGGCGCAGAGATTTTAGATATCACCACATACAAGGATAAATTGTATATCGGAACCTTCGGAAAAGGATTGTACTCGTACAACATTAAAACTCAGGAATTGTACAGGCACAAAACCTTGCCTGTTAACCTCAAAGTATCCGCGTTGTATTCAGACTCAGAAGGGCTTTATATAGGAACAAACAACGGTCTTTACTTACTAAATCACGGGACAAAGAAAACGGTTAAAATCCTCCCTAATGATGAAGTCTTTTCAAACATTAAGGTAAATCAAATTGGAAAAGAATACAATAAATCTGGGCTTGTTGTTGCATCTGAAAGCAGGGGCGTTTTCCTCTATATTCCCGAAACACAAAAAGTATATAACATCAATAAAGAGGACGGTTTGTTCAGCAACTCCTGTAGAGCGTTTGCATATAAAAATTATGACTTAATTCTCGCAACGAATATAGATGTGTCTTACATCAGGTTTACCAAAACTGGAGATAATGATATAACGCATTTACTTAATATAACTGAATTCGGGAATCGCGAGATAAATCCGAACGCTATATATTTTGATGAGGATGCCCTGTGGATTGGGACCGGATTTGGAGCAGTTACGTTCAGCACGGAAGCTAAGCTAGGCATAGAGTCATCCAGAAACCTGACCGCGCGAATCGATTTGTTAGAGACAAACGAAAAAACCATTAAGCTTAACACACTAAATGGTACACCAACATTTTCACACAGTACAAGATGGCTTAAGTTTGAAATATTCCCAGCCAATTATAATTCAAGTAAAAGTAAGGTATACGTAAGGTTGGATGCAGATGATTATCAATGGCAGTTGCTTGAAGATGATAATACAGCGTTTTTTCAAAACATAAAACCGGGTAATTATACTATTGAGTATTATATCGAAGACGAATTTGAGAACAAAAGTGAGATTAAGAGGCTATCGTTTACCATTGAAGCACCTTATTGGCAGAACTGGACGTTCTTTGCTTGGTTTTTATCTGGACTGTTTGTTATTATGGGGGTTCTGATGTATGCGTTCAGACCCAGAGTTGAGCAAATAGAACGCAAACTATACCTTCAGCAGTCGGTCTTTATCTCCCGATTGATAATGTTTTTCGGGGCGTTAGTTTACCCTCTGGTATCATACATAGTTACAAGTAGCGATGAGTCTATAATAAACCCACAAACTGAAACTTCTATATTGGTGGGAGTGATTCTTCTGCTTCCCCCATTATTGTCATTCGTGAATCAAAGAATTGCTAAAAGTTTGCCCCTCATTATTATACTGGCCTATACTATGGTTGTTTTCCATCAGTTGGTTGTCATATATATCAACAACATTCCGGCAGCCCACGTTATGGGACTAATCATAATAATATTCATAGGCAGTGTCATATTCGCACAAATGCGAGATTTTGTAGTTTTTAATGTCATTGTTCTTGCTCTATGCACATGGGTTGCTTATTCAGCCATTGAACCTCATTTTACAGCAACACTCTTTATAGTTCTAGTGTTTGCCAGTGTTTTGGTCTCTGTATTGCTTATAGGTGTGAGACTGCATCTAGTAAACAGATTTCAAATAAGTGATTCTATATTAAACAATATTACTAGCATAGTATTGGTTGCTAACAAAAAGAATGAAATCATATATGCCAGTAAGTCAGTAAGCACTGAGCTTGGATATAAAAGAAAAGAGGTTTTAGGTTCTGGTTGGTGGAGAATTAGAGGCAAACTAGTTCAAGATCAGCAATCGGAGAAGAATACAACTTTACTAGCTGGAGATAAAAAAACAATATCCTATAAATCACCCATATTAACTAAATCAGGTGAGAAGAGATACTACAGGTGGTTGGATACTCCTATACAAGGGGGATATATAGCTGGTATTGGTTATGACGTCACCGAACAACATCACCTTGAGACTGAACTAGAAAAACTATCGATAGCGGCCAAGAGCTCACAAACAGGTATTGTTATATCTAATCCAAATTTTGAAATTGAATGGGTGAATGAAAGTTTCGAGAAGATTACCGGCTTTTCAAATGACGAATTAATTGGGAGTAAACCAAGCGAAATCCTAAAAGCTGATAAACATAGTTCAGATCTCATACAGCTCTGCAGAACCGCTAACTTGGAAGAAGGCTACAATGTGGAGATGCTTAATTACAGAAAGGATGGCACACAAATTTGGCTTAACATCACTGGTAATGCGATAAAGAACGAATATGGTGAAATCATCCAGATTGTAGAAATTATTCAGGATGTAAGTGACAGAAAAGCAAAAGAGATACAGCTTGAACAGTTATCATTAGTGGCGTCCGAAACGGATAACTACGTGATTATCACAGACAAAGAAGACCATGTATTATGGA
Organism: Flavobacteriales bacterium; assembly: GCA_964230215.1. Lineage (GTDB taxonomy): Bacteria > Bacteroidota > Bacteroidia > Flavobacteriales_D > JAUILH01 > JAUILH01. Next base: position 386,164 of record CAXRGQ010000006.1, read on the forward strand.
CCAATAAAGCTTTCACGGAGATCTTTGGCTATGATTTTGAGGACGTTGAGGGAATGAAGGTTGCAGAGTTTTTGAGCACTGAAATTCTAAATCCAGATGAAATAAACAATATACGGAATACTGTTTTTAAGGACAAAGAAGTGTATGAAGGTGAGTTTTGTGATAAGACCAAATCTGGAAATATCATTTGGATTTCAACTACTGTAACGCCTGTATTAAATTCCCATGGTGAAATCAATTATACGATTGCCGTTGGTTCAGATATCACCGCTCGAAAAATCTCTGAATTCCAAATAGAACAAGTTTCTAAGTCAAACGAATTAATGCATGGAATCGATTCGATTCTAATTAATGAAAATGACGAGGAAGTCGTTATTAGCAAAATTCTAGACTTAATGATGTCTCTTAACGATGACTTCCGGATTACCTCATTTATTGAATTCGTTCGTGAAGAAAAGCGTGTTAGACTAGTGTATACTATTCGCGACAAAGAATTGACTGTTGTTGAAAATGAAGATGTAAGTGATTATAACAGTTTACCTACACTCAAAAAAGGAAACACTTTCCTTGTAGATAACATACTAGAGCTAGATCAATTATCAGACTCCGACAAATTTCTTCTCTTCAATGGAGTTAAATCATATCTGATGACACCTGTTTTAATTGAAGGACAATTACGCGGGATAATTGGTGTTGGTAGTAGACGACCTCATGGTTTCTCTGATAATGATGTTGAAACTTATCAAAACATTGCGAACTCAATTGCGGTTGTCCTTCTTCAGCGAGAACAGGCAAAAACTATCATTAACAGCGAGGAAAACTTTAGGCAGTTAAACGAATCAATTTCTGAAGCTTTCTGGCTATCCGACTACAAAACAGGTGAGCTTAGATACGTTAACAAGGTATTTAACAAGTTATTTGGTGTTAGCCAAGAAGAGCTTTATGAAGACCCTAAAAGCTGGGTAAAAAACATTCACCCCGAAGACAAAACGAGAGTTATAAGGCAATTTAAAAAGCACGCCGCAGAGGGTCGCTTTGATGAAATCTATCGCGTTAATGTTAACGGTGCTGTTAAATGGGTAAGATCCTCAGCTTATCCAATTAAAAATAATGATGGGGAAATAATTAAGATGAGTGGAGCGTCACAGGATGTAACAGACATCATCCATCGTGAGCAAGACATTATGAATCTGAACAAGCAATTGAGTTCAATCAACACAATTAACAAGGCGCTTTTGCTTAATGAAAACATTGGTGAACCTTTGATTGGAATCATAGAGAATATATTTGATTCGGACATGATTAACAGAATCAATATTCTTAGATACAACTTTGACACAGGCATGGCTAGTTTCCAATACAAACGAAACATGTCTGAAAGTATAGATGAGCAATCATTTAGTCTAAATGAAATCAACCCAGTCAATCTTAACACCTTGAAATCTGGGAATAATGTTATCGTTGAAGACATTGACTCTAATGATAAGCAATCAAAAACAGATAAGATTAAACTTAAAACTGGCACTAAATCATACATAATGTATCCATTGATGTATAATAATCAGTTGATTGGGTCACTAAATATTGGTTTTTCACAAGCTGTTCAAATTTCGGATTATCAAAACTCTTTTCTGAAATCCTTATCCAATGGAATTTCGATTGCTATTCACCAGACAATCTTGCTCGAAACGATTGAAAATGATAAACAAACACTAGAGCACATCAATAAGGATATTTCAGACAGTATTAACTACGCAAAGAAGTTCCAAATTGCCAGACTTCCGAATTTAGATGAGTCTTTAAAATCATTTAGCGAGTATGGCCTATGGTATGCACCAAGAGATATTGTAAGCGGTGATTTTTACTGGACGCATGAGGACGAAAAACTGATGTATATAGCGGTTGCAGACTGCACTGGACACGGTGTGCCTGGTGCATTTATGACACTGCTTTTCAATACCCTTCTTGAAAAAACGATTATCGAAAAGGAAATACAGAGTCCAGACGATATACTAGTGGATCTTCACAAAGGGATTAAAGATTACTTCAAATCCAGATCTAACATTAGCGATGGAATGGATATCGTACTAATTACGATTAACAAGGATTCTGATGACATACTATATGCCGGCGCTAAACGTCCATTGTTAGTGTTTAACAAGGCAGAAAAGACGTTTAGCACCTATGATCCAAACTTAATTTCTATTGGTGAGAAATATCTAAGCAATGTCAAGTTTGACAAGAAAAAGATAAAAGCAAGTAAAGGAGACCTACTCTACCTATACTCTGACGGAATCGTTGATCAATTTGGCGGGACCAGTGAGAAAAAATACGGCAAAAAGAGATTGGTCAATTTAATTCATAAGCACAGCTCCAAGCCTGCGAATGAGCAAGTTGAAATCATCAAGACTAACATTCTCGACTGGATGGAATCTAGCCAGCAATTGGACGATATTCTAATGCTAATCTTGCGACTATAATTTTTTAAAGTTTTGAGCGTTTTTGTATTATGCGATTATATACATTTAACAAAATTTCATTTTTATTAATACTGCTGATATCACTTGCTTGTTCAGCACAAAATTCAAATAGCAAAAGTTCGCGTATGGAAAGTAGTTCAAATAGCAACGATTCATTAGAAACAATCACACTTGGAGCAGGCTGTTTTTGGTGTGTTGAGGCCGTTTTTGACCAACTCAAGGGTGTAGAAAGTGTGCAGTCTGGATATTCGGGCGGCAAAGTTAAAAATCCGAGTTACAAAGAAGTTTGCAGTGGACTAACTGGACATGCGGAGGTTTGTCAAGTAACTTACAATCCGAGCGTTATAAGCTTAACTGAATTGCTTGAAGTATTTTTCTCCACGCACAACCCAACTACATTAAATAGGCAAGGCGCGGATGTTGGCACCCAATACCGATCGGCTATATTTTATCATAATGAAGCGCAAAAGGAAATTTCCGAAAAAATCATCGCTCAGCTGAATGAGGATAAAGTATTCCCTGACCCAATAGTAACGGAAGTTACCGCATATACCAATTTTTATCCCGCAGAGGATTATCATAATGACTATTATGAGTTGAACGGTTCTCAACCATACTGTCGTGCCGTTATAAAACCTAAGTTGGATAAATTTAAAAAGACCTTTGAAGACAAATTGAAGTAGTGTCTATTCCTTACGGAATTGTAACTTAATAAGCTAAATCTAGTCTTAAATCTTATTGATTTATGAGAATAGATTTGTAGTGATGTAACTATCACCGTACTTTTGCGTCTTAATAGCATCCTATGCTAAGAATTTTACTGATACTGTTCATTTCCTTAAGTGCAATTAATGTCAATGCAGCAAGAGTGTCGGGAGTAATAAGTGACTCACTGGGAAATCCCATACCCTATGTTAGAGTTATTGTTGAGCACGAGAATATCGGGGTTGTAAGTAATCTTAATGGGCAGTACTATTTAGAATTGGCACCAGGCAAACACACCCTGATTTTTAATAATATCGAGTATTCGGACAAACGTATCGAAATTGATTTAGGTAAAACTGAAATGAAGCTTGATGTTGTGATGCAAGTAAAAGTTCAGGATTTAGAGCAGCTAAAAATCAGTGCAGATAGAGAAGATCCTGCCTACCCGATTATTCGGCAAGCCATTGAAAACCGAAAGAAATATCTAAAACAGCACACTACGTACAAGTTCGACACCTACACTAAATGCGCGATTGAGAGGGAAGATAAGGTACCAGATTCAATAAGCTCAGGTGATAACTACACTAAAAAGCACCACAACTTCATAGAATCATTTTCTACCACCTACTATGAAGCTCCAAGCAATAGCAAGCAAATTGTACACGCTTACACGGATCATACAGCCAAAAAGAACTCTGTGGTAGTATCGTATAGTTATGGAGATTCTGATGAAGGCCCTCCCATCGGCTCTGAGCATAAGCCAGGTCTATACCGTCAAAATACGATTGATCCTGGATTCAATTTTTATGAAAACAGAATTGAGCATCCAGCGCTCTCTTCAAATCCATTGATAAGTCCAATTGCAAACGCTGCTCTAATCACCTACAAATACAAGCTAGAAGACATTTGGATGGATGAGAAGACTAAGCGTATGATGTACAAAATAAAGGTATGGCCTAAACGTCAAGTAAGTAGCACCTTTGAAGGACATATTTATATTGAAGATTCATCTTTTGCCTTAACTGGCGTTGACCTTGATATCAACCCTAAAATCTTACAAAAGTTCAAGAAGTTCACTATTAACCAAACCTATAAAGAGGATGATGGTTTTAGAGTGCTTGAGCGTGAAGAATATTTTTACTTAGACAAAGAGTTTAAAACTAAAGTCTTTGGAAACACCTTAATGATTCATTCAAATCATGCCTATGATTTTGAAATCGACAAGCGTTTCTTTAGAAATGAGGTAAAAGTGGTTGAGGACACCGCCTATGACCAAGACTCTTCATACTGGAATAACTTGCGCCCCATCACTCTTAGAGAAGAAGAAGCTAAGTTCGTTCATATTCAAGATAGTATTATCGCTTTTCAAAAGACAGAAGCATATACAAAGCAGCAAGATTCCATTTTTAACCGAAAAGGAATTCTTAACTTTTTATTTACTGGTGTTGGGTTTAGGAACACATTCAAAGGACAGGAACTCTACTTCTCTCCTATTCTACAGCAAATTAGACCGTTTGGGGTTGGCGGATATCGACATGCTTTACCATTCTATTATAAAAAGGAATTAAAGCGTGGGTACGACATTAGAACTGGCGTATCATTAGACTACGGCTTCAACAATAAGGACTTGAAAGGATCTCTGGACCTTAGGTTCACCTACCTCCCTAAGAAGTTTGGTAAGCTACATTTTAAGATTGGAGACGAATACAGAATGCTCAACCCATTTAATTCGATAGCAGCCACGTTCTCAAGATCTAATTATGTCAATACTAAGGGCATAACCATAGGTCACAATATTGAGATAGTAAACGGCTTATATTTGGATGTTGACTTTGAGTATGGTAAAAACTATTCTATCGCGGACGTTGAACTCAGTCAGTGGTCCGAGCAACTATTCGGAACACTAAACACACCTGTAGACTTTGATCCTTTTAGCGAGTTTTATATAGATGCTCACTTAACTTATTCGATAAAACAAAAATATTACTCAGCACCTTACAAAAAAGTAATCATTGGCACAGATTACCCCAAATTCACTCTTTGGTATAAAAAAGGTGTTAAAGGTATTTTTAATAGTGTGGTGGACTTTGATTTGTTAGAACTGCATGTGCGAGACGAATTCCAGGTTGCAAGTCTAGGGGAGTCTAAATGGGATGTGCATGTTGGTAGTTTCTTAAGGAACAACAATGTAATGCTAACTGATTATAAATTCTTTAGAGGATCTGACCGTTACTTCTTTTCCAATCCGCTATTATCTTTCCAACTGCTTGGCCCAACAATAAGCACAATTAAGTCTTACTTCCAGGCAAACTATATCCATCATTTTAATGGCGCTATAATGAATAAAATCCCTCTAATAAACAGGCTTGGCTTGCAAGCGACTGTGGGTGGAGGTATTCTAATGGTAGATGAAGATAGCTTTAAGCATATCGAGTTGTACGCTGGTTTAGAAAAACCGTTTAGGTTATTTAAAGAAACGGTAAAAATGGGTGTTTACTTTGTAACAGCAGATAGCAATCACTCAGATTTAGACGCCACATTTAAAATTGGAATAAACTTCTTTAATGCCTTCACCAATAAGTGGGAATATTAAAATAATGCGACCCTCACATTTGGATGAGAACGAAATCGCTTTTATTTGCGATGAAATAAACGCAATTTATTTGGAGGAAGAGAAAGATATTTGGCCTCATGACGGCTCATATTATCGTATTAATGCTTCACTTCTAAAAAACTATTTACACAACTCTGAGATTTTTGTTCTACGCGAGGATAATGTTATTGCAAGCATTATTCGCTTATACTATCAGGACGGTAATCGCTATTTTGGTTTGCTATCAAGCTTCAGAAATTTTAGAAGACGTGGGTATGCCAAATTGCTAGTAGAGCATGTTGAATCGGTCGCATTAAACGATGGTGATCCAGGCCTATGGATCGAGTTGCTGTTTTGTAATGAGCTTACCCTGGACAACAAAACACGCTTGTTCGACTGGTACTGCTCACTCGGCTATGAAAAGTATAAGATTGTTGATTTTTTAAGTGTCCATCCTGAAAAAAAGAATGTGCTGCAAAAAGCATGTGATTTCTTGATAATGAAAAAGGTGCTGGGTTAACTATATGTTTGAAATGTTATCTAAAATTTCAGCCACAGCAGGACATATGGATGCATTCTTAATCGTTAGCTGTTGGATTTTTAGTTGTCCTCCCATATCCGTATGTGGGTATTCTGCACAGGCTTTTGGACGAAAGTCGTAGATGGAACACTTATTATCATTCAGGTTTAAAAACGGACATGGCACTGATTGCAAGACAAAATCATTGTCTTCGTCTAATCGAAGGTAGGTATCTATAAAATCCTGCTCACTCAAATTCTTAAACTTTGAAATTCGGCTTATATCAGCTCTTGTGAAGCGAGGGCCTGTAGTTCTGCAACAATTACCGCAACTTAAACAATCTGTGCATGCAAACACCTCATTATGCTGCTCGTTGATTATTTCATCTACCTGAGAGCCCTTTAATTTACTAAGGCGGCTAAAAGCCGCCTTATATTTCTTTTTATTGGCTTTGTAATTAGCCTTTAATTGCTCATTATTCATTAATAGAGTCTAATCTCAGATCGTCTGTTCAACTGATGAAGTTCTTCTGGACAATCTACACCATCATCACACTTATTCAATAATTTACTTTCGCCGTAGGCATTCCCCCCTATTCTGCTATCTGAAATTCCTTTAGACTTTAAATATTTTAGAACGCTGTTAGAACGTGTTCTCGACAGCTCTAAGTTATATGCCTCTTGCCCTCTGGCATCCGCATACGAATTCACTTCAAGTTTCATAGATGGATTCTCCTTCATTCTCTTAATCACATCATCAAGCACTTCCTTACTCTTAGCACTTAGCCACGAACTTGCTTTTGCGTAGTAAATAGTTGGGATTTCCTTAGACGATATATTTTCTAAGGTCATATCCTCTGTATTCATAGTTGTGAAATCTATTTTTCCACCTAACCCTAGAGGTGTATAAACAAAGAACCCTTTTTTATCTTTATCCAAAATAGCCACTTCCTTACCATTTCTGTTCAGAATTATTAGCTGAATATTTTCATCGCCAAAGTAAGGACTCTCCTCATCTAGCTGGAACATATATGACTCACTTAGAGGTAGGTTATTCAATCTAAAGAATCCTTTCTTGTCTGAGGTGTGATTAAGTAATACATCACCATTTTTATCCACTACCATGAATGACAATCCATCATCGAATCCTTGATTGGCGTTATTGTGAACAAAACGACCAAATACACTTCCGTGCAAGTCGCTAAACAAATCGTTCTCTTCGACCTCCAACATTCCTAGGTTATTCGCATAGCGCTGATCAAGTCGTTTAAAAACAAAGTCGCCTTTGCCATCCATTCTCAAAACAGCTCTCACCTCATCGTCGCTATTATAGATTAGGAGTGTTAGATTCTCACCCACTTCTTCCATTCTAACCAAGAAGTTTTGATTCATTGGTAGGTTCTCAAATGTGAAGTTTCCTTGTTCATCGGTTGTTGTAGTGAATGTAATGTTTCCATTCTCATCAACTAACATAACCTTCATCTTCCCTGTTTGCTTACTTGGTAAGTTTTCGAAAATGAATTGTCCATTGAGGTCTCCCAAATCGTCTTCAATATCCTCTGGATCAATCAAAGCCAATGTTCCAACCTTCCGTTGATCAAGTAATTTATATAGAAACTCACCATTCGCATCTTTTAATAAGGTAGCTACATTCTCCCCATTTTGGTTGAAAATTACCAGCTCCATATCCTCTTCACCTTCTACACGAATTCTGTATTGCCCATTTTGATCAAGGTTTTTAAATATAAACTCCCCTTGGTCATTCGTGGTTGTTTCCATTAACAGTTCACCGTTGTCATCATAGAGCATAACCCGCATTCCGCTAGCTTTACCCGATAAGTTGCGATAATTAAACTGTCCTGCAAGAAAATTAGATTCTACAATAACTGACTCCTTAATCTTAAGAATGTAGAGGTCATCTTTCCCCCTTCCATCAGCACGATTTGAAGAAAAATAGGCCAAATCATCACTTTTAAAACTCATGCCAAAATCATCCGCATCAGAATTTGCCGGAGCGTCTAAGTGTAATAGACCTGAATACTTGCCATCAGAAACCGTTGTTCTATAAATATCTAATCCACCTTTACCTCCATCACGATTTGAAGAAAAGTAAAGCTTATCACCATGCGAACATGGGAAAACCTCATTTTTATCAGTATTAACTGAGTCACCTAAATTGCTTGGTTCGCCCCATTTATCTCCATCGAATGAGACGCTATATATATCATCTCCCCCTTTACCTCCAGGTGCATTAGATGAAAAGTAAAGTAGGCTGGCATCATCATTAAATGATGGGTGCCCGTAAGAATACTTTCCGTCTACAAACGGCAATAAATCAGGCTTACTCCACTTACCATCTTCATTAACTGAATAATACAGTGCAGGTTTATGTACTTTAATTTTTTCCTGCCCTTTAAACTGCTTGTGTACTACCTGAGTAAAAACAGCATATTTCCCGTCTTTACTAAATGTGATGGGGCCTGTGTGCGAGAAGGATGTAAATAGATTTTCGAACAGTTTAGGGTCAGAAAACTCAAGCGAATCATTACCAAAACTTTTATAATCTACTACGAATAGATTAATATGAGGATGATGTTTCCAACGTTGTTCACCATAATTAACAAGGTTATACTCCCTATCTGATGCGAATACAAGCTGATCATTATATACAATAGGGCTAAACTCAAGTCCAGTAGAGTTGATTGAACCAAGCGTTTTTACTTCATAGCTAATCTCAACCCTTCTGGTCTCATTAAGGATACTAGGCTGTCCGTCAACTGGAAGCCCAATCAATGAATTTAATACTATTAATAACCCAATCATCACTCTCATAACCACAGCTTACATATATCTTGGCGATATATCTGTATCCTTTTTAAGCCTGAAATCAAAACCTAAAAATAGTTCATGTGAACCACCTGTGAAACGTTTTAATCTATTAAGTACTATATCATAACTATAACCAACTCTCATCCAATCCGTTATATTATATTCTGTTATTACGGCTAAGGCCGAACCATGCCTGTATGATAGACCAAACCAAAATACTTGTTTAAACAGCATGGATGCATTTATATCCACATTCATAGGTGCGTTTTCTACATATTTAAGAAGGAATGATGGTTTAAAAACCATATTATCATTCAGCTCAAGCGCCACGCCACTAGCTAGCATAATATGCGTATTTAATTGCAAGTTGACAGATGTTGTGTCTGTAAACTGAAAATTAAAATTGTCTGCTCCTATATGAGATGCTGAGATTCCGGCATAAAACTTATTTGTAAAATAATACATTCCCGCGTCTATACTGGCAGCGGTTTGAAACGTAGAATTCACACCTCCATTATAGCCATCTGGTTGATCAAAATTTAGCACGGACGCATTAAAATTCGCATTAATAATACCGCCCCTTATCGCAAATGACAACTTACCTTTTCTAAGTTTAAGATGATAACCTGCAGTTCCGTATGCTGCCGTCATAGTAGTGGGTCCAATTCTGTCATGCAACATATTGAATCCACCAACCATACCTGACTCGCCGAATGCTCCGTGCACTGCGACTGTCCCGGTAAATGGTGCGCCATCTATCCCTGTCCATTGTTGTCGTCCTAACACAACGGCACTTAATGCTTCACGGCTCCCCGCATATGCTGGGTTTATCGCAAACGGATTAAACATGTATTGCGAATAGAGTGCATCCTGCTGTGCACTGGCATTATTACCAATGACGCAAAAGCATATCACCCCTATCAAACACTTTAATTTTTTCATTCTTTTGTTATCTGAACCCACCCAGTATAAGGACGGTTTAAAGTTTCTAATTCAATTACATAAAAATAAGTCCCAGCACCTAATGATCGATCTTTGTTATCGGTACCGTCCCATACTACATCAGTATTATTGTAATCAACAATGTCTCTCACCTCATCCCCCCATCTATTAAAAATTCTCACTCTATTACTTGGGTCAGCATTAACAACGTTAATATACCAATAATCATTTACCCCATCGTCATTAGGAGAAAAAGCATTGCTAATCTCTTCTTCATCACATGGCCCAGAATTCACCTGAACACCAATAGAGTCAGTATATGTACAGGATCCAACGATTTGGTAAGCGGAATAATAATCTGATGAAAAAGGTTCTACAGTTATACTGTTTCCATTATTAGAGATAATAGCGGGGTGCCCATACCATTCAGTAATACCAGAACCGTTGGCGACTAACTCAAGCTGTTCTCCTTCACAAACCTCTTGCGGACCGATTAACATTAAATCCTTTTCTGTTATTGATAATAATGTGGAGTCGGGAAATGAATAACATCCAGAAGTAGCGTCATAATATGAGGCATATATATAGTTACCGTCAGCATCTGAGCTACTTATGGTGTATGGTGATCCATTCTGAAGAATATTTCCTGCACCATCTAACCAGATTATTGGCTGAGCAGTTCCACCGATTGTAAGTTGATCACCGTAACACAAATTTCCTGGATTTATAATTTGTGGAGGATTTGGAGAATTACTCAAAACTTCCACCAGGGTATCTACACCGCATCCAGTCGTATCTTTTAAAACAAGCGGATAGAAACCTGGTAATAAATGATTAAAAAATGTGTTTGAGGACCATGATGCTCCTGCATCAATACTATAGAAATAGCTGTTGGCGCCTCCTGAGATATTTAAAAACTCAACTGAACCAAGGTTGGGCAAACAAACATCATTTATTGCTACATCATATTCTATATCGCTGCCGGTGGTGAACATTCCTTGCTCCGGAAAAAATAATCCCGAATCCCATGTATTATCTGTTGCATCTGCAATAATTATTTTTACATGGTAGGTCTCACCACATTCAACAGGGATACTAGCAATCATAGGTATTGTATAACCATCAAATTCAATATCGCCGTAAGTTCCAGAAGTCGCATCATTATTTACAAAGAAACCACAGTTAACGCAAGGACCTGTGTTTGATGCCCCATTGTTAATGGTATTTACATTTACAATTTGATTTGTAGATGGGATAACTGCAATATTCTTAGCTCCATTTGGGTAGCCGCTTGGAGATGAATATGAACCTGTAATTCCAGGTCCACTAATAAAAATACCTACCCCGTCAACTATTGAATTTCCTATGTACTCATTCCATTCTTCTGATGCAAAAATGTACTTTAGCTTAAACGTATCCATTAAAGCCAAAAATTCTATCTCAAGGACAGCGGCATCATAGGACACAGCGCTTCCTGTTCCACCATCCATCAATTGCTCTATATCTAAATCTCCGCCAGTTCCAGTACCTAAAGTTGTTCCAGCGCTTGAATTCGGTCCTTCTGCCAATGCAACATCTCCCGTAGCCATCAACACTCCTTCCATGAATGGAAAACTGCTACTCCCAGCATCAAATGATCCTATCTGATATCCTGTTCCGCTGAAGTTAACTGAATTTACTAATACGCCATGCCCCTTAAGGTGGTCATGTACGGCATCCACTGCAGTAACTGTGTTATCGGTTGCTATCTGTGCATTCACATCTGCAATGCAGCTGAGTAATGCTATTGCTATATTTCTAATTAATTTCATTACCTAACTATCTGAACCCATCCTGATACACTTGTACCCTCATCTATATATTCAATTACATAAAAGTAGGTACCAGCACTTAAGTCATTTCCTGACATATCCCTACCATCCCAATACACAGTCGTATTATCGTAATTATTTACGCTAAACACTTCATCACCCCACCTATTAATTATGTGGACTGAGTTATTCGGGCTGTCAATAATACCATCAATAATCCAAACATCATTCACACCATCTCCATCAGGTGAGAAGGCATTTGCTATATCGTTACCACAATCAGGGTTATTCAGGTCTATGGTGACAAGGAGTGAGTCAATAAACGTACATCCAGCAACAATATTTTTAACTTCATAGTACGTAAAATCGTTTATTGGCGTCACATACGTAGACGTTAATAACGGAGTTGAGACAGTACCATCTTGTGTCCAAGATACAGAACCAGCACTGACTGACGCAGAAATCAATACACTATCCCCTGGGCAAACAAATTGATCTGGCCCCATAACTAAACTATTCTCTTCAATTACAAATGAATCGTAAGTTGGTAAACTAAGGCATCCCTGATCAAGCGCGACTACGGCAATTAAATCTCCATTTTGTGTAGATGTGGGATATAGGCCTGGGTTTCCGAAGAATGGACTAGTGAATAATGAGTCCGTTGCCCATCCAAGTGTACCCAAACCAGTGGCATTAACGGCGTATGTCTCTCCTTCACAGAATTGTGTATTCACTATTGTAGGCGATGGAGGGATATACCCATCAATTGTGAACTGTATACTGTCAATACACCCAGAAGCATCCTGTACATAGGCGTAATATGTCCCAATGAATAATGTATCAATTATATTGTTGGTTTGATAGTCAACACCATTAGTACTATATAAGTACGTAGCTGTTCCACCACCAGCAGTAATTTCAACCTCACCTAAGCCTGGCAGACAAAGGCCAGTCGTATCTGCTGTGACTGTTAAATCTGCAGGCTCATTAATCGTCACCGTTGTATCATTAGATATACAACCATTCGCATCTTCAATGTAAACCGTATAAGACCCTTGTCCTAAACCAGTGTAGCTATCGTTAGTAGTTGATCCAATATTGTTCTGATTAGTTCCATTATCAATGGTGGTTAAATAAGCAGGAATACCACCACTAAATGAAATATCTATTTGTCCATTACCATCGCCAAAGCACTTTATATCAGTAGCAGTAACACTTAATAATATTGCTGCAGGGTCATTCAACACCTCTGTATGCGGCCCAGTTACGCAACCATTTGCATCTTGTATATACACCTGATACGTGCCACCTAGAAGTCCAGTTGCATTCAAGCCTCCATAAGGATAAGAATTACCTCCATCTGTACTGATTAGATACGGAGGATTACCACCTGAAGCAGATCCTTGAATTGCACCATCCGCAACACCATTACAACTTGGGTCAATTAATGTAGGTGTCTCGTACACTAATTGCGGCGGTGATGTAATTTCAACACTATCCACTGTACTGCAAGAAGTTGACTGATCAGTTACAACCACATAATACCAATCATCCCCGAGTGAACCAATCGCTGCAGATCCACCAATAGGCGTTACCAATGAGGGGTCATCATACCAAGAATATGAATAAGATCCAGATCCTCCACTTACATTTGTAACAGCAGCTGTTCCGTCGATTGCACCAAAACATGATTCATTTGTAGCACTTATTGTAAGTGTAAGAACCTGTCCAGTGTTAACTACTGCCGCGCCATCGTAGTGCATACATCCATTGGCATCTATTACTTCAGGGTAATACATCCCAGGAACTACATTAGTAACTGTATTTGGTCCAGCAACACCAGGGTTTGTATAGATCAAGGTTGAGTATGAAGGATCTGAATACCAATTAATTGTAAATCCGGCAGTTCCTCCCGTTACGTTCAATGTTAGCGTTCCATCATTTGACCCTAAACATGATTCTGCCGTAGCCGAGCTGGTTGATAATAGTTGTGTTGGTTGATTAACAGTTTCTGATGAAGGAGTGTGCGTACAACCATTACTATCCTCAATTGTCACCGAATAAGTTCCAGCGCAAACACTTGTAATCATGTTAGTTCCCTGGCCCGCTCCTGGAACAGGTGACCATGTATAATTGGTAAACGTGCCAGTTCCGCCAGATGCCGTTACGATAATCTGACCATCGCAGTTACCAAAGCAGCTTACGTCCGTAGTACTAAAGCTTGCAGTAATAGGGGTAGGTGAAATTAGATTTACTGTATCAGGGGCAGAGACACATCCTGTTACCTGATCCTGCACCCAAATAATGTATTGGTTCGCAGGCAGACTCACAAATGAACTGGATGCTTGATAAAATGCTCCTTCATCGATTGAATATTCAAGAGCTCCACCACCTGAAACCGAAATCGTGATGCTACCATCGGCATTACCTGCACAACTTGGATCTACAGTTGCGATTGAGTCAATTGCTGGTGCAGCTGGATCAAATAAGCCTATTGGACCAGGGTCACTGCCTGTGCATGCACCTTGCGTCACAATAAAATTTGAGAAGTTATCCTCACCCAATCCCGTAATCACAAATTCGCCAGAGGTGTTGGTAGTAAACGTACCTAGACTAACGGTACCGCCTCCATCATCATAAGATAAATCGCTATAAACAGTAGATGGGGATAATCCTGAAATTGTAATAGTCCCATCAGTACCACCGCAAGTAGTTGGGTTGCTTGAGTTAGATATGCCAACACTAGGAGGAGTTGGGTCAGTTAATGTGAATGCGGATGCATCAGAATAACTACAGCCTGCCCCATCTACCACATCTATTCCTGTATAAGTGCCTTGACTATAGCCACCTATCGTAATATTTCCAGAACCGTCGCTAGTGTAGCTGGAAGCTCCTGCCCCGTCAATGTTAACATCATAATTGGTGTTTGCCGCCAATCCACTGATTACAAACTCACCATCGGTAGCACCACATGTCGTAGGATCGTTCGTTACCACCGTGAAAACCGGCGTTGGATTAACCGTAACCACAACCGTTTCTGATGCACTTGGACATACCGTTCCAGTCACGGTATACGTAAAATTATAGGCTGTTGCAGTGCCGGGCGTAACTGATGTAGGATCAAAATTACTTCCTATCAAACCACCAGTCGCATCATCATCAGCCCATGTCCCGCCTGCATCTTGTCCCGCTAGTTGCGCTGTCAGGTCAATCACAGCGTCATCGTTACAAATCGTAATTGGACTTCCGCTTCCTGCATTTGGGGAAGACTCGATTGTAATTACAACATTATCGTTTACAGGCGAACATCCTCCATTACCAGTAGATGTTAATGTGAGTGTCACAGAACCACTCGAAATTTCACCAGCAGACGGCGTATAAATAGCATTTAAATCAGAGGCTGAAGGAGTGAATATTCCTGCTCCACCAGACCAAATGCCGCCTCCTGCTACCGTCACCATACCAGACAAACTCACGTTATCTGTTTCACAAATAGTTTGCGGTGTGCCAGCATCTACAGTTATGGGCGATGGTTCTGTTAGGGTGTAGCTATATGATGTAGATACACATCCGTTACCATCTTGCGCCACCAAATTATATGTACCATCCCCTAAAGAAGTAATGTCTTCAACATCATCAAAATCTCCAGTTCCATCATTGTCCCAGTCATACGTATATGGTCCACCATCTCCACCTGTAACAGTAACTGAGATTAAACCATCAACCGCTCCATTACATGAAGGGTTGGTTACTGCGTCTGGTGAAATAGTAATTGCTGCTGGTTCGAAAACTGTATATGGGCCTCCGGCATCTGTGCAACCATTTGCGTCCTGCACAACCACATTATAATTTCCTGCCGATAGAGTTCCTACAGGAGTTTGAGGATCATCAAAATCACCTACCCCATCATAATCCCAGTCATATGTATATGATCCAGTACCTCCAAATGGCGTTATAAACAAACTACCATCACTCCCCCCAAAACATGTTACTGTAGACTGGCCACCAAAGGTATGAGAAACAGCACTTGGCTCAGTCACCACTACTATGTCAGTAAACGAGCATCCATTTCCATCTACAATTTCAAAAGAATGTGACCCATCAGCTAATCCACCAACTACCTCACTTGAACCTGTGGGATTACTGAAAAACGTCCCATTAACACTCAACGTATACGGAGGTATACCTCCAGAAATAGTAACGGTTACTTCACCGTCTGATGAACCATTACAGCTAATATCACTTCCATTATAATTACTTGTTACTACTCCAGATATAGAAACACTTGACCCTGGATTAATCGATACGGTAACAGTATCCGAAATACAACCGGTGGCATCAACCACAGACACAAGATAGCTACCTGCTGCAAGGCTCGTAAACACATTAGATGCTTGTGTAGTTCCTCCACCATCAATACTATAGGTATATGGTGCCGTACCTCCTGACTCGCCAGTTATAACGATTGAACCATCGCTGTTACCTGCGCAAGTTTCATCTGTTGGTACAGCTGTCCCCATCAACACTTGCGTTGGCTCACCGATAGTCTCTGTTCCAGATAATATACATCCAGCAACATCCATATACTGATAAGAATAAGACCCTGCGAATAAACCGGTCATATCTTCGGTATCATCCTGATCTCCAAATCCATCCAAATCCCAGTCCCACCATAGTTCACCCGAACCATTGCTAACCGTTGCATCACAAGTACCATCATTATCACCATGACATGTCACATTTCCATTTGAAAACGTTATAGATGGTGCTGCATTAACAATAGAATGATTAGAAAATTCTGAACTATTGCCGCTGGCATCTGTCATAATAACCGATACATAATCTCCAGTAGACAGACCTGGTATGCTAAATGTATTTGTCCATGGTCCTGTAATGGTAAATGAAGTAGTTGTGAAAAGAGGTTCGTTTCCTTCTCCAAATCCACTTGGATCCTCTTGACCATTAGGTATTCTATAAAACTCGAATGAGGCATTTCCACTGAAAGGAGCAGGCACTGTCAATCTTAAGCTCGTAATACCAGAACATTCTGAAACACCCAGAATCGTTGGATTAGGAATATCGTTATTAGCTGAATTCTGTAAATCTACACCTAACCCTCCATTATTATAAATCCAACAATGATTAATCGAGTTTTGTGTAGAAGAAAGTTGATCTACATATACACCATGAGAGGTGTTATCATAAATTGAGTCATTCTCTATTGTAGTATTGGTTGAATTGATAATTCCTATTCCTGCACCATTATTATTTGCTATTACATTGTGTATCGTTCCTAGAAGTCCAATCTGTGTATCATCACTATTAACAATCTGAATTCCGTCATCAAAATTAAAAACGGGACTTCCCATTTGATTAACACCAATAAAATTGTGCTCTATATCGGTTCCATCAGAATTATCAATTAAAATTCCCTCGGCGTTACTTGCCGCTATGAAATTTGGCGCACCCGAAACACCAATTAGATTATCATTGGAATTTAATAAATGAATAGCATGTTGGTTTTCATATCCTGCACTAGACATTCCACTTTCATCTAATCCAAACAGATTGTGTATAATAGTATTTGATACGGACCCATTTTCAAAATAAACACCAGCCCCACTCGATCCGGCAATAATATTCCCTTCACCGTTACCGCTACCCCCAATTATAATATTAGAGCTACCGCTTAAGTATATTGCTCTTGTATTCTGAATTGGTGTGTTATTATAACTTAGGCCAAATCGATTACCTTGGATAGGAATATTTGCATTACAATTAAATACAAGGACACCTGCTACACCAGAACAGTTCCCAATCAAATTCCCATGACCTTCTTCTCCTATTTGAACGGCAGAAGTTTGATTCTCTAGATTAATTCCAACATTCGTTATCGGTAAATTGCCCTCACCCCAACCATCAGTCCCGATATAGTTGCCAATGCAATGGCCGGTATTACTAGTTCCTGTGTAGTTTACACCAATATCTAGACTAGAAATCACATTTTCCTCAACAAAAATATCGTTAGACTGAGATAGCAATACACCGGTGGCAGTTACCACTCCCGTTGGCGCGTTCATTCCCCAAGCATCAATACCAATAAAATTTTTAGCAATATCACCAGATGATGCTCCCGTCTCAACAACAACATTAACAGCGTTTCCTGACAATACATTTCTTTCATATGCCATATAGCCGCCAATCAAGAAATCGGTTGCATCAACGGTACCCATTAAAATTCCAATACCATTATTACCAATTATATTGTTTCCATTAATATCAATTCCAATATGATTACCAAAGAAATGGCAACTTGGCGCATTACAAACAATAGCATTTTGCGCTCCATTAATCGTTAGACCTGATATCCATGTATCATTACATGTATTAGGCAGTAAAAAAGCATCTCCGCCAGCTTGTTGAATGAAAATAGTCGGTGCTCCGGCAACACCTGCATTCGTCATATCCTGAGGGCCAGGGACTGCACTTCCAGGTTGCGTATAACCGTCAATATAAACGTGATCAATATCAAGTTGATATGTAACCGTATTGTTAATTGTGGTTGATCCAGGCAGATCGAAACTGATGTATGCTGGACTTATCGAAAATGAATTGATTTGATCAACCGCCCATTCAAGTGTTCCGTTATTTCCCGCACCCACGCCATTACTTATCACCCGAAAAGGTGTATACTCGACAGCTCCGCAATCAGCTATATATTGAGTAAGATCGCTCATTATCCTTGGTGCTCGTCTGATATCTGTTGGATGAGTAGGAAAACCACCTTGACTAATAGCTGAACTAGCATTATCAGTAATTGGAATCCACTCCATTCCATAACCATCTGTAACAACTCCTGCAGGTCTTAAACCTAATGTATAGCCGCCACCTACAAGATCGGATCCACCACTTCCAATATCTTCAATATCAAATACATTTTCACCATCTAACATTAAATTTCGTCCATTAGAAGTAATGAGTCCAGAAACACCTTCGTGTACATTGTAGTTGGGTGGAAATCCACCAATATTATCAAATATACTATGCCCTAGCTCTACAGCTCCGCCAGCTACCGCTAACCCACTACCATTTTGGTCGGCTTGATTACGATAAAATGTGCACAAATCAATTGTTGTCGTCCCACCATTTATGAGCACTGCACCACCATCGTTGGGCGTGTCATTAGCATGGAAACTACAATTTTGCATAGCTAATTGCCCATTATTGAAAAGAGCTCCCCCTCCAGGACCATTAGCGGAATTATTCGTAAAAGAAACTGCATTAAGAACAAGATTCCCTGAGTTCTGAATAGCTCCACCTCTAAAGCTAGTCGTGTTATCCTTAAATACACATCTTTCGATCCGACATTCATTTCCTAGGTTCTCAAGCATTGAGACGTTACTAAGATAGTTAACGAACTTCATACCCCTAAGCACAGCTGTTTCACCCGCTGGTACATTTATCCGTAAAGCAGGTACACCAGAAATATTACCTCCATCTATAACGAAATGTTTTGGACTAGGTCCAAGTATTGTTACCCCTTTATCAATTACCAAAGGGTTATTAAGAAGCAAAGTCCCAGAAACGTCAATAATTATAGTATCTCCTGGATTCGCCAGCGTAAGCGCCTCTCCAATTGATTCCGAACCTGTTTCGGATGTATTACGTACAAAATATACGTCCGCCATAACAGGCTTAAGGACACTAATAAAGAATAAAGCAAGGAGTAAATACTTTTTCATAGGTGCAATTTAGCTCAAGTTTTACATATTAGACGCATTTTGAAGCTAATACGATGGCTTAATTTGATAGGTAAATTTAATCATTTTACGAATACCATAAAATGGCTGATGAACTGACATCCATTAACTATTGTCCGATGAAATAAATAGTTTATTCGGCGAACTGTAAATTATACAGTCGTTTGTACTGACCATCTTTTAACAGCAACTCTGCATGATTACCCCATTCTATTATGCGGCCTTTTTCCATTACATAGATTTTATCTGCCTTCTGAATAGTAGATAATCTATGCGCAATTACCACTGATGTGCGGCCTTTAGTCAGTTGACTTGTGGCGTTCTGAATTAGTTCCTCAGACTCCGTATCAATAGATGACGTAGCTTCATCTAAGACCAATATGGAAGGATTATACACATAGGCACGAATAAAGGAAATCAACTGACGTTGCCCCACCGACAACATTCCCCCTCTTTCGCCTACATTGAAATCGTATCCATTAGGCAGTTTTTCTATGAATTCGTGAGCTCCAATAGCCTTTGCTGCATCAATTACCTGCTCGCGTGTTATCGAATCTTTCTTTAATGTGATGTTATTATGTATAGTGTCCGAAAAAAGAAACACATCTTGAGGCACCAAAGAAATGTGCTGTCTTAAACTTGGTAAGGTATATTCGTTTATATTCTCGCCATCCACCAAAATTTCGCCATCATTTAACTGATAAAACCTACACATCAGATTGATAATAGTTGATTTGCCCGCACCAGTAGCCCCTACGAAGGCGATGGTTTCCCCAGGATTCACATGAAATGACACATCATTCAAAACATACTCGTTATCAACATAGGCAAAGCGAACGTTTTTAAACTCAATCTCCCCTTCTACATTTTCCTTCTCAAGTGTTCCCTCGTCGCTTATGAACGAGTTATCGTCTAAGACCTTAAAGACGCGCTCTGCACGAACCATACCTCTTTGGAGTACATTAAATTTGTCCGCAAGCTGACGGATTGGTCTAAACAACATGCTTACCCACATTGTAAAGCTGATTATCTCCTCATAGGTTGGAGTTACATCTTCCGGAAGTCTTACGTTTGTAATTCCATAAGCCAACAGCAAGGCAATTGCTAGCGAACTCAGCAGTTCCACAAAAGGAAGGAAAATCGAAAAGGCCCATACTGCATTAAAATGTGCTTGTCTGTGCTTAGCATTAATCACTTCAAATTTATCCATTTCAACCTTTTCACGGTTAAAAATCTGGATAATACCCATTCCCGAAATATGCTCCTGAACAAAGGTGTTTAAGTTATTCACCTCTTTCCTTTCTTGTTGAAACGCCTTTTTCATAGCCTTGGCGAAAATCTTAGTTCCTATATACATTAATGGTAGTGGAATCAACACAATCAAAGCCAACTCCCAATTAATGAATAGCATAAAGACAATAATCGTCAGAATCTTAAGTAAATCAGAAGCAATCGTAAGCAGTCCTTGTGAAAACACATCCGAAATAGCTTCAATATCAGAAACCACCCTTGTAACTAATCCACCTATTGGAGATCTGTCGAAATACTTTAGTTTTAAGGAAGTAAGTTTTTTAAAGACTATAATCCGTATGTCTTTTACGGCAGACTGTCCCAACCAAGCCGATAAATAAGTTCGGTAAAACTGAATAACCCCTTCAAACAGCAAGAGGCCAATAATAATTACTGTCCAAATCAACAAGGCTTCTCGCGGGTCGCTTGTAATAAACTCTCTAGTGAAAGCCGCAATCTCGTTGTCGCCGCCCGCTACAAAAGCAGATACTATAGCTCCAATCAAATAGGGTCTTATCGGCCCAAGCAAACCGCTAAGCAAGGTCAGTATAAACGCAAAAAAGAAGGTAATTTTATACGGTCGTAAGTAAGCTACTATACGACTCAACACTTCACTATTTGTATATGTACCGTTCATTAGTAGACAACCTTCGTTAAAAACAAGCCTTTCGCTGGAACTGATTTTCCTGCCTCTGCTCTATCCTTCTTATTAATCACCGTTTTTACATCATTTGGTTTCATTTTCCCCAGGCCAACTTCAACCAAAGTACCTACAATTGCACGGACCATGTTTCTTAAAAAACGATCAGCGCGAATTGTAAACACAAGCACACCATTATCCTCAGTCCACTCAGCGTATTTAACATCACAGTTGTTGGTATGTGTTTGAGTATGTGCTTTACTGAATGATGTGAAATCCTGCTTCCCCAATAAATAAGCGCATGCCTCATTCATTTTACCAAGATCCAAGTCCTGATGCAAATACCACACATAATCTCTATTGAAAGGGTTGCGAGTAGTCTGGATATAATATTGATACTCTCGCTCCTTTGCATCAAATCTTGAACTAAAATCATCAGATGTCTCTTTCATTCCATAACTCACAATATCGTCTGGCAGAACTGCATTAAGCCTAAACCATAGGTCAGAAGACAATTCGTTTGTGGAGTCAAAGTGCAAAAAGAATTGTCTGGCATGCACTCCCGTATCCGTTCTTCCACATCCAGTCACTGAGATTTCCTCTCGACAAATCATAGACAAATGTTTCTCTAGAACTTCCTGAACAGAAATGGCATTAGTTTGTTTCTGCCATCCATGATAGTTTGTACCGTCGTATGCTATTTCTAAACAATATCTTTTCAAGACGCGTCAAAATTACTATTAATTTTAACCCGATATGCGAATTGGAATAATATCAGACACCCATGGATATTTCGACCCCAAGGTAAAGACTTACTTTGCCGAATGTGACGAGATATGGCACGCTGGCGATATAGGTGATTTATCGGTTATTGATGAGTTGCGCAAAATAGCTCCTGTACGCGCTGTATATGGCAATATAGACAACCATACAGTAAGAGCTGAACACCCTAGGGATCAACGTTTCATGCTAGAAGGAAAAGATATATGGATCACTCATATTGGGGGCAAACCTTATGTCTACAATCAATTTACTCGACCGATAATGCAGAGCAATCCACCGGATATTTTTGTCTGCGGTCACTCACACATACTACTTGTACAATTTGATAAGCGTATCAACTGCCTATGTTTAAATCCAGGCGCAGCTGGAATCAAAGGATTCCATAAGGTAAAGACCTTATTGCGTTTCACTCTGGAAAAAGGACAGCTATCTGATATGGAAGCTATCGAATTAGGACCACGGCACTAGCGAATTCTATCGATAGACGCCAATAACTTCATATCATTCTTAATACGAAGGTTCGCTAAGAAAACGAATGCAGCTGCAACCATCGGCATAAACAATCCAATATCGTACCCTGTTTCAAACTCAGGCATAATAACCGCTCCATCTAAGGTCTTTTTCAGCACATCATTCCCTAAATCTGCTGCAAATATTAAGCCCACAAAGCCAATTAAAAACAAAAGAAACAGTATGCGGCCTAATCTAAGTTGGAGTTTTAGATTTTTATACTTCAATAGCATAAACAATAAAAGACCAATGGCTGATACTACCAATAATAAGCCCATTGTAAAATATTTAGACAATCCTTTAGCTTCAATAAACTTTTCAGGCACATCTTGAATTTCGCTGAGTTGGTTGCCCTTTTTATCTTCTCCGCTTAATTCGGCTTTTATCCCCGATACACTTACAGCAAATGTGAGCTCAGCCCCGTCCTTTGAAGCTGTATAATTCGCAATATTAAATACCGCAGACAAGGCAATAGCCACTATCGCCAATAGGATATATACAGTTTGAAGTCTTTGAAACATTATTCTATTTTTTTGTCAAAGATACATTTTGATTCATTGTGTAAAATCGAACTAATTAACAATTTGAGATATTTTATACAATTTTTGTAAAAGATCAAAAAAGTAGTATGTTTGTCCCACAGTTCTCATCGAGGGCAACTCTGCCCAAGTATAGAATCAGTTCATTTATTAAGACCACACACGTTTTTTTTAGAACATATTTTACACTAATATATTTAACACATGTACGACATTCTTGAATTGAATGATAAGAAGTTGGAGGATTTAAAAGAAATCGCCAAAGAATTAAACATCAAAAAAACTACGGGATTAAAGAAGCAAGATCTCATCTACAAAATCTTAGACGAACAAGCAGTTAGACCGCCAAAATCAGCGGACAAAGGAGCATCATCAAACACAAATAATGACGCACCAAAAGCAGATGCGAGCGAAAAGAAAGCACCTGCTAGAAAAGACTCAACAAACCGTCCTAAATCAGCGTCAAACGACAATAAGCCATCATCAAATGATAAAAAAGAAGATGGTGACAAATCTCAACGCCCTAGAAGACAACGTTCGGACAATTCGAACGACAAAGACAATAAGCGAAGAGATAATAAGCCAGACAATCAGAAAGATGATAAGTCAGACGGGGACACGCAGAAAGAAGCTAGAGATAACAACGATAGACGCAATAATCGCAACAACAACAATAACGGCAATCGCGATAATAACAATCGTGATAACAATAACAGACGTGAGCGTAAAGACAAGAAATCACAAGAAGAGCAGTTCGGCTACAACTTTGATGACTTGATCATTTCAGAAGGTGTTCTAGAGATTATGCCTGATGGATATGGTTTCCTTCGCTCATCTGATTACAACTATTTAAGTTCTCCAGATGACATCTACGTTTCTCAGTCGCAAATAAAATTATTCGGCCTTAAGACAGGTGACACAGTTAAAGGTTCTGTTAGACCCCCTAAAGAAGGCGAAAAATATTTCCCATTAATCAAGGTTGACAAAATCAACGGTCGTAACCCTGACTTCATAAGAGACAGAGTTCCTTTCCAATACCTTACACCTTTGTTCCCTGACGAGAAGTTCACACTTACAGGACACAAAGACGAGTCAATGTCAACGCGAATCATGGATTTATTCTCTCCAATTGGAAAAGGACAGAGAGGAATGATCGTAGCACAACCTAAAACAGGTAAAACAGTGCTTCTCAAAGAGGTAGCTAATGCAATTGCAGCCAATCACCCAGAGGTGTACTTAATCGTATTGCTGATAGACGAGCGTCCAGAGGAGGTTACAGATATGGCAAGAAGTGTGAATGCTGAGGTTATTGCTTCTACGTTTGACGAACCAGCGGACAGACACGTGAAAGTTTCTAATATCGTATTAGAAAAGGCCAAGCGTATGGTTGAGTGTGGTCATGACGTATGTATCCTACTTGATTCGATTACAAGATTGGCAAGAGCATATAACACGGTATCACCAGCATCTGGTAAAGTTTTATCTGGTGGTGTAGACGCTAACGCCCTTCATAAGCCAAAACGTTTCTTTGGTGCAGCGAGAAAGATTGAGAACGGTGGATCGCTTTCAATTCTAGCCACGGCATTAACTGAAACTGGTTCTAAGATGGATGAAGTAATTTTTGAGGAATTCAAAGGAACAGGTAACATGGAACTTCAGTTAGATAGAAAGATATCTAATAGACGAATTTTCCCTGCAATCGATATCCTTTCTTCTGGAACCAGACGCGAAGATTTATTGATGAGCAAAGATGCATTACAACGTATTTGGATCTTAAGAAAACACCTTGCAGATATGAACCCAGTGGAAGCAATGGAGTTCATGAAAGAGCGTATGCAACACACGCAATCTAACGAGGAATTCTTAATTTCAATGAACGGGTAAATAATTGTATCCCAGTTCTATAAATTAATTTACTTCAAGGAGAAGTTAAGAAATGGATTTAAAACGAATCGGTGCACTATTAGGACTCCTTTGGGTTGTTTTAAAGACGGTGTTATTTAATTTAAATGTTGATTCTGACACCTCATTCAACATAGGCGTTAGTGTCAATTTACTGCTTCTTTTAATCGTAATTTTCTTGGCTGTTCGTACGCACTTTAAGAGCGCTGTTAGAACCTTATTTTTAGACAATGTTAAAGCCGGAATGAAGCAAGCTGCCATTTATGTGGTAATTGTATCCGGCTTTATTTTTATCCATTACCGATGGATTGACCCTCAGTTTTTACCGCACAAAATTGAAACACGTGTTGAGGCGGCGGTGGAGCGAATTGAATCTCAGGGAGGATGGGAGCAATTCAAAGAAAACGCTAATGACGAGCGATTGGACCAAATAACTTATGACGATTACCTTGACGACATGCGTGATAGCGGGCAAACCTTCCTCAACCCTGCAATGGCATTATTGATAGCCCTTGTCAGCCTGATGTCACTGTCCTTCTTGTATACACTTGCGCTTAGTGCGTTGTATAGGAAGGTATTGTATAGGTTTGATAATTGACAGACTAAGCCCAATCTCGCTGCCACGAGCCGCGCTTAGGCATTGTGCTTAAATCGTATTCCCGCTCGCTTGGCTCGCGGGAACCATAGGATTGATAATTTAGGATTGATGATTTATGATGGGGTAGCATCAATCATTGATTGCTAAGAGGGACTTTCCGAATTCATCTAGGTTAATACCGTTGAAGTTACCTGAGGTCATTAGCAAGAGATTTCGATCTTTCCATTCAATTTCTCGCAGAAGTGAAGTTATCATCTCAGAATCCGTGTATACCTCTAAATTATCCCCGCCAAACGCTTTTTTAACGTCATCTACGCTTATTTCTTGTAGTTTCTTATGCTTGATAGTGACTGGATTAAAATAAACGATAGCACGGTCTGCTGACGCCATTGCACCGTCATACTCCCCAAGAAAATCAGCATTTAGACTGCTGAAGGTATGTAGCTCCATGCAGGCAATCAACTCTCTTTCAGGGAATTGCTTTTTAAACGCAGACGTGGTCGCCTTAAGTTTTGATGGGCTATGGGCAAAATCTTTGTAGATAACACATGCTTCATTTTCAGCAACTTTCTCTAAGCGCCTTGCCGCACCACCAAAGCTCTCTATGGCCTTATAAAAGTCGTGTTCCTTCACCCCTATTGCTGTACACACGTGTTTAGCCGCAGATAAGTTCTGAAGATTATGCTCTCCGAAAACTTTAATTGGATGGTTTTGCTCGGCTATCAGCTCTGTTTTCCCATTACTGATCTTGTGCGGATGCACACCGTAGCCTACCGCAGCAATGTCAACTTTAGACCTCATAAGACTTTTCAACTCATCGTCTAATTCGCAGTAAAACAATTGCCCTCCCGACTCGATTAAATCGATGAAAATTGAGAACTGTTCTACATAGTTCTCAAACGTTGGAAACACATTGATATGGTCCCAAGCAATTCCAGTTAACACCGCGATATTTGGCTTGTACAAATGAAATTTGGGACGTCTATCAATTGGCGATGACAAGTATTCATCTCCCTCAATTACAGCCACCTTTGCGGACTCACTAAACCGAACCATGCACTCAAACCCATCTAACTGAGCTCCCACCAAATAATCCGCTTCAATCCCGACCTTATTTAGAACATGCAGAATCATTGCCGTTGTACTTGTTTTACCATGGCTGCCGCCAATAACCACGCGGGTTTTGCTTTTTGTCCGTTCATATACATACTCTGGAAACGAATACACTTTTAAGCCCAAGTCCTTTGCTTTTTTCAGCTCCGGATTGTCTTCTCTGGCGTGCATTCCTAAAATCACAGCATCCAGGTCTTTGTGTATCCTATCGACATCCCAACCCTCACCCGATGGTAACAAACCATATTTATCCAACCTAGACCTACTTGGATCGAAAATCTGATCGTCCGAACCCGTTACTTCAGCCCCTTCTAAATGCAGAGCTATCGCAACATTATGCATTGCAGCTCCGCCAATCGCAATTAAGTGCACCTTCATACATCAAAGCTACACTACAATTGTCGCCGTAAAACAGACATGAATTGGAATTTTAAAAAGTCAAAAGTGAATTACTCCATATTCTGAGAAGCGATCCATGCGCCCGTCCACGCATTTTGGAAGTTGAAGCCGCCAGTTAAAGCATCAATATTCAAAACTTCTCCTGCAAGATAGATGCGTGGGAATAGTTTTAAATTCATCCGTTTGAAATCAACTTGCTTTAACTCCACTCCTCCAGCACTAACAAATTCGTCTTTATTTGTACTTTTCCCGTTTACGTCAAACGAACAATTCGTGCATAGATTTGCCAAGGCTACGATCTGCTTTTTGTTTATGTCAGCATAGTTACTCTCTTCTGAAATTCCAGAAACAGCACAAAGATTTTTCCATAAACGCTTAGGCATTTCTACTAGAGGATTTGGCCATACTTTTTGCTTTGGACGTAGCTCTTTTTGGTTTTTAAACACCTCTATAACGTCCTGAAATTCAAAGTCAGTATTCCAATTTACTTCAATTTTAAATTTATATTTTTCAGCATGAAGAAGAATCGCAGCTACCGACGACAATTTCAATATCCCAGGACCACTTAATCCCCAATGTGTAATTAAAGTTGGTCCGAACTCTTCCAGCTTTGTTCCCATTATTTTCACCCTCGTATTCGGACAGGAAACTCCAGGTAAATCACTTATGATTTTTGATGCTATGTTAAACGTGAATAATGCTGGAACTGGATCGACAACATCTATCCCCATATTATTTAACACATTCCACATAGAAGGCGTTCCCCCAGTTGCTAGAAATACATTCCGTGCTTTAAACGATTGCTCGCCACAATCAAGATGCACGTCTTCCTCACTGTAGTTAATGGCATCCACCCCGCACGAATAGTAAACTTTTACCTCCTTGGCTTCCAACTCACCTAAAAAAGTATCAATAATAGTTTGACTCGAATCTGTAGT
Source organism: Flavobacteriales bacterium (assembly GCA_964230215.1). Lineage (GTDB taxonomy): Bacteria > Bacteroidota > Bacteroidia > Flavobacteriales_D > JAUILH01 > JAUILH01. The sequence continues at coordinate 414,515 of CAXRGQ010000006.1, forward strand.
AGGAAACATTCTGCCGTCTTCCTCAATTTTAAGCTCTACACCTCTTTCAGCAAACCAAGCGATGGTATCTCCCGGCTGAAAGCTATTAAACGGTCCCATAAGCTCTTTTTGCCCTCTTGGATAATATTTGACCAACTCTCGTGGGTCGAAACATGCGTGCGTCACATTACAGCGCCCACCACCGCTTATTTTGAGTTTTGCCAATGGTTTGTTTGACTTTTCAAGTATAAGAACGCTTGCATCAGGATGCTTCTCCTTGTAGTTTATTGCAAAGAAACATCCAGCAGCACCTGCCCCAATCACTATAACGTCATATACCATCGTCTCACAAAGATTGATTATTTTTAGCACAAAATTATCAAGTATGACAATCTATCCAGTAAATGCAGGGAATTTTAAATTAGACGGGGGAGCTATGTTTGGAGTAGTTCCGAAATCAATTTGGTCTAGAACCAATCCGGCAGACAGCAACAACATGTGCGATTGGGCCATGCGTTGCATGCTGATTGAAGACGGGGATAGACTGATGCTAATAGATACTGGTATTGGCGACAGGCAGAGCGAGAAATTCTTTAGTTACTACTTCCTTCACGGCGATGATAGTTTGGAGAAAAGTGTAAAAAATGCAGGGTTTTCATTTGATGATATTACGGACGTATTCCTTACCCATCTTCACTTTGACCACTGTGGAGGCGCAATTAAATGGAATGATACAAAAGAAAGATTAGAGCCGACATTTAAAAACGCAACTTACTGGAGCAATGAAAGACATTGGGATTGGGCGGTAAATCCTAATCCACGTGAAAAAGCGAGTTTCTTAAAGGAAAACATTATGCCAATCCAAGAAAGTGGGCAACTACAATTTATAAAACGTGAAGGTGACTTTACAAAAAATGTATTTCCGAATATGGATGTATTGTTTGTAGATGGCCATACGGATAGTCAAATGATTCCGCATATTAATTACAAAGGAAAAACCTTAGTTTTTATGGCCGATTTGCTTCCAAGCACTGGTCACATCCCTCTGCCATATGTAATGGGATACGACACACGTCCTTTAATCACACTAGAAGAGAAGAATAATTTTCTAACAAACGCTACACAAAACGAATACTTTTTGTTTTTAGAACATGATGCGGTAAACGAGTGTTGTACACTTCAAATGATGGAAAAAGGGGTAAGATTACAGTCTAGCCATTCGTTTGGGGAGTTGTTTGGGGGATGATTTTTGGGGTTGATGATGCGCTGGGCATGCCGCTAATCATTTGATTGATGTGTTTTTGGGTTAATTCATGTTTGGTGCCACGATAACCGTATTCACAACATTTTGTTTTGATTTAATTGTGTTTGGTACCACGAGCCGCGCATAGGCTCTGTGCTTAAATTTTTATTTCCGCTCGCTTGGCTCGCGGGAACGTCCGTTTAAATGAAATTAATTACGATAACCGAAATGTATTTGGGAGCTAGCAACATCCGTTCTACCGTTACCGCGAGCGAAAGTAATTTTGGTTGATTTTGGCACGTGCATTAGCTACCGCTCGTGGACGTTGTGAAACTCATTTACCATAAAACAACACAACCACATCACCTTAAATGTTTGTTATCAGACGAATCAATATCAATTAAATACGTCTCATACTCATCCCCATTTTCAAAGACCCTTAATGACCGTACAATTCCAATTCCTTTTGCGTAAGTAGTATATTGGACAAAGTCCCTGCTAAATAATTTATTGTAATTATTATCACGAATGGTTTGCTCGTAATCATCTTTAAATACAATTGCGTCATAGTCTATACCATCAAAACTGTATGTCTCTCCCACACTCTTTATTTGCCTTGACTTTTTAATTGTTTCAATATCTCCATGCTCATTAGGAATAACTATTTTCCATACACAAACGTCATCCATTGTCATCTTCCATTTCAAGACGTCCTTATCCACCAATGAAGCCTCATAAAATACGTCATGCTTAACCACCGTATATTCAACAAATCGAGTCCCATCATCGCTCATTATTTCATTGGTTACTTCACTGCTCTTTTCACTAGACAGGATAATATCGGAAGTGAAAATTCTAGACTTTGGATCAAAGTGCATTTGCCACACTTGATTTCCATCTGGAGTGTGGTAGGTATAGATAACAGAATTTGCAAAATTCTCATAAGGGAAGTAGTATTCTTTAGTTTCGATAATTTTTTTATCTGAGCTACAAGAACCTAAAAACACTAATCCACAGACTAATAGATATTTAAACATTTTTATCACTTCCTAAAAACCGGTATATTAAACTCAACATTAAACGCCCAACGGTTTCTATTTTCCAAGTTATTATTATTCACCCATAGGTGCGGACCGAAATATAAGGCGCCATACACAAAATACACACCTAAATACGGCCTAAAAGACGCATTAAACTGCTCACCATCACGTGTAAATGCCGTTGCTTGTAAACCAAACGTTGTAAAATACAACGTAACATCAAAATCTGCGATGGCACTGTGCTCAGTCAACCATGGATTATAACCATAAGACAGCTCCGCACTTGAAAACACTACGTCTTTCCATTTCACCCACTTCATCCCGAGTGAAAAATTTCCCTTGTTAAATTGATTATAGCCAACACTTAAATAGCGGTAATTACCCTCCATAAATGGTTTAGACGGCGCTGACTGAGAACGTCCAGCTATGCTAATTATAAGGCTTGCTATGAGTATTAGTTTCCGCATAAAGAAAACCCCCGACACATGGTCGAGGGCTTGCAATTTACTTAAGATTATTTACTATTTCGCCAGAATCTTAAACTCAGTACGTCTATTCTCCTGGTGAAGTTCTTCTCTTTTAACAGTTGGTAACTTGTAAATCTCAGCGTCTGTGTGAATCAATTGTGTTTCACCATAACCTGCAGATTCTAATCTACTCGCTGGAATTCCATGCTCAACCAAATACTTAACTACTGATGCAGCACGATCTTTCGATAACTTCATATTGTAAGCTGCATCCCCTCTACTATCAGTGTGTCCAGAAAGCTCAATTTTAAGCGTTGGATTGTCATTCATTAACTGAATTAAACGCTCAAGCTCTGTTTTTGATTCAGGACGTAAAGTTGCCTTGTTTAGATCGTAGAAGATGTTTCTAAGTACAATTTTCTCCCCAACAGACACCTTTTTCATAAGCACATCTTTTTTGTACTCACGATATCCTGAAGCTTCCGGTAATAAGAAGTTCTCTGAATGGAATAAGTAACCTTCTGCCTTAACCGCCATACCATAGTTTTTACCCGATGGCAATGTCACCAAATACTTACCAGTAGCCGCATCTGTTGTGATCTCCGAAACTAGAGTATTTGTCTCGTTATCCATGATTTCGATCTTAGACGCCAATGGTTTTAATGTCTTAGCATCTAAAACTCTACCTTTTAAAACTGCCACGTCAGATCTACTCACCTCAACTTTTGGTACTACAACTTTCTCAGTAATAGGTGCTGCAATACTAGCAATTAGGTTATCCTCGTTATTCAATAATGGTTCTTTCTCTGGCCCTAGGAAAGTCACTTTGTACAAATCTTTTTCACCAAGACCATCACTTTGGAATGAGGCATAATACCCCGTTCTACCATTTGCTGACACCACAAAATGAACGTCATCATCTGGCGTGCATACTGGGTATCCAACATTCTCAGGTGTAGACCACGATCCGTCCTCTTGCATTTTAGAAGAGAATATATCGAAACCTCCCATCGTTGCATGCCCTCGTGAAGCAAAATAGATTGTTTTACCATCTGGGTGAATGAATGCCCCAGCCTCATCGTACTTAGTATTGATTTTAGGGCCCAAGTTTTCAGCCTCTCCCCATCGCTCTTTATCCTCATCCCATTGAGACTTATAGATGTCATGATCACCAAAGCCTCCTTCTCTGTCAGAAACGAAATAAAGTGTTTTTCCATCATAAGACAAGCATGCAGATGTTTCGTGCGCATTCTTATCATTGATGTTCTTCCCTAACTGCTTAGTTTTTGTCCATTCACCATCTTTAAATTTCGAAACGAAGATATCACCTGACCCAACATCACCTCTGTATATGTATAATGTCTTTCCATCTGGAGACAGCCCCGCGGTAGCATCATGTGACTTTGAGTTAATCAATTCACCCATGTTAGTAGCGTCTTGCCAAATACCGTCTTTGAACTCTGCGATATATACATCCTCAAAATACTCTTCGTCATCTTGTGCTTTTCCTCCACCTTGGGTATCCTCTCTCCTTGATGTAAAGAAAATTAAAGATTCATCTGTTGCAATCAATGGTGCATACTCGGGGTGTTCAGAGTTTACAGCAAATCCTAGGTTATCAATCCACACTCTTACCGGGTTGGCGTACATTTTTTTACCTGTCTTACACTCCTCTATCTTTTTTGTGGCATCTTCAATCTCGAATGCATGGTCCTTAATATTCAGAGTCTTTCTGTACTTTTCGTACTCATCAATTGCTTGGTCAAACTTATACTGAATATGATATGCTTTACCAAGATAATAATGAATATCTGGATGCACATTTGTGTTTAACTTGTATGCCTTCTTGAAATATTCAAGCGAATTATATTTATGGAAAGAATTGATATAACACAGACCTAACTTAAAATTCAACTCAGAACTATTAGGGTTAAATCCATAAGCTTCTTCGTATGGCTTTATGGCTTGTGTGTACTGTGGAATCCCAAAGGTCTTCTTACCTTCAAACAAGTCATTCCCTTCTTCATAGAAGTCCATTGCTACCTTAAACTCGTCTTTTTTGTCTTTAAACAATTTCTTATCGAAAGGTGTGTCCGTTTGCGACCAGATTGGTGCCATGAACATACCTGCTAATACTAATAATGTTAACTTTTTCATTGTACCAATCTTTTAAAAATTACAGAATCCTCCACTCAAATAAGTTTCCGCAGATGTAATATCATATTCAAGTGCTTTATTCCAGTCTTGACAAGCTCCTTCTAAATCTCTTATCATTTCTTTCGCTATACCTCTGTTAAGGTAGGCATAACCGTAATCAGGATTTAATTCGATTGCCTTATTCAAATCTTTAAGAGCCTCATCCCAATTTTCTTGTTTGATATGGGCAGCTGCTCTATTATTATATGCGAACGCATATTCCTTATTTAATTCAATTGCCTTTGAGAAATCTTCAATAGCTTTTGTCCAATTTCCACTTTCGTAATAGGCTCTACCTCTATTATTGTAAGCGATATGATAGTCTCGGTCAACTTGTATTGCACCCGAATACTGCTTGATAGCTTCATCGTATTTCTTTTGAGCACGTCTAATCGAACCAAGGTTATTGTAGGCAAATTTCAACTTATCATCCGCTTGCTGTGCCTTCATGTAATCAGCAGCTGCACCATCTAGATCTTCTAGCTTACGTTTTGCACTTCCCCTGTCATTGTATGCATATGCGTAATTTGGCTTGAGTTTAATTGCTGCATCAAAATCTTTAATGGCAGCCTCATATTCGTTCTGCTGAAACTTAACAACACCTCTATAGTAATGATACTTTGGTACTTTTCCGTTACCTTTTATAGCTTCAGAATAATCGTTATAAGCAGCACCTAAATCACCAGCAGCTTCATTTGATTTTGCACGCGCATAATAAGTACTGTGCGTTGTATCAACCATTGTAATTACCTTATCGTAGTCCTTAATTGCACTTGAATAATCACCCTTGCCATGATACGCTTTACCTCTATTTAGGAACGCCAAGGTGAATTTATCGTGCATTTCAATCGCTTTGGTAAACGAGTTAATGGCACCGTCATAATCACCTTTAGCCATCTTATCGGCTCCTACATTATATCGCATTTGTGCTTCTGGATCAACATAGTCATCTGGAACTGCTGAGGTATCAACTTCTAAAGCCGAACTAGTTGTATCGACCTGAGAAAACCCCACACCAGCAACAAGTGACATGAATCCCAATAGTATGTGTTTCTTCATAGTATAATTTTAGTTCCCCTAATTTATGAACTTAGTAGCAAAATACCGTATATTTTGTCCACTCAATTGTTTAATTTTCCCAAAACAAGTAAAAAATTATGCCAAAAAAGAAAATTCTTAATAAATCATCCATGACTTTCATGGAAAAGTATTTGAATAATGCCTCCCCAACAGGCTTTGAATCACCGGGACAAGAAATTTGGTTGGATTACATAAAACCATATATAGACGAGTATTTCACAGATAACTATGGATCAGTTGTAGGCGTTATTAATCCTAAAGCAGAGTACAAAGTTGTGATAGAAGCACATGCAGATGAAATATCATGGTTTGTTCATTACATAAATTCGGATGGATTTATTTATTTAAGACGTAATGGTGGTTCGGACCATCAAATTGCGCCATCTAAACGTGTAAATATCCACACAAAGAAGGGGATTGTACGTGCTGTTTTTGGATGGCCTGCGATTCATACACGGTCGGGAGGCACAGAGAAATCACCAAAATTGGAGAATATCTTCTTAGACTGTGGTGCATCCAATAAAGAAGAAGTTGAGAAAATGGGCATTCACGTTGGATGTGTTGTCACATTTGAAGATGATTTCATGATAATGAATAAGAATAAGCTGGTAGGACGTGCCCTTGACAATCGTATGGGTGGTGTTATGATAGCTGAAGTTGCTAGATTATTGCACGAGAATAAAAAGAAATTACCTTTTGGTTTGTACGTGGTGAACGCCGTTCAAGAGGAAATTGGCTTGAGAGGAGCACAAATGATTGCGGAGCGCATTCAGCCCCATGTTGCAATCGTAACAGACGTGTGTCACGACACAAATACACCAATGATTGATAAGATTAAGCAAGGTGACTTAAAAGGTGGTGATGGTCCAGTATTAACTTATGGCCCTGCGGTACATAATAATCTATTGGATCTTGTTATCAATGCGGCGGAGAAAGCAAAAATCCCTTTCCAACGCGCTGCTGCGAGTCGCTCAACGGGCACTGATACGGACGCGTTTGCCTACTCCAACGACGGAGTTCCATCAGCACTCATCTCATTACCATTAAGATACATGCACACAACTGTAGAGATGTGTCATAAAGATGACGTTGAAAACACAATTCGTTTGATCTATGAAAGCCTTTGCGCTATCAAAAACAAGCAAGATTTTAGATATATCAAATAATTTTGTTTCTGATTTAAACCTTTTTGTGAGACGCTGGTCTTAGTTCGTAACATCTCGTTAATATTCACGAGAGCTTAATTTAACTTGTACAACTATGAATACGAACCTAAGACTAGCGTTTTCGCCATTTCTGCTATTTATAGCATCCACGAGTTTTGGTCAAAAACAGTATGTTATCCAAGACTTAGAGTCATGGTCTCATCTCGGCCTTGACTATAAACTCAATAAAAAAATCAAATTGGGCGCTGAGCAACAATTTCGTTTCCAAGAAAACAGCTCAAAACTACAGCAATTCTTTACGGAGGTAGGCGCAGAGTACTCACCAGTCAAACCGCTAGAATTTGGGATTCGTTACCGTCTCATAAGTGAACGTGATTTTGACAATCAGAATAATCCTTTATTGAATAATCAAGACCGCTTCCAACTATATGCAGGCTACAGTCACGACATAGGGAGATTTGATCTTAAGTACAGATTTGCTTTCCAAAGAAGACGGGATGTTTTTATAAGCGATGGTCTCGATAGAGACCCCACCCCAAAGATTAGGCTGAGATTTGATCTTGCATACAACATTAAAGACTGGAAATGGGATCCAGAAGTCTCCACAGAAATCTTTAGGTTCGTGCAGAACGACTCCAAGACATGGGATAAAATTAGGTTTACACTGAGTACTTCCAGAAAAATAAGTGACTTAGGCAAACTGAGCCTCTTCTATAGAATAGAAAAAGAGCTTAATGGCACCTACCCTCAAACCACCTATATCCTCGGTGCAGGATTCACCTTTAAACTTGCAAAAAATGATAAGTAATTATATAAAAACACTTGGAAGTGCTGTAATAATACTAGGTGCTTCTTCTTGTTATAAAACAGTTGGCGTAAACCCTGGAGATGGATTAGAAGATTGGACGTTTGATACGCATTCGGGTGACGCTACGCCAGATTACTCAGTTGTATTTCCGTCTAATTCTGTAAATGAACTGAAGATAACTATAGCAGCAGATGATTGGACTAGTATGCAAAATGACTTGGACGATATAATGGCTAGTAGCGGCGGACCAGGTCCTGGTAGTTTTTCAGACGAGACGCCGATATATGTACCATGCACGGTCGAATTCAAAGGAAAAAAATGGTATTACGTTGGCATTCGTTATAAGGGAAATTCAAGTCTACATAGCCCATATAATATGGGAATCAACAAATATCCGTTACGACTTGATTTTGACAAATTCGAAGACGAACATCCTGAAATTTGGAACCAGTGTTTTTATGGTTTTAACGAATTATCGATGGGAAACAACTTCAAAGACGTTTCATTCATGCGCCAAAAAGTAGCTGATGATATTATGCGTGATTTCGGTATTCCATCTGCACGGTCAGCCTATTACCGGGTATATATTGATAATGGGTCTGGCACGCAATATTACGGCCTGTATACTATGTGTGAAGTTGTTTTTGACACGCACTTAGCGAATGCCTTTGGTTCAGAGACTGGCAACTGTTATAAACCGGATGGTGACGCGGCCTCTTTCGAATCTGGCACATTTAACACGGAGGAACTTATAAAGAAAACAAATGAAGATGTGGCTGACTGGAGTGATTTGCAGGAATTATACGACATCATTCATGATGGCACAAGAACGAGCAACCCAAGTCAATGGAGAAGCGATTTGGACGCCAGATTTGACACGGATATATTTCTTAAGTGGTTAGCGGCAAACACCACCTTTCAGAACTGGGATACCTACGGAAACATGACCCACAATTATTATTTATACACGGATCCTGCCGACAATAAAATCAAATGGATTCCGTGGGACAACAATGAGTCGTTTAGTTCAGGCGGTGGTCCAAATGGTCCTTTAGATTTTGATTTTAACTCAGTTGGCAATGACTGGCCACTTATACGCTATCTGATTGATGACGCAACGTACAAAGCGAAATACGACCAATACATACAAGATTTTATTGATGGTCCATATGAGGAGACAGTTATGAATCAGAGGTTTCAAGATGAGTATAATGTAATCTACAACTCAGTTGCAGGCAGCATTGTTGAGGAAAACGGATATACGTTTATGAATAGCATTCCAGCTGATTTCGTAAATGAACTGAGTACCTTGCAGACTCACTTGAGCGGCAGGCATTCGGCTGCTGACACTTACTTAGGAAACTAATTACTCATAGCCGTATAAGCGCCCGTTTTCATTTCTTTATAGCGGGCTGCTATATAGGCTAGCACGTCTCTAAACTTTTTAAAGGCCTCCTCCGATTCAGGAGTGATAGTCTTTTTTTGAATTTTCAGTAAAAGCTTAGCATATTGTGCGTTTAAACAAATCTCTAATGGGTTTAAACTTGTGGCGTTGGCTTTTGAACCAAACTCCTTGATATACGGATGTGCTGTTTCAAATATCTCAATGTACTTCTTATCGTTCGTCACATTAAGAAGTGAGTTGTGTAAATAAAACATTTCGATGAGCACATCATTCACTTCCGCTAGATGTCCTTTGGTTTCAATACCTTCGTTTTTCATCTTACGCATTAAATCCATATACCAATCTTCAATCTTTTGCTTCAGTGCTTCATCATCAGTCTGAGGTGCAATAATGTTTTGGCGAATGAGTTCTATGCTGAAGTTACATGCGCGCACCATATCCTCAATGTGCCACATGTACAGTACATACTCAGCAATATTATCTTCGTATTTCTGTGCAGCTATTAGCATAATTATTCAGCAGATGGGTCTAGGCTTTTTTCATATAATTCGTTCAAGCCAGCAATTACGTCTTTAGTAACATCATAAGAAGGACTACCATATAGCACTCCACTACCATAAGTTTTAGTTAAAATGAAATCATAACCGTTTTCTTGTGCATAGTCATCTAGGAATTCATACAATGTCTTGTAAGCACCTTCCATCAGTGCCGCCTGTTTATTCTGTAGGTTCTGCTGATACATAGCTTGCTCTCTTTCAAGGTTAGCGCGCATATTGGTAAGTTTTTTCTCAGCGGCCTCTTGTTGCGATTTTAGCATTGTAACGTATTCTTCTTGAAGTTTCGCCATTTCTCGCTGAAAGTTTGCTTCCATGTTTCTTAGTTTCTGCTCACCCTGCTCAGCGACCTCTCTTATCTCAACTTCAGCATCTCTTAAACGCTTATACTTTAGACTAAGTGAATCTACATTAACAAATGCAATTTTTAAATCGCCTGTGTTCGCTGATCCAGTAATGTTTGTTGCAGGTTTTTCTTTAACCTCAACTGCATCTTCTTTACTTGTTTCAGTTTCTTCATCCTTATCTCCTTCGGATTTCTCCCCTCCACATGACGCAAGGATTAAACCCATCACGGCTACTACCGATAATATTCTAAACTTCATTTTATACTGTTTGAAATGTTTTACTAAAATCTTCTCTCATTGAAAGAAACCTCTGCATCACTGACTCTAAGAATGGTTCATTTAGAAGTTTTTTGATATCCTCCATGCCATTTACATCACCGCTTGGCACCTTATAACTCTGTTCATATTGTGCAAGCTCAATTTTTATGATGTACTTTTCGTTGTAATTAAACACCGAAATTTTGAATGTGTGATGCGGTATTTCTTCTACTAATCTCATTTATGGGTGCAAAGTTATTAGTTTTATCCGAGTAAAGTGCAGATAATTTGTTAGATAAGTTAAAAACAAAGGAAGTAAGAGATTTGTATTGTGTGGTCTTTGGTCGGACGCATTTCCCTGTTCCGACAGAAATTCCGCTGAACAATTTGGAGCCTAGCCAACATGATGCGCGACTTCTTTTGATGTTAGATGAAGATCCGAGTGATTTGAGGCGGTTTCTGTTGGACACTCCTAAATATATCATAGGCAAGTATGCAGAAGATTTAATTTCTTATTATTTAAAAAGTATATCTGAGTTTGAAATAATTTTAGAACATCAACAAGTAATACAGGATGGTGTCACGGTATCCGAGATAGATTATATTATTAAACATGATGGCAGCTACCATCATTGGGAACTGAGTTATAAGTTTTATTTGGAGAAAGATGGTCTATGGATTGGTCCACATGCGCGTGACAATCTTAAAAACAAGTTAGACACTGTAATCAACAAGCAATTTGCAGTTATAAAGTCAAAAGCTCTGCAGAATCAAGAGCCTGATATACCATGGAATGAGCTTACATCAAAATTTCACCTAAGTGGATGGGCGTTTGTTGCGGGAAATAATGAAAATTGGAATTCTAGCACGTCCATTTGGATGCACCGAAAGGACTTTATTAAACAGGATGGCGGACAAGATTATTGGCTAATAGCAGACAAAGAATACTGGATATCCCCACTCCTACTAAGTGCTGGTGAATTGAGACTGTTTCATTGGAAAGAACTTATTCCCAAACATGTGAGTCATGGTGCAGATGATAAAAGAGCGCAATTATTTGTTAGACTCCAGAAGATGCATGGAGACTTTATTGAAATACAAAGATGTTTTGTAGTGTATAATGACTGGCCTAATTAAACCGCCAACAATGCACGCTGCTTTACTACAAACTCAAATGGAACCTTTACCATAAATGCATAGTCCTGCCCCACTTCATACATATCATCGTCATCATCATAGTAATGCCATTTTAACTCTACCTGATGGCCCTCATCCGCAAGCTCATTAAGCTTATACATTAGAAAGAGTAATCTTTTAGAAGATGAAATATTGAAAAAATCCAAATCGATCACAACTTGTGTAAGTTTAGCTGGATTATTCATGTATTCATCCATCCAGTTTAGAATAGGTGTGTAAAAATCCTCTGCATCAGATGGAATTGATTTCCCTCTCAGTTCAAACAGCCCAGTTTCAGGGTCTAAATTTACTCCTGGCGTAGTGGCCGTAGACCCAATAACGATTTTATTCATACTTCCCTTGTTCGTTTGTGTCCTAAAGTTCATGAATAAGAATCGGAATCGCTAACAATTTTCTACAAATTTTTTAATCTACACGATAAACTAAAGAATTAAGGCGATTAACTATAAACTCATTAAATCTTTGAATTTGGCTGCCTGTCTCCGGGAGATTTCAACCTTTTCTCCATCCTTCAACGTTACTTGCAAGCCGCCATTGAACCATGGCTCAATATTGCTCACCCATTTCAAGTTGATTATAAACTTCCTGTTCGCTCTAAAAAACACCTTTGGATCTAGTCTTTTCTCTAGGTTGTTAAGGCTTCTAAGAATTAATGGTTTCGATTCGTGAAACAAGACACGCACATAGTTCCCCTCACTTTCAAACAGACGAATATCTCTTAAACTAACGAACCAGCATTTCTCCCCATCCTTTAAGAATATTTGATCATCTTCAGTCAGCTTTTCATTTGATTCATCCTCATTATCGCTTTCTGTGTCATCCTCGAGTTTACGAATAGCATCCCCCAATCTTTCTGGATGAACAGGTTTGAGAAGGTAATCAAGTGCATTTACTTCAAACGCCCGAATAGCAAATTCGTCATACGCCGTAACGAAAATAACCGTGGGTACCGCATCTAATTCGCTAATCAAATCAAAGCCATTTTTTCCGGGCATTTGTATATCCAGAAACAATAAGTCAGGTTTGTGTTTGTTTACCGCTTCCTTTGCTTCTTCCACGTTAGCACATTCATCTACCACCTCTATATTTTCGTATTTATCAAGAAGTGAGATAAGCTCTCTTCGCGCTAGTCTTTCGTCATCAATAACCAATGCTCTCATTTGTCTGCTTTTTAGGGTAAGTAAAATGGGTTACAACTTTATCTCCATTCTGTGATATTGAGAACGTAGCTGCATCTCCGTATAATAATTGTAATCGTTCGATCGTATTTCTTAATCCAATACCTGTTTCAGGCTCTGCGTGATCTAGGGCACCTGAGTTAGAAACCACAACGTGAATTTTATCATCAATTTCATCAATTCCTATATCCAAGATTCCGCCATGTGCCAGTTTTGAAATACCGTGTTTAATACCATTCTCTACGATTGTCTGAATCATCATTGGAGGAATTTCACATCTCAAAAGATCTTCGTTTATGTGGTATTCAACAGATAATCGTTCCTCGTAGCGCATGTGCTCTAGCGAGAGGTAGTCCTTAACAACATTCATTTCATCGCGAATGGACACGATTTTATTCTTTCCCATTAGGAGGGTGTTTCTAAGAATTGAAGACAGTTGCGTTATGGCAAATTTAGCCTGATCTGGATTTTCATCGATTAAGGCCCGGATGCTGTTCATAGAGTTAAACATGAAATGGGGATTAAGCTGCGATTTTAAATTCTTCAACTCAATTTCCGTTTTTGACGCCTCTAACTGTAAGTTCTTAATTTCTTCTTCGCGCGCCTTACCTACAAAGTGAAAAGCGAAATAAATGGCACTCCACATCACAAAGAAAATTGTTGAAAGCACCGTGCTAATTAAGTATCGACGGGTATCGAAATCTTTAAATGAATTCTCATTAAGCACCCAATCCCCAAGAATCATATCAATTGCTTCATCAATAAACCCTAGCAAAAGACATGACACTAATGCCAGGATTAAAATTTTAATAGGCTTGAACCTTAACCAATTGAATTTTAAAATGACAAATCTGAACGCATGTGTTTCCAAAATACTCAGAAGATACAGTAAGAATAGAAGCAAAACCCAGCCATCTTTATCCGACATATTGGTGTTAGTCAAATAAACCAGGAACATATATACACCCCATCCAAGAATTTGTGCCGTCCAGTAGAGGGATTTCTTGTTATATAAAAAGCTGGTAATTCCCATAATTTCAAATCTACTATTAAAACGCTAAGATTTTCAATTTGATGCATTTAATACACCAAAGGTAGATTATGGGGATAATTGGATACTTTTGTTAAGTGAATTTTCTGGCGCACATCTATTTAAGCAAAGCTCATCCCCTAGTAACCATAGGCAATGTGATGGGTGATAGCGTCAAGGGGAATTCCTACAAAACAGATTTCCCTCCACGACTTGCCTTAGGCGTTTCATTGCACAGATTCATAGACGATTTTATGGACAACCATAGTTTGAGTAAACTGGGTAAAAAGCGACTTTGGGATGAGCATGGACATACCTCAGGGATTATCATAGATATGTTTTATGATCATCTATTAGCACTTAATTGGCACAACTATTCTGACGTCAGTTTAGAAACCTTTGAAGAGACCAGTTATGACTTGTTTAGAGAGCACTGGGATCTGTTCGACCACAACACTCAGTTTATGCTGTCCCACATGATGTCTAATAAATGGTTGAGCAATTATTCAAGCTTAGATGGCCTGCAACAGGCATTGAACGGACTATCTCGACGATTTCGCTATACCAATCAAATCAACAAATCTATTGAAATACTTGAGCTTCATTTTGATGAGTATAACAAAGAGTTTTCTCTATATTTTGACGAAATAATAGATAAGAGCAATTCATTCATTAAAACTGCGAGCAATGGCTAAACTAAAGCTGGACTTACACGACATCTTTAATAAGAGTGAAAAAATCGAAACTGCTTTGAACGATATCATTGATGAGGCCATAGAAAGAAAAATTGACCTGGTTGAGATTATTCCGGGAAAAGGAAGCGGTCAATTAAAGAAACGGGTACTGAGATTTCTTCAGCAAAAACACATAAAAAACAAATACCACAGGATTGATAAAGACTCCAAAAATCATGGCAGACTTTTTGTTAGGTTTCAACACAAATAGCAGATACTGTTTGAATTTTAACGTAGTTTTAATGTGCAAAGTTTGCATGAAGTGATTTTAAATCAGATATTTGCGTAAATAATTTTTATAATGAAACAACTCATTTTAGGTATATCATTGATTTCTACCATGTTCGTTGCCAAAGCTGACGACGAGAAGTTGGTAGTAGAAGGATCGTACCAGAGTAAAAATCTGTACGTTACTAATTGTATGGGTGAGAATGGCGTTGGTTTTGCAGTAAGTAAGGTTGTTGTAAATGGCAAAGTTACTTCTGACCAAGTTTCTAGCAGCGCTTTTGAGATTGATTTGAGCGTGTTGGGATTAAAAGAGGGAGAAGACGTTGTAATTCAGATTGAATACGATGGCGATTGTCAACCAAAGGTGTTGAATCCAGGGGCATTACAACCTATTCCTACTTTCGATATGCAGGACATTGAAATCGCTCAGGATGGCATGATTAAGTGGGTAACTACTGGAGAAAGAGGTAAGCTACCATACATAGTTGAACAATTCAAATGGAATAAATGGGTTAAGGTTGGTGAAGTGGATGGAATTGGCACACAAGGTGAGAATGAGTATGCGTTTAAAGCGCCATTGGTTTCCGGTGTGAATAAATTCAGAGTTCTACAAAAGAATTTAAATGGCGAGCAGAAAATTGGTAAGACCATTTCTGTTACTACAGATATCCAACAGCCAAAATTTGAATACGATAAAAAGAATGACAAGATTACTTTCTCTCAGAAAACGGCGTATGAAGTATATGATATGTACGGTCAAATAAGAAAGAGAGGTACTAATAGCGAGATAGATTTCTCAAACCTAGAAAGCGGTGATTACTACCTTAATTTCGACAATACAATGGAGAAATTCAGAAAGAAGTAAGAAAACACATGAGATATTGAAAAGGGGCGCAATTGCGCCCCTTTTTTTGTGCATGTAACCAATTTTTTTGTTTGCCCGTATACCTTAGTATCGCTGCCCGTTTACCTCTTGCATAATTACGAATTTAAACTTGTTGTTGTCATGAAAAAAGAACGCTTAATCGAGTATGCGGCATGGATTAATGCTAAACTCAAAAAAATCAATGACACGATCGCGCAAGCAACAAAGGAGCACAATTATGGGAAGGCCACGCAATTCTCTGGAATGAGAGATGCGTATAGTGAAGTATTAGAACTTGTGAATCGAGAGATTAGCTTGTTGAGCGAGAGTAGTACATTAAATTAATAATATTGTAAATTAGCTATTATTAATTTACAATATGCATCTGACTTTAAAAGTACTTTTAATTCTACTCTGCTCTGCGGTAGTATTATCATCATGCCGCAAACAGAAGAATATTGAATATTCACTTAAGGGGAATATAGTAGACCCTAATGGAAACATGCCTGTTTCTGGTGTCCAAGTGAAGTTATTGGTAAACAAATTGGATGGTGGAAACTACAATTCGGCATTTGAAACAGTAGCCAGTACCACAACAGATGCTAACGGCGATTACACTTTTACATTTAACAGAGAGAACGCAACCGCATATAAAATCACCTACTCAAGACAGTTTCATTTTGGATCTGAACTAGAGATTAATCCAGATGACCTAAATGAAGAGGTCGATAATATCTACAATTTTGATATGCCAAGTATGGCATGGTTACGTATTCATATAAGCAACACTAATCCATTTGACGCCAACGACGAAATAGACTTTCAAATTTCAGATGGTGCTTACAATTGTGGCGCGTGCTGTGGTACTAGCATACAAACATTTACAGGCATGAATGTTGATACAGTAGTTTACTGTTTAAACGATGGTAATCACAATGTTACTGGAACTGGTTTTTATACAAAAAATGGTGTAGGTAGCACCACCAGTCAAACTGTTTATGCTGAAGCTTATGATACAACCGATATCATTATCAATTACTAGACTGTTAGTCCTACTAACATTCCTATACCCCATCACAAACATTGCTCAAACCTCTCGCGAAAAAGAGATGTTGGATGAAATAAACCAAGTGCGGACTAACCCTCAGGGTTATATTCAGTATATAGATGGCTATCTTGAATATTGGGATGCAAGTGCAAGCGAGCGACGGACAAGTAAGGAGCTAATCGCTGTGTTGAAAAAACTCAAACCATTGCCGCCACTCACCTTCTCAGACGAATTATATCAAGCAGCCAAAAAACACGGTTTATATATGAAACGCTCAAAACGTTTTAAGCACTCAAAAATGGGCTATGCTGAAAACTTAGTAGCTGGCAATGAAAGTGTGCGCTATGCCATAATTGATTTGCTAATTGATGACGGGATTCCAAGTCGAGGGCACAGAAAAAACATACTTAACCCTGAGGCTACCGTTTTTGCTTGTTATGAAATTGAAGGCACCGTTGGATCCTGGGATTTTGTATTTGTACAAGAATTCAACTAGGGTAATTTCTTAGCTTCCTCCCAATACACATCCATTTCTTCCAGACTCATTTCACTTAATTCTTTTCCATCCTTTTTAGAGGCCTTTTCCAGATATTGAAAACGTTTGATAAACTTCTTATTTGTTCGTTCCAACGCTGTTTCCGGATCAACCCCTAGAAAACGAGCGTAATTAATCATTGAGAACAAAACGTCTCCAAATTCATCCTCGATTTTGTCACTCCCCTGCTCTACTTCAACTTTTAACTCATCAAGCTCCTCATACACTTTGTCTAAAACCTGGTGTGGTTCTTCCCAGTCAAAGCCAACACCTCTAACCTTATCCTGAATTCGGGTAGACTTAACCATTGCAGGAAGTGATCTTGGCACACCTTCTAACACTGATTTTTTACCAGACTTAAGTTTTATCTTTTCCCAATTCGCCTTAACAGCTTCTTCATCCTCAGCTACAAAATCTCCGTAAATATGCGGATGTCTTTCAACTAACTTATCGCAAACCGTGTTTAGTACGTCCGCAACATCAAAATCATTTGTTTCTGAAGCAATCTTACTGTAGAATACCATGTGAAGCATCAAGTCACCTAACTCGCCCTTTATTTCATCCATATCCTCATCCAAGATAGCATCCGCTAACTCATAGGTCTCTTCAATTGTCAGGTGCCGTAGCGACTGCATGGTCTGCTTTTTATCCCATGGGCACTGTGCACGCAGCTCATCCATTATCACTAATAAACGTTCGAATGCTTCCAGTTTTTCCTTCATTCTATAAAAATACAGATGATGAATCAATTTCTAGAGGGAATGCTTGAATAAGTTGATAAATACGTTGTTTTACGGATTTTAGAAATTTATACTTACCTTAACTTCACATCCAAATTACGGGTTATCAAACACTTGATTTACATACTACTTTGTGCGCCATTTATAACATTGTCGCAAACTGTTGAATTAAGTAGTGATGAAAAATCATATCTCGAGCAGCACTCAGTGGTATATTATGGATACGATCCTGCCTGGCATCCGCTTGAATTCGAATTAAATGGAGAACACGCTGGGATATCGAAAGACTATTGTGATCTTATCTCTGAGCGCACAGGCCTGGTATTGAAAACACATCCAGAGGCGAAAGATTGGAAATCATCATTAGAATTATTCCAGAAAGGTGAGATTCAGGTCTTACCATGCATAGCAAGCAACGATGAACGTCTAAAAACGATGGACTTTAGCCCTGCTTACTTGAGTTATTCGTTTGTAATTGTCACTCTTAAAGATGGAGATTTTGTGGGTGACCTGAGAGATTTAAGTGGTAAAACCGTTGCCCTTCCAGATGGATATGCTGTTACAAAATTAGTTGAGGATACGCATAAAGGAATAAATATATCCTACCAAGAAGATGTAAAGGCGTGTTTGATGGAAATTTCAAGCGGAAAAGCTGATGCCACAATAGCCAATCTTGCAGTGGCTAGTCATTATCTCAACTATGAAGGTTTCGAAAATCTCAAAATAGCAGCTCCAACGGACTTCCCGAATATAGAAACAAGGTTTGCAGTGAGTAAAGGAGATACCGTACTTCTAAGTTTAATCAACAAAGGATTGAACACTATTACGGCAGAAGAAAGAAGGGATATTGTGCAACA
Organism: Flavobacteriales bacterium; assembly: GCA_964230215.1. Classification (GTDB taxonomy): domain Bacteria; phylum Bacteroidota; class Bacteroidia; order Flavobacteriales_D; family JAUILH01; genus JAUILH01. Next base: position 433,470 of record CAXRGQ010000006.1, read on the forward strand.
TTGGGTATCTGTTACTTACGAACACGGAGTTGATATGGCCAGAATATGGCGCATTGCACTTATCTGTATTGGAATTACATTGGTGATATTTATCGTAATATTTATTTGGAATAGGAAACTCAAGAAAGAAATCACTTTAAGACAGGCGGCTGAGGCAGAACTTCAAGAGAGCTACAATGAAATCTCTGATCAGAAAATGATCATTGAAATGAAAAATGATGAAGTACTCGACAGTATAAAGTACGCCAAGCGATTACAAGAGGCCATAATGCCATCCTTGGAAACTATTAATGAGCAGTTGCCCAAGAACTTTGTACTCTACAAGCCGAAAGATATTATCGCTGGTGATTTTTATTGGTTCGACACCGTTAAATCTAAGTCGAACGAGGATGGAGAAGAAGTAACTCAAATGTTCATTGCAGCTGCAGATTGCACTGGTCATGGGGTACCGGGCGCGATGGTAAGTGTTGTGTGCTCTAATGCCCTCAATCGATCTTTATTAGAACATCATATTTATGACCCTGGAAAACTCCTAGATAAGACGACAGATTTAGTGATAGACCGTTTTTCGAAATCGGAGGACAATGTTAAAGATGGGATGGATATTTCACTTTGTTCTATTACCTATCGCACTAATCATGTTGATGTGAATTATGCTGGTGCACACAATAATCTTTGGATAATTTCAAAAAGTGCTGATTTAGGTTTTGAAACCAAATGTGTTGCAAACGAAACTGAGGATTTGTTTTTGCATGAAGTTAGCGCCACACGACAACCAGTAGGTAAATTTGCTAACAGAAAGCCATTCGAAACGAAAAAAATGAAGCTTGGGCTAGGCGATCGATTATACTTATACTCAGATGGATTTGCTGACCAATTTGGCGGCAATATGGGCAAAAAAATGAAGAGTAAAGCATTTAAAAAACTTGTTTTGTCATTGAGCCATCTCAAGATCCAAGAGCAATGCAAATTTTTAGATGAGGCCTTTGAAAACTGGAAGAGCGATTACGAGCAATTGGATGATGTATGTGTAATTGGTATTGAGTTATAGGCTTATGATAGAAGAGTTAGCTAAGACCTTGTCTGGTATCGATATCTACTTATTAGATCAAGTGATGAAAGGTCGTATTAGTGCTTCAACCAAAATATTAGATGCTGGTTGTGGGAGTGGAAGAAATGCACTTGCACTTGAACGTTTTGGATGTAAGAATATCACAGCGTTTGATTCTAATGAGCTCGCTGTTGATGGCTTAGAAACAAATTCAACCAAGATATTAACACACATATCTTCTATTGAGGATTATACCACCAAAGAAAGTTTTGATTTTATAATCTGTAATGCTGTTTTACATTTTGCCATGAATCATGAGCATTTCCATACCATGATTCAATCATTATGCAATTGCATGCATCCCAAGAGTGTATTGTTTATCAGGATGACGAGTGATTTTGCAGTAAATGGATCATACATGCCAAATGAAAATGGTATAGCCAGTTTAGCTGATGGAACGGAAAGGTATCTATTAGACGCTACTCGACTAAATGAACTTAACACCATACATCACCTTCAACTGGTAGAACCATTAAAAACGGTGAATGTGAACAATCTTAGGTCTATTAGCACTTTAATTCTTCAAAAATCATAAGTACGTTTAATGATAGTTATTCGTACCTTTACATCATGGAATTGATATTACTAAGCATAGGATTGATGGCCTTGGCGGTCGCTGGTATCGCTATAAAGATTTGGGCAAAGAAAGATGGCGAATTCGCTGGCACTTGCGCAAGTAATAATCCATTACTTAACGAAGAAGGTGCATCATGCTCAATTTGCGGGGCGCGTCCTGAAGAGAAATGTAAAAATGAAGCCGTTTAAGGTAGGAATTCATCAAACAGCCTTGAGTGCCATGTCTCAAGCGTACCATCTATATCATATATAAGGTAAACTTCAAGGTTTCTTGGGTTTTCATCTCCAAGTACAAACGCCTTTGTTTTTTCAAGCCCCATTACCATAAATGCCGTGGCATAGGCATCTGCAATAGCGGCCGAATTAGCAATTACAGTAACGCTGAGTAAATTGTTAGAACTAGGGTAGCCCGTTGATGGATCAATTGTGTGAGACATGCGTTTCCCATCCACCATTTTAAACTTTCTATAACTTCCAGATGTAGCTAAGGCCCTATTTTCGAGTGGAACTTTTAGCATAAACTCATCATCCATAGTTGATTTCTCTTCTTTAGGTTGTTCTATACCAATAATCCAAGGTCCTCCCTGTGGGCTTTTTCCGGATGTCACTAGTTCACCACCAATTTCTACCATGTAATCATTGATGCCTTGCGCTTTTAAGAAGTCTGCTACTCTATCTACACTATATCCTTGAGCAATCGCATTCATCTCAATCTTAACACCTTTGGGCACGCTAAATTTATTTGAGTCTGGATTGTATTCAAGCAAATTATAATTACACAATGCACGGGTTGAATCGAGCTCATCTTTCGAGATGATCTCTAAATTCTTAAAATCTTCCCCCCATAGCTCAATAATCGGGTATATGGCGGGATTAAATGCCCCATTAGTTTCTTTATATACCTCACTGGCGAGCTTAAAACATTCTACAAACTGCTGATCTGGCTTTACCTCACCATATTCATTCAAAATAGTAATAAACGATGAAGCATTGTAGGTAGAAAGAGAGTTGTCAAAATCTACCAGCAATGAATCTATTTCATTCTTATACGATTTCTTCGTAGATGCCTTGTAAATGACTGAAAAAGTAGTTCCTTGAGTATGGCCATTAAGTGAAATGTAATCTGCCGAATCAATTTTTACCTCCTCGTCTTGTTGCTTCTTATCCCTTGAAGAAGAATTATCTGAAGAGCTGCTACATCCGATTGACAACAAAAAAAGCCCCCCGCATAAAATACGGAGGGTTAATTCTTTATATCTATGTTTCGATTTAACCACCGAAATCATCAAATCTTACGTTTTCTGGCGGCACACCCCAGTCATCACACATCTTCTCTACTGCCTGGTTCATCAATGGAGGACCACAGAAATAGAATTCGATATCTTCTGGTGCATCATGATGCTTTAAGTATTGGTCGATTACAGCGTTATGCACGAATCCAACAAAACCATCACCCGCTTCATCATGAATATCTTTCTTCTCAACCCAATTATCATCAGGCAAAGCATCAGATAATACCATATAGAATTTAAAGTTAGGGAACTGCTTTTCTAGATCTCTGAAGTAGTGAATATAGAATAACTCAGCTCTTGAACGACCACCGTACCAGTAAGTAACCTTTCTATCAGTCTTCATTGTTTTGAAAAGCTCATATAAGTGAGATCTCATTGGCGCCATTCCTGCACCACCACCAATGTAAAGCATTTCAGCATCAGACTCATTGATGAAGAATTCACCGTAAGGTCCTGAAATCACTGCCGTATCGCCCTCTTTCAAGTTAAATATGTATGATGAAGCTACACCCGGATTCACATCCATCCACTTTCCTGTATTTCTATCAAATGGAGGAGTCGCAACCCTTACATTCAACATAATTCTTCTACCTTCTGCTGGGTATGAAGCCATTGAATAGGCTCTAACTACTTCCTCGTCATTTTTCATAACAAGGCCTCTAATAGCGTACTGACCTTCTGCCCAGTCTTTCTCAAACTTATCAGGCTCACCTGGGTGATCTTGTGGATGCGCTTTAACATCCATGTCAGAATATTTTACAGTACAAGGTGGGATCTTAATCTGGATATAACCACCTGCCTTGTAATCCATGTCTTCTGGAATCTCAACAATAAACTCTTTGATATAGGTTGCTACGTTGTAGTTTGACACCACCTTAGCTTCCCATTCCTTAATACCAAGTACTTCTTCTTCAACATGAATTTCCATGTCTTCTTTAACTTTCACTTGGCAACCTAGTCTCCAGTTATCGGCAATTTGCTTTCTTGAGAAGTGCGGCTCTTCGGTAGGCAGGATTGAACCTCCTCCACTTAAAACCTGACATGTACACTGTACACATGTACCACCACCACCACAAGCAGACGGTAAGAAGATACCGTTACTACCTAATGTTGAGAGTAATGTTCCTCCTGCATCTACTTCTAAAACTTTTTCGCCATTGTTGATATTAACCTTCACCTTTCCAGATGACACTAATTTCGCTTTGGCGAATAAAAGCAGAGCAACCAGAAGTAATACTACTCCTAAGAAGACTGCTACCGATATTATAATAACCTGCGTATTCATTGTATTCCGTATCCTATATTAAATATCAAATCCTAAAAATCCTAAGAATGCTATCCCCATTAGACCTGTAATAATAAAGGCCATACCTACACCTCTTAATGGTGCTGGAACGTGAGAGTAACGAATCTTTTCTCTAATTGCTGCAATTAACACAACTGCTATAAACCAGCCCACACCAGAGCCAAATCCATATTCTGTTGCCTTAAGTACAGTTGAGAATTGTTTTTCTTGCATAAATAGTGCTCCCCCTAGTATCGCACAGTTTACAGCGATAAGTGGGAGGAATATACCCAGAGCTCCATAGAGGGCCGGGGATACTTTTTCGACTATCATTTCCACCAATTGTACAATGGAGGCAATTACTGCAATAAATAGAATGAATGATAAGAAACTCAAATCCATTTCTGCATACTCTGCTCCTAACCATTTCAATGCACCTGGTTGAAGTACGTACTGATCTAACAGCCAGTTAATAGGCACAGTTACTGTAAGTACGAAAATTACAGCGGCACCAAGACCAACAGCAGTTTTAATCGTTTTTGATACTGCTAGGTATGAACACATTCCGAAAAAGAATGCGAAAATCATATTGTCTACAAATGCACTTCTTATAAATATAGCTCCGTGATCCATCTTGTCTATTTTCTAAGTTCTTATTTCGATTAATGTGTTTCAATTAAGTGTGTTTTTCTACTTCTCTGAATCCAGATATAGATACCCACAATCACCAGTGATGAAGGAGGCAGAAGCATCAAACCATTGTTTTCGTAACCAATTGCGTACAATCCAGTTGAATCTGCAACTGTTGCCGCTTTGTGGCCAAAAATTTCGATTCCCATAAGCTTTCCAGAACCGAAAAGTTCTTTAAAGAAAGCAATTACAACAAGTAATAGTCCATATCCAAGACCGTTACCTACACCATCCATAATAGACGGCCAAGGTTTGTTTCCTAAAGCGAATGCCTCAAGACGTCCCATAATGATACAGTTTGTAATAATAAGTCCAACGAATACTGACAGTTGCTTAGATACATCATAAACGTAAGCTTTAAGCACCTGATCCACGATAATTACCAATGATGCTACAATTACAAGCTGTACAATAATTCTGATTCGTCCAGGGATTAGGTTTCTTAACAAAGAAACTACTAGGTTACCAAGAATCAATACTGCCAATACCGATAAAGACATAACAACAGCATTCTTCATCTGAACGGTTACCGCAAGTGCAGAACAAATACCAAGTACCTGAATAGTAATCGGGTTATTGTCGCTAAGCGGATCTGTGATAAGCTTTTTATTCTTCTTCGAGAATAAGGGCTCTTTTGGTTTTTCTTCGCTCATAATTTATTACTTGTAATTCGGATTTTCAATTAAGAAGTTGTAATAAACAACCATAGTTCTACTAATCATTTCATCAACACCAACACTGGTAAATGTTCCACCAGAAATTCCATCAACTGAATGCTCATCTAACTCAGGACCTGGTTTAATGACAGAAACTGACGTAAACTCTTCACCTTCAGCAATCGTCTTACCAATAAACGATTTCTCAAAAGCGTCATTAGCAATCTCAGCACCTAGACCAGGTGTCTCAGATTTGTGATCAAATACTGCTCCTTTAATCGTTTTGCCGTCTGCATCTAAACTGATATAGCCCCAAACTGCTGCCCATAATCCCTGTCCTTGCACTGGAGCTACATACATTGTCTCTCCATCGATTTCACATACATACAATGGGTAGTTTCGTTTCTTTGGATCTTTCTCGTTTTTGTATTCCTTAAGAAGGTCAACATTAAACGCATCATTTTCGTTACCAGATTCAATTGGGTCATCCACGGTTAATTCCGTTCCTTCTTTTATGTTTCCATAGAAGTCAAGAATTACACGCTTAACCACATGTTTCTTAAACAATTCCTCTGCCTCTGCCATAGTAGCATCACGCATACCAGCTGCTTGAAGAACGTTCGCCATTTTTTCCTTCTGAACATTCGCCTTTTGAGCAGGTTGAAGTGCCATAGCTACTGTTGCAAGTAATGCACCTACCACTACCACCATTACGATGGAGAATGTTATTACATAACCGTTACTTTCCTTATTCAATGCCATAATTAAGCAGCTTTAAGTCGTTTTTGTCTTCTTTTAATATTCGATGATACCACCATGTGGTCAATCAACGGTGCACACACATTTGCAAATAGAATTGCTAACATGATTCCCTCTGGATATGCTGGGTTAACCACTCTAATAAGGATACCCAATGATCCAGCAATCGCTCCATAAATGAACTTACCTGTCCGCGTTTGTGCTGCAGTAACAGGGTCTGTCGCCATAAACGCCATACCAAACATAAAGCCTCCAAGCATTAATTGATGCATTGGGTCAATATCTGTAAATGGATTCATGCCAGTAGCATTTAGCGCCACTGCCATTAGGAAGCCACCTGCGAACATAGAAGCCATAATCTCCCAACTTCCTATTCCAACAAATATTAGGAATAATGCACCGATTAAACATGCAATCGCAGAGGTCTCACCAATACAACCAGGGATAAATCCAATCATTGCTTCTGATATCGATGGTAATTTCTTAACCTGAACTTCTTGAGCAAGCGTTAAATCCTCAATCTTTTGCTCACGCTTGGCATTATCTGCCTTGATTTTCTTAAGGTTACTCTCCTCTACAGCAGTCAAACTACCTTTAGATTCGAGCTCTTTAATTACCTCATTATTACCATCAATTTCATTCTGGTTAGAGTTAATTTTTTTCTGAAATGTAGCTGTTGATGCAGCAATACCTAAAGCCGTTTCACCTGAATAAGCATGTACTTTCGAATCAGCAGTAAGCTCGTAATTAATATACTCACCAACCACTTCATCATTAATATTGTAGACCTTGCCTTCTTTTATGAGGTTTTCCACACCTAGCTCACCATCTTTTACAGACGCTACTTGCTTAACTCCATTCTCTTCATCTGCATGAATCCAAACAACATTTCCTGAGATCGCTGTCGGGTGTGCAAAGAATATAAATGCTCTTGCTAGTAAGGCAACGTTTAAGATGTTCATACCCGTTCCCCCGAATACTTCCTTACCTATTAACACAGCAAAGGCAGTTGCCACTGCTACCATCCAAAGAGGAGTATCCATAGGCATAACCAATGGAATAAGCATTCCCGAAACAAGGAATCCTTCGTGAATCTCGTGTCCCTTTGCCCAGCAGAAGATAAATTCAACCCCAAGGCCGACACCATATGCTACAATGACAAACGGTAGTACTTTAATAAGCCCAAAACCAATTTTATCCCAGAAACCATCCATTACTTCTGGATACAATCCTTGTCCGAGATAGTACTGGTGTCCTGTGTTATAAATTCCGAATAACAAACATGGAATTAAAGCAACGATAACCATAAACATGGTACGCTTTAAGTCAATTCCATCACGAATATGCGACCCTTTCTTGGTAGCATGTCCAGGTGTAAATAAGAAAGTTTCTAAACTGTCATACACCCAAAACATTAATCCTTTTTTCTTCCCTTCCTTCGGTTCGAATTTAGGTTTAACGTTTTTCTGTAAAAAATTATGTAGTCCTTTCACTTAGATAAGGTTTAAATTCAATAATTACATACATTCTTTTTGGATGACATCTAGACCATCCCTAACAACACTCTGCACATTGATTTTAGATGTACAAACGTACTCACATAATGCAAAATCCTCTGGTATTACCTCATAAATACCCAACTGTTCCATTTTATCAATATCATTCGTAATGATAGCTTTCAATAAGAACACTGGGTATATATCAAACGGAAATACTTGTTCATACTGCCCTGACACTACAAATGCTCTTTCTTCTCCATTTTGATTTGTGTTAAGGTTATACTTTTTATTGGGCATTAACCAACTTGGGTATGAACGTGATAATGATTTCTTTTTTAAGCCTGGGCTTAACCAACCATCTGTCATGAAGAATTGAGCTTCATTTCCTTCTGGCAATGCTGTTACTTGGTGGTGATAAAATCCTAAGAATCCATCTTTATCCACTCTATCTCCAGTTAATGGGTTACCGCTAATGATTCTCACATCTCCATCACCCTCGTGCACATTGTTTTCCAGAACCTTCGAAAGACTAGTTCCAATAAGCACTTTATAGTACTTTGGATTCTTAATTTTAGAACCAGTAATCGCAATTACTCGACTATAATCTGCTTTACCTGTCGTAAATAATCTTCCAATAGCAAGTACATCTTGCACATTCAATGTCCATACCTTCTCTCCTTTGTTGATTGGATCGATATGGTGAATCTGTGTTCCTACATTTCCTGCTGGATGAGGACCATCAATTCTGTTTATCTGAACATTCTTAGCCGACTTAAGAGCCTCATCATGGGCACCATTAGCCTTAAGCGTTAAATGAACTTTACCATCTGTTAATTTCGCAACAAGATCTAATCCTTTCTGGAATACTTCCTTATTCCCGTGAATGATGAAGTCATAATCTGGTGCTAGTGGATTTGTGTCAAAACCAGAAATAAAAATCGCCTTTGGCGTATCATCTGGATTGGCAACAATGTCTATAGGACGCTGCTTCAACATTGGCCATAACCCACTTGCCAGTAAATTTTCCTTAATGTCTTCTCTAGACATGCTTTCGGCAGAACCAGATTTAAAAGTTTCATGATCTGTGCTTCCGTCCGCTTTGATCCTAACTTCTAAAATTCTACGCTTTGCCCCTCTAACAATTTCAGATAATGTTCCGCTTACAGGTGAAGTAAACTTTATCTTATCATTGTATTTATCGAAAAATATTACGCTTCCGGCTTTAACTTTTTCCCCTTCTTTAAGAGTCATTTTGGGGGTTAAGCCATGAAAATCTGGTGGTTTTATCGCAAATACATCTGGATTTTCAGGTGTAATTAACACCTTCTCAGCCTCACCTACGAGCCTGATATTCATCCCTTTGCGAATCCTGATGGATTTTGACATGTTTTTTGCAGCTTAAATTGTTGTGAGCAAAATTATAAATTTGTGTCAACGGGCAATTGTTTTTGACCATATATGACCCATGATAAATTTAATTTAGAATGATTCTAAATAAGCTAATATTAAGTATAGGATGCAGTGTGATAGCAATGACTTCCTGCGGACTTGGAGACAAACAAGTAGAAACTTTAGACGAAACCAGAAAAACGTCCGACGACTACTATGAAGAGTCAAGTCTTCGTTATGAAGACAAGATTTATAAGGAGGGAATTGCAACGCCAATTGCATTTGTTGGGGATTGGGAAACTTCATATCCCTTCTTAAAACTGAATTCTGGTCAAGCAATCACCTTCATGTTTGATGATTTAAACGAAAAGTTATCCTACTATAATTATAAAGTTATTCACTGTGATAGAAATTGGAACCCTTCTGATTTAATGACTAGTGAGTATTTAGATGGCTTTGATGGCAATCCAATTAACGACTGGGTTGAGTCCTTTAACACATATGTGAAGTACGTAAATTATAGATTGATACTCCCAAACGATGATGTGAAGTTTACAAAGTCGGGGAACTATATTCTTTACGTTTATGAAGATAATGAAGAGGCGCCGGTTTTAACTAAACGTTTTGTCATATACGAAGAACAAGCCAATATATCATCTGAGATAAAAAGACCAACGGATATTGACGATATGGCTTACAAACAACAAATTAATATGAACATAGACATAGGTTCTACCCAAGTCTCAGATCCATTTAGAGAGCTCGATATTTGTATACTGCAAAATGGAAGATGGGACAATGCTATCCGCGGCGTGAATCCCCAATTTGTGAAAGACCAAGTCCTGAGTTTTGAGTACCAAGATGAATTGTGCCCATGGGGTAATGCGGAGTACCGTCCACTAGATTTAAAAAGCACTCGATACCGAGGAGAAAAAATCGATAAGATTCAGCTTGAAGCTGACCATGTATATCATTTTTATTTGCTACCAGAAACAAGTTTAGGCCACACTACATATATTTCAAGCAGGGATATTAATGGGAAGTTTCTAATTAAAGACGAAGAAGCACAAAATCAACATACAGATGCGGATTATACCATAGTGCATTTTCAGCTTAAGGTAGACAGACCATATGAAGAGGGGAATGTATATGTTTATGGTAATTTTTGCACTAATCCATTAGACGACACCTACAGAATGCATTACAATGATGAAAAGCGATTATATGAATTAAAACTTCAGTTAAAACAGGGGTATTATAATTACATGTACGCTATTCCGGATAAAGATGGCGTCATGGATGTGGCAGAAATTGAGGGTACCCATTACGAAACTGAAAACGACTATGCGATTATTGTTTATCGCAAAAACTTCTCTGAAGGCTATGATCAGATAATTGGATTAAAAGTCAAAAACACAGTGCAGTAGCGTCTATTTTTATCCATGGAAATGGAGAGTTAGATGCACCCAATTTATTCCGAATTTTCTCTAATAAGCCATAAGAATAAAGCGTGGTGTGGTCAGGAAATGCCGAAATACAGTGATGATTAAAGTACTGATGCAGCTCTCCTACTCCCATTTTTTCGTAATATGCCTTAGTGCGGATGGAGGCCATTTCAGCGCTAGATTTTGAATTATGAATTGGGCTATCAATAATGTGAATCTCTCCTTTATTTGTCAGATTCTTTGCTAATCGTTTAAACAAAAGATCTAAGTCTTTAAAATATTGAATAGCACCATTTATAAGGATACAATCCGCCTGCATAAGCAGATCGTGCTCAATAATATTATGCTCGGCAAATGTTAGATTGGATGCGATAAAGTTTTGTCTGGCTAGGTCTAACTCACCTGCATGAATATCTATCCCTACAATTTTTACATTGGTATTAATTGCCAGATAATTTGAAAACCAGCCTATTCCGCAACCAACTTCAACAACATTATTAAACTTGCTTGATTGTAAGTAGTTAACCATTCGTTGAGCCGATTTTTCGCGAATGCGCCACTCATTATAATGACTATTCGATTTTGCAATCTTGGGTAGGGCTCTAATCTGTTCATCTGAATAATTCCGACCCTCTTTTATTCTTAAGCTGGTATATAGGGTCTGAAAGTCCGTCATGAACCAAAGTTAACTTATAAGCAACTATTTTAGTAGATTTACAGTCATATATAATGTAGTGGCAACGTTTACAGAAATATCACAAGGTGTAAAAATATCGGTTCTACCGGCATATCACGAGCGTTTCTCAAAGCCAGAATTAAACTATTACATTTTTTCGTATACCGTTGAAATCACCAATATGAATGATTTCCCTGTTCAATTATTATCCAGAAAATGGTTAATATTTGATAGCCTTAATGACCAGAGAATTGTTCAAGGAGAAGGAGTAATTGGCAAACAACCAATGCTATTACCAACCGAATCTTATACCTACACCAGTAGTTGTGACTTGGTTTCTGAAGTCGGTCAAATGAAGGGAAGTTACTTTTTTAAGAACATTGATACCGATGAAATTATTGAAGTAAAGATTCCTGAGTTCAAGCTTGAGGTTAATTACAAGCTGAATTAGAAATAAATCAGATTTCTCATAGTATCTTAGACACATGAAATCATCAGAAATGTTGAAGGGAGTGCGTGTTGTCGAATTGGCATCTGTTTTAGCAGGACCAGCCGTTGGGATGTTCTTAGCTGAATTAGGCGCTGACGTGATTAAAATTGAAAACAAGCTTCAAGGAGGTGACGTAACAAGGACTTGGAGAATTGCGGGCGAATCAAACCAAATATCCTCATATTATTCAAGCATTAATTACCTAAAAGAGCTAAAGCTTTTAGACTTGAAGGACGCAAAGGATTTAGATGAAGTTAAATCTCTCATTAAAGATGCTGATATTGTGATTAGCAACTTCAAACCTAGTTCTGCAGAAAAATTAGGTCTGGATTATAATAGTTTAAAAACACTTAATCCAACAATCATCTCTGGAGAAATTAAGGGTTTTGCGAGATCTGACCGTCCCGCATATGACGCCGTCCTGCAAGCTGAATCTGGCTTTATGTTTATGAATGGTGAGGCTGGTTCTGACCCTGTTAAAATGCCTGTCGCACTCATAGACATTCTGGCTGCACATCATTTAAAAGAAGGTATCCTTTTAGCAATGATTCACAATTTAAAAAACAATGAAGGTTCAAAAGTAACTGTAAGTCTTGAGGAAGCAGCCATTGCATCACTTGCAAATCAAGCAAGTGCTTATTTGATGAATGGCACAATTCCACAACGACAAGGTTCTTTACATCCGGCTATTGCACCCTATGGAGAAATTCTAAAATTCAGCAAGGGAGAACAGTTGGTACTAGCAATAGGTAATAACAAACAATTATCGCAATTATGTGAGGTTCTTAAAGTCACAGATTGTTCGGGTGATTATCGTTTTAATAGCAATCAAGCAAGAGTTGAAAACAGACAAGCACTTTTTGATATTCTGAACACCGCATCATCAAAACTAGATTTCACATCTACGTACAACAGACTCATTGAACTTAATGTACCCGTAGGCCATATTAAAAACATGGCAGAAGTATTTAATTCTCAAGTTGCGCAAAGTCTAATAAGAGAAGAAATTATCGAGGGCAGTTCAACCAGACGTGTGGGCACTGCTATATTTAGCATAGAGCACTAAAAATCATCTTTAAGTTGACGCTTTCGTTTTTTAACCAGGTCGTTTAACCAATTCCCGAATTCTTTAGCGTCTTTATCTGATAATTGCATCCCAATCCTAACTTGTTTCTCATCATACTCAAAAGAAATTCTCTCTCCTCCCATTACCCAAAATGATTCTTCCAGCACTTTAGCAAAAGACCCATCTTCTTTCGTAATGATAGATACCTTCTTCACATCCGACAATGGAAATACGCGTGCTTTGCCATATCCTCGTATCGAACGTTTGTAAGTAATTGCTTCATCAGAAATCTTCAAATATTCCATACCCCATTTCCGCCAAGCATACACTTTGATTATTCGATAGGCGTAATAAAGCATGAATAAGGTAATAGCGAATAAGAAGATTATCTCTTGATTTGAATCTGTCTGAAAGATATAGTAGTTAATAACCACGATACAAATCAACCAACAAACAATCCAGCCTGCCAAGAGTGACTCTTTCCAAGATTGAATACGCGTACCTATGACTGCTGTCGTTCTGTCCGCAGATGACTTAATGGATATCCTATCTCCAATTAATTTCACGGCGCAAAGGTGCAAATAATATCATTGTGAGCGAAAGTTGACATTCAATTGTTGCAAAATTCAATCTAAGAAATTGACCATTCATTCAATTAATTGTAATTTTAGGCATACGTTTTGCATTAATAGAAAAAGCTAAAAACAATTTTATGAAGAGAATACTTACAACTCTATTGACTTTTACATATTTATCAAGCTTTGCACAAGCGCCAGACTTCCCTGATTTACTGATGTTATTCGTAGATCAAAAATATGACAAGTGCTTATCTAAGTGCGAGAAATATCAGAAAAAAGACGATACAAAACGCGAACCAATGACTTACTTCTATGAAGCAAGATGTCTTTATATGATCAGCCAAGATGCTTCATGGGTTGAAAAGGATGATGCCTATAAAAGGGCTTTTGACAATAGTATTAGAGCTGCGGCAACATTCGCAAAAAAGGACAAAAAGAAAAAGGAACATATGTACAAGGAAGATGTGCGTGAATTCTTTGAAGAGTTAAAAGGTGCTGTCTTAGAAGATGTTGATAGTTACATGCACGGCGAAAAACAAAAGTTTAGCAAAGCCGCAAGTGAACTTAAGCGATTGAGCACATTTGCACCTAATGATGTTGGTGCACTACTAATGAGAGGTGTATGTCTTCAGAGATCTCAGAACATTTCTGAAGCGATTAATGTGTTTAGAGAAGCGGATGCTCAATTAGACAGCCTAAACTTTAAGAAAGATGTGATGGGCTTAGATGACGATGAAAGTTTAACAGACATTACTAATTGGGAGAAAGAATTAGAAAGAAACAACACAGCTCGTCTATTAATGGCTGGATTAATTGAATCAGCTAAATTCTATCAAGAAAGAAACCAAAAAGAACGTGCAATTTTCTACATTGACAAAGGAAAGCAGTGGTTCGAAAATGTAGAAGCGTATATGGAAGTATACAATTCGATTGTAAACTAAAACTTTTCAGAAAACTCCCAAAGCGTATCATAGATATAGTCCAAATCGGATGATTTGATACAATAAGGAGGGTTGACAAATACAGAATTACCAAGAGGCCTGATTATCAGGCCTTTTTTCATGAAATAGTTATACGCCTGACTATTAGCAGGATTGAAGTATCCCGTAGCTTCATTGTTAATCTTTAAATCAATGGCTAATATGGTTCCTTTTACACGTATAGAGTGCTTAAACGCCTTCTTGTATTTTAGCGCAAACGCCTCATGTGACGCAGTAATTCGCTTTATAGCTTCTTGAGTTGAATCTTCTTGCAACAAATCCAAACTTGCAATTGCCACAGCACAAGCCAAGGGATTACCCGTAAACGAATGCCCATGAAGAAATCCTTTTCGTTTCTCTGCATGCAAAAATTCATCAAAGAGGTACTGAGAAACTACACTTAAGCCCATAGGTAGATATCCACCCGTTAAACCTTTTGATAAACAAATTATGTCAGGATTCGCGTTGATTTGATCGATTGCTAATGTTGTTCCAGTGCGACCAAAACCCGTCATGACCTCATCTGCAACGCAAATTACCTTGTGCTGCTGCGCTATGGATATAAGCTCATCCAGTGTAGCTTCATTATACATCCTCATGCCTGCTGCACCTTGCACCAGAGGCTCGAATACAAATGAGGCCACATTACCCTGTTCAACCAATTTGCGGAATGATGCAATAACTTCATCATCATTTTCACCATTCGGAAATTCAATATATTCTACATCAAACATGAATGGTTCGAAAGGTCTATTAAAAACATCACGTTCACTTACGCTCATTGAACCAAATGTATCTCCGTGATACGCACCTTCGATTGCTATTACTTTTCTGCGCTCTTCACCTTTGTTATGCCAATACTGGAAGGCAATTTTTATTGCGACCTCAATTGAAGTGGAGCCATTATCCGAAAAGAACACTTTATCTAGCCCTGGCGGACAAATATTCGCAATCTTTTCTGCTAATTCAGACGCAGGTTTATGCGTGATTCCTGCAAATATTACATGTTGTAAATCATCTAACTGGGCTTTAAGTGCATCAACTAATTTAGGATGTGAGTGACCATGTAGGTTGACCCACCAGCTCGAGTTAACATCCATATATTTCTTTCCATCAGCGGCAAAAAGGTATATGCCTTCTCCATGTTCTATTGGAATAGGTCTACCCTCGGTTTGCACTTGGGTAAAGGGATGCCAAACATACTTTTGATCTTTACTTGTCCAGTCCATACCACACAAAGGTATCGTTTTCACCTGAGCCTTGTTCGGGCAAGTGAGCTAAGATGGGAACATCTAGTAATTCTTCTGCTTCTTTATACCGATTACCAGAAATAATAATACCGCGCAGATCAATGCCTTTATGTTTACAAAGCTCGATACTTAAGTGTGTATGATTTATGCTCCCAAGGTAATGCCGAACGACTAAAATAGTTGGCAATTGATGCATGAGTGCAAAATCCGCATAGCTCTCATTGTTATAATTGATTGGCACCATAATACCTCCTGCACCTTCAATCAATAGCTTTCCTTCTGGCAGAATAATATCCTTCCATGAGAAGTTGATATCTTCATTCTTAGCCGCATGATGAGGAGATAATGGGTCCTTTAATCTGAATGCCTCAGGAAAACACTTGATCCCTGCATCCTTCATATTAGCCGTGTCTCCGCCTATTTCTAAATCCCCGCACTGCACAGGCTTCCAATATGGCATGTCAAAATGAAGACACAGTGCTTTGGACACCATAGACTTTCCTACATCTGTTCCAATTCCCGTTACAAATATTTTATCCCCTAATTCCATTTGCAATATGTTTCGCTAGATTAGATATTTCTTCATTAGTGTTAAAGGCATGAATACAAATTCGCAATCGTTCAGTACCTGCCGGAACTGTGGGACTTAAAATTGCTCTAACATCAAATCCACCTTCAGCTAAATGCTGTGATAAAGTCTTAGCTTTGTTGATATCGCCAATTAATATGGTGTAGATGCCGCTTAATCCTCCATTTAATTCAAGATTCAGCTTTCTGCATGCTTGGACAAAATGGTCTTTCTTTCGCTTGATCTCATTGAGAACATCAGCATTATTTGATATACACTCATAGCGCTGTTTTAATTCCACAAAGACCTTATCTGGCATTGCAGTTGTGTAAATAAATGGACGTGAGAAATTCACTAAATAATCTCGCAAATCCTTACTTCCTAGCACAGATGCTCCCTGGTGCCCGAATGCCTTACCATACGTGATTATTATCGCGAATACATCATTCTGTAATCCTAACTCATACAGCAGCCCCTGCCCTTCTGGACCGTAAACACCACCGGAGTGCGCTTCATCTACGATTAAGTTTGCTCCATGTCGTTTACATATCTGGACAGCCTGCATCAAATCTGGTCCATCACCATCCATTGAGTATACACTCTCTAGAACCACATATATTTGACCATCACATGATTTAGCGCTTAGGAGCTCTTCGAGATGCTGCAAATCATTGTGGTTAAACTTGCAGTTATTGGCTAAAGAAAGTCGAATTCCATCGCGGATTGAAGCATGACAGAATTCGTCATAAATAATCATATCCCCTCGCACAGGAACACTCGACATCAACCCGAGATTCGCCATATACCCAGCATTAAATATCAGCGCCGCTTCAACTCCGTGCTTTTGTGCAATAAACGATTCTACCTCCTCTTTGATGGTGCTGTGACCACTGAGTAATCTACTACCTTTTCTTTCAAGCTTAATATCAATGTCTGCCGGTGTTATAAAACGCTCGAGACCTAAATAATTGTTGGAGCAGAAATCAATTAGCTCGCTATTATCTAACAAAAGGCGCAACGAATTCTCGTTGCGCCTTTTGTTTAATGCTTTTTGTAAATCAGCCATATTAGCTGTTGCGAATTAATCGTTAATATTCTCAACGATACTTACTTTTCTCGCTTGTTCTGAAGCCTTTCTGTTAGCCAATTGTTTAGCGATACGCTCTTGTTCTTTGCGTTTATTTTCTGCTAAAACCTCATCATCAGTAATTTCTGGTCTATCACCGTCTTTAAATGCAGCCTTAGGATTTAATCCTAGCAACTTGAATAACTCAAGATCCGCATTGTATTCTGGATTTGGCGTGGTTAACAGAGTATCCCCTGCAAAAACAGAGCTTGCACCTGCCATAAAACACAGCGCCTGACCTTCATCATTCATTTGTGTTCTACCAGCCGAAAGTCTTACAACGCTTTTAGGCAATACTATACGTGTAGTTGCTATCATACGCACCATTTCCCAAATAGAAGCGCTTTTTGCTTCTTCTAGCGGAGTACCCTCAATAGGAACTAAGGCATTAATCGGAACAGATTCTGGTGGATTCTCCATGTTAGCCAATGTCATCAACATTCCTAATCTATCATCCTCAGATTCTCCCATACCAATAATACCGCCAGAGCAAACTGTAATATTGGTCTTGCGCACATTATCGATAGTATCTAATCTATCTTTATAGCCTCTCGTTGAAATGATATCATCGTAATACTCTTCAGAGGTGTCGATATTGTGATTGTAGGCATACAAACCGGCTTTCTCGAGA
The DNA here is from genome assembly GCA_964230215.1 of Flavobacteriales bacterium. Taxonomy (GTDB): domain Bacteria; phylum Bacteroidota; class Bacteroidia; order Flavobacteriales_D; family JAUILH01; genus JAUILH01. The sequence goes on from CAXRGQ010000006.1 coordinate 451,537, forward strand.
CGTTTTGCCTGATCTTCCGTCAGCATACCTAAAGTACAACATACCTCCATGTCTAATTCATTGATTCCGCGCACCATCTCTAGCACCTGATCGAAATCTTTATTGTCTCTCACCGCTCTCCATGCCGCGCCTAGGCACATTCTTGAAGAACCATTTGATTTTGCAATTTTTGCCGTTTCTAGCACCTCATCTAGAGGCAACAGCTTATGTGTATCGATATCAGTGTGGTACCGAGCTGCTTGAGGGCAATATCCGCAATCTTCAGGGCATCCACCTGTTTTAATAGATAATAATGAGCTCATTTGCACCTCTTGTGGATCATGATATTCGCGGTGAACACCAGCTGCTTCATACACAAGACCAAGTAAAGGTTTGTTATATATCTCTTTTAACTCGGCTAAATCCCATTTTTTTCTCTCCATATCACTTTCAATTCTCGCTTATAAAGATACAAAGTAACGTTGTTTTGATGAAACTGTGTTAATAAAAACAAAAAATCCCGCCGACCAATTAAGGAAGAACGGGACGTGTTTATGTAGTAACTAGAGATTACTTAGGTAGTATCACAACTCCTAAAGGATATCTTTCTTTAATAATAACATTTTGATTTTTTCTTGCAGCTTTCATGCGTGGAGTTAGCTCTATCGTGCGTTTTTCCAGCTCAAGCTCTTTTCCGTTAATTCGATATTTATCGGCATCATCAAGCTTCTCTGGCTTTGCCTGAGATGTAGCGTCAATAGTCGCAACTTTCTTAGGCGCTTTTACCTTTAATCTTTTAACTGTTTGAGCGTGTGCATTGGAGAAAAACATTCCCATAAGAGCTACACATGATATGGCGATTAACTTTTTCATCTTGTTTTTTTGATTAGAGTATTGCAAGATGTGTGCCAAAAGGGGAGAGAAATTCGAGATTTGAAATTTGAAATTTGAAATTCGAGATTCGAGATTTGAGATTTGAGATTTGAGATTCGTGGGTCCAAAATAAATTTCAAATTTCGAATATCAAATTTCGAATTGCTTATAACATTCATTCTCTATCTTTGTGCCATGCGTATAGACATCATAAGTGTGGTTCCTCAATTGATGGAAAGTCCGTTTGCAGGTTCTATTATGAGTAGGGCAATAAAAAAGGGATTATGTGAAGTGCATTTCCATGATCTTAAGGCCTTCTCTTCAAACAATTACGGAAGCGTTGATGACTACCAATATGGAGGGGGTGCAGGCATGGTTTTGACGTGCGAACCTTTGGCTGAGTGTATAGATGCTCTGCTTAAAGAAAGGTCGTACGATGAGATAATTTATTTGACACCCGATGGCACTACACTTAAGCAAGGGATTTGCAACACCTTGTCCTTGTGTGAAAACCTATTATTGATTTGTGGACATTACAAGGGAATTGACCAACGCATTCGGGAAGAATATGTAACGAAAGAGATCAGTATTGGGGATTATGTATTATCGGGAGGGGAACTAGGTGCAGTGGTGTTATGTGATGCTGTTATCCGCCTTATTCCGGGTGTAATTGGAGATGAAACGAGTGCCTTAACTGATTCGTTTCAAGATAATCTTCTTGCCCCGCCTGTATACACACGTCCACCGGTGTGGAGAAATAGAGAGGTTCCGGAAGTGCTTTTGAGTGGTGATTTTAAGCGTATTGAAGCATGGCGAATGGAGCAGGCAGAGGCGCGTACACGCGAGATTCGGCCAGATTTACTGGAAAATGAAAAATAATTTTAATTTATAGCACATATTCCAGATAATATCATTAAGTTTGCACCCCGATTTTAAGGAGATTAAAAGATTTCAATCATGGATATCGTAAAGCAATTAGAGGCCGAATATACAGAGACAAATGACCTTCCAAAGTTTAGCGCTGGTGACACAATCACTATCGACTACAAGATTAAAGAGGGTGATAAACAAAGAATTCAGCAATTTCAAGGTGTTGTACTTCAAAAAAGAGGTAATGGCACAACTGAAACGTTTACAGTTAGAAAAATATCAGGTGGAATTGGTGTTGAAAGAGTTTTCCCAATGTCATCGCCATTTATCGATAAAATTGTCGTAAACAAAAGAGGTGCAGTTAGAAGAGCACGTATTTTCTACTTGAGAGAGTTAAGAGGTAAGGCTGCAAGAATTAAGGAAAAGAGAAGAGTTACTAAGTAAGAATCTTCTTTTAAGATATTTAACCCTGACGATCTGCCTAAGGCTGATGTCAGGGTTTTTTAGTGTCTGTGTTTTTGTATTGTCAAGTATACTAATAGTATTAATCATACCATGAGTTAAAAACTCGCGGCAGCATTTTTATTAGTGTCTGTGTTTTTTTGGGTTTTCTATACTCACGAGATGATCGACTGCTTGTTCATTTCGTCGATTGAGATAATTTTGCAAGCGGTTAAATAATAAAGATTTCTCACGAGATGATCAACTACATATACATTTTGTTGATTAAGAAAATCTCGCGAGAGCGGTGGTATTATTTCTTGCGTTTTTGGCCGCGGGTCTTAGGTTTCTTGTATTTTGCTTTTATCTTTCTGCGATAAGAACCTCCTTGGTTAACCTTGCTGTTCTTCTCTTTCTTCGCATGAAATGCATCCCCACTTGGCGTATGGTCCGAGCCTGTTGAAAGATTCTTAGAGGCTGATTTTGGCTGCTCTTCGTACAACAGATCTTCAGAAATCTCCACATTTGATGGCAGTTTATTCAATGGTACCTTCATTCCCATTAGGTCCTCAACTACCTTTAAATATTCCTTTTCATCTTTTGTGCAAAATGAGATTGCCTTACCACTATTATTAGCACGTCCTGTTCTACCGATACGGTGCATATAGTTTTCCGCTACATCCGGAATATTTAAATTAATAACATGAGTAATATCTGACACATCAATTCCACGCGCCATAATATCTGTAGTAACTACAATGCGGTATTCTCCATTTTGAAGTGCATCAACAACTCCCAAACGATAATTCTGCGATTTGTTTGAGTGAATCACACCTACTTGCTCAGGATAGACCATATCTAATTTCTCATGCGCTATATCTGCCTGTTTCTTACTTGCAGCAAACACAAGCACCTTTTTCATATCCTCTGCATGCTCACTAAGCAAGTGCTTAAGCAAATTGAGTTTAGTAAAGAAATTCGGTGCTTCATAAATCAATTGCTCAATATTCTCAACCGGTGTCCCTGTCGGCGCAGTTTCGATAACTATAGGTTCATAAAAAAAATCATCTAGGATCTCTTTTACCTCAGTGGTCATTGTTGCCGAGAACATGAGGTTTTGTCTTTTCTCGGGCAGCAACTCCAACAAACTAACTAGTTGATGCCTAAACCCTTGTTCCAACATTTCATCGACTTCATCGATTACAAAATGCTGTACCTTCTTCAAGCTAATTGCACGATTAAGTACTAAATCATATAAACGTCCGGGTGTAGACACTACTACATCTGCTCCTTCCTCAAACTCTATGGCTTGTGTATTAATATTTACTCCACCGTAAACCGCTTTTATACGCACATTCATGTAGGCGCATAATTGCTCAGCTTCATGGGCTACCTGCACCGCTAGTTCACGTGTAGGCACCACAATAAGTATCCGGGGATGTTTCTGTTCGGAGTAAGACAGATTTCTCAACAAAGGCAGCAAGTATGCCAGCGTCTTTCCTGTACCCGTTTGGGCAATACCAATCAAGTCCTTTCCAGATAAGATAGGTGAAAACGCGTCTACCTGAATTGGAGTTGGCGTGTCAAAACCTAAATCTTGAACAGCATTCTTAAGTGGTTTACTTAAGTTTAAATCTTCAAATGTCATATAACACTCCTAGTGTTCGTGGTTGTGCGCATGGTCGTGGTCATGATCGTGTCCGTGGTCATGGCCATGATGCATTCCACATGCTTCCGTAATCTCATGGAATAAAGTATGTAGTTGGTCAAGTTTCTCAGTAACCTCTTCATCAGAACCACCTTCATCCACAAAATCAGCTAAGGCCGCTGATTCTACCTTTAACATATCCATCAAATCACTTACACCTTCTTTGTTAAACTCTTCCGGAATATCATTCCCTGCCCATTCTGCTGCAGCGTTTGCCAAATCTCTGGCTTTTCCGAGAATCGGTTCTAAATTCCCATCTTCTGATGCATGGAAACATTCGGCCATTAGCTCATGGAATTTTTCCTCACCAGGCCACTCAGCGTGATGGTGATGACCATCTCCTTGATGAGCGTGCGCAGATTCGTGCATATCTTCTTCAACTTCATTAGTTTCTTCTTGTGCACCTTTTTCTCCTTTTTCTTCTTTCTTCTCGTCTTTCTTATCGCCGCATGCCCACATAAGAGCAGCCATCATAACGATTAGTAGTTTTTTGTTTGTTTTCATAGCGGTTTATTTTTCCTTTAATGTACGAATCTTATTTAACTTTTTCTCATCCAGTATGGCCGTCCATACGCTTAAATAACTTCCATCTAAACGAGTCCAGATGGGTCTTATCACGCCTGCATGTGCAGAAATATTGTTGTAGTCACCAAAGAATACAAAAGGTTTTGGCACAAAAGCCGAATCACTAATGCAGATATTTGTGAAGTTTTCCGCACCGTCGTCTGAGTAAGCTAAATAGACATCCGTTCTCCTGTCTTCATAATTTCTTCTATCATAAAAGACAGTGTAAAGATGCCCATTTGTTTGATCTATGCTCAACCATGTTAAAAACTGGTCACTTTTGCCTTCGTCATTATTTACACGTTTCGCTTCTGACCAGGTCTGTCCTTTGTCATTTGATTTTGTTATCCAAATATCTGGGTCATCTTCCCCATTTCTGGTATCGCTCCAATTTACGTATATCGTTCCGCGATTTGGACCGTCACTTAAATCACAAACGGTAACTGGCATCCCATTGCACCTATTAATACCTGGAATATCCATATTCCATCCTCCAGTGCCAGTAGTAACTACGATATCATTGTTTTGCCATGTATCACCATCATCAAAGGAACAATTAAAGTATATCTTATCTCCGTAAGACCACGCCACGTAAATCTCACCATTTGGTCCAACAGCAGGTACGGCTCCTTCTACGGTATAATCATCATCCAAACAATTTCCAGCAATATGATTTATCCGAATTGGTGATGACCATGATTCTCCATTATCAACAGACTTTGAGAACATAATATAGCTGCTATCTTCAGGTTCCTTACTGTTATATTTATCGAACTGCGTCCAAGTAACATATATATGATTGTTGATTGGATTAATTACCGCCCATTCTTTATCCTGATCCTTCGGGGGATTATATCCAATTGCTGAACCGTCGTTCCATGTCTTACCGAAATCATCAGAACGTTGGCATACAATGCGATCTAAGAGACTATCACTTGCCCAGCCCAAACCATCTGGGTTACTCAAGTGAAAGAAAAATGTGCTTCCATACTTATTCGCGATAATACATGGGTCGCCATATACACCATGCGCTTCAGACTTAAGTGTTTCAGATGTCCATGTGTACCCACCATCATCAGACGTATATACATGGCTGATATTTGCCCCGGCTATAATATGTTTAGTATTTGCTGGATTAACGCAGATTGAAGGCTCTTCTGGTCCCACCATTGCGGGGCCTCTATCTATCATGATGTTCTTTATTTTGGGTGCACATCCCAACAAAACAACTGCACATACACTGAAAATGAGCGACTTCATCTGACAAAAATAAAAAAACGTCCGATAAATCGGACGTCTTAAAGAATTATAGTATTAAGTAATTTCTTACTTAGAAATCTGTGACACACTTAAAAACAAGGGGAAAATTATATAGCATGAAACGTGTCCCTAGATATCTATGTCTAATGTACGGCACTTAAATAGAATAGTTATGGAGAATGATTAAACGGTAGTATGCGATGATTTAAATGCAGTTTGATTGATTTAACGGCAAATAATTCTGTATTAAGTGCGAATAATCAATGTGCATAAAAAAGCGGATTTCCAATAACTTAGTTGATATTTGAAGTTGTAAATTGCTAAGGTGAGCGAGCAAGTTGAGCATAACGAGAAAGTATTAAGCACAAAGCAAAGACTGGTTTTCTTTGGTAAATCAAGGCTTTTGATGGCGAAACGTTTGTTTAAAGACCTCAACAATGGTCCATCAAGATTACATGTGGATTCATCGCCTTTTTCCGGAAAGGTTATTGGCGAATCCGTAACTGCACTCTGGCGCGATGAAAATCCAAAAGAACGAGATTTAACTGCTGGGAAAATTCAGAATTTACGTGTTGCATGTATGGCACTAAACAACATATTTGTTCCTAAGGGAGAGACATTTAGTTTCTGGAAACACATTGGACGAACTACCAAGCGCAAGGGCTATGTTCTTGGGCGTGAAGTTCGTGAAGGCTGTATCATTCCTACAATGGGAGGAGGTATATGTCAATTATCAAACGCCTTGTACGATAGTTGTCTAAAGGCTGGTATTGAAGTAACAGAACGCCATGGGCATACAGAAGTGATAGCAGGGTCCTTGGCAGAACAGAATAGGGATGCCACCGTTTTTTGGAATTATGTCGATTTTAGATTTAAAGCACATTGCGACATCAAAATTCAGGCATACATGACACACGACAACCTTGTTATTCGTCTACTTGGAGAGCAAGCAGGTGGATATACGGTAGATAATGTCAAGTCACGTGATATCAGTGAAATAGGTAATTGCTATTCATGTGGTAAGACTGATTGCAGTATGCATGTTGATATTAAGTCTAGCGATATCAAATTTGGTAAGCAGGCGCTGGTTTTAGATGCCATGAGTCCTTTGATAAATGATTACATACTGAATCATATAAACGAGTCGTATTACGCCTTCTTGCCCTTAGATGGGCACAAACTAAAGAAAGCTCAATACAAATGGAAATTAAAGGCAGATAAGAGCTATTACTTCACATTTGATACGCTAAAGAGGAGCCGTGCAGTAAGAGGCTTAGGTCCGAAAGGCAAGTTACAAGAAGTTCTTTATAACTATGACTACAGCTTGGGACGCAAAATGGCTAAAAAAATTCCATATGATGTTTCGCATGTTGTAGTAGCGCAGAATCTTCTTCCTGCTCTTAGGGATTCGGGTGTTTTATGGGGGCGATCATTTGATGTTATCATGACCCGATTACCTATGAAAAACTTGCAGAGTGTTCTGGATGAGGCACATGATTTACATCCTACATCCACTACCCTAGCCGATTTTAGGGTCCCCAAAGACATTGTTGATGTAGAATGGAAAGCCTTATCTGCAGCTAGCAGAGTTATTACAACACATTCAGGCATTCGGGACGTTTTTGGTTCAAAAGCAGTCTACATACCAGAAGATATAAAGTTCGGTGAAGCCAAAGAGACAGTGCGAGACTACATCATGTTGGGCGGACCTGCATTGGCAAGAAAAGGTGTTTATGAGTTTTTGGCAACATTTGGTGAGAATGGATATAAACTATGTGCTCCAGGTAAAGCATATGAAAACGATTCGGCTGCCGAAAAGATTGAAGCTCTTCCAACTAATTGGCGTGAAATCGTTAAGGCTTTAATTTTGCCAGCTTATGTAGAACATAGTAATGTTTGGGTGAAGCGTGCTATGGAAGCTGGCATTCCATGCATAGTATCTAAAAATTGTGGTTTGCAAGCACAAACAGGTTTGATCGTATTGGAAGAATTATCATCTTCTAGTATTAACTCGGCTTATAAAAAACTCGATCTTGAATAATTTCCATCATTTCCTGTTGCCATCATATATTTAATCCGATTTTTGCAAGATGAAAATTTTGTGGGGTATATTGTTTATGGGCGTGCTGGTTGCATGTGATGAAGAGAAATCAGATGAAGCAGAACATGATCCAGAACCCAAAAAAGAAGTTCTAATAGACAGTTCATGGTATTATGATTCGCTCAATGCCCCCTACATAGATGATATACAGTCCTATTTTAAAGAACGAGCTACAAGTCATCTTTTCAATGGAGTATATCTATTTGCTCAAAACGGCTACGTGATTGATAGTGGCCTATATGGAGTTAAAAACCAAGATGAAAATGATAGTCTCTCCTTCAACACCGCATTTCAATTAGCCAGCGGGTCTAAACCGTTTACGGCAACAGCTATATTAAAATTGGTGGAAGAAGGTAAACTGGGTCTAGATGATTCGGTACACCATATAATAGACCTACCGTACAAAGGAATAACTGTAAGAATGTTATTAAATCATCGAGGGGGCCTTGGGAACTATATTTATTTCACGGAGCACCTATTTAAAGACACTAATGCTATACTCACCAACCAAGGTATTTTAGATATATTAAAAGACACTGTTCCTAAGATCTACTATCCTCCAAATACACATTTTGATTACTCGAATACGGGATATGCATTGTTGGCGTGCATTGTTGAGAAAGTAACGGGTAAAGCCTTTAAAACACACATGAAAGAAGCCATTTTTGAGCCATTAGGGATGGAGCACTCGTTCATTCTGGATATAACTGAACCGTTACCAAAACATGCTGCAACGGGCTATGTGGGACAATCCATGCGCGATCCAGGTAATTTATATCTAGATGGTGTAGTTGGCGACAAAGGGATGTATAGCACTGTTCATGATATGCTAATGTTTGATCAGGCCTTGTATAATGGTTTTCTATCGGACAGCTTGATGGAATTAGCTATGTCTGCCCAAAACCCCATTCTAAGCAATGGAGATAGCTATGGCTATGGCTGGCGATTGATTCATCCAGATACAGAAGATAGAATTGTACATCACACTGGCTGGTGGCATGGATTTAGAAGCTTTTTTATTCGCTATCCAAAAGAAAAGAAGACTGTAATCGTATTAGACAATATTAAGCGTTCATCATGCATGGGAACTAAAGAGTTATTAGGTTTGTTCGCACCAGCTTATCAAACTGAAGATTTGCCATTGGAAGTTGAAGCAAAAGACTCACTTGGGAAATAAATGAGAATTGAAGCCAAAATAAGCATGTCGGTTTTTGCCTTTTATTTAATATTTGGCTTGAACGAATTATTTGGTGTTGGACAGCGTTTTATAGTGCCTCATATTCTGGATGACATCATCTTGTTTGTTGTAAGTATCATATTTATTTACTTCCAAAAGAACGCTAAGGCTATGCTATTCCCATTTAGTTTTACCTTACTTGCTTTCTTTGGCTTTTTGAGCGCGCCACATGCTGCCACTTTATTTGATGAAGTAGTCGATATTGATGGATTTGCTCATTTTGTAAAACAGCATCAAGACACAATACTATATCTCTTTCTAGCCACATTTATCTTGATATCAGCAGTCACATTAAGTATTCTGCCGAAATACTTTAAACAAAAAGATTGGCCTAAATACTTATTTGTAGGACTCGGTATTAATGTACTTGTGTTGTTACCACTTAGTTTTTACTTCAACTGGTCTTTGCACATCTATGCCGTTAGCATGTTTGTCTTTTCGGCTTTAATTCTAATACGAAACGAGAGCGAATTTACTTTGCATACACACCAATACGCCTTCATCATGCTTCACTTTATTGCAAGTATGTTAACCGTATTAGAGTTCGTATCACTCAGAGGCCTTATTACGCTTTAGGGGAAACTGACCGCCTAATTGAATCGCAAACTGAGTCCACCCAAAATTTTGTGAAGCTCTAGCCTCTCCGCCATCTACCAAAATGTCTGGCAGAAATGCCCAGCCAGCTCTCGTGTCAAAGGACAGAAATAAATGTTTGATAGGATATACTCTCAGTTTTAAATTGACAGCTCCTCCAAAGCCAGCTAGATGAAATGCGTTGTCTACATTATTATTGAAGAGATTAATCTTGGTCTTTGGAATATATGCGCCAAGTGCCACTCCACCAATTCCATAGACCCCTCCTCCATTTTTGAATTGTAGTTTAGGAATGGCATAATAATATTCTGCATCAATACTGGCAAAATTCAAACCATCCGAATGTTCAAATTGAAGAAAATCAGTTCCCACTAAGACCTCTTCATTTTGATAGTTTCCGGCATAAACGGTACTTGCCTCCTTATCTATTCTGCCTGTGATACTGACGTACTGATTATCTCGCATCACATATTTAAGATGGTCTAGCCCTATTGACATGGCAATGTTATCAGTGATGAAATATCCTACTCTATAATTGTATTGTGGAATAGTAAATAACTCAATATTAAAATAGGTTTTAGTATCAAATCTTGTCGGTCGGTCTCTAGCGACTACACTATGAAGCGTAAAATTGTATGAATCACTTCTAAAATGTATGTCTGAATTAGTATACGAACTTCTGTTGTAACCCCAGTAGAGAAACATCTCACCCTTAAAGCTTTGCGATAAAACTGGGGATAGAAATCCAACAACTATCAGGCTTAACAATACTTTCATCATTTATACTAATTGGTTTCTCAGAAATTATTTAACTTTAGAAGTATCTAGTACAAAGATAAAAGAATGGAAGAAGAAGTTTGGCATACTGGAAAAGTAAAGTTTTTCAACTACAAGAATAAATTTGGCTTTGTGATTGTTGACCAGTCAGGTGAAGAAATTTATGTTCACAAGAAAGACTGTTTAGACGAAATACACGAAGGTAATGTTGTTAGTTTTATGATTGGTGAAGCAAAAAGAGGTCCCGTAGCTTTACAAGTTAAACTAGTTAGGCCTGATGATAACTAGTGATTTACTGTAAGCTTCCTGTATACTTGTTCGCCATTTCTCGCCTCAATTATTAGCTGATACAATCCTGAAGACCATTCTCTGCAATCGATTTTGTTTGCATTACTGTTGTGCATTAATCTGCCATTAATATCATATACACTCACATTATTAATAGTTTCAAGTGTTTCTATGAAGATGAAATCAGTCGTTGGATTGGGGAAAACATTCAATTCAAATGCTTCTGAAACGTCTTCTACATCCGTAAAATCATAAAACTGCCCATCTATCTGATAGCTATTATTGGTGTAAGGCTCTGGACCCAGTTTGATTATATAAATGTCGCTACCCCCATAGTTAAAGCTTTCCGTATTACCACACAGAATAAAGGAATCATCATGCGTATACGCCACACCTGTGCAATGTTCATTGCTATTACCACCATCCGAAAACGAAGAAATTACACCACCTAATGAATTTGTATAGTAGCCAACATAATTATTGCTTCCATCTGCAGGAACAAATATATCTCCTACCATAAACATCCAGTCAAACGGACGTCTGGCCATATCCATTCCTACTTCATCTTCTATACTCCCTTTGGTATCATCATATAGGTATGCGCCAGCTCCATCTACGCCTAATAAATAGATATCTGATCCTCCCAGTCCATACGATTGTGTACTTCCAACAATATTGTAGTGAGAAAACTGTGGTTGAATTGCACGTCCTTCATCATCAAGAGGACCGCCATGTGCTGTTGTCCAGATTTCGGCCCCTGTTTGAGCGTATCTTGCCACATAAACGTCTTTTCCTCCAGCGCCCATACCATCGGTTGATCCTACTATCATGTAATTTAAGAATGTCGTTGTATACAAATCATAAAAGATATCTTCCCCTGCTGTCCCACTGGTCGATTGCCAGATTAAGTCACCATTCTTGTCCGTCCGAATAATATAACCATCGCTGTCTCCAGCACCAAAACTATAGGTCTGACCAACTATGATATAGCCACTATCTGGCATAATGTTAATCGAATGACCCATATCCCAATCACTTCCACCGAAACTCTTCTCCCATTCGAATTCTCCATCCTTATCAATTTTTAAAAGATAGACATCATACCCGCCGGCCCCAATACTATTGGTATATCCAGTAATGATATATCCCGAATCTGGGGTTTGAAGTATCTTATTTCCTACCTCAACATTACTTCCTCCGTAGTATTTAGACCACAAGTAGTTACCTAAAGAGTCGATTTTAAGGATATACACATCCGATGAGTAGCCCGTTAATGAAGAGGAACCGACAATTACGTAGGAAGAATCACTAGCCTGAATAATATCATTGGCTTGGTCCGAATGCACGCTACCGAAAGTCTTCTGGAAACTTACCTGAGAAAATGCTCCCTGACAAATCAAACACGCTATGATGGCTAATAATCTCAAATCTTTGCTCTAACTCCTATATTAACGTTATACCCGTAGCCATTGTTTCTTAAGCTGTTTACTATTGCATTACTCCTTAAGCTTAATTCAATACCCGGCTTAAAATTCATTAGTAAACCAATCCCTCCATGTAGTCTGTAATATCCACCATAGCCAATGCGTAGATCTAATTGGGTTGAATTAGATGCCCAATATCTTAGACCTCCCATTAATTCAGGCAAGCTGTGATACAGATATCGGTAATTAAGCGTAGCTGTCCAGTTTATACGATGGCTCTCATTAACTATGGCGAGTCTTTCAACACTTAGTCTGAATGGCATTATCATATTCTCTCTAAGGTTTGTTGCAGCTATCCCTAAAGTATCGTTCAACTCTGGAGCATTAAACGTATTGTTTATCAAATCATTAAACTCAAATCCCGAATAAGTGTACAAGGAGTCCACATTCATTGTTTTTGATCGTACACTCCAAAACATCATTCCTATATCTTCAATGCGGAATTTAACAGCCTTATCATAAATGTATTGCGCACTAATTCCCACTCCCGTCCCGTTTGCTGCTCCAATTCCTGTTTTACCAGTGTTACTGTATTGTAAATCAAGTTCTGCATTCAGAGCCACCTGATGCGCATCTGGTGAGGTGTAAAAGCTGCTATTTAAACTTGATCCTTTGATAAAGTCGCTTCCTTTATGTAGTCTCAAACCAAGTTGCAAAGCGTTATTTTTCATAGATACCCCAAAACCCACATATTGACTGTGGAATCTATTTAGCTGCATATCCAAGCTCATTTCCTGACCAAGATACTGTGCGTTTCCATTCAGAGCCAACTCAAGAAAATCTCTATCAACATCTAGACGGAATGCCTGCATGATGCCCAACTCCACATAGGGTTTAATACTCTCTGATTTAAAGAGCTTTGCAGGAATAATGTAATGTGCGTTTGTGCTATACTCGCCTGCCATGCGATTAATATCTTCCAAATCACCCAGGAAACCTGCCTTTGTGGACGAATCGAGTTGCCCGCCAAACATTATATATTCTAAGAAATTGTTGTTTATTCCACTGCTCCCATACTGTAAATCTCCGTACGCATAGAAATTCATAGAATCTGATTGAGCTTTAAGATTCAATGTATAGAGACACAATATGACGGCTAGATATCTCACAGAGCAGCTTCAATTTTTCCCGCACCGATTACACGAATCGATATGAATTGAGACTTATTTAGAGTTACATGTTGAGATAAGTTGGCGGTATTGCAAGTAAACCGGACTACTAGGCGACCTCCATTTCGCAAAGTCTCCATTTGTGCATCATTAAAAACTACATCAAAATTTTGATTGCTGTTAGCGATGACATTATTCATCAAATCTATGCTTGCAGATAATATGGTTGGTGCCGCTACATTATCAACGATAGTCCCTAAACTGTCCAGAATAAAAAATGTGGGAATCAGCTCAAGCGGGTATCCATTTTCGACTTCCATTCGTGCCGTAAACTCAAGCACATTGACTGGCAAATCACTCAGATCAAGATCCAATGTATCCTGTAAAGTGAAGTTATTCGCTATTAAGCTCAGTGGCATACGCACATCTAAAATGGCATCAATCGAGCTTATGCCATACGCAAAGTCTGTGTTGTTAGAAACGTTCCCCAGAGGATTAATATCCATTTCAACGTCATAAGAAAAGCGTTGCGGGATCAACTCAAGCATCTGGTCAATATTGCTATTCATGGTACTAAAGCTTTTGTTGATTGAGCTTGGCTGAATGACGCCTCCGAAATCTGTAGCTCTGTTGATATTTATAGTTTGCCCAATTATTGGATGGTTGAAATCAAGAAAACTGTTGTTAGTTGAATTGATACCTCTCAGGCGATTGATTTTTACGCGTCCGTCTGCGCCAATTCCATTGCTTAACTTCAAATCGACATTTATTTGATCAATATCAATCATGCCAGATATATAGGATGATAGAAGTTTGATAGAGTCTTGGCCTGATTCAGAGAAATTCTGCTGACCAAAATATCCTTTGGCATAGGATGGTAGCACATCTCTAAACGTGGTTCTAACAACGATTGTATCTTGATTGGTAATTGTGACAGAACCTTCTCCCGGTGCTACCGCAACTCCCACAACGGTTTCCAACTTGTTGTATTCGGCACCGCTTACCCCTCTTAAGTTCAAATGATAGCCAGCTAAGTCAAAGCTGCCTGAGATACTCGCCTTGCCCCCAGTTGGAGCTGCAGGTACGGTTAGAGTAATGTACAAGGGGACTCCGTTTAAAGTGGCTCCTGGCACCGAATAACTCACGACTAATTTCTTGGTAACAGGTGTTTCTATTGTATAATCAATAAATCCACGTTCTAAGTTTAACTGAGAAATTTGCACGCCATTGGAGCCAGTGTATTCGAAATCTTGGGGATCATCTATAAACTCCACTCCTTCGTTAACCGTTGTACTGGCAAATGGTGTGGTTAAACGTTTTGTTACAGAGGTATCAGGAATATCCAGTAGGTCTTTAATCTGCACTGAAAAAACAGTATCGCTAAAATCCAGACTAAGGTTGCCGTTGGCATCTGCTGATACTATACTATCTGCAATTAAATTGTCAAAATTGAGTGTACCGTGTGCAACAGGAAGGACCCAATCGCTTTCCCATACAAGCTCTTCGCGCTTTCTACAAGCACCGAGTCCTAAGCCAATTATTATAAATAGAATTCCTAAACGCAACACAGTTCTTACTATATAACGAAAATACGACTAAAAATCGTATTTGTTGCTCCAGAATGCTCTGAGACGCTTGGCCAATTCCTGCTCTCTTGGATTGTTACCTGGCTTGTAGAAGGATTTCCCTTGAATCTCATCGGGCATGAATTCTTGTGCGATGAAATTGTTTGGAAAGTCATGGGAATACTTATAATTCTCGCCATAACCAAGCTCTTTCATCAATTGTGTGGGTGCGTTTCTCAAGTGGATTGGTACTGCTAAATTCCCGCTATTTCTCACCTCAGCTTGTGCATGATTAATCGCCATGTATGCTGCGTTACTCTTCGGAGAAGATGCCAAATATGTAGTGCATTGTGATAAAATTATCCTACTCTCAGGCCAACCAATAACTTGAACAGCATTAAAGCAACTGGACGCGATTACCAGTGCCGTTGGGTTTGCGTTTCCAATATCTTCAGAAGCGAGTATTAAAAGCCTTCTCGCAATGAATTTTGGGTCTTCTCCTCCTTCAATCATGCGTGCAAGCCAATATACAGCGGCATTTGGGTCACTTCCCCTTATAGATTTGATGAAGGCTGAAATAATATCATAATGCTGCTCACCATCCTTATCATACATCATAGGGTTGGCTTTGATGATGTCTTTGACGTGCTCTTCATCGATTATCACAGGGTCATCCATGTTTTGAACACAGATTTCTAGCAGATTTAGCGTTCGTCTTGCATCACCACCAGCATATTTAATGAGAGCTTTCGGTTCTTTTAAATCAATAGTGCGCTCTTTAAGGATCTCATCTTCATTAATCGCTTGGATAAGAAGTTTCTCTAAATCTTCATCTGAATGTGCCTTCAGAACATACACCTGACAGCGCGATAACAAGGCTGATATCACTTCAAAACTGGGATTCTCTGTCGTAGCACCAATAAGCGTAATCGTCCCATTTTCAACCGCTCCTAAAAGCGAATCTTGTTGTGCCTTGCTGAAACGGTGAATCTCATCAATGAATAAAACTGAGTTATTGCTACCAAACAAACCTTGTCCTTTCGCCTTTTCAATTACCTCTCGCACGTCTTTAACACCTGAACTAATTGCGCTTAAAGTATGAAACGGTCGCTTTAAAGTATTCGATAAGATACTCGCTAAGGTAGTTTTACCTACACCCGGAGGTCCCCAGAAAATCATAGACGGAATAGCACCTGATTCAATTATTCGGCGTAGACTTCCCCCCTCTCCTACAAGATGCTCTTGTCCAATATATGCATCCAAGGATTTGGGACGCATTCGTTCAGCTAATGGTCGACTATCTTGGTTGGTTTGCATTTTCAGGGCGTTTTTTCTTCCAACGTTTATGCGACCACAACCAGAATTCCGGTTTTTCTATAATGGCATTTTCGAGTTCTTTGGTATGTCTTTCAGTAATCTCACCATACGCTAGCTGAGATGGATCCTCTACAAGCGTTTTGAAGGTGACTTCATAATACCCTTTCTTAATGTATTGGATGCTCCCGAATACCACAGGAACATTGAATTCCTTAGCATACTTTTCAGTTCCGAATAATACGCCAGTATCTTGGTTAAGGAATTCCATCCAATAAGCATTATTTGGGTTTGAAGGCGATTGATCGGTGGCCAATATCATGGCAACTGGTTGTTTATTTTGTTTGGCTTCAGTAAAAACAGGTCGCACTTGTTTACCGATAATCATTTCTAATCCAAACTTGCTTCTACTGGCCTTCATCTTTTCATTTAAGAACGAATTCTTAAGCGGGAAATATACCGCTTTAGCCGCATGTTTAATTTGTTGATCCAAAGCAACAGCCACCCATTCCCAATTACAATAATGACCTCCAGCTAGAATAACTGAACGTCCTGCATCAAAATGTCTATTCACTTCTTCTGGGTTCTTAACAACAAATCGCTCCAGAACGTTTTTTTCGCTGATGCTAAAGGTCTTTATACTTTCAACGATAATACGCGTAAGGTGCTTGTAAAACTGTTTGCAAATATGCTTGTGCTCAGCATCTGACTTTTCAGGAAATGATCGCTTAATGTTACTTATAACCACTTCTTTTCTGTAACCTAATACGCGGTATAGAAAAAAGAACAACACGTTTGCCAATCCATATAAGTACCAAAATGGCATATATGATAGTGGGAGCAGCACGATATAATATAAAATCCTCACAGCAACAAAAGTAATGAGAAAAGGGAGGAAATATAATTTATGATCGATGATTTATAATTAAGAATGTAGAGAGCTTGTGTAGTACTGTTGGATACGGCATAGTGATTTCGCTGTGCCGCCCGTAGCTTTAGCATAGGCACTAGCGACCGTTGGACCTTTTGGGTAAAAAACATTGTTATCAAAACTCATGTAGCCTTTAATCACTTAATACAATCCTAACCCCTCAGTCATTTCGACCTTGCGGAGAAATCTATAGTGAGCAAAACCTTGAATGCTTGCTATAGATTTCTCCGTTTCGCTCCCTTCGTCCGCTTCAGTCGTAATGACTGAGTGCGCGAACGCGTTCACTGCTTATCGGATTTACGCCTTTATCAACTACTAAACATGTGAGCAAAAAAAATCCCGATGGACCCTCACCCATCGGGACACTTACGCTTTTAAGCTATAAGATTTACCCCTTGCTACTTCTTTGACGTATATAAAGCCAGAATAGTTACAGATTGATTTAGTTTTTTTTGATTTTTTATGAAAAAAGCACAAAATTGACTAAAAACTCACCTCTCGGAGGATTTGCTACAACTATTCGGTGTCACCTGAAGCGTCTGAATTAATCAACATAGGTGTCTCACCATTAGTGATAATTATCTTGGCATTCTGAGAATTCGATAACTCTTGAAATACTTCAAGACTTCTCCATTTAATATTCTCGTCAGTTATCCCCTCTTTGATTATTTTTTGGGCGTCACGAATACCTTCTGCTTCAACACGTTTCCTTTCGGCTTCCATTTTTTCCCTATCAAGGACAAACTCCATTTGTTGCGCTTGCTGTTCGGCCTGCAGTTTAGCTTCAATGGCACTGTAAAGCCCATCCGGCAGAGAGATACTTTTCATGAGCACATTCTCAATCACAAATCCTCTGTCACCAATAATGTCTTGCATTTTACGCAGGATATCTTGTTCAATAACATCTCTCCTGCCCGAGTGCATGTCTTTTGCAAAGAATTGCGCACAGACATCAGCTGATGCAGATCTAAAGGCACTTAGAATGAGCACTCTTTCGTAATCCAAGCCTATTTCGTTGATAATATCAATTACTTTACTTTTTTGAACGTGGTATAGAATTGATATTTCTGCCTTTACATTTAAGCCTTCCTTAGACGGTAGGTTTAGTTTGACTTCTTTGTTGATGGTTCTTGTTGGGATTGTGATAAGGTTAGAGAATAATCCCGTCCAAATCAATCCTGGTTCTTTTATGCCACCATTTAGTCTTCCGAAGGTTTGTTTCACCCCAACCTCTCCTGGGTTCACAGTGGCACATGATGCTGCCATTAAGCCAACACATAGGATGGCGATAATTGTATGTTTTTTCATTTTATTCTGATTTTAGATTAGTTTGTAATAATATCGAGCAAGTAGAGCGCGTAATCGAATACTAATCTAATTCAGGTGGTGGTGATGAAACCCCCAAGAAACATTCGGTGTATCGTTTCTCTGGTGGAAGTATTAAGTGTACTGTTGAGGTTTTGGGAATTACAGTAATATATGCAAAACGGTTATGGACGAGTTCTTTCTCCCCCTCAAGTTCTGCATCTTCTTTTTCCTCTTGGTCAGTGTCAAATGGCTTAGTTGGTAAGGTCTCACATATTTCATCTGATTGCACTATATCAAGCGAGTAAACACTTGTATTAGCACATAACATTAGAATGAACAATAAGATACATGTGCGCAAGAGTTGAAGACCTGTATGTGTGTTACTATTCATATCCGTTAACAAATAATTAACAAATATTGTGCCTTAATGTTCGCGCAGTAAAAAACTTTAAAGTGACTTAATCTTGACTTGTCAGAACTAGTTTTCTTTCTGCATCTCAATTCTCTTAGATACTTTCTGAGAGGGCGCTTCAACATATTTCCAAAATGCAAATGCACCCACTATTGAAACAAATAAAGCGAGTATCGTAATACCAATACTCATGATGGTAGAATTACTATACCTCCCCACAAAATAGATAAGATTAACACCAGTTACTCCGTGGGTGAGATACAATGAGTAGGAAATATCTCCTAGTCGATTCAGCCCTTTGTTATCAATACTGAAAAAAGCAATTATTGCCATTGTAATCCCTGCCACTATCGCAATATCAATTCCGTTTGAGTATCCCGTAATGCCAAGCGCAATGGCTATGATAATCGCACCAACAGCTTTATCCAATTTATCATGAATCATAAGTAAAAGACATAGACCCTGAGAGAAAATCGCACAATAATGAAAGACCATGCGATTATCTTCAACTACTAAAGGGGCTATTGCTAAGCCCAGTGGTATGATACAATTCAACCATTTATTTGAGGTGGTGAATAGAGGGAATAAAAGTGCTATGAGAATGTAAAATTGAATTTCAATTGCCAGCGTCCAATAGATTGGATTATACCATTCAAAGTCAAAGAAAGAAGTCGTATAAAAAACATGATGGAATAATCTTTCGCCTTCCAGTATAAACGGAAGATCATTTTTAATACTGAACATTAATCCTACAAGAAGAACAAGGAGAATAGAAGCCAAATACGGAATCTCAATGCGCACCCATCGTTTAGCAAAAAAACGATGAATTTGAGTCAGCCTGAATTTATGTTTGATCAGTGTAAGCGGAATAACAAAACCCGTAATTACAAAAAACACAAAAACGCCAAGCACACCGAATTCGCCCGCTTCTTGAATCACACTTCCTTCTTCAAATAAACTACCATTAAGGTCTGAGTAGTTGGTAAAGTGGTACAAACACACCATAAGCGCAGCAATACCTCTTAGGATATTAATGGATGGGTAATAGGCTTTTACTTGCAGCATTTGTCGATGATTGTCTGGCTAAAAGTAAGGATTCCGAATTATATGTAACTAGTGATTCCATATTGTGCTTGTAATTATATTGCTTGATATAAACACCGAAGAATCAATAAACCTACCATTCAATAGATACGTTAAAATTCTTGTAGTCAATTTATTATATTTAATTCAGCAACATCATCACTATGATACACCTCAGATTTTACATACTTTTTTCGACCTTTCTCTTACTGGGAAACATTGTGCATTCTCAAATAAGAAAAGGAACATCCTTAACTGCCAATCCTAACAACATGGTTTGTGCTCTTAACAATACCAATAATAGTTCAGTGATAGGCTGGCATGACGGTGAAATCAACCTAGTGAAGTTCGATGAGAATGGAAATGAAATATTTAACATAAGAGAGACTAATCAAATTGATTATTTATGTGATGTTGAATTGTACAACGACACTACTTACTTATTGACCAGGGACACAATTTCTGGAGAAGAAAAAGTACTTCTAAGTACAATTAGCTCTGCAGGTAATTTAATTCACACGGTGCAATTAGACTCAATTTCTAAAGTATATTCAGAACACCAGCTTCATGTATATGAAACTCAGTTGTGCATATTGGTTTATCAAAACGATGGATTTCGAATAATTAATTTCGACAAACAACTACAATTAAAATGGGATCTGTTTATTGTGCCATCAGACACTATCGGTGGTTATAATGGAGGTAATGTGGCTGTTCATGAATGTGCTAATAACGATCTAGTCGTATGCGGGCATAGAAATAGTCAATTATCAATCGCACGTATCTCATCAAATGGCAGCCTTCGATGGGTGAAAAATCAAATCAATAATTTCGATATGCCACTTTTTTTGGGCTATGGTATTACCGAATCTGATAGTGCAAACCTTTATATATGTGGACAAATCGGCAATTTTGCTTTCGGAGCTCCATACATAGCTAAATGTGATTCAGCTGGAAACCTAAAATGGATAAAATCATATCCTACAAATTATGGAAATAACGGTCAAATTTTACCAAGTTTTGAGGCAATCAATATCATGGGTGATTATTTGCACGTTAGTGGCTTAAGTCAATGGTCAAGCGACATGAGGGTAATAACAGATCTCAATGGCTACATGGTTTCTTCAACAGCAAGTAATATCCATAATGTTAGTCATGCAAGTATGAGGCCTGGCAAACAAATGAGTGTTGCGCAAAGCAGCATCAGCCCAGATTCATTATACCTTGAGTATGTTTCCTACCACGATGACTATTGTGAATCGATAGATGTAGTTTTCTCACCAATATATGAAATCACAGGATTTTCTTCCGATACTCTATATCTATTTGAAAACATCCAGCATTCCAACACTAGCTTTACTGGTAATCTGTCATTTGTAAGTCAAGGCACCTTCTTTAATTACCTATGCGGTGCGGCAGGCGATGAAAATATGCTCAATACAAATTCATTAACTAATCTAGAAATTAACATACAGCCAAATCCTTGCATAAATCAACTAACTATTGAGACCGCGGAAACGACACCACTATATTTAGAAATATATAATATGAGTGGTCAAATCATCATTCAACAGCACATCAAAAACAATGATTCCATTAATTTAAGCCACCTTAATTCTGGAATTTATCTTGCTATAATTACAAATGATGCAGGGATAAGAACTCATCGCAAAATAATTAAAGAATAAAGATCCTTCACCCACTCACCCATCCTCTTCCCTAAGTCATCATTTTACCGCTGAGAAGTATTTAAGACATTCGGACAAACATTAAAACGAAATGTCATGAAATACTTACTTGTCACAGCTATATTTTATTGTGGAATAGCCTGGTCGGCGACACACACCTTGTTTACTCAATTATGTGAGTTCAACTATAACTGGAAGGATTATAAGGATGAATTTGATGATAGGCCTGCCATAGATTTCGCCTCAGATAAAGAGTATATTCAAACGCATTTAACTGAAGTGCTTAAAGTCCTTCGCAACAACCCTACGGATCATTTGAATGAAGCGCAACTTGCAATGAGAACGCATCTAATTTCTGTTTTGGATGCCTACAGAGAAGAAGGGCTGTTTCCTATGAATTATTACAGAGAGGAACGACTGCCTGTATTCATTGACGAGCATGGTACTCATTGTGCCGTTGGTTTCCTAATGATGGAGACGGGATATGATCATGTGGCACATAGAATCGCCTCCACTAACAATTATGCATGGGTAAAAGAAATTCAGGACCCTGCCCTTCCCGAGTGGCAACAACTATCAGGTTTTACCGTGGCTGAATTAAAGCTAATCCAGGGAGCGTACGACTCATACATTCCGTTTGATTTGAAAATGCCTAACAAATACGAACTTCCACAAAAGCCTATGGTGTGTGAATATCATTTCGAAAACTCACTAAAAAGTAAGGATAAAACTATTTGGCTATATGGTGAAGGAAAAGATTCTGTATTACACGGCAGATGGATTCAGAATTACAGTGTTGGTATTCCATGGATTGAAGGCTATTTTGTAAACGGAAAGCGCTCAGGAAGATGGAAAGAATATTATCCGGGAACTGCAATTCTTTGCCGCACTGAGCATTGGAGAAACGACCTGTTAAATGGCGTTAGAACGCGTTATGACAAAAAAGGCAAGGTTATAGAAACCATTCTGTTTAAAGATGGAGAAGTTGAACTAAAGACCAACTTTGACTATGACATGGGATTGAAGTTTGAGCGTGTACCAGTTGATTCGAACATCATCCATACAAAAGTATACACCATGATTGGCGGACTTTTAGCTGAGGGCAATGAAGAGGTTCACAATCCTGGAGGTCTTCAGTGGTTCCAGAATATAGAACTAACGGCGCTGAATTCATTTGCCATATCTGCGCAGCAAGGAGAACAGTCAAGATCATACTCAGCGGGATATCAATCTTTTGATGATTCGTATTCAGCTCGACAATTCGGTTCGTTCTATGCACCACCACTTGTAACATACAAGAAAGTTGGAAATTGGACGTATTACAGCGAGTATGCATTAATTAATGATATAAACTGGAGTTTGGCGCATGATTTAAAAAACAACTACAGCCACTTAACTCAGATGCAAGAGGTGCTCGACAAAGCGTCAACTAAAATGTATTCACAGGGTAGTGATTCGATCAAAGTCAAATTCGAAAATGATCTTCCTAAAGAAACACGTGTTTATATAAATGATAAGATGGAACTAGGTGTTATGGCGAGCTACCATGTACTTCCTGTCTTTCATTTAGGCAGATATTACGGGTATAGTCGATTCAACGATTACAATGCGAGCGAAAGCGTACGCTATTTAATCAGCAGTGTAGGTATGATAGATTCGGAAGGGAAGCGACATGGCGAATGGAAATATTATAACGCAGCAGGTCAGTTGTATAAAATCAGTCAATATTTAGTGGCGGTTAAAGAGGATGATGAGGTTGTGGCGGTTCAAAATTGATATTAATCAACATTGGTGCCACGAGCCGCACCAGAACTTGGGGGCAAGGTCATGATATTGCTCGCTTGGCTCACGGGAACATGAGGAATTGAGATTTGAAATTCGAGATTTGAAATTTGAAATTTGAAATTGGGTATACCGTCAACATTGGTACCGCTAGCCGCACAGTCATTTCGACCTTGCGGAGAAATCTATGGCAGCACCAACATTATAGGGAGGGATTTGAAATTCGAGATTTGAAATTTGAAATTGGGTGTATCGTGATGAATCTTGTCAACCAACTCAATACTTTCTGGACTTATCCCAAAATTTATTCAGGTTTTCCTGAAGCTTGAGCGTCATCTCGAAATGATCTCGGCGAAGAAAAAATATAGATTGCCGTTTTCTTACATAGTAAGGGAACGGCTCTTTAAGTAAATTGAAATCCTTATCAAACAAAGAAAATCCTAATTGAGATGATTGCATGCTTTCAAAAAACACGTATTTACTGTCCAAATAGAATATATCTGAATGTGAAGAGATGGTATCCACTCCGCTTAAGAAATAAACATGCGAAAAGTCGCCTTGCTTAAGCAGAGACTCGTTCGAACTCATGTAAAACCCAAAATCACTGAACTCATAGAGCGTTGTGAATGCCTTAACTATGACTTTATTTAAACTATCCGATTCATATTGAATCTGGTCAGCCTTTTTATCATAGCCATTCTCTCTTAACTTATCAATTTTGGATTGATAATCATACAATTTTATCAGAAGTACCCCCTCCTTTAAAGTCTCAAGTTCCTTTTTCGCATTAAGCTTAGCCTTGCTTTGAGCGAATGACTCTGATGCATGGAGTATTATTAAAAGAAGAATTATGTTGGCTGGAATTCGTAACACTGCCAGATGATACGTAAATAATTCTACTTAGTTACTCCAACTATTTACGTTCTGCACTCACAAATATGCTGTAATTTTAAGGCATGGATTTCAAAATTGAGTCGGAGTATAAGCCTACCGGGGATCAACCCAAGGCTATTGACGAGCTTGTAGAAGGTTTAAAAAATGGTGAGGTAGCACAAACCTTACTCGGAGCTACCGGGACAGGGAAGACATTTACTGTGGCGAATGTGGTTGAGCGTGTTCAAAGACCTACCTTGGTTTTATCTCATAACAAAACACTGGCGGCTCAGTTATATGCCGAATTCAAATCCTTTTTTCCTGAAAACGCGGTCGAGTATTTCGTGTCTTATTACGATTACTATCAACCAGAAGCTTACTTGCCAGTCACAGATACCTTTATCGAGAAAGATTTATCCATCAACGACGAAATAGAAAAACTGAGGCTACGAACCACCTCTGCCCTGTTGTCTGGTCGCAGGGATGTCTTGGTAGTAGCGAGTGTTTCGTGTATCTATGGTATCGGAAATCCGGAGGAGTTTAACAAAGGAATTATCAATATAAAGGTCGGAGAAGAAATTGCTCGCAACCAGTTTTTGAGACGTTTGGTTGAGAATTTATATTCAAGAAGCCACAATGATTTTGAGCGAGGGAATTTCAGAGTTAAAGGAGACACCGTTGATATATTTCTAGCCTATGCAGACTATGCTATACGCGTTTATTTTTGGGGTGATGAAATTGAAAAAATCGAATCATTTGACCCTAAACCAGGCGGCGTTAAGTTAGATACGTTTACTGATTACAATATTTTTCCGGCGAATATATTCGTGACATCCCAAGAGACTATCAATAGCGCAATCGGGAAGATTGAGGTTGATTTGGGGAATAGAATTGAACAATTTGAGAGCGAGAAAAAATTTCTTGAGGCACAGCGTATCAAAGAGCGCGTGTCCATGGATTTGGAAATGATTCGAGAGCTCGGTTATTGCAGTGGTATAGAGAACTACTCGAGATACTTTGATAAACGACAGCCGGGCACACGACCTTTCTGTTTACTAGATTATTTTCCGGATGACTTTTTGCTGGTTGTGGATGAAAGTCACGTGACCCTTCCTCAAATAAAAGCAATGTATGGAGGCGACCGATCTCGTAAAGTGAATTTGGTGGAATATGGCTTTAGATTACCAGCGGCCATTGACAACAGACCATTGAAGTTCGAGGAATTTATGCAGATTGTTAATCAGCGAATTTATGTCAGTGCTACGCCTGCAGACTTTGAATTAGAGGAAAGCGGTGGCGTTGTTGTTGAGCAGATAATACGTCCTACAGGATTACTTGACCCAGAGATTGAAATTCGACCTACTGCCAATCAAATTGATGATTTAATGGAGGAAGTGCTCCTTAGAATAGAGAAGAATGAGCGTACATTGGTTACAACTCTCACAAAACGAATGGCAGAAGAGCTATCAAAATACCTGATCAAAATGGGTATTAAGACGCGTTATATTCACTCAGAAGTTGATACTTTGGAGCGTGTAGAAATTCTTCAAGAACTGAGAAACGGTCGCTTTGATGTACTCGTAGGTGTTAACTTATTGAGAGAGGGATTAGACTTACCGGAAGTAAGTTTTGTGGCAATTTTAGATGCGGATAAGGAAGGATTCTTGCGTTCTGAAAGAAGTTTAGTTCAAACCGTGGGTCGTGCTGCAAGGAATATCAACGGTAAGGTAATCATGTATGCTGATAAGATGACGGATGCTATGCAACGTACGATTGATGAGACAAACAGACGAAGAAGTCTTCAGATGGCGCATAACGAAGATCATGGATTAGAACCGAAACAGATTATCAAAAAACTGAGCAATCCCCTATCAGAAGTTCGAGGGAAAGAAGATACGTACGAACAAACAAATGGTCCAGCCATTGCAGCCGACCCAGTTATTCAGTATATGAGTATAGATCAAATAGAACGATCCATTCTGAACACACAGGACATGATGAAGAAGGCTGCAAAAGATCTCGATTTTATTGAAGCTGCTCGTTTAAGAGACGAGATGTATGCGCTTGAATCACTACTCAAACAGAAGAAAGGAAAATAATATGTACTTTAGCTTGGCATGATTATTTCGATAATAACAGAAAACGCAGGGAAATGAAAACACAAATTATAGGATTAGCTTTAATAGGCATTTTAGGGATGAGCGCTTCATGTAAGTCAAAGAAGGCAGCAAATGATGATTCAAAGAAAACAACTGAGGTGAAAGACGATACAAAGAAAGTTCAAGAGGTACAGATTGTTGAGAATATTGATCACAAAGGCTGGGACCCAATCGAAATTGAAAAGGCAACAGTAGAGGGCGACATTCTTAAGCTAAAAGTTAATTACAGTGGAGGTTGTGAAGAGCATAAAATCGAACTGCATGCGACTAAAATGTACAAGAAAAGTTTACCACCACAATTAAGCGTTTTCTTAGCACATGATGCCAACGGAGACGCATGTAGAAAACTTGAAATGCGTGAGTTGATGTTTAATATAGAAGAAATCGCCTACCCAGGGGGAGGCGAATTAATTCTTCTTATTAGTGACGGTAAGAGTGACCCGGTGCGTGTTTCATACACCAAAGCCAAATAATTAGTTGATTACGTAGGCGGTTTGACGCTTAACTTCATCCAAAACAAAAGACACATCAATTGAATTAATATTCTCAATTGCCGATATTTTTTCGGTGATAAATCGAGCGTATTCATCCATGTCTCGTAATGCGATTTTTATAACGTAATCAGCATTCCCAGCTATTTGATAACACTCCATTACCTCATTAAGACGCGATACACTGTTCTTAAAGTTTAATAGGTGACCTTTCGAATGCTTGTCCAGTTTTACACTGAGATATGCAATTAGATTTCGGTCCACTTTTTTGTTATCTACCAAAGCCACATAGTTCTGAATATAGCCTTGTTTTTCAAGCTTTTTAACACGCTCAAATACAGGTGTAGTTGATAAACCCATTTCTTTCGCTAACTCCTTATTTGTAACTCTAGCATTCTGCTGAAGGATGTTCAATATCTTCTTGTCCGTTCTGTCCATTGCTTTCTTGTTTATTCAAACATAGAAAGAAGTTCTGCTTCATCAACGCACAGGCAGAATGGGTTTCTAACGATGGATTGTTGAATCTAAAGCAATAATTACCTACATCCATGACAAACAAGGCATTTACGGGGTCTTCATTTCGATTAACTTGGTACAAAGCTTACCAAGCACATCCTTTCTATGGCTAGAGATTAGTACAATCTTTGATTGATTTGCTCGAGTTTGAGTGGTAATAAGCTCACATACCAGACTAATCTGATCATCCCCAATAGCAGAAAAGGGCTCATCTAACAACAACAAACTCTTATCACTAAATAGGCATGTTAAAATGGCCACCCTCTGTCTTTGTCCCTGCGATAAATTTTTGATTTTCTCCTTCATTAAAGATTGAATGCCCAAGTCATGGATGGCGTCTTTTCTTGCGTTTGAATCATTTGTAAACAAATCTAACACCTGCTCTACAGACAGATTTTTGGGCAAATACGCATCTTGGAACACAATAGCAATGGCTTTCTCCTTTTGATAAGATTGAATTGTCTTACCGTTTATGATTGATTGATTTGGCTCCGCATCTTCCAAGCCTGCCAGCACCTTTAACACAGTGGTTTTACCAACGCCAGAAGGTCCGTACAAGCCAATCAGACGACTTTGACCGGGATCGCTCTGTAAAACGATTTTGCTCGTTCTGCTGCGCGAACGATATGTCTTCTGTACATCAATCATTGTTTCGGTACTGAATTAGTTTGACGATAACAACGAGTGATACACTCAGGGCAAGTAGAATCAGTGCATACATATTAGCAGTGTCATAATCCATTAACATCATACTATCATAAATTGCTACGGATGCTGTACGTGTTTCAGGCATGTTACCGCCTACCATAAGTATTACGCCAAAAGCCCCCATTGCGTGCGCAAAGCTCATAATAAAACCACTAAGCATAAATGGTTTGAGGTATGGAAGAAATATGTATTTCACTTTCTGTTTTAAACTAAAGCTATTGAGTTTAATCAGGTTGAAAGCATTTTCCGGAATGGATTTCCAACCGTCTATTAGTGCGCGTATCATGAAAGGGAAACTATAAATAACAGTTGCCAATAGAATTCCACCGAAAGAAAACACGGGCGACCAGCCGAAATTGGATTGAAGAAACTCCCCTAAAGCAGAATTAGGACTTAAATAATAGATAATGTAATAGCCAAGCACGGTAGGCGGCAAGATTAGTGGTAAGATGGCGAGAATATCTAAACCTAATCGCATCCATCTACGTCTGCTAGCTAACCACACTAATGGCAAACATACGACCAAGAGGATTAGGGCCGTTAAAAATGCTAATTTCAGGCTTATATAGATTGCTGACCACTCCACCTATACAAGATAATTATACTTTTTGAGAATTTCTTTGGCTGATGCACTCCTTAAAAACTTTAAAAATGCCTTTGCCTCTTCTGCATGCACAGCGCCATTAATTATTAACGCTGACTGCTCTAATTGAAGCTCTTTACCAATAATTGTAACGAAATAATCATC
This sequence comes from Flavobacteriales bacterium, assembly GCA_964230215.1. Lineage (GTDB taxonomy): Bacteria > Bacteroidota > Bacteroidia > Flavobacteriales_D > JAUILH01 > JAUILH01. The sequence goes on from CAXRGQ010000006.1 coordinate 480,400, forward strand.
CAGCTTATTCGTCAAAGAATTTGCTGTAAACAATGCATCCCCATTCCCTGCTAAGTACATGGTATTTGCTTTTGACACATCATCTGCAATCAACAATTTATTGGACACTTTAGTCCAAATACCCACCTCTTCTAAGTATGATTTAGCGGCCATTCCGAAAGGTGCTTTCCGCCAATCGGGGATTACTATTGTTCTACATTCATCCGACAGCAAATAATCAACTATTGTAGCCCTATCCAAGTTATATTTTGATACCAAAACGACTTGCCCTTTAGCAAATTCCAGTACATCCTGAACTTTCTCCTCTTTAAACAGTTGTCCCGTATAGTCAGGATTCGCAGATATCATAATATCTATTGGAGCTCCGTTTTTTACTTGCTGATACAGCAGACCAGTTGCACCGTAACTTAGATTTAGTTTTGTTCCCGTTTCCTTTGTGAAAGCGTCAGCTAGCTCATCCATGGCAGGTGCAAGATTGGATGCACATGCTATCGTAAGTTCATTATTAGAATGCGAACAAGAGGTTAATGATAGAAGGAAGACAAAAAGGCCCAATCCATTAGTCACTATGCACGTCATCCAAAATCTGCTCATCTCTACTTGGCCATCTTTTTGTCAAATCTAAACCTTTTAGATAATACAGATACCAACCTAGGGAAAACACTGCAAATGCACTAATTATATGCCATAAGAAATGAGTCCCTTGAGGCATTAAATCTGGAAATGGATTGTCATGCGGATAGTCCAGTGAGCGGAATATCACAGCCCCTATTAAAAACAGAGCCGTCAAAGCCATTAAATGCCATTTATAAAAATGGGTTCTGTACATTATGATTCCTATTGGAGCTCCAAGAAGACTTAAACCATTGAGTGTATAAATAAAATTAGCACCCGCGTCCCTGTCTATATGTAGTACACCTGCGTTAGCCAATCCGAAAAATCCAAAAATTAATCCAAAAGCAATTGGTATGATTAGTATACCTTTTTTCCAACTCCCCGTAACACGTGTCCAAAAGTAGACACCCAATATAAGCATCATAATCGCTGCGGGCAATGCATCCAGCATCAGCCAAAAATTACTTGCTCTAAATGCATGATACAATGTAGATCCTAGTCCATTAAGAAACAACAGAGGTAATAGAGCTGTAATAATCATGTGCTCTTTATACTGACCACGTAATTTCCACACCCAATAAAACACTGGAACTAAAAAGAAAAGTGATGAAAATGCATTCCATGGTTCTTTTATAAACCAATCTGCATGAAACTCATGATAGTTAGGCCCTCTGTCCAAAACAGCTGGATGCCTGTGCAAGAGGGTTGTAATTAGCTCAAATCCCATTAGTCGACTACAGTTCCGTACAAATCAAAGTGCTCCGCCTTGTCTATTTTCACATTAGCAAAATCACCAATTCGCACATATTGATCATTTTTCACTCTAATTTCGTTGTCTACCTCAGGCGAATCGTATTCAGTTCTTCCAATGAAGTATCCATTTTCCATCTTATCAAACAATACTTTAAACGTTTTGTTCACCTTCTCTTGATTCATTTCAAACGATATGCCCGACTGTAAATCCATTAATGAAGACGCACGAGACTGCTTAATATTGTCTGGAACATCATCTTCAAAATTATAGGCGTGGGTATTTTCTTCGTGAGAGTAAGTAAAACAGCCCATTCGGTCGAACCTCATCTCCTCCACCCAATCGTACATTTCTTGAAAGTCCTCCTCCGTTTCACCTGGGTAACCAGCTATTAGTGTTGTACGAATAGCAATCTCTGGAATCTTATCCCTGATATCGTGAATCAACTGCGTTGTTTTTTCACGATTAATGCCCCTTCTCATCGCCTTTAACATTCTTGACGATCCATGCTGCAATGGGATATCCAAGTAATTACAAATATTATCGCGTTCTTTCATTACGTCTATTACATCCATAGGAAATCCAGATGGGTAGGCATAATGAAGGCGAATCCAATCCAATCCATTGACATCTGATAGTTTTCTGAGCAAATCTGCTAGCGTTCGCTTGCCATAAATGTCTAATCCATAATAGGTCAAGTCCTGGGCAATCAGAATGAGCTCTTTAGTTCCTTGAGCTACCAAAGACTCGGCATTCTTGATTAATTGCTCTTCTGGGGTAGATTTATGTTTTCCACGCATCAAAGGTATCGCACAAAACGAACATGGTCTGTCACAACCTTCAGCAATTTTAAAATAGGAATAATGGGAGGGTGTCGTCAATAAACGTTCACCAATTAATTCCTTCTTATAGTCAGCTTTAAGTGTCTTTAATAAACGTGGTAAATCTCTTGTACCGAAATAACCATCAACATTCGGAATTTCCTTTTCCAAATCTTCTTTATAGCGCTGTGACAGACATCCTGTAACGTAGACTTTATCGACAAGTCCGGCTTCTTTGGCATCTGCAAAATGCAGAATACTGTTGATAGATTCCTCTTTTGCGTTGTCAATAAATCCGCAGGTATTAATTATTACAATGGACGAATCTTCAGTCTGACTTTCATGCTCCACCTCATAGTTGTTTGCCTTGAGCTGAGCCATCATTAATTCCGAATCAAAAATGTTTTTAGAACACCCAAGGGTGACAACATTCACTTTATTTTTCTTTAAGGTTTTAGTCTTCACTTCCTGGTATGTAATCGTTAAACATTTGTTCTATAACTTCCTCTGGCAAAACTTGGATGTAGTTGTAGTCATAATAGCCATAAATGCGCTCTAATCTTATTCTGCCAACTCTATCTGTTTCCATTAAAACTGACATTGGAAACGGAATGATATACCAATCTTCACCGTTATCACTAGCAAACGCGTAGGGAATAACATCTCTTCTTTTAAAGAAAATCACTCCTTTGCCAAATCTAAAGTCTGCTAAAGCATATTGTGTCCCATTATGCTCGTATGGTCCATATACTTTAAGAACCTCTTTTAAAATAATCCGTCTTCCTCTTCTATAATTCACAAAGTTTGCGGCTATTTCTCTTTTAGGAATCGAATCAAATACTGAAGGATATACTAAGTCCAGCATTGCATCTACATCCTCATTATTGACGGCCACAACGTAATCTGACATTATATCCTCTAGCTTTCCTTCCAAGGAATCGTCCTTACATGACGTTACTAAAGATATACTAAGAAGTAGCAGCGATATACGTATAAAACGCATCATTTTTTGAAAAGAGAATCTACAAATTCACGTTTATTAAAGACTTGTAAGTCTTCCATGCCTTCACCTATTCCAATATATTTTACAGGTACTTTTAATTGATCTGAAATTCCAATTACAACGCCACCCTTTGCTGTTCCATCAAGCTTAGTAATAGCTAAGGCATTGATTTCAGTAGCCAGAGAGAACTGCTTAGCCTGCTCATAGGCATTCTGCCCGGTTGAGCCATCTAAAACTAAAAGAATTTCGTGTGGAGCTTCAGGTACAACTTTCTGCATTACGCGCTTAATCTTGGTAAGCTCATTCATTAAATTGACCTTATTGTGCAAACGACCCGCCGTATCAACAATCACAACATCTGCATTCTTTGCCACAGCAGATTGTAATGTATCGAAAGCTACAGACGCTGGATCAGCGTTCATTCCTTGCTCAATTATAGGAACATCCACTCGCTCACTCCATATTTTCAATTGATCCACAGCAGCTGCTCTAAATGTATCAGAGGCGCCTAAAATCACCGATTTACCTTGTTTTTTGAATTGATAGGCCAGTTTTCCAATAGTGGTTGTCTTTCCAACACCATTTACCCCCACTACCATAATAACATAAGGACCATTTACTTTTGGCACACTTACTTCAGATAAATCTTCAGTATTATTTTCCTCTAGTAGAGAAGCTATTTCTTCGCGTAAAATGGAGTCAAGTTCAGAAGTGCCCACATATTTATCGCGAGCAACGCGCTCTTCGATACGTTCAATTATTTTCAATGTTGTGCTAACACCAACATCTGATGTAACTAGAATTTCTTCAAGATCATCAAGAACTTCATCATCAACCTTTGACTTACCCGCTATCGTACGACTAAGTTTTGAGAAGAAACTAGACTTGGTTTTCTCAAGACCTTTATCTAAGTTTTCCTTTTTCTCTTTGTTGAAGAAGCCAAATAATCCCATTTTCCCTGTTTATAAATGCTAAAAAACCCTGACATTATGCTCTCTCTGCATAATCGTCAGGGTCAAATATACTTTAAAGAAGTCTTATTTCTTCTCGAAAAACTCTTTTACTTTATCATTGTGCACCATTTCTTCTTTGAATGTGTATGCACCTGATTTTGGTGATTTAACCATTTTAATACACTTTGTGTACTGCTTACCACCACCTGTCTGTAAAGTTGCTACCGTCTTCTTAGCCATAACTTATTATTTTATCTCACGATGAATCGTGTACCTTCTTAGAATTGGGTTGTACTTTCTCAACTCCATTCTATCTGGTGTGTTCTTTCTATTCTTTGTTGTAATGTATCTTGAAGTACCTGGTTGACCAGACTCTTTGTGCTCTGTGCACTCCAAAATAACCTGTACTCTATTTCCTTTCTTTGCCATTGTCTTTTATCTAAACGGAGCGCAAAGATAATAATTTGCTTTTAATACAAACAATTTTGCGCACTTTTTTCTCTGCAAATCTACAAGTTCCGTTTGAATCATTCAAGTATCTTTGTTTTATGACCAAGCAAGAGAAAGTTGAATATGTTATTAATGAGTTAGAACGACTTTATCCAGAGACGCCTGTCCCTCTAGATCATAAGGACCCGTACACTTTGTTAATAGCGGTATTGCTATCGGCACAATGTACAGATGCGAGGGTTAATCAGATTACCCCAATTCTATTTAAACGCGCCGACAATCCCTACGATATGATTAAGCTTGAGGTAGAAGATATACGCGAGATTATTAAACCTTGTGGACTTTCACCGAGAAAATCTAAAGCAATATATGAACTATCTCACATGATTATCGATAAGCATAATGGCGTTGTGCCAGATAATTTTGAAGATCTTGAAGCCATGCCTGGAGTTGGTCATAAAACAGCTTCTGTAGTGATGGCACAAGCCTTTAATGTACCAGCATTTCCAGTCGATACACATATTCATCGATTACTATACAAATGGGGATTCACGAACGGAAAAAATGTGGAGCAAACGGAAAAAGATGCAAAACGGCTCTTTCCGAAAGAAATATGGAATAAGCTTCATCTTCAAATTATCTTTTACGGGCGCGAATATTCTCCTGCTCGCAGTCCAAAATATGATGTGGACTTTATAACACGGACTATTGGAAGAAAATCTGAGATTGAGAAATTGAAATGATTACACTTATTTGATACATTTACGCTCCCAAAAGTTAAATGAGCAGCCTAGTTTTAAATATCGGTGGAGTTCCAGAACACTTTAATCTACCATGGCATTTATGCATGGAAGAAGGAAGATTTGATTCGATTGGAGTTAAAGTGAATTGGACAGACTTTCCTGGCGGAACGGGAGCAATGACGCGTGAACTTAGACATGGATCCTTAGATGTGGCACTTGTTCTCACTGAGGGTATGATCGCCGATATCTGCCTTGGCAATAAATCAAAAATTGTTTGCTTTTATACGGATTCGCCCTTAATATGGGGTGTTCACACAACGGCATACAATAAGTTTGAAGTTGTAAAAGATGTAATTCCTCCCATTTTCGCCATTAGTAGATGGGGCTCTGGCTCTCATTTAATGGCCTATGTCTTTGCGAAAAATCAAGGCTGGAATCCAAAAACAGCTATTAGCTTTAAAGTGGTGAGTAATTTAGATGGCGCCCGTGAATCTTTGGGGAACAAGACGTCTAATTTATTTATGTGGGAACGTTTTACCACGAAACCATTCGTTGATTCGGGCGAACTAAAACACCTTACAAACCAAGCAACTCCATGGCCTTGTTTTGTTGTGGCTGCTAGAAATAAGGTCTTGAGAGATCATCAAGACAAGTTGAATGAAGTAATTCAGATTGTGTTGGATAGGGCTCAAGCTTTAAAACAAGACCCACAAGCTACTCAGATAATAGCGGAAAGATATAAACTGAAGCAGGAAGATGTTGCTATTTGGCTAAACAGCACCGAATGGGCAAAATCAATGGACACAAAAAACGACATAGTTGAGGAATGCCTAAACACGCTTGAAGAGCTTGAAATCGTAAAGAATCCCTTACCATTAGACAAAATTATAGCCTACTAAAAAAGCGCCAGACTTAGTCTGGCGCTTTTATTTTAATTTAAGGTCATTAATTGTTTTCCGATTGTCTTAGTTTCTCTGACCGAAAGTGATTTCGAGTAATTTAAAATGTTTTGCACAACACTCGCTTTTGGCGATTTATCATCTGCCTTTGGAAATACCTGGCTTCTGATGTCAGCTTCATTTTGAGAAAATTCGGAAAGTTGTTTTAGAGTAGATGTTTTAATCATAGGCACGTTTAAGATTTATACTGCCTAACGCTAATTCATCTTCTCATATTGTTCTAATAGGTCATAATTTTTTGGTGATCTTCAATTAACTTCCTCAAATTGATAAGTGCATAACGCATCCTTCCTAGAGCTGTATTGATACTCACGCCGGTTTTCTCACTTATTTCTTTAAAGCTTAAATCTTGATAATGACGCATCACAACCACTTCTTTTTGCTCTTCTGGAAGATATTCCACTAGCTTTTTTACATCATCATACACTTGCATCATCACCATTTCGTCCTCAACCGTCTGCTCGTTCATGTTGAGTACTGAGAAAATATCAAAATCTTCATCTTCTCCCCCAACATACATACCCACTTTAGGCATTTTCTTCTCTTTTCTGAAATGGTCGATAATCAAGTTGTGAGCAATTCGCATAACCCAGGGAAGAAATTTACCTTCCTCGTTATACTTGCCTTTCTTGAGCGTTTGAATAACTTTTATGAATGTATCCTGGAAAACGTCATTCGCAATATCAGCGTCACGCACCATCATGTAGATATAGTTATATACCTTATCCTGGTGTCTTCTCAATAAATATTCAAAGGATTGTTCGCTTCCTGCGATATATCGCCTAACCAGTTCTTTGTCTGTTAACTGTTTTAAGTCCATAGCACTTTACCTTAAATTAAAAATTCAATAATCTATTAGTGTAAAGTGGTATCTATAGGCAATAAGTTTTTTGTTTCTATTAGTAGAACGCCTGAGCATATTAAAATGTTACACCTCCATCGTTCTTATCCCAAATATAGGTAAATTCGCACGTACACAACAAAACTAAGGCAGTTTTAACAGTGTTTAACATTTTAACGGTGGTTTTCATTGAGTGAACGGTAAGGATTACATAAGCATTAGAGGTGCAAGAATGCACAACTTAAAGAATATTGATGTTGATATTCCCAAAAACAAGCTAGTAGTGATAACTGGACTGAGCGGATCGGGTAAGTCATCATTAGCCTTTGATACACTTTTTGCTGAGGGACAAAGACGGTATGTTGAGAGCTTATCCTCATACGCGAGACAATTCCTTGGTCGTTTGGACAAGCCAGACGTAGACATGATCAAAGGCATTTCGCCTGCTATTGCAATTGAGCAGAAGGTGAGTTCAAGCAATCCAAGGTCAACTGTTGGCACAAGTACTGAAATTTACGATTACATGCGTTTATTGTATGCTCGTATTGGTGTGACTTATTCTCCTATAAGCGGAAATGAGGTTAAACGTCATACGAGTACAGATATCCTTAACCATATTCACACAAAACAAGACGGCGAAAAACTCGTTTTACTAGCACCATTTATTATCCCTAAAGGAAGAAGCTTTAAAAAGCAAGTCGAAATTCTTGGTCAACAAGGCTTCACTAGGTTCTGGCAAAATGGTGAGATGATTGACTTTGAGGATGCAAAAGCCACAGAAAAAGATGCTTATGAATTGTTAATAGACAGAATCGTCGTAAAAAAAGACGATGAGGACAATGATTCCAGAATTCTAGACTCCATTCAGACAGCATTTTATGAAGGTCATGGCGAATGCATTGTTGAAGATTTAGAAGGCAATAAAACATCATTTAGCAACAAATATGAGCTCGATGGGATGTTATTCGAAGAGCCAAGTGATAACTTCTTTAGTTTCAACAGCCCCATGGGTGCATGCCCAACTTGTGAAGGATTCGGTAGTGTAATTGGCATTGATCAGGATTTAGTGATACCCGATAAGTCCATTTCAATTTATGATGATGCTATTGTATGTTGGAAGGGAGAAAAGATGTCCAAATGGAAGCGCGAACTTATCTATGCTGCAGACGAATCTGGAATCCCCATTCACAAGCCCTATCACGAATTAACCGCCGAACAAAAAGAACTGGTATGGACAGGAAATAAGGACTTTAAAGGCTTAAATAAGTTCTTTAAATACCTTGAAAGCAAACTGTACAAGATACAGTATCGCGTGATGCTAAGCAGGTATCGTGGAAAGACAGCCTGTGAGGATTGTAAGGGAGCGCGGATTCGGAAAGATGCATCCTATGTTAAAATAGACGGAAAATCCATTCACGAATTACTAGTTATTCCAATTGATGAATGCGCACATTTTTTCAATCATCTCAAACTCACCGATCAGCAAAATAAAATTGCAAAGAGGTTATTAGTTGAGATCAAATCCAGATTAGGATACCTAATGGATGTAGGCCTCCCCTATCTCACCTTAAACCGACCATCATCAACCTTGTCTGGAGGTGAATCTCAGCGCATCAACCTAGCCACTTCACTTGGGAGCTCATTAATCGGATCTATGTATATATTGGATGAACCAAGTATAGGTTTACACCCAAAAGACGGTGCGCGTCTAATTAAGGTCTTGCGCAGTCTTCAAGATATCGGAAATACAGTAATAGTGGTTGAGCATGATGATCACATGATGAAAGCCTCAGATTACATCCTGGATATGGGCCCTATGGCAGGTAGACTTGGTGGAGAGTTAGTGTTTGCTGGTGACCACCAGGCCTTAAAAAAAGCCAAAAACAGTATTACCGCCGATTATTTGACGGGTAAAAAAGAAATAAGCATTCCTGAAACGCGCAGAAGCTCAAAATATGCGGTCGAGTTAAAAGGTGCACGTGAAAACAATCTGAAAAACGTAGATGTTAGCTTTCCATTAAACACCATTACTGCTGTAACGGGCGTGAGTGGTTCGGGCAAATCAACCTTAGTTCGCAAAATACTCTATCCAGCACTTAAAAAGTACTTAAAAGAAAGTGCAGGAAGGGCAGGTGAACATACAGCCTTACTAGGCGATTTAAAGCATATTGATGGCGTTGAAATGGTAGATCAGAACCCTATTGGTAAATCATCGCGTTCCAACCCAGCTACCTATGTTAAAGCCTACGACGATATTCGGTCTCTTTACACCCAGCAACAATTGTCAAAAATCAACGGATACAAACCATCTCACTTTTCCTTGAATGTTTCTGGCGGAAGATGTGATGCTTGTGAAGGACTTGGTCAAGTGGTGGTGTCCATGCAGTTTATGGCTGATGTATACCTAAAATGTGAGGCTTGCAACGGCATGCGTTTTAAGGAAGATATTTTGGAAGTGAAGTTTAAGGACAAGCATATCGTTGATATTCTTAATATGACTGTTGATGAGGCTGTTGAGTTTTTTGGAGCCGTTAACTCGCGCGCATGCCAGAAAATTGTTGAGAAAATTCAGTGCTTACAAGATGTTGGTCTAGGGTACATTCAATTAGGTCAATCCTCTAACACATTGAGTGGCGGAGAAGCACAGCGTGTAAAACTGGCTTCATTCTTAAGCAAAGGAAACTCCTTGGGACGACAGTTATTTATATTTGACGAACCCACTACAGGCTTACACGTTCATGATATCAGACATCTTCTAGCAGCCTTTAATAGCCTTGTAGACAATGGACACACAGTAATTGTGATTGAACATCATGGAGATATAATTAAAAATGCAGATTGGGTAATCGATTTAGGTCCAGAAGGCGGTATTAATGGAGGTAATGTGATTTTTGAAGGTACCCCAGAAAAGCTGATTAAATGTAAAGAGTCTGCGACTGGTGAATTCCTTAAAGAAGATATGGCCTAATATTGGTATATTTAGCTTTAATGAGAGGAATCCTATCAATTTGTGTCGTTGTTCTCTGCTCAGTTTCGTATGCACAAGTCGAGCTGAAGCGAATTGGGTATTTAGATAAAAAACTGAACGAATCATCTGGTATTGTCTACGAGAACTCAAACAGCTTATGGACTATCAATGATGGCGGAAACTCTGCGACACTTTATAACATAGATAGTACTGGGAAAATAATTCGCGAAATAGATATTCCTGATTCAAAAAACCGAGATTGGGAATCCATAACCCTAGGAAATAATGGTTATCTGTATATCGGGGATTTTGGAAATAACAATAATTCTCGAGAAGACCTAGTAATCTATCGCATCAAGTTTTATGAGATTTTAGGTAACGATAAGTTAGATGTGGACAAGATTGAATTCTCCTATGACGATCAAGATGACTTTCCACCCAAAGACAGTGAAATGAAGTTTGATTGTGAGGCAATGGTAGCCATGAATGACAGTATATTTCTTATCACAAAAAACAGAAGTAAACCCTACGATGGCAAGGTGCATATCTATGGATTACGAGGAGATAAAGGGAAGCATAAAGCACGTAAGCTATCAACATACGACACACACTCAAAGTCAATGTATTATTCGTGGATAACAGATGCTTGTTTTTATAATAATGACTTGCTTCTATTATCTCACAATAGGTTTTACCGCATTAAAAATTTTAAACTGGATCCTTACAATACACCAAAGCTAATTGAGTATAAATTGAATCATTTCAGCCAGAAAGAGGCCATCTGTGCTGGAGGAAATGGCGAATTGTATGTTACGGATGAAAAAGTTGGGCCATTTGATGCGAAACTATACAGAATCAAGCTTACATTTGAGGAATAGAATTGAAATTTCTACTATACATATCATTGATATTTAGCTACATAAATAGTGTAGCCCAGCAATATAATTTCCGGGAGTATAGCGTAGCGGAAGGATTACCAAGAAGTAGCACGTATGCCCTAACCCAGGACGATAAAGGTTATTTATGGATTGCTCTTGAAGGTGGGGGAGTTTCTAGGTTTGATGGCTATACTTTTAAACATTATGATCGACAAGCGGGATTACCTTCACAATATGTAAGAGCTGTATTTCAAGACTCAAAGGGGAATATGTGGTTCGGCACATACGAAGGACTTTGCAAATTATCTGAGGATGGAAGTCTAAAAGTATTTACCACAGAAGACGGACTAATTCATAACTATGTGCGCACCATTGCTGAGGATAAAGACGGTAAACTTTGGATAGGCACGAATGGAGGTGCAAGTATCTATGACGGTCAAAGCTTCACGCATTTAGTTCCCGGAGAAGATTTACTGCATAAGAAGGTTCGAATTATACTGAGAGACTCGAAGAACCGGATGTTGGTGGGAACTGATGGCGGAATAACTGTATTTGATGGCGAAAAGAGGGATGAGTGGACCTTACTGAATCTACTTCCAGACAACACAGTGCTCGAGATTCATGAAGACTCGGATGACAATATATGGATAGGTACAAAAATGGGCGCTGTAATGCTTGGCATGTCGGATACCATTTATTTAGATGAGTCAGATGGGCTTATCACTAACCGAATTCGTGCTATTGAAGAAGATAAGTTTGGACATATTTGGTTCGGCACAAGAGAAGGCGTTAGCGAGTGGGACGGGTCACGTTTTGTAAACTACACTGAGCGCAATGGCATTAGTCATAATCGCATAAGAGACATACTACGTGATCGTCAGGGAAATCTTTGGTTTGCGACCTACTTTGGTGGTTTGAGTCGCTTATCGGGAGATGATTTTGTAGCATTCACGGTTGAAGAAGGCTTACTCAATAATCAGGTTTTTTCAATCTCAGAAGACAGGAAAGGCGGCATTATCATGGGTACGTTTGATGGGGTTACCACTTTGATATTGGATGACATGAGGATAGATTCGTCGCATAACATCACGTTGGAAGATGGATTAAGTGGCGATCGCATTTACACCGTCCACAAAGATGAGAAAGGTTATTTCTGGTATGGAACTAATTTCGGAATCAGCATATGCAGGAATGACACGGTTTGGTCGCTATCAGTTTTAGAAGGAATTCCGGGAGAAGATGTTTTTAGCATTATTGAAGATGCCGAAGGATCCTACTGGATAGGTACATCCGATGGATTTTGTCACCTTGATTTTAATGCGCCAAGCGATTTTAAACTCGAGAAATTTGATGCCATACAAGAGCAAATCGAATCAGAGGAAGTAGCCACTATTTGTAAGGATGCTCTAGGCAACATTTGGTTTGGTTATAGAGATGGTGGACTTTATGTCTTAACAAATGAAGGCCAGCTAGTTCACCCAAGAATTAGTGAAGAAGTGAATAACATAATCAATTTAAGCTATTCGGATGGCTACATTTGGGTCGGAACAGAAGCAAGCGGATTATATAAGATTAAGAGTGTCCTTAAGGGAGATGAAGTGCTTGAATCTTATCATTACACAAAAGAAGATGGATTAAGTTCCAATCATATTTTTGCCTTCATTAGAGATGCACAAGGCTTTTACTGGTTGGGTCACGAAAACGGTTTAGATAGACTTAAGTTTGATAGAGATCATAAAATAGTATTTAAAAAACGCTATGGTAAAAACGAAGGCCTTGTTGGGCTAGAGATCCACGAAAACTCAGCATACATAGATGCTAAGGACAATCTGTGGTTCGGAACTGTTAATGGCGGTGTATACATCTCTACCAACAATAGCGCTCTAAACACGCTGAGTCCTCAATTACATATAACTAAACTTACCGTTTTACCTAAGGCTAATTTATGGGGTAAGGTGGATGACGTTGAGCATCAATACCTCAACCACAACCTACCAAAAGAGTTAGAGCTTGATTACGACCATAATTCTCTAAACTTTGAATTTGTTGCCATCAATCTAAGCTCTCCTGAGGCTACAACTTACAATTGGATGCTAGAGGGATGGGATATGGATTGGCAGACCAGCAAAACTCGTCGCAGTGTGAAATACACCAACTTGCCACCGGGCGAATATACCTTGAGAATAATGGCTGCAAACGAGAATGATATATGGTCAGAAGAGCAACGAATCAAATTCACTATTCGCTCTCCTTTCTGGGAAAAATCTTGGTTCATTGCACTCTCTATTGTGTTGTTGATAGGTATATTCTTCGTCATAATGCAATTACGAAACAGGAAGTTGCGACAAGATAAGATCAAACTTGAAAAGCAGATTAATGACGCAACACTTGAGTTACGCAAGGAGAAAGAGATCATTGAAAAACAGAGCAAAGAAATCGAGATTCAGAAAGATACTTTAGCGGAAACAAATAAGTCCATGACGGATAGTATCAACTATGCTCAAAGGATTCAGAAAGCTATTATGCGCCCTAGCTCTGACCAGAATCAACACTTAAAAGGCAAGCATACTATTTTTTATCGACCGAAAGACATTGTATCTGGTGACTTTTATTGGACTTATAACCGAGATGAACATTCGCTAATCGCAGCGGCAGATTGCACAGGGCATGGTGTACCGGGTGCATTTATGAGCATGATTGGCATAAGTTATCTTGAACAAATAGTTCACGACTATCCGGACATATTGCCTGCCGAATTATTAGGTAAACTTAGAAGCAAAGTTATTGATGCTTTAGCGAATGATAGCGCAGACAAGACAAAAGACGGGATGGACTTGGCAATGTGTAAAATCAATTGGTCTAAGATGACCTGTGATTTCGCTGGTGCCAACAACCCACTGTATTTGATTCGCAACAAAGAACTAACCGAATACAAAGGCGATAAAATGCCAATTGGCGAGCACGACTTAAAAGACACACCATTCACGAATCATACGATAGAGCTCAAAGAAGGAGACATACTTTATGTATTTAGCGATGGTTTTGCCGATCAATTTGGTGGAGAGCGTGGTAAAAAATACCTCTACAAACGCTTTAAGACCTTGCTTGAAGACTTATCCGTTCTGCCTCTTGAAGAGCAGAAAGCCAAGTTAATCGAAGAGTTTGATGCATGGAAAGGCAATCAAGAGCAAATTGATGATATACTCGTAATTGGAATAAAGATTTGACATGAAGGCGGTGATTTTTGATATGGATGGGATTCTGATTGACTCGGAGCCTTTATGGAGACAAGCTGAGATTAAAGTTTTCAAAACTGTGGGTATTGAACTTACGGAGGAAGACTGTATCCAGACACTTGGCTATCGAATTGATGAGGTAGAAGACTATTGGTATAACAGGCAGCCATGGCTAAACCGAGAGAAGGGACGGGTAGCAGAAGCTATTGTAGATGAGATGGTCTTTCAAATTAAAACACAAGGAAAGGCAATGATTGGTGTTGAAGATGCCTTAGAACTATTTACCAACTTAGGCTATAAAATAGGGCTGGCTTCTTCATCGAGCATGCGATTAATTGATACCGTGTTAGACACCCTTAAGATTAGGAGTTTCTTCCATGCCATTCATTCGGCCGAACATGAAGCGTATGGAAAACCCCACCCAGCAGTATTTATAAGTTGTATGCGTTCACTTGATATTCAAGCTAAGAATTGTGTGATAATTGAGGACTCACCATCAGGAATTATAGCTGCAAGAGCAAGTAAAGCACGGGTTATTGCTGTTCCAGAGCCTCACAATAGAAACAAGCCCGAAATGGGGATTGCCCATGCTCAGTTGGACAGTTTAGCATTTTTGGAGGGTAGCCTTATTGCGTCATTGTTTTGAAAAGCTCATAGTGCGATTCAGCCACGGCACTCCAAGTAAAACGAGATTTATATTTTCTGTAAGAGCTTTCACCTAAGGCTTTTTTCTGTTCACTACCGAGATTATGAAGACCTTTCAGTGCATTTTTTAATTCTTCTACACTATTACGGTTGATTAAATAACCATTGGTATCATCCACAAGTTCAGCCGTTGCCCCCACATCAGAGACTATAATTGCTTGTGATCTACTCATGGCTTCTAAAACAACTGTCGGCATACCTTCAAAAAGTGTTGGAAACACAAATGCATCTGCGGAAGCATAAAGTTTATCCAAGTCTTCATCAGAAATGAAGCCCCAATATTTAATATTTTCAAAGTTGTACTTGAGCTTGTATTCCTCATATAAGGGCCCTTTACCTGCCAAATCGAAAAAGAAAGCGTCTTTTAGTCCTTCTTCGTTTAATTCATTTATAGCCTGCAATAGAATATGAATTCCTTTATTATGTGCAAACCTAGCAACAAACATACATTTTAGCGGCTCATTCGATTCGGGATATACCCTATCCAGCTTTGCTCGAGCGGCTGTGGCATTAGGTAGCACAATTATTTTGTCCTTGCTTACTACTGTACCAAGAATGTCGCTGAGTTTTCCACCTAGCGAAACAACATATTTTGATTTTCTAAAAATTTTCTTGAATACAGATTTAAAAGGAATGGCTACTAATTTATCCTTTTTTCCAAGTGCCTGAAATGGCTCCAAACCATGTGGATTAACAACCAGTCTATCACTCCAGTGCTTTGCTTTAGACCAAACTGAAAGGCCTTGTGAGTATACAATGTCAGGTTCTAGATAGAGTAATGTATTGTGCACTCTTTTAGAATACTTCTTGCATTCTTTTAAATAGTTTTTGTCAGGATTAATTCCCTTAACATTGTGTTCCACCACATTCTGAATCCCTGCAAAAACAGTCTCATCATGCGGGTGAATAACGTGAATCTCTAGATCTTGATATTCTGCCAAACTTTCTATGAGCAATCGCGAATGACGCTGCATTCCGCCTACTGCGTGTGGGAAAATACCATCTGTACAAAAAGCGAGTTTAATCACGTTGTATTAGCGTTTTTATACCATCATCGATTGACCATTGGGGTTCCCAGCCTGTTTTCTCTTTGAGTTTGGACACATCCGCGAGTAAATGCATTCTATCCGTTTTACGAACGCGTTTTGGATCAACTTCAATTTTAATTGCTTCTCCTAATTGTCGTTCAAATGATTCCACTATTTCACGAACAGAGTATTCTATTCCCCTACCTAAGTTAAAGGTATCTATACCTCCGATATCTGTACTCATCAGCAAATCAAGTGCCCTAGCCATATCGTATGTATGAATAAAGTCTCGTTTAGGATCTAAGTTTCCGAGATTGATCGTTCGTTTTCCTGCGTTTACTTGGTCTTGAATTTCTGGAATTAGGTGTGGATTAGTCTCATTAGGTCCGAATGCATTGAAAAATCTACAAATAACCGTTTCAATTCCTGTTTTTAGGTGGAACTCATTGCACAATCGTTCGCCTGTCAATTTTGTTAGCCCATAGATATCGAGAGGACCCGTTGCATGTTGCTCACTTACCGCATCATCATAGATAGGGTACACTGCAGCGGTTGAAGCAAAAAACACTTTTTTCACTGAATCAGACGCCGCACAAGCATCAAGAATATTCATTGTTCCCTGAATGTTGATATCTGATGCTAAGTAGGGATGTTCGTTACAATAAGGAATAAAGTGCACAGCGGCTAGGTGCATTACCCATTCGGGTTGTATACTTTGAATAATATCGTCTATCCGCTTTTTATCTCGAATATCAACATTGTAAAAACGATCATCAGGTATTTGATTTATGAACGATCTTGTACCGAATGATAAATCATCAATAACATAAATCTCGTGTGTATCATTCAGGTGCTTAATAAGTGCTGACCCGATAAATCCTGCTCCTCCTGTGATTAGTGTTTTCATTTAGCCACTAAACTAAGTATTTTCGAGATAATTACTAATACTTTTCATATTATTGCCGCTCAAATTATGATAAATAGATTAAGACATATACTTCAATTTATCTATTCTAACAAACTGGTATTTATTACCATTATAGTGGTGACCAGAGCACTATTGCTTGGTTTCTTTATCAGCGAGCACCATGAGAATCGGCCAGATATGATGGTTAATAGCCTGGTCTGTAAGCAATACGATTATGATTACCTACTGCGTGCTGCTGATAACTATTTCGACGGAGAAGGCTATCATTATTTAGAAGGGCAGGTTTTTATGGGAAGGATGCCGGGATATAGCGCACCGTATATGCTTTTCAGATTTATTGTTGGCAAGGATACAGCAATAACCCTACTAATCCTATTGCAAATAGCAATGTCTACTTGGGCAATTTTTGTGTTCTCACGACTTAGCTTTCACTTTCTTAAAAGTAAATCATTAGCAGTTATATGCACAGCTTTGCTTTGTCTCAGTGGTTTTTTATTTGTTTTTGATTATCATACTTGGAGTGAAAGTCTGTCTATTTCCACGTTTATCCTGTCGTGCTATTATTTCTTCAAATATCGAGAGAATGGAAAGCATAGTACGCTTTTTAAATCAGGTGTATTTATATGTTGGACAATATTTTTAAGACCTTTCATCGGTATTTTATTGCCATTAATTGGATTATACTTCCTAGCCAATCGAACCCAAGCAATTAAGCATAGAGTCTTTACAGCATTAATTTTCTTTTCGTCATTTTTAGTGTTCGAATCAATGTGGATTATCAGAAACTATAAGATTTCCGGCGAATTTATTCCAGTTCAATCTGATTTGAGAACTAGTTATGGTAAGGACTTTTGCGAAGGATGGATAAACATAAGAAGTTTAGTATGGGCTTGGGGAGGACAAGCAACGCATAATGAAAAAGGTGGTTTAGGTTGGTATATGAGAAATGCGACTGATGAAGAAGTTTCACAATATAAGCTGCCTGAACACATCACTATGAATGTTTCTTATACAAAAGATTCAATCTTGCATCTAAGGAATCTAATGAGAACATATGATACTACCACAAATATTGCAGAGGCAGAATCAATAAATGCTTTAATTGCCAGCACAGCAGAAAGATATAAGTCACAATTTGTGTCAGGTAATAAATTTTACTTTTATGTAAAAAGTCCAGTTAAAGCTTTTCAACGCTTAGCTATTCATTCGGCAACAATGTATTTCCCATTGCCAGGATATAAGGACTGCAATGTCTTTGAAAAGTTTTTCAAATTATTCAACACATTCCTATACTATTTTATTCTATTGATTGGCACGGTCACCACTGTTCTAACAATCAAAACGAAACAGTCTGAATTGCGTTTTTTGTCGCGATTCAACATAGCATACATTGTGTTAATACTTTGGGTACTAATATACTATGTTGACATACAGGGTCCTAGATACATGATTTCGATTCTACCCTTGCTAATTATACCCGCCGTGAATGGAGTTCATCGAGTATATCAAGCTTTATCGAACAAATCTAGCAGGGTTACCCACGTACAATCCTGATTTTTCTATTGATCTAATAACGACCGTTCCAGCACCTATTTGACTTCCACTCTGAATATGTACATTGTCGATAACTGAAGCATTTAACCCAACAATACAGGCAGAACCAATTTTCACAAATCCCGCAATTGCGACCGCTGGAGATATAAAAGTGTTACTTCCAATTTCTGTATCATGTGCCACAACAACGCCAACATTGAGCAAATTATTACCTGACAATACTACACCCGAATCAATTGTACAACCTGGATATATAACCGTACCGGAGCCAATTTGAGCATTATTGTCAACATAACTGGAAGGGTGAATTATTGTTGCAAATGGCACTAAATCGCTTAATTCATTATACAGCTTTGACCTAAACTCCATATGCTTATATCCAATTCCAATCAATATTTCGTCAAACAGGTCTTCATTGTAGTACTTAACGATATCAGCAGTTTTACCAAGGATTGACTCTCCAACGGGTTGATAATCATCAAAAAAACCAACAAATGTATTCTCTGTTTCAATTACCAGTTTTCTAATTTGAGCACCCAGATCACCCGATCCTATTATTGCAATTCTACTCATCAATATTAGTTTTATCTTTTATTGAAAACAGCGGTCTCTTCTTAGTTTCCTTGTAAATCTTTCCCACATACTTGGCAATTATTCCTAGGAAAGTCAATTGCACCCCTAAACCAAGTACAATAGCACTTATTATTGAAGGCCATCCCAGTTGAAAATCAATAAAGAACAAACTTAAAAGTAGTATAGTTAAGAGGGAAATAATACTGAGAAATATTAGCACTATTCCAGCCCTGATGGTCATCTTAAGGGGTATTTCAGAAAAGTCAAATATGGCATCAAATGCTAATTTCAATTTTCTTCTAAAATTAAATTTACTTCTGCCAGCGTAGCGAGCTTGTTGTTCTACTTCCAGAGTAGTTGATTTCATTCCAATATGAATAAAAATGCCTTCAATAAATCGATTCTGTTCCCCATATTCCAGAAACTTATCTGCAAATTTTCGATTGAACACTCGCATCACCGCTAAACCTTTTGGTATGTTTAAGCCCGTAAATCTATTTAACACTGACCAAAATATCTTAGAGTATATCTTGTTAACAAATGTATCCTCTTTAGACTTTCGAACTCCATAAACAATGTCATACCCCTCTTTAATCTTTCGGTATAAATTAGGAATTTCAGCCGGTGGGTCTTGTAGATCTGGGTCCATGTATAACAAAAACTTGCCGCGTGCATGTGTTATACCAGTAGTAACAGCGACCGCCTTCCCTTGATTATAGGATAGCTCTATTAATTTAATCTGCTTATTATCACGCGCAAACGATTTTATTATCGAACATGTATCATCTAGACTTCCATCATCGACAAATACATACTCGTAGCTAATTTCCATATTATCACAGACAGCTTTCGTTTCCTCAATAAACTTGGCTATACATTCCTGTTCATAGTATACAGGTACAACTAGCGATAGATCAACGTTTCCTGTCATTCTACTAAATATAATTTGTTAATTCCTCCAAACTAGAAATCCTGTTCACATTTGTATTGGCCGAACCAGGTGTCCTATCAACTATCAATGCCTTAATGCCCAATTTCTTTGCAGGTATGTAATCTAACCTAATAGAATCCCCTATATACAGAATTTCCTCAGCATTTACTCCGGATTTGTCTATGGCATGTTCATATATCCTAAGACTAGGTTTAGCCGTACCAAATTCCTTTGATCCTATTATATTATCGAATTTCACATTAATGTGCTCGCCAAGTTTTGCGTAAATAGTCTCATCCCAGTTACTAATAATACCCATAGGCAAACCAATTTCATTTAAATGATGAACATCTGAAAATGCCTCCCAGCTCAAATACGAACAAGCCTTAAATATGTCATTTAGAATCTCATCTTTTGGATTAACACCTAAAGCTATTAAATATTGATAATTAAACTCTTGATAGAATTCGCGGCTTGTCTTATCAGGGAATTGAATAATTTCAGACAACAGCTTATGCGTATGCATAAGCGTAGATGCATCAATATTAATTGAATATTCCTTTAACACCCTATCAATGCTCACAAACAAGTCGGGCTTATACAATAGAGTATTTGCAACATCAAAGTAAATGTATCTAATCAAAATATATAATTTTCTGTGTTTCTATTGACATCTGCAAAATCTATGGTATCTCCATAACTAATTATATCATACAGCATACGCGTAGCAAGTCCCAATTTAATCTCTTTAGGTGTTGGTTTTTCATTCAACAAATACTCTTGAATAATCCATTTAATGTCCTCAAATCCGAATCTAGACCTAATCGAATTAGTTCCAGAGATACGACAATTTATCTCAAATGGCACTATTCTACCTTCTTCAATCATGTATTGTATATTACATGATCCTTTGAATTGCATGCAATTCGATAATCTATCTATGTATTTACTTACAAGTGGATCAAAATCTTTAATCACCTTGCACATTACAGTAGCACCATTTTCAAGTCTGCGCTCAAATGTGATGAATGACAATATATTACGATCTCTATCCACATAAAATGAACTTGTATACTCTTTACCCGAATAAAGTTTTTGAATTACGTATGTATCGTCTAAATCATCAATGCTATTTGGGTTAATCATAAGTCCCCGTGAGCCTCTTCCCTTTCTAGGTTTGGCTATAAAATCAGTAAAATCAGATTGATATTCACTTGGCAGCATAGACTCAGCAAATTCTACTCCGCATGCGCTGAGTGATTTATATGTAAGATATTTATCATTACATTTTCGAATTGTGTCATTGGGGTTAGTAACCGTGATATCCGATAATTTACTTCCAGATAATATCTCTGATTCTAGGTCGGTTGATGGCAAAATAAGTGACACATCATATTTAGAACAAATGTCTGACATTACATTTATGTAGCTCGGATCATCTCCATATGGCACTTCACACACCAAATCACATAAATGCGCAGATGTAACGGGTAGAACCGAATTGGTTCCTACAATTTTGATGGACTTACTAAAATCTAAAATATTTCTTAGAATTCCCTGCCCTACATTTCCACCAATTCCAGTTACCAGTATTGTTTTATCACCCATTTGCTCTTAACTTTGCTTTTACATACTGTTCTAAATTGTCAATATAGTCAAAATCTAAAATTTCAAAGATTTTTGATGCGTCCACTTCAATACTATAAGATTCATCTGAGCCTTTATTTGTCAGTTTAATAGAAGGGTCTGCCTCTAAAATCCAATCTGCTATCTCCTTATTTGAATATGAGACTAGACCAGTCAATGGATAGGAAAAATTAGAATCAATCTCCGTTGACTTAGCAATTACTTCCGCCACATTTTCTATATCAATGTAATATTGTCGTCGATTACCGCTACCAAATAAGATGATTTCACCAGAACTGGCTTGATCTATAATCCTATTAACAAATCCAGAAGTTACATTCTCACCATAAAACGCCCCCAGACGGATAATAGCGTGACTATTTAGCTGTCCCACGATTAACTCTGCGCACATCTTGCTTAAAGCATATGCATTGGATGGCATTGGACACGATGAGGCAGATATTCTATTCTGTGCACCATATACGCTAATAGAAGACACCAAAATTGTTCTTGCGCGCTCATACATATTTGTTAGCTCTGAGACGAGCTTACAGTTTGATTCGTACAGTTTATCGCAGTCAGCGTTAAAGTCTTGCCACGGGATGTAGGCTGCAATATGAATAACTATATCCATCTCCACTTCCAGCTTACGTAAATCAGACAAGGTCAAGTACGTAATTTTATTCCTCAAATTGTCTGTACTCCTATTCACCAGCCCATACAATTTAGTATTATCTCTCTGGCGTAGAATTGCAATTGTCAGTTGTGCAAGTTCACTATTGGCTCCAGTTACTAATATATTCATCGACCGATTAGTTATAATGCTGAATACTTCTTTCCCTTTAATTTTAAGAAATATGATTCAATGTATTTATACGATAGTTTGCTAATTACATAGGTTAGCACCAGGGTAGTTATATATGCAATAATATTGAATACAACTAGATTCGACCCGAAATCCATGTAATTATTAAGTACTCCAATAGTTAGAAACATTACAATGGGGTGAAACATATATACTCCATATGAAACTTCCCCAACTGATGATAAGAATCTCGATCTCAAATTGAATTTAAAATCGTCCTCTATAATAAATAGCAATAAAAATGTAAACAATACAGCTAAAATAAGCGGGTGTGATTTGATTACAAGAAAAACTAGCGTAGACAAAAATGCTAATACATAAGCAACACTAGATTTAGTCAATCTATATTTATGATCGAGCTTATTAAACTTATAAAGTGCTCCAAGTGCTCCAAATGACATGTAATGAATAGGAAAAAGATGAATTACATCCAAAAAGTTTTGTGACGCGTTGGTGTCAATATATGATAAGAGTTTCGGTATTAATGGATAAACCAAAGCAGTAAATAACAAAACTACAATAATCGTCCTTTGGTTCACTTTTTGAATAAGCCATGGCCAAATTGCGTAAAACTGTTCCTCTACACCAATTGACCATCCTTGCGTAATGCCAGTGATAAGTTTGTTATAGTATACTGCCACATTGGGAAGAAAAAAAACATACAATGCCAGCACAGCTATCGATAATTCTGAGACATCAAAAACAACCCAGCTAAAAAACCACTGATGTTCTATTTGAAAAAGATTAATTAGCGCGGGAAACAATGTTAATGAAAGTATCAAAACCACATAATACAGTGGCCAAATTCTTAATACTCGGCGCATATAGAACTTCTTTATGTCTATCCTGTCAAACTTTAATTTTTCAGCCAAAAGCAAGTAGGTAATTAGGAAGCCACTCAAGACAAAAAACATATGAACCCCATTCTTTCCCAAATCTCTAAAAAACTGTCCTAGAGTGCCCTCAAACATGCTAGACATGCCTGCCCTGTATTTGTATTGTTCAACATGATGGAACACTACGGATGTTGCAGCGATTGCTCTTAATTCTGAAATACCTTTAAATCTAATCCCAGCCATGGCAGCTTTGCAGATGCTAACTTTAATTTACAAGGTTATCTCCTCGCAATTTCGCGACAAAATACGTAAATTTCGTCCAATTAACATGCCTCAATTAAAATTATACCTATCCTTACAATTAGGTTTTAATTTGATAAAATAATGGATATTGAATTAGGCGTAATTAGAATTATTTCAGCTGGGTTATCATGATACATTTTAATAAACCTTATAGAACTGGCAATGAAATTGGCTATATCAAGGACGCCGTTGATAATCAATTGCAGATTTCAGGAAATGGGCACTACACAAAAAAGTGTCAGTCATTTATTGAAAATAGATATGCCGTAAAAAAGTGTCTATTAACTAATTCATGTACGGACGCTTTGGAAATGTGCGCCATACTTATTGGTATTTCCCCTGGTGATGAGGTAATTATGCCCTCTTATACATTTACGAGTACAGCCAATGCTTTTATTTTAAGAGGCGCAAAAGTCGTGTTTTGCGACAGCATGGTGGAAAATCCAAATATTAATCATCATGCCCTTGAAACATTAATCACAGATAAGACAAAAGCAATCATTGCCGTTCATTATGCTGGGATTGCCTGCGATATGGACAGTATTGTTGATGTTGCAAAAAGACATGGTCTATACGTTGTAGAGGATGCTGCACAAGCAATTGAATCTACATACAAGGGGAAACAATTAGGAACAATTGGTCATCTTGGTACATTCTCATTCCACGAAACCAAAAATATTCAATGTGGAGAGGGGGGCATGCTGATGATAAATGACCCTGCTTTCATAAACAGGAGTGAAATTCTCTGGGAAAAAGGCACCAACAGAGCTGCATTTTGGCGTGGTGAAGTGGATAAATACGGATGGGTAGATATTGGTTCATCTTACCTGCCATCTGAATTGAATGCGGCCTATTTATGGGCTCAGTTTGAACGATTAGAAGACATTCAAAGTAAGCGTATAGAGCTTTGGAATAGATATAATTCCAATCTAAAGAATTTAGACTCAAAAATTAGCAATCCAGACGTACCCGGTTATGCTAGTGTTAATGCTCACATGTACTATATTGTTTGCAGTTCTTTGGAAGACAGGCAAAACCTAATTAGTCATCTGAAATCAAACGACATTCATAGTGTATTTCATTACCAATCCTTGCATGCTAGTCCATATTTCGAAGACAAACATGATGGTCGTGAGCTGTTTATGAGCGACAAATACTCAAATCAATTGCTAAGATTGCCGTTGTATTATGACCTTAGTATCGAAGATGTCGATAACATCTCTGAGCTTATTCAGGCATACTATGCAAACTAAATTCGGTTAAGTAGAAACTGGCAATACAGTGGAAGGTAATTTTTATAAAAACGGATGTTCCTTTTCACTGATGAGGCGATATATCCAAATTCTTTCATTTCACGCCTACAACAATGTTCAATTATCTGAAGCTCACAATCAGGCCTAGATAGTTTTTGATGATACTTACCAATATGTTTGGCACTAATGGGTTTAAGCGAATTAGAGGAGGTGTGATTTCCCTCTTCTACTATATCACTGGTATCCATTGAAACTTGATGTTTGTTGAATTCAATCTCAAGGTAATCACATAGTTGCGCTAAAGCTAAATCACTATCTGCTACCAAATTTTCATATTGCAATACGTAGGAAGATTCCCTTTTGATAGCCCTAATACCATTCCTCCAGACACGCGAATTCACAATGACATTTGATGTGCTCCATGCGCACGTTTTTAAACTGGCAACAACATCTCGGGGATCTCGAATTAGATAAATCAGTTTAGCTGATGGGTAATATTGAATGATTTGATTGGTGTAAAATATATGGGGAGGCGATTTTTCAATTATATAGACATCTTTAATATCTAGTTTAAGTACGTTTCTCACGTAATAACTTGCGCTTAACTCCAGAATATCTGGTAACTCTGAAGCATCACTAAGCAAGAGTTTTTTTAATTCTTTATGATCAATTGGCCACTTCTGTACTGTATAATAGTTTACCCAGGCTTCAATGACAGCAGGCGTAATTCGCTTTATTTTGTTGTTGGACAAGAACGCGAAAAAGTGTGTTTCAGGTAAAGCAACAACATTTTTTAGTTTTGACAGTGTTAGTCTTAGCAGAGTTGATCCACTCCTTGGCGAAGACAGAATGAAAGCTTTTATACATCTATTTGCATGCACAAAAACAAATATGCAAACTTTTAAGCATAGATAAATGATTTAAGAAAACTATATTTAGACATGCAAAAAGTGATAGTTGGCACCAATCAACTCAGTTATTTGGAGCAAAGGAACTTTGCCGGACTTGATTACAATGGGCAAATTGCTCATAAAAAAATCCACGATTTATATAAGATATATAACTTCATTCTCTTTAAGACCACCAACAAGATCAACCCTAATTATCAGTTCAGTTTTCGTGATTTTGGTTTAAACAATGTAGACATCTATCACTTTTTCTCTAGCATATATTATGGAAAAAAACCTTGGATTGTCACATCTTCGACACCCTTACCTAGATGGACCAAGAATCACAAGAAAGGTCTCGATCGGTTAGTGCACCCCAGTTGTAAGAAAATCATCCTTCTAAGTAAGAACTGTTATGATAAGCAACAAGAGTTGTTATCTAATTACCCGGAATACTCTCGCGCAATCAATGAGAAAACTACTATCATAAGTCCATCGCAAGATTTACTCGTTTCCAATTACCAAGAGAAAGTATTAAATACCAAAAATCTTGTTTTCACTGTAGTTGGGCATCAGATATTAATCAAGGGAGGTTTAGAAATTGTAAGGTGTTTCAATCGTCTTCATAGTGAAGCCATTTCTTCTATACAGCTAAACATAGTTTCGGCTTTACATCCATCTAATTATTTGGATTACGATGACTCACGAAAGGATATCAATTTTATTAAAAAGAGTATTAATGACAATCCTTTGATCAATCATTTTCCATCACTCCCAAACCATGAGGTGATCAAACTATTAAAGTCTACTCATGTTGCACTGCTGCCTTCATACGGAGACACTTTTGGATATTCTGTCCTTGAATCTCAAGCGTGTGGATGTCCCGTTATTTCAACCAACATTTCCGCATTAGAGGAAATTAATAACGATAGTATTGGTTGGATAATTCCAGTACCTTTAAAAGAAGGTAAAAGAGCTAATATTGTCGATAAAACGAGTAGAGTGGCATTTTCCGAGATTCTAGAAAATGGTTTATATAAAACAATAAAGTCTATTATTGACACACCTCACATCATAGAAGATAAGGGAACCTTGTCATTAAAGAACATCCAAGAAAATCATTCACCAAGCGATAGATCAATTCTCCTCAAAAATATCTATCTTTCGGCTTTAAAATAGAATTATAATGGCAAAGATATTGGTTACTGGCGGGGCCGGATTTATTGGAAGTCACTTAGTTGACAAACTTGTTGAGGGAGGTCATGAGGTGATAGTATGCGACATATTGCTAAGAGGCAACAAAATTCCTGCAGAAACCATGAAAAAAATAGACTTTCACAAAATTGATGTGAAGTCAAAAAATGAAATTATTGACTTAGTAAAAGGATGTGATTTCATCTACCATTTTGCTGCAGTTCTCGGGGTGGATGTAGTAGCAGACAATCCTGTTGAAACAATGGATACAGAGGTGATAGGTATGAGAAATATCGTGGAGGCGGCTCAAATTCATGGTGTCAAAAAAATCATTTACGCCTCAACTAGTGGTATTTATGGTCATTCAGCGATAACAGAAAGTGTTAAGGAGGATATTATTGTAGATCCAAGGACCAGTTACGCAATTGCAAAAAGATACAACGAAATTTATCTGGGTGCAATGCATGAAGAAAAGGGTCTAAACAGTGTATCGTTAAGATTCTTTAATGTCTATGGTAAAAGACAGGATAACAGAATGGTAATTCCAAGATTTATCGAACAAGCCAACAGTGGTA
The DNA here is from genome assembly GCA_964230215.1 of Flavobacteriales bacterium. Taxonomy (GTDB): domain Bacteria; phylum Bacteroidota; class Bacteroidia; order Flavobacteriales_D; family JAUILH01; genus JAUILH01. The sequence continues at coordinate 507,876 of CAXRGQ010000006.1, forward strand.
AAGACATTACTGTATTTGGTGATGGAAATCAAACAAGAGATTTTACTTATATCGATGACACTATTAAGGCTTGTTTAGCATTCCTTGACAACGTGAACGGCTGCGAGATTTTGAATATTGCTAATGAAACAGAATTTACTATTGGCGAGCTTGCAAAAACTATAAAGGATATTACTTCTTCGTCATCCAGCATAAAGCACATTGACGCGCCTAAGAAAAGATATGACTATGAAGTTGAGAGACGCGTAGGAAGCTCAGAAAAGTTGTTCAACGCTATTGGCTATAAGCCCGATACAAATCTAAGGGATGGCTTAAGATTGTTACTCGAAGAATAAGCTATCATAAAACTCTTTTGATTTATCACTGGTAAGATTATTACCGACAAAGTCAAACGCTTTTTTCCCAATCTCTGCACGTTTGTTTTCGTCTGTGATTAAGTCTTGTAAGACTGCTACTAGACTTTCGTAATTTTCCCATTCAAATAACTCGATATTTTCACCATTATCAAAAATATCCTTGATGGTTGGTGTATCTGGTGCAATCGATGGTATTTTTATCATTGAATACTCAAAAACTTTTGTTGGTATTCCGTACCAATTTGATCCAGGCATAACGCCTATGTGTAAAATCGACTTGTAGTGATTAAGCCGTTCACCGTCTACAAAACCAGTAAATATGATTGCTTTATTCGATTTCAAACTGTTGGCTAGCTGCTTATCCTTAATAAATGTTTCACCACTACCAATAAGATAGAGCTTAAGGTTTGGGTTTTTTGCATATATTTCATCAAACGCACGAATTAATAAGTCGACCCTATGCCAATGCATAAATGACCCAATAAACCCAATATTTATTACATCCTGTTCTATTGTCCTACTCATGGGCGTCAACCTTGAATAATCAAGACTCTGAAATATGCTTATTCTCCCCTTAGCTCCTAGTCCCATCAGATAGTCCTTTACCGGGTTAGAATAACAGATGATTCTATCGGCATTGGATATAGCACGTTTCTGAGCAAGCTCCATTTTGGATTTTTCAGGCACGCTAATCCCCCATATATCTTCATATTGTTCAACCACAGGGCTATCATAATATAAAACGTACTCTGCATTATAATATTTGGCTAATGCAGGACCACATGAACTTCCAAGCTTGTACAGTTCAAATACATAATCAATCTTATTAAACCCTCTACCTTCCAAATCCTTCCTCAGATTATCACTATTTTTAAGTAATCGTCGCATTTTTAATCTTTCCTTGATTCTTTTTGGAATCATTGAGGTTATCATGGCTTTAATCCCCATTGAACTTGGCGGATCTGATGCTTTCTTGGAACTACTCACATCTAATTCAATTCCATTAACGAGGATATTATGATTATCCGAAAGATTAATCAAAACACTTAGCAAAATAGAGTCAATAGCAGATCTCCGATTATATATGTTATAATTGATTTCGTTGCAAATAAATAGTATCGTTTTCGGTCTTTTATTCTCCATCATTTGTAGGCAAATCGGTTCTTGATTTTATTTATCGGCTTCTCAATTAAAAACCACGACACACTTGCGATGACTATTGTGGCTAACACCTTGGTAATTGCACCAGTATAACCTGCTATTGGCAATTCTAAATCAATGGTCTGAAGTACCTTGTTAATCGGCGTTATTATATGTATGGCCAGAAAATGATATACATATAGACCATAACTGATTTTTCCAAGATAAGTTAGTATCGATGAGCCTGCTATTTTACCAACAAAGCCACTAAATCCAGTCACAAACTTTGAAACGATTATCGTTACAAATATCAGATGAATAATAAAGTAAACACCTCTGTCAATCTTAATCCCATAATAAAACTCTGCAAATGCAATAAAGAGAATACTTAGCAATACATATCCTAAATATTTACTCAGTTTACTTATATAATCAGACTTATATAATTCGAAATATCCCAACAATCCTCCCATGCCAAGATAAGCCAGACTGTTAATGGTTCGAGCAGCTAAAAATCCTTTATCCAAATAGTCGAATAGATATTTACCCGCAACCCCAAGTAAGAAAACGAATAGAATTGTTTTCACCAGCTTATTTTTAGCAAGTGAAACACCGAATATTATTAATGGCCAGATGAGATAGAATTGCTCTTCCACCGCCAAACTCCAAAAATGCGGGGTAACTCCAGAAAAGTCACCATCAAATCCCATTTTAAAATTTGATATATAAAACAAATCATACCAAAAATATGACCGATAATCGCTAGGATTAATGAGAATTAGATAGAAGATTGATAAGTAATAGATGGGGAAAATCCTAAAAAACCTTCGAATGTAAAAGGTTTTGAGATTTAGTTTAATCGGCTTATTATTGGTTTTATTCAGCAGTAAAATGCGCGTAATTAGAAAACCACTAATTACAAAAAATATTTCAACGCCGGTAAAATGATGAAATACTGTTGTAAACAAATTATCTCCCCCCATAATCGGTAGGTGGTGAAAAATCACAATGAATACCGAAACTGCCCTAAGCGCATCAATATGTGGAAAATACTTCACCTTATTCTAATCCTCTATTTTGATCGCCATTGATCTATTCTTAATAACAATTTTAACCCAAACAAATTACCAAGCTTATTTTTCTTTGAACTTAAGAAAAAATCAATTGGTTTATCTACCCAAGTAAATATTGAACATGCGGCCTTCGATATGTCCTGCTTGCCATGGACAGCTGCATTGTAGATAATCCGTGCAATGTAAGCGGCAACTCTACTATTGTACGAAGGGTTTGACTTAATATCTATGCATAGTGAGTTTAAAATCTCGATTTGAACATTGCTTACTTTAAGCCAATTAGAAGACACAGAATTCTCAGTTCGTCTAATTTTAAACCCATTTCCAGAAACATATTTGAAGTTATACCCCATTAAAACTAACCTCAAATTAAACTCCCAATCCTGCGCGCAACTTAAATTCTCATTATACCGATTCTCTGATATTACAGACCTCCTATACAATGGATTTATCGTGCTAATCACGCTCGTTATGGCAACTTCCAACGCATTGTTTTCAATCTTTTCAAATGTTTTCTTATTGATTTTATTAGCTAAATCAACTGAGAACGTCTCATAATCTGACACAACAATATCAACATCTTGACCAAAGCCACTTAATTGTTTCTCTATTTTATTCAATTCCAATATATCGTCTGCATCTAAAAATTGAATGTATTGTCCGCTAGATTTATCAAATCCAAGATTTCTAGCAGCACTTGCCCCCGCATTTGGGATGTGATGAACAACTATATTTTCATGCTTCTTTGAATACTTATTTAGTATCTCCTCTGTTCCGTCATTAGAGCCATCATTAATGCAAATTATCTCAATATTATTATGCGACTGGTGCAAAGCAGATTCAATGCATTCTGAAACGTACAATTCGCAATTATAGCATGGTATTATTATAGAAACCAAGTCAGCCATTTTTGTCAAGATTTAAAAATGCAGCCCCACTTTCTATAGCTTGATTACGATGATTTACTATTACTGATTGTAAGGATTTAATGGACTTTCGAATTCTATTATATTGATAACAGTGCTTCCAGTTCAGTTTTACGCAAGTGCTTACCACCTTTCTGTTTAAATCTGTTAGAACACTATTTTTTATATCCTCATACCCCAAATTTGGGTTTAACAGTTTCACCTTAATTTGAACCTCAAATTTTTTAATCCTCTTCATGGCCTCTTCTGACATAGACTGAGTTGGTCTGCTTATCTCACTTGCATTGTGTCTTGCATGTGCAACACGAGATGAAGGCACTAAACCAAGTTTAAAGCTGTGATAATGCAGCCTATCGATATAATTATCGTCCTCGCCATACATAAAAAATAATGGGTCAAATCCTCCTATAATGGAAATAGCTTTTCGGGATATCATCCAAGCCGCAGCATTTAAAAAACGCGCTTCATATACATTTTTAAGCTCTCCAGTCTCCAGATCATCTTGGTAATTCTGTGTATAGTCAGCCTTCAAATATCTTGCAAATTGGTACTCCACCTCCGTCCAATTCTCATTAAACTGCACTGGTGCAACAATTCCATAATTCGAATTACTCTCGAGCACATCAATAAGACTATTTAAACTAGATTCTTCAACCCAAGCGTCTTGATTTAGCAAAAAAACATAATCTGCACCGTTATTATAGGCCATTTCAATACCAATATTATTGGCACGTCCAAATCCCAAATTTTGCTCGCTTTCAATCAGTTTAACTTGAGGGAATTCGTTTTTGATTATGGACACAGTGTCATCGCTTGAAGCGTTATCAATCACAACAACCGTAGTAGAAATATTACTTATTGCCAAACTTCCTAAACACTCTCTAATGTATCGCTCATTATTGAATGTAACTATGATAGTCCAAATACTCTTATCCATTGTCCACTGTTATCATATATGACAAATATACGTATTGCGTTACTCACCCAAATAATGCTCCATACCTGCAGCTTTTAAAGTTGCTTTGATTTCATCATAGTTAGACAATACATCCCTCGGAGATCCAGATATTTTCTTTAGAGGTGTGCTCAAATCAGCTCTAGGAATACCCAAAAACTCGAGAACAGGATTGGCACTTTCTGCCGCTTTATCCCGGAAATCCTCGTAATACACCTTTAAATAATTATCTCCACTATAACACCGTTCCCATTTTCTATCCTCTATTAACTGATTGTTGATATTCTCAACTAAAAATGATGGATTAATCTCTATTCTATCGTCTACTACTTTATCTTCGGTATGCCATGAATTTCTCGCTTTAGCTAACTTTCTTGAGATAATTCTTTCCAGCTTATTTTTGCGTATTAGATGAATAATTTTCACTTCTTTTTGCTTTAGATAATTCATCAAAAAATTATTCTGCAATTCGTAATACATGATGTTAAAACCAATGCATTTTTCAATCTCGAAATTCACATTTGGCACATACTCTTCCCACGATTCAATTTTTGTCCAAGGTGCTGAATGTTTGGGGTTATTGAATAAGTCATCCATAAACTCGGACAATAGCCGAGTGACAAAACCATTATTGGCATGCACAAGAGAATTGTGAAACTGCATTTTTCGATACAACAGCAGCTTTATTAATCTAGAATTTCCGTGATAATCCATCCAACGATATTTCGAATGATATTTTGGATGCTTGGCAACAAATTGACTAATGGCATCTTTAGCCCCCGACTCCTTCAAGAAAACCTCATCATGGCAGCGAATATCTGGATGACTATTTAACAAAAGCCTAAATGCTGTAGACCCAGTTCTCTGGGTTGACAATAATATAAATTTTTGTTTAGCCATTATAGTTCACTTTCAAATGCAACTAGTTCATTATATAATGTGGATTGGGATACCTCCATAGAGTAATTCATAGCTTTATTATGGAGACTTCTACTATCGAATAAAATCTCACCCCTCATCACCTTAATTATTAATTCACTCAATCCATGATGATCATCTTTCGCTGAAGTTATTAAATCTTCCGTCAACGTCTCTTGGGGTCCTCCACATCTTGTTGATACAACCGGAATACCGCGATAAGCGGCCTCCAACACGCTTATACCAAAAGACTCATTCTTAGAGGTACACAGATACCCATCCGCATCATTAATATAATCATGGTAACATTCATCTTGCCATCCAACAAAACGTATACTACCTTCGAGATCACCACTTTTCTCCGTAAGCACTTGTTTGCCAATAGGACTTTCCAAATCGCCTCCAATCCATGTGAAGGTCGTTTCAGGAAACTCCTTTAAGACCTCCTTTGCCACTTCAACAAACAGAATTGGATTCTTGTTAGCGTCCATATTACCAACGGTTATCCAATGCCAACAATCAACTCTTTCGCTCGTTTTAGGTGTGATTTTGCTGAAATCAATTGGTGGATATAGGACTTTTGTCAACCCTTTCCCAAACTTTTGAATATCATGCGAACACTTATTTGAACTACAGTAAATCTTTTGAGCACTACTTACCGCATTGTAAACATTTGTTTTTCCAATTTTTAATAAGCGCTCTTCTAGTTCGTGACAATATGCTATGTATGGTGCATTAACCTTATTAACGACATTAAAAAACCGCATCATCACAAACGTATTGATAAACCAAAAATCCGGTTTCTCCTTATCATGAATTCTCCACAAAATATCTTCACGCATATCTTTTCTCTTGAGCTTTGATATCAACCTCCACTTCCATCTTTGCGATATCTCATGCAGATAATATGTTTTTATGCTTTGTGGCACCTTAGCTTGTAAGCTCCCTTTAAACCCAGATACTAGGATAATTTTAAATCTATTTTGAATATTTATGCTTTTCAGCAGATTTACTAGGCACACCTCTGCTCCATTAGAATCCAGGTAGGGCGTACAGATTAGTATAGTTTTCCTACTCATTTATTGAAAAATATTTTCGGAATTAATCTCTGACGTGTGACCATTTTATTTAACTCCCTCTTGTCCAGCTTTTCAAGTTGATTAACATCTATCTGGTCCACATATTCTTTAAACTCTTTAAACTGCCTTTGGGCATAAGTGTTGACTGCTCGCTTAAAAAAGAACTTAGCTATAAAACGGTCTACAATAGATGAATTGTAAAGTTCAGATGAAATATTGAAGGCTTGGCTATTACCTGTCTCTCTGAACAGCTTTACTTCTTTCCAGAACTGATCTTTATGCAATTCAAATGCATTGATATCCTGCCCAGTCTTTGATGCGTCATGCATTCTAAATCTTGAAAATACGGTATCTACCTCAATGATTGAATCATTCGCATGCGTCAATAAAAACCTAAAGTACCATTCGTAGTCCATAATATAATGGAGTGATTCATTCAAATAACCCATTTTTTTTATGGCTGTGCTCGAATAATATGTTGACGGTTGTTTTATAACAATATTATTCAATGTATCTGTAAGGGTTTCTCTTTTGGCTTTCTTGTCATACAGCCAATTTTCAGTGCCAATCACATTAATACTGCCAATGATGCAATCTGGTTGTTCATTTTCCAGATAGATAGCACCAATCTCATTTAAAGCTCCATTTTCTACAATGTCATCACTATTAATCCAATTAAACAAATCACCAGAAGCCATGCGTAAGCCTTTATTGATTGCGTTGCTCTGTCCACCATCTTTCTTTGATTCCCAGTAATGGATGTGCTTCTCGTATTTCTTAATTATATCGACGGTTTCATCCGTGCTTCCACCATCCATTATGATATATTCCAGGTTTGGATAATTCTGATCTAGAATAGAATTAATCGTCTCTTCGATGAAAGCTCCTTGATTGTATGAAGGGGTTACAATTGTTATTTTCGGCAGTGTTTGCATTATTGCAAAATTAGAAAGAATGTGCAATCCCGACCTACATTATTAATTTTTGGTGTATTATCGTATATAAAAATGATTTTTTTGCAGGTAAATGAGCAATACAGGGAAAGCTGAAATAAGGAAATTAAACACAATTCGTGGCATTGCTGCTTTGATAGTTCTGGTCTCGCATTATTCAAATGATGTAAAGCTATTCGATGGGTATCTGGGAAATGGATCAGGTCAAATTGGTGTGATGTTGTTTTTTATACTTAGCGGTTTTCTAATGGCTCACCTTTACATCAACAGACCCTGGAATGCAGATCAGTCAAAAAACTTTCTGGTGGCAAGGGTGGCACGTGTATTGCCCCTTTTTTACCTTGTTGTATTACTGTCCTATCTCCTAACACAGTTTACCAATTTTAGATTTATGTATCCGATTGACGGATTGTCTGATTTTTTATCCCATACCTTATTACTTTCCGGAAAATCTATACTCTGGACAATTCCAGCCGAAATTCACTTTTACCTAATATTTGTTTTTCTTTGGTTGCTTTATTTCAAGCACAAACTTGCATTCTATATAAGCATTACAATAATCACTTTACTTGCACTATTTTTTAGGCTTGACACTTACAACTACGCTTTAGGTTCATTAGACCTAAAACTCTCCATTCTATGGGCAATACCTTACTTTCTGATTGGATGTTTTTTTGGGATCATTTATACACGTGTAGAATTCAAAAAACACGGTGTATTTGTACTTGCCCTGCCTGCATTAATGATAATCTACCCAAATATATTTGTGGATATATTTGGTATGAATCACACAATGTGGAACTCTCCATTAATTTTTGCTTTCTTGTCTGTAGTGTTTTTTGCTGTGGTATTCCTGACGCCAGACTCCAATAGGTTTTTAGCAAATAAAATTGGTGATTTCTTAGGTAAAATAAGCTACTCATTATATTTATGGCACTTGCCAATTTTAATAATATTATACCCTTACGCTAAAAGCAATCCATTAATTTTCTTTTTCATTTTTCTGGCAATTTCTCTTGTTGCATCCTACTTGTCATTTAAACTTTTTGAATCACCATGCAGAAAGTATTTGAAGCGCCTAATTGATAAGAGGTAAGACACCTGTTCCACTGCTATGTTCACCACATCTAATAATTCATTAAATTTGTGTAAGATGAAAAAATGGGTGTTTCATATGTCTTGGCTGATGATGTGTTGTTTGCACTGCTCTGCTCAAATAACAATTTTGGGCAACACCAATGTTGTTCTTCATAGCGGCACACAGCTCAAAACGGGATCTCTAACGGACACAATCTATGTTAATGCGGGCGCAAATTTCGTAAACGATGGCATTGTTGAATTGGATTCACTAGGATATATATCAGACGAACAAAGCCCTATTACAGGAATGGGACTTGAACATTATAGAAAAGACCTATTAAACTCGGTTTCATCAGTTAATCCAGGTGGACTGGGATTCATCTTCAACTCTAATACACAGGATTCTATTGGGATTAGCCGTTATCACTCATCTTTTTCAATTGGAGGCGGATCGTCAGTTAACAGATATTATTCAGTTAATAGGGGTAATCCAACTTCCCAGACTATTTCATTCGATTCACACAGCAGCGAATTAAATGGAAATATAGGTGCTGATCTAATTTTGGCAAGTTCTTTTGATAATGGGGTGACATGGGAGTTCACGCTTGGCACCACCGATCAAATTAACACACGACTGGATGGAGTGTTGGTTGATTCGTTTGCCATCCATACTTTAATCGACTACAGTGTTGTTGCAAATGTAGCGGATGAAACTAAGACTCTAGAACTTGATTTTTATCCAAATCCAGTTAATGCCGGGGGTGAAATGATTGTGGTTACAAACGATCATGAAAAATGCCTGCTCATTATAAGTGATATGCAAGGACGTATAGTTTATACAACAAAGCTTAGCGCAGCGATTACGCATTTATCACTTTACAATGAAATAGCTCCTGGACTTTACAATGTAACAGTTTTCGATGATAGTAGCTCTAATTCAAAAAAGCTAGTGGTTAAATAAATATGAATTATCGTCATTACATATTGTTCTTGCTGCTCATTCTAACTTTAGCTTATCCAGTTAGGGGGCAAGTAGAAGTGGCAGATACTATAAAACTAACCTCCACGCAAAGTTCGTCACGGATTATTACAGGAGTGGCAAAGCCTTCAAATGAGCTGAACGCTGCAAATGCTGATGGCATTATAAACAACCACCATAAATTTGCCTTAGCTTCAGGCACACCAGATTCGATAGATTTGTCCTTGTCACCAAGTATCTCCACATATCTTCCAGGATCACAGGTTATGTTTTTCGCACCATCAAGCAATACAGATAGCGTATTAGTGAATGTTGATGGGCTAGGTTTTGTGCCTCTTAACAAGGGATATGGCGTGAAATTAGACTCAGGAGACCTTAAAGCAGGTCTGGTTGTAAACGCCATTTATGATGGAACTCAATTTATCATATTGTCTGAGTTGAATAAGTCATGCCCATCAGGTTACACGAGCGTAAATGATTATTACTGCATCCATATAGATGAACAAGCAGATAGCGTTGATTATTGGCAGGCAATTGTGGCTTGCGCTGACGAAAACGCACGTTTGTGCACATGGAGTGAATGGTACAATGCATGCAGAAAATTAGGGACCTCATTGAATAACATGATAGATAATTGGGAATTTGTTGACGGTGCACAGAATTATCTTGCTGCATCCCCCACTAAAACTAGAGCAAAATTGGCCGGTGAATTTGCATGCGAAGAGGGTTCTGGTGGAAATCCAACTGTTCCCAGAGCTTATAGGTGTTGTTATACAAAATGAAAGCTTTATTAACCATATCTGTATTTTTAACTCTGTCGAATGTGTCCGGGCAGTTAACGGTGGATAAATCCATAAACTTTACCGCAACTGATTCTAGTAAAAATCAGGTTGTTGGGCACGATGAACCATTTCAATTAGACCATGCTGTCAATGTCAACTCGGCGGTTAAAAGTGTGCTTAACTTTAGTAATTCAGTGAGCTATGCTAACAACATAATAAATGTAAACAGAAATATTCCTGAACAAAACTATCAGACTGGTATGTCCATTGCTTTCATATCAAATTTTTCTTGTGATGATAGCGTCCAAATTACAATAGATGGAGGTGATACCGCCTTCATAACTAAAAGCATCACAGAATTATTGGACACAAACAATATAGCTGTCAATCAGTATGTAGAATTAATCTACGATGGAACTAATTTCCAATTATTAAACAATACACAAGCTTGTCCATCTGGATTTGTTCAAGTAAATAATAACTATTGTATTCAAATGAACGAATACGGCCCCATGACCATTTATGACGCAATGGCATTTTGTGATACGCTAGGAGGTCAATTATGCTCCCTATCCGATTGGTATTATGCATGCCAAAAAACCGATTTAAACCTCCAAGACATGACAAACAATTGGGAATGGATAAATCATGGAATGGACCATACTAGTGACGCCGCAACAGTTGGAAACGGCGTATGCGAGAGCATCCTTACACAGCAATCTGAGCTATGGCAAGGAGGAAATACTGCAATTTTTAGATGTTGTTATTACAGATGAAACAATTGTCAACCATATTACTGATTTTATGCGCTCAATTTTCAATTGCCCAATTTGAGCTGAATAATGAAATCAATCTTACTGGTTCGACTGAATCGGATCGTCAAGTCTCTAATCTCGGACCTGCGTACGATACCACAAACATAGTTAGTGCGTTAGACATTCAATCTAATAGATTGATATATTGTTCAGCAATTGGAAATGACTCGATTCTAGTTAATACTCAGGTGAGCTACAATGCATATCTCCCGGGGAGCGTATTGTTAGTTAGAATTGACAGTAATAATGCCGCCTCTCCTGTTATTAATGTGAACGGACTAGGCTACAAAATAATTTTAAAGAACTATGCCGACAGCCTGCAATCCAATGACTTAATCAAGGGTCAGTTGGTATACCTAATTTATGACGGCGCTAATTTTCAACTGATAAATTGGTTAGAAAACTTTTGTCCTTCAGGATTTACAAAGGTTAATAATTCTTATTGTATAGAAGCCGATGAGAATAATGCAAGTAATCTATGGGATGCCATTATTAACTGCAAAAGCAAAAACGCAAAAATGTGTACTTGGGCAGAATGGTACTATGCCTGTCAAAAAACTGGACTAGGCCTTCTAAACATGACCAACAATTTTGAGTGGCTAAACTGCCCGATAAACAATCCAAATCAAGCTCTAATAATTGGTAATGGTGACTGTTTAACAGGTACTGCTAGTCACGCAACTACCACATCCTACAATTTCCGCTGTTGCTATGCGAAATAAAATATTAGCAGCCCTCGTTATCATATGTTTTTCTGCTCCTCATATTAAGTCACAGAGCGACATTACCTGCTATTCTCCTAGCCAATCGCCAATTATCTTGCTTTCATACTACGGGTTGTCACATGACACAATAGCGTGTTACCAGCCTGATAAGGACGGAGTCGTCAACGTACCTCAAGAATTAGCTGAAGGGTTTTATACAATTTCTCAAAACTCATTAAGTCGGGATTTTATTTTTACACCTAAAGAAAAACTCTCTATCTACTTTAATGATTCAACAATCGATTTGTCCTATTCTTTGGAAAATAATCTACTAGATACGGTTAGGCACAAATACCTCTCCTATAAGACAAGAAAAGATAACTTGTTGTTAATTAAACGCAATGCCCAGGATAATGAAATTCATGCGACAAGAATTGATAGCATTATTGGCAAATTGCAACACGACTTTAATCATGAACTTAATGAGCTTAAGTTAAAGTACCCTAGCTCATATGCAATTATTAGTACCTGCACATATATTGAGAAACTCACAAGTAATAGTAAATCATCTTATTTCTACAACTTAGTAATTGACAAAAAGTATTTGAATTCCACCCTGTACCCTAATATCTTTATGAACTACTTTAAGGAACATACAGCATATGATGAAAGTGGATTTAAATCAAGCATTGACACCATTCTGTACTATACCAGTTCTGATCAGTCCGTATATAATTATGCGTTAAAATTTATTCTTGAACTATTCGATAAGGTCGGACCTAAAATAATTTATGATTACATAATAGATAATTACTTATTAAATGGTGGCTGCAACGAAGGAACAGAACTGGTAGATAAAGCTATATTAGAGGGTTACCTTAGCCTAAGAATCGGAAACAAACCGGATAATATAGATATTCTCGGCAAGGATCTATACTCTATTTGTAGCGCAAAAGACCATAACATTATTGTCTTTTGGTCATCTCATTGTTCATTTTGTAAGGAAGCTTTACCAGAACTATTAAGACTTCAATCAAAGACGGATAACATCAATATCATAGCGTTTTCATTAGATACAGATTTAAGTAACAATTACTATTTAAATGTACTTAACAATTACCCGTGGACACATGTCTGTGATAAGAAATCATGGGATTCACCATATGTTAATCACTTCAAGATAAACAAAACGCCAAGCATCTTTTATTTGGATAGATCGAGTACGATACTTGGTAAAAACTTAAGCACTATAGAACTAGAAAAACTTATAAAAGCTAGGCAAAATTCGACAGATCAATAAATTTTCTTGCAAAACTGCTAATTGCCTTATCATAAGCTCCAACAGCGTCATAGTCAACAGAAAAATTCTCATTTTGCATAAGCACCATCAACTCATCGGCATTTTTTGGATCGAAATGCGTACAGTTCTTGTCAACCTGCTCCAAATGAACAGGAATATTTGAAACAATTATGTGCTTTCCAAGTGCCTTTGCATCCTCAACTACTGTACTCCATCCTTCAAATAGCGAGGGTTGAATAATTGCTTTGGCATTCTGCATGATACACAATTGCTCAAGTCTATCCATAAATCCTAAAAAGATAACATTGTCACCTAAACCATTTTCATTTACAAATGCTTTTAATTTGTTCACATAATCTACGTTTCTAAAATCTTTTTCCTTTCCAGAGAATAACAGCAATGGAACTTTGCCTCCGGCCTGCTTAATTAATCTCATGGCTTCAAGAACGACCAAATGATTTTTATGCGCCCAGAACTGATTTGGCGTGAAAAAATAGTCGTTATTAATTCCGTATCTCTCCTTAAGCTCATTAAAACTAACTGCCGAAAAATCAGGGTGTGTTACAGCAAATTCTAACACGGTGGTATTTGCCTTCGCATCTGGGTATAGCTCTTTAAAATGTGATTGAGCATCCTTACTACTAAGAACAACCAAATCATAGTCTTTAGCCACCATTATTTGGTGTTTTTTGCGTCTCGCAATAATCTCATCCGTAAACAAATGTGGTAAATAGGCTTCTTGAAAATCTGGTATCCATACGATCTTCTTTAAACCTTTGGATTTCACATGTTTTGAGTACATAGGGTACAAAAAATCTATGTTTACATTCACATTTGAGTTATAGGCTAGGTTTTTTCCAGCAACTAATCTATACACCCTATTTACCATGCGAAACATAAGATTTGGCACGGCAGGAAATTGGATGAATTCCAGATACGGATAATCGGTTCCATCCTTGACATTGTTATAATTCTCTGTATTATTGGTAAGAATTATGAAAACAGGCTTTTCCTTGTCATCCAAGGTCTTGCACGCCTTAATAATATTTAATACGTAATAGGTTCCAGCTATCCAATCTTCTTTATAGCTATATATTAATCCAATCCTTTTTCTTGACACCATTGATAAAACTTATTTAAGCCATCTATCATGGCAACCTTTGGAGTAAACCCAATTTTCTGAATCTGATTTACGTCTGCTTTCCAGTTACTCGGATCACCTTTCCTGGTTTCACCGCTAAACTCAAACTGCACGCCGTCTGAAACTAGACCGTAGAACATATCCACCACATCACTTATTTTCATTTCAGTTCCTGAAGCAGCATTAATTGCCTGACCTTCAAACTTACACTTATTAATACACAAATCAATGATTGATATCAGATCATCTATATAAATATAGTCCCTTGATTCATCGCCCGTTCCAAACAATTTAATTGGTCCATCTGTTGCAATGTATTTCTGATAAAGATCCCAAAACAATTGCTTTTTCAAGCCTTCTCCATAAGCAGAAAAAACCCTTAAACTGAGCGTTTTAATATTGAAATTCTCGTAGAACTCCGTGCATATCTGCTCTGCCATAAGCTTATGTTTACCGTAGGGCGATATAGGCTTTAATTGTGAATCTTCATGGATAGGCAATTGAATTGGATTACCATATACAGCGGCACTAGACATGTTAATAAACTTACAATCGGGATTATACCTTCTGATGGCGTCCAATTGCATAAATACGTTGTGTGTATTTAATAAAAAATCTCTGTCTGGATGCTTTATACTATCGGGTACACTAGCTGCTCCGGAACAGTTGATGCAAATATCGAATGACTGATCTCTAAACAAATCTCTGTAGTCAGCACTGCTCGCATCAAGTAGAATGTAATTACTGGCCGTGTAGTCCACAATAACGTCAGCTCCCCATACATCATACTTATTTGAGAAGTAACTCACACAATGTGCCCCAATAAAACCTTTTGATCCAATTACTAATACCTTCATTTTTTTATACCAATATATGTATACATTCTCCCAGGTATTTTTGCTTCATTATATGCATCACTACTATTGAAATTAATCTTTTTTCGATATAGCCTTTGTATTAATCCTATGTTTGCCAAGATACCAAGCCTGCGTTTTAAATGATTAATCATGGCCTTTTCTTTAGACTCACCAAGTTGAATGTATTCTTCCTTGGTAATTGGATAATAATTGATGACTGAATCAAAATGTTTTAACTCTTTTTGAACTTCAATGTTTGCAGAAGTCATTGCATTGCGATATTCAGTTGCAGTATACGCATTCTCACCACCATAGAATTTATGCAATGGATGCATCTCTAAAAACCATTCTTTATCCTCCTTGTTGTATATAACATGATCCCTTACCGTTAAGAGAAGACCACCAGGCTTTAATACCCTGGCACACTCTAAAATAAATTTATTTAAATCATTTGCATGATGCATAGCCTGTCTGACATAAACTACATCAAACACACTATTATCAAATTTTATTTCCTCCGCAAATGATTCATATATTTTAAGGTTGTCTAAACTATGTTGTTGCTTAAGTTTTCTTATCGCTCCTGCTCCAATGGTATCGCTTGGGTCAGGTTCAACCGCATGAACCTCAAATCCAGAATTTGCAAATGCCACAGAGCTAATTCCATTACCGGCTCCAATATCCAATATTAATTTTGCCTTAGGTGCATAAAGTTTAATCAGTTCTAATGTTGCTTCAAACTCCTCACCATCACCAAATCGCTGCACATTGAGGTCTAAATCCTTTTCAAAATATGCTTTTTCGACTAGATCCTTGTAAGACGGCTCATTTCTAATAAATTCGATTGTTTCTTCCCAAGTCATTGTATGATTTTCTTTACCTCTTTTGCAGGATTACCAGCATAGACACTATCAGCAGGAACATCCGTAACCACAACACTTCCGGCCGCGATTACCGCTCTTTCTCCAATAACTACCCCTTTCATTATAACAACGTCAAATCCTATCCAAGCCTTATCACCTATAATTATCGGTTTAGACTCAACTTTATCCCAATTCTTATACTTGCCAATGGCACCCTCAACTATACCCTTCTTCCAATCCTTTACATCATTCTTCCGTTCTTCCCAATAAATTGAATGTGCGTTATTATCCATAAACGTGCATCCCCAGGATATTAAAACATCATCACCGACTGTAATACTGTTAATACATATAAATTTACATCCCCCACCAACGAATGTCCTACTTCCAATCTTAACTACGCCTTCGTCATTTTCAAATATATAGCTACCAGAAACTACACTATCATCACCAATTACAAGTCTTATGGCTTCATTTTTACTTCTATTCGACAGTTTAATTGAATCAGTTAATGAGCTATCGCCTGATTGTATGTATAATTGCTTTGAAACAGTGTTATCTGGCTTACCACTGCCTAATAGTTTTCTATATACCTTTTTTAATAACCCCATTTAACATTCAAATCAATCTTAATAATCTCAGACAATCTATTGATATCGCTTTTATATTTAATCATCAAGGTATCATACGTCTCTTTGTTGATTTTGAGTTTTCCATCATCAACAATATTGTTTTCAAGAATTTTATTGGCATAAGCTCTGCCAATCGCGTTCGACATTAGACGATTAAATCCTCTTTTAATTCCATACGCATAATATTGTTTTCGAGCACTCTTGATACTGACAGATTTATTGACCTCCTCAAGCTTAAACTCTCGTTCATCAACTCCTATAAAACTACAAATAGAATTCAATACTTCATTCTGGTTTTGTTTAAAATCTTCATAAAGGTAAACTTTCACATTTTCTGCTCCCATGGCCTTATAAAAACGCTCAACTTGATCTGCGTACAGACCAGAATTAAAATACAGGTAGTTATTCTTAAAACTGTGGTCCTGCTTGGATAGTGAAATTTTTCCAGATATTCTATCATCCTCGACCTGTAACGCTTCTTCAAACGTCTCTGCTTTTTCATAACCACTCATTACCATCCAATTATATAATGAAAATGCCCTTTTAGCAGGATTTCTTAACATAATAATTATCTTGGCAGCCGGTGCCTCTCTTTTTATAATTTGAGCACTATTTGGGCTAGATAAGTAGGCATGACACACCTCTCCTATCATTTGATTCTCTGTTGCCTCTAGAAAATGTTCTAAATATTTGTCTTTATCATTAATACCGTAGATATCCGAATAATAGCCTAATTCTTTAAAGCGAATATCACTTGTTACAAAGATCTGTGGGTGATTCTGAAAGTACTTCCATAATGCTGTAGTCCCACTTTTTGCAGCTCCAACAACCAGAAAATCAGGATTTCTCATAGACGACATTATAATTAAATAATTCAAGTTGCGCTTTTGAAACGGCATTGAATTCATCTATGTATTCCTTATTTGGAAACAACTTTTGGCTTCCTGATACGCCCTTATCAATAAATCCCTTACCCTTGGCAAAACCATTTTCAGATCTCATTTTCATCCAATCTGTTCTACTTTCCAGCGATTTCATATGCTCAATTGAGGTCAAGTCAGCAACTTTTTTCATTTCTTCATCTGATCTTTTAATTTCTAAGAAATCACAAATCCTTTTAATAACTTCAATCTTCTTGTCAATTATGTCTTCAAATTTCAGGACCATAAATTTATCCAGATTTGTTCTTTGAACCATCCATTCATTTACATGGTTATGCCAATATGTACCCATTATCTGGGTCTTACACGCTAACGCTCCATTTAAATCAAACTTATGTCCCATTTTCTCCATCATCACAGAATACGAAATTAGAGCATCCCGACCATCTCTCACTAAATATATAACCTTTCTGTGATGATGTTTTGGTAATTCATGTGACTTAAAAAAACAAGTGTCATTTACTCTAAAATAGTACTTGTTAGCATATACATCTGGACATATTAGATTGACTAACGATCGACCAGCCTGCTCATTTATGCCATAATATAAGTGCGCTATAATATGCTGCATTAATGTGTTCCCGGACTTAGGAAACCCCACAATAAAGACATCCTTTTCTGAGAACTTCCCCATCTTTTCAACACCACCAGGAAATGAAGCATTAATCTTTATCGATAGCTTCTCTTGCTCAACAGATTGACCGCTGTCTCCAGATAAAGATCGTATTATCCGTTTAATCATACTTATTAATTTCCCACCTAACTTCAGGTGCTGTTATTCCGGCTAACAAAACATTCTGTCTGGTGCCAGAGCTAGTCATTTTTTCAAGATTAATCTCCAATACATTGCTAATTTTAAACAGTTGTTTAACATTCGGAACACCGGCCTGCAATTGAACTATATAAGATCCTTGATTGAAGAAGTTTTTAGGCAAGATTGCACTAATTGAATACTCTCCGATTGGCTTAACAATATCATCAACATCATGACTACTAGTGACAAATAACACCACTTGATTTCTATCCATCACAGTAATGTTAAACCTCATATCTCTTATTTCAGAGAGTATTTTATAGTCTACCCTAATTTCAATTTCATGATGTGTTGAAAATGTTTCATTAATCTTACCCTCATGATTACGCGCACTAACTTGAACAATTTGCAATTCATTGGTTGTAGCTTCCTTAGGAATAAAAATTCCTTCTCTACCTGTGTTAGTGTTTTCTTGGTTCAAATAATAATCAATTGCCTTATCTGTATCTCCAGTAAAAACCAATCTTCCATTATTAAGCACACAGCAGCGTGTACAAAGATTTCTAATACTGGACATATTGTGGCTAACAAAAAGCACTGTTCTGCCCTCTGAAGAGCTCACGTCCTTCATTTTACCGATGGCCTTTTTCTGAAATTCAGCATCTCCAACTGCCAAAACCTCATCTACAATTAAAATTTCAGGTTCTAAAAATGCAGCCACGGCAAACCCCAAGCGCACTCGCATTCCTGAAGAAAATCTTTTCACAGGTGTATCGACATATTTCAAACAGCCCGCAAAATCAACAATTTCGTCAAATTTACTCGCAATCTCTTGCTTATTCATTCCCATTATTGCACCGTTCAAATAAATATTTTCCCGTGCGGTCATATCGGGATGCATCCCCGTTCCAACTTCTAATAATGATGCAATTCTTCCATTTGCCTTGATAGCCCCTTTTGTTGGAGATGTAATTTGCGAAATCAATTTTAACAAAGTGGATTTACCGGCACCATTTCTACCAATAATTCCTACAACTTCTCCTTGCTTAACCTCCAAGTTTATATCGTTTAAAACCAGAGCATAACCGCTATCTGACTTTTTCGTTCTATCATTCTCTTCACCTACCAGACTAAACGGGTCCTCTTTGCCTCTAATTCTAGCCCACCATCGGTTGAGATCACTTGATATTGTCCCCGTTCCAATTTCTCCTAGTTTATACTGTTTGTATAAATGCTCTATTTTCAATGCAACTTTAGTCATAGACAAATCATGATTATACAGTATCTACAAAGTTTTTCTCGGTTCTACTGAAAACAATGACACCCAAAAGTAAAATAACGAATGCACATATAGAGGCATAAGCAATTCCTTGAAAAGAGAACTCTCCTTTTGCAAGAAACGCGTATTTAAAGGTCTCAACGATATGTGCCATTGGATTCAAGCTAATAATCGTTTTTAATTTCCCCTCTACCATGCTCATCGGATAAATAATTGGTGTTGCATACATAAGAAGTTGCACACCAAACTGCAATAAGAACTTTAAATCCCTGTACTTTGTAGTTAGAGATGTAAATATCAATCCAAAGCCAAGGCCCAGCGCAGCCATAAGAACCACCAAATAAGGAACAACTATAACCGATTCATTTAAATACACCTCACCACCATTAATCGCATAATACGCATACACTGCCGCGAAGAGTAAAAATTGTATCCCAAACTTTATAAGCCCTGACATTACCACAGACAAGGGCACAATTAGTCTTGGAAAATATACCTTACCAAACATATCCTGATTTTTACCAAAGGTATCTGAGGTCTGGATGAAACATTCTGAAAAATAATTCCAGATAATAATACCACACAAATAAAACAATGGTTTTGGAATGCCATCAGATGGTAATCCTGCAATATTCCCAAATATGACTATATACACCGCCATGGTCATTATTGGCTGTACCACATACCAAATGGGGCCCAGAATCGTTTGTTTATAAACGGTGATTATGTCTCGTTTAACAAATAAAAAAAGTAAATCCTTGTACCTGTATACTTCTTTGAAATTAACATCAAAGACTTTCTTTTTAGGCTCTATGATTATATCCCACTTATTTTTCTCCATCCTATCAGAGTCCTTTTTCTTGGTGACACAAAGGTAATGATTTCTTATACCCTAAAACCAAGAAGCAATAATAACTAATTTATAGCTCATCTATAGTTAATTTGGTGCTCACTCGTCTCACGCAAATTGCAGTTTACTGCTTTAATTCTGATGTTAGTCAAATATAATCCAGTTTTCATGTATGTTTTTTTGTGGTCAGGTATATATGACCTATATTTGATTATCGTGACAATAAACTGCTTTTACAGAATTATATAATTCAAACACTATGAAAAATTCTACTTACTCAATTCATTTTTTCTCAACCATCGCACTACTGTGTGTTTCGCTGTTTGCAAATGCAGGTACGTTTACCAGTCATACATCAGGTAACTGGAATGCAGGTGCTGCCGTTTGGACAATTGTTGGTGATGCTGATGGAATTCCTGATGCAGATGATGATATAATTATTACATCCGGCACAACCGTTATATGGGGCCAGACCACAACGCAATTTTGCAGAGACTTGACTGTGAATGCAGGTGGAGTACTTCAGGGAAAAAACAACTTTAGTAGAACCTTAAGAATTCATGGGAATCATGTGAACAATGGAACTGAAACCTTGGCAGGGACAATATTTTACATGGGGAGTGGAACTACCATTTCTGGTTCAGGAACATTTTCAACATTATATAATTGGGCTTTCTTAACAGATAGAACTTTGTTAGCTGGAGCAACCGTATCCAAAGGAAGATGGATTAGACTGTATAACGGTGCTGACTTCACAAACCGCGGCACACTTACTTGTCAAAGTTCAGTTATTGCTTACAACGCAGCCAGTGTCTTTACGAATGAAAACAACTTAACTATAAGAGCGTCTAATTTTATGACAACAGGTACGTTTAATTCTCACTTTGTTGGAAATACGGTTACGCTGCACTGGAATCCAGCAATCACAGGAAATGAAAACATTCCCAATCCATCTGCAGGATACTATAATGTAATAGTCAATGCTTCTTCATCACACTACAAGTTTACTGCAGATATGATTATTGCCAATGATCTTACTATAAACAACACATCTCCTGTTTTAAATTTTGATGTATTCGATTTGAATATTGGTGGAGATTGGACGAACAACGGTGGGTCATTGACAAGTGCAGGAAGTAGCACTATCACCTTTGATGGGAGTGGAACACAAGTTATATCACATGGTACAAATCCACAGCAAGGATTGTTTACCACCATAATTGATATCAACTCGACTTTGCAATTAAATACAGATTTAAATATAAATGGAGATTTCACAGTGCTTGGAGCTATGGATGCTACTGCAGCTAACCACAACGTAACAGTAAATGGTGATGTAAATATCACTGGTACCTTGGACATGCAAAATGGAGAGTTCACTTTCAATGGGTCGTCAGCTCAAACAATGGATGCTAGTGGAACGATTAACTTTTATGATTTAACAATTCAGAACTCAAGTACTGGTGTAACCCTAAATACTGGAACTTATACTATCGATAATAATGTTGTAGTAAATGATGGAGGATTAAACACGAATGGTAATGGATTTACATTATTAGCGAATGGCACACAATCTGCTCGAATTAGATTCATCAACGCTGGTACATCTATTACTGGAAATGTTACGCTGCAAAGAAACCTTCCAGCAGGAAGCGCAGATTACAGAGACTTATCTAATCCATTTACTGGTGGCATTGATTTCAGTCAATGGGATGATGACTTAATTATTAGTGGAACTGGATTCCCTGATGGATGCGCATACGGCGGTGGATGTTTTGCCTCTATTAAGACTTTTGATGCTTTTTCGCAAACGTATAGTGACGTAACTAACGTAACCGATCCTATGGAGAACTCTATTGGGTATGAAGCTTTCCTTGGTGATGATTTGAACACTTTTAGCGGTGTACAACTTGATGTAACTGGGACAGTAAATGGTGCTGCTGGTTTCTTACAAAATGTGAGAGCCGGTTGGAATTTGGTAGGAAACCCTTACGCATGTGAAATTGATTGGCACAGTATGTCATTAGGTGCTGGTGTGGGTGATTTCTTTTACATCTATGATAGCGGAACAGGGAATTTTGAATATTATGAGGTAACTGGTCCTGGCACAGGAACAGCGTCTGGTAACATTAACACTAATGGTATTATCGCATCAATGCAAGGATTTTGGGTTAATACTAACTCTAATACCAATTTAGTATTCGGTCAATCATCAAAAACTGAAGCCAGTGTAGATTTTGTAAGAAGTACTGGTACAATTGATAGAGACCAATTGGCTATCACAATCAAAAATAATGACAACGATTATAGCTGTAAGTCTACTGTTAGATTTGATGCGTTAGCAATTGATAACACAGATGATTATGATGTTCCAATGTTTAGAGGACCTGAGCGACCAACGGTTCGCAAAAGCCCGTTGCTTTTCTTCAGAAATAGTGATGGTACTGACGTAAGACTCAATGCGCTTAATTACGATTATGCTATCAGCAAAACTATTGATGTATGGATGAATACTGAAATAGATGGAAGGTTTACAATTTCAGCTAATGACGTTGATGTATTTGGGACTTATAAGTGTGTGTTCCTAAATGACAAGTTTACTGGAGAATCGGTGAACCTAAGAAAATCTGATTATACTTTTACACAACTTGCAAGCACTGAAGATTTGGATCGTTTTGAAATACTATTGTCAAATGAATCCAATTGTGATATTGAAGAAATTGCTTCTTTAGATGATAATTCACTTGATTATGTAATTGGTTATTCCGAAGAATTCGTTAGAGTTACATTGTTTGAAGATCAATCTTCAATTACCACTACGAGTATTAAAGTATTCAATATGCTTGGCGAACTTGTTGAAGTTGCTACATTCTCAGGAAATACATTCGATATTAATAAATCTAACTTGAGTCCTGGTATGTATATTGTTCAAATGAATAATGGCTTAGCTGAATCTTCTGCCAAGTTTGTAATTAAGTAGACTCACGACATAACTTATAATGAATGAGCCACCGGATGATATCCGGTGGCTCATTAGTTAATTAACCACTAACTACTCGCACCTTAACAGTTATAGTAACCATTATTTATCGTTTTACGCAACGAAACTGAATACCCAGCTTATAATCTTATTTAACAGAAATTCGGCCAGGCTATTTAAGTATAATGCTTAGATGATTCAAACTCTTACTATAGCTATCAATTATCATAATCCATTACGCTCATAAATCATGTCTCACGATTATATAGTCATGATCGGTAGATTTAGTGTTGTTAGGGATTAATCATCACTGTAATCGCCGTAGCCATAACCATAGCCATAACCATAGCCATAACCATATCCGTAGCCATACTTACCATAGTATTTTTGCCACCTTGAGACCTTTACCCCATTTAGGACAATTCCACAATTCTTGAGTTTGTTTTTGCTTACCAAAGTTTCAACAAAAGCAATTTCTTTTTTTCTCGTGTTATTGGTATTAAAAACAAAAATATTTGCATCAACTTTGTTCATTAAAGATATTGCATCTGATATTAGACCGACGGGAGGCGTGTCAACAATAACATAGTCATAATTGTCGCTACCATAAGCAATCAATTCATCTATTTTATCATTCATGATTAATTCAGATGGATTAGGAGGCACAGGACCACAAAAAACAACATCTAAATTAGGTTCATCTGAACTTATTATAATTTCATCTAAACTACTTTTCCCGATAATAAACGTGCTGATTCCAATATCAACTTTTTCTTTGAAAGCTCTGTAAATTCTAGGCTTATGCATGTCCAGCTCAATAAGCAACACCTTCTTATTAGCCCTTGCAATGATTGTAGCCAAATTAAGTGCACAAAACGTTTTTCCTTCCCCTGGAGCAACAGAAGTAATTAATATCGTCTTCTTGTTAGATTTATCGCTTCTGGATGCTCCAAAATATTGCAGATTTGTTCGAATAGACCGGAATGACTCTGATAATTGAGACTTAGAGTCAGAAGACATTAACTGATAATCTAATGCTGATTTATCAGTATTTTTAAATACCTGACCTATTACAGGTAAGCTGGTCACATCTGATAACTCTCCGAGATTTGATATTTTTCTGTAAAATGTTTCCCTCACAAAAGCGATTACTGCAGCAATAATAAATCCAGCACCTATGAAAATCATCAAAAATTTATTTCTATTTGGTGCCATTTGTCCTGCTGAACGCGCTCGCTCAATCACTTTAGTTTCAGGAATAATACCTGCCTTTGCTATTACCGTACTTGCCCTTTTTTCCAACAAATACATGTAAAGCTTATGATTGACATCCAGCTTTCGCGTAATATTTAACAAGCCTCTCTGCTTTAGGGGCATCCTAGAAAGGTTAGCTTCTATTTTTCCAATTTCCTGTGAAACAGTATTCAATCTTGACTCAAGTGCTTTTTTGGTATTTATTATGTATTCAAGTACGTTGTCCTTTAAATCAGATATTTGAACATTAATCTGTAAGATTTTGGTAGATGAGTCTGTAAACGACCTTTTTGCTTCAATTCTTTTATTTTGCAAATCATAGAACTCCGATATCCGAGTAGACAAAAACTCATCATCAGAATTGATATAAACGGAGCTAGGTAGAAGTATGTCAGAGGTTGGGACTATGTTCAATATGTAGCTTTCTAACGTCCGTAAATCATTAATTTTAAGTCTAACCAATCGCGACTCATCTTGATACTTTATTAGATTATCGAAATGAATAGCTTCTTCACGATCTAAATCAAGGATTGACTTGTTTTCTTTATAAATATCCAGAGTATCCTCAATCTCATTTAGTACACCTATCACCTCATTTAGCTGTTTATCGATATAATGTAAAGTACTATCGTTCCTCTCAATTTTGGACTCCAATGTATAATCAATGTATACTTTAGATAACTCATCTAGAAACTGCACCCCTCTTTGTGGAATTTCATCCAAAACAAGCAACTCTAGTATATTGGTGTACTCAACGTTGGTTACCGTTAGGTTGGACAAATACTTTCCAACAAGATCTGCCTTTGATCTTATCTGTATGTAATAATCAACTTTTTTATGTGTTTCAAGACGGTCACTTGTAAAGTCATTAGTTTTCTTTGGAATTACCTCAAAATATTTAAGATTGTTCACCGTCTCGAACAATGCATATTCCTCAATTTTATTACCACCTATTTCATAGCTGAGTTTTATTTTGTCCTCATCTATTATTTTAACGTCTATCTTTTTTCCATATATCGCCTTGTTGACGACATTTACGTCTAATTTATATGGCAAGCCTACCCATACCTCCTGACTTTTAACTCTACCTTCAATGTAATATGCTACCTCAAAATCAAGACGATCTAATGCCCTCTCTATTAAATCCCGTGATTTTATTACACGGCTTTGATTTTGCATATCCGAATAAATGTCGCCATATCCAATTGACCGATAAATGTTGTTTTGATAATCGTAGACATCCGATGACTTTACCAATATCTGAGTCTTTGCACCATAAATATCCACCATTTGATATGTGTAGAGATATCCTAGCAGACCGGCAAACAAGGGAATTGTACAAAGTAGCCATAAATTCCTGATTAAAGTCCTAAAAAGAACAGCCAAATCCTTGGCCGACAATATATTGTTATCCTGCTTATCCTTCATCACGCGGGTTGCAAACCTACAAAAATAAGTCGTTTACTAGGTTTGTCCTATTTTTGTTGCACTTTATGATGAAAATATTACTTCTGATGGATAAAATGAGGTGGTGATATGATATATTTATATATTTGTACTCAATGAAGTGGATTAAATTAATCGGAATTGTAGTTGTACTTGTTGTAAGTACACAATTACTTCAGGCTCAGCCAGCCGGAGGAGGACCAGGTGGACCACCCGCTGGAGGACCGCCACCTTGTTGGCCACCACCCTGCGTTCCAGTAGACGGTGGACTAGGCTTCTTAATAGCTGCAGGTGTGGCTTTAGGAGGAAAAAAACTTTACGACCTTAGAAAAAATAACAATAACGAAAAGTTGAGCTAGTCTCAACTTTTTTTTCGCATGAAAGATTTTTTGAAGAATAATCCCCTTGCTAAGTTTTTACTTATAGCCTTAGGTGCTTATATCGCATGGATTATTCTTTATGAAGGCGTATTTGAATCATTAGGCTGGAAAATTAAACTGGACTTTTGGGTGTCTCAAGTTCTATCTGACACCAGCGCTGTGCTTCTTGATATATTCGGTTTTGATCCAACCCAACGCACTGAAGGTGATTTTGTGGTAATAGGACTGCCAGATCCTTCTGGGTTTGGTGTGCATATAGGTCCCGATTGTAACGGGGTGAGCTTATTTGCTTTATTCCTTGTATATGTGCTCGCGTTCCCTGGCCCAAGCAAAAAGAAACTTTGGTTTATCCCTCTCGGAATTCTTAGCATACATTTATTAAATACAATACGTATTGCTTCATTGGCATATATTGCACGTTATTACCCTGCATACCTAGATTTAAACCACACCTACACCTTTCAGATACTGGTGTATGGGTATGTATTTTTCCTATGGTATGTGTGGACCAACAAATTGAGCGGATTAACCCATGACAAAAACACCTCTGAGGAAATATAGATGGGTTAGTGTCATCCTATTGGCCGCCCTTATACTGATGTCTGGTTATAAACGGGATCGTGTGTTCTATTATCTAGATGCTCGTATTCAATATGAAGAGGGAAATTATCACAGAGATTTAGCTAAAGAGTATCTACCAGATTCTGAATTTAAAACCATTTATAATCAAGATTTGGATGGACTTTATAAAGAGAAGTGGATACAAACAGGGAAATTCACGGTTATCTATTTTTTGATTGCTTTTTTAGGCTTAATATTATTTGAAACCGATAAGTCTTTCTTTAAATACCTACTATATCTGTATCTAGCACTCACTTTAATAGGTTTTCTCGCATATGGTCTCGATTATGTCATCTCAATGAATAATCTAGGCTATACTATTGCCATGTTCCTTATGCACATTCTACAATCTCCTCTGCCTCTTTTTATTTTCCTTCCTGCCCAAGTTCTTCTCACTTATAAAAAGAAATAAACATTTCTTAGGCAACTGAATTTAAGTTTATAGCTTTGCCGCATCATTTTAAAAGCTATGGTTAGAGACACTACTATTTTCGACTTAATTGAGCAAGAAAAGTCACGTCAACTGAATGGAATTGAGCTAATTGCATCCGAAAACTTTGTGAGTCCGCAGGTAATGGAAGCTATGGGATCTGTACTTACAAATAAGTATGCAGAAGGGCTTCCGGGTAAACGCTATTATGGAGGATGTGAAGTGGTTGATAAAGTTGAAAATTTAGCCATTGATAGACTAAAAGAATTGTTTGGTGCTGCATGGGCAAATGTTCAACCACATTCGGGTGCACAAGCAAATGCAGCGGTTATGCTGGCATGTTTAAACCCTGGTGATGCCATATTAGGTTTTGATTTATCGCATGGCGGACATTTAACACATGGTTCGTCTGTAAACTTTAGTGGAAAACTATACGAGCCACATTTTTACGGTGTTGAAGAAGACACTGGCATGATTGATTACGACAAGTTGCACGACACTGCAAAACAAGTAATGCCGAAAATGATTATATGTGGAGCATCTGCATATTCGAGAGATTGGGACTACGAGCGCCTAAGAGAGATTGCCGATGAAGTAGGCGCAATTCTGCTTGCAGATATTTCACACCCAGCAGGTTTAATTGCAAGCGGTCTACTAAATAATCCTCTTCCTCACTGTCATGTAGTTACAACAACTACGCATAAAACACTAAGAGGTCCAAGAGGTGGCGTTATTATGATGGGGAATGATATGGCCAATCCATGGGGTATAACTACGCCAAAAGGTACGGTTAGAATGCTATCATCTCTGCTTGACTCAGGTGTATTCCCAGGCACGCAAGGAGGTCCTTTAGAACATGTTATTGCAGCAAAGGCAGTTGCTTTTGGAGAAGCACTTAGTAATGATTACAAGTCTTACTGTAAACAAGTTATAGCAAACGCACAAGCTATGGCAGATACTCTAGTGGCGAAAGGGTATAAGATTATTTCAGGTGGTACAGATAATCATTCTATGCTGATCGATCTTAGAAACAAAAACATATCTGGTAAAGATGCTGAAAATGCTCTGGTTAAGGCTGAAATTACCGTGAATAAGAACATGGTTCCATTTGATGATAAATCTCCTTTTGTTACAAGCGGAATTAGAATTGGTACGCCAGCTATAACTACTAGAGGTCTCAAAGAAGAGGATTGCAAGAAAGTAGTTGAGTTGATGGACCGTGTTTTAACTAACCACGACAATGAGCAAGTGATTTCAGAAGTTAAAAATGAGGTACATGCCTTAATGAATGGATTACCGTTGTTCGCTTAAATTTAGCTTTGCATCCATTTGTAAACATCTACTTTATTTTCTTTACCCTTTAGCTCAAGAGCGCCCACATGCTCAAATTGTGACTTTGTAGATGTAATGTTATTATATACATCTTCGCTAACTAGCAGATTTGCATTGTGTTGATTGCACATACCCTGAATACGTGCACTTGTGTTGAGGGTATCACCACTAAAGTCAACGTTCTTTTTTAAATAACCAATAACAGCCCCTATACATTCTCCAGTGTGAATTCCTGATTTAAACAGAGGCTCAAACCCATACTTTTTCATGAAGTAATCCTTCTTCTTGGCTAAAATTTGATTTATGGCAATGTGCAAATTTGTGCAGTTATCATCTTTAAATCCATCCTCAAAGCGCCACGTAAAAATTACTTCATCGCCAATATATTTTAGAATGCTTGCCTTGTGTTTTAGAGCTGGTCCAGTCATATAATAGAGAGATTCATTTACAAATTCATAAAACATTTTATCGTCCATCTTCTCTGCAATCGCCGTACTATCCTTCATATCAATAAACATAAATACTCTATTCTCTTTTCTCGGCTTACTATACCTTCCACTAATAAAACTGGCGAATGTCCCCTGCCCCATTATTATCTCGGTGGTGTAGATAAAAAGAACAAAGAATGATAGAACCGCATATCGATATATTTGTAGGACGTATCCTTTATCCATCATCATATCAGTAAAATAGGAGAATCTAAAACTCTGCATCAGGTTTTTTCCGTCAACAAAATAGGCCTCAATCGAAACGCCCATAATTATGAGCAGGTTAATTCCCAAGAGAATAATAAAGTACTCAATATAAATTGGTAATGATTTTAACCTCTGTGTCACCACAAACTCTTTCACAAAGATGCTCCCAGCGCCCACCACAAAAGCCGATAATGCCTCCCACCACAAGAATGATCTGCCTTCATAAATAAGAAGCATCAGATACAATACGGCTCCTATCAAACCATATCGTAAAATGCCTTTTAACTTGTATAATGTATATCTAAACATATTGACTTAGCGACTGTAATATTACTTAGATTTGCAAGACTATCGGAAGGAAATGCCTGCTTTTTTAAGACTATACGTATTAGATATGATCCTTGTTTGGGGAGCTTACGGCGTATACTATCTCTACCCATTTGCGCATCTTGGATCACTTCAACAAAAAGAATTTGGCATAGAGATATTGCTTTACCTAACCATCGCTTATAGCATAATCGCTCTTTATACTTTGTACCATAAGGCAGCTCAAGATGAGTCAACAAAAGCTTATCGGATTCTGGAAGCATTGCTCTCAAAAAAGTCCGTTAAAGGTGTAAAAAACGATCTTCTTTTTATGGGAGTTAAGTTCTTTTTTATTCCTCTTATGGTGCCATCAACTATTGCTTACGGCGAATCAGTTTGGACGATGATGCAGAACTTTAATGCGGCTAAGTTGAGTTTTATTCAGCTTTTTAATTCACAGATTTTCCCCATAATCGTTCAGCTAGTCATGGTTATTTCATTGGCCTACTATAGCTTTGGCTACCTCATTGAGTCGAAGAAATTAGGTAGTACGGTGCGCTCTGTAGAACCTAGTCTTTTTGGCTGGCTTGTTTGCATAGTATGTTATGTCCCATTTTATACCTTCTTGGCAAAATACGTTCCTATGTACACCCATGATTTAGCCTATTTCTATAATGATACCGTCACTTTTATAGTTAGACTCGTTCTTATTGTCGCTATGTCATATAAAATTTGGGCAATATCTGTTTTGGGTGCTAAATGCTCTAACCTTACCAATAGAGGTATCGTAACTGCGGGTCCCTACAAACATGTTCGACATCCACATTATGTCGCTAAGCTGAGTGTATGGTGGATTACACTTATACCGGCAATAAACAATGAATCCATTGGCACTAGCTGGGAGCCACTATTGTATATGTTATTATGGACACTGATTTACGGCTTAAGAGCGTATACTGAAGAACAGCACTTATTGAGTGATAAAGATTACCAGTCGTACTACAATAAGGTAAAATATCGTTTTATCCCTGGGCTCTATTAAGACTGTAATTTTTGCGGCATTTACATGCAATTTCTGTATGTGTTGCGTACATTTATAGAAAATTTTATAGTTATGATAAAGGCAAACAATCCAAATTTAAAATCATGGGTAAATGTAGACGCAGCATCTGATTTCCCAATCCAAAACTTACCATTCGGAATTTATTCAACACTTAATAAATCTGCTAGAGTTGGTGTAGCTATTGGTGATATGATTTTGGATTTAGCCGAATTACATGCATTAGGATATTTATCCGATCTAGGCTTTACATCTACTGACTTTTCATCATCTACTCTCAACTCAATGATGATGCACGGTAAGCAAGCAACTAGAAACCTAAGAAACAGATTATCGGATCTTTTGGAAGAAGGGAATAAGGAATTACAGGGAAATAACGACCATGTATCAAGAGTTCTCGACCTACAAGCAGATGCTACTATGCACATGCCTGTAAAGGTTGGTGATTACACTGATTTCTATTCAAGTGAGCAGCATGCCTATAATGTTGGATGTATGTTTAGAGACCCTAACAACGCCTTACTTCCGAATTGGAAACATATACCAGTTGGTTACCATGGTAGAGCATCATCTATTGTTATTAGCGGAACGCCTATTCACCGTCCAAAAGGTCAACAAAAACCAAATGATGACGAACCACCGGTTTTCGGTCCTTGTAAGCTATTGGATTTCGAATTGGAAATGGCTTTTGTTACTTATGAGGGGAAACCTCTAGGTGAATCAATATCGACCAAAGAAGCAGATGACTACATTTTTGGAATGTGCATTTTTAATGACTGGTCTGCAAGAGACATACAGAAGTGGGAATATGTTCCACTAGGTCCATTTTTAGCGAAAAATTTTGCTTCTAGTGTGTCACCATGGATTGTAACATTGGATGCTCTAGAACCATTTAGAGTTGCTGGCCCGGTGCAGGACCCCAAAGTTCTACCATACCTAGAATACGAAGGAAACAAGCACATCAACATTGATATTGAAGTAGGCATACAACCTGAAAACTCAGAAGAAAAAGTGGTAGCTAGATCTAATTACAGACACATGTATTGGAACATGAATCAACAACTAGCGCACCATACAGTAAATGGTTGTGACATTCATGCTGGCGATATGATGGCGTCAGGAACGATTTCTGGTGCTGAAGAAGGCAGTTATGGTTCTATGCTTGAAATATCATGGAAGGGAACAAAACCAGTGGCAATGCCTGATGGTTCGGAAAGAAAGTTTATCTTAGATAATGATACGGTTATAATGAGAGGGGCTTGTGTAGCAGACGGTTACAGAGTTGGTTTTGGTGAAGTTAGAACCAAAGTATTACCTACAAAATAATAAGACTATGAAAACACTACCAAAAATATTGGCTTTCGCTTTAATAGGAACTTTAGGCTTTGCAGCTTGTTCTGGTGACGATAAAGACGATTCGAAAGACAGTTCAAAAACGACAAAAGACAGTGAAGTTGATTCTAGTGATGTTGACTCAACGTTAGCTGATACATTAAATATGGACACTGCCACTGTTGAAGAGGATAGTGTTGTTGTTCCTAAAGAAGTACTTGGACAAGAAGACAAAGCACAAGCGGCTAGTGCTAAAAAGAAGATGTACAACCTATCCGAACATTCTAATGGCTTGTACAACATTTCGATGGAGCTTCCAGTAGGTTCTAAGTTTGAATGGGATAGTGATTTCGAAGAGATTAAAATCACCTTTGGAAGCGACTTTGTAATTCTAGTTAGTGAAGCATTTGAGTCTGTGTCGGAAATTAAATCTAAAATGGGAAATAGCCTGCATAACCAACATTTGGGCTATATAAAGGATGAACCAAACGGATTTATTAGAAAATTCAAGGCCTCTGGTATCGAAACACACGGCGTGTATTATGGTATTAATGATGGTGACACCGATATCTTAATAACAAGTTCTCCAAGTAGAGCCTACTCATCTAGTGAGATCATGGAGGTTTGGAAAGCGTGTAAGACTAGTGTTAAGAATTAGTCTATCATTCTGCATCTGAATCAAGAGTTTTAGTAACTTAGAAGTAATGGAGGGGATTGATTTAGAACAAGAGAAGAAGGATATCCTTAATGCTTATAGGGGTTTACTACGTTCGTGGAAAAAAGCGCATACTGCTGAAGATACACGACTCGTTCGTAAAGCATTTAATGTGGCACTTGACGCCCATTCTGATATGCGCCGTAAATCAGGCGAACCTTATATTTACCACCCCATAGCAGTTGCAAGAATTTGCGCGGAGGAGATCGGTCTAGGCAAGACATCTATTATTTGCGCACTTCTTCATGATACAGTTGAAGACACCGATATTGCATTGGAAGATATCGAGTCAATGTTTGGTAAAAAAGTAATGACCATCATTGACGGCTTAACTAAAATGTCTGTATTTGATGGGGCTACTTCTATGCAGGCAGAGAATTTTAGAAAGGTTCTTTTAACCTTGTCCAATGATGTTCGCGTTATCCTTATAAAGATTGCGGACAGACTCCACAATATGCGTACACTTGATTCAATGAAGCAAGAAAAACAGTGGAAAATTGCTTCTGAAACACAGTTTTTATACGCACCACTAGCACACAGGCTCGGGCTCTATAGCATAAAAAGCGAATTGGAAGATCTGTCCTTAAAGTTTATACAGCCTGAAGTGTATGAGCAAATAAACCGGAAGTTACAGAAGACAAAAGAAGTAAGAAATCGCTTTATACGCAGCTTCACTAGTCCAATCAAAAAGTCATTAGATAGCGAAGGACTTAACTATACGATAAAAGGAAGGACCAAGTCAATCTCCAGTATCTGGTCTAAAATTCAGAATAAGAATGTGCCATTTGAGGAGGTATATGATGTATTTGCCATTAGAATCATAGTTGATTCGCCCCCAGAAACAGAAAAAGCAGATTGCTGGAAGGTATATAGTATTGTAACCGACTACTACCAGCCCAATCCCGATAGATTAAGAGACTGGATATCTATTCCAAAGGCCAATGGTTATGAGTCTTTACACACTACTGTAATGTCGCCTACCGGTCAGTGGGTAGAGGTGCAAATTAGAACTAGCAGAATGGATGAGTTGGCAGAAAAGGGTTATGCCTCTCATTTTAGATACAAAGAGCACAATAAGCTAGATACTAAACTTGATGCCTGGCTGGGTGAAATTCGAGATTTGCTTGAAAACCCTGAGTCCAATGCGCTTGAATTTATCGACGAATTCAAACTAAACTTATTTACGGACGAGATTTACATCTTTACACCAAAAGGTGAGTTAAAAATTCTTCCAAAAGGCGCAACTGCACTTGATTTCGCATTTGATATTCACACTAAAGTCGGCGAAACGTGTATTGGCGCGAAAGTCAATAACAAGCTAGTCCCACTAAGTCATGAATTAAAAAGTGGTGACCAGATTGAAATCCTCACCAGTAAAAAACAAACCCCTAAAGAGGATTGGCTACAATATGTTGTAACGGCAAGAGCGCGTCAAAAAATAAAATATGCACTTAAAGAAGAAAAACGACAGTTTGCCGAGCTTGGTAAAGAAACGCTCATGCGTAAGCTTCAGCATTACAACGCTCATTTTAATAGCCAAAACAATAGTACACTAGAGAAGTTTTATAAGGTACCCTCTACTTTAGAACTATACTATCGAATTGCCAAGGGCTCGATAGATTTAAGTCTAATTAAGTCATTGGACGTAACAGGAGGTATCATTACGATTCCAAACAAACTTCAAGAAGGAAAAGCTAAGCCAAGCGAATCAGAAAAATCAGATAGTACTCCGAACAAATCCGACACACTAATCATTGGGGAGCAGTTTAATGACATGGATTATACGCTTGCTAAATGCTGCTCACCTATCCCAGGCGATAAAGTCTTTGGGTTTATTACAGTTAGTGATGGCATTAAAGTCCACCGTCAAAACTGTCCCAATGCGCAACAATTACTAAGTAAGTATGCATATCGAGTTATACGGGCAAGATGGAAAGGTGAAGAGATTAGCGAGTTCACGGCTAAATTAAAGTTTGATGGTATAGATAATGTGGGTATTGTTCGAAACGTAACTGGCATTGTATCAGAGGCCATGAATATAAACATGCGCTCTATATCATTCGAATCTAAAGACGGTACATTCCACGGTCAAATAGAGGTTCTGGTTTATGGAACAGATCACCTAGACGAGCTCATTAGAAATCTTGAACAAGTAAATGGAATAAATTCCGTTGAAAGAGAGATTGGGTTTATAAGTACTGAGTAATTAGTATTGCTCAGTTGACTCCACCTTAGTCCACGTATAATTATCGATAAGTCTGTGAATCTTGTTTTCGAGACTCATTAATTTAGCGGGAGCGCCTCTGTTCTTATTATCTATGCTAATTTCTCTACCGTTGAGTTTAACATGAATAAAGCTGCTTGGTTTGTCCGTTATGCCACTACGATACTCAGATTCCATAGAGAACAAATCAATGTCCATAATTATCTGAGCAATGGCTTCCTTATCTTCAAGCTTTAATTTAGACTCATACGCTCCGATATATTCTATGTTCTTCTTTCCTTCTAAATGAAGTGTTCCGTCTTTTGATAAGCTCATTGAGTATTCAGGACAATGCCCAAAACACATATCTCTTCGATAATCAAATTCTAACTCCGTTGTCTCATCCGTTGCTACTGGGTCGTTCTCGACCGCAGTCTGTTTAGTTTTACAGCTATAAGAGCCTAATAGAATTAAAAACATTAGTAGTGGTCTCATGTCAGTATACTGGCAACAATTACGCCACTATTTTTTATTGCGTTGCGCCTGTTGTCTTTGCATATCTTCCAATCTCTGCTGGAACCTAGACTTCTTCTTAGGCTTCTTCTTGTTTTCTTGTAATTGCTTTAAGAGTTTGTCTTCATCAATAAAGTATTTCTTAATGATGAACATTACAGCCATACTCAAAACACTTGACAAGAAATAGTAATAACTAAGCCCTGCAGAATATCTGTTAAAGAAGAATATCATCATAATTGGGAACAAGTACATGATAAACTTCATATTCGGCATTCCAGGTTGTGTTGGCGTCATCTGCGTCATATTAACACGCGTGTATGCCAGCGTTGCACCAGCCATCAAAAGGGTAAATAAACTCACATGATTACCGTAGAAATCACTTAGTATTGGAATGTGCTGGTTCCAGCTAAAAATCGCATCAAATGACGATAGGTCATCTGCCCATAAGAATGATTCCTGTCTCAATTCAACCAGAGTAGGAACTAATCGGAACATTGCAAATAGGATAGGCATCTGAATTAACATAGGTAAACAACCCGCCATAGGATTTACTCCAGTCGATCGATACAGCGCCATTGTTTCCTGCTGCTTCTTCATAGCATCCTTAGGGTCAGGATATTTTTTAGCCAATTCTTCAATCTCTGGCTTTAGAAGCTTCATTTTTGCACTTGAACGATAGTTTCTGAAAACAAGTGGCATTGTAATCAACCTTACTATTATCGTCATTAAGAAAATGATAAGACCTTGTCCTAGTCCCATCCCATCAAGTGACTGGTATAAAGGCAAGAAGAAATTTCTATTGATCCATCCAAAGATTTTCCATCCATGGTTAACCAATTTATGCATACCAATATCGTAGGTTTCAAGGTAAGCTAAATCATTAGGCCCCAAGTACCAAGTGTATTCAGTTTCTGTGTTTGCACTTACACCGGGACTCTCAATTTCAGCACTATACTTCTTAATATATGGGCTAGATTCATCCTCAATCACATAATGAGCGATCTCTCCTCCCCTCTCAAAGTTTCCATTCGGAATTAACACCGCTGAGAAAAAGCTCTGTTTGAAAGCCAACCAATCCAATGATGCTTCAATTTCATCATCATCATCAGTTCCTTCAGTTAGATAATCTCTTGTTTCTTCAGAGTACTTATAGAATACACCAGCAACTTGGTTCTCCTGCCATCTACTCTTTTCGTTTTGTAAGGCTTTCATCTCCCACTCTAGTGTCTCAAAATCCGTTGATGGAGATAAATTATATGATCTGATTTTTTGGCTTAACTCATACTTGTCGTCTAAGACATAAGCAATTTCTATGTAGCCGCCTTTTTGATTTTCTGCACGAAGAACAAGTTCATTTTCTGACACATCTCCGACAGGTGTAAAGTATAAGTCGTCAGTCCAGAAGTCAATAGCATTGTCACCATTAAAGTCAACTATGTTAAACGCAAATCGGTTAGTTGAATCTATCAGAATATATGGATTTTCATCAACCGCATTTCCCTCATGATAATTAAAGTAGGATGTAAATCCTTTTAGTTCCGCCTTTCTAATCTGCGCTCCTTTGGACGCGAACTCAATTCTGATTTTTTCATTCTCCAACACATAGATATCGTCAGAGCCTTCAAGATTCACATAGAAATCACCATAATCTTTGGCTAATTGATTTGTCTCTTCTTTCTCCTCTTTCGCACCGATTAACTTTGTGTATTCGCTCGAAATAACTGAATCAATTTGAGTTGAATCTATATTGGCAATTAGGGCAGAGTCATTAAGCACAAGGGATTGAGCCTTTTCATAGTAAATACTATCTATTTCTGTGACATTATCTGCGATGGGTTCTTCAACATCCAGAGTATCCTCTGCAGTTTCTTCTGAAACTTGTACTTCCTTCTTCTGCTTTTTCTTACCGTCTTTGTCTGAATCTGCTTCCTCTTCGTCAGGTTTATTAAACAAGCTAAAGCCAATCATTATGGCTGCAATTAAAACAAGCCCTAGTATCGAACGTTTATCCATAGTACTCTTCTTAGTCACTGACAATCAATAATCAGTGCATATCCTCATAAAAATTAGAGGGCAAAGATACTTTTTAAATTCGTATTCTCATAGGTGATTAGGCATTAAAGCCCAATGGGTAGAACTAGTTGTTGACAAGCATTGAAACTTTCAAACTAGCTTTTACGAAATTGACGAATAAAGGATGAGGATTATCCACTGTAGACTTATACTCAGGGTGGAATTGCACACCAACAAACCAAGGATGATCTTTAATCTCTACAATTTCTACCAATCCTTTATCTGGGTTAATTCCAGTAGCCACCATTCCGTTGTCTTCAAAATCAGACAGGTATTCGTTATTAAACTCATATCTATGTCTGTGACGCTCACTGATATTTTCTTTGTTGTAAACTTCATAGGCATTTGTCCCTTCAGTTAGTCTACAAGGGTACGCGCCTAGTCGCATGGTACCTCCCATATCAGTTATATCCTCCTGTTCTTTCATTAGGTGAATTACAGGATGATTAGTGTCTTTATTAATCTCTACTGTATGCGCATCTTCCCAACCCAGTACGTTTCTAGCATATTCGATTACCGCACACTGCATACCTAAACAAATTCCTAAAAATGGAACTTTATTTTCTCTGGCGTATCGAACCGCTCTAATCTTCCCCTCAATCCCTCTGGTTCCAAAGCCCGGTGCAACAAGTATTCCTGCTAGACCTCCAAGTTTTTCGTCTAAATTACCTTCATCCAGGGTTTCAGAATGTATCCATTCCAAATCAACTTCACATCCATTTGATGCACCCGCATGAATAAATGCCTCTGCAATGGATTTATATGAATCTTTTAACTCAACATACTTTCCAATAAGTCCAATTCTAACCGTATTGGATGGATTTTTCAGTTTAGAAACAAAAGACTTCCAATTACTAATATCAGGCTCACCATTTACTGGCATGTGTAGCTTCTTAAGAACTACTTCATCCAGTTTTTCATCCTGCATCATAAGAGGCACATCATAAATAGTAGATGCATCTCTCGATTCGATCACCGCATTTGGCATTACATTACAAAACTTAGCGATTTTCTCCTTAAGATCATCACCCAATTCGTGCTCCGTTCTACAAACCAATACATGAGGTTGAACACCAAGTTCTAAAAGCGCTTTAACTGAGTGCTGAGTAGGTTTAGTCTTAAGCTCACCTGCAGCAGATAAATAGGGCACCAATGTTAGATGCACTACCAGGCAGTCGCCTTCTTTTTCCCACAGCATTTGTCTTACTGCCTCTACGTATGGTAAAGACTCAATATCTCCCACTGTTCCACCAATCTCAGTGATAACAAACTCATAGGTTCCTTTATTCCCAAGTATTTGGATGCGTTCTTTAATTTCATCAGTAATGTGCGGTATCACCTGCACTGTCTTACCTAAATAGTCACCACGTCTTTCTTTATCAATAACACTTTGATAAATTCTACCTGTTGTAACATTATTAGCTTGAGATGTAGGTGTATTTAGGAATCTCTCGTAATGTCCCAAATCTAAATCTGTTTCAGCTCCATCTTCCGTTACGTAACACTCGCCATGCTCATAAGGGTTTAACGTTCCTGGATCAACGTTAATGTACGGATCTAATTTTTGAATTGTAACCGAATATCCACGCCCTTGTAGCAGTTTAGCTAGAGATGCGGAGATAATTCCTTTACCTAGAGATGATGTAACGCCCCCGGTTACAAAGATATATTTGG
Source organism: Flavobacteriales bacterium (assembly GCA_964230215.1). GTDB lineage: Bacteria > Bacteroidota > Bacteroidia > Flavobacteriales_D > JAUILH01 > JAUILH01. The sequence continues at coordinate 547,270 of CAXRGQ010000006.1, forward strand.
TAGAATTTGACATCAGATTCTTTTATTGCAACACGGGATGTAAAGGTAGGAAATTATAATGAGGGCTTCACTTTAATGTGGAAAGAATTAATGAACTGTTCATCATAATATTGTTAAATATTTAAAATCACTGGTGTCATGCTTGTTCTTTTTCAGGTGTTTATCTTAACTCTTATTTTTTTTCTGCCTGATAAATTTGTTTTTTAAAATATTCTTGCGCTACATTTGTAGCTCGATGGAAAGAATGACTCAAAATAATTGGTGGTGGACTTACGCAAGCGAATGGCACGTGTAAGCATCAATTATTGTATCTAAATAATTCTAAAGGCTCGCTACACGGCGAGCCTTTTTTTTATCCCAATTTTTAAAAAACAACGATGAAACCAATTAATAAAACAGCATATCACGAACTTATATTAGGCGATTTAATCACGCCAATAGAAGCTTTTTTAAGGCTAAGAGACCGGTATTTTAATACCATTCTACTCGAAAGTTCTGAGTACAATTCGAATCAAAACAACTATAGCTATATCTGCTGTGACCCCTATGCTTACGTGAGTGTTAAGGACAACAAGACAGTTCTAAGTATGGATGGTGAGATCTCGTATCCCGAAGAAAAGGAATTCACAAACATTCTATCTCTTCTTAAGTCAAGTTATACATATTCAGAGCTAAATCTACCATTTACCTACAATGGACTATTTGGGTATTCTGGGTTTGAATCTTATCAGAACATACATTCAGATTTTTCATTTAGGCACAAGACCGATAATAAGGACATACCTAGTTTACATTATGCTCTATATAGATTCATTATTGTATTCGATCATTACACCAATGATGTACATTTTATCGAGTTTGCTAATGAGAATGAATCATCCGACTTAAAAAGCTTTATCAATCATGCGACCAAAGCGCCTATGCAATCGTTTGGTTTTTCATCACATGCTATTGAATGCGCAGAGCCATCCGAAAGTGACTTTCTAAAAAACGTTGAACAGGGAATCGCACATTGTAAACGAGGAGATGTATTCCAACTAGTCTTATCTAGAGAATTTCAAACCAGTTATGAAGGAGATGTTTTTAATGTTTATCGCAGTTTACGGAATATTAACCCCTCTCCATACTTGTTCTTTTTTGACTATGCTGAATTCCAATTGTTTGGCTCATCTCCTGAGGCTCACATCATTATTCGCAATAATGAAGCACAAATTCATCCAATTGCTGGCACTTACCGAAGAACGGGAGATGATGGCAAAGATGCTGCCTTAGCTGAAAAGCTTAGTAAGGACGATAAAGAACTAGCAGAGCACGTAATGTTAGTGGATCTAGCAAGAAACGATCTTAACATCTCAAGCGAGCATGTTAAAGTTGATAAATATGCTGAAATACAATATTTCTCGCACGTCATTCACCTTGTAAGTAAAGTTACGGGGCAGCTAGAGCCTAGTACCTCAGCCGATACCGTGTATACAAATACTTTCCCCGCTGGCACGCTGAGTGGTGCTCCAAAAAGAAAAGCGATTGAACTCATTGATAAATACGAAGACACAAAAAGGTCGTTTTATGGCGGAAGTATAGGTATAATCGGATTCGACCATTCAATTAATCAAGCCATATTAATTCGATCGGCTCTTGCAAAAAACAATCGCATCTATTACCAAGCTGGCGCAGGTATAGTGGTAAATAGTTCGCCTGAAAACGAACTACAAGAAGTCACAAACAAAACGGATGCCATCAGAAAAGCCATCCAAAAAGCAAAAACATTATGAAAATCTCAATCATAGATAATTACGATTCGTTTACATACAACTTAGTGCAGCAATGCAAGGGTATAACAAATGACATCCAGGTGTTTAAGAACAATCGTATTGATTACGAATTCCTTAATCAATCTACACACATTGTATTATCGCCCGGCCCTGGTATTCCAAGTGAAGCCAACGATTTAATTCATGTAATTGAAAGGTATCATCAAAATAAACCTATACTGGGTGTCTGTCTTGGTCATCAAGCCATAGGAGAATTCTTTGGGTCATCCCTCAAAAATCTTGAGAAGGTACACCATGGAATTAAATCAGAAATCACATTAGAACCTTCAAAACTATTCAGTGGAATCTCATCCAAAATTGAAGTTGGCCGATATCACAGCTGGGTAATAAATGAGATTAATAAAGCTCCAGAGCTTACACCTATTGCATATGATTCTGACAAGGAAATTATGGCTCTAGAGCATAAGACTTTACCTATATATGGTGTACAGTTCCACCCAGAAAGTATACTAACGCCACTTGGCAAAAACATCATTAAAAACTTTTTAGCACAATGAAAAACTTAGTCGAAGAATTAATAATGGGCAAGCACCTGAATGAGCATGAAGCCTACTGCCTGATGACCGATATGGCTAGAGAAGGCGTTAATCAATGCCAAATTGCGTCCGTGCTGACTATATACAGAATGCGATTACCAGAAATAGATGAAATATTAGGGTTTCGATCCGCACTTCTTGATATGGCGCATGAAATTAAATTAGATGCAGATCTTGCAATTGATTTATGCGGAACTGGCGGTGATGGTAAGGATACGTTTAACATCTCCACACTCACTTCATTTATTGTTGCTGGGGCGGGTTATAAAGTAACTAAACACGGAAATTATGGGGTAAGTTCATCCTGCGGCTCATCTGATGTCTTGAATGCGCTTGGATATAAGTTTACCAATTCCGAATCTGAATTGAACCAGCAATTAGAAAAGGCAAATATTTGTTTTTTACATGCTCCTCTCTTCCATCCAGCATTAAAAAACATTGGACCAATTCGGAAACAACTCGGAATTAAAACACTTTTCAATATTATGGGACCCTTGATCAACCCATCGCGCCCAAGCCACCAAATTAGTGGCACATATTCGAATGAGGTAGCGAGAGTATATGAGCACGTACTATCAGAAAACACCAAAAACTTTGCAGTTATTCATGCAAGTGATGGTTATGATGAACTGTCTCTTACTTCAGATGCCATAGTCCGCTGTAAAAATGGCACTGAAATCCTGAACGCTAGCCATTTTAATCTACAAGCATTAAAGCAAGCTGATATAAAAGGAGGCATTGATATAGCATCATCTTCAAAAATATTCACAAGTATTCTTGAGGGAGAAGGAACGACTGCGCAAAACAATGTGGTCTTAGCAAATGCAGCACTCGCTATTAGGACAATTGAGGGCGGTGAACTTTCAAGTGCCTATCAAAAGGCTAAAGAATCCTTAGAATCAAAATCTGCACTAAAGGCGCTTAAAACTGTGTTAACATGACAATTTTAAATCAAATAATCACTGACAAACGTAGGGAAGTCGAGCTTGCTAAGATTAACCATCCTATATCTAAGCTAAAGTCATCCGCGTATTTTAATAGAGAACGATACTCGTTTAAAGAATCTCTCGATAATAACAACGGACCGTCGATTATTGCCGAATTCAAACGAAAGTCACCAAGCAAAGACTTTGGCAAATCGCACTTGACCACAAACGAGATTTGCCCGAACTATCAGATAAATGGAGCAGGTGCCTTATCTATTCTTACAGATCGTAAATACTTTGGTGGATCGAATGAGGATGTACGCTCAGTTAGAGATGAGATTACAATACCCATTCTGAGAAAGGACTTTATAATTGATTCGTACCAAATACATGAAGCAAAAAGTATTGGCGCAGATTGTATTCTGTTAATAGCTTCTTGTTTACAAGCAGAGGAGATAGCAGAATTTACACGAATTGCACATGATTTGGATTTAGAGGTGTTACTTGAGCTTCATTGTGAAAACGAAATAGATAAAATCTCGCTAGACATTGATGCTATTGGCATTAACAATCGCAACCTAAGCACTTTCACTACAGATTATAACCACTCTTTAAATATGCTAGCAAAATTACCGAATGAAGTTATCAAGGTATCTGAAAGCGGAATCAACTCGCATGCGCAAATAGATGAGCTGTATACCGCAGGGTTCAAAGCTTTTTTAATTGGCGGACTTTTTATGCAATGTGATGATCCAGCTACAACGTTTCGTGACTTTATTACAACATTAAACCACGCACATGTTAATTAAGGTTTGTGGAATATCATCTAGCAGTCATCTTTCTAATATTGAATCTTTGGACATTGATATGACAGGGGTAATTCGGTATAAACCATCGCCTAGGTATAGTCTTGAGGTTCCAATAAAAAATAAAAAACCACAGGTGGCCGTGTATGTTAATGAAAGCACATCAATAATAAAAGATGATATAGAGAAGTACTCATTTGATTTTATACAACTTCATGGAGATGAGAGCCCCGAATTTGTGAAAAACCTTGGAAACCCTGATAGGCTGATTAAAGCAATTTCAGTAGCGTCAGCCGAAGATTTAATACGCGCTAAAAAGTATGCTTCATTGGCTAAATACATACTACTTGATACAAAAACACCGAAACATGGTGGGAGTGGTGAAAAATTTAATTGGGACTTACTAAAACAATGTAATTTCCCATTTATACTCAGCGGTGGTATAGGACCGTCGGATGCTGAAAAGATCATCCAATTAAGCAATGATAATCCTTATTTAATCGGCATTGATTTAAACAGTCGTTTTGAGATTACTCCAGGAGTTAAGGATGTAACTGCACTACAGAATTTTATAAAAACAATAAGAAATGAAACCAGATAAAAACGGATACTTTGGTGATTTTGGAGGAGCATATATACCAGAACTGCTTTACCCAAATGTAGAAGAACTTAGAAATGCCTACGAGCATTATGTTCGGGAAGAAAGTTTCCAGAAAGAATTTAGAGCTTTACTTAAAGATTACGTAGGGCGCCCTACTCCTCTTTATTATGCGAAAAGGTTAAGTGAAAAATATAAAGCCGATATCTATTTAAAACGTGAAGATTTGTGTCACACTGGTGCACACAAAATCAATAATACTATAGGTCAGATATTATTGGCCAAGCGAATGGGCAAACAACACATCATCGCTGAGACGGGGGCTGGACAGCATGGAGTTGCTACCGCCACAGCATGCGCACTGTTGAATCTTAAATGCACCGTATTTATGGGAGAAAAGGATATTGAACGACAGGCTCCCAATGTAAGCCGAATGAAAATGCTCGGAGCGGACATTATTCCAGCAAGATCAGGGAGTAAAACATTAAAAGACGCTACAAATGAAGCTATTCGCTATTGGATTAATCATGTTAACGACTGCTATTATTTGATAGGTTCGGTTGTTGGACCTCATCCTTATCCCGAAATGGTGGCTTATTTTCAATCGGTGATTAGCGAGGAAATAAAGGTGCAAATGAACGATGACCCCGATCTTATAATTGCTTGTGTGGGCGGAGGTAGCAATGCTATGGGTGCGTTCTATCACTTTATTGATACATCAACTGAACTAGTGGGTGTAGAAGCGGCAGGTCATGGGGTTGATACAAATATGACTGCAGCAACATTACACTGTGGAACCGAAGGCATTCTTCACGCCAGTAAAAGTTATGTTATGCAAACAGATGATGGGCAATTGATAGAGCCACATAGCATCTCGGCAGGCCTTGATTATCCGGGGATTGGTCCACAACACGCTGCATTATTTAAATCAGGAAGAGCAAAATACGTTGCGGTAACAGACAATGAAGCTTTGGAGGCAGCAAAGGAACTAGCACAGTTGGAAGGTATCCTACCAGCTCTCGAGAGCAGTCATGCCCTAGCTTACCTGAATAAACATGCAAACATACAAAACAGAAAAGTAGTTGTTAACCTGAGTGGCAGAGGTGATAAAGACATGAGTACCTACATCAAATATTTACAATTATGATTGACAAAATAAACATATTCATTACTGCGGGATACCCTGAACTGGATAGCCTTCCACCCATACTTGAAAAGCTCATTGAATCTGGTGTAAAAACCGTAGAAATTGGTTTTCCGTATAGCGACCCTTTAGCAGATGGCCCTGTAATTCAAGAAAGCAGTGTAATTGCCATTAAGAACGGAATAAAACCTGATTTGATTTTTGATCAGCTACAATCATTTAAAGGTCGGATAAAGCTTATTCCTATGGCCTACCTGAATTCACTTTTACAATATGGAATCGAATCATTCTTAGAACGCTGTTCATTATTGAGTATTGAAGACATCATAGTTCCAGACCTTCCATTGATAGTTTACCAGAGCGATTACAAATCATTGTTCCTGCAATATAATGTGAGCCCAATATTTTTACTTAGCCCGAATACGTCTAATGATAGAATTAAAAAGCTCGCACAAGAAACTGGATCGTTTTTATATGCCGTATCATCAAGCAGTACTACCGGAAATAGTGATAAGAAATTAGATGTTTCACAATATTTACAGCACGTACAATCAATTAGCAAAAAGAAAGTTGCCTGCGGATTTAACATTAAAACTAAAGAGGATGTGCAAAGCGTTCTATCTTCTGCTGACTACGCGATTATAGGCTCTGAATTTATTCGCCAATTTGCCCAATCTAGTGACACGGTTGAAGAGACGGTAGAAACCTTTATCAAGCGCTTTTCTTAGAACTCGTATGACAGACCAACACTTGGCATAATAGGTAACTGTCTTACCACTTCATTAGTAACACGGTTTACATAAAACACGTTTTGTCTGTTGTACATATTAGTCACACCAGCTGTTACCATTAACATTGACTTAGGGTCTTTATTTACCAGCTTGGAACCATCCTCAGCAGTTTGGAAGAACTTAAAGCTCTTAGAAATTGTAAGGTCATATCTGTGATAAGATGGCAATCTTCCTTCATTTAAACCACCATAGATTATTCCTAATTCACCCGAGTTAGTGGTAGTATAGTCCGTTCCGATACCATTATTGAAATCCATTGGTTCATAGAATCCAGCCGTTTGTGTGAATGGGAATCCAGAACCGAAATTCCATCTGTGGTTCATTTCCCAGGTCTTATCTTTACCGAATTGGATGGTACCAACAAGGTTGATATTATGACGTCTATCGAATACTGGGCTATAAGTGATAAAACCATCCCATCTATCTACTTTACCGATAGAATAAACTACCCAGAAAAACTTGTTAGCACCAGAATATTTAACAAGGAAATCAACCCCTCTTGCCAATCCTGTTTCAATAATAAAGTCTTTTCTTAATACTTCAGGCTTATCTGTTTGGCTGTCCTCGTAAATCTTATTTCTGTTCATATTAGTCAGCTGACGGAAATCTTTAATATAACCTTCAACGTTTACGCTAATCTTATGACGCTCCTTCTTCTTCTTACCTTCCTTGTCTTTTTTGGTGGTAATCTTGTCCATTAAATCATATTCGAAACCAACGATATAATGATTGGCTTTTTGCAGCTTATGTTTGACATCTCTCACATCACCATTCTCTGTAACGAATTCACTTTGTAAATTATCTGGTCCTGATAAGAAACCATAAAACAAGTTAACAACGTCCCTATCTGAGTTTGCTTGAATTAGGTTTTGAGAATACATTCCGCCCGCAAACTTAAATCTAAGATTTTCGGTTGCATTGAATTTCACCCCTAATCTTGGCTCTGGAGATATCGCATTTAAAGCAGCGTAATTATGAAGTCTGAAACTTGGATTAAATACCCATCGCTTGTTCTTAGAAACATGCTTATACAACACATACCCCGCAAGTTCAGTAGTGTTTTGGTTTTGTTCTATCACTCTTCCAACCGAGTTAAACGTGGAGAACCCCGTCTTAAACCCTTGCACACTTACACCATATTTCACCTCATTGTCTCCAGCATAGTAAGTGAAGTCCATACCGAAATTAAAGCCACCAACATTACTATATCTTGATTCTAAATTTTCTTCATCAAGCTGAATTCTATAATCACTCACAGAAAAATTTCCTTCAATTAACACAGGACTTGACTGAGGAACCAGAGTAAAGTTACTTCCTACACCCCATGAATTCCAATTCAAATCTGATATGGCTTGATATTTAACTTGATCTCTGAAATTAAAACCGAACACATTAAACTTACTTCCGCCTGCCCCATTAATGGCAACTTTTCCATATAAATCCAAAAAATTGAATGGAAGGCCCTCTTCTCCGTTCACATATTCGTACACAAGAGGTGAGGTATATTCAAGATAGGAAGTTTTAGCGCTAAACACATAAGATGCTGATGAGCCACCTTCTTGAGTAGTATTCCAAATTGGACCATTTACCATTGTTTTAGCCCCAAACGGTGTTGCCTCAATTCGTCCAGAGAATTCTTCCTTGTTTCCATCAACCGTTTTAATATCCATAACAGAAGAAATTCTTCCTCCATATTCTGCACCAAATCCACCTGTATAAATGTCCGCACTGCGAATAATATCCGTATCAAAAACCGAGAAAAATCCGATTGAGTGGAATGGGTTATAAACGATCATTCCGTCTAACAATACTTTGTTCTGAATTGGTGAGCCCCCTCTAATATAAACTTGCCCACCTTGATCTCCTGTTGTAATCGCTCCTGGTACGGCAGCCGTTAAATATGTGACGATATCTTTTGTACCACCAACCATTGGTACCATCTTAATGTCTTTACTCGTTGCAGGCGTCATGGACATACTTACATTTTTAGTTTTGTCCTCTTCGCCCACGATAGTTAGCGGGCCAAGTTCATCCACGCTTTCTTCCATGTAAACAGTGATTACCTGAATAGATCCTGATTTCACCTCAACTTTTTCTCTATGCGTGGTATATGATTGTGTCTTTACAACTAAATCGTACGTACCTGGTGTAATTTGACTGATTTGATAGTAACCTTGCTCGTTTGTATTTGCTCCAAACTTACGTCCTTGAACGGTATCTTCTAGAATCACATTGGTGTATAAAAACGGTGTCTGTGACCCCTTCTCATATACATATCCTTTAACAACTCCGCCCTTCTGTCCAAGCACTATACTCGTAACGAATAGCCCTAAGACAACAAATAAATTCCTTAACATTTTCATTTTAATTCAGCCCTGCAATAAATAGATTATGCGAATGTACATATAATTGCACAAATGTTTTAACTAAAAGATTGATTGGTAGTAAGGTTTGATTTAACAGTTATAACATCAATTTTTGCATCATTTCTATCATCAGTCCGTCATCCTGACCACTGCTACCAAGACCTTTGGCACGCAGATCATACTCTTTTAACAAGGACATGTTGTGGACAAGCTTTTTGAGAGAATACTTCTGCAGGCCATCAAGATACTTTCTATGCATAAACTTAGAAATTCCGAATTGTGCCGCACCAACCGGTGACTTGTCCTTTGAATAATACAACTGAATCAATCTAGAATGCACATTATACACCGCACTAATAGTCGGGACAATGTGTCCTGCCTTGGGGTTTTTTGTGTAGTAATCAGCAATAATTAGGGACTTTGCAAAATCTCTGCTTAAAATGGCTTGTTGTAGTTCGAATATGTTGTATTCCTTAGTAACCCCAACATGTTTCTTCACCACATCATGCGTGATATTCGGGTCTTTTACGACAAGCTTTAATTTTTCTAGCTCGGTAGAAATCCGACCCAAATCAGTACCCAAATATTCGCCCAACATATGCGCTACATCATCAGCAACAACAAGTTTTAATGACTTAGCTTTTCCCTGAATCCATTTGGGAATTTGATAATCTCTTACGGACTCAGAGATAAAAGCACACCCATCTTTAGCCACAGCTTTGTATAATGCCGAGCGTTTATCAAGCTTTTTATACTTATGACATAACACAAGTACAGTGGAAGGTTGAGGATTGCTTGCATATGAGACAAGGTCTTGAATGTTTTTAAGCTGCTGCGCTTCCTTAACCATCACAAGCTGTTTGTCTCCCATCATAGGGAATCCTTTCGCAATAGACATAATATTCTGCACGTCTGAATCTAGACCATACATTATGTGCTCATTAAAGCCCTTCATATCTTCAGGAACTACAGTTTTCTCAAGAAAATCAGCAATTTCATCAATAAAATAGGGCTCCTCTCCCATCAATAAATAGATAGGTGCAAGCTTGTTTGCTTTAATATCTTTTATAACGTCTTGTGCTGTCAATCGAATCTTAAATGTCTAACAGTATCACCATTCTGTATCAATTGCTCCAAGGCATTAATTCCCATCTGCACATGATTTCTAACATAGTTTTTCGATACTTTTTTATCACTCTCTTCGGTTTTAACGCCTTCTGCTATCATCGGTTGATCCGTCACTAGTAGTAGAGCACCACTAGGAATTCGATTTGCAAATCCTGCACTAAAAATAGCTGATGTTTCCATATCAATAGCCATACACCTAATACGCTTTAGGTAGTCTTTAAATTCCACATCATGCTCCCAAACACGTCTACTAGTCGTGTAAACCGTGCCGGTCCAATAGTCCGTGTTAAAATCTCTAACGGCATGAGAAACTGCTCTTTGCAGATTGAAGGCAGGTAATGCTGGCACTTCAGAAGGAAAATAATTATTGGAAGCACCTTCACCTTTAATCGCCGCTATTGGCAAGATCATATCTCCTAACTTATTCTTCTTTTTTAGACCTCCACATTTTCCTAAAAACAAGGCTGCTTGTGGACTAATGGCAGAAAGTAAATCCATTATGGTTGCAGCATTTGCAGCCCCCATTCCAAAATTAATTATCGTAATATTATCATGTGTGGCACTTGGCATTGCTTTATCCTTGCCTACTATCTCAGCGCCTGTGAGGTCCGCGAATATTTCTACATATTGATTGAAGTTAGTGAGCAATATGTAGTCTCCAAATTCATTAAGAGCTTTCCCTGTGTATCGCGGCAACCAATTATCTACAATTTCTTTTTTAGTTTTCATCTAGTATCTTTACATGTATATGGAAGCACTTAACTTTCCAGGATTTGATTTCAAATTTAGTCATTCGGATAGAAACGAAGAGACCATATTTGATGATATCCGAAAAAAGTATGTTGTGCTCACACCAGAAGAATGGGTCAGACAACACGTTATTCGCCAATTCAGAGCAATGGATTACCCCGCATCATTAATTGCAATTGAAAAAGCGATCAAGGTGTTTAGTCGAAACAAACGCTTTGATGTTTTGATCAATGATAATCGTGGGCTCCCTCTGATTCTGGTTGAATGTAAAGCAGCCAGCGTTGCAATTGACCAAGCAGTATTCGACCAAATTGCACGATACAATAGTGAAGTAAAAGCACCTTACGTATTTATCACAAATGGATTACATCATTATTTTATGCAGTTTGATGGAAAATCCTATCAACAATTAAAACAAATCCCTAACTATGCGGATATAATGTCTTTAAGTGCATGAAAATACTCCTCTACATATTCGCTTTTTTGATTGCTTGTTCATCCTCTTGGGCTCAGAACCTATGTATTAAATATGGAGCTGAACGCATACTGAATAATAGCAATCAGGCATTCACGGTTTTCGTTAAAGGCAACAAAGACAAGATAAAAGCCTATTGTGATACGCACTCAATTCCTGTGAAACAAGTAAACGCGGGTTACTTTAAATTAACGATAAGACCACAGCAATTAATTGAACTCAATAACATAGAAGGTGTTAATTATATCGACTATAGTTTTACCAAAGGCCGCTTACTTAATGACAGTTCACGGGTCATCAACAATGTAGAGCCTATTCATCAAGGTCATTCGGATTTAATTTCAAGTTTTACTGGAAAAGATGTCTTGATAGGTGTTATTGATGGTGGATTGGACTGCTATCATCCCGACTTTTTGGACAGCGACGGTAAAACACGTGTGCTGAAATATTGGAAACAAGCGCAAAGTTATTCTGCCACACTTACTCCAGCAAAATTTGGCTATGGACGTGAATACGACAGCACTTACATCAACAATAACACATTAAATAATGGAGGAAACCAAGCGGTAGACCATGGCACAACGGTGACAGGAACGGCCGCAGGGAATGCCAACGCAAATGGTGATCATAAAGGCATGGCACCTGATGCTAATTTAGTGATAGTTTCTAGCAATTTTAACAATCCTAATTGGAAAGCAAGTGTGGCTGATGCCGTAGAATATATTATTGATGTCGCAGATAGTGTTAACATGCCAGTTATTATTAATGCTAGTATAGGAGATTATTATGGTTCTCATGATGGACAAGATGCTGCTGCATTATATATTGATAGCCTTCTAAACGCAAAAACTGGCAGACTAATGGTTTGTGCAGGAGGAAACTCGGGCGAATTGGGTAAATACCATCTTCATACGCCAGTTAGCATGGATACATCTTTTACTTGGTTCAATTATAATCCAAGTACAGCTTTAGGCTACGGTGGAGCCTATATGGAACTCTGGGGCGATACACTGGACATGCAACAACTTAGTCTTTCAATCGCATTAGATACAGTGGATACGAGCAATCACATCTATGAAAGACGGGGTACCATGCCACATTACACAATTGCTCAATTGTTAGCATCAACGGTAAATGATTCAGTTATGAATGATCAAGGAGACGTAATGGCATATGTGGAACTAAGCGCTTTTTTAAGAGGGGGACAATATAATGTTCAAATAGCCATACCTGACCCGGATTCAATCGATTATAAAATTGCATTATTAAGTGAAGGTTCTGGGTCATTTGATTTGTGGTCAGCAGATTGGTTAGGACTCAACACGATGGAGACTTATGTGCCAGATAGCGCAGACTTCCCGAGAATAGTCAACTATGTCTTACCTGATTCAATGTCAACCATTGTCGATTCATGGGCATGCTCCCCAAGCGTAATCACCACAGCTAATTTCTTCAGTCGTTTATCGTATACAAGTTACGCGGGCAATCCTATAACGATTAATGGAACTCCAGGTGCAAAAGCCCCAAGTAGTAGTTTAGGACCAAGTAGAACCGCATTAATGAAACCAGATATTGGCGCTACCGGAGATTTACAGATGAGCGCAGGTAGTTTGGCCACCTTAACATGGCATCAAACCAATGACCCAGATAAGCTAGACAATGGTGGTATGCACATACGGAATGGCGGAACATCCATGGCTTCACCAGTAGTTTGTGGTATTGGCGCCTTGCTCCTTGAAAAATGTCCGCAAATAACTACAAGTGATTTTGTACAAGCTATTCATGATGGCGCGAAATCTGATGGTTTTACAGGAACACTACCAAACTTTGCTTTTGGATACGGTAAAGTTGATGGATTGGCAACCCTTGTTAGCACTAACCCATCAATACAAATTACGGGTGACCCAGTTTTCTGTGAGGGAGATAGCACCGAGCTAAGTTCCACTTTTTTTGACACCCTACAGTGGCACAATGCATACACGGGAACATCACAGTATTTCGACTCAACGCAACTTGCTTATGTTAATGTAACCGACAATAGAGGATGTAAAGCTGTGTCTGATACGATTAACGTATATGAATCTCCATTTCCACCGACTCCAACCGCTACTCAAGTAGCAAATGGACTCACATCAAGTCCGGGATTCACCTATCAATGGTACCAAAACGGACTACCAATGACAGGAGAAAATGGTCAACAATTAATTATATCAAGTGCTGGCTATTATCAAGTTGAAGTCAGTAATCAATATGGTTGCACTAGTATATCGGATTGGATATGGTACAGCCCGACGGGTATTAGCGAAAATAAACCTGATATTCAGATTCAGCCGAACCCATTTAGTGATGAGTTATTCATCCAGTTAGAGGCAGGCATGACGTATGACTTAGTAGATCTTTCTGGACGACATTTGCTTTCTGGAAATCACTATAATACAACTCTAGAAACTTCTCAACTCGCAAGAGGCAGCTATTATCTTATTGTTAAAAAAGATGGGAATATGTGGACATATCCATTAATTAAGCATTAATAATGAGAAATGATTTTCTTATGTTTGCGAGTCAAATAAAATAAGAATGGATTTAACAGGAATTATTGCGATATCAGGAAAACCAGGACTATATAAAGTTGTGGCTCAATCGGCAAGTAGTATAATTGTAGAGAACGTTGAAAACAAACGAAGAATGCCGGCTTTCGCTAGCAACAAAATCAGCGCACTTGAGGATATTACAATGTATACTGAGTCTGATGATGTGCCACTTGGTGATGTTATGCAAAACATTTATGAAAAGTGCAGTGGAAAGCAAGGTCCTGATCACAAAGAAGATATTGCTGGATTAAGAAAGGAGTTAGATACTGTTCTTAAAGGTTGTGCTCACGATCAGATTTACGATTCGGACATTAGAAAGTTATTCCAATGGTATAATTTACTTCAGAGTGCTGGAATTTTGAAAGAGCGTGTAGAAGAGGCTGAAAAAGCAGAGAAGGAAGAAAAGAAATCCGATAAAAAGGAAAAAACCGACAAAAGTGCCACTGCTAAAGCTACGGGCGACACGAAGAAAGAAGCTAAAAAACCAGCTGCCGACACCAAAAAGAAAGCAGCTCCTAAGAAAGATACTGCTTCAAAGGGCGGTGCTAAAAAGCCTTCAGGAAAAGCTAGCGGATCTACTAAGAAAACCACCGGCTCTCAAAGAGGGAAATAGGTCAACTAAAACTTTATCACATGTCAAACAGACATTTTTTACCCGACGATTTACGTATTTCGTCATGGGAGAGTATTGCCCAATTCTATGATGATTTAAAAAACCGAGAAATTGGAAACAAAGCGGAATATCTTGAATGGGTGGAAGACTTGTCCGAACTAGAGGCAGTTGTCTCTGAAGATGCAGGTTGGCGCTACATCAAGATGACGGTTGACACAAATGATAAAGAAGCACTGGCCAGGTATACAGCGTTTGTGCAAGAAATTCAGCCTAAAATTGCACCCTACGATGACATTTTTAACAAAAAACTAATCAACTCGCCCTTTGCGGCTGCATTGAGTAGTTCTGGTGACGACATTTATAAAAAGCGCATTCAATCTAGCATACAACTGTTTAGAGAGACGAACATTGAATTGCAAGCAAAAATAGCTGAAGAGAGTCAAAAATTTGGTGCTATCTCTGGTGCGCAATCAATTGAAGTGGATGGTGAAGATATCACCATGCAACAAGCTTCCGTTTACTTAAAAAGTTTAGACCGTCAGGTCAGAGAAGATGTGTACCGCAAAATGACCGAGCGCAGACTCGAGGACAGAGATAAACTAGATGAATTATTCAACTCGCTGGTTTCTCTTCGTAATCAGGTGGCAAAAAATGCCAATCAAGATAATTATCGCGATTACAAATTCATCGAGTTATCTCGTTTGGACTACACTGCTGACGATTGTTTGAGATTTCATGATAGTATTGAGGCAGCGGTTGTGCCCATTCTCACTAAACTGCAAACACACAGAAAAGAAACTTTGGGATTAGATACACTGAGACCATGGGATGGTGAAGTTGACCTTCAAGGCAAAGAAGCGTTAAAGCCTTTTGATTCGGGAGAAGCGATGATCAATGGCACAATAAAGCTGTTTACAAAGATTCGTCCTCAATATGGTGAGTACCTAAAAACAATGAAATCCATGGGACACCTTGATTTAGAGTCTAAAAAAGGGAAAGCACCTGGTGGATACAACTACCCATTGTACGAATCTGGTGTTCCGTTTATTTTCATGAATTCTGTGGGAAGTCATAGGGACCTAGTTACCATGGTTCATGAAGGAGGGCATGCCATACACTCATTCTTAAGTAGAGATTTGAAGCTCACCGCATACAAACATTTACCAAGTGAAGTTGCCGAGCTGGCATCTATGAGCATGGAATTAATTAGCATGGAGCACTGGGATATGATCTTTGAGGATGCGGAGGAACTTAAACGTGCAAAAAGAGAGCATATTGAGAAGCTGTTCATGATATTGCCGTGGGTAGCCACCATTGATGCATTTCAACATTGGATTTATACACATCCAAATCACTCGGTTGACGAACGTACAAGTGCATGGCTAGAAATTTCAGACAGATTCTCATCTGGTGTTACTGACTACTCTGGCTTTGAAGAAGCGAAAGCAACAGCATGGCAAAAGCAGCTTCACCTATATGAAGTGCCGTTTTACTATGTAGAATATGCCATGGCACAACTTGGAGCGATTGCTGTGTGGAGAAATTACAAGCAGAATCCCGAGAAGGCACTAGATGATTATGAGAAAGCCTTACAGCTAGGTTACACTAAGTCCATTCCTGAGATCTACGAAACAGCCGGCATCTCATTTGATTTTTCTAAAGAATATGTAAGTGAGCTGATGGATTTTGTTTCCTCTCAGTTAGACGCTCTCGATTAGAAAAACTCCTGATCATACCAAGAACGCTGTCTAGTATATTTAACGTCTCTTAGTAAAGGATTCTTAAGTGCTATCGTTAGAGAATAACTCCTTCGTGGGCCCAATGGTACCCATGTAAATCGTGCAACCCAACAATTTAGGTCGCGCTCTATATTAACCACGGTGTAGGAGAAATCTTTCGCTATAAAATCAAATCCAGAGTTTACTGCGATGGTCCATTTAGGTGTTAGTTTGAAATCACCATTAAAACTTAAGGTTTGTGCATAAAAAACTGAATCCTTTGCGCTGGTTGCATCACCTAGCTCATCAAACTCTTGGTAAAATCTTCTGTTATACCGAATCGTATAGTTTACAGACAAGCTCCATGGAACATCAAAATAATCGAATGGATCTTGATTCTGAGAAATGAGATCATCTTCTTCCTCTTCACTGAACTGTGTTTCCTTACTTTTCTTCTTAGACTGAATTCTAAAACCAGTGGCTAAACTAGCGTCCTTTAATCTCGCTAAACGTCCTGTTTGGTTCAAACTGAAAATGTTCCGCTTATTACCCAGAGCATCATACCAATAAGGATCGAATGTACTTGTATAATTCAGCCTTAAATTCTTAAACAAAGTAGTCCTGGCGTTTACTCTAATATCACTTAGATTAAGACTATCAGCTATAAAGTCGTAACCACCCGCAACATTTAAGTTTTCAATTATTTTAAACTTACTGGCTTCTCCGCTTGAATCAACCTTAGAATTAACTTTCATATCGAGCGAGTTAATAATGTTAAAACTCAACATCCCCGATTCTCCAGCGGGTGCTTTTCCATATATACCAGCATCAAAGGGTGAATATATAGCTCGAACAGTATCTTGATAAACCTCTTCAATTTGAGATGAAAAGTCTGGGCGATAGGCAAACGAGACATTAGGCGTTAACATGTGTCTAAACATTCTTCCCTTCGGACCGGTCATTTTATAGTAGCCATAAAGTTTGGTGGTTAATCCCCCTCCAACACTAAAGTTATCGTTGTATGAAAAGCGATTAATTGTATCGGTATAAACCACACCCGAATCTGGATTGTATGTTTTCACCAATCGATCAAAATAGTATCTACCAACGTATGATGCATTCATGTTAAATGTCACTCGTTTCTTCCATATACGCCAGGGCGAACTCAAGTTCATCGTATTCTTAAATCCATTTTGCATTTGCCCTCCGATATAGTCCATATTGTTTAGGCTTAAGAGTGTATCCTGCATCACAGCTCTATTAATTCCCTCTAGACGATAGGTTAAACCAATTTTCTCAAGCTGCTTTTGAAGAGCACTGCGTTTAGACCCATCTTGGTTATACCATTTAAAAGGCGTCACACGATTCACATTAAAGCTCATAGATGGCAAAACAACCGTTACCAAACCAGTTTGTGTGTTCTGGTTATGACTTGCACCAAGCGATAAACTGAATGGCTTTCCTGGGAAGATTCGCGTGTAATTAATATTCGAGTTAAACTGATTTGATAAGTAATCTTGCGTGGAGGTATTGAATGAGTTTCTAAAATTATTCACGCTACCCGCATTAACGGATGCGGTGAATCTATTGTATGGATGTGCCTTTGGATCTTGTGCATGTCTCCATTTCACCCAAAAGTTGGTAGATTCTGTGTAATCAGGGAATTCGGGGTCGCTTGTTTTAAACTTATTGTAACTAATGTCAAGATTACCATCGTATTTGTAGCGCTTGTTGTATCTATTTATGGTCTGTAAACCCCAACTGCCTCTCGAATAAATTTCTCCTAAAATTTGCATGTCCATATAATCGTTGACAGGCCAATAGAATCCTCCCTTATTCAAGAAAAATCCAAGGGTTGGAGATTCACCAAATGTCGGAACAATAATTCCGGCGTTACGTTCCTTCTTATTCGGGAAAAAACCAAATGGAAACATAATGGGTGTAGGAATACCTGCCAGCTCCAAATAACCTGGGCCAGTCACAATTAGATCTTCCATTACTTTGATTTTTGTTACCCTAAACTTGGTATGTGCATCTGGATCTTCACATGGGCAATAGCGACCATCTTTGATGTACAGAATGTCGTTCTCATCCTTCACAACAAGCTCACCGTCTATATACCCTTCCGCAACTTTGGTTCTAACTTGCTTAATTATCCCGCGTTTGGTCTCAAAATTATATTTAATCGTGTCCGACTCAATTTCTTCGGTTCCTTCTTTAAAAACAGGTTTCCCAACTTTATTTCCATTCGAATCCAATGTATAAGTTGCCAGTACTAGCGAATTCTTCATATCGTAGATAATCAAATCCGCAGTAAGTTCAATCTTGTCATATTTAACTACAGCATTGCCATAGAGATAGACTTTCTGCTCACTCAAAACGGCCTTAATACTGTCGTCTGCATTGCGATATACGGGAAATTCAAGAGGATTATTACTCGCTTTAGTTACTGTTTTGGATGTATCAGAAGATACAGTGGTTGTGTCCGGTTGTTGAAAAACTGGTATTGCTTTTGTTGATAAGCTGTTAATTATTAACAAACAAAAGAGTATAAATGCTTTGATGGTTAAGGATTTTAGCAAGTATGTCTAGTATTTTTGTTTGATACCGGATTGTTAACAAACGTCAAAGCTAGTAAAATTAGTGTGATGAAAATGAAATATTTATTCGCCCAGCCCATAAGAAAAATGTCCATAACGCTTGGTCTGATAATGATATTGGGGCTATTTAACATTAAATTAATCGCACAGTCCAACGACATAGGTGTAAAAACAATTGTTATCGATCCTGGTCACGGAGGAAAGGACCCCGGTGCGGTTGGAGCGAGCGGTGTGTACGAAAAAGACATTGCGCTGGACGTGTCTATCATGCTTGGAGATATGATTAAAAAGAATCATCCTGATGTGACTGTAATTTACACTAGAGACCACGACAAGTTTGTTTCGCTTTATGATAGAGCACATTTGGCAAATGAAAAACGAGCAGACTTATTTAT
Organism: Flavobacteriales bacterium; assembly: GCA_964230215.1. Classification (GTDB taxonomy): domain Bacteria; phylum Bacteroidota; class Bacteroidia; order Flavobacteriales_D; family JAUILH01; genus JAUILH01. The sequence continues at coordinate 566,539 of CAXRGQ010000006.1, forward strand.
TTCTATTCATGCGAATGCCGCTTCTAATCGATCAGCTTATGGTAGTGAAACCTGGGTCCTGGGTTTGCATAAAAGTGCAGCCGCATTAGAAGTTGCTAAACGCGAAAACGCATCTATATTGATGGAAGACGATCATGAAACCAAGTATTCTGACTTTAATCCAAGCAACCCAGATGATTATATAGGCTTGAGCTTACGTCAAAATGTACATTTAGATCATAGTTTAAACTTGGCGGCAAAGATTCAAGATCAGTTTAAAAACAAAATCAGTCGCTATGACAGAGGTGTAAAGCAAGCAGGATTTCTTGTCTTGTATAAAACAACAATGCCAGCAGTTCTGGTGGAACTAGGATTCGTGTCAAATGCTAAAGAAGAGAAGTTCCTGGATTCGGATGCCGGTAAGACACAGTTAGCTACATCCATTTACAACGCATTTGCTCAATATAAAAAGACAATTGAATCAGTGGATGCAATTATAGACGGAGAAGAAGTGACTACTAATAACAAAGAAGAAGAAGTTGTTAACAATACAGAGAAAGACACCACAAGCGAAACACCCAAAACAGATCCTAATAAAACCGTCTATAAGGTACAGTTTCAGATGTCTTCAGAGAAATTAGCGCTTGAATCATCAAATTTCAAAGGATTAGATGCCTTGGGTGTGTATGAAAGTAATGGATTTTTTAAGTATACGTCTGGAGAATTTGATACCTTTGAGGAAGCAAACACCCATAAAAACAAAGTGAGAGCTAGTGGATACTCTACTGCTTTCGTGGTTGTATTTAAGGGGGATAAACGAATTAAATAGCTTTGAAACTCAGCAAGGAATTCAAAATAGGCGTTTTTTCAATCATTGCCTTATCGTTTTTGGTACTCGGCTTCAACTACCTGCTTGGCATTAATCTGTTCAAGAAAAATCGTGAGTATGTAGTATTCTATGAAAACGTTAAAGGTCTGAAACCTTCAAATCCTATTACCTATCGCGGGGTGCAAGTTGGATTGGTAAAAGGGATTGAGTTCGTTGGAGACAATCTTGATTCGGTTAAAGTTACAATTCAAATAGATCACGATCAATTCCTTATGAAGATGAAAACTCAGGCTACTCTTGGGTCTGATGGATTCTTAGGCGGAATGAAGATTGATTTAGCTTATGGAGATACTTCATTGCAAATGGCAGCCGTAGGTGACACTCTAATTCCTTTGATTGAACGTGATATTCAAGAGGCTATAGGTGCAGAAGTTGCTCCACTTAAGAAACGTGCTGAAGATTTAATTGGAACCATCGATTCGGTCATTACCACAATCACCGCCTTCTGGGATGAGAGCACATCTCAAGATATCAGTCAGAGTGTGGCCGGTGTAAAACGAGCAATTATTCAATTTGAGCACACTGCTATCAAACTGGATACTTTAATCGCATCTGAGAGAGCTAGGTTGAGTCGCATCTTCAGAAATGTTGAGTCTATTACTGAGAATCTAAGTGAAAACAATAAGAACATCACCAACACCATGAACAACATGAGTGATTTCTCTAATAAGTTAGAGGGAATTGATGTGCAAAAAACCCTCAACAAGGCAGAAGAAACACTCGGTAAGTTAAATCTCATTGTAGGACAGATTAATAGTGGTGAAGGAACATTGGGTAGTCTTATATACAACGATAGCTTACATACTGCTATTCTGGAAACGAATGCCTATATAAAGTTGTTAGTTGATGATATTCGAAACTATCCAAATAGATACCTACACTTCTCTATTTTTGGTAGCAGAGAAAAAGGACCTGTAAAGCTTAATTCCGATGAAGCTAAAGAACTGAAAAAGCTATTAGACGATTCGAGCAATGGCGAATACAGACGATTTACTACCGAGGAAATGGATTCACTTAGAAACAAACTAATGAAATAATGGGGATAGAGAATTTTTTATTTCTTGTATTCATACTTGCTGGCATGGGTATGTTTGTTATGAGTTTAGGACAACTTAGATACAACATAAACTTAGGCAAGGATAAAAAGATTGACGACAACAAAAGCGCGCGTTGGAAAACTATGGCTCTTGTAGCATTGGGTCAGAAAAAAATGTTTCAGCGTCCAATACCAGCACTACTTCATCTAGCTATTTATGCTGCGTTTATGATAACGCAATTAGAGCTAATTGAAATTTTTATTGATGGTGTAGTTGGGACTCACAGAATATTTATGCCGTCGTTGGGTGGTTTTTACACTTTTATGATAAGTATTATTGAAGTACTTTCTGTTTGTGCGTTTATCGCCACTTTAATATTCTTATCACGAAGAAACCTATTAAAAATACCGCGCTTCCATAAATCAGAAATGACAGGTTGGCCTAAGCTTGATGGTAACTTGATTCTATATGGAGAGATAATCCTAATCGTGTTTATATTTATGATGAATGGTGCTGATGAAGTTCTTTACAGTCGTGGAGAAAGTCATGCGGATGGCTCTGGATCACTAGGATTCGCAATTAGCTCTTTCTTAGGTCCATTATTGTTTGATGGTGTAGACACACACACTTTGCATATAATCGAACGCATTGGATGGTGGGGCCACATAGGTGTTGTAATTGCTTTCTTAAATTATTTGCCAATCTCCAAGCATTTTCACATCATTCTCGCTTTCCCCAACACCTACTATTCAAACCTTGAGAAAAAAGGAAAGTTTAGTAACATGGAAAGCGTTACAAATGAGGTTAAGCTAATTTTTGACCCTAATGCAGATCCTTACGCAGCACCTCCTGCTGGTGAAGACGCCCCTGCACCTGAAAGATTTGGAGCTAAAGATGTCAATGATTTATCATGGAAGAGCATCTTAGATGCCTATACATGTACCGAATGTGGTAGATGTACATCTGCCTGCCCTGCAAATACTACGGGCAAACTATTATCGCCAAGAAAAATCATGATGGACACCAGAGACCGTGCAGAAGAGTTAGGTGCTGCCAGAAGGAAAAATGGTGAAGATTTCGAAGATGGAAAAAGCTTACTTGGTGACTACATAACTGAAGAAGAACTATGGGCATGTACCTCATGTAACGCATGTGTGCAAGAATGTCCGGTAAATATAGATCCATTGCATATCATTCTTGAAATGAGAAGATATCTAGTGATGGAAGAATCTAAATCACCAACAGAATTAAACGGTATGTTCACTAATGTTGAGAATAATGGAGCACCATGGCAATTCTCACCTATGGACAGATTTAATTGGGCAAGCGAAGAATAGACTTTATGTTAATAGAAAAGAAAGAAGACGGAAAATTATTGTCGCCAACCTTACCAGGGCATGTCAAGAACTTTTTAATTGACATTGATGGGACCATCACAGAAGACGTTCCAAATGAAGAACCTGAAAGAATGGCAACTTGTGAACCATTCCCTGATGCACTTGAGACTTTAAACAGGTGGTATAACAATGGTCATGTAATTACTTTTTTTACATCCAGGACTGAGGAGCACCGTAAGGTAACCGAAGATTGGTTGAATAAACATGGATTCCAATACCACGGATTGTTAATGAACAAACCTAGAGGAGGTAACTACCACTGGGTAGATAATCACATGGTGCGAGCGACGAGATATGATGGCAAATTCACGGATTTGGTAGATAAAGAAGTTAGTATACAAGTATTTGAAGACTAGATATGAGCACAATTAAAGTACCTACAATGGCCGAGATGATGGCAAGCGGAGATCAACCAGATGTGTTATTTTGGGTTGGATGCGCAGGTAGTTTTGACGATAGGGCAAAGAAGATTACTAAGGCTTTAGTTAAAATACTTCATCATGTTGGTGTAAAATATGCAGTTCTTGGAACAGAAGAATCGTGTACTGGCGACCCAGCAAAAAGGGCGGGAAACGAATTCTTATTCCAAATGATGGCTATGCAGAACATTCAGGTACTTAATGGATATGAAGTAAAGAAGATAGTGACGGCGTGTCCACATTGCTTCAACACTCTTAAAAACGAGTATCCTGAACTAGGCGGTAATTATGAGGTGATTCATCACACTCAATTAATTAATCAACTTATAGGTGAAGGCAAACTTTCTTTAGCAGGTGGAGGTGAATACAAGGGAAAACGAATTACTTTCCATGACCCATGTTACTTAGGAAGAGCCAATGACGTATATGAAGCGCCACGAGAGTTGATTGAAAAACTAGATGCCGAACTAGTTGAAATGAAACGCTGTAAATCTAAAGGCTTTTGCTGCGGTGCCGGAGGAGCACAAATGTTTAAGGAAGCTGAAAAAGGTGATAAAGAAGTGAATGTAGAACGCACTGAAGAAGCTCTAGGCACATCTCCAAACGTTATTGCAACAGGCTGTCCATTCTGTAACACCATGATGACGGATGGCGTGAAAAACTTTGAGAAAGAAGGAGAAGTAGAAGTTCTGGATATTGCTGAACTCATTGCAAATGCATCTGATCTATAATGAATCCTAATAGTAGAATTTGGATCTATCAAGCCAATAGAATCTTAAACGATCAAGAGGCTACTCAAATAAACGAACTTGCTAGTCAATTTGTAGCTACATGGAATAGTCATGGCGCACAATTGGTGGCAGATATTGAGCTACTCAACAATCTGCATTTAGTTGTTAGTGTTGACGAATCTCATAAAGATGCAAGCGGTTGCAGTATTGATTCATCCGTAAGATTCGTTAAGGCACTGGAAGAGCAATTTAACTTAGATTTTTTTGATAGAATGTTGATCGCATACAAAGACATGGATGTCGTTAAACTTGTAAAAGCCAATCAGCTGAATGGTCAGTTGAATGGGGAATCATTAGTATTCAATAATCTTATTGAAAAGCGAGCTCAACTAGAGAATGATTGGCTCGTGCCAGCTAAGAACACTTGGATTGCTAATTTTCTTTAAGCAATCAACTCTTGAGTTAACAATAATATTTCAGAATAACATTGCACGCTATTATACTTAATCCAAGAATTAGCTTGACTAGACATTCATTTCCGGATATTAATCGAAATACTCTATAGTAACGGTTTTAAAGACATATAAAATCGTGATTCTAATACTCCAATATTCTGTTAAATATTCAACGTGTACTTTTCGTTTTTGTGATTTTATTTTGTAATTACGCGCTAGAATGTTATCTTAATGTTATGAGAATATTACTTACCTCCTTTGTGCTCATGCTATTTGCATCAACGTATAGTCAAACTACGGAGAGCGTAGTTAGCGATTTAGAGTTAACAACTGACTATGCACCTGATGGTAGCTATCAATTCATTGTGGATGATTTAAAGGCTTATCAGCGCACTACACCCGATTATATTCTGAAGGAAATTGAAGAGAGACGTGATGACAATATGGATGTGACAGTATCCATTGACAATTACACGGTTGTAATTATGTCCAGAGCCAAATGGAATTCGAACATTAAATGGCCGAAATATCAATTAATTCATTAAAATCCATGAAAACTCACCTACTCTTATTACTACTTCTGATAACAAGCACTGGGTTGGCACAACCAGCCAATAATGACTGTTCAAGCCCAACCAACATTACTGATCTTGACGGTACATGTAACTCATACAGTAACGTAGGAGCTACATTTGACACCTACATAGGTGGCTGCATGGGAGACGCCAATAATGTATGGTTTACATTCACTGCACAAGGAACTGATGCAGATATTACCGTTAGCGGCATCAATAGACCAGAAATAGCAGTTATTGCTCCGTTGAATGGACCATGCAACATTACTGACAATGTTCAAGTTGGTTGTACTGCTCCAACAGGTAATTATTCAAGTGTTACTCTGACTCTAAATAACTTAACTGTGGGCTACACCTATTACATTATCGTTACAAACAATACTGGTGGTGGTGGTGGTGCCGGTACTTACAACATTTGTGTAGACAACCCTGTTACAGCTGCTGCAACCGTATCGTGTTCAAATGCTACTGCGTTTTGCACAGTTACGCCTCAAACTTATCCTGCTAGCACCAATGCCGGTTCTGGACAGTTAGGACCTGATTATGATTGTTTAGCAGCTACTCCTAACCCCGCATGGTTTTACTTAGAAATAGCTACTGCCGGAGATCTTGATTTACAAATGTCGTCATCACCAGCCGAGGATATAGATTTCGTAATGTGGGGTCCTATTGCAGACCTAGCAACTGGATGTATTGATGAACTATATGGTTCTAATAGCTCAGATTGCTCGTTCAGCGCCGTAACAACAGAATCTACAACAATTACAGGTGCTAGTATCGGTGAAACCTACATTGTAATGATCACCAATTTCTCAAATAATGCTACTGATATTACCTTTAGTCAGACTGGAGGCACAGGAGCTACCGATTGCTCAATAGTCCTTCCAGTTGACTTATTAAGTTTTGAAGGCAAAAAGAAAAATAACGGAATCAACCTGAGTTGGGAAACGGCGAGCGAATCCAATTCAGATTATTATACCATAGAACGATTTGCTCTTGGACAGGGATCAAATAAGTACATAGGTACAGTGGACGCAGCCGGCAATAGCTCTTCTGTATTATCGTATGAAATATTTGATGACAATATGGAACCAGGTCGTTATATGTATCGATTGACGCAGTATGATTTAAATGGTGAAGTGGGAGAAAAGAAAAATATTATTGTTGATGTTAAAACGGAAACCGATTTAAATATTTTCCCTAATCCAACAAGTAATATTGTCAACTTAAACTTGACATCAGACATTAGTGACTCACATACTATTGTCATATATGATCTGAGCGGGAGACAAGTATTTAGTCAAACAATGGATATAAATAAAGGTTACAACGATTTTGTTATCAGCCCTAACTTAAAGAATGGTGCTTATGTTTTAAAGATTGCCAATAAGCATGGACTAATCCACTCAGAACGTCTGATTGTCAATCCTTAGATTCAAATTCGATTTGAATCTTTAACTTTTCATCATACATCCACCTAAAGCCCTTGAGAAGCTTCTCGTCCTCCTTTACATCTTTGAGCGGATAAAGCACAGATTCGGGCTTTTCAATAAATACAATCTGCTCAATTTCATCTTCCTTAAATTCTATTCGGATGTTTGAGCAAACACTCCTATCCATCCCTATATAGCCATCCTCATCACTATAGGCATAATAAATAGTTTGCCCGTTGCCAAGAACAAACACTTTCTTTAAACTATTCTCTTTGAAATAACCATTGATGTATTTGCCAGATATTTGATCATAACCAACGGTATCGGCCATAGAAATAATGAAGGCTTTGTTGTTTACCTTCATTTCTTGAAGTGCACCATCATAGGTAATTAAGAATATAGTATCGCCAAATATCTGACTGCTATCTTGCCACAAAATTGGTTCGTTAAACATCTGTAAAATAGAATCCTGTTCATTATAGTATAAGGAATCACACTTTCCTACAAGGGATTGCTGGATAAAACGCACATTATAATATGCCCTAATCATCTTCTGATTACTCACTGTATCGACGAATGCAAATAGGGTGTCCGCCTTCATAAGTAATGTATCGTTCTCATTAAATTTAGAAAACTGAGGATTGTCGGTTAGCAGATATTCTCCCGTGTTCTGGTTGACCTTTGCATACCCTCCACTAGCCGCAAAATCTGATGCAGTATCGATTAGAATTACGTTGCCAAACATCTCACCACTACCCTTAGCTCGATTGTAGGAAATACTGTCTCCAGTAATTGTTTGCCCATCACTGACAATCTTTCCATTCCCAGAAAAGGACGATTCATCCGTTCGTGTGTCGTACCAACCATTTTCACAATAGATTTCATCATCACCAGTAGTGATTGTTGTTGGCCCTTTAAACGTCACTCTCCCGTCGTTAGAGTTGTACAACATTCTATCCGAAACAATTGTGTAATCCTTGCTTTTATATAGAACATTGCCTGAAAAATCCATGAGACTTTGTTTGCCGTAATACACGCCTCTATCAGAAATTAGGGTATCTCCAGTTTCGCTATCATACATAAAACCTCCCTTATCATAGTAAGCTATGTTACTATCTAGCTTATAAACCAAACTTGGCGATCGCAGAATAGCATTATCATCAATCAACTTAACATTGCCAAACACTTCTGCCTCTTTAGAATTACCATAATAGAATATAGTGTCCCCATAGACATTCAGCGTATCATTCTGATTGATTTGCACGTGCCCGTACGCTTTCGCCAAATTATCCTTGTCAAAGTATTGAGCGGTATCACAAAACAACAATGCCCCATCATGCTCGATTTGTACATTGCCGTAAAGCAGACGCGCTTCACTTACCTTCGGGTTAAACATGTTTATGTCTGCATTGAGCACACGAATTTTTTCTTGCCCAAAGACATTACCAAGTTGTATAAGAATACAAAATATGAATAGGACGTGTTTTAACACGATTGAAGAATTAGACTGCTTATGCAAGTTCCAATTTTCGTTCCAATGTCTGCGTTCTATCAGGTCCAACAGAAACAATTGATATAGGTGTTTCCAACTCTTTTTCAAGATAATCGATATAATCATGCATAGCCTGAGGTAACTGATCTATGTTAGTTAAACCAGTTAAATCATCATGCCACCCCTTTAACTCCTTATAAACAGGTTTTAGTGTGTCATCCTCAATACTATATGGGAAATAATCGATTTTTTCTCCCTTGTACATGTAGTGTGTACATACCTTGATTGTATCAAAACCACTTAAGACATCTGCCTTCATCATTGAAAGTTGAGTAACTCCATTGATCATTATTGCATACTTAAGCGCAGGTAAGTCTATCCATCCACATCTTCTTGGTCTACCAGTTGTAGCTCCAAACTCATGCCCGTTTGCTCTAAGCTTCTCTCCTACTTCATCTAATAATTCAGTCGGAAAAGGACCACTTCCTACACGCGTACAGTAAGCTTTGAAGATTCCAATTACCTCCCCAATTCTATTCGGTGCCACACCAAGACCAGTGCACGTACCAGCGGTCACCGTATTGCTACTAGTAACAAATGGATAGGTACCAAAATCAATGTCTAATAGTGTTCCTTGCGCACCTTCTGCAAGCACCGCCTTATCTTCTTTAAGGCAGTTATTAATGTAGTGCTCCGAATCAATCGCTTTAAGTTTACGAAGAACCTCAATTCCTTCAAACCAAGCACCTTCCAATTCGGATAGATTATACTCTAAATCATAGTGTTTCAGAATGTTCTCATGCTTCTCAACAAGCGCCTTATATCTGTCCTTAAAATTATCTTCAAAAATATCTCCTACACGCAGACCATTTCTGCCGGTCTTGTCCATGTATGTTGGCCCAATTCCTTTTAAAGTCGATCCAATTTTAGCTTTTCCTTTTGCCATTTCAGAGGCCTGATCAAGCAATCTGTGACTCGGCAAAATCAAATGTGCTTTCTTTGAGATTAATAGATGGCTAGAATAATCAACATTGCGATCATCTAGTTTGCGCAATTCCTCTGCAAAGATTACAGGGTCAATTACAACACCATTTCCAACAACATTTATAATGTCTTTATGAAAAATACCAGACGGAATAGTGTGTAATACATGCTTGATGCCATCAAACTCTAGTGTATGACCTGCATTAGGACCACCCTGGAAACGACCAATTACTTGATACTTTGGGGTTAATACATCAACAATTTTCCCTTTCCCTTCATCTCCCCATTGGAGACCTAACAATACATCTACTTTCATGATTTATACATTTAGGCTGTTAAGGGCCTCATCTCTTGTTTCGACCACGTTAAAAACCGTATTAAGTTTAGTGACAATAAATAAGCTTTTTATCTTATCCGATAAATTGTAAAGAGCCATGTCTCCCCCTTTACTTCTAGATTTGGTGAGCAGATTTACCAGGCAATTCAGCCCGCTACTGTTAATATACTCAAGCTTGGCCAGATTGATAGCGAGTAATTTCACTCCATTATCAAGCTGATTGTTCACCTGTTGCATCATCTCAGTAGCCGAATCTTGCTCGATTAACCTACCTTGTAAGTGGACAACAGAGGTGGTGTCACCTTCAGTGTGCTCTATTTTATATTGAAATTCACTCATCGTTTTTCTTTGATTGCTTTGATGCATCTCGTACTGCATAGAAATAAAGCGAATGATGCATCACTTTAACACCCATAACATCTTCAATTGTAGCTTTTATTGTCTGAATTCTTGGGTCACAAAACTCCAGCACCTCACCAGTATCCGTGCAGATAACATGATCATGTTGTTTGTTTCCATGTGACTTTTCAAACTGCGCTTGATTTTTCCCGAACTGATGTTTCTGGACAAGATTACAGGCTATGAGCAATTCAATCGTGTTATACAAAGTCGCCCTACTAACTCGGTAATTCTTGTTCTTCATATTCACGTACAATGATTCTATATCAAAATGGCCATTGTAATCATAAATTTCACTCAGTATAGCAAATCGCTCTGGTGTCTTTCGGTGACCATTTTGCTCTAAATAAGCGGAAAAAATTCCTTTTACTTTTTCGTGAATATCCTGTTCGAGCATCTATGAATATTAAAGTGTAAAGTTATGTTTTCTTGCTTTCATATCATAGCAATTTTGTCAACAATATCAAGCCATAATACACATTTGAACTATGCAATAAAGTGTATATTTAGGCATGGATTCATTTTTGGACAGGGTAGCAAATTTTTTGTTGGAAAAACACGGCAACAGAATGGAGGATCTTCAGCTGGTTTTTTCTGGAAAACGTTCCGGTACATTTTTTAAAAACCAGCTTAAAAATTCAAGTGAATCGGCTATTTGGCTTCCCAGAATCACTTCTATTAATGATTTTATTGAGAACCAATGCGAGTTGGAAATCTGTGACAGAATTGAACTCTTGTTTTCGTTCTACAAGGTTTACAGAAAGAGAACGCCGAATGGTGATGATTTTATCAACTTTATGAACTGGGCACCCACGGTCTTGTCTGATTTTGACGATATCGATCGCTACTTGGTGGACCCTGAGGATATTTTTAGAAATCTAAAATCTGTTCGCGAATTGGAAAACTGGGACTTAGATAATTGGAGTTTTTCCAAGGACGAACTGGCTCCTTTGCAAGAACAATTTTTAAACTTTTGGGATGACCTTAAGCCTATGTATTCCGAACTCAATAAGCATCTTAGTGAAAACGGAAAAATACGCTCTGCCCTCAGTTATAGATCTCTTGCAGGTAAGTTAAAGAATGATTCGTTTGATTTCAATTCACTCCCCTTCACCTACTTTATCGGACTAAATGCGCTATCGAATGCGGAAATATCCATTATTCTGCAATTACAAAAACAAAATAAAGCTGCGGTTATTTGGGATTATCAAGATGAAATAATCAACGATAAAATACATGAGGCCGGGTATTTTATGCGGAAAAATATTGAAGTGCTTGGGAAAGGCGAACTTGCTCCTCCAGAAAATAGCACAACAACAAACGTGTCCGTCTACGCTAGTCCTAACAGCTATTCGCAAGTGCCCATTACGAGCAGTTTATTGGATACTCATGATGATTTAAACACAGCAGTAATCGCGTGTGATGAATCACTTATAGAAAATCTTCATAAAGAACTTCCCCCACTTAATTTATCGCCCAATATAACTGCGGGAATCCCTATCACTCAATCCGCCTTGCACAATCTGATTATGGCAATTTTGATGTGTAATATCAAACGTATTAACGCTAGCAGTAGCAGCATTCATTACAAAGATTATGTCGGAATTCTTCAGCATCCTTCCATTCAGGTTTTTGTGGAAAAATATGAAATTGATACTTCCAACATTGTGAATGATCTGGTGGATAAAAACATGCGATTCATTAATCAGGAGTTGCACAATTCCTTGTTATCTGCACCACTTTTAGGGGACTTATTATTTGCCGTAAAATCGAATGAGGATTTAGAGACTTTTGTTAAACAGATCATTGGTTTTATAGAGAAATTAAAGGAGCTTATAAAAGCAGACTCACATGAATATGAACAAGCCTTTCACGCGTATAATTTACAAGTTAAAATCCTAGAGACGATAAAGGAATTAGACTTTAAGATGCCGCTTACTGCCTATCAAATATTAATGAAGTTTTATGTTAACGAGTTTAAACTGTCCTACTTAGGTGAGCCTTTATCCGGTATACAGATTATGGGAATGCTTGAATCACGGTCTCTTAACTTCAAGAAACTCATTTTGTTCGGTGCAAACGAGGGGAATTTACCGAGCAAACCCAACTTTCAAACCTTTATTCCCTTTGACCTACGCGCTTATTTTAAATTACCAGGAAAGAAGAACAAAGAAGCTGTTCATGCCTATTATTTCTACCGTTTAATTTGGGGTGCAGATGAGGTCCATTTGATCTACAATGCCAATACGAACGATGGCTCATCGGGTGAACCGAGCAGATATATCAAACAGCTGCAGTACAGTGACATTGTGTCGGAAATAAAGTTTATTGATCTGCCATTCAATAATCAAGATGCCGCTACACGCATCAAAAAAAATGCATTTATACTTTCTGCTCTAGATGACTTTATGATTAGGGGCATAAGCAGTACATCTATAAATGATTACGTTAATTGCCCGTTTAATTTTGTACACAAAAACCTGCTTAAGATATATGAAAAAGACGAAATTGAGGAAGGTGTAAAAGCCTCTAGTTTCGGTAAAATCATTCACTCAACTTTAGAGATTTTCTATCAGAATAAGATGAATAGAATTCTTCAAGAGCAGGATTATGACAAGCTTGAAGAAGTAATCAGCAAGATTTTAAAAGATATCTATCTGGAGTTGTACCCTAAAGCTAATTTGACTCAGGGCAGAATATACATCAACTATAAAGTGTCTTTATCATACATTCTTAGATTCTTAAGACAAGAAAAAAGAAGCATTAAACAAGGGAATGAAATACAAATACTTGGCTTAGAAACCAAATTGTCAATTCCGTTTACTAAGCACTCCTTAAACAAAGAGATTAAGCTCAAAGGAACTATTGATAGAATAGATAGTTACAACGGCATCATCCGAGTGCTAGATTACAAGACCGGGACCGCTGCAAGCTACGCTAAAAAGCCTGGTATTGATGAGTTGTTTAAAAATCCTGATGGGGACAAACTGTTGCAATTATATGTCTACGCCTTATTAGCCAGACAAGTGTATGCTGACCAAGATATTGTCTGCGATATTATATATCTGCGCGATTTGAATAAATCATATAAGTACGAGTTAAAGGTATCTGATGAGAAACTAGAAGAGTTTGAAAACCAGCTCGGCCTGTGGGTAGCAGAACTTTATGATACTGACATGGATTTCGTTGAAGTCATCAACCCCAATAAACCTACTTTGTTAGGATATCAACAGTAGTAGTGTGAACAATTTTAATTTGTCCGCTTAAATCTTGCTCAGTCTTTTTATGAACTTGAGGGAAGAAAATCAGGCGATATGAAAGACAGAAAAATCATCAACTACGATTCAATTAATGAAAGTCTAAAGAAACAGATCTACAAGGATTACCCGAACGGATTCTTCCACCTAGCGCTTAAGATTCCTAAAGCCGACGGTTCTTACTTTCATGCATTCACATATGACACAAGCGACTGTGTTTATTTAATTAAACTGAACGAGCATTGGATGAAATCTCCCGATGATATGCTGAATGAAATAGAAGAATATCGTCCCGAGTTAGGAACAGATTTTGAAGATTAACTAAGCTTCCACTTCTTCAGTGATATAGCGCTTTCCTTTTCTCGTTAGTGCATATCCACCATAACTCTGCGCCTTTCTAATATATTCTGCCAAGTACAACTTTGTGACATTATCGCCAAGATTAACATGGTATACTTCATCTTCTGACAACCCCTCCCAAAACTTCTTCTTGATTGTATCAAGATCAACTTGTCCGTTTTCCAAAATAATCTGCAATATCTTCTCGTCGTACTTATTTAAAATCATTCCTGTAGTCTTAAGGTTTGTGAGATATCAGATGTGATATCAGATAGCCAAAAGTATATATCCATAAACTATAATGCAATTTCTTTTATTCACAATTTGTTAACGTAATCAAAAAATAGGCATAAAAAAACCTGGAAAGTTCTTAGCAGTTGTTGTTGTAAGGGCTTTCCAGGCTAAACCTGCAAGGAAAATAAAAAGTTTTCTGAGCTGTGCTCTTATCTTATTGACGTAACTAAGGTTAAATGGTTGCTTCTATCCCGTAAATTTATACCCAACTCCTCTCACCGAATGAAAATATTGGGGGTTACGAGAGTCTTCTTCAAACAACTTCCTGTAACTCAGGATATAGTTGTCTATCGTTCTAGTCGTAGGATAGACGTCATATCCCCATATCGTTTCTAGAATATAGTCACGTGAAACAACTTCATTTTTTTTATCTATTAAAAGCCTTAATAATTTAGCTTCTTTGGATGACATATTATATACGATCTTGTCATCTTCCGTCACTTCAAAGGTTATGAAATTAACAGAGGCTTTTCCAATTCTATAAACATTGGTGCTTTCATTAACATCTTTTCCTTTCCCCCTATTCACCAATACCTTAACTCTTAGCAGGAGCTCTTCAAGATTAAAAGGTTTTACTAAATAATCATCAGCACCACTTTTTAATCCAATTACTCGATCTTCTGCCGTACCTCTGGCACTCAAAAACATAATAGGTGTGCTGCCATCTTCTAATCTTATGGTTTGACAGACATCAAAACCATTTATATCCGGAATCATCACGTCAAGGATAATCAAATCAAATCGCCCTTTTTTAAAAATTTTTATAGCCTCACTTCCTGTAATAGCAGTGACTACCTCATAGCCTTCCAATTCGAGATTAAGCTTTATACCCTCTAGGATGTGAGGTTCATCTTCTACTAAAAGAATTCTTGTTAAAGGTTGATTCATTTATCCTGATTAAATGTTTGTTCATACATCATTGTTAACATTCCAACATAAGCGCTAACATGGTTAGTAATTTACATACAAAAATCGTAAATTGTTGCCTTCAATATTAATTTGTTGCACCAAAAATAAACACCTTTTAAGATGAAAAAATTATCTATACTATTTATTGGTCTTGGATTTAGCGCAGTTTCTGTTGCTCAAACAACTAAACCGACTGAAAAAGTGACTGCAAAAAAAGTGGAGTCTAAAGTCGTGACAAAAAAAGTGGAAAAACAAACAGTTCCCGCTACTAACGGAAAAAGAGCTAAAGCAATTAGAAAGGAAGAGGCTCCTTTAAATAAGAAAGTTCAGAAGAAATAATACGAATAAACCCTGTTATGATGAAACAACTAATTACTACGATTGCGAGTGTATTCTTGTTGACTCTGGGTGTAAACGCACAGCACACCATTGGTGGAACGCCATATGGTTTGACACAAAATAGTAGTTTACATGCCGCGTCTTCAGTTGCACTTACACCATTAAATCTCTCGCAGCTGAATGCGGAAGATGCACAACATGATAAGGACGGTCATTGGCCGAGAATTGCGAAAGCGCAGTCGGTTAATCTTAACCTATCCAACTCTGGAACATGGGACAATTTGCCAAATGGAGATAGAATTTGGCGATTGAAAGTAGAAAGTAACAATGGTCAAGGATTAATCTTTTCCATGAATAACTTCTATTTACCTCCAGGTGCGAAATTATACGCATATTCTGAAGACGGAGTAGACGTTCTAGGTGCATTCACCTATGCTAACAACCCCACAAATGGGTATAAGGCAATTGGTATGATTCCTCAGAATGTTGCTTATCTAGAATATTATGAACCAGCTACAGTGCACGGTCAAGGTCACTTTACGATTTTCGAAATTGCACAGGCTTATAGAATATTATCACCTCAAGCAGCTGATGCTAGAGATTTTGGTGATTCTGATCCTTGTCAAGTGAATGTAAATTGTTCGCCAGAAGGAGATGATTGGCAAGATGAAAAAAGAGGTGTTGCAAGAATACTTCTTAAAGACGGAGCAAACTGGGGATGGTGTTCAGGATCATTAGTTAACAATACCGCTCAAGATTGTGCCCCTTACTTCTTAACTGCTCACCACTGTGGTGAAACAAGTTCTGCTGCTGATAGAGCACAATGGTTCTTCTATTTTAATTATGAGTCAACAGGATGTTCGAACGGTACTAACCCTGTTCCGAACGCGTTTAGTCCTCCAGCAGGATTCTCTTATACGCAAGGATGTACTCAATTATCACATGCCAATGACGGTGGTGGAGTTTCAGGTTCTGACTACAAACTATTGAACCTTGACAACCTTACTGTAACTGACATGGTGAACTGGAACTTATACCTTAATGGATGGGATGCTGGTGCCTACTCAAGCTTAAACACAGCTACAAGTATTCACCACCCATCTGGGGACATCAAAAAGATTTCATCTACAACTGGAAATATTACTACTACACAGTGGAATGGTAATGGTTTACCATCGCACTGGTATATTCAGTGGAACTCATCTACAAATGGTCATGGCGTAACAGAAGGTGGGTCTTCAGGTTCGCCATTATTCCATGATGCAGATGGTGCAGGTCCTCAGAATGGTAGAATTGTAGGTACATTAACAGGAGGTAGTTCTTACTGTGCTACACCTAACTCTCCAGATATGTACGGTAAAATGTCATATCACTGGGATCAAAATGCTAGCCCATTTGGTGGTCATTTAGAAGTTTGGTTAGATCCAGTTGGCGGTGGTTCAACTACTATAATGGACGGAACCTATCCTCCATGTGCTCCAACAGCACCAAACTGTGCTGCGAGTGCTTCTGCCACTAACGTGGTAGTTGGACAAGGTGTTTCGTTTACAGATAATTCAACAGGAATTCCAACATCATGGGATTGGGATTTTGGTGATGGAAACAATTCTACACAACAAAACCCGACTCACTCGTACACTGCACCTGGAGTATATACGGTTACACTAACGGCAACTAATGCTCAGGGTTCTTGTACAACAACACTTATAATAACAGTAACGGCTTCTACAGGTTGTGACACATTAAACTTCCCGCCTCCTGGTACCTTAACTGTATATACAGGAGGTAACGGTTACGTAACTGGCTGGAACACAACCTATGCAGACGCTTCTAAAGCAGAACTATTTAGTGCTTACGCTCCTTACACACATGTTACGGGTGGTTTATTCTACCTGTTTGGTGTTGTAGATGGAGGGTCAGGTGCATCTGTTGATTTCAATGTTTGGGATAACTCAGGTGCTGGTGGTTCACCAGGTGCTATTTTAGAATCGGTGAATGTTACTATGAGTGACCTTGAAGCAATATTCGGTCAAGGTGGTCAAGGTTTACTTGAAATCACATTCAATGGACCAGTTAACGTTGGTGGGCCAGACTTCTACATGGGTATTACAATGAACGGATTCGGTGCTAACGATAGTTTAGGTGTAGTTTCAAATACAAACGGTGACTCTAACCCAGCAACGGCTTGGGAAGAATGGGGCGCTGGTGCTGGCGGTGGCTGGTACGCTATGGATGATGCATCTAGCTGGGGTCTGGGAATTGGATTATTTATTTCTCCATTCATGACAGACTCGCCTCCAACTGCTGTTCCAAGTCCAGCTGGACAAACTGCTTGTGAAGGCCTAACAGTTAACTTTGATGGATCTTCATCAACAAACTATGACTCTTTAGAATGGGTGCTACCAGGTGGTACACCAAACGGAGGTATGGGTGTTAACTTAACATCACAATATAATACTGCTGGTACATATCCTGCATACCTAATCGCATACGGTGCATGTGGGTCATTCCATGCTGATAGTATTAACAACTTTGTTATCAACCCATCTCCGACTGTTACAGCAACTACAATTGATGCAACTTGTCAGAGTGCAGACGGTACGATTTCAGCGACTGCTACTGGTGGTTCGGGATCTGGTTATCAATATTCAATTGATGGTGGAACTAACTTCCAAGGGTCGGGTACGTTTAACGGTTTGACACCGGGTACTTATACAGTTTTGGTGGAAGACGGAAACGGTTGTCAAGGTTCGACGACAGTTACAATTAATGCTAACAACACACCTATAACGGTTACAGCGACATCAACTGATGAGAATTGTGGCCAAAGTGACGGTACAATTACCATCAATGCCCCAGGTGCGACTCAATTCAGTATTAATGGAGGTATCAGCTTCCAAGGGTCTAACTCATTTACAGGTCTTTCGGCTGGTAACTATGATATTGCAGTTGAAGATGCTAACGGATGTACAGGTACTACAACAGTTACGGTAAATGGTAACTCTAACACACCGAGCATTACTTCTGTGACTGGAACAGACGAAAACTGTGGTGGTTCTGACGGTACTATCACAATCAACGCTACAGGAGGTACAGGTACGCTTGAATACTCAGCAGATGGAACAAACTACTCTACTAGTAATACAATTACTGGTTTATCTGCAGGTGTGTATACAGTGTATGTTAGAGATGCTAACGGATGTGAATCAACTGATACGTATACAATTATAAACGTAGGTGGCCCAACGATTACTGGCGTTACTGTAAATGATGTAACATGTAATGGTGCTAACGACGGCTCTATTGATATCTCTGCTACTACTGGAGCAGGAACTTTATCATATAGTATCGATGGTACAAATTACGTAGGAACAAGTTTATTCTCTGGTCTAGCGGCTGGAACGTATACAGTCTACGTGGACAACGGAGCATGTATTACAACTGATGGACCTCACGTTATCAACGAACCAACGGCAGTGGTACATACTGCTACGGTTACGAATGCTGGTTGTTCGGCTAACGGACAAATTGATGTAACTGCAACTGGTGGTTCTGGTACTTTCCAATACTCAATTGATGGTGGTTCTAACTACCAGTCAGGTGGATCGTTTACTGGATTAGCAGCTGGCACATATCAGGTAATTGCAATTGATGCTAATGGATGTACTTCAATTGTGTCTACTGAGACAGTTGGTTCTCTTCCTCCGATAGTTGCTTCTGCAACTGGTGCGAATGAAACATGTAGCGCGGGCAATGGTTCAATATCAATTAGTGCTACAGGTGGTGATGGAACATACCAGTTCTCTATTAACGGTGGTTCTAGCTACCAAGGAACAGGAACATTCACAGGTCTAAGTGCAGGTACGTATAATATATCTGTAATAGATGCGAGTGGATGTGTTGATACTGATATCATTACCATCACTAATACTGGTGGTGTTACAGTAACTACAAGCGGAAACCAAACAATATGTGATGGTAATACAGCTACCCTAAATGCATCAGGTGCTACAAACTACAACTGGTTTGATGGTGCTACTGCAGTTGGAACGGGTAGTTCACTAAGTGTTTCTCCATCTACAACAACTACGTACACCGTAATTGGAGATGACGGAACTTGTTTTGATACGACAACGGTTACGGTAACGGTTAATTCAGTGCCTACAACTACGGTTACGTCTGACACGACAATTTGTGATGGTGAAAGCATTGTTTTAACAGGTGCAGGTGGTACTTCTTATTTCTGGGCACACTCAGGTGAGACTACTGCAAGTGTAACTGTGACGCCTACAAATACTACGACCTATTCTGTTGTAGCGTTTAACGGAACATGTCAAGGAAACATTGCTTCAGTAGTGGTTACTATTGCTCCAGCAGCAGTGGCTAACGCTGGATCTGATGTTACTACAACCTACCTTGGTAGTGGAGGAACAGTTAACTTTAATAACACAGGTTCAACTGGTGTATCTTATGATTGGGACTTTGGTGATGGAAACTCATCTACTTCTGCATCTCCAACACATAACTATACTGCACCAGGAACATACACGGTGATCTTAACTGCAACTCTTGGTAACTGTACAGATACGGATACTCTTATTATTACGGTTCTTAGCGGAATCGGAATTGAAGAGGCTTCTGCATTCGAAAATGCAATTACTGTTTATCCAAACCCGTCTAACGGTTTAATCAATGTAGGATTTGATTTAGCATCAACAAATGATGTGAGCATCAAAGTTACAGATGCAGTTGGAAAACTAATTGCAGTGTTACCAACGCAAGGTGTTAGAAATAACACAGTAATTGTTGATATAACTGATCAAGCAAAAGGTGTGTACTTTGTGAACATTAGCAATGGTTTAGAAACCGTTACTAAGCGTATCACATTAATGGAGTAGTCATACCTTCTAAATATCTTAAAGCGGCAGACTAGTCTGCCGCTTTTTTTATGCTTAAATTTGCCGCATGTTCAGAACTGATGTGACCCTTGACTCCGCTAACGCCTTTAACAAAGGGACAATGATGGAGCACTTAGATATAGTTTTCACAGAAATAGGTGAAGATCATTTAACCGCATCCATGCCCGTTGACAACAGAACCTCCCAACCAATGGGGATTTTACATGGTGGGGCTTCACTTGCTCTGGCAGAATCAGTGGGAAGTGCCGCTTCCAATTTGATTATAGATCACTCCACATCCTATTGCGTTGGCATGGAGATTAATGGGAATCATCTAAAATCGGTGTCTGAGGGAAGAGTGCATGCAAGAGCTGAGGCTATTCATATTGGCAGAAGATCTCACATTTGGGACATAAAAATAACAGATGACGCCCAACGCTTAGTTTGTGTTTCTCGATTAACGGTAGCGGTCATTGAAAAATAAAGAAGCTATAAAAATCATTGCGTTCGCTCTTGCGAACGAAAAATCCGTTTTTGCTATTAAACCACCAGATACGGAGGACATCCATTTATTTACTGAAATTAGTGCACCGTCGAACAAAAATGATTTAATGGTTGATAGCAATGGCAAATCATCCTATTTCAAACGGATCACAAGCATTGATGAACTTAATCCTTTAAATAGTCATGAAGTAGAGCAACCCACGCTCACTACTAAGGATGATTACAAACACATGTTTGAAAGCTGCATTAATGCGATCAAGTCAAAAAAAATAGACAAAATCATATTATCGAGAATTCTGAACTACAATCAAGACATTAAGTCACCAGAAAACATCTTTGTTGATTTATGCAGTGCCTACCTGAATGCTTCATGTTATTTGTATATGGGAGTTTTTGGTTTGTGGTTGGGGGCTAGTCCCGAATTATTAGCAGCTACAAACGAGGGTGTCACTAAAAGCGTGTCGCTGGCGGGTACCTTGCCGTTGAATAATCAAGAATGGAGTTCGAAAGAAATGAATGAGCAAAAAATAGTGACTAAGGCCATTATCAATTCATATAATAAATTGGGAGAGCTCACAAAAGAAGACGGCCCTCATGAGGTTATTGCTGGAAAAGTAAGACACCTTAAAACCTTCCTTGAAGGAAAAGTTAGCAATCACACTGACTTCATAAATGAAATTCATCCATCGCCTGCCATTTCTGGATTTCCCAAAGAAGCGGCTATTCAAGAGATCAATAAAATTGAGAAACATCAACGTGGCTTATATACCGGATACTTCAATATTGAGATAGAAGGTGGACAATATGCCTACGTTAATTTACGGTGTATGCAGATCATTGACAATCAAGCGTATCTGTACCTAGGTGGCGGAATCACCATTGATTCGGACTGTGATTTAGAATGGGCAGAAACAAAGCACAAAGCGCAAACCTTACTGCAAGTGATTAAAAAAATATAGTACCTTCGTTTCGTGCATACAGTCAAAGAATCGGTACAAATTCTAGCGAGCATTTTAGAGCAAAATGAAGTAACAGATATCGTTTTTTCCCCGGGCTCAAGAAATGCACCACTCGTTATTGAGTTAGTGCAAAATCCCAAATTCAATTGTATAAGTTTACCTGACGAAAGGTGTGCTGGATTCTTTGCTCTTGGCATTGCTCAATGGAAACAAAAACCAGTCGCGATTTGCTGTACTAGCGGAAGTGCAAGTCTCAATTATGCACCAGCCATAGCGGAAGCTTATTATCAAAACGTTCCCTTACTGGTACTAACAGCAGATAGACCTAGAGAATGGATTGATCATGGCGAAGGGCAGTCAATTAGGCAAAATAACGTGTTCGCTAACTATATAAAAGGATCGTATAACCTTCCTCAAGATATCCAACGTGATCAAGAGCGATGGTTTTGCAATAGGCTGATAAATGAAGCGTATAATCTAGCCACCACGCCTGAATTAGGACCTGTTCATATTAATATGCCCTTTAATGAACCACTGTACGACACTACTGAGGCAGCTATCAAGGAACAAAGAATTATTCGCCGTCATCAAAATCGTGCAACCATTGAAGGTGAAGAGCTGGAAGAGGTACTTGCTATCTGGAAGTCTCACCATAAACGCATGATTTTGTGCGGGCAAATGGCAGAGAGGGCTGGGCTTCAAGCGTGCCTTGAGAATATAGCCTCTCATCCATCTACAGCCGTTGTAGTCGAATCAACGGCTAATCTTCACAGCAAACAGTTCAACGCATGCATAGATAGAAGTTTAGCCGCCATACCGCCTCAAAAAAATGAAGAATACGTGCCAGAGGTACTCATTACAATAGGCGGCGCAATAGTGAGCAAGAAACTTAAAATGATGTTCCGCAAACATGGCGTTAAACATCATTGGCATATCTCTGAAAATGGTCAGGCCCAAGATATGTTCCAATCTCTAAATAGAGTGATTGAATGCTCAGCAGTGGAGTTTATTTCAGAGCTTGCACAACATTTGCCGACCGAGAATGATGGTTTTGGTCAAAAATGGATGGGATTGTATCATAAAAGTGCCATTTATCATGAGGACTATCTTAGGGATGTAGCATTCTCTGATTTAGCGGCCTATGCCTGTGTACTGGACTATATTCAAGATGGCTCTGTGGTGCACATGGCAAATAGTACTGCCGTAAGATACGTACAACTATTCCCTCAAATAAGAGGTGCTAAATATTTCTGCAATAGAGGAACTAGCGGAATAGATGGTTCAACATCAACCGCTCTAGGTTCAAGATATGCAAGCGGAAAGTCGACTATCTTATTAACCGGAGACATGAGCTTCTTTTATGATTCGAACGCATTTTGGAACGCACCTGTAAAAGACAATTTTAAGGTAGTTTTATTCAATAATGGTGGTGGCGGCATATTCCGCATTATCGAGGGCCCCTCCTCTACCAAAAACTTAGAAAAGTTCTTCGAAACGCAACATAAGCTGGATGCCGAGCATATAGCGGCACTTTATGGACTAGACTATCATAAGGCGCGCAATATGGCCGAATTAGACAGCATTTGTCAAGACTTCTTTAATCCTACAAACAATACGTCTGGCATCTTAGAAATTATTACACCAAGGGACATCAACCCTGAGGTATTAAAAGCATATTTTAAAAACATAGCACAATAATTATGGCTGAAATTAATTGGACCACCATTAAAGAATATGAGGACATCACCTTCAAAAAAGCGAATGGTGTTGCACGTATTGCATTTAATCGACCTGAAGTAAGAAACGCCTTCCGTCCAAAAACAGTAGAGGAGTTACTGGAAGCACTCGTTTTCTGTCATGAAAGCCAAGAAATTGGAGTGGTATTGATTACAGGCGAAGGCCCCTCTCCAAAAGACGGCGGTTGGGCATTCTGCTCTGGAGGCGACCAAAGAGTCCGCGACAAAAGAGGCTATCAAGGCTTAGATGGAGTTAACAAGTTTAATATTTTGGATGTTCAGCGCCAGATTAGGTTTATGAATAAGGTGGTGATAGCACTTGTACCTGGATGGGCCGTTGGCGGAGGTCATAGTTTACATGTAGTTTGTGATATGACTATTGCGAGTAAAGAGCATGCTATATTCAGACAAACGGATGCCAATGTAGCAAGTTTTGATGCTGGATTTGGATCCGCATATTTAGCCAAGCAGGTAGGTCAAAAAAGAGCCCGTGAGGTCTTTTTCCTTGAGAAAGAGTACTCCGCACAAGATGCCTATGAAATGGGAATGGTAAATGCAGTTGTACCACATGACGAACTTGACAAGACGGGCTACGAATGGGGTCAAACCATTATGACGAAAAGCCCGACAGCCATTAAAATGCTAAAATTTGCCTTTAACCTGGTGGATGATGGCATGGTTGGTCAGCAGGTGTTTGCAGGAGAAGCTACTCGATTAGCCTATATGACAGATGAGGCCGCTGAAGGTCGTAATGCATTCCTGGAAAAGCGGAAACCTGATTTCGATAAGTTCCCCAAGTTTCCTTAACGATTCATTCACCTTATTCAACGATTCATCGTTTTTATCTATATCATCTAATTAGAATACTGCAGATTTGAACAAAACAAATCAAACATGAAAACAAAGAGCTTACTAGCAGTATTACTTATTTTTCCACTACTATCAATTGCACAAAGTACATCCACCATTAAAGGGAATGTAGTTGATAAGCAGAGCCAGTACGAATTACCTGGTGTAAAAATCACGCTTACCAGTGTTGAGCCAGTCATCAAGTCGGGCACTGACATGTATGGAAATTTTAGATTAGAAAATGTCCCTGTTGGAAGGCATTCAATTACCGTAGAATACATTGGCTACGAAAAAGTGAGCATGTCCAACCTAATGGTAACTGCAGGAAAGGAACTTCACATAAACATTGAGTTAGAAGAATCTACAGAAGATTTAGGAGAACTGGTTGTTAAAGCACAAGATGATAAACGAGATGCTCTCAACGAGATGTCCACAGTAAGCGCAAGAACATTTTCCATAGAAGAAGCCAATAGATATGCTGGTGCCTTACAAGATCCTGCTAGAATGGCTCAAAACTTTGCCGGCGTAAGTGGAGCTAGCGATGATAGAAATGACATCATAATCAGAGGAAACTCGCCAACAGGTGTATTGTGGAGATTAGAAGGTATTGATATTCCAAGTCCGAACCATTTCTCAACCATAGGAACCACTGGAGGACCGGTTTCCATGTTAAACATCAATAATCTTAGCAACTCAGATTTTATGACCAGTGCCTTTAGCGCGGATTATGGAAATGCTTTATCAGGTGTGTTTGACCTCAACCTAAGAAATGGAAACGCGGATAAGCGTGAGTATTTAGGACAAGTTGGGTTTAACGGATTTGAGTTCGGTGCAGAAGGCCCATTCAAAAAAGGAGGCAGAGCTTCCTACCTGGCGAACTACAGGTACTCTACCTTGGGTGTATTTAGTGCTATGGGTATAGACTTTGGAACGGGTGCATCTATTCCCCAGTATCAGGATTTGACCTTCAAACTAAACTTACCGACTGAAAAAGCGGGAAGATTCACCATCTTCGGCATCATGGGAACGAGTTATATTGAGTTTTTAGCTGAGGACGCTGGCGACAACAATCTATTTAGCGGGGACGATGAGAATACTCGTTTCACATCAAACACAGCCGTTATTGGTGCCACACACACCTATTTCTTTAATCCGAATACTTATTCAAAACTTGTAATTGCCGGGTCTGGTGTTCAGACAACTGGTTTAATTGACTCGATAAGCCCGGTAGATCAAAGTACTCACCGTGATTTCGGTATGGACAGAAAGCAGGTAAAATACGCGGCGAATTATAAGATCAATAAGAAGTTCAACGCCAAAAACACGGTAAGTGTCGGAGCTATAGGCGAATTATATACAATTGATTTCCTCGACAGCACAAGAGTTGGAAGTGATTTTATTCCAGTGTCCAGTTTTGAGGGGAATGCTGTTTTACTTCAATCCTACCTACTTTGGCAGCATAAATTTGGCAGACGAACGACACTTAATAGCGGGCTACACACTCAGCATTTCCTTTTATCTAACTCGAATGCCATTGAGCCAAGACTTGGTCTTAAATTCCAATTAAACGAAAAACATACACTTAGTGCAGGAGCAGGTTTACATAGTCAAATACAACCATTAACGGTTTACTTTACCAACGAAATTATCAATGGCGAGACTACACAGCCCAACTTGAATCTAGACTTCACAAAGAGTATTCACACAGTAGTTGGTCATGACTTTTTTATTGGACAGGATATTCGTTTAAAGACAGAGCTCTATTATCAATACCTGTATAATGTGCCAGTTGACACAGCTAGTTCGGGCTTTTCAATGCTAAATGAAGGGGCAGACTTTGTGCTAACCGACCGTACAGGTATCGAGAATACTGGGACGGGCATGAATTACGGTATCGAATTTACACTTGAAAAATTCTTTAGTAAATCGTACTACTTCCTAACCACAGTTTCTCTGTTCGAATCTACTTACAAGGGAAGTGATGGGGTTGAAAGAAACACCGTATTTAACGGGAATTATGTGCTAAATGTATTGGGAGGGAAGGAATTCAAATTAGGCTCAAAGGCATCTTTATCCTTTGATACAAAACTAACCTACGCAGGCGGAAGACGCTATACACCAATTGACCTTGAGGCTTCACAAACATGGGATCAGGAAATTAGACAATGGGATCAACCAAATTCAGCCCAATACGACCCTTATTTCCGCTTGGATTTCAAAACCACATTCCGATTCAACGGTAAACGTACCTCACAGCAATTCTCAGTGGATTTGCAGAACATTACGGGACAACAGAATATCTTCCAATACGGATATAACAGATACACAGGTGATGTAGGAACCACTTACCAGAGAGGATTCTTCCCAGATGTTCAGTACAAAATATTCTTCTAAAACTGTGTGGCAGAAATTTAAAAATACCGTAGGCTTTAGTGACAAATGGTTGCTAATATTTGGGGTGCCAGTCCTTGGATTGGTCCTCCCCTACTTTCTGCGCCCTGAGTACCTGGAGATGAGCTTTGTGGATAAAGCCATGCAATCCCTAATTGCGACAGGTTTTGTATCAGTGCTGTGGTCCATTGATAGATTTATCTGCATAATAGCGCACAAAAAATTCGACTCTCCCAGCCAAGTGGCTATTAGGATAGTGTATCAGTTTACCTTGTATTTATCGTCCGTTGTAATCATTCATTTTTTGTCACAGCTGTTGTTTTCCCTATCGGATGCAAAAATTTGTCAAATGTGCGTAGACAATAGCGGACGCATTTTACTTACCTCATCAATCACAACTATAATCATTGGAACCCTGTATGAGGCTATGTTCTTCTTTAACAGATGGAAAGATAGTCTTGTGATTAACGAACGTTTACAGCAAGAATATGACAGGACCCAATTACAATCCCTTCAGACGCAGATTAACCCTCACTTTCTGTTCAATAGTCTCAACACGCTTGCCGCAATAATCCCTGACAATCCAGATACCGCGGTAAAGTTTGTAGAGAAACTATCCTTCGTTTATAGGAACATATTAGAACTAAAAGATGAGAAACTGGTAACGATTAAACGAGAATTGGAAACCACGCAAGCCTTCATTTATCTCTTGAATATTCGCTTTGGTGATAATATCAAAGTTAAGATTGACCTAGATTTCGATAAAGATGCAGTATTGATTGCACCAATGACACTTCAGTTACTCATAGAAAACGCTATTAAACACAATGTCACTTCTAGCAAACATCCATTGGTCATAAGCATTACGAATAACGCAGATTACATAAGCGTATGCAATACAATAAAACTAAAAGAGCAGAAAATCGAATCCACCAGAACAGGCTTATCAAACATTAAGAATCGTTATGCCTTGCTGAATGTTGAGCCAGTTAAAATAAACAAAACCAACGGCACATTCTGTGTTGAAGTCCCTATAATAACTAGACAAGCATGAAGGTATTAATAATTGAGGATGAAGCACCAGCAGCTAAGAGGCTTGCCAAATTGAGCAAAGAAGTCATTCCTGAAATGGAACTTATGGACAGCATTGAAAGTGTTGAGGACGCCATTATTTTCCTTAGCTCAAACACACCCGACTTAATACTAATGGACATCCAGCTATCCGATGGTTTGTGTTTTAGCATATTTGAACATTGTAAGCCATCATGCCCTGTGATTTTCACCACAGCTTATGATCATTATGCGATAGACGCGATTAAAAATAATGGCTTAGACTATTTGCTCAAACCCATTGACAAGGATGAGTTGAGGCAGGCCATTGAAAAAGCTAAGTCCTTCAAGTCCAATCAGAATCTCAGCAAAATTATCTCAGAAATTGGGCAGGAACGCAAGTACAGAAACCGTTATTTAATTAAAAAAGGAAACCAGTTCAACATAGTGCCGAGTAATGATATCGCCTACATTATCTCAGAAAACGGCGTAAATATGCTGTATACCTTTGACCGTAAGCGCCATATCATTGACTACACGCTAGAACAAGTTGAAAAGGAGTTGGACCCTAAACAATTCTTTAGAATAAACAGATCCATGATATGCTCGGTGAACTCGGTTATTCGCATTAGTGCCTACTTCAACAGCAGATTAGCGATTGAGTTGAGTCCAGAAACTAGCGAGAACGCGATTGTTAGTAGGGATAAGGTGAACGCTTTTAAGGCGTGGCTGGATACTTAGTGATTACAAATCTACACGGACCATACAGGAGATCTTACATGCAATTATACGCCATGCGGAATGATTTCTTCGTCATATCCATACATTCCAAAACTCAAATTCGTATCTTATTCAAAATTATTGATGACGAGCTACACATCCTTAGTAGGTAACCGAAATAATAATCCGTATTTTAGTTAAACAAAATGCCACAGGATAAACAACCATATCCAAGAGCCCCTCGTCTCATAGTTGAGAACCATCCTTAACTACTTACACATGAAAACAAAACGGATACTAATATTACTTGGATTGATGATTTGCTCAAACGCTTTGTTTACTCAAAGCCTAGATTCTGAATCAAACGAATCAGCAGAAAAAAACATCCAGCCTTTTGCAGGAATTGGTCTTTTTCCGCAACCCGTTTATATCAGCCTATCCGCAGGTGTTGAAATTGGAAATAATAATAAGCATGTATACGGTACAGTTTATGCCAAAGCTGGAAATTTTGGAATAGAGAACACCTTCCATTCATACTTTATTGAAGTGCTATTTAAACTTAAACAATTCGAATTCAAAAATAAGTCTACCCTAAGGCTTGAAGTACCCCTTTGGTTGGGTTATCGAAATATCATTGAAACATTTGTTGAAGAACGCCATGAACAACATGATCACAGTTATCTTCAGATAGGTACTGGACTTGATATAAAGTATGCCATATCAAGTAAGCTGGATATAATTTCAAAGCTAGGAGTTGGTTATGGCCCTCAGTATAATTATGCTGGACATTTTAACTTTGCTAACTATCGCTTTGAAAAGTACAGTTGGCTCCCCTTAGCAGACATTGGTATTAGATATAGCCTGTAGGTAAGAGATATAAATACGCCCAAACATACTAAGACCAAGTTATTCGGAATGAAGATTAGACTTGAAAATATAATAGAATTACTGTCCGTTTTAGTTATCATAATTTATGCGGAAAATTGTCTTGCCCAAAATTCGATTGGAAACTATTCAGACACCCTCTGTGCTCAAATAGTGGATTATGACGCTAAAGCAATTATTAGAAGAGAGCATGCTAACAAGATTGAATGGCTTCAAATAGACAGCTTTACCGTGCAAGAATACAATTCAGCCATAAGAGGACATGGACCAATGTTAGACACTTTGGTAATTACATTACAACTTGAAGATGGTTGGGATTCAATCAGAATTGAACAAACAAAAAAAAGAAATACAGAACTTATAACTGAATTGAGTGAGGTATACCGCAACTACATGGATAGTATTGAATGGAAGGGGTATAAGATAACAGAGAGTAGTTTTGAATCAGATGTTGTGATGCATTTAAAAATGAAATATCCGGTTGAGTTTTCCCAAGCGCAAAAGCAAATGATAGATCAAATCACCAGATGTCCCGATTTCGTGCATAATGGTATGGGGGTATTTTTAAATTGCGATAATCCTGGCATTAAAGAAGAGAACATAAGAAGGTCATATTTGGCAAAACTAGACTATGTTTCAAGGATTATGTTTGGGCAAGAGGATATACATTATGGTAGATGGATATACCAGTAGCAAGTACAGGGCAATGACTATGACCAAGTATTCAGGATATTATTAAAACCTCCCAACGTCTAACAAAAAACACAAACTAGTGGTTTTCTTGGCCCTAATTTCTCTCAATTATCACTAAATTAGTTCACATCTCAATTATAAACATAGCCTCATAAGGGTGCTTGATAAGCGACTATAAATGTTTATTGTAGTTTGTAAGTGGATGATAACTTTATTGGGGTGTTACTCCATAATTAAACACCCCTCAATTTCATAAAAAAACCTATCTTCGATACTATCAAATGATACTATCATGAGGCCGCCCTATGAAATTAACACGAAGATTCTAGAACTAATAACGAGCATCTCCGAGAAAATTGGAGAAGTCAATGCATCTTTCTTAATAAAGTCCTCTCCTAGTCTCAGAAAACAAAACCAAATTAAAACGATACACGCTTCTCTGCAGATTGAAGGCAACACCTTGACAGAACAACAAATAACTGCCATACTCGAAAATAAAAGAGTCCTTGGCCCATCAAAAGATATCAAAGAAGTTCAAAATGCACTAAAAGTTTATGAATCGATAACTGACTACAAATTTGATTCAATTAACTCCTTTTTAAAAGCTCACAAAACGCTAATGCACGGGCTAATCAATAATCCCGGAACATTTCGAAAAGAAGGCGTTGGGATAGTAAAAGGCTCTAAAATTGAGCATTTAGCCCCTCCAGCCGAAAATGTTCAGTACTTAATGAAAGATCTATTTGATTACCTCAAAAATGACGAAGAAATCACTTTAATAAAAAGTTGTGTTTTTCATTACGAAATGGAATTTGTTCACCCGTTTACAGACGGAAATGGAAGAATGGGTCGATTATGGCAAACAATAATTTTAATGTCTAAATATCCTGTGTTTCAATATTTGCCCTTTGAAACCTTAATATCAAAATCGCAAGAAGACTATTATAAAGTGCTATCCATCTGTGATAAAACAGGTAAATCAACTGCATTCATTGAATACATGCTATCCGTTGTGGATGAGACCCTAGCAGAATTAATTGAAAATTCCGTTTCTGTTAATATGACACAGGAAAACAGACTACAACATTTCTGCTCTCTAAATATGGAATCATTCACCAGAAAAGACTACATGCAAGTCTTTAAGCAATTAAGCACCGCATCAGCAAGTAGAGACTTAAAAAAGGGCATTGAAGAAGGATTATTCTCAAAATCGGGAGATAAAAGATTGACAACTTATCACCTTATAAAACAATAAGTCTTGCTTACCATATAGCCAAATAATCCCTATCTTGGTAAAGCAATCGCTAAACTCAAATTAAGCGATAAGCCCCGCTTTCCCTAATACTCGATGAATGACATCTAAAGAAAACAAATTTGAAATTGAGTTTTTAGATCATGTAGCTATCCGCGTTGCAGATATGGAACTGTCTGCTGCATGGTATGAAAAAGTATTGGGTTTAAAACGCTATCAACTGCCCGAATGGGGTGACGTTCCCATCTTTTTACTCGCTGGAAAAACAGGAATCGCATTATTTCCTGCCAATAGCAATGATGATAAACTTAATCCAAACTCCAAAAATGTAAAAATTGACCACTTTGCCTTTAACGTGACTATGGACAACTTTGATAAAGCAAAGAAACGATATAGCGAATTAGGTTTAGATTATTCTATTCAAGACCATTTCTACTTTGATTCAATTTACACGAAAGACCCAGATGGACATACGGTTGAATTAACCACGCTTAAAGTGCGGGAAGGGGATTTTTATAAATGAATCGCACAAACATATTATTGAAGAAATAGCTCCATCAAATTAAGAAAATAGACTTTAAAACGGAGGTCTTTTCAGCCAGAACTAACAACTATCCCCTACTCCAAACTACATCCATTATCAATTTCACCATTGTCTTCCTCAAATTGAACCCCACCCCAATTCCCGAGTACTACTAACACAAAACAATCACATTTTTAACTTTATTAATATGAAATTACTGCTCCCAATAATCTTTCTATTCTCAATAGCCCCTGCCTTCAGTCAAACATTATTGACCGACCCTTCAAGTGGGTGCCAATACACGCTCCCATGGAATTGTGAAGAGTGTACCATGCACTGGACGGGAAATTGTTTAGACAGTTTACCCAATGGTGAAGGTGTCTTAAGCGTGTATCATGACACTACAGAAATTATGACTTATGTAGGGCACATGAAAAATGGAAATTTTGATGGTCCTGGTTCCTACCAAGATGGAATGAATAAAATGGAGGGCTACTTTAAAAACAATTACCCACTTGACATTGACCCAAGCCTTTATGACTACATAGAAGAACATCAAATTTCAGAGCTAGACACAGCCCATATCAATCACTCCTATTTTGGGATTAAAAGCCTGTATTATTATGCGCTTAGACCAAAGGGTATTCCTACTGGTGCTTTGGTTCTGCTTCCCTCATTATATGAACAACCGGAGCAAGTTCTTAGCAGTAATTCGACTTTAATTAAACTAGCCGTTAAAAACGACTTATTGGTCATTGTGCCAACGATTAACGTTAAGCTATGCCTTACACAAGCGTCTCTGGATTTTTTAAATGATGTATTCTCGGATGCTATGGATAGGTATAAGTATCCTGAAAAGAATTTCATCATTGGTGGCTTTTCCTTAGGTGGCTTAACTGCTTTGCGTTACACCGAATTGGCCTACCAAAACAAGGACACAACTGCAATGCGCCCATTAGCCGTTTTTGGTGTGGATCCACCGACCGACTTGGTTTTACTCTATAACAAACAGTTGAAACAACTAGCAAAAGACTCAACACACGCGGAGGCCAACATAGTGCTCAATTCACTTCATGAAGATATTGGCCCCCTTGAAGATAACTATGAGGCATATGTTGAGCACTCTGTTTATTCATATGCCGAACCACAAGGCGGCAACATTAAATACTTGTTGCAAGTACCTTTAAGAATATATTGTGACCCAGACATAGATTGGTGGATGGAAAACCGCAAGCTCTCATATCACGATATCAACGCAGGCGACCTAAGCGCCATGATATTACAACTACGAGAACTTGGACATAGCAATGCCGAATTCATTAACGCTTTAGGCAAGGGCTATAGAGAAAATGGCAAGCGCCACCCACATTCATGGAGTTTGATTGATCCGGAAGAATGTATGGAGTGGATGTTATCGGCATTGAATAAGTAGTTTCAAATACTGAGTTAAAGCCGCATTAAGCGCATTTTACTGTAAGGTAATTATTGCTTTAAGAAACTTCTAATTCAAGGAAAAAAAACACAAACTAGTGGTTTTCAGGGATATGGGTGGTTTTGATTATTACTACATTGCTCGGAATTCAATAAATATATTGTGATGACTTAATAAGCTATGTTATCATTATGAGATTTTTATTGTCGTCCGCAAAGGGCACTATTTAAGCACCTATGACTAATTAAAAAACTTAAAACTTAACTATAAATAGATTAAAATGAGAGCTTATATTCAACAGATTGACATTACTGCAGATGGAAAAGTAGTTATTAAAGGACAACTTTCAAGAACAAATCTTGAAGTTAAACTTATTGAGCACATTTACATTCAAGAACCACAAGATGGTATCTGGGGATATACCCTAGAAGTTGTGCCTACTTCAGTTTTTGGCGCTGATATGATGGTGCCATTTGTGGTAGAAGCACCGTGGACAGGAAATGATCGTGCAAACGGTGTTAGAATCACGCAACCAACTTTAGATCCAGAGCATGTCGATTACGAAACGGTACAATTAAAAGTAAAAAAGGTAGAGACTTACACCGCAGAACAAGCAAACCTCCTAATCTTAAACGGAGCTAGTTTTGATAAATCAACAAACCAACTAATTATTGATATAAAATATGGTGGTGGATGCTTCCCACATCTTTTCTCATTGGAATGGGATGGTTTAACACTTGAAAGTGCTCCGCCACAATACAACTTCAGGTTAGTTGATCTAAGTGAATATGACCCCTGTAAAGCTATTTTACCTGCACAACTAAGGTTTGATATTGATACACCAGATATTCAACTAGACAGGCCTTCTACAATCAATATAGGCACTATAAGAAACAATGGACAAATAAGTTTAGAAATAAAATAATTATGGCAGAAGAAACTGTAAACCTTAGCGAAATAAACCTTGATGATCTGCCAAAGAGAAAATCAGTCTATGCAATATTCGCTCAATCAGAAAAGACTTTAAACCCTATTAATTGCAGATATGTTGGGGAAACGGACAATCTTGAAGAAAGAACAAAAGCTCACTTTGCTACTACAGAACAAAACGAATGCTTAAAAAAGTTTATGCAATCAAATAAAACGAAAATGATGGTATATGAACTTTTGCCGAATTCTGATAAGCAAGAAAGGTTAAAAAAAGAAAGCGATTGGATAAAATTATATGCACCAGAGTGCAATAAATAGAAATACTAAGCCCACCAAAACCAATGAACAATAGCGCCCTGCGGGGCGCTACTGCTTATATCCAAGCCGTTTCTTTTTAAGCCCTGCACTCCAAATAAACCACAAACTCACCAACCCAAACTATTCCCAAAACAATTACCCTAAAACCCTCTAAACGTTAAAAAAATACAAACTAGTGGTTTTCAGGGATGTGGGGTTGGTTGATTATTTTTACATTGGGTGCGTTTCAATTAGAGTTGCGGGTAGATTGGCGGCTTAGTTTAAGATAACAAATGTTTATTGCCGTTTGCAAGTGCAAGGTAACTTTACACAAACGTTGGGGGCAATTAAAAAATAAATGAACACATATAGAGTCATAGACAAAATTCAGATTGAGCCTCACATCTTGTTCATAAGGATTGAGCCAACCGATATTAAAATAACTCTCCGAGATGTGTTTAAATCATTGTCTGATAAAGCCTGGATTAGTGACTTTGACAAAAAATACATTCAAGATTATTTTCAAGTTAGGGCAGATGAAACAATCAATTACATATCAACTAACATAATTGCCCAATCTGATGACAAAATCACAAGTGATACAGGTGAATTAGTAGTTTCTGAGTTATCTAGATTAACTGTCATAAATGAATTGAACTACCTAGATATCCCTTTGGCAGAGATTATAAAGAGCCAGGCTGTTGGTAATGATGGCTTTGACTTTTTCTCCAAAAATTTAAATGAAATAATCTTGTTTGGTGAGGCTAAATTTAAATCTAGTCAAAATGCCTACGGTTCAGCATTTGAACAAATTGAACGGTTTGAAAGAACAGAGCAAGATGTATCTGACATTAAGGAAATAAGGGAATTCTGTACTGAAGATTCCCTTAATAATCACTCAGAAGGAAAAAAGGGATTCATTGCTTCATTTGCTAGTAAGTCAACATCAACAACCAATATTGTAAATGGAATAAAGAGGAATACTCATTACAATATTTTGAAGGAGCACCAAGAATTAATCTGTGTTGCTGTTGACGTATGAAGAATGCAATAAAAAAAATTATTGATGCTGAAAACATTGGCGATATAGTCTCTTTTGTTTTAGACAGGATTTATACGAATGGGCCCGTGTCAACAACTGACATGGAAATTCTTTCCTATTTAAAACTGTATAAGCCCGAAGAATTCAACCTTCATCAGGAAAGGGTTTTAAACTACATGGGGCTTTTTTACAAGGATGTTGCGCCTCAATCATTAAAAGAAGTAGTGTTTAGGCAGTACAGAGAACACATCATCGAGAATTTTCAACATACATATACCCCCGTGCAAGCATGCATAATTAGTGAAATTGAATCAAATAAATGCTTTAGTTTTTCGGCACCTACCAGTACAGGCAAGTCATACGTTTTTATGAATCTTATTCAGGAAAGTGCAGATGACATTGTCATTGTCGTACCCTCTAGAGCACTTATAAATGAATATTACCACAAGCTAAATAGATTAATTGATGACAAATCTGTAAACATTTTAACCTTCATAGACAAGATCAATACTAAACATACAGAGCGTAATGTATTCATAGTGACACCTGAAAGATGCAGAGAGTTGTTTAAGTTAAAAGAGCAATACCAAGTAAATACATTTCTATTTGATGAAGCACAACTAAGTAATGAAGACTCAAAACGCGGACTATATTTTGATAGTATTGTAAGAAGGGCTCAAAAGGCATTTCCTGACTCGACATTTGTTTTTGC
The DNA here is from genome assembly GCA_964230215.1 of Flavobacteriales bacterium. Lineage (GTDB taxonomy): Bacteria > Bacteroidota > Bacteroidia > Flavobacteriales_D > JAUILH01 > JAUILH01. Next base: position 602,677 of record CAXRGQ010000006.1, read on the forward strand.
TCATCCTTTTGTAGCTAATCCTGACTCCCAAATTAAAAAGAATCACTTTGAATTAGATTCATCAAAGTCAGTGCAGTTTAAGCAAAAGAATGTCGGGCAATTATACCTCTGCTCAGATGAAGATTGGAATTTCTATCATTTCGGAATTGACAAGTCTATTATGGGCAATAGAAGAGAGAAATGTGCCTTCGACCCTATTGAAAGAACAATAAAAAGCAATGGCTCCGTACTTTTCTATGTTTCAAAAAGTAAAATCTACAATAAAGGATTTCTAAATCAATTTGACAGATACATCAACTTATGTTCTGAAATTGAAGGTGAGAAAATCGATTCTTACATAGAACAGTTGAAGGAATATACCGGTGGAGATACAATCGCAAATAAAAACTATTATTCTCAACTACTTGCCTTATTAAAGAGAGGCATAGTTATTCACCATGGCTCTTTACCTCTTCAAACAAGGTTAATACTTGAAAAATTTACTCAGGATGGTCTATGTAGAATATGTTTTGCAACCTCAACTTTAGAACAAGGAGTCAATATGCCTTTTGACGTAGTTTTCCTTGACAGATTGGAAAGAAGTAAACCTTTATCGGTTAAGAATCTCATTGGACGTGCGGGAAGGTCAACTCTTTTGAATGAATTTGATTTTGGCTATGTGATTATTAATTCACCATCTAAAATGGCTGCATTCCGCAGTGTTATTGAGCAAGATGAAATATTAGATGAAGAATCTTCACTTGAAAAGTCGGAGCAGAAAGATGATGATTACAATGATTTCAAAGAGGCGATATTAAATGATACTTACTCTGATGAATTCAATTTAACTGAAAAAGACTTAGACAAACTATCATCTGATTCAACTGAAGAAGTAATTAAGAGAATTCTTGATACCGTTTTTGAAAATAACCAAATAATAACTCTCAGTACATTAAATCAAGACCCTCGAAATCGGTTGGATCTATACTCCTATTTTCGTTTGCTATATTCAATTTATTTAAATCGTCCACTCGGCGATGGAGAAGGGAACGTATTTGATACTGCAATAAAAATCATGCTTTGGAAAGTACATGGAAAGACTTTTAAAAATATTTGTTGGTATCGCTACTCACACGCTAGCAAGACCAATGAAAGAGCAAACTTAGAGAGGTATGGTAGAAACACTAATCAAATAACTGCAAACTTTATTACAGGCTACCATCCAATTCCAGATAAAAACCATAATGTATATAGTCTATTTCCTCAAGGAACCAGAGCGGTAGATGTTGATTATGACCTCATTATGACAGACACCTATGACTACATTGACAAACTAATTAGCTTTAAATTAACTGACGTATTCTATGCATCATTCATAAAATATTTTCAAAAGGAAAATGATACACGAGCTGAGAATCTTGCCAAGTTTATTAAATATGGAACGGATAATGAAAGACATATTTGGATGCTCCGATACGGAATGTCATTTGAGGAAATTGAAAAATTAGAAGCACATATCCTATCTATTAATGCTGAAGAAATCGTTTTTAAGGATTCGATTTTAGAAGTGCCGGAGGAAGAAAGAGAATCAATTGAACGATTTATAAGAATACAAAAAGAATAAAAACTGCCCCAAACAAGGTGTATATTGTATTCCGTTAGGGATACGCTCCATACACTGGCCATTGCTTTTTTAGCCTTTCACTCCAAAATAAACCACAAGCTCACCATCACACAAAACCCCAAAGCTCTTCCCTTAACCCCCTCTAAACGTTTAACAAAAATCACAAACTAGTGGTATTCAGGGATGTGGGTTTTATTTATTATCTTTAAATTGTTCGCGTTTCAATTAAAGTTACAGGTGGCCCGGGACTTAGTTTTCGATAATAAATGTTTATTGTCGCTTGTATATGGAAGGTGACTTAATTTAGATGTTAGGTTTAATTTAGTAGAGATTATTATTTTTGTTTTATGAGCGAGGAACAACCTTTAGGAGGTACAAGAAGGCTATCACCTGTAGAAGATGAGGATTGCTATCCCTTAACTCATAGTGAATACCTAACGATAAAGGATAATTTAGTAAATGACCAGTTAACTAATTGGGAGTCGTTTTTATTGTCTACTTTTATTACTTCTTTGATTTCAGCAATTGTTTTTTATTGTACAGGATCTTTTTCAGAGACTGTGATAGATAATAACGTTGAAAAATCACAAATCAATTACTCTCAAATAATCATACTAATAGTATATGTGGGTATTTCAATTGGGACCTTAATTGGCTTTGTAATATTTCGAATTACTAAGAAAAAAAACAATCCAACCATCGATCGCTTAAATAAAAAAATCAGCCATCATTTAAATAAAAGGAATGAGTAACCAAGCTTTTTTAATTGTTTTTGATAGAATTGATGAGCATTCCTCAAAGGAAGAGTTAATTGAGACTATAAGAAGTTTATATGTCTCAAAATTAGCCAATTCAAATTCATATGCAATTATAGCTAAAAAAGACTCAAGCTGTCAGGACATATACAATTCTATTTTTTCAAAACTTGATTCTAAAACAAATTTTATTGTTATTGAAATGGGTGCATTTTATGGTAATTTAACCCCTGATTGCGTGAATTGGTTAAAAGAACAATTTCCTGAGTCCAATTGGCTTGCATAATTTCTATTAGCATGATTTATTGGCATACTAATATATAAATTAAGAACCGTAATATGTGGAGCTAATAACTTAGGTATGCGTTAACATTTAATCGATAATCTAAACATTCCAGCTTAGCCTGCTACTAGCCATACACAGCCCGCCCTACACCCCCAACCCCCTCAACCAAACCAACGCCTCCTCCCTATCCGAAAAGATCAGAGTTGGCTTACTAGGCTTATCAAACTTCATATAAAAATTACCCAATATCCTCTGGGATAAACTGTGCAGTACAAAAGCATCTGCCAGAGTGAAAGCATTGGATTCGGCAGAACCTGCATAAGCTCGTGCTTCTGGTGTTACGTTTGAGTAGGAGCCAAATTCCACCAAATTCTTGAAAGATCTGCCGTTAAACTCGGACTTAATGGCGGCGAGATATTCTTCCATGTCTGACTTCTCAACCATCGCATCATCCTTAAGACGTATATTGAGAATATCATCTTCTATCTCCTCCAGAATCAATGTTTTAAGTCTTATAATTTTAGACATTGTTTCTAATATACACTATTCTTAAAAATTACAGATATTTGTAATGTGAAAAAATGGTTGAAGGCTTTTAGATTGCGTACCCTGCCACTGGCGCTCTCAAGTATAATTCTGGGTAGCTTTTTGGCGTACTATAGCGGTAATCATTCGCCTATAATTACTGTGCTGGCTATTGTTACCACCATTTTCTTACAAGTCCTGTCAAACCTAGCCAATGATTACGGTGACACGGTTTCTGGCGTAGACAACGATAATCGTGTGGGGCCAGCGAGATCTATGCAAAGTGGAGAAATCTCTAAAGGCGAAATGAAAATGGCCCTCATTATTTTCACGCTTTTATCGCTGGTCTCTGGTATTACATTAATCTATTTTGGTACAAAAGGTATTTCGCTTAATACGGGGCTAGTATTTTTTGTGCTCGGCATTGCAGCCATTGCCGCTGCCATGAAATACACCATGGGGAAAAACCCCTACGGCTATATGGGACTGGGAGATTTGTTTGTGTTCCTGTTTTTTGGGCTTACGGGTGTGCTAGGCACTTATTACCTCCACACACATAGCATTGATTGGTCTATCGTTCTTCCTGCGACCTCTGTGGGTTTATTTAGTACCGCCGTGCTGAATCTTAACAACATGAGAGATCGAGATAATGATGCAAAGTCTGGGAAAATTACCTTGGTGGTTAAGATGGGAATTGATAACGCCAAGATTTACCACACCTTGCTTATTAGTCTGAGTGTTGCTTGTGCGCTGATATTTACCTTCATGCATTATACCTCCATCTACCAATTGATTTATTTGGTGATTGTGCCCGTCATGTTATCAGATGTAATCGTGGTGTGGAAACATAAAGTCGCCGCCACCTTAGATGCTGAATTGAAAAAAGTAGCTTTAGCCACTCTCCTATTCTCCTTGAGCTTTGGCGCTGGCTTAATCATCAATTATGCTTAAGGCGGACTGGATAAAACATACCCTTGAATTCAAACTACCCGCTGGTACAAGTAGAGGCATTTTAAAGACTAAAGACAGCTATTTCCTGCGAGTTTGGGATACAAGCAATCCAAAAACAAAAGGCATAGGCGAATGCAGCATCCTTCCAAACTTAAGTCCTGAAGCCAGCCTAGACCTTCCATCCATCATGGATGATTTATGCAACAATATTAATGATTACAACCATTTTGTGCTGGAGCAATCCAGACAATTACCTGCCGTGAATTTTGCTTTGGAAACTGCATTAAGGGACCTGGAACAAGGGGGCAATAAACTATTGTATCAATCAAATTTTAGTGCCGGGCTCAGCCCCATTCCTATTAACGGTTTGGTTTGGATGGGGAGTTATGATTTTATGCGCCAACAGCTAAATGAGAAACTATCTAAGGGCTTTACATGCATCAAACTAAAAATTGGTGCCATAAATTTTGACGAAGAGTTATCGTTGCTAAAACAAATACGAGACGAATTTTCGCCTGAGCAAATTGAAATTAGAGTGGACGCTAACGGCGCCTTTGATCCAGATGAGGCCATGAACAAACTATCTGCCTTAGCACAGTATACCATTCATTCCATCGAGCAGCCCATAGCTATCAACCAATGGGATAAAATGCGCGAACTATGCCAAATCTCCCCTATTCCAATCGCCTTAGATGAAGAATTGATTCCGAGATTTTCGGTCAAAGAAAAAATGGACATGATGGAGCACATTCTTCCTCAGTATATTATTCTTAAACCCAGCTTAATTGGTGGTTACAAAGGCACTATGGAGTGGATTCATCTGGCTGAAAAACATGGTATCAAATGGTGGGCAACGTCCGCACTGGAGTCCAATATTGGCTTAAACGCCATTGCTCAATGGATTGCTACCTTTAATTCGGGCTTACCCCAGGGACTCGGTACAGGCTCCTTATTCACCAACAATATTGATGCGCCTCTAGAAGTAAGCGATGGGACTTTACATTATCGTTTAGCTAAGAAATGGGACTTAAGTAATCTTAATTTTCCTGAATGATTCGTTTGAACTTTGACATAGAATCACATCCTAATATTTCGGATCAAGCTGAGTATGCAAAGGACATACAGGAATTTCTCAATAAGTGGTATGATACGAATGGAACTATCGAACAAGCCACATCTGGTTCAACTGGAGCGCCCAAAATCATTCACATAAAAAAAGAGCAGATGTTGGCAAGTGCTAAAGCCACCATCGCGCATTTCAATATTCCAACTGGTGCCGAATGCCTTTCATTACTCCCCGCGAAATACATTGGCGGAAAAATGATGCTAGTACGTGCCATCATTGGTAAATGGAAACTGGATGTGCTAGAACCTAAACTAAACGCGCTCACTGCAATTGATAAGAATTACCATTTCGCGAGTATGATTCCTGCTCAACTTGCAGAAGGTTTGGAGCAGGCAGATAAGATTGACACTATACTTTTGGGCGGTGCTCCCGTATCTGAATCTCTCGAGATGAAAGTCAAGCAGCTACAATCAAAGGTATATTTGGGTTTCGGTATGACGGAGACTGTTAGCCATGTTGCTACTCGTAAAGTGGGGCATGACGAGCTATATTTAGCAGTAGAACCCAACCGTTTTTGGATGACGAGCGAGGATTGCTTAATCATTAATGCGCCTCATTTAGGAATCGAAAATCTTGAGACAAACGATATCGTTGATTTGGAAGACACAAAGTCTTTTAAATGGCTGGGAAGAAAGGATAATGTTATCAACTCGGGAGGTAAAAAACTAATCATAGAGGTGCTGGAGCAGCAATTAAAGGGCTTGATAGATCTTCCTTATTATATCGCTAAGAAAAAAGACGATAGCTTTGGTGAACGCCCAGTATTGCATCTCGAATCTGTGCCATTAGACGAAAGAACGGAAAAGCTACTATTGTCTGAAATTCTGCATGAAATGGACAAACACGCTGCGCCGAAAACAATAGTGTATCACAAGGCATTTAAGTACACACCGAACGGTAAGTTAATTCGTGAAGCTTAGTTAATATATCTTTATTGTCTGTAATATGAAATCAATAATTCTTACAATAGTATTCTTTACAACCCTATTTGCTAAAGGTCAGGACACCCTTAGAAGAATGATTAATTCAAATACAATAGAGCAAACAATTGTAAGTAATAATGGACAAATTCTTGAGCAAGGGAAGCTAAAGCTTCTTCCAATCAATCGTACAGGCATGAGAGATAACAACTCATCAATACTAGAGGCATTTTATCGAGATGGCAAATGGGTTGAATATTATCAAAACGGAAATAAAAAGAGAGTTGTTATTTACGAAAAAGGCCTGATAAAAAAGGTACGAAGGTCATGGAAAGAAAATGGGGCAAGAGATAAAACTACACACTAAACCTCAGATTAAGCAGAGAATCTTAATTAAAATCTTTGCTATTGGCTGCGTAATTGCGCCATCTTTCGAGTAAGTCCACCATATCCGCAGGTAATTCAGAATCGAACTCCATAAACTCACCCGTATCAGGATGGGTAAAACCAAGATATTTGGCATGTAAAGCTTGTCGTGGGCAGGCTTCATTACAATTCGCGACAAACTGCTTGTACTTAGTAAACGTGGTGCCTTTTAGAATCTTGTCTCCGCCATACTCGGGGTCTCCAAATAAGGTATGTCGAATGTGCTTCATGTGCGCGCGGATTTGGTGGGTACGACCCGTTTCCAATCTGCATTCAATCAGACTTACGTAGCCAATACGCTCAAGCACCTTATAGTGTGTGACGGCTGCTTTACCATACTCGCCATCCTCATACACCTGCATTATTTTTCTGTCCTTTAATGAACGTCCAATATGCCCTTCTACCGTGCCTTCATCCTCTTCAAAGTCGCCCCAAACCAAAGCGTAGTACTTTCGTTTACTCGTTCTATCAAAGAACTGTTTGGCCAAATGCGCCAGTGCATGCTCAGTCTTCGCAATTACCATCAAGCCGGTAGTGTTTTTATCCAATCTGTGCACCAATCCAGGGCGACCCGCATAATCGTCTCTTTGAGGTAATGAATCAAAATGGTATACCAAGGCATTTACAAGGGTTCCAGAGTAGTTGTTAAACCCAGGGTGAACGACCATATCCGCTGGCTTGTTAAGCACTAGTACCGTGTCGTCTTCATAGACAATATCTAAAGGAATATTCTCTGGCAGAATCTCCGTCTCTCGCACTGGATAAGGCAGCACAATAGAAATCGAGTCATTGGGTTTAACCTTATAGTTTGGTTTCACCTCATTGTCGTTCACTAAAATGTTCCCAGATTTAGCAGCAGATTGAATCTTATTCCGTGATGTATTGGGCATGCGATCAATCAAGAACTTATCGATTCTTAAAGGCTCTTGCCCAGGGTCCGCAACAAAATTATAGTGTTCGTACAACTCCTCTTCGGAATTGTCATTATTGTCATCGATTTCTTCTGACATTAGTTTTTAAGAAATTTAATAGTCGTGCGTCTTCCGCTATCGTCGATAAGGTTCATGAAATACAAACCATTCGAGTAATCACTGATATTAAGTGAATTCCCTGATTGAATATTCCCTTGATCAATCAATGCACCTGTAATGGAAAGTACTTGATACTGCAAATTATCGTAAGTATTCACATCTAAGGTTATACTCGCGTTCGATGGATTTGGATAAACGATGGCTTCTAATTTCTCAGTAGGGTCAGTCGGTACGCCCAAGAATCCGTCTAATTGAGAAACAAATACTGGTCGCATCATTGGGCTTCCTTCGTAGCTAGAAGTCGTCCAAAAAGCACCCACGTTATAGAATACTCTGTCATTATTAATTAAGTTTCTATCAAATCCAATGTTCAACACATCTGGATCTGTCTGCACCCAACCGATATAGTAAGTGCCAGATACTTCAATTCTCACCCCTTCGTTGCCATTACCATCCTTTAAGAAGTACTCAACAAAACCATTTGCCTTGTTGCTGTAAATAGGGCTTTCTCCGAATAAACCATCCGTTTGGTACAGAATATTTCCAGGTTTACCAGAACCATCATCTTCCCAAATAGTCAATCGCAATAAGTTCTGACTAACATCATTAGCAGACGGTGCCCAATGAATCATAATACTTCTAATCGAGTCTGGCTGGGCTATTTCAAATTGGTAGGCAAACTGTGCTCCCGATCCATAGATTCCGTAAGCCGCTTCAGCCGTACCATCATCATAGGCGTAATAATTACTCATTACCTGCTCAAAACGAACGGTATCGTTGTAGCCAAAGAAATAAGGGTCATCCGTTTCGATGGTATGACAGATGTCAAAAATCGCCATTGTATCGTTCACCGCTGTATCCAGAATAAATCCTGCCTCAGGATAGAAAATCTCCTTCGACTCCATGGCGTTAACGTTGTTTGTTGCTCCCGTCACATAAGCAACCGAGTCAGTCAGTGCATTTTGATATTTCGTATACATGTGAGCTACGCCCGCAAATAAGTCTTCTGCCACATTGTTATTGTTATAAACCGTCATAAATGAGGTATCCACGGTATAGAAATCTGGATCCCATTTGTAATGTTTCCATGGCATTGCGGTATAATCATTTAGCACACCGTAGCTCTCATACTGGAAGGCAACATCCGCAAATATGCTATCAGAAGCTGGGCGATCGTTTAGGTACACATAATCGATATGCCAGTGATCCAAATTACCTGAAGTAGACGCGTAATTCTTAAATCTAAATCTAAATCCATCCGCAAAATAAGCGTTCTGATTTAACTCGATTTGCACGTATTCAAAGGTATCTAAAGGCACACCGGGCGTGCTCCACACATATTGCCATGCATTCGAATCTGGCACCCAAAACTCTAGTGTTAAACTATCTTGACCTTCAGGCTCATTCCCTAAACCAGTGCTTTGATAGAAAAAGCTTAAATAAGTCGTAGTAGAAATGTGACTTGCCATGCTAATTGGCTTGGACGTCAAATAATCTGCAATCTCGTATGCGTTTACATTTCCGAAAGAGTATGGATATCCATTCTCATCCAATCCATCAAAAGTAGCTACACCAACAGTTGGTGGATCAATAGGGTATCTGCTATTTCTGTATGCATAATTATCAACCCAAATAAAGTTGGTATCTCGTGCAGTTGGCGACACAAGATATATCGTAACACTGTCTTGCCATAAATCCGGAATCCATGTGGTATCGTTAACGTCACCTGTAATCATGGCACTCGAATCGTGTACATTGTATGGAGGCCATAAATCCACAATATTTGCGGTAAACGGATATTCAGATACATCATACAAGACATACTGTGTTGGCGAAAATGCTGTTCTGGTAGAGACAACCGAATCAGCCGTAGACAAGGTATCGTATTGGTATAAAAACGTGGTATCGGTTGCAAACGAATCTAGTGGAATGGGTGCTGTTAGACCTGTATCCCAAAGTAGATATTGAACCGAATCCAAAACATTCGCATCACCTGGCTGTGCATCATAGGGCACAAATTTGTTGGTAGAGAAATCATCTCTAATTGGAAGGTCTATCGTATCCTCGTAATAGATAAATGTGCCGTCGACATTTCTTTTTTGATTCTTGATTAAAGACTCGTTTGTAATTAAATCGTTCAAAACTTCATGCTGAGCAGATACAATACCTGCGCTAAGCACAAACAACAATATGGCAGTAAGTTTCATCATAGTATTATTCGCCATCATTGATTGCTTTTTGTGTGCCAAACCAAATGGTCACATCCGTTCCAGAAGGTGCAGCTGATTCGCCACCGCCAGCAGGAATTTGTTTTATAACCACAGCACTGAGAGAGTCTTCCTCAGTTTCACAAGTTTCGCATCCAGCATAATTTACAATCAAAGACGCATTAGATAAACGCTTACTTGCCTCCGTTATTGTCATACCCATTAAATCGGGAACCAGAACGTTTTGCGCAGCGCCCTCACCCACTACTAAAGTCACTACTGACTTAGGCGGTAACTTAGTACCCGGTGCAATATCGTTATCCGCGTTCTTTAAGCTCTTTCCTTCATGCAGTAAGTCCAAAACATACTTGCCATCATGCGGTACCGTCTTAATCTTTACCACCAGACTTCTTGACTTTAATTTTTCTTCAGCCATTCGTCTACTTAGGTCAATTACATTCGGAATTTCTTTTCCCGGAGGAATAACGGACTGCAATAATAATGTGACATTTCTATCCTTTTTAACCATCATTCCACTTGAATCAGATGGAAGTGGTTCCTGAAAAACAACCGTTCCGGGTTCATATCCATCGATATACACCGAATCCACATTCACTACCAGGCCTTCAGACTCCAATTCTTTCACTGCTTGATCGCCTTTCATTCCGTAGTAGGCCTTCATTTCTTGCTCCACATCATGTCTAGTATAATCAAACATGTGATCCATCAAGAAATAATAAATCAGATAGGACACTAAAATGGCTCCTAATACATTCAGGATAAAACCCCAAGAAATGAGGAAATTACCAAAGGCTTTTAACTTGTTTTTCATTAGTGGAAACAAATATAAAAAAATAGGTGCATGCATTGTCCCCTAAATGTATATTCGACTATCAACAAAGCACTATTAGTAATTCATTCACTATTATTTGAAAAACTGAGCGTACTTGAACGTAAATTGCAGTATGAAGTTGAATATTGCTGCAATATCTGGTGGCTTCTCGTCAGAAAAGGTGATTTCTGAAAAGAGTATTAAGACCATAATTAAACATTTAGATGCTTCTAAATACAATAGCTATCATGTAAGCATTGACCAAAACAACTGGCAATGTCTACACAACGGAGCCTCCTATCCAATTGATCGCGGTGATTTTAGTGTGCCTGATTTAGGCCTTAAATTCGACTTTGCCTTCATCATGATTCATGGTACCCCTGGAGAAGATGGTTTGCTACAAGCTTATTTTGATCTGCTAAACATTCGTTATTCCACATGTAATCACGAAATGTCCACACTTACATTCGACAAATGGGCATGTAACAATGTACTGAGGGCGCTGGGCTATAATTGTGCTAAATCAAGGCTATTGCGATTGGATGAAAGCTACTCAAAGGAAAGACTGGTAGACACTTTGGGACTTCCCGTCTTTGTTAAGCCTAATGATGGTGGATCGAGCTTTGGCATTAGTAGAGTCAATAAAATTGAAGATTTAGATGCCGCTATAAGCAAAGCCAGAAGTGAAGGCACAAGCTGTGTTATTGAAGCCTTTATTGAAGGCTATGAAATTACGGTGGGCGCGTACAGAGATGAAAATGACATTGTAGTGCTTCCTATAACCGAAATTCGCACTACAAACGAATTCTTTGATTTTGGCGCAAAATATTCGGGCGAGTCGGAAGAAATAACACCTGCCGAGATTCCAGATGAGGTTGCGGAAAAAGTAAACACCATTGTATATAACGTTTACAAAAAACTGGGATTAGAAGGTTTAATTCGCATAGATTTCATGATAAAAAATGGTGATCCCTACCTTATTGAAATCAATACAGTACCCGGTTTTAGTGAAGCATCCATAGTACCTCAGCAGATTCGTGCAGCAGGCATGACCATCGAAGAAGTACTAGATGCTGTTATCACTTATGGTTTAAGAAAATAATTGCGCTATTTTTGCGTTCACTTTGGTATTACACAATGCGTAACGCTTTAATTATATCACTTTTGTTTTGTATGCTCGGCCCAGCAATGGCACAGCAGCAAAAACCTAAGAACCGTGCTGGCGATTTTTCAGGACAGAAAAGACGCTTCCACTTTGGTTTTACTTTGGGGTATAATCGCGCATCTTTTGATTTACGCACCAAACCGGATTTCACATTTGAGGATTCACTCCTTTCATTGGACATCAAACCTACACCTGGTTTTAACTTGGGTATCATTAGTTCTTTACACTTAGACCCGAACTGGAAATTGCGCTTTATTCCTACTTTATCGTTTCAGGACAGAAGTATGAATTACAGATTTCTTGACAATGGTGAGGTTGAATCCATAGAACATAGAGTTGAATCTACCTTTATCGACTTTCCACTGCTCTTGAAATGGCGAACGGATCGCATCAACAACTGGTGTGTTTACCTAATTGGTGGTGGGGCGTATAGCATAGATATGGCGTCTCGTGAAGATGTGGATGGTTTTGAGCCCGTTGTAAAAATCAAAAAAACAGATTATAGCGCTCACATTGGAGGTGGTGTTGATTTCTTTCTTCCCTACTTTAAGTTTGGGGTTGAGTTGAAAGTATGCGCCGGTATTCCAAACGTTCATCTGCAGGACAATAATTTCCTTTCAAATCCAATCTCTAGTATTCGCACAAAAGTTTGGTTACTTTCCTTTACTTTTGAGGGCTAATGCCACGGGAAATCGAACTAAAAATATTACCTAAACTTGCTTACGATGATGAAGCCATTGCACGTGCCATTGTCGCCGAATGCAAAATTGAACCCTCAAGTCTAAGTGGCTTTAACGTGCTAAAGCGCAGCATAGACGCCAGAAAAAAACCTATTCAGTACTTCTTAAGATTAGATGTTTTTATTGATGAGGAATTCCATGCTATAGACTATCCAGGTTTAGTATATCAAGACGTTCGCAATGCCGAGCCAGTGCATATTATTGGCATGGGACCGGCAGGCATGTTTGCAGCTCTAAAATGCATTAGTCTTGGTTTGAAGCCATTAATTATTGAGCGTGGTAAGGACGTTCGGGAGCGAAGACGCGATTTGGCCAAGATAACCCGTGATCACATTGTAAATCCCGAGAGCAACTATTGTTTTGGTGAAGGCGGTGCGGGCACGTATTCAGACGGAAAACTCTACACACGATCCAAAAAGCGTGGAGATTTACTTGAAGTACTTAACACTCTGGTACAACACGGAGCGGATCCTTACATCTTACAGGATGCACATCCACATATCGGAACTAACAAACTGCCTAAAATCATCGAGGAAATTCGCGCTACAATTCTTGAGCACGGTGGCGAAATACACTTCAATACCAAGTTGACAGATATTCACCATAAAGACAATAAAATTGAAAGCATAGAGCTGAATGGTGAAACAACTATTCCATGTACACACTTGATTTTAGCGACAGGACATTCTGCCCGCGACATTTTCTACCTTCTAGACAAAAAACACATCAAAATTGAAGCGAAACCTTTTGCCTTAGGGGTAAGAATTGAGCATCCTCAGGAAGTAATTGATCAGATTCAATATAAATGTGATGATAGAGGCGAATATCTGCCGCCCGCAAGTTATAATTTGGTAAAACAAGTAAACGGAAGGGGTGTTTACAGTTTCTGTATGTGTCCGGGAGGCATTATTGCACCTTGCGCCACCAATCAGGATGAAGTAGTTACCAACGGATGGTCGCCTTCCAAAAGAGATAATGAACACGCGAATTCTGGTTTTGTAACAGAGATTGGATTACAAGACATGGATATTGATAAATACGGTGCGCTGGCCGGCGTAGAATTCCAAAAAGCGGTTGAACACAAGGCATGGGTAGCCGCTGGAAAAACGCAAAAAGTACCAGCTCAGCGCGCGCTAGATTTTCTTAATAAAACGGAAAGTAAAGACCTGCCATCAAGCTCCTATTTACCGGGAATTGTGAGTGTAAACTTATGGGATGTACTGCCCGATTTTGTTGCAAAAAGTATTGCGGGTGCACTTAGGCAAATTTCAAAACACATGCCCAAGTATGTTACAAATGATGCTGTTTTGCATGCCGTTGAAAGTCGTACATCATCGCCTGTGCGTATTCCAAGAGATAAGGAATCACTTCAACATGTCGAGATTGAAGGTTTGTATCCCTGCGGTGAAGGTGCTGGTTATGCGGGCGGAATAGTGAGTGCGGCGGTAGATGGTATTCGCTGCGTTAAAGCAATTAAGCTTGTTTGCGACGGTACAACTCCCCCATCAAAAGATTAGCCGTCATAGCCAGATTTAATGATTCTTGCTGACCCTTGCCGGGAATGCTAATCAGTTTGCTCTCACCGTCAAAGGCAAATGCTGAGATGCCATTCGCTTCATTCCCAAATACAAACATGGCGTCTTCCGATATTTCATTATTGCTATAAATTGATTCGCCGTGCATATCAAGCATATAGATCGGCAAGGATGACTCTGCCAACAAGGCATTCAAATCTTTATATAAGACATTCACATGAAACATAGCTCCCATGCTGGCGCGCACAACTTTCGAATTGTACTTGTCTACAGAATCAAGGGAACACACAATATTTTTAAATCCAAACCAGTGAGCACTGCGCATTATGGTTCCTAAATTTCCAGGGTCTCTAATTTTGTCGAAAACCAATACAGGGCCTTCTTTTACTTCATTGTCGTATTGAAACTTAGCAAGTGCCAAACACTTATGTGGATTGTTGTGTGATGAGATCTTATCTAAGGTGTTTTTGTCAATCAAGGTGAAGTCTATCGGCAAATCCGAATCCTCTGTACCATACACTTCAGTCAGTTCAACATTAGCTGAAATAGCCTCCTTCACCAATTTTTCTCCCTCTATTAAATACAGACATTCTTGATCCCTGAATTTCTTGAGATGTAATTGCTGAATTCTTTTTATTTCATTTTTTGATAACACCTTATCCATATTTGTAGATTTGTAAAGATAATGCAACGCATTGTATACATAAGCTTTTTTGCTATTTCCGTTTTTCTAGCCTCATGCGCCACCAGAAATATTCCAGATGGTGAGGTGTTATTAGATAAGATGGGGATGGATCAGATATTGTTTGCTTATGACTCAACCAATATGGACTCGCTCCACTATCTTTTTAAAGAGAATAAATACCCTGGCAACCTGCCGTTTAAGCCATGGAGCAACAAGAACATGACGCGGAAGAATGGTAAAAAAGTCTTCGATAATTCGGCCGGAGAAAATGTGAGCGAATATGATATGGAAGATATCTTTAAACAAACACCAAATCGTACAATTTTTGGGGTTTTTAAGTTCCATTTATTCATATACAGCCTTGTTGATAAAGAAAAGCTTGAGCAACGTGTAAAAAAGAAATATGCCAGACTTATCAAGAAAAATGAACGCCGAAGAACAAAAGACGTTTATAAGAACCAAAAGAGACTATTAAAAGGAAAAGAGCCAAAGCCTTTGCGCGATCTAAAAACCTACAAACCAAAAATTGGAGAACGCATAGTAAACGGTATTGGTGAAGCTCCTGTCTTATTGGACAGCTCCAAGATTGCTGTTACTACTGATCAGTTGGAAACCTACCTAGTAAAAAAAGGCTATTTCAACGCGGAGGTTAAAGACACTATCATATTTCACAAAAAGAAACCGAAAGCGACAGTATACTACATTGTTAAGAAAAAAGACCCTTACCGTATTCGCACAATTGAGCGAGATATAGCAGATAAGAAACTGAAAAAATATGTTGGATACGCATTAAAAGAGGATTCGGTTATTCACGTGGGGCAGATTTTTGACGTGGACAAATTGCAGAAAGAACGTGGAATTATCGAAAAGTACTTGTTAAACAGAGGCTACTATGCATTCAGTAAGGACTATATGTATTATGAAGTGGATAGTCTTACAGTACCTAACAAAAAGGACAGCACCAAACAAGACCATGTAGTTGATTTAAAAATGACCTTAATTAACGTTGCAACACCTGTTGCAGGGGATTCAACTATTATGATGGATCATCAAAAACACTACATATCTCAGGTGTTCATTATTACTGATTTTAGAAATGACAGAGGCGAGACTTACCTTAACTATGATACATTACGCTATGTGACTAGTGAAGGGAATGTGTACAATATGGCCTATGTAGACAAGTTTAAAATTCGCGCCAGCTCAATTGCCGAGAGGATATTTATCAACCCAGGATTCACCTACCGCGCTAAAGAGGTAGAAGCAACGTATAAGCAGCTATCCGATTTAGGCATTTTTAGAAGTGTTACGATACGGTTTAGACCAGTGCCTGGCGACGAAAGATCGGGTAAGTTGATGGACTGTTACATCATTCTTAACCACAGCAAACGCCAGAGTTTCACGGCTGAGACGGACGGCACCAACCGAGGAGGGAATTTGGGTGTAGCTGGAAGTGTATCCTACACTCACAGAAACTTGTTTAAAGGAGCTCAAAAGCTCGGCATATCACTTAGCGGCGGTCTTGAGGTGCAGCAATTAATAACCAACCAAGATAGTTCCTTAGTTGGAGGTGGAAATTTAAACCCACTGAACACTTTCAACACACTAGAATTCGGTCCAAGTATCAACCTAAGTTTTCCAAAAGCGATTTTAATAGAGAAGTACTTTAAACGATGGGATCATACCGCAACAAGCATATCGGCGGGGCTTAATTTCCAGCAAAGACCAGATTTCACCAGAACCATTCAAGATGTGAACTTCAAGTGGGATGTAGCAAAGGGGCTTCATCATTTAGAAATTGGATTATGGGGACTCAGTGCGCTAAAGATTAGTAATCAAAGTCAGGAGTTTTTGGACAGATTAACTCAACTCAATGACCCCATCCTAAACATTAGTTTCCAGGATCATATTATCTCTTCGTTTAGCTTGACTTATACACGAAATACTCAAGATGTCCGTAAACTCAAGAACGTAGCTTACTATAGTGGTGCAGTTGAACTTGCTGGTTTTATGTTACGACGACTAGCAGAGCCATTAAACTTATACTTCAATCCAAACACGGAAGCTTATGAGCTATTTGGGATTCGATTTGCTGAGTACGTGAGAACCACACAAGATTTACGTTATTACCAGCGTTTCAACAAAGGATCTGAAATGGTTTACAGGGTTGCTGGAGGTATAGGAATTCCATTCGAAAATCTTAATCAATCCATGCCCTTTGAGCGTTCGTTTTTTGCTGGTGGAGCAAATGGTATAAGAGGTTGGCGACCACGTCTTCTAGGACCAGGTGGCTATATTGATTCGACTCTTGTTGAGCGCTTTGACCACGTTGGCGATATTCACCTTGAGGCTAACTTAGAGTATCGTTTTGACTTATTCGATTTTATTGATGGCGCCTTGTTTGTGGATGCTGGAAACATCTGGTTATTAAAGGAATCCAAATCACGACCCAATGGTAATATAACACCCGACTTCTATAAAGAAATTGCGTTTGCAGCGGGTGTCGGATTTAGATTTGACTTGGACTTCTTTATTGTGCGTTTAGATCTGGCTACAAAGCTAAAAGATCCTTCCTTGGTTGAGGGTGAACGCTGGCTATTCCAACCAAAGGACAACATTAATGCTCTGCGGAGTGATTTGGGGCTGGATGATTATCGTGGAGGTATCAACTTCAACTTTGGTATAGGATATCCATTCTAGAACTCAAAGTTTGCCACTAAATTCAGGTGATTAAAATTTACCTTATTCATTTCTCTATGCGGATTGTTGACCCTATCTGTAGCATAACGCAAAACGTATAAAAAACGTATATGAAATCCTTCCCATTTATCCTTAAACGCATAGTTTATATCAAAATTAATCTGATGATAGGATGGAATATTGTACTTATTCATGTTAATCTCATCACTTGCCAATATAAGATTATAGTTAATTGCGGCATTTAATCCCTCATTAAGGTGCTGGATATTAGCTCCAATAGCTGTGACATTGCCGAACCCTTCTAGTTGACTTCTAGATATAAAAGTGAAGAACGGATCGACTCCAAACTCACGTGGAAAAACATATCTACCAGAGTTTCCAATATGGGTAGCATTTAGGGCAAATAATTTGTGTTTAATTCTGTAAGATAAGCTTCCACTAGCCGCCGCAGTGTAATGATCAGTGCGGTAATAGCTTAAATGTGCATCATCATGCCCCCCGTTATTTATAGGCAGTTGAAGCATGCCCATTAATCCACCACCAAACCTAGATTTCGGCTTGTATGTCCATTTTGGTATACTGGTGTTGACAATGTTATCCAAATGATAATTCCAAAACTCTATGTTTGATACTTTAGAAAATTGATGCGTGTATCCCACAATCCCCAGACCATTTGAAGAAATATGGCCATGGTAGTGTGCCTCCGAGCCATCACTCAAACAACCATTGTTATATATTCCAATGGCATCCTCAATACTATACCAATGAATAGTTGATCGCGGAGATGCACCAATAAACCATGAAAGAAACAGCTTATTCTTATCATCGATTTGTTGTTTAATTACAGCCCCCTGAAAAACTTTAGGTTTCATTCTTCCGTCGTGCATGTTTACCATAGGGGTGGTTACATCCAAGCGTCCTATTTCTAGGTTGAATCCCTTGTACAAATAATCTAGGTACAGTTCTTCTAGCCTATCCAAGTCGTTATAATTATGACTGTGCTCTACATCAAATAATTGTTGCTCGTACTTAGATGTCTTACCTGTTATTGCATCAATATGATTCAAATCGTTAGAATGTAGCTTGTATATAAACTGTCCTTCTAATCCAAATTTGAATCCTTTTAAACGTGCTGTTTCGTAATGGATAGAAGCACCTATTGCACTGGCATAGTAATCACTAAGACTTCCATTATTGATGGTTGCCATGGTAAATTTTCTCACATGTCCTCTTGTATGCCCATGTCGAAAGAAGGTTATTACAGAATTGCATTCGCCCGGCTTACATACCTTGTGGGTAGTTGTGTCTGTATTAGATGAGAATGATTCTGATGAACCAGCTACAAATAAGAGAACTAGAATAAAAAACTTCATGGGTGGGAAATGCTCTGATTAATGAAACCTATGACTACAAAGTTAAGTGGCCCTATTGGTTCGCTTAGTAACCCAGGTTACGAACACAAAAAAAGGAGCTATGCTAGCTCCTTTCTTTATAAAACACTATCTATTATTTATTATCTATTCTAAATGTGCATCCAACTGTGATTTGAGCTCTTCTTTAGATTGCTCTCCCTTAGCCGACCAAACTTTTTCTCCATTTTTATAGAGTACTAGCACTGGAACACCAGCAACCTTCTGTTCTTTGACAAGCTCCTCACTAGCGTCAACATCAATCATAAGAATATTTGCTCTATCCTTATATTCAGTCGTTATCTCCTCCATCACAGGCATCATTTTCTTACATGGCACACACCATTTGGCGTAATAATCAACTAAAACTAGTGCGTTGTTATCAATGGTTTTGCTGAACTCCTCACTAGACATACCACTTGAGTTCGCAGAATTCTTGTGCCCCTCAGTTTGCACTGTTGCATAACCTTCATTGTTCCACGCCATAATGCCACCTTGCAGATTGTATACCTTCTTAAAGCCACTTTCAAGAAGAATATTAGCCGCTTGTGAACTTCTTCCTCCCCCCTTGCAATAGACATAAATCTCTTTTGATTTGTCCATCATATTAATCTTATCGGTGAACTTAGGGTCAAACACATCAATGAAACTGGCGTCTTCCAAATGCTCGCCTGCCACCTCTTCTGGAGTCCGAACATCAAGTAAGATTCCTTTTGCTGGATCAATAATACTTTTAAAGTCAGATGCATTCAAATCGACAACACGCGCCACTTGATCCTCTTCTTTTTGATCATCAATCACTTCATTATTAGTTGTCTCTTGCTTCTTGTTATCTGTTTCAGAGGTTTTGTTTTCCTGACCACAGGCCATTAGCGAAACCATTGAGAAAAGGACTATTGAATGCACTATTTTATTCATCGTATTAATCTGTTTTATATTTCAAAACTAAGTTATCTTATCTATTGCAAAGTAACCTGCGTTACAGAGATTAAGGTATGTAAGCCTTTAAAATAGAAAAGGAGCGAAATCGCTCCTTTTGAATGTATTATTTGAAAATCGGTTTACAATGTTGATGGACATACATATGCACTTCTTGGTACATCTGTATTCTTGATTGCACCAAAACCACCTTTTACGTCCACTATATTATGAATCCCTCGAGATTTCAAAATGGATGCTGCAATAACCGAACGGTATCCACCAGCACAATGAACGTAAGAAGTATCATCTCCACTAAATTCAGCTAAATGCTTATTTATCTCATCTAAGGGTGCATTTTCGGCATCAATAACGTGTTCCGAAAGGTATTCAGATTCTTTTCTTACATCCATTACCTTAACTGCTTCATTCTTTCGTATCTCTGCAAATTCTTCAGCAGTAATGGAGGCAATAGTATCCACTTCCATTCCTGCATTTTTCCATGCATCAAAGCCTCCTTCAAGATATCCAATAACATTATCAAATCCGACACGAGACAGGCGCGTAATCGTTTCTTCCAATCTTCCTTCTGGTGTAATTAGAAGAATCGGTTGTTCTACGTCTTTAATCATGGCGCCTACCCATGGTGCAAATCCACCGTCAATTCCAATAAATATAGATCTAGGTACATGTCCTTGAACAAAATCATTCTGATGACGCACATCCAAAACCACTGCTCCTGTTTCATTCGCAGCCGCTTCAAAAGCTTTAGGGTCCAACGCATTGTCACCTTTCTTTAAGACATCATCAATGCTTTCGTATCCTTCCTTATTCAGCTTAACATTTAACGGGAAATAGGCAGGCGGAGGCAACAGACCATCTGTCACTTCTTTTATAAACTCTTCTTTGGTCATATCTGCCCTAAGCGCATAATTGTTCTTTTTTTGATCGCCTATGCTACCTACAGTTTCCTTACTCATGTTTTTACCGCAAGCCGAACCTGCCCCGTGTCCTGGATACACTATCGTTTCGTCTGGAAGTGTCATGATTTTAGTTCTAAGACTATCGTATAAAGTTCCAGCCAATTCCTCCTGTGTCATGCTGGCTGCTTTTTGAGCTAAATCTGGTCGTCCAACATCACCTAAAAACAGTGTGTCCCCGCTGAAGATAGCATGCTCTTTACCATTCTCATCTAACAATAGATAAGTGGTACTTTCCATTGTATGACCTGGCGTGTGTAGCACTCTAATCTTAATATTTCCAATGCTAAATTCCTGATTATCCTCTGCGATTATGCAGTCGAATTTTGGGTTTGCGTTAGGCCCATAAATAATAGGAGCTCCAGTCTTTTCCGACAGCGTAACATGTCCTGACACAAAATCAGCATGGAAATGTGTTTCAAATATGTATTTAATTTTTGCTCCATTGTCATTCGCCATATCAATATATGACTGTACTTCTCGCAGAGGATCTATGACCGCTGCCTCACCATTTGATTCAATGTAATACGCTCCTTGCGCAAGACATCCTGTATATATTTGTTCTATTTTCATAATTTCTAATTGCTAAATTACTAATTGCTATGCTTAATAAATAACCGTAATGTCATCCTTTTATAGTATCTCTTTTAATACAATGTAAACGCCCATAAGAAGGACAAACCAACCGAAACCTTTTTTCAGTTTTTTACCGTCAATAAATTTGTTTAAGTATATCCCTACAAAGATACCCACAATTGATATCGCGGTGAAACTCAATAGAAATGTCCAATCAATATCAAAGTTTTGTACATCACCTATAAACCCTATCAAGGATTTAATTGCAATAATCATGAGTGAGGTGGCTACAGCTATTTTCATTGGCAGTTTAGCCAACAAAACAAGTGCAGGAATAATTAAGAATCCTCCGCCTGCGCCTACAATACCAGTTAACAATCCAACTACCAATCCTTCCAAAATTATCATTGGATAGTTGTATTTCACTTCTGTAGGTGTATCTTCCTCATCATCTCTGCCTTTGATCATAAAATAGGCCGCAATCACCATAATAATGGCGAAGAATATCATGATACCAATGCTCTTTGTAATCTCGAATCCTGCGATATTTAGTATGTGGTCAGGAATTGCGGGAACTAAGTATTTCCGAGTTAAAAAGACCGCTGTAAATGCTGGAATTGAGAAAATAATTCCCGTTTTAAAGTCAACCATGCCTTTCTGAGCATTCCGAATAGCACCTACCAGTGCTGCAGAACCAACCACAAAAAGAGAATAGGCCGTTGCCAAAACAGGTTCTATACCAAGGATATAAACAAAAATTGGAACAGTTAAAATTGATCCACCTCCACCAATCAATCCAAGTACTACCCCGATTAATCCTGCGCCTATAAATCCGAAAACTTCAACCATTCGATCAATTATTTGTTTGTGGCAACAAAGATGATGTAGAAAATAAACATAGTCAGCAACAAATGTTACATTGCCCCGAGC
Source organism: Flavobacteriales bacterium (assembly GCA_964230215.1). Classification (GTDB taxonomy): domain Bacteria; phylum Bacteroidota; class Bacteroidia; order Flavobacteriales_D; family JAUILH01; genus JAUILH01. Next base: position 624,977 of record CAXRGQ010000006.1, read on the forward strand.
ACAACAGGTAAAAATAAGATAGATTTCGCCATTAACAAGCGATTAGAAGCCTAGCGTCTTGGCTTTTTCCGTCTATTCTTGGATTGATTGCCTCCCGAGCCTCCAGATTTGTTTGCAGATGGTCCTTTTTGATTTCTACCCGCGTTAGATCCTTCTTTTTTTCGTCGCTTCTCGAAAAATGCCTGACGTTTCTTGTTCTTCTCTTTCTCTTCTTGCTTCTTCTCCTCCTTTGTTAGAGGTTTATCGGTTTGCGGAAAAGGATTGTCTTCAATGCGAGAAATCTTTTGTTTGATCAGTTTTTCGATATCCTTTATGTACGCCATTTCCTCTACATCTGCGATGGAGATTGAATAACCATCTTCTCCTGCTCTACCGCAACGTCCAATTCGGTGAACATAGGTTTCGGGTTCATTCGGAATATCATAATTTACAACGTACTGGAGCTTGTCTATATCAATGCCTCTAGCCGCAATGTCCGTCGCCACCATGGTTCTTATTTTCCCCATCTTAAATGCGCTTAATGCATTTTGACGTTGATTTTGAGATTTATTGCCATGGATAGCCGCACTTTTGACGTTCTTCTTAAGCAGCTTTCGCACTAACTTATCTGCGCCATGTTTTGTTCTGGAGAATATCAAAACCTGATCTAGAGCAGGATTGTCCAGTATGTGCATCAACAAATCGAACTTGCTTGCTTTATTTGTTGTATAAAGGTGCTGTTGAATGGTTTCTGCCGTAGATGAAACGGCCGCAACCTCAACTTTTACAGGATTGTACAGAATTTGCTCTGACAACTCAACAATCGCATTTGGCATAGTGGCCGAAAAGAACAATGATTGTCTTTTGCTCGGTAGTTTGTTCAACAGCTTTCTGATATCATGAATAAAGCCCATATCCAGCATTCTATCTGCTTCATCTAACACAAAATATTCAACATCTTTTAAACTGATATAGCCTTGTGACATTAAATCTAACAACCTTCCTGGTGTTGCAATTAAAGCATCAACCCCCGCTTGTAATCTACTGGTTTGTGAATGTTGTTTTACTCCTCCAAAAATCACTGCATTTCTAATGCCTGTATGTCTTCCGTAGGCCGAAAAACTTTCGCCAATTTGAATGGCTAACTCTCTTGTTGGCGTTACAATTAGAGCTCTTACTTTACGTCTACCCTTCTTGCCCTGCTGGCTATTATATAGGTGCTGAATAATGGGAATTGAGAAGGCTGCTGTTTTACCCGTCCCTGTTTGCGCACAGCCCAGCAGGTCTTCGCCGCCAAGTACTAATGGAATAGATTGTGCTTGAATGGGGGTAGGCTCTGTGTAACCTTCTTCTTTAACCGCCTTAAGTATAGGCTGGATTAGTTTTAAATCTTCAAATGTCATTCGCTATGTTGCGTGATTGGTTTTTGCATCCTATTTATCGGAATGCCTTATTAAGAGCGTGCAAGGTACGAAAATGATGATGAATGAAGATTTTTAATTTGAAATTTGATATTCGAGATTTGAAATTGGGGTTGGGGATTGGGTTTTAGGGGAATTTGAAATTCGAGATTTGAAATTTGAAATTCGAAACTGGCGTTGGGGATTGGTTTTTGGGTGAACGAAATTTATGATTGATTATTTATGATTGATGAAATCAAATCGACAATAATACCGTTAGACCACCAGTCAACCTAATGATTCGAGATTTGAGATATGAAATTCGAGATTCGAAACTGGCGTTGGGGATTGGGTTTTTGCTTGGCGAAATTGAGGATTTATAATTTATAATTATTTCCCCACGATTATTTTGGGTGCAATCACATTCTCCCAACCGTTACCGCGAGCGAAGGAAACGTTGGTTGAATATTGCACACATATTAGCTACCGCTCGTGGATGTTGGGGTTGATGGAATTGATTATTTATAATTTATAATCACTTAACGACATTAAGCACGCTATGAAACTAGTCAACCAACATACTAGTCAACTAATCAAACAATGGACATTCTAGCATCTTGTGTTTCTTAGAGTTATTGCAACTGATGCTTTTTTTGATAAAACATTCATATGTTCCCATTGAGCGGACCAATAACTTATTGGTGGGTACTTCTGCTGTTACGCCAAACCTCACATTACCCTTAATTAGGGACATACTGAGAGCGGCCGATCGGTTTATTCTAATCCACATACCCATAGCCGCCTGTTTGTAGCTTACAGTTGATCCCGCTGTTAGGACATGACTTGCACCTTGAATATCAAGAGAAACTTGAGGTAAAAACTCAAGTCGATTACCACTTACATAGCCATGAACCACAACACCGCCATGAAAATTATAATGCCTGGGCAGATGAGACTCAATTGATCCGGGAATTAATGATTGAATCGGTTTACTTAAATTCATACATGCAACACCCAAAAAGAATTGCTTTGAGATAAATGCCACACCAGAATTAAAGTTCATAAAGGTTTGTACCTCTCCAAATGTTTGGTTTGTAGCGTAAACCACTCCTCTTCTAGCGTCTATCATATCGCCAAAGGTTAATTTCGACCAATTAACAGAGATCTGTCCAAAGCCTGCTTGTAACCCAAATAACAGTTCGCTATGTATGCCTGTTTTCACTGATTTTGCATAAGCCCCATAGGCAATACTTGTGCGATAATTACCCGATCCTGCAAGGTCATTCACTATCCCAAATCCATATCCTTTATTTCCCCTCTTGGCTTTAAACTCTGCCACGGCTATGGTTGTGTTATATCCATTGCTAATTCCAGCCCATTGAACTCTATTAAACAAGGTGAAACGTTTGCATGTATTGTAAGAAATAAATGCAGGATTCATCATAGATGCACTTGTGAAATCGCCTCCATATAGCGCGTCTTGAGCACGCGTAGTATAGCTGCCTAATGCTATAAGCACGCATATCTTGATTCTAAATATTACGCTCATATCTAATAAATTACACTAAGTGAACCCGTAAAAATCTCAGCTTTAGGTTTGTCTCCTGCCTTCGCTGAAATATGATAGGTATAGACACCCTGCATAACTGCTTTTCCGCGATATGTTCCATCCCATCTAAACGCTGGATCATTCGACATAAAAATCAACTCCCCCCACCTATTGTATATCCTAACCTCACACTGGTCTATTCCCACACCCTTAATAAAAAACTCATCGTTAACATTGTCTCCATCAGGCGTAAATGCATCAGGAATATATAGGCTAATGTCATGTTTTACATTTACTGTGTTTGAAACACTAGTAATAGATTCATCTACATTATTATATGCAATGAGTCGGTATTTTTGGATGCTACCGCTCATATTTTGTGCGTAAGTAAATAGAATCATTACGGATAAAAGAAGTGTAAGTGAGCTTTTCATTTTTCTAAATTGTATACTCAATATTAAGCACACATATTACTACTCACCACCACCAATTTCCATAGGTGTAGCTAGTGTTACCGTACGTTAATGTGAGAATAATCTACTTTGGGAAAATGCCTGAAAAGAGCACTTTTTACATCTGCGTTATCGTAAAATTTTTGTGGTGCCTGGATTTAAAGTTTCCACAGTTTCCCATGTACCATCATTGCGCAGATATTGAAGTTCATATCGATTAACACCCTCCTCCCAATGCAAGTAAGGATTCCATCTAAACCTATCCATTCCCTCCACTTTATCATGCTCTAGCAGAATTGAATTACTATGCGAAATTCCTCCTCGATTATGGCATCTTTGGATGGTTTCCAATTTATATTCATATTGGGCGTTAAACACATCAAGGTTATAATCTGAAAACGACATTTTGTAAGGTGGAAGCACCGCAATTTCACTCCACCCCACAGAATCGCGTCTATACAGGATATAGGCTGTGAACTTATTGATGTCATTCTGATTTTCCAGTGACCATTCGGTATATACAAACTCATCATTAACTACCGTTGACCTAATAATTTGAGGTGATTTAGGCGCAATTGAATCAAGAACTGTAAAAGCGCTGCCCGATAGATTTGTTTGGCAACCATTATCATCTGTAATTGTTGCTGATAAGGCCCATTCACCATCACCGGGCAGTACAAGCGAGGATGAGACAATAATGTCCCCGCCATCCATTGACGTAAACATCCAGGACACTTGGCAGTTTGTATCTGCTAATCCCAAATACGCAATACTGCTATCTCCAAAACAATAGATATCATTGAAAACCTCAAGATATGCAGTAGGTTTGGCGATAACTTCAATTGATAAGGTATCTGTATCCATACAAATGCCATTATCAATAGTATGAATTAAGATGTGTGTGCCAAGATTCGTTGAGACATTAATAGAATCGCTTACTACCACACCATTTAAAGTCCATGTCTCAAACTGACTAGTGGATCCAATCGCAATAGATCCGTGGTTTTCACATATGATTGAATCTACGATAATGTTAGCGTCAGGCATTGGTAAAATCTCTACAAGTACCGAATCTGAGCTAGGGCAAACACCTCCAATATTATAGTAGAACGGGTGAATTCCTGACGGTACATGCGCAAGGTTTGCAATACCACTTGAGCTATCTGAAACGCCGATACCCGACCATACACCTCCGGATGACACTGAAGATAATATCAATATAGAGTCTGACTCACACACCATGGATGGTGCAATGATACTAGCATCTATAGGTGAATACACATGGTAAGTCAATTCATAGTAGTCGTTACACGCACCATTTCCTACCGTGTGGCCAACAACATGCACGCCAGTATCTATGTTAATCCATGAGAAGTTTTGAATAGATGTGCCGTCTAATGTCCACATTTCACTTAAATAATTCGATTGTATTGAATCAATGACTAAACTGTCTCCTATACAGAAAATAGTGTGATTAATTGTAAATAAAGCATTAGGTCTTGCTACAATGTTTATCAGACTATCAAATACCATTGATGATGTGCATCCCATACTATCGGCCACTGATAGCACAATTTGGTAATAACCCGTGTCAGAATAAATATGGTTTGGTGACATTAGTGTACTTGATGATCCATCTCCAAAATGCCATAAATAAGAGCTTGAACTCTGACTTTGATTTATGACGTCTAAGGTATCACCAACACAAAGAATAGATTGATTAACTGAAAAATCAGCTATTGGATTATACACATTCACGCTGTTTTGAATATATGCTGTATCGCTGCACCCATTGACATCAGACACTATTAAACTAACATTGTAAGCTCCGCCTGTATTATATGTATGGCTCGGATTTTCAATTAATGAAGATGAACCATCACCAAAATCCCATTCAAAAAAATCTCCCATTGAACCACTGGAGATGAAACTTGCCTGTATGGGTGCACAACCCGCATTATAGTTGATACTAGCGCTTGCCAATGTTTCGTTGACGGTTATTTGATTATCAAGAGACATGGTATCCAAACATCCATCTATCATAATAATTGACACATTTGGATCATATCCACCTGCGCTAGTATATATATGACTGGCATTTACATTTTGTGAATAATTACCATCACCAAAAGACCACACAGCAGATTGCACGGTGCTAGGTAAGGTAAAATTCACGCCCAAAGGTGCACAACCAGCAGACTGAGACGCCTGAGCGTTAATGTTCCATGTGTTAAACCAGCCATTAGACGTGCTATCTACACATCCATATGCATCTGTTACAAATAGTTTTGCTGTTTGAGTGGGGCTGTTGCTATAGGTGTGGTTGACATTACTTGTACCCTGGCTGTAATTTCCGTCACCAAACCTCCAATACCAATCTACTGCACTAGGAGTAGTTGCATTAAAACTTACGGTCATTGGGTAGCACTTTTTATCCTGAATTACGTTCATTGAAGCATTGATTTCATGCACCCAAACAGTATCAACAGTCACACTCTCACAACCCTCAAAAAAAGTAAGAAGCTCTATTGCATATGTGTTTGCATTCGGAGAATTAATCGCGATACTAGGTAAATTACCTTGAATCAAACCGTTAACATACCATGTGCTAGTCCCCAAAACTGAGGAATAACTAAGAGTTGCAGTGTCTGAAGGACAGAGATGATAGTCGGATACAAGAATATCGTTAGCTACACCCCTTACAACAATGCTATCATACACATACGTTTCAGTGCAATTATTGGAATCTGTTGTAGTAATCGTTAAGGAATACACACCGGGAGTACTGAATGATCTCTGCACTACATCTCCATTAAGAATAATTCCATCCGAGAATTCCCATGAAACATTGTTAGGGGTAAATGCCTCAAATGTCATTATCTCCTGAACGCAAGCACTATTATCTACACTAAACAGTTCTTCCAGCACATTATTATTGAGATTAAATTGAGCAAAATCAGCGCACCCAATCGAATTAAAGGCAGTTACATTTACGCTCTCTGAATAGTACTGATTTGAAATAGTTATTGAAATACTATCACCGATAAGTTGCAGCCCTTGATTAAACGACCAGAAACTATTAGATGACCCAACATTCTGCAATATGTATTTCAAACTATCACATGATATAAGAACTGAGCTTATGATTGCTTGCATGTCATAGCTAGTTACGTTGTATACTTGAAAATATTGAAGGGTGTCAATAATTCCATTTGTATTTATTACTGCATGAATTGAAAAATAACCAAGACTATCAAAGGTGTGAATAGCCCCTAAACTTGAATAAGAGCTACCATCTCCCATTGTAAGTTCGACAAGGCTACTTCCTGAAGGCAGACTTAACAAACCAGTATTAAAATTGTACGGCGAGCATACCTTCACTGTATCAACTATTCCGCCAAACCCCATGCCCGGAACAGGAGGTGAGCCTGATCCTACAAAACCGCCTGAACATTGACCAAGGAAATAATTTTGTGACAGTTGACTTACACATCCATTAGTATCTGAATAAACTAGGGAAATATTGTGGTATGAATTATCTAATGTTGGATATGTAAAAGTCGCGTTAGAATCCATTGCAATACCGTCAAACGTCCATAGCGCATCATTTATCAAGTTTGAATCTATACTTACGATTAAACCAGAGCATGTTAGACTATCAAACATGGATAAGTGTATCGATTCTACAATATTTACAATAAAGACCGTATCGATAATAGACGGACAACCATACTGATTGTTGGTGCTAAGTGAAACAATATATTGTCCAGGCACATTATAAGTATGAACGGGATATTGTTGGGTAGAACTGCTACCATCGCCAAAATCCCATGACCATGTATCATGTCCAATCCCGAAATTATTTAGTGCTAGATTATAGGGTGCACATCCCGTTATCTCGGTTGTAGAGAGCGAAATTTCACTATCGTACACATTTACGCTGATGGGGTGCGACAAATAATCTATACAACCATTCGAATCCACAACTTCCAACTCGATATCATAGTTTCCGGGTGACATGTACACATAATTTGCTGGGATGTAATTTAAATGTGTACCGTCACCCGTACTTAGACTATAATTTCCAATGCTTGATAAATTGTTTAAACTAATACTTAATGGAGCACATCCGCTAAGGGTATCTATGGATATTTCAGAATGTGCTTCACTGACTAGAACACTTACTGAATCAAATGACAAACATCCATTTTGATCTTTTGCCCTGATTTGTAGCATATATGATCCTGGTACTGACTGTATGAACTGAGTGGAATATCCATTTGCAGAAGTTCCAGCTATTGTCCATATCAAACTATCAAATACCCCCCCAGTAGCCACTGGCGATATGTATTCTCCCACACATACGCTTGTGTCAGTCAAATCAATATCCACGTATTGAGGGCTATGTATTACAATATTTCTTTCCTTATATGCTCCACAACCATTCAATAAGTATTCAGCGCGAATAGTATAACTTCCAGCTTGATTGGGTACAAAATTGAAATACACACCATTGTGTACATGTACTCCGTTAACCAACCATTGAACATCTGCATATTGCCAGTTTTGGCAATATGAAAGTCGAAACTCTAAGCTATCGCCCACGCACCGAGTTCCACTTTCAATTTTAATATCACATACTAGAGGATCGATACTAACAGCATTGGGAAATACAGTAGTATCAACACATCCATAGCTATTATCGGATATTACAACAATGTCATGCTGACCTGCTAAGTCAAACGAATGACTTACAGAGTCACCTTGGTATACTGACGACTCAATTTCCCATATCGCAGAGGTATATGAACCAGAAAGGCTGAAATCAATTGGATGCAACAATACACAGGTGTCTGTTTGTTGAGGAAATAGATTTATTATTGGCAATGGATCTATCACTATAGGTCCCATTACAAATTGATGATTACACCCAATTGCATTCTCAATTGATAATGTTGGGTAGAAATGCCCATCAATATCAAATGTATGGCTAGGATTCTGGAGATTGCTTGTATTGCCATCCCCAAAATCCCAAGTGAAATTATTTCCAAAACTTGAATTGGAGCTAAAAACTACGGTATTAGATATAGGACAATTTCCATTTTGAATATAGGAATAGCTAGCTATAGGATTTGGCAGGACGGTAACCGCATTTGTAGCGAAAAGATTTACTTGCTGGCCACCAGCAATTGTTACGGTAACTGAAACAGTATATACGCCAGTGTCTGTATAAATTACTGAAGGCTCCGATAATAAAGAGCTTTGTCCATTACCAAAATCCCAATTGTAAGCAATTGCGTTTAGCACATTTACACTAAAATCTACGTTGTGCGGGGGACAGCCTGTTGAATCTGATATTTGAATCAAACTCTGTCCATTCGCTGATAACGCAAACAGACAACTTATTATCAATGCTTTCGCAATAGTAAATTTCATTTTAAAAAAAATAGGCCAGTTAAAACAATTGATATCAAACATCTGAAAAGCTTGTCCTCCATACACGTCTTATTTTCCCGTCGACAGAACAAAACTTCCTTGCGTGAATGATAATCATACATTAAGTCTATTAACTTTCCCTTCGTTAAGTTTGGGTATCCGAACGACACCATCGACTGTCATAAATATTTGTACCTTAGAGTCTATGGGAAAACTAAGAGCAATTGTAGTTGACGATGAGCAGAAAAATCGAGATGCACTGGAAAAAATGATTTTCCAGTTTTGTCACAACGTAGAAGTAGTTGGCAAGGAAGCTGATATCACAAGTGCTTATAATTCAATTATTGAGAATAAACCAGACGTAGTTTTTCTAGACATAGAGATGCCTGGCGGCAATGGATTCGAATTATTAGAAAAATTTGATTCGGTTGATTTTCACGTGATCTTTACAACTGCCCACGCCGACTATGCTATCAAAGCACTAAAATTTGCAGCGATAGATTACCTGCTAAAACCCGTTAATATAGGGGAGTTAAGAGAGGCCATTGAAAAAGTGAATTCTCGATCACTAAGCACTGATAGCAAAGAACAGTTTAATGTGATTAAATCTAATATTTCGCACGGTAAGTTTGATTTTCGAAAAATAACGCTTCCATCACTGGATGGTTTGGAGTTTTTTGATGTTGCGGATGTTGTAAGATGTGAAGCAGATAGAGCATACTGCAAGTTCGTAATTAACGATGGCAGAGAAATTCTTGTGTCCAAATCTTTAAAAGAATTTGAAGACATATTAGAAGAGTGCAATTTCTATCGCATACACAAATCTCACATGGTTAACCTACGATATATAGTGAAGTATGTAAAAGGCAAAGGAGGCTATGTTGTTCTTAAAGATGGTACACATGTAGATGTGTCCGTAAGACGTAAAGAATCCTTCTTAAAAGTGTTAAACGCAATTTCTAATTAACCAACCAGAAGATCATTTGGAAACTGTATGATTACCTCTGTACCTTCTGCCTCACCCTCATTATTTAATCTGTTTTTTATCGTGTAATGATAGCCATCCTCATTTAAGGCTGCATTTAATAGGTTTATTCGCGTTTGTAATATAGACGACGAAATAGATTCATATTTCCCTCCAGTTCTCATTTGCTTGTCTGCTTTAGCTCTTTCTCTTCCCACTCCGTTATCACTGACTTTACAAATACAGATGTCATCCATACTATCAAACTCAATTTCAATATGCCCTTTTGTCTGCAGGTTTGCAATACCATGAATAATCGCGTTTTCTACAACAGGTTGGACAAGCATAGGCGGAATCCCAGCGTCATCTTCATCCAATTCTTCTGAAAGATTTATGGTAAAATCAAACTTGTTATCAAAACGCAATTTTTCCAGTTTTAAATAGGTCTCTAAAAAATTCACCTCTTCAGTAATACTGATGAATTCATATCTAGAGTTTTGAAGTGCCAGTCTAATTAGTTTAGCAAAATTGGATAAAAAGTCAATTGCAGGTTCTGGGCTATTATCTAAAATATAATACTGGATAGAGTTAAGTGCATTAAACATAAAATGAGGGTTTAATTGAGCACTAAGCAATTGAGAATGGAAACGATTGGTTTTTTGAGACTCTTCTTCAAGCTTATCGTATGCCAAGGTCACTTCAGTGACATCCTGAGCGTTGATAACAATTCCATTGATAAAATCATTCTCCATCAAATCTGTAAACAAAACTCTAAAATAGCGCCAATCACCTGCCTGATTCCGTAAACGATACACTCGGTATTTTACTTCTCCTCCATTTACTAACTTATCGTGAAATAGCTTCATACCCTCATCCACCTCATCGGGGTGTATAAAATCAAAAATATTGGCACCAATAACCTTATAGGATTGATAGCCAAGTAGTCTTTCTACCGACGGTCCTACATACTTAATTGAGCCATCAGAATCTACAATACACGTAATTTCATTTGCATTTTCTAGAATTGAATTAAGTTTTGTTTCACTTCTCAGTAATTCTGTTTCAACAAGTTTTAGTGAAGTGATGTCCTGCACAAGCGTAATCTGTCCTTTTGGTTTTCCTTCATCATCAAAAAGTAACTTTGACTTAGAATGCACAAATAGTTCATCGCGATCACTTGTTAAGCATTTATGATAAAAGTCCATTTCAAACGGATACTTATAAACCCGGTCTAACTGTTTAGCAACCTCTTTCATGTCATCTGGATGAACATAGCACAAATGGGGGTTACTGCGAGTAGGTGAAAAGTTAAGTTCAGTTTCGGTTTCACTATCATAAATATCAGCTAAAGCTTTAGACCAAACAATTCTTTCATCCGCAAACGAGTGATACCAATAACCAGTTTTACTTACAGATTGCGCAATCTTAAGTATTTCTGATTGTTCCTTTATCTGAGATAGGATGCGTGAGTTAAAAATCTTAACAGATAGCAGGTGGGAAACTCTTTCAAAAACTACAATATCTTCTCCGACAAATTTGTGTTCCGAACCATGAATTAAATCAATTATGCCAATTAAATTTCCTTCGATAAAAATAGGTACAATCAATTCGCTAATTTGTCCATTTCGCTCGAATGATTTCGTTCTATCATCAATGTAATTGATATAAATGTATGGCTCCTCTCTCTCCGCCACAGACATAAATATAGAGTCTTCAGCAGCTATTGTGTAGGGTGATTTACTTACGATATCCCGTGTCCTATTTGTACCGTAGGAGGCCTTTTCTACAAAGTGATTGCGCTCTTCATCATAGAGAAAAAAGCCTGCAAAATCAACGTCCATATGAATGAGACAATTTTTTATTAAACTCCAATAAATACCGTCCTCGTCCTCCCTAAACATCATGCTCTCGGATAGTATATTTATAAGGCGCTCATTACGCTCCTTCCCCTTTAAATGGCTCAATAGTTGAGCACGCTCATAGGCAATTGAAATTTGTCTTGTAAACTCGTCTATAATTTTAACCGTCGAATAGTCGAAACACTCGTCTTCTTTTGATTCTAAAACAATCGCCCCATGTAATCGCTTATCAATTAAGATAGCGCTCACTACATAAGCTTCTGTAGCATCATTCAATGCCTCATTGTAGTTATGCCTGTTATGAGTCTTGCACTTATTCATAATATACAAGGCTTCACTTTTCATTGTATCAACATCTATAATTGACAATAGATCTATGTTATCTCCAACTTTAAATCTTGTGTGATTCGGTTTAGACTCTTGAGCCACAAGTAAATATGTATCCGATTTTGCATCAAACAAACAGACCCGAATGCAATCAATATTCAATACCTCTTCAAATAAGATGCGTATTGCTTCATCGATAAATCGACCATTCTCAGAGTCACTAACAATTAATCTTTCAATGCTATAAAAAGCGTTTAATTGACGGTTAAGCCCTTCTAACAGTTCAAGACGATTTTTATCATTAGTAACATTCTGGAGGGTACCAATCGCAATGGTTTTATTTGGCTGCCTCTTTATTGTAATCCTGTACCATTGCTCAATACTGCCGTTTTTGAGTGGGAATTCGATTGAGGAATTATCTGCTATTTCAGACTTAGGTGAGAGAATCTTTAGAAGCTCATTGCGTTTATTTGCTGCAAGCCCGTTTAGTAGAATCTGAAACCCTTTTTGTACATCTATTGATTGTTTTAGACTTAAAAGTTTAAACATTTCATTCGACCAGTACACCATTTTTCCGAGATCCACATCATATTCAAATGATCCAATTTGAGCCACACTCTGCGCTTCTACCATATTGTTGCGCACTCTCATTAGACTTTTTCGAGTTTCAACCAGCTCTGAAACATTTCTAATGACTCCCTGCATTCCGGTTACCTTCCCTTCCTTATTAACAATACGATACACACTTGCTTCAATATCGATCAAATCATTGCCTTTATGGATTACTACCGAATCAAATTGATCAACGAATCCATTCTTAAGTAGTTCATTTTGTAGTCTCTGGTACTCTGACTCATCATGAAAAAACGCATCAATATTCTGCCCAATAAGCTCGCTTGGTGAATAGCCCAGCAGATCCACGCAGGAAGGCGTCACCATTGTTATCTCTCCATTTAAATTTAACTGGTAAAAAACATCCTTAAAGCTTTCAAAGATTCTACGATACCTTTTTTCTCGGTTCTGAATGGATCGCTGAAGCAACTTTTGTTTTATAAATGGGCTTATTTGAGTCGCAATTCTTTGTATAAATGCTAAGTCAGCCTCAGAAAACTGTTGATTCTTTGAAAACGACTGCATAACCACTAATCCGTATGTCCTATCCTCCGAAATCAAAGGAACTCCCAACCAACTATATGGTTTTGGCCCAATTTGTTGCAAATTATTGACTTTCATATATTCATCAATGTCATCATTAATCAATATTGATTCTCCTTTGCGAATAACATGCTCTGACAATCCATTGTTAAATCTGCGGGGCTCAAAACTGTTGTCATTATTGGGCGAATGAGATGATCTGTACAAGGGGAATGTCATTATTTCCTTCTCAGCATCATGCACCCCTACAAAGAAGTCGGGGCTGTCAATTTTCCGAGATATCTCTTTATAAACACCATCTAGTAAGACCTTAATACTATTTCTGCTAGCAGATAACATGGCAATGTTGGACACAATATCTTTTTCCAGTTGTCTCGCTTTTACCTCAGTGATATCTCTTACTGTTCCGTATACTTTGATGTCATGACGCACTTGATCCTTAAAGACCTGTGTAGTTATAATCAAATATCTTCTATTATTACCGTTATCAATTAAGGTCTCTATATCGAATAAGAAGTCTTCACTAATGTCCTTTTGGCTTATTCGCTTATGGATAGTTTGAGCTGCATTATCGTCAAGTCTACCCAAAAACTCATTATATGTAATTTGTTCACAGGAGATAAACCCCAGTAATTCTCGGAAATGGGAAGAGCAAGTGAAGCTTTGTTTAGCAGGTACCCACTCCCAACTTCCCAGACCTGCTACCTGTTCAGCAACTTCAAGTGCGTGTATTGTTTGACGTAAGTGCTCTTCAGTTTTTGATTTCTCTTTTAATTTTTTACTCTTCTTTAGCGCCCTTTCTACTACAAACGGCAGTTTAGAGAGCTCGTTATTTAAAACAAAATCGTACATGCCCTCCCAGAGTAAATCTGAAGCAGTTTGATACGTCATTTCAGATGTAATTACAAGAAATGGCACAGATGGATACATCAATGTAGCCGACTTTAATTCAGATTTTAGATTACTACTTTGATTATTAGAAATGTAAACTAATAAGTCAAGTGATATTGGCTTGTTAACTTGATTGGATATGCCAACAACAGAATTTGAATGGATTAACTCAGCTTTAAATTCTAAAGATTCCAGACATGAGCGGATCATTGTATAGCTGTCATCAGCAGCTTGAGCAATAAGAGCAATACATGCACCGTCAATTTTATCCATCCAGTTCTTTAGTTTTAATTCTACTCTTAATCTAACTTATTAGAATAAGTAAAAACCTAATATAAGCATTCCCGTCATTATATTACTTGTCACTATAATCAGCGTATCAGTGATAAATCTATCAAAGCTCTATCCCCATTAATAGCACATCATCAGTTTGATTCGACTCCCCCTTCCATGACATAAAACTATGTTTTAGCGATAATTTTTGTTCACGCATAGATAATTGGGCAGTATTATTTAAAATCTCAATTAATCGTTTTTGCGACAGCTTTTTATCCGCTTCCCCACCAAACTGATCACTATATCCATCAGTGCTCATATAAAGTTTCATACCCTTTTTGTAGTCAATTCGCATATCAGAAAACCCACGAAAATCATGCTGCATATTACCTCCTATTTGAAGCTTATCCTCAGTCACCCTTTTTAGGTCTTCATCCGGATACTTAACGTACAAATAGCTATTGGATCCAGCATAAACAAGCTCCTTCGTTCTCATATCATAACGCACAATTGTTATATCCACACCTTCGCTACGGTAACTAGTGTTCCAATAATTATTTAAACCACGACTATAGCTATGATCGAGTCCCTCTAACATAAGACGAGGAGAATAGACGTTTTTATTGTACAGCATGGAGGTTAAACTCAGATGGCCGTATATACTTAAAATCGCACCTGGAAGTCCGTGTCCCGTGCAATCTCCAACAGCTATAAAGAGCTTATCGTTATAATATCCACACCAATAAAAATCTCCGCTAACTAAATCTCTTGGTTGATTAAATATAAAGTGATTAAACGACATGAGTTTTGAGGGCATGTGATTACGGAAAATCGCTTGCTGATAGATAGCACCTAACTTATAGCTATCCAATATGCTATCGAACGATTTCCGTTTAAAAGAGGAGTTCAGCAGTGATGACATGACAGATAACTCTATTTGATTATTTCCTCAGCGAGATCATAAGGTAGATCATCAAAGCGCACCTCACCATCACATACACTCCAAGTTTTTAAAATCTTGGTCTCTTGCCTAACTTCAATTAGTTCATAATACACTATTTCTGTTGGCACATTATTGTGAATGAATGAATAGCCTACAAACTGATTAATGTTGTTTTTATGTCCTTGTTTAAACTCTATCAATTCTCTTTGGCCGGACTCAGTAATTAAAACCAACATATATAGACTGTTTTCTGGCTCATTTTTCTTTCGGAGATTTACATACAGATTGCCTTCATAGATTCTAACATCACATATAGTCTCTTCCCCCTTCTTACTATCATCCACATCAGACATTGCAGATTGTGACGGAATGTTAATTGAGCAGATAGAAGTACTATATAAACTACATATTAGTCCTAGCACTATAATTTTTGAGGTTTTAAGTTTCATTTTACTTACAATTTTAATTGTCTAAAACAATAGTAGTTATATAATCTCGTCGTTATTAAGCGAGTTTTCCCATCGTTACCCATCACTTGCCCAACGTTATTTCGGCATAGTATGTTTTTTAGGAACGGTTCTTACCGACATGGCCTATTTAACATGTCTTATTTGCGATTAAACTAAAAAAATGTTCTGGCACTAGTGGTTTTCAGGGATATGAATTTAAATACAAACGAGTATTTTGCTTAAAAATGATAAGCTTATGGGATGTATAGAAAAATGGAGAACAATCGAAAGGTATGATTCGAATGACAACTTAATAATTGAAGTTGAAGTGCCAAACAACTGCTTTGTATCAGCAGGTGTAGGTGATAAATTACCACCAGGTGTTACTCCCCAAGATTTGTGCAACTATCAAACAGGTGATTACATTATTGTAATTACGGTTGAAATTGAATCAGGCTGCACACCAACACAACAAGATGTGATACTTAGCAATGCTACTGATTACAAGAAAGACGGTAGCGGAGAACACTTCCAAATGGTGGTTTACAACAAGACCAATGGAAAGGTTAAGACTAGGAAGAGGAGTATTGGCAGGATAATTCCAGCGTAATTGATAAGTACCAATTATAAGTTTTATTTTAGGGTCAATGATTAGAATTTCATTGACCCTATTACTTTTTTTAACATTATCGTTAAAAGCTCAAGTGCACGAAGACGGGTCTTGTCTGTCATCCATATCAAATAGTCTACATAGAAATTATGAACTTGCTATTAAGGGCTTACACTTAAATGATTCCCTATTTAAAACCAATAAGAGAAAAATTGAGCAATATAACACACCCACGTCCAAGGCATTTCTCCGTCTATTAGATGCTCAGCAGGAATGGTTATCAGGCAATGACAGTGTGGCGTTAGAGATTTTATATGGTCAACTTAAAAAAGCGCCCGACTCACTAGTAATCTATAAAACTCAACTATCCATCGCTAGAATTCAGCTAGAAAACGGTTTTGTTGAAGAAGCCCGTCAACGACTCCATAGTTTACTGATTAAGAATTTCCTTAATTTATATGATGCCAGTGATATTTACGCAAGTATTGGCTATGCGTACTATGAAGAAATGAATTATGACTCTTCATATTATTATATGAATAAGGCATTTAATAATTTCGATGAGCTTGGGTGCACCAATAAGGCAATCAACATGTTGCTTAATATCAGTGCTTTACAAATAGACTATGACAGTTTAGTTGCTGCTGAATCCAATCTGCAAAAATTGATTTCTAATTATACTGGATTTCTCAACTCACATGACATGGCCGCGGCATATGGCAACTTAGCATATATTGATGAAGTTGAAGGCAACTTTCCAGAAGCTATTTCTTATTACAAGAAAGCACTTAGTGCTGACTCAAGTTTGTCAAATGATATTTATTCTAGATTGTACGAAGGCTTATTCCTCTGCTATTCAGGTTTGGGCATGTACGACAGTGTTAACTATTATTTTGAGCAATATTATGACGCGAATGAAGCACGGAACGATGAACGTACCAATAAACATATACTTGATATTGAGGCTAAATACCAATTAGCACAGAGGAAAAAGGAGATCGAACTTGCACAAAAAGAAAAGCGTTTGGTTGAACTGGAGAATGAGGAAAAAAAACACACCATTAGTCAGTTAATGCTATATATCCTTGCTGCAGTGCTCGCCGTGATTCTGCTACTTGTTATCACATATAATATTAGACGTAAAGCGAAACGCAAAATTGCAGGTCATAGGCAAAAAATTGAAAATCTTATAAAAGATCAATCTATCCTATCTATTCAATCTCAAATTGAAGGGCAAGAAAAAGAACGCCAGCGCATTGCTAAAGACCTTCATGATAAGGTTGGAGGCTATCTTGCCACCATTAAGTTATCTGTAGATCAACTTGCCAAAGAAAATGATGATTTAAAGTCCATTCAGAAATTAACCAGCACTACTATAGATGAGGTGAGAAGTATTTCTCATAACCTAGATTCGGAAGCCCTGCAAACCGACCTACACCAGTTACTTATTGATCTAGGAGAAAACATTTCATCCCATGGCACCATGCATTCTGATGTAATTTACTCGGTTAATAGTCACCTAACAGTAGGGCTTAAAAAGGATATTTATGCGTGTGCAATGGAATTAGTCACCAACACATTAAAGCATAGTAAAGCTGATGAACTAGTAATTCAAGTGATGGAGGTCGAAAACACCATACAGCTCCTCTATGAAGACAATGGTGTTGGCTTTAATCCCGAAGACATAAAAGCTGGCATTGGCATTAAAAACATCAAATCTAGAGTTGATAAGCATTCAGGTAAAATTATCATCGATTCTAACAAGAACGCGGGATGCACCATCATTATCGAATTCCCATTGTAAAAGATAATTGAATGTGAATAGTTATAATAATATTCAAAACTATTCGTATTTGCTTATAAATTGTACCTTGCAAGCAGCATTCTAGATGCTACCATGCATTCTTATCTCAATGTAAAATAAACTGTATAGTAGGTAGGCAATGATAAATGTAATAGTTGCAGATGATCATGAGATTTTTAGAGAGGGGCTAGTAAAAATGCTTCCAGAATCCGGTGAGGTAAACATCATATTTGAAGCTGAAAATGGCCAAGAGGTAGTTGACTACTTACAAGGCGACAATATTTTACCAGACTTAATTATCCTAGATATTACTATGCCTAAACTAAATGGTATAGAAGCGAGCCAATGGATTCTCAATAATCACCCAAATATTAAGATTCTACTACTTACTATGCACAATAGCGGTAGCATAATTGAAATGGCCGTAAGTGTGGGAGTTCACGGATTCGTTGCTAAAGACGCATGCCACGACCAATTACTAGACGCAATCAAAGAAGTGTGTTCTGACAAATCAGATGGATTTATTTACAAATCGAATAGCACACCGTATAAAGACAGTCTACTAGAAAATAAATTTAGTTCAAAATATGTTCAGGGGATAGTTCAGCTTACCCAAAAAGAACGTGCTATAATTCGTCTTATTTGTAAAGAATATACCACGAAAGAAATAGCGGATGAGTTGAAAATTTCACCTTACACGGTAGAGACACATAGAAAAAACATAATGACCAAGACTGGATGTAAAAACGTAGCTGGACTGGTTAATTTTGCGCATGACTCGGGGATTGTGTCTTAGGGGGAGAGGGATTTGAAATTTGAGATTCGAGATTTGAAACTGGCGTTGGGGATGGACTTATTAGTTGGCGAAATTGATGATTGATTATTTATTATTTATGATATCAAGACGACAATAATATAGTTAATCAACTAGCCAACCGAATGATTCGAGATTTGAAATTTGATATTCGAAATTGTCGTTGAGGATTGACTTTTGGGTTGAGGAAATTGAGGATTGAGGATTGATGATTTATTATTTATGATTATTTCCTCACGATTATTTTGGGTGCAATCACAATCTCTCCTACGTTACCGCGAGCGAAGGGAACGATGGTTGAATTTTACACGCATACTAGCTGTCGCTCGTGGATGTTGGGGGCACGAATTGCTCTCTCAATTTTATAACTCCTTCTTTATGTTTATCCGGGTTAATCGATTTTAATCTTTTGATGTTTAAGAGCTTCCACTGAATTGCCGGAAATAGTTCAAAATTATAAGTGGACCAATCTGGTGTAGCATCTTCAAAATTTAACAGAAACTCAACATCTATCTTATCTAAATTTTGATGTATCACTTGAACTAAATGTTCTCTTGTTTGTACTAAATCCTTATAAGAAAACTGTTCTCGCGTCATACCTTCGAACTGATTTTTATAGGCTTGTTCTTGGTCTGTATAGTGCGGAAATAACATTTCTAATATTGGCCGTTTGCTAGATAGTAAACATAATAGAAATCCTCTTTTAATATCATCTGTAAAACCTTCATTCTCCAATAAATATTTTACATCAAATAAATCCCTTGGATGCTGTCTGTCTAGTGCTGCACAAATCTTTCCACCATATAATTGAGCAAATGGCACACAAGCAATAGAACAAAATGAATCAAACTCTACTTGTGTTTTTTGACATAATTCTCTAGTCTCAACAGGATCTAAAATGCCTCTCATTCCTTGGTTTACTTCTACTTTTATGGCCGCATTTTGGTTTTGTATTTGCAGCTTTAATGAATCTGCTTGAAGTTTTATGCGCATGCTGCTATCCAGTTTTTCTATGTTTGATTTACAATTATTAAGGGCTGCTTGTATGTTTGCAAAGCTGGTCTTTCTATCTTCAATTGGAATATATGTGAGGTCTATGTCGACCGACAATCTAGGCATATTGCGCACAAATAAATTGATTGCCGTTCCACCGTGAAGTGCGAAACATGACTCTTTTGCAATTTCAGGCAATACTTGTAGTAGCAGGGCAACTTGATGTTTATACGCTGTCATTGGCAAGTGATTTGGGTACCGTTATTTTAAAAGCCGGTATGAATACGCCATTTTCTACTATTTGTCGTTTGCCTTTGCCCAGATCTATATTAGATAGCTTGACATGAGATAGCCATTGATGCTCTGATTTTGTCGCCAAAAACAAAAACAAACGCTTAACCTTTATTGAGGTACACGCCTCTAATAGTTGTTGCACAACTATTGGACGCAAATTATTAAGCCCCTGCATTATCTGATAACACTCAAGTAGATCTTGTTTTTTGGGTACTTGATATAAACACTCCATAAGCGCTCTTGCTGGGTTGGATATATTTATGTTTAGTCCATTTATAACATGTTCTACCAAACCTAAATGGGTGGGTAAAAATGATGTACTAACATGGTGTATTTCCATGTCCCAGTTACGATTTATCATCCAACTTGGTAAGGACTCATTAGCCTGGCTAAATAATACATAATGTCTTTGATTAAACGCAAGATAATGTGCTTTTCCTAATATCTCTAGAGCTGTTTTTCCGGCAGGGTGCACACTTAATTTCGCTTGTTTTTGAAGTGCATACATAGCTCCCTCTATAGTAGGTGTATCTCCTGTTTTTAACACAGCACCGTTACCAAGCGTATGTATCCACTTACTTTTTTTATAGCGATTAAGTAACTGAGTAGAATAACCTTGCTCCACCAACCATGCCGTTAAATACACGGCGTTAGGTGGCCATGACTGCATAAGTTGGTTTATTTTATTGTTCTTTTCCAAACTATTAGTTTGTTATTAATGAAAATAATGAACCAAATTTACACAATAGTTTACAATTAATGTACTTAACAAACTTTTAGTTTGTAGATTCATGTATTTTTAAACTGTCCAAAAGTAGGGAAGCTTACATAATCAATCATCATTCTAGTCAACTGAAAGATTCGAGATTTGAAATTCTAGATTCGATATTGTCGTTGGGAAAAGGCATTTTGCTTTACGAAATTGATGATTGATTATTTATGATTGATGAATTCATAACGATAATAATCTCGTTTATCTACTAGTTAACTAATCAACCAGCATACTAGTCAACTAACACACTACCATATCACAACATCCCCCACCGGATCATAAACAATCTCCCAATCACCTACATTTCCATGAAGACCGTTTAAACCTTCTTCTGTATCAAACTTTTTGACTTTACTGCCGCGGTATTTTTTTATTTGCTTTTCGAAAATCAAGTTTAATGAATATGAAACTGACTTGGTATTGGTTTCTTTTACTAGGTATGCATCTGTGTGTCTCCACTGAAATTCAACTATGTCCTCAGTAAAGACTACAAATTCTGTTGTATCTGTATTGTGATAAGCGCGACCAGATACAAAGCCATCTTCTTCTTGAACATAATTAAACTCTTCATCACCGTAATAAGTAAAACCGAGATCTGTAAGGTAGCCGTCTTTTTCATCCGCACTTAGATTATAAAAATCCAGTAAAGAGTATAAATCAAAGGTTTGTGATTGCGCTGATACACTAAATAATAAAAGTGCAAGCCATAGAATGTTTTGTTTTATTAGCCTCATAAATCGTAGTTTGATATATGAAGGGGAAGGGGTTACAGAAAGCGTGTTTATTATGTGTTTCTGTTGCTTAACTATCTATTAACCGAAACTTTAAACCTGATGTCTTTAAAAAGTTAACCGTAAATACCTTACGATCTTCTACTCTACATTTGCTTTATGAGTAGAAATTATAAATTTCATGATAGCCACGGTACATATTTTGTCAGCTTTGCCACTGTGCAGTGGGTAGATATCTTTGTAAGAGATGAATACATGCGCTTGTTTTTGGACTCTGTTAAAAGGCAAGAAAAAAACGGTTTGCAATTGAATGCATATTGCATAATGACAAATCATGTTCATCTAGTTTTTTCCGCAACAAAGGGTAATCCGGGTATTTTGATAAATCAAATAAAATCTCAATTCTCCAAGAAATTTATTTCCTTATTACTCAATAACAAAAGTGAGTACCGCAAAAATAGGCTTTTGGATATGTTTATTAATGAAGCTAAAGCCACTAGTGCGTCCAAACACTATAAGCTATGGCAACATAATAATAAACCAATAGAACTCTGGAGCAACCATGTAATTGATCAAAAAATAAACTATATCCATAATAACCCTGTTAAGGCAGGTATGGTGGCCAAGCCGGAACATTGGAAATATTCGAGTGCTAGAACCTATTTGGGTGAGGAAGGAATGAATGATATTGTGGCTTTGTAGATGGAGTATAAGGCTTTAGCTGTATAAAATTGGTATGAGCAACACAAGTTGTCTAAGGTTTGTATTTACACCACGAGCCGCCTGAGGTTGGCTCGCGGTAGCTATGGGAGCTAACCCTGAATGGGTAGTAACACAAAGAGCTGCCTGGGACAAACATTTTCATCACATGATAAGCGGATTAACATTTAAACTATATAGTCGCAAAAAAGGAGCATTAGCTCCATATGGAAGATATACAAAACTTACTGCTGGGGTTATAAAAACAAGAGTTGATTTTGAGCTTTATAGAAATGAGTTCATGGATGAAGATTTCAGTAACGTTGGAAGTGACGGTTTTCCGATTCTTAGCTATTCTGCAAGAAAAAATTTTCAACCGGAACAAGACATGCAGAATGAATATGCAACAGTTGGTTATGTGTATTATCCCGCTTTGATTTTGGCTATCGGAAATCAAAGTATAATTGGTAGATCCTTAATGTTGGATTTATCAGCCGAAATGGGATTTGCGGTGAATAGTATTAGATCATACACATTTGATACAGATAAAAAGTATGGGTATGGAGATGATGGCCAAGGTGCAGATGGACTTTATGACTCAAGTAAAATATACAGAGATGCTTGGTATTCGTTGACAGTACCACTCTTAATACGTATGAGATGTGGTATTTGGTTTGGGCTTTAAAGCGTACACGGTCTTATTTTTGAGACAATGTTTATTTGGAGTTCTCGTTGTCGTGATAACGAAATTGTATCGTATGCCTCACAGCAAACAACAATCCAATCGTTTGCCTTACCAGTAAATCCTTTATGATTTGAATTGTGTTTATTGAGCCTGGTACTTAGTGAATCTGAGGTTGATCCTACGTAATATTTATCTAGAATTTCAGAATATAATATGTAAACCAAATGCATCTATAAACAAAAAAGGTCTCATCATTTCTGATAAGACCTTTTGTTGTGGGCGATACTGGATTCGAACCAGTGACCCCCTGCTTGTAAGGCATAATAAAATCATAGTGCTTTATTTTGCAGAACCACTTGTTTCCTTTGCAAATATAGGGTTTTGTTAAAAACTCACTTTGCGTTATTTTGTTATTCTATGTGCAAATTATGTATTTTTATGTATCAAATAATGTGCAAATGGCAAAAGATTATACAATTTCAATTTATTTAGACACTCGAAGAGCAAAAGCCAACGGAAAGTTCCCTGTAAAACTTAGGGTTTATACTTCAAACCCACAAAAACGAAAGTATTACGGCACAATATTCGATTTTACTGAAGCTGAATTTAATAGTGTTTGGCTATCCAAAAAGCCACGTAAGGCACATAATGAAATTAGAAAGCAATTAAACAGCCTTGAACTTAAAGCAGATAAAATTGCCAAAAATTTGACCCCGTTTACATTCGAGCAATTTGAGAAACAACTTTTCCGCAAAAAAGGCGATGGCGTTAAAATTAGCTACCATTACAAAATTGTGATAGGAAATTTGCTACATAACAAACAAATTGGAACTGCCAACACATATCAGTTAGCGGAAAAGTCAATAATTCGCTTTTTAGATCACCAACACGGATTAAGCTACAATTCTCTGACCTTTCACGACATAACCCCTGAATGGTTATTGAAATACGAAAAGTTCATGGTTGAATTAAACAATCGTAGCTACACCACAGTAAGTATGTATTTACGAACATTACGAGCGATTTTCAACAAAGCGATTGAAGAGAAAGAAATTGAAAAGGAATATTACCCGTTTGGCAAAAGAAAGTATCAAATCCCAAGTAGTAGTAACATAAAAAAGGCTCTCAACAAAATCGAACTAAAGGCATTGTTTAATTCTATTCCTGATACACCAGAGCAACAGAAAGCAAAAGATTTTTGGTTTTTCTCTTACTCTTGCAATGGCATGAATATTAAAGATATTGCCTTGTTGAGGTATAAAGACGTTGAAGATGATAAAATTGAATTTTACCGAGCAAAAACACGAATAACATCTAAGTCGAAACTAAAACCAATTACTGTATATCTTAATGACTTTACAAAAGGTATCATAACGAAATACGGTAGTTTAAATAAATCTCCCAATCAATTCATTTTTGAAATTATTAATGACGGTGACACAGCTGAACAAAAACAAAAAGCGATTAAAAACTTCACTCGGTTCATTAATCAACACTTAAAAAAATTATGTGCTGCAAATAACTTACCTGATAAAATCTCGACATACTGGGCAAGGCATAGCTTTGCATCCAATTATATTCTGGAAGGAGCAACCATTGTTGATGCAATGGAAAGTTTAGGACACAACAACATACAAACTACTCAAAACTACCTGAGTTCATTTGATACCGAATCAAAAAAAGAGTTAGCCAACTCACTTATGAATTTTGATTAAAAGTTTTATTCAGTCGTTCACATTTTTCACGATTTTCACAAAAAACATAAAAGACTATGGAACATTTAGGAGGGATTAATTTATTCACCTCACACTTTGTAATTGGATGCAGGGAGGTTAATAGGGCATTTACCCAAACTGATACAATTGAAATTATAGTTTTACACAAATGGCTTGATTTTAAGGACAATGACTATGGAATGATGAAGTATCGCTCTGATAGAACTCAATACATAGATTTTCTTGAAATAATAGAGTTTGAAAAGTTTAAGCAAATCGTACATGAACTTTACTCAATATACCTGACCAAATTTCCCTATGCTACAAAGGCAAACTTCATAGAAAGTGTATTTGCGTACACTATTTATGATTTAAAACGATTTGTCGAACTTGACTTACAATGGCTCGGAGAAGCACCATTGGAAGATAACTTTTCATTTTATACTGTTTACAGCTATGAAGACAGAGAATTCAAAGATTTTGCCATAAATAACAACACTGAAATAGAACATTATAGACAATATTACAGAGTTGTGATAGATTTCTTAGAATCTTTTCATAGTCATGCCGAACAACCCATTCAGACAACTCAAAGTTTTCAAAGAATTAAATCTGATCTTGACAAAACAATATGGAATTTTGAAGCATACGTTATTAATTGCACATACAGCTTTAATAACATAGAAAGAATTAATGCCCTAAGTAAAGAATTGCATGACAAGAAAATCTACAACATTGCACACAGAGCAATTCAAGAACTTAAAAGTATGGCTTTATCTGGAAACGCTCACTTTGAAAGCATTGCAAATTACTATTTCAGCAAATGCCTTGAAATATTAGCAGTACATAAAAAGAACATAAAAGACAACCAACTTAATCATGTTGACATCATGCCTAAAATTCGCAGTTACTTTGACACAATGCAAACGCTGCGTAAATTTCACGACGAACTACTCTTACTCTTACCAAAATTAGGAGAACAAATAGAACCAAAAGCAGAACAAGCACCTCAACAAATTGAAAAGCCAAAGCCTGAAAAGAATAAGCCGAAAACACTTGATGAACTCTTTTACAATATTGAATTAGTGCAGCCTTCCATTGATATTTTAAAAGAAATTGAACCACCCTTAATTGATACCGACTACAACTACATAGGAAAATTGAAAGGTGTTATTTGCGTATGGATAGACGAACTACAAAGGCAGGGAATTATTAAACACTATTCAGACCGAAAAATATTTGCTTCACTAATATCGCAGAAAATAAAACGATTCTCCATTGATGAAAGTATGTTTGGTAAGTATCAAAAGAAAGCAGAGGAAAATTACAGAACAGATATTAAAACAAAGGTTTCTAAAATAAAACTTTCCCAAAATTCCCAATAAGGAAAACTGGGAAAATTGAGCCTGAAAATGCCTGTTGGTTTGTATCAAAATTTATTTGGTATGAACAAAACAGTATTTATTTCTTTACCGATTGAGGACTTACAAACGGTAATCATTGATTGCGTTAATTCCTGTTTAAAGAACAGTACACAAGAAAGCAATCCTCCAACCAAGCAACGTGAACAACTATTAACCGTTCAGGAAGCTGCACAATTCCTAAATCTTACAGTGCCCACCATTTACAGCAAGGTAAGTAAAGGCGAATTGCCCGTAATGAAACGGAGTAAACGCCTGTACTTTTCAAGTACCGAACTTATGGAGTACCTCAAAGCGGGGCGTAAGAAGTCAAACGCTGAAATTGAACAGGAAGCAGAAGCGTATTTGTCTAACAATAGAAAAGGGTTGAAGTAATGGAAAGCACCAATAACAACAACCCTTTACATAAAAGACAAGGTAAAGATACGGACTTTAAAAGCCAACTGAAAACCATATTTCAGTATTTACAGGAGCATATTGCAACAGCTTCAATGGTTTCGGCTGCAACTGGAATACCTCAAAAGAATATTTGCAGGTATAAACGTGATTTAGAAAAAGCAGGGCGACTTTGGGAAATTGAAAAGAAGCTATGTAAAAAAACAGGCTTCAAAGCGTGGTATTTAACCACCAACCCCGAACAAGCCCCATTTAATAACCAATTAAACCTTTTCTGAATATGAAAGCGATAAAGATAAACCCACAATTTGAGGACTTGCAGCAACCTGAAACGCTTTTAAACCATGTTCAGGATCTAACGAAAACCAATGCAACACCTCACGCTGAAATATTAAGCCAGTTACTTGAACAATTTGAACCGCTGGACTTTGAAGCGATGGCAAACCCTCACAATGCCGAAAACTTCAAACTAACCAATAAGCACTATACTGTTTTATCTATTGAAAACGTCTTACAGATAGCTGAAAACAACCGTTGGGGCTTATGCAAAAACCACGATTTTATTTACTTGTTCAATGGTACTTACTGGGATGAACTCAATAAAGAAACATTCCAAAAGTTTTTAGGTAAGGCAGCCGAAAAAATGGGCGTTCCTACATTTTCAGCACGGTACTATAAATTCAGAAAAGAACTATACGAACAGTTTTTAGCCACAGCATACCTTGAACCCAAACCACCATTGGCAAATAGGGTTTTAATCAACTTGCAAAACGGTACGTTTGAGGTAAGCCCACAGGGTACACAATTAAGACCGTTTGACCGTTCAGACTTTCTTACCTACCAATTACCATTTGAATACACCCCACAGGCAAAAGCACCTTTATTTGAAGCGTATTTAAACAAGGTATTGCCCGACAAAGAACGCCAAAAGGTTTTAGCTGAATACTTGGGGTTTGTTTTCATTAAGCACGGGAGCAATAGACTAAAAGAAGAAAAGGCGTTAATTCTTTACGGTACTGGGGCAAATGGTAAGTCCGTATTCTTTGAAATAGTAAGTGCCTTATTGGGTACAGAAAACACAAGTAACTATTCATTGCAAAGCCTTACAAATGATAACGGCTATTTCAGGGCGAAATTGGCTAACAAGCTGGTAAACTATGCAAGTGAGATAAACGGCAAACTGGAAAGTGCAATATTTAAACAATTGGTTTCAGGCGAACCAGTTGAAGCCCGTTTACCTTATGGCGAACCTTTCACGCTGAAACAATACGCCAAACTAATATTTAACTGTAATGAGTTACCCAAAGACGTTGAACATACAAACGCCTATTTCAGACGGTTTTTAATCATTCCTTTTGATGTTACCATACCCCCACAGGATCAGGATAAACAACTACACGCCAAAATAATAGAAAAGGAACTTTCAGGCGTTTTTAACTGGGTGCTGGACGGCTTAAATAGACTATTGGAGCAAAAGAGGTTTACAGATTGTGAAGCGGTAAAACAAGCCGTTGAGCAATACAAAAGCCAGTCCGATAGTGTAAAGATGTTCATTGATGAAAAAGGCTATAAACCCACGGCAGACAATTACACTAAAGTAACCGACTTATACAATGAGTATAAACCGTTTTGTATTGACGACGGCTTTAAGCCCGTGAATAAGTCAAATTTCAGAAAAAGGCTTTCAGGTTATGGGATTGTAATTGACCAAATAAATATTGGTTGGATTGCTTATTTATCAAATGGTAAAAGACCTATCTAATATGAATACAGAACACCGATACATATTTGAGAAAGGAAGTAAAAAGCACCATTGCCAAGAATGTACCAAAAAGCGTTTTGTAAGGTACGTTGATACCCAAACAGGCGAATACTTACCTGAACAGTACGGGCGTTGCGACCGTGAAAGCAAATGCGGTTATTTTCTTAACCCATACAAAGACGGTTATGCAAAAGCTATTTGGGAACAGGAACAAGGCAATAAAACAGACTGGAAGCCACAACAACCAAAAAGAATAAAGAAACCCGTAAACAAACCCAAAAGGGCGTTTATTCCAGTTGAGGTATTCAATCGTACCCGTGCAGGATATGAACAGAATACATTTATTCAAAACCTACTTACACGGGTTGCCTTTCCTTTTGAAGTGCAGGACATTGAAAAGGTTATTTCATTGTATCATTTGGGTACGGTACAAAACGGCTACCGTGCAGGGGCAAATACATTTCCTTTTATTGATGTTCAGGGTAATGTTAGAGCCGTTCAGGTAAAGCAGTTTGACGAACAAAACCACACCACAGGCACGGACTTTTTGCACTCAATTATTGATAAGCACCACACCCGAAACAATAAGCCTTCGCCTGAATGGTTGGAAGCATACAATAAGAACGAAACAAAGGTTTCCTGTTTGTTTGGCGAACACCTTTTAAGTAAATACCCATACAACCCCGTTGCGTTGGTTGAAGCCCCTAAAACGGCTATTTATGGCACGTTGTATTTTGGTCTTCCTGAACAGCCTACAAACTTTGTTTGGTTGGCAGTTTACAATTTGAGCAGCTTAAACCTCAACAAATGCCAGGCGTTGAAAGGCAGGAATGTTTATTTGTTGCCCGACCTATCAAAAGACGGCAAAGCCTTTGAGTTATGGAGCAATAAAGCGACCGAAATACAAAAGCAATTACAAGGTACATATTTTCACGTTTCGGACTTATTGGAACAGTTAGCACCACAGCAGGACAAAGAGCAAGGTAAAGACATTGCAGACTATCTAATAAAACAGGATTGGCGACTATTCAGAAAGCAGGACATTAAGGAAGTACAACAGAACAAACCTGAACCAGTTGAAACCTCAACCTGTGAGAAAAGTGAAAAAAGTGAAGCCCCAAAAAAAACTTTTTTTTCGCAGCCTGAACCCTTGCCAAAAGTTGAAAAGCTAACAAAAGCTAACATTCAAAACCTCACAAAACCTAACATTGAACAACCCCAAAATTGGGGCAATGATATTGCAGAACTTGAAAGTTACTTTGCAGGTATTAAACTACCAACCCAACCCGTAAAGCTGAATGGGTGCAGCATAATAAAGGATTGTACTCTATTCATTAAAAACCACGTTGCCACCGTGAAAGCTAACAACGGCAAACTAACATTTTTACCATACCTGAACAGATTGCAGGAACTCAAACAAGTATTAACAACAAATTACAATTGATATGAACACCGAAGAAGTACAGACACTTGAAAGCTACTTTAAGACCAAAAACGAACATTGGAACGGTTACGCCTTTGAAATGATTTGTGAAGTATTGCAAAAGGGCAATTTTGAAAACCCTGAAACACCCTTAAAGCTATTCAGCCAGTCTATTGACATTTTTACAGAACACTTTGAAACACCCTTAAAGGCGGTACAGTTATTTGAAGCTGAAACGGGCAAACAGAAAATTGATACAGTCCAAAAGTTATTTGTATTTGAATGGGTTTACAAGTATTTGAGCCGTACAGACTTTTCAGATGAAAATTTGACCTTTGATGAAATAGAACCACTACTAAAAAGCCAAACAGAACGGCTTAAAGTTGAGGTAAACAAACAACCTGAATACAACAAACCTTTAGTTGGTAGTATTCGAGATACTTTAAAAGAGTTAATGCAAAAGGAACTTGAACAGTTACCCGAAACACTCAAAGACCTTGAGCCAATACAGCGGTTAAACGTCCTATGCAAGTTAATACCATACGTTTTACCAAAGGTTGAAGCGGTACATTCTGAAAAAGGTGAACCCGAAACAGAGAACAAAACCACGCTTTCAGGTTATCAATGGTAGCTAAAGTTCCTTAATTATTTAGGTTTCAATTCTTAGAAAAAAAAATCAATATGCCAAAATCAAAAACATTCCCAACTCTATACAATGAAGTATTGTATTTAAGCATTTCTAAGCTAAAAGAATGGGAATACCTCAACCCTGAACAAATAAAAAGCGGTACAGTTACATGGAGCAGAAATGGAAACGAAAGAGGGAGTATATCAATAAAGGTTGACACTAATTTAGAACAACAACATATTGAACTGGATTACAAATACAGAGATGAGCCACGAAACTATAAAGTAAGTTTGGTTTCTATGCCCTCCAATATAGGTAAAGGGCTTATTTGGTATTTCCTTTGTCCTGAAACAAACAAGCGTTGCCGTAAATTGTATTCAATAGGTGGTTACTTTTTACACCGTGAAGCCTTTAAAGGTTGTATGTATGAATCACAAACCCAAAGTAAGAAGTACAGAGAAATGGATAAAAAATTAGGGGCGTTTTTCCGAACAGATGATTTATACAACCAACTATACCAAAAGTATTTTAAAAAGACTTATGCAGGTAAGCCAACTAAAAAGTATTTACGGATAATGGAGCAGATTCAAAAAGCTGAAAGCATACCATACCATGACATAGAAAGAATGATGTTACTATGATTGTTTATTCTCTTCAAGAATTATTTTAAACATTCCCTCCCATTTATCAGCATTCGCAATGGGTTCTTGAAGTAATATACTACTTGGATCTGTTCCTTTATCATCATCAGATTCAAATAGAGGATGCACGATAACAGGATTATCAAAGTCTTTTGTATTAATTTTTAAAGTTATTGATTTGATTTTCTCTTTTGAGGATTTCCCTGATTGACTTCCAATTATCGCTCCAATACCTCCAGCAATTGCACCCCCCACAACTGCGCCAGTCATTGAAACTTTCGATACAGTCGTATTATTTGTTTGAACTTCAACCTCAATAATATCTTTAAAGTCTATAAACCTATCTTTAGGTTCAGCCCCCAACATAGCTTCAGACAACAATAAACGCCCTGACTTATCAAGTGCTAAAATCTGATATTTATTGTGGTCGAGTAATGTATAATCGGCTTTAAATCCGCTTATTGAATTAACGTGTTCGTTTAAGTTTTTACCTCTTTTACCTTGCATGGCAACTTTACCTATTGCGAACACAACGATTAAAACAACAATTAGTATTACAATTTGAATGAATGACATTTGAAATATTTTTAATTGATTGTAAATTATTAATTAGTAGGAACCTTAATGGTATAGCCGAATGAATAAATTGGTTTTCCTATGTGCGTATCGTAACCAACCCCCAGCGTTATCCTCCAAATTGAGAATAGTACACCAGCATTTGCCAATAATTTGAATTTTTCACTTCTTATCCTGTATGCATCTGGTAACACAACAGGTGGGGTATCTACGTATATCAGCTGATAATTTGTCCATCCTAAACCTGTTCCCAAATAAACGTGAAATGGTTTCCAAACTCTATAAACTGCACCAACACTAAAATTAAACTGATTAGCTGCATATTCAGAACGCAATACATGCCATTCAGAAATATAATTATCATCTTCACGGGGCTGACTACCAACGCTCATTATACTTACAAAGCCACCCCATCTGTTAACTACATTCATTACATACCCTTGTCCGCCAAATGGAGCAGAAATACCTAACGAAAACTTGGTATCCTCAACACCCAAACCGTTAGATTTATTTTGACTATAAACTGAATTTCCAGCAAAAAGAACCAATAATGCTATAAGTAAGTTATTCTTCATTATCACAATTTTCACTTTCAAATCTAAATGTTTTTATCGAGCAAATTGCTTAATAATAAAAGCATTTTTGTATCAAATTATGTGCAAATAAAAAAGGGTTTCAAACATTGTATTGTCTGAAACCCTTTATTCATGTAGTGGGCGATACTGGATTCGAACCAGTGACCCCCTGCTTGTAAGGCAGGTGCTCTGAACCAGCTGAGCTAATCGCCCCTAAATTTATTAGGCTACTCACTATCTCTGAACTCCTGACGACTTTGTGTCAGGATTGTGATTCATTAGCAATTAAAATTGCTATTCATCATCGACAGCTGAGCTAATCGCCCCTAAGTTTTTTTCGTCCATCGTTCTGAACGGTGGGCAAAGATATAGTAAAACTCGTTTTCTGCAAACTTTTCAAAAATATTTTTCGAAAAATTCACCTACGAGGAAATTACTGCCTCCAATAAACATCACATCCTCCTCATGTAATTGTGCTAATAATGAAGTATATGCGGTATTTAAATCTTCATGAATTGTGCACGAAATATTTTTTATCTCGAAGGCATTTTTAAGTTGATCTGGTGCCATCATACGTGCATTCTTTAATGGACATACATGGTAGTGCCACCTTG
Organism: Flavobacteriales bacterium; assembly: GCA_964230215.1. Taxonomy (GTDB): domain Bacteria; phylum Bacteroidota; class Bacteroidia; order Flavobacteriales_D; family JAUILH01; genus JAUILH01. Next base: position 657,810 of record CAXRGQ010000006.1, read on the forward strand.
CTGGCAAAATCGAAATGATATCATCAATGGTCTTGTCCTTAGCAAAGCCCAAGATCAAATGCATATCACGTCTCTCATACCCCATCAAGCGCATCACATTCTTATGAAAGGCATCAATATTATGGCCAGTATCAACTATTACTGTGGGACGGGTTTGAAGAATATCCCATCGCCCTCTTAGATTATTGATCTTTTTGTAATTCTTTAATCCTATCTCTAAGGCATTCTCTCCAATTTCGAAACTGTTCTGAGACTTTAGGGCTAATCTTGCCAAGGCAATATTCTCATGCTCCCAATCTGTATAATCTCCCTGCAATACATAGAGATTTGACTCCTGTTCTTCTGCCTTTGCTCTTACAACTTCCAAAACATTGGGCGCTAGGGCTGTTACTGCTACAGGAACTCTATGCTTTATAATTCCCGCCTTCTCACCAGCGATTTGCTCTAACGTGTCACCCAAAAAGGCTGCATGGTCATAAGATATGCTGGTGATAACCGAAATTTCAGGCACTATGACATTTGTGGCATCTAGACGCCCTCCCACACCAACTTCAGCCACAACAACGTCACACCCTTTCTCATAAAAATAGGCACATGCCATGCACCAGGTCCATTCGAAAAAACTAGCGTTAACGTGTTCAAACTTGTCTTTGTATTCCTCCACAAATGTGCATACATAGTCCTCTGGAATACATTCTCCGTTAATCCGGATACGCTCTCTAAAATCAACTAAATGTGGAGATGTAAACAATCCTGTTTTATATCCCTGTGTGCTCAACACAGCAGCTATGGCATTGGTGACTGTTCCTTTACCGTTGGTACCCGCTACATGAATTGATTTGAATTTTTGATGAGGTTTGCCTAATAAATCTAATAAGATATTCACCCGGTCTAAACCAGGTTTATAAGCTGCCCCGCCCGATTTATGATAATTAGCTAATTGATTGAACAGATAGTCAATCGCGTCTGAATACATCATTTCTGATAACCTAGCTCGAATGTAATGTCAAAATATTGAATAATGTCTCGGCTAATCTGGTCAAACTTAGCCTGCATAGCCGAGTTGATGCATTTCTTATCAGTAGAACTATTAAGCCCTTTAACCACTTTTGGTGGATACTTACCAGACCTAAGTACGTTACCATCCTTGTCCACATAAACACGAATTACAACCTTCCCCGGTTCGCCTGAATAAGAAAAGCTTGGAGCTGCTTGTAATAACTTTCTACCACCACCCATTTCTCCTGGAGGGCCATTTCCTTCATTTCCTAGACCGGCAAAATCACCGTCGCCCGTTCCATTACTAGTTCCGTTTCCATTACCTCCCGTACCAGAGTTACCTCCAAACATGAAATCATCATTAGGTGTTGGATTACTCGGCCCTGGTGTTCCTTGGTCTGAATTGGATGGATTCCCAGAAGGCACTGAAACATCCTGATTAGTATTGGTCATAACCGGAGGGTTTGGATCTGATGGTGGTGATGGTGGACTCGTTTCAACATCTGCTGGAGGTCCAGCTGCTGTTGTTCCTCCTGCATGTGCACCAGCTTCAAAATTTAGAATTTCAGGATCATCTATCTCCATTTCAACATCCTCCTCTGCTTCTTGATCTACAAGAGGCGGATCCCATTGCTTAAAACTTACCAAAAACAGCATTAAGAGAATTCCGCATGTAGCCACAAACACCGCAAAGAAAGCCTTCTTTCTTCGGTCCTTGCTTTTAGCTTCACTGTCTATTTGTCTTAATACTGCCATAATTAATTTACTTAGCTGCTATTACGAGTTTTAAGTCATGTAGTTTCGCAATTGCCACTAAATCTGAAAAATTTTCAAACTTAGATTCACGATCTGCATGAATTTTTAACCTAGGTTCTTGCATACCTGCAGCTATCAACTCTTCTTTAGCTTTTACGATTCTAGCTTCAACTTCCTTAAAGTCCATTGGTCGACCTTCATCCGTCTCAACCCGAATCTCGTTTTCTTTATTAACTACCACATCAATTGTACCATCCTTTAGCGGTTCACTTACACCATTACTATCTGGTAAATCAACCCCAAACTGTGGAGATGCCAATGTTGACATGATGATAAAGAAAATAAGTAGTAAGAAAACCAAATCTGTCATTGATGACATACCGGCTTCTACCTTAATCTTATTTCTTGATCTAAAATTCATTACACTTAACTATTTACCAGGTTCATCTAGAAGGTCAATAAATTCTAAAGACGTTCCCTGCATGTTTAATACAATTCTATCTATTTTTGATACTAAGTAGTTGTATGCGATATAAGCGATTATCCCTACCACAAGACCTCCAACAGTAGTAACCATGGCCTCCATAATACCAGGAGCAATCTCACCCAACTTAATTTGTGACATTCCCTGCATACGGTTAAAGGCTGAAATCATACCAAGTGTTGTACCCAAGAATCCAATCATTGGAGCAGCACCAGCAATTGTTGCCAAAACAGATAAACGCTTCTCTAATACTCCCACTTCAAGACTTCCTTGATTCTCCACAGATGCTTTAATATCGTTAAGTGGTTTTCCAATTTTAGAAATACCTCTCCCCACCATTCTAGCAATTGGGTGATCGGTTGATGCACATACATTTTTCGCCGAGTTTAAATCTCCATTCTGGATAAATGAACGAATCTGCGTCATAAACGATTGCTCTTCTTTCTGGGCTTTCTGGATAGCTAAAAATCGCTCTACAAAGATGTACACCGCCAAGATAGAGAAGACGATTAGAAGTGTCATAATTATAACACTGGTAATGCTGACTTCACCTGTTGTAGGGTCTACCCCAAAAATCAAATCCCATAAAGAGCGATCTTGCTCTACAGAAGTTTTGGCCGTTTCGTTCACAGCTGTTTCGCCACCTTCACCACCTGCTTGCGCTAAAAGGGAATTCGCCGAACTATATACATTTAATAAAAAAGACATATTCTATTGTTGTGTTTGTTTGTAATCCTATTAAGTAACTATATCATATCCATTAAGAGGAAGACGCCTGCCCCAGCAAGGTATCCAATTAATGCGAGTAAACTAATGTTTTTTAAGTACCAACCAAAGCTGATTCTCTCCATTCCCATTGCTACAACTCCAGCAGCAGAACCAATAATCAACATAGATCCACCTGTTCCGGCAGCATAAGCTATAAAGTGCCATACACCATCATCCATTGGAAGTTCAAACATCCCCATACTCGCCGCAACAAGCGGTACGTTATCAATAACAGCAGAACCTGCTCCTAATAACATTACAAATACATCAGTATTGATCGACTCATTTACGGATGCACCGAATTCGTATACCATTCCAAGTGACTCAAGTGCTGCAACAGTCATTAATATACCAAGGAAGAATAAAACGGATGGCATTTCAATTTTAGATAATGCTTTGAAAGTTGGACTGTGAGCTCCATGGCCGCCACCTTCATCCGTACCAAGCTCTCCCTCAAGACTGGTAATTGAGAATTTTCTATTACTAATTATCTCTGCAACTAAAGATACCACTGCAAGTGATAACATCATTCCAACATAAGGCGGTAGATGTGTTATTGTCTTAAAGAACGGAACAAACACTATCATACCTAAACCTAGATATAGTAGTAGAGGGCCATATTTATTACTCTTATCATCCTCCTTGGGCAATTCAAAGGTACCTTTAAAGGCGGGTAAGAATGTTGCTATAAACGTAGGCACTACCATACAAACCAACGATGGTAATAATAAATGTTGAATCAGGTGTTCAGTAGACACGCGTTCACCAATCCATAACATTGTGGTTGTTACATCACCAATTGGTGACCATGCACCCCCAGCATTAGCCGAGATAATTATCATACCTGCGAACCACAAACGATCTTGGCCAGAGGGAAGAATTTTTCTCAGTATGGTTATTAGAACAATTGTTGCTGTAAGGTTATCTATAATGGCAGATAAAACGAAGGCAAGAATTGAAATTATCCATAATAATGACTTCTTCTTATTCGTTTTAACAAAACTTTTGATTGTAGAAAACCCGTTAAAATGGTCGATGATTTCAACGATGGTCATTGCCCCAACTAAGAAAATTAGGATTTCACAGGTTTTACCAAAATGATGAAGTAAGGTGTGTTCTAACCAACCTCCCTTGCTGTATTTATACTCTGACATTCCTTCAGGAACTTCACCTTCATAATGTACAGGCAAATTGCTAAATCCATCCACTAAATGATGGTGTGCCGAATCAAACCATGTATCAAACCCATCTATCCCAAAGGCTACCAATGCCCATGCTATTGACATCATTGCAAGTGCTGGCACAAGCTTATCTATTTTAATCGAATGTTCTAAAGTAATTGCAAGGTATCCCAGTACAAATACTATCAGTATTGCTATTTCCATTTTAGTTTATTGACTAGATTAATTGATTTAAAGCTATTTCGAATGCCGTCTTAGCAATCTTTGTTTTATCTGAATTCTTTGCATGAGACTTCTCTAATGCCTTCTTAATAATTTCTGAGGTATCAACAAAAATGGCCTCATCTGATAAATCAACATCATCATTGCTCATCAGATATGCAAACACTCTTGCCATTCCACAATTGGATATAAAATCAGGAATAACGCTCACTTGATTATCTGTAAAATCAGCTATCGGACCAAAGAATATCTCAGGATCTGCAAAAGGAACATTCGCTCCAGCTGCAACCACTTCTAACTTTGAAGCGATCATTCTGTCCACCTGGTCTTTAGTAATCAACCTGCTCGCCGCACAAGGAAGAAACACTTCTGCTTCTAAATCCCATATCTTACTATTCACCTCCTCAAAAGACAACATCTGTGGAGCGTTTAATTTATTTCCATCTTTGCTCAGGAATAAATCGCGAATTTCATTCAGGCCATAGCCATATTCGTTAATCAAACCACCATCTCTATCAATGATGCCGACAATCTTTGCACCTTCTTGTGCGAGATAGTATGCTGCGGCCGAACCAACGTTACCCCATCCTTGTACAATCACACGTTTTCCTGCTACATTTCCTCCATAAATGTCGTAATAGTGCCTAACCGACTCGGCTACACCCCATCCCGTGATCATATCAGCAACTACGTATTTTCTGTCTAAATTTGGGCTGTATCTATCATCCTCTAAAACCTTGATCACGCCTTGTCTCAACTGACCAATTCTGTTGATTTTCTGCGCTTCTCTTGGTTGGAAATGTCCGTTAAAAACACCTTCCTGAGGGTGCCAAACACCACAATCTTCTGTGATTGGAATTACTTCATGAATTTCATCCACGTTTAAATCTCCTCCTGTTCCGTAGTAGAACTTCAATAATGGTGTAACGGCTTGATACCACCTATTCAGAACGCCTTCTTTACGAGGATCGTTTGGATCAAAATTAATTCCGCTTTTCGCACCGCCAATTGCAGGGCCCGAAACGGTAAACTTAACTTCCATTGTTTTGGCAAGAGACTCAACTTCACGTTTATCCAAGCCCACGCGCATTCTGGTTCCTCCACCAGCTGCGCCTCCTCTTAACGAGTTTATTACAACCCATCCTTCAGCCTCCGTTTCAGCGTCTTTCCATTCGAATACTATCTCTGGTCGCTTATTCTCAAATTTTGCCAACAAATCTTTCATATACCAATCTCATTATTTGATGCTCCGACTAATTTAGTCTTATCACTCAATCTTTAGAGATGGAGCTCAAACCAAACAAAAGTAAAAAACTAATTAAGTTATCTGAGGATTCTGAAATAAGTTTTTAACCACATATTATGGATAATAGACGGCACCAGAAACCGAATCTCGTATAGCTCCCGTCACATTGCTCAAGACGTTCGTCCTCTTGTGCCACCTGAGATAACCGAGATACGCAAATATCAAAGCTTCTTTAAATTCAATCAATTCACCAGAGGGTATCTCAAATTTGCCACCTATTTTATCAAGTATGCCAGCACATAAGGTCTTATTATAGGCTCCTCCCCCAGTAACAAGCACTCTCTTTGCACTCGAAAGTGCTTTAGAAATCATACATGCACAAAATTCGGTGTAAGTTGCAATCTTATCTTCTGCCGATATATCAGATGCATCTAAAATTGGGAAAATTATTTTCTCGACATACTCTGCGCCAAGAGATTTAGGTTCTGATAAGTGGCTATCTCCTACTACTAATAATTTATTCAGCAGCGTCTGATTCACTTCATGCTTGCCAGCGATCACTCCGTCTTTATCAAATGGTAAATCGATCGTCATCGCCAAGGTATTCAAAACATAATTCACTGGACACACATCAAATGCCACTCGTCTACCACCACTATCAAAGCTAATATTTGCAAATCCGCCTATATTAAGACAGGCGTCATAATCCGAGAATAAATCCCTATCACCTATAGGAACTAGCGGTGCACCTTGACCTCCTAGCGCAACATCTTGCGTTCTAAAATCCGAAATTACTGGCAAATTGGTTAGCGAACTAATAATACCACCATTTCCAATCTGCAAAGTGTATCCATCATCCACTTTGTGAAGAATGGTTTGGCCATGAGAGGCGATTAAATCACATGTTTCATTGTTAAGAAAACCATTGATTTTTTCCGCCACAAAACGAGCGAAATCAGCATCAACTTGCGCTAAAAATGAAGCGCTAAGTCCTTTATTATATCTTAGTTTTGATTTCCATTCTTCATCATACGCTATTGTCTCAGCCTTCACAATTGTATACTGGATGCTAGAATTAATCTGCGAAAATTCAACTAAGCATAAATCAAGACCATCTAAAGACGTTCCTGACATTACTCCTAAAATCGATATATCAGTATCTTTGCCCATTGACAAAATCGAATTAAAGATATACATTTGTTTCACAAAAATTTGAGGAGGAATGAAGATTGAATTAACTGAAGAGCAAAAAGCCGTAAGGGACGCAGCACGTGACTTTGCACAAAATGTGTTAAAACCAGGTGTTATTGATAGAGATAGAGAAATGCGTTTCCCAACTGAGGAGGTAAAACAATTAGGTGAACTTGGATTTCTTGGAATGATGGTTGACCCCAAGTACGGCGGAGGCGGAATGGACACCGTATCTTACGTTTTGGCAATGGAAGAGATATCTAAGGTAGATGCTTCATGCTCAGTTATTATGTCAGTTAACAATTCGCTTGTTTGTTGGGGAATTGAAACCTTCGGAAATGAAGAACAAAAACAAAAGTACCTGACTAAATTAGCTACTGGAGAGATGATTGGTGCGTTCTGCTTGTCTGAGCCAGAAGCTGGTTCTGATGCTACTTCTCAGCGCACAACAGCTGAAGATAAAGGAGACTACTATTTGTTAAACGGAACAAAGAACTGGATTACTAACGGATCATCTGCTTCTGTTTACCTAGTTATTGCACAGACTGATCCAGAAAAAGGACACAGAGGAATTAACGCGCTTATTGTTGAAAGAGGCATGGAAGGCTTTACAGTGGGAGCAAAGGAAGATAAAATGGGAATTCGTGCATCAGACACACACACACTTATATTCAATGATGTAAAGGTTCCAAAAGAAAATAGAATTGGTGAAGATGGATTTGGATTTAAGTTCGCCATGAAAACCTTATCTGGAGGAAGAATCGGTATTGCTTCTCAAGCTTTAGGAATTGCTTCTGGTGCTTATGAATTAGCGCTTGCTTATTCGAAAGAAAGAAAAGCATTTGGAAAAGAAATCATGAAACACCAGGCGATTCAGTTTAAGCTTGCTGATATGGCAACACACGTTGAAGCAGCAAGATTATTATGCCTTAAAGCGGCATACGACAAAGACAATGGTGGTGATTATAACCAATCGGGTTCAATGGCTAAGTTGTACGCTTCTGAAATTGCTCAAACGGTGACAAATGAAGCTGTTCAAGTACACGGGGGATATGGCTACGTTAAGGAGTATCATGTTGAACGATTAATGAGAGATGCGAAAATCACTCAGATTTACGAAGGTACATCTGAAGTTCAAAAAATGGTGATTTCTCGCGGCGTATTACAAGGATAGAATATTGTAAAATATAAAATAAGCCCTGACGATTGTTTTTAACAAGGTCAGGGTTTTTTATTAATAGGGAAATGAAAATAGGAATAATTGGAGCAGGTAATATGGGAGTCGCTCTTAGTAAAGGACTGATAGCGAAGAACTATATAGCAGCAAAAGACATTAGTTTAAGCAGAAGACGCACTGAAAAGCTAAGCGAACTAGAAGCCCTTGGTTGTTTTGTATCGAAGGAAAATACTGAAGTGTGCAAGAAATCGGATGTGATAATTGTAGCAGTATTGCCTCAAAAAGCAGATGAAATATTGAAAGAAATCGCTCCCTATACCTCATCAAAAACGATTATTTCTATTATTACGGGCATCACTGTCGAACGAATTTCGGAGTTACTTAATAATGATGCTTCAATTGTGCGTGCCATGCCAAATACTGCGCTTGCAGTAGGAGAAAGCATGACATGTATTGCTTCTGGCGAACAAAAAGCGGTAGATACAGCAATATCAATTTTTGAGCAATTAGGGTCTACAATTGTTATTAATGAGGAAAAAATGTCATCTGCTACAGCACTGTGTGCTTGCGGTACAGCATTTTTCCTTCGTGCTATTCGAGCTGCTTCTCAGGGTGGCATTGAGATCGATTTTCATGCCGAAGAAGCATTAAAAATGGCACGACAAACCGCACTAGGTGCTGCTAAGCTATTAATAGAAAACGAATCGCATCCAGAAGATGAAATTGATCGTGTAACCTCACCTAAAGGTTGCACGATTGCTGGTCTGAATCACATGGAGCACAACGGATTTAGTTCGGCATTTATTAAGGGAATTACTACCTCAGCTGAAATGTCGAAGAACTTATATAAAGAAGAATGAGAAATTTTGAAGGTAAGACTATATGGATAACTGGTGCCTCCTCTGGTATTGGTGAAGCTTTGTGCAAACAATTAAACCACAAAGGCATCCACCTTATATTATCTTCAAGAAACAAGGAGAAATTGGAGACATTAGCCAACTCCTTATCTCATTGCGAATGCACAGTCATTACGATGGATCTGGAACTTCCAAGCAGTATTCATGCAGCAATGGAGCAGCTTAAGTCACATGGCTTAAAGGTTGATTTATTGATTAACAATGGTGGAATTTCTCAAAGATCTAATGCTCTGGAAACTAATGAGGAAACCGAACGAAGAATTATGGAAATAAACTATTTCGGCAATGTCTTATTAGGCAAGTTAGTTGCAGAGAAAATGATTAAATCAGGCGGAGGACATATCGCTGTTATGAGCAGTATTTCTGGTAAATTCGGGTTCTTTCTCAGGTCCACGTATGCTGCCTCCAAACACGCCTTACATGGGTTTTACGAATCGCTCCGTTTAGAAAATGAAAAAATGGGATTAAAAATTTCTATGATTTGTCCCGGTAAAATAAACACTCCTATTTCACAAAACGCATTGAGCGGTGATGGAAACAAACACGCACAACTAGATAATAATCAGCGAACTGGCATGCCAGCGGACGAATGTGCGAAAGATATTTTGAAGGGTATCTCCAAAGAAAAATTGGAAATTTATGTAGGCGGAAAAGAACTGAAGGCTGTCCGAATAAAACGTTTATTCCCAAAATTATTTCATAAATTGATAAGGAAACAGCCCGCCACCTAATGCGAGTATTAACTACCATATTATTCTTGTTCTTGATATGTAGCGCTATTGGGCAACATCAAGATACTAGGAATTATAAGGTAGAAGACGGCTTACCGCAGATATCAGTTAAGTGCTTCAATTTTGATGAGCGAAAACTCATGTGGATTGGTACCATCGGAGGGGGATGTGCCACTTTTGATGGTCATGAGTTCAGAAAGATTGAACTTCCAAGCAATGATCTAAACGTGGTGAATTATATAGTAAAAGACTCAGAAGGAGATTTTATTATTGGTGGCAATAGCCGTGATGTTGTGCATGTTTCTGGGAGTAGCTTTAAAATACTTGAGTTTAAAGCGAGTGTCGAGTTTAACGGAACTACGGATGCATGTCGCTATGTGGATAAAGTAGTACTTGCAACTAACAGAGGGCTTTACCAAATAATTGATAATCAAATAGACGTACTTGAGGTATCTGGTTTGCCGAGAAGACGAATTAACCACCTGAGCGCATATGATGAGAATTCTGCTCTATTAGTTTCTCAGGGCACCATGGTCTACAAAGTAAAAGACAACAGAGTTGTAGACACGCTCAAGTTTTCATCTAACGTTTCACAAGCGATAGAGTTTAATTCTACCATATACGTGAATACCTATGACTCGCTTTATATTATTAAGGGAGAAACTGTTTCACATTGCCATCATCTCGAGAATATCAACCTAATTACTAGTGATGAAAACTATCTTTATGTAGATGCAGATGGTGCACAATATTACTTTGATGAATCTGCTGTCCTACATACCGTGAAATCAAATGTGAAGTTAACCAAGACATGGTGCATGCAGTCTGACAATGACGGAAATATCTGGATTGGATCGCACGCTGATGGACTAGTACAGATTATACAAAATGGCTACACTTCTTTTAGTTCTGATTCAAAGGCCGGAACAACAGATATTTTCTGCATGGAAGAATATGAGGGCTTAATTTATTTTGCATCCATAAAAGAGGGCATCCACACTTATAACCCGGATAGCGGTGAAATTAAACACATTCCATTCTTGAACGAGGAATCTGTGGTATCCTATGACTTTGAAACACACAACAACACCTTATATGTAACAACAGGAAAAGGACTTTACAAACTTGAAAACAACTTGTTTGTATCTGCCGACACAAAATTCAAACTCCCAAAAAACCAGTACATCCGATCAATGTTGAGTATTGGCTCGCGTGTATATTTTGCTGTCGTTGGACAAGGCGTATATGAATATGATGTAAAAAAGGATGCCGTTACCCGTCCATTCGACAATAAAATAAATTTCGCCCATGACATGATCTATGATAGCAAAAACAGATTGTGGGTAGGCGCTGGAGATGGTGCTTATGTTTTTGATAGAGATACCATGATGCTGGTTAATAAACAGCTATGCAATACATATGCGGGTTCGTTGTGTGAAGATAAGCACGGTAGAATATATATAGGCACGGACAAATGTCTGTCTGTATGGGATGACGGTAAGGTTTATAACTTTACAGAAGAAGATGGCTTAAACTCATCCACCATATATTTAGTAGGTATTGATGCGCAACAAAATGTGGTTGTTGGGACAAATAAGGGGCTTAACAGATTGACATTGGGGGATGATGGGGAAATTAATGAGATTGTCCGCATTGGGAGAGATCAAGGATTTAAAGGGATTGAATGCAACAGTAGATCGTATCTTCTCACTAAAAAGAATATAGAATATGTAGGTACTTCAAAGGGAATTATGATTTACAATCATAAAAAAGCTATCAACAGCAATGCAGTGTGCACACCTTACATTAGCGCCATCGATTTGTTTCTTAAACCAACATCATGGGATGATTTAGGGGTAAAAACTAATAAATTCAATATACCACAGAACCTTAATCTAGAGCACGATCAAAACCACATTACATTCAAATTTAATGCGGTTGATTATGTCGCTGGTAAACACTTGCAGTATCAATACAAACTGCTTGGTTTTGATAAAGACTGGTCACCACTATCGGAGTATAATCAAGCTGTTTATGCCAATCTACCAGAAGGTAAATACACATTTAAAGTAAGAGCTATTCAGCATGATGGCACGGTATGTCCTGAGATTCAGTCAGGAGAGATTACTGTGAATGCTGCTCCACCTCCGCCCCCTCCTGTATATAAAACATGGTGGTTTTGGACCCTAATATCCATTCCAATTATAATGTTCTTATACTATCAAATGGTAATTAAAACCAAACAATTGCGAATGGTTAAAGATCAATTAGAGTCCTTGGTAGAAATAAGAACTGCTGAAATCAGTCGTCAGAATGATGAGAAAGAAGTGATGTTGAAGGAAATCCATCATCGCGTAAAAAACAATCTTCAAATAATTAACAGCCTGCTTAATTTACAAGCGCAATATCTGAGCGATGAAGCTTCTTTGGCGTCATTTGAGGAATGTAAAAACAGAGTAAACTCGATGGCACTGATTCATGAACGTTTGTATGAAGCGAAGGATTTATCTCATATTAAGTTCAAAAAATACACGCAGGACCTTGCTGATAAATTGATCAGCAGTTACTCTCATTCTTCTGATATTGAACTTGGAATAGATATAGATGAGGAATATGTGTTTAATATGGATACGCTTGTTCCGCTGGGCATTATATTAAACGAGCTAATTTCAAACTCAATAAAGTACGCATTTAAGGGAGTGGATTCACCATTAATCAAGGTAAGTCTGAAAAAAAATCTTAAAGAAAATGTGCTTACCGTTTCAGATAATGGTGTAGGCTTACCGAATGATTTCAATTGGCGTGAGACCGAATCATTAGGTATGCAACTAGTGCAAATTCTTAGTGAACAAATTGACGGTGAAATCAAACTTATAGAAACGACGGGCACCTGTTTTGAACTTAGGTTTAGCCTTGTTTAAACAGATTCAGGATATTTTTACGAATCTCGAATTGTCGCATTAGTGTCGCATCTTTTCTTTTTGTCAAAGCGTTCAATTTCAATATCGCTTTAAACTTGCGGTATACCCATATCCATCTTATATAAGCTTTAGTGCAATAGTATAGGACTGGAAAAACAAAGAAACACATCCACCATTCGGGTAAGAAAAATGCGCTAACAATGGCAATGATAATGTGAAGAATACTTGCTCCGACTAGGCCAATTCCAAATTTGATTGAACTCCTAAATCCGACATCTTTTATTTTATTTTCTGCTACGTTATTAGCAATGATAAACGGAATATAATTTACAACGGCACCAACGATATATAACGGAAAGCCAAATAAAATTAAAAGCAGGTACTTCAACATTGCTCCGAAACTAAAAGAAGAAGCTAGCATATTATCTCGCAAGCCTGTCTTTGCTTCACAATCTTTATATGACTGGACTAAAGATTTAATATCGTTATTGGGATTCTGATCGATATAAGACTCGACCGTATTAATTGCTTGCTTGTATTTATCAAAATCTCTCTTCAGACTGATTTCTCCTGCTGTCTGTTCATTTACAATTATCTCACGAATCAAGTCAATATCATCGTAATACTCTTTATTACGAATATCGATTTGAAGTGGACGCATCTTTTCAGTAAGCTCCGTACGCAATGCATTTATTGCGCGCGCAGGGCTTTCCTTGTACTGCTCTATATACTGTGTAATCTCGAATGGCTCGCCATATTTAACAAGCAACTGACTATTAGGATTAAAAGGATCTGAATAATTCACCCCTATTGGAACAATCTTCAATGAAGTAGGTACATTATTATTAACTACTCCTTCAAATGCGACACGCATCAAGCCTTTTTTTAGGGTTCTTAAGGTTCGCGGTACATCATGATTTGCTTCAGGAAAAATAATTATATCATAGTGGTCCCTCAGCAATCGATAGCAATGCTCAAAACTCTCTTTATTCTTGGAAAGATTTTCATACCCATCTCTCATTCGATAGGCAGGAAACAATCTTAATTGCCTTAAATAAAAGGCCAGTAGTTTATTGTTGAAGACATCTTGTCTTACCATAAAACTAATTTCAGTTCTATTTACTAAGGGATGAATAACCACCAAGGCATCCATAAATGCACTTTGATGATTTGGAGCGAGAATTACAGGATCTTGATAAGGGTATTTCTTTACCCCTGTGTAAGAAGTCTTCCGAAAATAATTGTGCAATCCTAACTTAATCCACTCGCCAGAAATCCTATAGAAAAGAGATACACGCATCCTACCTTAGTTCAGCTTCAAGCTCTTCTTTATATTTGTTTATCAATAGAGACATTACCTTGTCAACCTTCGAATCCGTAAGAGTTTTGTTTTTGTCTTGGAGAATAAAACTACACGCGTAAGATTTTTTATTCTCAGGTAATTTATCGCCTTCATATACGTCAAACAACTGAACGTCTTGAAGAATTGATTTTTCAGTTTTCTTGGCTATATCAACAATTGTCTGGAAATCTATATTGTTATCGACCAACATAGATAAGTCTCGTTTAACAAATGGGAATTTCGATACTGGGCTATACTTAAGTTCAAGTTTGAGTTTTCTGAATAATAAATCCATATCAACTATGGCAACAACAGTATCTACTTTAACTCCAAATTTTTTCTTATCCTCTTTCCCAACAGTTCCGATACGCGCTAACTCTTTTTCACCCAGTCTATAAATTAGCCCCTTTTCTAAATCTTGATGCTGAGAAATAGCCTGACTGTAGCGTATGTTTGCTTTATTAAAGATTAGTTCCAAATGTGCCTTAATTTCAAAGAAATCTGATTTCCTAGCACCGTGCCATGTGTTATCTGCGGACTTTCCAGCATTGATCAGAATCAGTTGTTCTTTTTCGATATATTCACCATTTTCACAAAAATACGCTTTCCCAAACTCGTACAATTTAAGATCTGGATGCTGTCTGTTTTGGTTATATGCCACAACATCAAGTGCTCCGTAAAGCAGTGACTGCCTCATAACGGCAAGATCTTGACTAAGCGGGTTCAGCATTCTCACTTGCGATTTCTCGTCTGTCTTATAATCCTTTCCAAGTGAGTTGTTCATCATCTCTGAATACCCCAAGGCTGAGAGTGTATTTGAAATTGAGTTATACACCTGATGTTTATTCTTTTTCGGAAAGTTAGCCGTAGTAGCGTTTAGTTTTGAGGGAATTCGTACATTATTGTATCCATACATTCGCAGAATTTCTTCGCACACATCCGCCTCACGAGTAACATCATTTCTATAAGCGGGGACTAATAAAGTCCAATCTTCACCTGAATTATCTGCTACTTCAATTTCAAGCGCCTTAAACACTTTTAACATAAAGTCATTCGGAATATCATCTCCAAGCAACGACCTGCATTTATCTGGATTGAAAAGCACCTTGAACGGTTCAAATGACTTACTAATTATACTAATAGCGTCACCTTCAACCTTTCCACCACATATTTCTGAAATAAGATTACATGCGTACCATAAGGCATACTCTGTAATATTTGGATCTATGCCACGCTCGAAACGGAAAGATGCATCTGTATGCATTCCGTGACGTTTTGCAGCCTTTCTGGTATAAATTGGGTCAAAATAGGCACTTTCTAAAACTACGCTGGTTGTTTTTTCACTTACTCCAGAATCAATTCCGCCATATACACCAGCGATACACATTCCACCATCGTCATTGCAAATCATTAAGTCATCATCATGCAACTCATACTCAACTTCATCAAGTGCCTTGAATTTTGTTCCGCCCAAACCAGTACTTACTGTCACATTACCGTTGACAACATTCGCGTCAAAGGCGTGTAATGGCTGCCCAATACCATGTAGGACATAATTTGTAATGTCTACAACATTATTTATTGGCTGCAGACCGATTGATCGCAGATGACTTTGTAACCATGCAGGAGATTCTTTTACTGTAACCCCCTCAATTAGAGCTAGCAAATATTTAGGTGCAGCATCTGTATTTTCAACAGTAGCTGTTAGCTTATTGTTCGTCCCAAATTTCCCGAACTGAACTTCTGGAATATTAAATTTAACTGGTCTGTTATTTATCTCTAAATAGGCTGCAACATCTCTTGCAACGCCCATGTGCGACATAGCATCTGCTCTATTCGGAGTTAAACCGATTTCAATAAGTGTATCCGTTTTTAGTTGAAAGAAAGTACTTGCAGTTTCACCAATAGTTGCGTCTTCATTTAAGACCATTATGCCGTCATGGGAGACACCAATCCCCAATTCGTCCTCAGCACAAAGCATCCCTTCACTTACTTCACCCCTAATCTTAGATTTCTTAATCTTCAGTGCTTCATCGCCTCCGTTTGGATACAACTCGGCTCCCACTTGCGCTACAATTACCTTTTGACCCGCTGATACATTCGGTGCACCACAAACAATGGATAATAACTCTCCTCCTCCTACATTAACTTTGGTTAATTTAAGCCGATCTGCGTTCGGGTGTTGACTTACAGTTTCAACTTTACCCACTACAACGTCTCTTAAACCGCCTTTAATCTCTTCTTTTTCTTCAAAGCCTTCTACTTCAAGTCCAATATCCGTAAGAATTTGTGTTAACTCATCAACCGAAATATCAGTTTCTATGAATGTCTTTAACCAATTGTATGAAATCTTCATTGCCGTCTTTCTTCTATCCTCGCAAAGTTAGAATTTTAGGGGGAAGTTTAGCTTCAATGATTCAATTAATTAGCATTCCAAACATCCCTGTCTAATGAACGGTATTGAATAGCCTCTGCTATATGTCCCGCTTCAATATTCGATTTACCATCTAAATCCGCGATAGTCCTCGCAACCTTTAGTATTCTTGCATAGGAACGAGCTGAAAACCCTAGTTTTTCAACGGCTGTTTTGAGAATCATTTCTCCGTTCGCATCTATCTGACAATATTTCTCCTGCAATTTTGGAGTGAGTTGGGCATTGGAGTGCACCCCAAAGACATCTTTATATCGTTCGGTTTGAATGTTTCTTGCAGCTACAACCCTTTTCCGAATTGACTTAGAACCTTCACCCTTCTTTTTAGAAGAAAGCTCCGCATAGGGCACAGGATTTACTTCAATATGAATATCTATTCTGTCCATTAAGGGACCCGATATTCTGTTCAAATAACGCCTTACTGCATGTTCCGAATCATTCGATTTACCCGGCTCATAAAAATCCCCGCTTGGTGAAGGATTCATACTCGCTACCAACATAAAACTAGCTGGATAATCTACCGTCATTCTAGCGCGCGAGATGGTCACAAGTCTATCCTCCAATGGCTGTCTTAAAACCTCCAGAACTTCACGTTTAAACTCGGGTAATTCATCCAGAAATAATATACCATTGTGCGCTAATGAAATCTCGCCCGGCTTAGGCACACTTCCCCCTCCAACCAAGGCTGCACCTGAAGTTGAATGATGTGGCGATCTGTAAGGGCGTTGTTTAACCAATGATAAATTAGCCGACAAAAGTCCAGCTACGCTATGTATTTTGGTTGTTTCAAGTGACTCATCCATTGTGAGTGGAGGTAGAATTCCGGCTAGTCGTTTAGCCAACATAGTTTTTCCTACCCCTGGAGGACCAATTAAAATAATGTTATGCCCGCCGGCTGCTGCTATTTCCATTGCTCGTTTAACGCCATCTTGTCCTTTCACATCTGAAAAATCTAGATCTGAAACATCATTTGACTCTTGCTTGAACGGCGGTGTCTTTGCAGCTTCAAATTTAGTTGGCCCATCAAAAAACTCGATGAGCTCAATTAAATTGTGAATGGCATATACATCTATTCCTTCCACCACACTAGCCTCTTCCGCGTTTCCTGGTGGTAATAAAACCCCTTTAAAGCCAATTTCTTTTGCCTTTATCGCGATTGGCAAGGCACCCTTAATTGGTTTAACTGAGCCATCAAGCGATAGCTCGCCCATAATCACGTAGTCACTCACATCATCTGAAACTATCTGACCTGAGGCCGCTAAAATACCTGCAGCAATGGACAAATCATAGCTCGAACCTTCTTTTCTTATATCCGCAGGAGCCATATTCACCGTAATCTTTCTTACGGGCATTTTGAGATCACAATTTCTTATTGCAGCTTCAATACGTTGCTGACTTTCTTTTACAGCGTTATCTGGTAAACCAACTAAAAAATACTTGGTTCCTTTAACCATGTTTACTTCTATGGTAATGGGAATTGCTTCAATTCCATATACCGCACTTCCATACGTCTTCACTAACATGCTCTACAAATTTTGATGACACAAAACTATTGGAGCAGACCGTAAGGTTTTTACGTTTTAATCTGATTTGGTGATGGTTATGTTTTTAAAGTAGGAACTACTTTAGGCGCTAATATTATTCTCTATATAATCAATAAGCGTATGAATGACCTTAATATGAATCTCCTGCGCTCTATCCGCATATTTGGATTTTGGCGCGCGAATTTCAACATCACATAAGTCTGCCATCTTACCTCCATCTTTACCTGTGAGCCCGATTATCATCATGTGGTTTTCTCTAGCAGCTTCAATTGCTTTTAGGACATTGCCCGAATTGCCACTCGTTGATATGGCAAGTAGAATATCCCCTGGTTGACCCAATGCTAGGACTGGCCGAGAAAAAATATCACTAAAACCATAATCATTCGCCACACATGAAATATGAGATGCATCTGCTAATGCCATTGCTGCCATTGGTTTTTTATCCTCCCTGAATCTTCCGGTCATTTCTTCCGCGAAATGCATGGCGTCACACATACTTCCACCATTTCCACATGCCATTATTTTTCCACCATTGAACAAACTTTCAACCATTATGTCTCCTGCTCTCTTTATTTTGTCGAAATTGCCATCGTTTTCTATGAATTGAGCGAGAATTGATTGGGCCTCTAAAAAATGGTCTGCTATTTGCTTATTGTTCATTGTCTTCAAGGATTTTTCCAAAATTACAAATTAAGTAGTAGGAATTAATCTTTGGATAAATAAATAAGAAAATGCAAATTTGTTAAACGAAACAACGGACTATGAAAAGATTTCTACTAGGCGCATTATTGGTATTCGGATTAATTTCGGCGTCATCAAACAACACATATGGTCAAACATGTCTTGACGCATATAAGAAAGTATTTAAAGAAAGAGGAGCTGATTTGGTTGCAGATGGTATGCACCGCAGCGTTATCATCGCATTAGAAGAGGAAGGCGAAACTGTATGCTTACTTGGTAAAGCTAGAGTTGAGGGCTTAAAAGTAACTGCAATATTCATCCAATTCGAAGATGACAGCTATGAATTATTTGAAGGACAAGATTTTAAAGTTCCTTACGGAGTAAACGTGAAAAACGGTATTTCTGAGCCATGGGAAACTAAAACCAATCAAAAAATATCTGTAATTTTTAAAGACAGTATCAAGCCGAAAAAGAAAAAGTACAAGCAGGCACCAAAAATTGATCCAAATAGTCTTTAATTTTTAAGCACTCATATAATATTGAAAGGGATGTGTTAACATCCCTTTTTTTATGCCCTATTATGTGCTTACGGGTTGTTTATGAACACCTTCCTTCATTCGTATGGTTATAAGCTTGTAAAGTAGCTTATATTCTAATTTAGGGTGTGATTTAATTGAATGAAACGCTCTTTCAGAACTTACTGCAAAAAATAAGCGCCCAAAGTGGGCGCTTATCTATATTATATGTTGTGTGTAATCTATTACTTGAGTAGCGTTACATGACCTCTATATTCATGCTTCTCACCTGTTACTTCACTCTTAACTCTCAACAACCACACATATACATCTGTCTTAGCCATCTCGCCTGAGTTAATGTAGGTTCCATTCCATCTATCGTTTAAGTGATGTGATTCAAAAATAAGCTGACCCCATCTGTCAAAGATTAAGAACTCATAAGACTCTGGTACATGACCACTAATTACTGGTCCAAAGTCATTGTTATGTATATCTCCATCTGGCGTGAAGGCATTCGGTACATACACTAAGAACTCATCATTGATAATGACTGGCTTACAAATAGTGTCGTTACATCCGTCTGTTGTGTATGCTATCAAACATACC
>CAXRGQ010000007.1:0-1081699 GCA_964230215.1 Flavobacteriales bacterium
CGCTTAAATGCAGTTATATCAATAGATACAGAAGAATTAGTACCATTCCCCTTATTTGACTAAAACCAACAAAAAAGCCCTGCAACTCTACGTTACAGGGCTAAATGTACCCGCAATGATTGCATTGTCGAACCAAATCGAGCAATAATTATTTTGCCAGTTTAAGTATCCTGAATGCTCCTCTGAGGACTATCACGAAGACCACAGAACCAATGATTAGGTCTGGAAGTCTGTCTGATAATACACTCACCAGGATACCCGCCAGAATTACTCCAGCATTAATAATAATGTCGTTGCTGGTGAAAATCATGCTCGCTTTCATGTGAGCTTCTTCTGATTTAGATTTCTGCAATAGGAATAGACACAACCAGTTCGCAATAAGGGCGAATACTGAAATTATTATCATGGTGAGGTAATCTGGCACGTCATCCTCAAAGAAATATCGTCTAAAGACCTCCGTGATTCCGATTAGAGCCAGGAGAATCTGAACATATCCACTGAACTTAGCTATTCGTTTCTTCTTTGCCACAACTGCTCCAACAGCAAAAAGACTTAGACCATACACAAAGGAATCAGAGAGCATGTCAAGACTATCAGCAACCAGCCCCATTGAGTTAGATACCAATCCAAAGGTCATTTCCAGAATGAAAAAGACGAAATTAATGATGAGGACTTGCCAGAGTAATTTAGACTGAAGCTTAGCATCACTTTCAACTTTTTCATCCGTCTTTTCAGTTTCCACCAGCTCTGTATCCAGAGCCAGTGAGTCAAGTGAAGCCAAAATATCTTGGTCGCTCTCGTCATGGTAGACAGTAAGCTCTCTGTCTTCTATCTTGAAGTCAAGCTTTATGATTGTCTTATGACCATCCAGCTTCATACGAATGAGATTCTCCTCAGAAGGACAATCCATTTTCTTGATATGAAAGAGGCTTTTTTTCACTATTGCAAAATTACCGAGAAATATCGAACCGCTAAAACGTAGTTTTGATAACGGATAGAGAGAACTTAGTACCGTTGCCCTGATTTGAGCCAAAACCAACAAAAAAGCCCTGCAACTCTACGTTACAGGGCTTTCAGTACTCGGAGCGGGACTTGAACCCGCACGAACGCAATGTTCATTGGATTTTAAGTCCAACGTGTCTACCAATTCCACCATCCGAGCATCAGTACTAATTTCAATATTTCAAATAACTTAACTCGAGTGATCGAGTTCAACAGGCACACAAGGAGTTTTAAGTCTTGCGTGTCTACCAATTCCACCACCCGGGCATCCAATGGCACTATTGTGCTCAATATTTATTGAGCGAGTGATGGGATTCGAACCCACGACCCTCACCTTGGCAAGGTGATGCTCTACCCCTGAGCTACACTCGCAGTAGTTTTAAAGAACTATCCAAATCCCCTCGAATTTGGGTTGACAAAAATAATCAAATTTCTTACACTCCAAAACAAATATTAAGCTCCAGTCAATTTTTTAATCTCATTCAGCTTCATTAATGCTTCTACTGGCGTTAAATTATCTATATCTAGCTTAGAAATATCATCTCTAATTTGTGACAATACTGGGTCATCTAACTGAAAAAAACTGAGTTGCATGTCGTCTGAGTCTTTGCCTGCTGAGCTTATCTCAATTTCATGACCAGATTGACCTCTGGATGATTCTAATAACTTGAGTACCTGGTTAGCACGACTTACTACCTCCCCTGGCATTCCAGCCATCTTAGCCACATGTATACCAAAACTATGTGCACTTCCCCCCTCCACTAGCTTGCGCATGAATATTATCTTGGACCCATGCTCTTTTATCGAAACATTAAAGTTTTTGATGCGCTCAAAGGTGTTCGTCATGTCATTTAGCTCATGGTAATGTGTGGCAAATAACGTTTTCGCCTTGGTCGGATGTTGATGAATATACTCAGCTATGGACCATGCTATACTCACACCATCGTAGGTACTTGTTCCTCTCCCTATCTCATCCAAAAGAATTAGACTTCTATCAGAAATATTGTTTAGAATACTTGCAGTTTCATTCATTTCAACCATGAATGTTGACTCTCCACTAGAAATATTGTCGGAGGCCCCTACTCTAGTGAAAATCTTATCCACAATTCCCAGTTTTGCTGATGTGGCAGGTACAAATGATCCTATTTGCGCCATTAATGAAATGAGTGCAGTCTGTCTAAGAAGTGCGGATTTACCTGACATATTTGGCCCAGTAATCATCATTATTTGACACGTTTCTCTATCTAGGAATACATTGTTGGGGATATAGGCCTCTCCAACCGGAAGTGTATGTTCAATTACAGGATGACGGCCACCTTCAATTTCTATAGTGAAGTCATCTCTTATCTCCGGCATGACATAATTATTTCGCTTTGCGCACGTGGCAAAACCCAAGAGACAATCAAGCTCAGCAATCACCTGTGCATTCACCTGAATCGAATGAATATAGTTTCCAAGGCTTCTTACCAAGTCTTCAAACAGCTTGGATTCTAGACCAAGGATTTTCTCTTCGGCCCCTAATATTTTTTGCTCATATTCTTTAAGCTCTTCTGTTATATAGCGTTCTGCTTGGGTGAGGGTTTGTTTCCGAATCCACTCCACTGGTACTTTGTCTTTATGTGCATTTCTTACTTCCAAATAATATCCAAAGACATTGTTGTATGCAATTTTCAGACTTGGAATCCCTGTATTCTTAGTTTCTCTTTCTAAAATTTTATCTAGAAATGCCTTACCATTTTTTCGTATTTCTCGGAGATCATCAAGTTCAGGAGAAACACCATCTTTTATCACTCTTCCCTTGCTGACAAGCATTGGTGCTTCCTCTTCTATCTCGCGCTTAATTCGCTCACGGATTTCGTCTAATGACTCTATACGCTCTGCAATTACTGACAGTGCATTGTCTTGATTACCTATGAGATTTTTTATTTCAATTGATTTCTCAAGAGATGCGGCTAGGTGATTTAATTCTCTTGGTGTAATTTTACCCACGGCAGCACGTGATATTAGGCGCTCCAAATCACTTATACCTGAAAGAACATCTTGCATCTTATCATGCAGTTCTGTATCATTGAGATAGGCATTTACGGCTGCATGTCGTCTTTCAACCTGAATCTTGTCTTTTAGTGGTAAAAGCATCCATCTTTTCATCAATCGCCCACCCATTGCAGTTTTGGAATAATCCAACACGTCTATAAGTGTACACGCATCTGGATTAGTCGAATAGATTAGTTCTAGATTGCGAATAGTAAATCTATCCAACCAGACATAAGTATCCTCCTCAAGTCTATTAATATGATTTATATGTCCAAGATCCACATATTGCGATACCTGAACATAGTTAAGAATTGCGCCAGCGGCTATAATCCCATCAGACAAATCATCAATACCAAATCCTTTGAGGTTTTTTGTGCCGAACTGCTTTAACAAGGACTCTTCAGCATAGTCATAAGCAAACACCCAATCATCAGATCTATATATGTGGTGCTGCTCACCAAAATCTTCTACTAGTTGTTTAAACTTATTCTTTTGACAGACAATTTCGCTTGGGTTTAGGCTCTGGATTAGTTTATCAACATACGCTTTATCACCTTGTGCCAACATAAACTCCCCAGTTGAAATATCCAGAAAGGCGACACCCAACAACTTTTTCCCATAGTGTACCGCAGCTAGGAAATTGTTGGACGTATTTTCTAGCACTTTATCACTGAAAGAAATACCAGGCGTGACTACTTCAGTTACACCACGTTTTACAATTTTTTTTGTCGCTTTTGGGTCTTCTAACTGATCACAAATGGCCACTCTCTGACCAGCTCTTACCAACTTTGGAAGGTAGGTATCCAGTGAATGATGCGGGAAACCAGCCAACTCAATCTTAGAAGCTCCATTATTCCTTGCTGTTAAAACAATCCCAAGAATTTTAGAAGCTTTAACCGCATCTTCGCCAAATGTTTCGTAAAAATCACCCACTCGAAACAACAGCAATGCATCCGGATGTTTCGATTTAATCTGGTTATACTGACGCATTAATGGTGTTTCGGATGATTTACTTTTAGCCATATCTGATTTCGTGATTTTTCGGGGACTCTAAATTTAAAAACATGCCTTAGATTTGTAAATATCTACAGCACCCATTTTTCATTAGTTATGAACAAGAAAAAATCCATGCAAGCGCTCAATCGCCTGAGTAATGAAGAGTTTAAAGCTACTCAGAAACATCCTATTGTGCTTGTGCTAGACAATATTAGGAGCATGAATAATGTAGGCTCGGCGTTTAGAACAGGAGATGCATTTGGAATAGAGGGTATTTATTTATGCGGAATTACACCTCAACCCCCGCACAGAGAAATCCACAAGACTGCAATTGGTGCTACAGAGTCGGTTGACTGGGAATATTTTGAATCAACCAAAGATGCGGTAATTAAGCTAAAATCCTATGGGTTTACAATATACTCGATAGAACAGACTGAAGATAGCATTTCACTTGCTGACATCTCCATTCGGCCAGATGAAAAAATGGCCATTATAGTGGGTAATGAAGTGAACGGCGTTGATCAGGATGTTATTGATATTTCCGATAAATGTATTGAAATACCTCAATTCGGGACTAAACACAGCCTAAACGTATCTGTCTGCACTGGCGTAGTTTTATGGGAGTTGGTGAAACAATTAAAAAATTAACGCGTATGGGTTTAATGTCTTAAATCCAGACTCATACATGAAAAAACTTGTTCTCGTCTCATTAATTCTTGCAGCAACAGCCTTAATATCTTGTAATAAAGGCAAAATCAACTATAAGTATAGTGACCCAGTTTACAAAACGACACAAGCATACAGCGTAAGTCAACTGGATGCATATTACGGAAAGCGTAAGGCATACATTACTCATAAGAATAAGCTATTTAAAGAAGAATACCTGAGGTCAGATGCAAGACACCAATCAACATTGATTGAATTATCAAAGAATTACATTTACACCACCTTAAAAGACACCGTTTTCCCTATTTGGTATGACACGCGTTGGGACTACAATGGTACAACTCAACATCCGCGACATGGAGATATAGCATGTGGTTATTTCGTTACAACATGTTTGCGAGATATCGGCTTTAAAATTGAACGTGCCCGATTAGCGCAACAAGCAAGCTCTAACATTATCAAATCTCTATGTGGCAGCAACATGCATATCATAGGTCACAACAACCTTAAAGGTTTAGAAGAATACATGCTGAGCAAAAAAGATGGGATTTACATAATTGGATTAGACAATCACGTTGGGTTTATCGTGAAAGAAGGCAACACCTTGCACGCAGTTCATTCAAACGGCATATCAGGATCACTTGAGGTGGTTAAGGAACCAATGCTAAAATGTAAATTAATTCAGAAATCAAAAGCTTACTACATTGGAGATTTGATGGCAAATACGAAGGTATTTAAAGCTTGGATTAAGAACGAAAAAATTCCAACGCTAACTTAATCGTGCCAGCGTTTTTTATTCTTTTTATTAGCCTGCTTCTTTTGCTTTTTTAGTTTTTTTCTGACGTGCTTACACTGAATTGAATAATATCGTTTAAACGCCTCTTTCTCGGCTTTTCTGGCTTCCTTATCTTTTTTCTTTTTCTCCTTTTCCCTCGCCTTTGCTTTTTTGCGTTCCATTTTACGTTCCTTCCTTGTTCCCTTATCCTGCGCATAGGATTCGGTGGGAACACATACTAAAAGAAGTGTAAGAAGCGTTAAGATTTTAATGATATTAGACATTCGTTTATCTTTACATTCAAATATACTAGAATGACCCGCAAATCCCAAGCCATATTATTTCTATTTATCGGTCTGTTTTTTATGAGCCGTTGCCGTGATAGAAACCAAGGGGTTCCGCTAGTTATTGTAGATCGAGAGATTAACGTTACACTGCCAAGCTATTCGAGTTTAGCTGTAGTTGGTGGACATGCATACGTTAGTGGAGGATCTCAAGGACTGTTCGTATACAGAAAAACACAAGATGATTTTGTTGTGTACGACCGACATGCCACATACGACATCAACCAAAACTGTGCGGTGGTTATCGACTCTAGCAGTACGGTTGAATTGGTGGATCATTGCAGTGGTTCTAGATACAGTGTATTTGACGGACTGGTAACCAATGGTCCAGCAACACTTCCTCTGAAACAATACAACACTAGCTTTAACGGGACGATTTTGCATATTTACAATTAACCCGATTTTTACGATATAAAAAAAGCCAGTTGAATTCTCAACTGGCTTTTTACTTATCTGGAATCTTTAAATTCTAGTATCTGTAATGTTCTGGTTTGTATGGTCCTTCAACAGTCACACCGATATAATCAGCCTGTTCTTTAGATAGAACCTCCAATTCAACACCAATTTTCTCCAAGTGAAGTGCAGCTACTTTTTCATCTAAGTGCTTAGGCAACATATATACTTCATTCTTGTAGTTATCTGAATTCGTCCAAAGCTCTATTTGTGCAAGCGTTTGGTTAGTGAATGAATTTGACATAACAAATGATGGGTGCCCTGTTGCACAACCTAAGTTTACTAACCTACCTTCAGCCAAAAGAATAATGTCTTTTCCGTTTACATTATACATATCAACTTGTGGCTTGATTTCAACCTTTGTGTCACCGTAGTTATTGTTAAGGTAAGGCACGTCAATTTCGTTGTCGAAATGTCCAATGTTACAAACGATAGTCTTGTCTTTCATTTTTTCGAAATGACGACCAACAACGATATCTTTGTTTCCAGTAGTCGTAACAATAATATCTCCTTCAGCTACAGCATTGTCCATCTTTTTAACTTCAAAACCATCCATAGCAGCTTGAAGTGCACAAATTGGATCTATTTCTGTAACTATTACTCTAGCTCCAGCACCTCTTAATGAAGCGGCAGAACCTTTACCAACGTCACCGTAACCAGCAACAACCGCAACTTTTCCGGCAATCATAACATCTGTAGCACGGCGAATCGCATCAACTAGTGATTCTTTACATCCATACTTGTTATCAAATTTAGACTTAGTAACCGAATCATTCACATTAATGGCAGGCATTACAAGCGTACCATTTTTCATTCTTTCGTACAATCTATGTACACCTGTAGTAGTTTCTTCAGAAAGACCTTTGATGTCTTTACATAGCTCTGGATATCTATCAAACACCATGTTTGTCAAATCACCACCATCATCAAGAATCATGTTAAGTGGCTTACCACCTTCAAATGCAAACAAAGTCTGCTCAATACACCAATCGAACTCTTCTTCGTTCATACCTTTCCAAGCGTAAACTGGAACACCTGCTGCTGCAATAGCTGCTGCTGCTTGATCTTGTGTAGAGAAGATATTACATGACGACCATGTAACTTCTGCCCCTAATTCAACTAATGTCTCAATAAGTACGGCTGTTTGAATTGTCATGTGAAGACATCCAGCAATTCTTGCACCCTTTAAAGGCTTAGAAGCACCATACTCCTCACGTAAAGACATTAGACCAGGCATTTCAGCTTCAGCTAATCTAATCTCTTTTCGGCCCCAATCTGCTAAAGAAATATCCTTAACCTTGTAAGCCAATTTTTCTTGTGTATCACTCATATTCTTTTTTTTCTGCTTAATTTTCGGACAACAAAGGTAGTCAACTCCTAAGTAAAGAACAAGTTAAAGTAAAATTATAGGACAACTATCGATCAAATACTCTCAATGCCAGTAGCAGAAACATTTTCAACAGGTTCATCGGAAGTCATAATTTGGCACATAAATGAATCCTTGAATCATCTTAAAACACTAGCAGAAGACGAGGGGATTGATACAGGTGAAATCGAAGATTATCTATCCGAATTGCGTCAAAAACAATGGTTGGCCGTCAGATTATGTTGCAATCAAATTGCTCCTAAACAAAAAATCCAATACGAGAAAAATGGACGACCGTATTTAGAATACGCCAAATTGAGTATATCACATTCAAGCGAATTCGTGGCAGTATCCGTAAATAATGATTCCGACACCGGGATAGATTTACAAATTATCGATGAGAAAATTCTTCGCGTATATAACAAGTTTGTACGAGAAGATGAAGACCAGTGGGCGATGAGAAATCTTAAAGAAGCCACAATAATATGGAGCATTAAGGAGGCTATGTACAAACTCTATGGTGATTGTTCGCCATACTTTAAGCAAGACTATCAGGTTCAAAAAACTAATGATAAGTACTCGTGTATAATGAAGTATAAGCAGAATGAAGTTATGAAAGATTTGAATGTTTTTTCAAACTCACGCTACATCACCGCAATTGTAAATGATTGATATCTTTGAAAAGTGGTAAAAGAAGGGATACTTAAATCGGTTAAAAAGGGCAATAAACTACATGCTATTCTGATTGACCCTGACAAGTTTGACGAAAGAAGCTATAAGCTTGATTCACTGAACAAGGCAGACTTAGTTTTTGTTGGTGGAAGTACAGTTAACAATGGAGATACCGAGAAGTGTTGTAATAGCTTAAAAGAACACACAAATACACCACTAATAATATTCCCAGGAGATGCCTCTCAAATCACAGTCAAAGCGGATGCTATGCTATTTACATCTCTTCTATCTGGCCGTAATTCTGAGTATTTAATTGAGCAGCAAATTGAGGGCGCGAAGAAAATTATAGAGTTTGACTTGGAAACCATTTCGTGTTCCTATATCGTGATTAGCACTGGAAAGGAAACAAGTGTGGAGAGGGTAAGTCGGACAAATGGGATTTCTGTAAACGACATTAATCAAATTATTTACACGGCTAAAGCTGGCGAATTAATGGGTATGTCTTCATGTTATCTTGAAGCTGGTTCCGGAGCTGACCACCCAATTCCCGCTGAAGTGATTGAACAAGTTAAAAAACATGTAAAAAGTATCCTAATTGTAGGGGGTGGAATTAGGTCTGAAGATCAAAAGCAAAAAGCATGGGATGCTGGTGCAGATATCGTTGTTATGGGAACGGTTTATGAAGAAATGTAACTAAAGCAACATAAGCTTACATTTTTTCGTCTACATTTATAGTGTGAGATACCTCTTATCAATATTGTTAATGAGTGCGATTATCGCTCCAGGCCTGATTAAAACAGGGTTGTGGACGTGGTATGAAACACATAAAACGGAAATCACACAGGAGTTTTGCATCAACAAAGACAAGCCAGAGATGGAGTGTCATGGAAAGTGTCATTTAGAGAAGGAACTAGAAATGTATTCCACCAACGTTGAGATTAAAACAAAACAAAGCGAGCGACCAGCTCCACAATTTGATTTTGAAGACATTACATTGTTTCAAAATTCACTAACAAGTCAGTTATCGAATGCACCTTGCACCATGCCTTACACGTATTGTTTTGGGCATAATGAGCGTACTCAAAGGACATGTACTTCAATTGATATCCCGCCTCCAGAGATTAAACTTGCAGCTTAGCAATCAAAGTTTAATCACAAATAATTCAAATGTATTTCAAAGCAATTTTGCTGTTTGCGCTCATACTTCTGAGCAGCAAAGAAGCAGTGCCTTGTGATGTTTGTGGAACAACAGGAGCTTCTAATCAATTCGGAATTCTCTCAGGTTCAAACAAACATTTTATAGGGCTACAATATAGAAACAGGTGGTATAATAGCATCCACCCAGGTTTATTCTCTAACGAGAAAAACTTAAGCTACACTAGTTATGTCAATGAAATTGGTATCACTGGGAGATGGGTTGCCGCCAAGAGGGTGCATATTTATGCTAGCACATCTTACATGATGAGCAGAGATGAGTTTATGTCCATTGAGGGTATGAGCGACTTGACAACGCGTGTTAACTATGCAGTTATCCAGAAAAGCGACACAACTGAATCAAATATTGTAAAGCAATCTCTTTGGTTAAATGCAGGGATTGATTTGCCAACAGGTAGACTTATACAGAATGAGGAATCCTCAAACTTGTATAGCACATTATCGCCTGGAAGCGGTAGCTTAGATTATTTGATTGGACTGCAATATCATTTGAAAGCAGGTGATAAAAGCTTAAGTGCCGAATCAGTGTTTCAAGTTAATGGTGCGAACTATTATAGGTATCAGTTTGGCAATAGTCTTAGCACCAATATTTCAGCTTTTAAAGGCTTTGAGTTAGGTGATATTGACAAAGCCCTTATTCCACAATTAGGAGTAAGTCACCTTTATGCACAGCAAGATATTTTGAATGCAAGCAAGGGAGAAATGAATCCCTATTCGGGAGGCAATATTCTCTCATTACGATTCCGCGTAGATCTTATGATTAATTCCTTTTGCCTATACGGTGGTCTCCAGCTACCCGTTTGGCAGGACTACGCACAAGGATTATTAACTAAAAAACATGAAATAACAGCTGGAATAAATTGGTTAATCAACTAATGAAAACAATTGGATTATTCGTATCATCTATTCTTATGCTTAGCACAATTGGATGTGTAAGGAAAGGATGTATGGACCCAAGCGCGGTTAATTTTAATTCGGATGCCAACAGAGAAGATGGATCATGCACGTATAACACAGACTATACAATAAAAATAGACGATCCTATTCCAAATGGAATCTATCAAATTGGAGACACTGTTTACCTTAACATTGAAATATCAACGAGCTTTCCTACGCATGGTTTTGAAGCACTTATGATTAATAAAACACTTCAAGACACGGTGCTAGTGCTAAACGATCATGCGCATGATTTAGACCATTCGCTGCACGGGTTTTGGTTTAACAATGTAAGCGTTGATAGTCAAATGGAGGTACAAATTAAACTATTTCAAAATCATTTTGGGACAGGGATAATTGAGGAAAAAGCTCATTTTACTTGTCTATCAAATTAAACACTAAAACAATGAAAAAGAATGTATTCTTAGCAATATTGCTTATTGGAGGAGTGTCAATCACTTCATGTAAAAGAGAGGGTTGTACTGACTCCACTGCGAATAACTATGACGAGTCAGCCAAAAAAGATGACGGGTCATGTACATATGACAATATTGCACCATCAACGGCTTCACTTGAGCTGCATGTGCATCACTACGTAGGAACTGAGGCTTTCTCGTATGATTCGGTTTACACGGATGCTGCAGGTAACGATTACCAGTTCACTCTGGCGCGTGTGTACTTATCGAATCCAAGATTTACAGATATGTCTGGAACTACTGTTCAAACGCCAGCAAGCTATGCAATGGTTGAACCAGGCACCATGCACTATGATTTCGGCACACTAGACCCAGGTCACTTACACAATATGTATTTACAAATTGGTGTAGATAGCACAACCAACCATGAAGACCCTGCAATGTATAGCGCGGGACACCCATTAGCCTTTGCTACACCTTCTAACCACTGGGGATGGAGTTCTGGTTATAGGTTTATCTCTTTGGAAGGAAACGTTGATACGGACAATGACGGAACCATGGATACCACATTCATCATGCACATTGGAACAGATGCACTTTTTAGAGAGCACAATGCCATCATGACAATGTTAGACGTTGAAGCTGGTGATCAAGAAACAATTCATTTAGCCATTAATTGGGGTCAATTCTTGGCAGGCATTGATCTTGAGACAGATAATTTAACTCATACGATGAACAACATGCCATTGGCTACTACCGTGGCAAATAATTCGGTTTCAGCAATTAGCCTTGACTAGTATAAATGCATATTTAAAGAGCAGTGTGATACTTGTTATCACCTGCTCTTTTTTTTTGGCTGGATGTGCTTCTGATACCGATGACGCCATAAAGCCATCCAAAGAGGAAGGAAGTATTTCTCAAGACTCGATACGTCAAGATGAGAACGACTACCATCCTGACAAAGCGGAATTAGGCAAACTTCTTTTTAATGATGTTCGACTTTCTGCAGATAACTCCATTTCATGTGCGTCATGCCATAATTTAAACTATGCGTTTAGCGACACAACTGCAAGCAGCATAGGCATAAGAGGACAAAAAAGTCTCAGAAACAGCCCTCCCTTGTTCAATCTTAGTGACCATGATTTCTTTTTTTGGGATGGCGGAGCCCCCACTTTAGAGTTGCAAATAAGTTCACCTATCGAGTCAGAAGAAGAAATGGATATGAATTTAGTTGAGCTTTGTGCTAAACTGAATAAGATAGAGGCATACCATCAAAAGTCTCAGGAGGCTTTCGGAACAGAGATAACACCTTATGTGATCACTCGATCAATTGCCAATTACTTAAGGACTTTAGTAAGCAGAAATAGTCCATACGATCGCTATTTAGCAGGCGATGAGTCCGCGCTTGACGAAGAGAGCAAAATGGGCTTAGAACTATTTAACGGGAAGGCAAGGTGCTACATTTGTCATAGCGGCCCGAATTTAATGGACAATAAGTATCATAACTTAGGATTGCCCATGCAGAACCTTGATTCGGGAAGAGCACGCATAACCATGCAATCAGATGATTTTGGGAAATTTAAAACCCCTACACTACGCAACTTAACATTAACCGCCCCCTATATGCACGATGGAAGGTTTAATACCTTAGAGGAAGTACTAGACCATATTTCGAGTGGAGGAGAAAACGTGCGCAATAAAGACACCCTGTTAATTGCCACAGACTTAACTTCAATCGAAAAAAAAGCTATCATTCACTTTCTAAAATTCTCACTACTAGACTCCTCATTTATTAACAATCAATAAAATTTAAAAAGATTTTATTAGATTGCTAAAAATATATAAAACCAAAAACTATGTTAATGATCGTAATTTATGTGGTAGTCATGATAGTCGTGATTGCCGGAATGTGGAAAGCATTTGAAAAAGCAGGACAACCAGGATGGGCATGTTTAGTACCCATTTATAACATTTATATTCTAACTCAAATGGCAGGTAAGCCAGCGTGGTGGATTGTATTATTCCTTATTCCTATCGTTAACTTATTTGCGGCAATTGTCATGATGATTGAAATTGCTAAGAACTTTGGGAAAGACTCTGGATTTGGTATAGCGCTTGCACTTTTTGGATTTGTTTGCTGGCCAATACTAGGCTTTGGAGATGCAAAGTGGCAAGGAGTAACTAATGAAGATTCAACAGTAATAGATTCTTAAATCAAACGAATAAATAGATGGAAACGCCAGACAGTGTCTGGCGTTTTTTTATGCCCATAAAATGGTAAGAGCCATAACCAACATTCCGCTTAAAATAGCGTAGGTTGTCATGTGGTGTTTACCCCATCTTTGGGTAGCTGGCAAAACCTGATCAAATGATATGAATACCATTATTCCAGCAATTACCGCTAACAGAATAGCAAATATGTTCTCATTGAACACATCTCTCAGTGCATAGTAACCCAAGAATGCGCCTAGTGGCTCCGCTAATCCAGCAATCAATGTCCAAGTAAAGGCTTTTTTCTTGCTTTTTGTAGCCTTTAGAACCGGAGCCGCAATCGCAATTCCCTCGGGAATATTATGTATTGCGATTGCCACAGCAACCGTTACACCGAGCTCAAAATCCTGCATTCCAGAAAACACCGTGGCAATACCTTCAGGAAAGTTGTGAATTGCTATAGCCAGTGTCGTTAAGACCCCTACCCTGTAAAGACTTGCTCTTTTAGCCGTTGGTTTGGGAATATCGTTATCCACCTCATGTGGATTCTCATAATGAGGAATCATTTTATCAATTAGGGCTGTGATTAATATGCCTACGAAAAATGCTATGAGCGTGTAAAGCGCGCCATTTTCTCCATGTAAGTGTGATAAGATTTCCCCTGCTTCACCTAGCAGTTCAACAAATGACAGGTAGATCATCACACCTGCAGTAAATCCCATCGATAATGTTACAAAATTTGTGTTGTATGCACGACCAGACCAGGCGACAATAAAATAGCCAATCAAGGTTGATAAGCCTGCTAATAAAGCAATTCCGAATACTTGTAATTCCACTAATGACATGCGGCAAATCTATGCCGCCATCACCTATATGACAATCCCATTAAAATGGTATTTTAATACCCACAACCGCAGTCATTCGAAAAGCGAATTTTTGCATTAGGCAACATTTCATACACCTTTTTTTGAATGTCATCAGGAATTGAGATAACCCTCAAATCCATTTCCCTCAGATTTGTGAGCTGAGCCATTTCAGGTGGAAACACCATTAGATTATTACTAAATGCATCAATGTACTCCAACTTAGTCAGGTTACCTATGCAGGCCGGAAAGCCTCCAATGTTGTTTACGCTCATGCTAAGTTCTATTAGGTTTGTACAACGACAAATCTGGGCGGGAAGCACTTCAAAATCGTTCTTGCTGATATCAATTATTTGTAGATGCGGCAACTTAGTCACACTTTCAGGTAGTTTATCTAGATTATTTTTGCTTAAGACTAACTTATTGAGATTAACTAGCTTTTCCAGGCCTTCTGGCACCTTATCTAGTTTTGATTTTTTCAGATTCAAAACATACACCTGACCTGGGTTTACCATAGCTTCCTCCATTGATTTATACACCCTACAGGTATCTATTTGGTCTTTGGATAATAATTGAGCACTCGCATAGGTGCTAATCCAACAAAACAACGCTATTAATAATCCTTTAAAGTACATTCAGGCAAATGTTTTTATCCTCTTGCAATTGTTGCGCCAAGCTTTCTGTCCCATCAAATTTTTGTTCATCCCTAATCCGCTTAACAAATTCTATTTCAATCAAATCGCCATATATTTCTTCAGAAAAATCAAAAATATTGACCTCCAAACTAAGTGTCTTCTCACCACTAATCGTTGGCCTTTCTCCAATATTCATCATACCCTGATATGAAGCGTTCATGTGTCTAACATTCACCGCATACACCCCATTTCCAGGAATGATTTTATTTTCATCCAAAACCTGAATATTGGCTGTAGGAAAACCTATTGTGCGTCCCAATCTATTTCCGTCAACGACCATTCCTTGTAAGCTAAACCTATAACCAAGGTAATTTGTTACAGTCTCCATATCTCCAGATTGAATTGCTCTTCTAATTTTTGTAGATGAAATATTCACATCATCTATGGTTTGAGCAGGAATTTCTTGAAGTTTGAACTCGTACAAAGGAGCTAACTCTTCAAGTTGTTCATAGCTCCCTTCTCTATTTCGTCCGAATTGATGGTCATAACCAATCACCAAATGCTTAACCCCAATTCCGTTTACCAGGATATTCCGAACGTATTCAACATAGTTCAAACGTGAAAAATCAAAGCTAAATGGGTAGATAATGAGATGATCTAGACCAGCAGCCTCCAATCGTTCAATTTTTTCCTGCTGCGTACTAATTAGTTTTATGCTATCATTTGGAAACAATACCATTCTGGGGTGAGGATGAAAGGTAAGTAGCACAGACTCTCCTCCCACTTGTTTGGCCACATCATTAATTTGCTGAATGATTTTTTGATGGCCTATATGGACTCCGTCAAATGTTCCTGTTGTTAATACTGGGTTATTAACATTTTGAAACGCTTCTAAATTTCTATATACTTTCACCTTAAAACTCTATCTCCCTTTTATAATAAGACTTTGGGAAATCAAAATTGCCTAAACTATTTCTGAATCCAAACAAAAATGAATAAAATTATCCACGAGCCTTTAGAATACGTGTAAATTTAAGTACTTTTGTCGGCGATTTTTAATTGTAAATACAAATAACACGAAATGTCTAACATTAAAGGTAAAATCATTCAGGTCATAGGGCCTGTTGTAGACATCAGTTTTGCAGAAGCTGGACAGCTCCCAAATATTCTTGATGCGATTGAAGTAATAAAGTCAAACGGAACACGTGTAGTTCTTGAGTGTCAGCAGCACATTGGTGAAGACTCAGTTAGAACTATTGCCATGGAGGCAACCGATGGACTAACAAGAGGAATGGAGGCAGTTAGTTTTGGATCTCCTATTCTTATGCCAATTGGAGAAGAAATTAAAGGGCGTCTATTCAACGTTGTTGGAGAAGCCATCGATGGAATTGAAGCCCTTTCAACAGAAAACGGTCTTCCTATTCACAGAGAAGCACCAAAATTCGAAGATTTATCTACCTCAACTGAGGTATTATATACAGGTATCAAAGTAATTGATTTGATTGAGCCATACGCAAAGGGTGGTAAGATTGGATTATTCGGTGGTGCCGGAGTAGGTAAAACAGTATTGATTCAGGAATTAATTAACAACATTGCGAAGGGTCACGCAGGTTTATCTGTATTCGCTGGTGTTGGTGAGCGTTCTAGAGAGGGGAACGACCTTCTTAGAGAGATGCTTGAATCTGGCATTGTTAACTACGGAAAAGACTTTTTAGAAGAGATGGAAAAAGGTGGATGGCCGCTTGACAAAGTGGACAAAGAAGCCCTAAAAACATCTCAAGCATCATTCGTATTCGGTCAGATGAACGAGCCTCCAGGGGCACGTGCAAGAGTAGCACTATCTGGGCTTACATTGGCTGAGTACTTTAGAGATGGTGACGAAGATTCAGGCGGTAGAGATATCCTTTTCTTCATCGATAACATCTTTAGATTTACACAAGCTGGATCTGAGGTATCAGCACTTCTTGGACGTATGCCATCTGCAGTAGGTTACCAACCAACATTGGCGACTGAGATGGGTGCAATGCAGGAGCGTATTACTTCTACAAAACGAGGATCGATTACATCTGTACAGGCAGTATATGTACCTGCGGATGATTTAACGGATCCTGCACCAGCAACCACATTTGCTCACTTGGATGCAACCACTGTACTTTCAAGAAAATTAGCGGCCCTAGGTATTTACCCAGCGGTAGATCCACTCGATTCTACTTCTAGAATTCTAACGCCACAGATTCTTGGAAACGAGCACTACAACTGTGCGCAGAGAGTAAAAGAGATTCTTCAGAGATATAACGAACTTCAGGATATCATTGCCATCTTAGGTATGGATGAACTTTCTGAGGAAGATAAGTTAGCCGTACACCGCGCAAGAAGGGTACAGAGATTCCTTTCTCAGCCATTCCACGTTGCAGAGCAGTTTACTGGAATGCCAGGTGCACTTGTAAGTATCGAAGACACTATCAAAGGATTTAACATGATTCTAAATGGTGAAGTTGATGAGTATCCAGAGGCTGCTTTCAACTTAAAAGGTACAATTGAAGAAGTAATTGAAGCTGGTAAGAAAATGCTTGCTGAAGCTGAGGCTTAAAAAACAAATTGAAATGCAATTAGATATCATTACACCAGATCAAAATCTATTCTCGGGAGAGGCTAAATCAGTTGTTGCTCCAGGAACGGATGGCGAGATTGGTATTTTAGATAATCACGCTCCACTAATTTCATCACTTAAGAAAGGTGCTGTTCGTGTAGCATCTAACGAAGGTGAAAAGACTTTTGATGTTAACGGTGGTGTATTAGAAGTGCTGAATAATAAAGTAATTATTCTGGCAGAATAAGAGCGTAGAAAGCTTATTTTTATATCCTGACGATCATGCTTAGGCATGATGTCAGGATTTTTTTATGCCTAATTTTAAGTTCATACGAGATATAAGCTACGCTCAAATTACACATGCTCTATTAATTATTTTGAGTGTTGTTAGCTATAAAATTTGGATAGGCAATCCTCATATCCCTCGTTTTCCGTTAGTAGAATCATTTAGCATCAGCGATGGTTTAAGCACAGCCATTCTCATTGGACTTTGCACCTCATCGATACTCTTTTTGATATTGGGGAAAAAAGTGTTTACAATTCTATCCTTTAGCCTATTATCGCTCGCCATATTCCTAGATTTTAACAAAGCACAGCCATATTATTATATGGTTTGGATATTACTGCTATGTGAGCTTGTATCTTCTAAAAACAAGCCCACCAATTACGTCATACCAGTTTTAGCTTGCATGTATGTTTGGGCAGGCATTCAGAAATACAATATCTATTTCTTTGATTACGGACTGGATTACATGGTTTACGAACTACCGGAATTTCTCAAATCCACTGCAAAAGGAATATTTGGTTTACTCCCATTTATTGAGGTCATCCTTGGCTTGACACTGATTTTTAATAAATCACGCATGATTTCACATTACCTATTATTTGCCATGCATATTGGGGTATTAGTGTACCTGATAACTATTGATTACAATTATATGGTATGGCCATGGAATCTAGCTTTAGCTCTCATAAACCTTAAGTTAATCTATGACAAAGATGGTTTTAACTGGCAGATTAATCGAACAATGTTAGTTGGAATTGGTTTCGCTGGCCTAGTTCCATTGATAAATGTTTTTTCATCCAACTTGTCTTATTTAAGCTGGAACGTCTATTCGTACAGAATTCCCCAAGGACAATTGATGATAGACGCCAGGCACAAGAATGAATTACCAGAAAACATCCGCCATAATCTAGATACAGGGAAAGACATCTCACAAACTAACCTTACTTATTACAGCATGGACAAAACCTTAGTCTCATTAAATCCCGAACCTTGGATCTATAGACGATACTTTAAAGATGTTATCTGCAAAGACCAATCCTACTCAGACAATGGGCCATTTATGGTTATTTACACCTATGAATTCGACACAATACATCAAGAAGTCATTAGCTGTGCCAAGTAATGTGTATTTTTAAAATATGAAACGATATTTATTCTATTTTCTAATTGTTGGTCTCACATATGCCTGTGGCGACGACACCGAAACAACGGTGCAAGCTGATAACTCAAATGAAAACAAAACTGAAGACCATGATAGTCTTCACAGTCATCAACATGCGGGGGGGCATCATAAGATAGAAAGGAGTTTCACCCCCATGAAAGGAGATATTGATCCGCCATTCAAATCATTAGATGGTTTGCCCATTACCGCAACCATTAGTGAAATAGCAGAAAACGCCCCTTATATAATTCTTTGTCATCAAGCAGGCAGCTCTAGAGGAGAATACAAGGACTTGACAGACTGGCTCAATACTTTAGGCTTCAACACTCTTGCTATTGACCAACGTTCGGGCAGAGATATGAATGGGGTAAAGAATGAAACAGCGATGAGGGCTGTAGAACAAAACTTACCCACTGAATATTTAGACGCAGAAAAGGACATTCGGGCATCCATTGCTCATATTGCTGATTTACATCTCTTAATGGACAGGTCTAAACCAATTTATTTATTAGGAAGCTCATATTCTGCATCATTAGTAATTAAAATTGCCGCAGATACTAGCTTTGAATACCACAAACAGATTGCTGGTGTAATGTCTTTTAGTCCAGGTGAGTATTTTACGGATTACAAATTAGCCAAGGATTTACCCCGAGTGAATTGTCCATTGTTTATCACTTGTTCGAAAGATGAGGTAAATGAAACCTCTCATTTAGCAGATTTAGCGAAGGATGAACTAACTACATTCTATGCCCCTCGAGAAGCGTCTAGACACGGTGCTAGCGCATTATGGGAAAGCACTGAAGGGTTCCAAGCAACAAGAGATGCCCTAGCTAACTTCTTGAACTCCTTATTATCAACTGGCACACATTAAATAGACACAAGTTTCTTTTAGGAACTGGGCTGTTTCTTTTAGCGCTTGCATTTTGGTATGTAAAAAGTGAGCGAGCAAAAGCTTCATACAGCGGTGACGCAGCAGGCTACTATGCCTATCTCCCTGCCATTTTTGATGACAAAGACTTGAGCTTTTCCGAACAAAAGTTACGCGAACAAGAACACGGAATTTATACCAACTATCGCAGGGAAGTTAATAATGAGGTGGTCAATAAATACCCAGTAGGTATTGCCGTCTTGCAATCACCATTCTATTTGATTAGTAAACTATTAGGATTTAAAGAATATAGTCGGGGACAGCAGTTTTTACATCTTATTGGTGCCTTGATAATCTTGATGTTGGGCTTATATCATCTTAAAAAGCTTGTTATAAACCTTGGTTATAACGGTGATATTGCGTTAGTAATGGCTCTTTGTGGAAACCTTATCTACTATACGATAGCTGAACCATTTATGAGTCATGTATATGGATTTGCGCTGGTGTGCATTCTACTTAGCCTATTGTACGACTTGGCCCACAATAAAGCCCTTAATCGTGCTCCATGGTTATTTTTAATTACTGGTTTGTTAATCATTCTAAGGCCCAGCAATGCTTTGTTGCTAGCATTTCTCCCCTTTATCTTAAGCTTGTTCAATACGGACTTAAAATCATTAAGCTCTTGCTTATTTCAGAAGTGGTATTGGGCACTACTAATGCTATTTCCAATTACAATTCAGATTGTTGTTTGGTATCTAGGCACAGGAAGACTTATAGTATGGTCATACCCAGGAGAAGGCTTTAATTGGTTATCGCCTCATCTTACAGATGTCTTAACAAGCTTTAAGAAAGGGTTATTTATCTACACACCGGTTCTAATACTATCGGTGTTAGCATTCTATAGGTTTAGTTTATTTAAACGCAAGCAAATAGTCTACTGGTTTGCAGGTCTTTTTGTAGTCTCATACGTCATTAGTAGCTGGTGGAGTTGGTATTATGGCGATAGTTTTGGTCACAGAGCCTTTATCGAGTTCTATCCTGTCCTTATACTACCGGGTGTAATTTCACTATCACGAATAAAGAAACCTTATGTTGTGTGGGCATTGCTATTTGCTTTATTTTCATTTGGCCTGATACAAAACTGGCAGTATGATGCGGGAATCTTGCACCCTAATAGCATGTCCTATAAGAAGTATAAAGCCGTGTTTATTAAGACTGGAGCAGCTTACAGTGGATATCTAGGAAATGAGCAAGAAGTGCCTCCTCATGGCGTAGAATTAACACACCTAAAACAAGCTTCCATAGATGCTGTTGAATCCACAGGCAACCAATACCTATGCGAAACAAGTTTCTCATCAGAACTACCCGTATTTGCCACCATACGCTGCAGTAAAATGAGCAATCAAGCTATTGATTACAGAAACTTATGGCTAGTTGCTCAGGGCTTTAATGAGGACAACGAACAAACTTTTCTGCATAAAATCCCCTATTATGATATCGCAGACGAGGGTCATGGCTATTGGGCTGATCTTGAAACAAAAATTCTTATTCCAGCAGCTCCGCTAGTTAAGGTTTACATTCATAATCCGGATTACTTGGATTTCAAGATCAAAAATTATAGCGCCAAATACAGCTTGTGTGTCCCTAGCGATTAACTACAAATCGTTTACTCGTCTGACCGTGATCAGCATTAAATACAATTGTATAAACACCAGCACTTAATGTCTGGACGTTAAGATCTACTCTATTTCTGAGCTTGTTGGAAAGCACAATTCGCCCTTGGGAATCTAATACTTTAAAATTCAAGACCTCTCCACTTGTATTTTCGATACTTAAGACGTCCGTAGCAGGCACTGGGTACAATTTAAATTGATCCTGAGACAAGCTTGATACACTTGTGGGGTCAGGAACTATCGTGAGCGTAGTGGTATCCGACCCGCAATCGTTATATGCGATTAATGTCACATTATACGAGCTACCAGTCTGACTATAAACATAATTGAAAGCACTATCCGTGGTAGTTGTTCCATCTCCTAAATCCCACAACACACTATCCGCATTACTTGACATATCCGCAAATGTGATACTACCTCCAAGATTGTCCACATGCGTAAAAC
This sequence comes from Flavobacteriales bacterium, assembly GCA_964230215.1. GTDB lineage: Bacteria > Bacteroidota > Bacteroidia > Flavobacteriales_D > JAUILH01 > JAUILH01. The sequence goes on from CAXRGQ010000007.1 coordinate 21,608, forward strand.
TAGCATTAGGTAATGGGTCAACATTCAGCATTTCTGTATGTGATACACTGCATGATGTTGTCCAACCATTAACATTTTCAATGTGTGTTATAGTATAGTTTCCAGCTATTGAATAAATATGGCAATCGGACAAGGAGCCATTCGATATAGCACCATCGCCCCAATCATAAGTAATTCCAGCATATGGAGCATCCTGATTGTACATACGTGATCTGTAATTTGTATCCGATGAGATATTAGTGAGACAAACCGTATCTCCCTCACACATGCTGCTAGTAGATAGTGTGAATTCCGCATCAATAGGAAAACTAACATTTGGTTCTATAATCCAATCAAAATCCCAATTAGCGGCAAAATCTGTTTGATCATACCAACCATGGAAACTTGGATAATCTGGATTTGAATAATAGGCATAACTTAAATGCTCATTTTGTCCATCTAAATTGGTAAAACTGTTGGACATTACCAGAAGCTCTTGTGTAGTTGCCGTCTCAAGTGCAATTAAATATGGACCATGTACCGTAACAACTGAATCAAAATTTACACACACTCTGCTAACATTAATATCGGTTGGACTAAAGTCATCATAAACCCAAACATTCGTCTGGCTAATTAAACTTGCAGGCATTGAGTCGGTAGCAGGGTTATATATGCTAACCGTTACCTCAGCTGAATCGCCTACAGAAAAGACAAAACCATAGAAACATGCACCATGTACATAGAGTGAATCACTCGCGTCATAATACTGCGCATATCTCGAATAGTAGTCATGAACATTTCCACCATTATTAAAAGTGGTATCTGCTAGGTAATACCATTCATTATCTGTTGCTTTAGACATTAGATATCTAACAGAATCCACACCACAACTATCTACCGTGCCGCCCCGTTGTTCAACAAAATCACTTTCTATCACCTTACCTGTTGGACTTGATTGCCCCACGGGGTCAGATATTACTGCATCAGGAAGTCCACCAGTGTAAATCTGGATTTGTTGCTGAGCACCAGCAATTGAACCACATAGTATTAATAGTAAGGTAGAAAGTAGTTTCATGTTATTTTAGTTTTTCGTTGTTATGATGCCGTGTGTTATCACGTTTTGTTTTCTTGTCAATATTCTTTTGAAGTGCTTCCGTTAAATCAACACCTGTTTGGTTTGCCAGACACATAAGAACCCAAAGTACATCAGCCATTTCATCGCCAAGGTCTTTATTTTTATCACTTTCTTTCTCACTTTGCTCGCCGTACCTTCTGGCAATTATTCTCGCCATCTCTCCTACTTCTTCGGTTAACACAGCCATGTTGGTTAGCTCGTTAAAATAACGAACCCCATAGGTTTTAATCCAGTTATCTACAGTTGTTTGTGCTTCTTTAATCGTCACGGTATTTAAATTTACGTTGATTATTTAATTCTAGTTTTCTTTGATTGATGACCACCCTTAAATGAGTGACCAACGTTATTCTTTTTGTTTTGTATCAAGCCAAATTGTTACAGGCCCATCATTTCCGATAGATACCTTCATATCTGCGCCAAAAATCCCCGTTTCTACTTTTTCATTTCCCAAATCTTCCGCAAATGAATCTATTACTTTATCAAAAATATCATTTGCCACGTTTGGCTTAGCGGCTTTAATAAATGAAGGTCGATTGCCTTTTTTTGTGCTCGCATGAAGCGTAAATTGACTAACAAGCAGTATGCTCCCGCCAATGTCAAGTAAACTAGCATTCATTAATCCCTTACTATCCGAAAAGATGCGCATGTTTAGTATCTTCCGCTTTAGCCATTCAATATCCTCAAGAGCGTCTGCTTCCTCAATACCTATAAATACGCAGAGACCTTGCTTAATTTCTCCAACAATTTTGTCGTCTACTTTCACATTAGCCTCCCATACACGTTGTATTACTACTCTCATTTGTACGGATCAATTCTATAGTTTCCATCTTCATGCATGTCATTAAAGATGTTTAAATAATTTTCATATCTACTTGATGGAATTTCATTAGCCTCATATGCTTCCCGCACCGCACAGCCCGGTTCCTTAATGTGTCTACAATTATTGAATTTGCAATCAGGGAGTAAATCGAACATTTCAGGGAAATAATGTGCTAAGTTATCTGGTTCAATATCTATCAGCCCAAACCCCTTTACTCCAGGTGTATCAATTAAAAATCCGCCACCATCAAGTTTATGCATTTCTGCAAAGGTTGTTGTATGCTGGCCTTTACTGTGATAAGCGGACACTTCTGCCGTTTTTAACTCTAGATCCGGCTGAATGAGGTTGGCTAAGGTGCTTTTCCCTGCACCCGAATGGCCAGTAAACATATTCACTTTACCCGACATTTCAGACAAGACATCATCAAGCCCTTCACGTGTTTCAGCTGATATTTTATATACTTTGTATCCAATAGATTCATAGGTTGAGCGAATGGCTTCAGCTTTTTCTATATCCTCCGTATTAAAAGTGTCTATTTTATTGATGATGAGCCTTGTTTCAACATTAAACGCTTCAGCCATTATCAACACTCGATCAATAAAACCTAATGAAGTATAGGGGTCCTTAATTGTCACCAGCAACCAGCACACATCTATGTTACTGGCAATGATGTGGACTTGCTTACTAAGGTTAACGGATTTACGAATGATGTAATTTTTTCTATCATGAATGGACTTTACAACTCCCCGCTTTTCGTTTTCATCTTCAATTATGATCTCCACAATATCGCCCACTGCCACTGGATTAGTTGAACGCAATCCGTCCATTCTGAACTTACCTTTAATGGCACAGGTGTATTCGGTTTCATCCTTTAGCAAAACCTGACACCATTTTCCCGTAGACTTTATTACGATTCCCTCCACAATACAAATATCCGTCTTATTCTTGTTTGTACAAATTAGCTTTATTTGATTTCTGCTGGTATTCTTTCATCCCATTTTCCAAATGATGAAGAATTTGCAGTTGAAAGTTGCTCGGATGGTGTTTACTCACGTTTCTTTCAGAGCGCATTGCCAATTCAAATTCCTCATCTCCAAAATGAGAAAACTTCTTTTTCCATCGTTTTAGTGTAAGCTTTTTAAGTCGCCTGTCTAAACTTTCTCCGAATGCTCCTTTAAGCAACCATTCGCCGAACCTTTTTGTACGAGAAGAAGAAACATTTATTTCCATATCTGCGTGTAAGTATGAATTGGGCTGAATATAATTGCTGGCCCATCCATTCGCACTTAATAAGTCTTTATAAATCTCAACATTGTAAACAGGAATAAGTGAATTTAACTCTACTGCCGTAAACATGTTCTCATCCGGTATGGCTAGTTCGTTTTCGCCTATGAAATAGTTTACACAGAAATATTTTCGTGAATTCAGTCGCAAAACCTTCTTATTTAGGACCAGTAAGGTGCGTGTTAACCAAAGTCGATTGTTTTTAGTGATGATAAAGAAGTCGACATCACCATCTTCCTTAAGTACCCCCTTAGATACTGAGCCAGAAATCATCACTGATTTAACAAATGGAAATCTTGAAATCACTTTTATTGAGCGCTCTATTTTTGATTTAGCTTTCTCAAGTCTGTTCTCATCCGCAATTCTTTGGTCAATTTGGAGCTGGGATTCGTTTATTCCCAAATACCCATTCTTCTCTACTAATAATCCCTCCTTGATTAGCACATTCACTATGCGATTTAGCGTTTCCCCGTCGCGGACACTAGGGCATGTTTTTAAAATCTCATCAAACTTAAGCGGATAATTAAAAAAACTGTAGTACAACACAAGTCTATATATCTCCTCATCATCCCTTAACTTACTTAAAGCTTCATTCATTTTAAGTAAAATTAAGCTTTATTTCGATTGACAACATTTTATCTCATATACGTATCTTGCGCACATGAATTCAAAACTCCCATTATCTACCCTAATTCTAAGTCATTGGAAATTCATTGCACTTATGACTATTGTTGGAGGAGGCGTAGCATTTGCAGTGAGTAAAATTGTACCAAAAAAGTACACCTCCTATGCTGAGGTTTATGCTACCTCATCTAATTCACTTGATGATGCAATTAGTAGGCCAGAATTTGGTTATGAAATTCACTCGGACAGATTAATTCAACTACTAGAATCACAGCGAATAAAAGACTCTGTTATCAGCGAATTTGACTTGATAAACTACTATGATTTGGACCCTTCCAAAAACACTATTTTATCTGATGCCTATAAAGAACTATCTGAAGACTTGACTTTTAGCAGGAACCCAAAAATGGCCGTCATCATTAAGGCTGAAACTAAGGATCCAGAACTGTCTGCAAAAATGGTGAATTATATTATTGACATTATAGACCCTGTAAACGAATCTATCTTAAAGTCAAATGCCTATAAAGCGGTTGATCACTATCGTACCCATTTAAGTGAAGCTCAGCACCGAGTAGACTCATTGATATCCATTATTTATTCTATTGAAATTGATAGCAACAAAGTCGATAAGCTAAGCACCAGTAGAGTGCTTAGGTTGCAAGATGAATTTATGAACCCAAATAATCCTATTCGTACAACTCTTGCAAGAATTTCTCAATATCCATTAAGCAGGGATGATGAGGCGACAATAAATAATTACATATTTGAACTTGGTCAGCTCAATCATTTTAAGTCGAAACTCGCAGAAGCCAAAAATAGTATTGAAGCACCCACACCATCCATCCACGTAATTTCAAGAGCAAAACCATTGTTTAAGCCATCTTATCCCAACACAATTGTAAACACTCTTCTTGGTTTGGTTTTTGGTTTAATTTCAAGCCTTCTAATCATTGTAGCTAGATTAAAAATCAAGGAAATAAAGGCTATATCTTGACTCAAGTCAGATCATATCTAGCTATCAGCATATTGTGCATGGGGCTTATAGCTGTAGAAGCATATATGCTTTACCAAGGTATGCAGTCAACATTAGAAACCACCAATTATATTCTGGCGTCATTAACTATAGGTATCGTTGCCAGTTCCTACTATAAGTATATAATACCAGCCATAATTCTGCTAGCTCCATTATCCATCAATTTACCGGCAGAAACACTTGGTTTTAAAATAAGTTTTCCAACTGAAATACTAACGCTTATTCTCTTCATAACAGCAGGATTTCATTTGGTTTATTACGAAAAGTTTGACAAGCGAATAGTAAAGCATCCTATTAGTATTGTTTTAGCGCTTGACTTAATCTGGACGCTTATTACAGCGTTGACCAGTACTGACTTTAATGTGTCCATTAAGCGTTTTATACTGAAACTCATATTCATATCAGTTTATTACTTTGTGTTTTCACATTGGTTTAAGGACGCAAAAAACAAGGCAAAACTCTACTGGCTTTATGGCTTAGGCTTAATTTATCCCATAATACACACATTGCTAATCCATGCCGAATATGACTTTAGTCAACAAGTAAGCTTTGCAGCTCCAATGCCATATTTTATGGATCATACGATATATGGCGCTTGTTTAGGTCTGGTATTTCCTTTTTTTATAATAAAAACCTTTCGCAACAAACAGATTAATTTTCTTGCGATGACCATAACTATACTGCTCTTAATTGCTATCATTTTGTCTTATTCAAGAGCAACCTGGATATGTCTGTTTATGGTTGGCCTGAGTTATTTAGCCATCAGATATGGACTTAGAGCAAAGCACCTACTTATCATGAGCGCGCTGGGTACATTCACGATCATCAGCCAATCAGATACAATATTGTTTTCATTAAAAAACCAAGAATCAACTGAAAATGATGATAATGTTGCCGACCATCTTGGGTCAGTGACCAACCTCAACACAGATGCGTCCAATTTAGAGCGCATTAATCGCTGGGTTGCGGCATATAATATGTTTCTTGAGAAACCCTTGGTTGGATTTGGGCCCGGCACCTATCAATTCAAATATGCACCTTACCAAGAGGTAAGTTATAAAACAAGAATTAGTACAAACAATGGAAACAGAGGTCATGCACATTCCGAATATCTTGGGAGTTTGGCGGAAACTGGCATAATTGGGCTCATTATTTTAATCGGACTAATATTTACCAGTATACATTATGGTATAAAGCACATTCATACTAATAAAGAGTCTGTTTACTGGATTGCAACACTATGTATAATAGCCTTTGCTATACAGGGCACTTTTAACGGATTTTTGGATTACGAAAAAATGGCAATTCTAGTCTACGGATCAATGGCCATAATAGTAGCGCCACAAGGAGAAATAAGCAAAAATGATAGGTCTTAAAACACTATACATACAGGCCACATTAAAGAGATCCTTTCAACATGCGACCTACATTACCTTCTTGATATTTAGTGTATTGTTAATCCTGGAAATTTGTTATAGAAATCAAATAATCGACTTTTATAAAACTGAGTTGGATGGACTTAATTCTACGGAAGAATTATCAGAAAACGGAAGCAAAACTTTGATTATTGGTGACTCATTTAGCGCTCATCCGGAGAGCTATGTTAAAGTACTAAAGGATAGTCTAAACACCCAGGATCACAAAATCATTAATGCCTCTGTTCCCGGTATCGGTATAAAGCAACAAGCTATTATTCTGGATAAACGTTTGCGTCAATTCAATGCTAAAAACGTTATTATTCAAGTTTACCTTGGCAATGATTTAATCGACTATAGCTATCCCATAAGTTGGAAAAATCAATCTTTAGCTAGAAATATATACTGGATGTTAGGTGATGTGTTCTTGGTAGTACCCTATATAAACTCTAGGCTAAAACCTCTTGCTAACAATCAACATACGCCTAGTAATGGGTCAAGTAGTTTTAGCGTTGAAAACTACCACAATTTAAGTAAGCTCTATCTAAAATCAAGCAAAAATCTCTACAATGACATGTTTGCTCTAAAGGGAGATTGGATGGATATTTATAATGATTGGAGAGATAAAATGCAGGAAGTTATTGATAGTCATCCCGAAATAAATTTCACACTCTTGGTATTCCCACATTGTGCACAAACTACTCCATTGTATCGTGAGCGTTTCAAAGATCTGGGAGCTAGTTTTACGGATGATTTACGCACAATCAATTCTCATATTAAAAAAGACTTTAGCAATATAAAGCTTATTGATCTGACTGAGTTTATTATTGAACAAGAACATAGTGGAGTCAGGATGTATTACGATAACGACCCTCATTTACACACCTCAGCTCAACAACTAATTGGCAAATACTTATTAAATGAGTTATAGCTTCAGTAAGCGGATCTTTTGGTTGCTCAGTTTACTGCTGATTATTTATCGATTTTTTCATTTCGATGAAACTTTAGATAGTCCGCATACTTGGAGACAATCAGATACTGCCAATTATATCTATGATTTCTATTTAAACGGTATTGACCTATTGCACCCGAGTGTCTGTTGGATGGGAGATCATAAAACGCTCCTTCTCGAGTTCCCTTTACCAGAGGCGATGGTTAGCCTCTTGTACCAGGTATTTGGTCCAAGTCATATTGTAGCTAGAGCTTTCTTTTTTATTAGCTTTTTGGTATGTGCATTATACTTTTTTCGCATAGTTAGATACGTATGGTCGGAGTCAGTTGCTCGTTTTGCGTTCCTAATTTATCTCAGCGTACCTCTGAGCTTATTTTTTAGCCGAGCCGTACATATAGATTTTTTCACCTTGGCATTGGTTCACATCTGCATGTATTTTCTTTTAAAGTTTGTCGATTCATCTAATCGAAAACACTTACTAATTTCTGCTGTAGCTGCCAGTATAGGTTTTTTAGTTAAAGCGCCATATTTCCTGCCCATTGTACTGCCTTTACTAGCTTACGCACATAGGAAAAAGCGTATTAAGCAACTTCTTTTTGCCGGCATCTATTTTATTCCAGCCTTACTCCTTTTCTATTTGTGGCAGCGTCATTCTTTTGCGGTGAATAACGCAGCACCAGATTGGCATTTCTTACAAGGATATAGAAAGTTTACGGACAATGTAGATTGGTACTTTGGCCCCATGGAGCAGCGCTATGTTCCTGAGTTATGGGAACTTCTTAAACAAAGATTTAGGCAAGAGATTCTTGGCATATCGGGTATATCATTAATGCTGATAGGCATTGTATTTAGCCCTCGTACTAAGTATTCTTCAATCGCTTATTGGTGGCTAGGATCAAGTATAATTTATCTACTCGTGTTCTATAATCTTAATTTGGTTCACAACTACTATCAAGTACCTTTTATAGCTCCTATTGCAATTATAGCTGCCATTGGCCTTAGTAAAATCTATCATAAAAGCTCATTTGGTCCCATTTTGGCATACATTTTATTCGGCTTATTTTTAGTCGAATCAGTCAAATACGCTGAGAAAAACTATTATGTTGTGCAAACACTGCACATGGAAATTGGTGAGATCATAAGGAATGAAACCCAGCCTGACGACTTGTGTATAGTCAACCATCATGAGATGGACAGCAAATGTCCCAATTTCCTGTATGCTGGTCGCAGAAATGGTTGGACCTTGCCATGGAACGGTGCGCGTTCTGAAGTGGTCTTAAAGCTAATGGAAGAAGGCGCAAGCAAACTGATAATATCTAGAGATATTCCCCTAGATGGCGATATGCATGGGTTTGCCCAAACTTTTCCGACAGACACCTTTTCAATATCAGACAATCATACTGTGTATGTCATTGATTTGCGCTATCGACACATTTGGGATTCTATTCCCGTAGAGCTTAAGAATAAATCAAAACACCTATATTGATGCTGCATGTATATCCTTGGCTTATCATATGATTTTCACGACTCTGCAATATGTTTGTTAAAGGATGGCGTGATTGTATTTGCAGCAGAAGAAGAGCGATTTACAAGACGTAAACACGATAATCGATTTCCCATAAACGCTATTAATGCAGCATTTGAGCATGAAAAAATCAGCATTACTGAAATTGATCGAATAGTTTATTTTGAAAAGCCTCTTAGAAAGTTTGATAGAATCCTAACCGAACATCTTGCAACAGCACCTTATGGCTTAAAGCGCTTTGTTAAATCAACACAATCTTGGCTTAAAAGTAAGCTATGGACAAGTAACACAATCAAAACTAAACTGAATTACAAAGGTGATATTTCATATGTTTCTCACCACATGTCACACGCTGCTTACGCCTATTATACTGGGCCCTTTAGCAAGGCATGTATAATTAGTATAGACGGTGTTGGTGAAGACTCAAGCTGTTCGGTGTTTCATGCGAAAAACAAATCAATCAATGAACTTTATACCATAAATTATCCAGATTCAATAGGTCTTTTATATTCAGCATTTACCCATTATTGCGGGTTTAAGGTTAACTCTGGCGAATACAAATTGATGGGTCTAGCTCCCAATGGAAAGCCAATCTATGCTGAAACTATTACCCAGGAGTTAGTCAATTTGAATGATGATGGTTCATTTTCTCTAGATCAAGGATATTTTAATTACAGGTCTGGCGATAAAATGATTTCTCCTTTGTTTGAAAAACTTTTTGGTAAGCCATCGCGAACACCTGAAACTGAAATTGATCAATTTTATAAAGACATAGCTTGCTCAATTCAGACCGTAATTACCCAAATAATAACTAGAATCGTAGAATTTGCTGTTGAGCAAACCAAGGAGGATACTGTTATCATGACTGGAGGAGTTGCTTTGAACTGTACGAGTAATGGTGAATTAGTGAGACAATTTCCAAATCTACATTTCTTTATTCCTCCAGCACCGGGAGATAATGGCAGCGCAATTGGAGCGGCGCTAATGAGTTGGCACAATGAATTTGACCATGATTTCACACCTGGCAGTCCAAGTCTTACACAGCATGTTTATTTAGGCACTCAGCATAAGATTAGTGCCCAATATCTTGACGCCTTAGAACTAAAGTATAAAGACCTAACTAATGATGAATTAATACACAGCTGTGTTGAATTACTGGAATCAAAAAAAGTTATTGGTGTTTTTAAGGGGAGAATGGAATTTGGTCCACGTGCCTTGGGCAATAGAAGCATCTTGGCTGCGCCCCAATTTGACGATATGCAGTCTAGGGTGAATCTTGCCATAAAAAAGCGAGAGAGTTTTCGCCCTTTTGCACCAGTTACAATTGAAGAAAATGCAAAAGATTGGTTCCACAATATTGCTGACCAACCGTTCATGACTTATACATATCAATGTAAGCACGCTGATAGAATTCCGGCATGTGTGCACGTGGACAATAGCGCAAGGACTCAAATACTGAAAAAGGATGACAATCCATTTTTACACGGTCTAATTTCGGCATATGGTAGAAAAACAAAGATCCCAGTGTTAATCAACACCTCCTTTAATTTACGAGGAGAACCCATTGTCGAATCTCCATTAAATGCGATTGAGAGCTTTTTTAACTGCGATATGGATGCCCTCATCTTGGAAAACTTCTTAATTCTTAAATCCGAAAACGTGGATTTAAGCCCTAAATTTATTTCAAATCATGCGCCAGAACTGGATTAAACATATAATTGGAGATGTTACTTTAAAGTCTAGAGATGGGAAGTCTGTAAGGACTTTTGCAACTGTATTGGCAATCATTCTTATGGGACTGAGCGTTTTGCTTTATTTCAAGCACAATTCAATTGAGTTACCAATAGGATTGACGGCCCTTTCCCTGTTTACTTATTTTTCGAAATGCACCCCGTACATGCGCGTTCTTTACGTTGTTTGGGTCTGCATAAGTAAGTTTATTGGTACCATCGTGTCTACAACTTTGTTGATTGTGGTCTATGTTCTCATAGTGATTCCAATTGGCTTAATTAAGCGTACATTTAGCAAGAAAGAATCTAGCCCTGCTTGGACAAAAGTTGAAGAATCAAAAGTGGAATTTGATAAGCTTTACTAATGGATAGACTTAAAGTGCTCGGTCAGTTTTTTAATTATTTATGGAAGAAAAAACGCTTTTGGCTCTTTCCATTGATTCTGGCACTGATAATTTTAGGCGTACTGGTAATCTTGGGCGAGAGCTCAACGGTTGGTCCATTTATATACAGCCTATTCTAATCCCTTCACTTGATAAATAGAATGAATATTTGTGAAGTTTTTTCTATTGAACACATCCTCCAATTGCAGTCCGGCATTTTGGGCTAAGCCCGAAATTTTATCCATCTGGCAATCATCTGACAGCACCATATACACCTTAGATTTCATATGACCTTTTAGTTGATCAAAGCACTTCACGAAATACTGAAACTCTTCACCACAAAACCAAGCATTATCGGCAATGGAGGCAGGGGTTTTAGGATAATATGGTGGATTAACAAAAATGAAATCATAGGATTTCATATCACTAACTGAATCAAAAAGATTCGATTGATATAGATTACATTCTACATGATTTCTCTTACAATTATCTTCAGACGACTTTAGCGCTAAATCCGATATATCCACTCCTTCTGCATGCGCCCCATTTTTAGCGGCATAGATAACGATGGCCCCACTTCCAACGCCAATTTCAAGAACTGTGCTATTTGAGAGCGTTAAACCCGACATAAAATCCAGCATGGTTTTTGTGCTACCGGTTAAGAATGGTGGAAATACACCTGGTGGAACAAGCAAGTCTATCCCTTTATACGACCACATCCTGGGCTTTCTCACATAGGCTTTGTAAAATGGACCGAGCGGCCGCATCAGCTTCTTTCCTATTTTCCGTCGTATGCTCATTCTGTATAAAAACCTGCAATCTCTGGTTGACGATATTTCCAGATTTTATGAAGTGCTTTTATCTCGTAAGGATATTTGTAAACTCCAGTATTATAACGCCATTTCGACACCAATTTTAACATCCCTTTCTTAGCACCAACAATTCTAAAGCAAGATCTACTGGGGTATGCTCCATTAAGCACTGTTTCAAAGTTTTTAATTCGATCAACCATGTAAGGTTTTAACCAAGGCGTTAATGGGTTTTTTCTTAAATCAAAGTTTTCCCATACAGGATCTAGCCATTCATCCAGACTTGATGGAAACTCAAAGCCAGCTTTTTTAATTTGTTCAAAAAGCTCACTACCCTCACTCGGCACAGGTGAATATAGATAGATTATTATCTCCGTATCAGGATTGACCTTTTTCACCTTTTTAATAAACTCAATATCCTGATTGATTTGGTTCATCACGCTTTCTTCATTCTCACCCGGCAGGCCTAAGACAAAAGAATATTCGGGAATTATACCAATGGTTTTTAACCTGCCTGCAAATCTTAAAATCTGTTCAGCAGTCTGGGTGCCCCCCTTATCCATCTGTTTCAAAACATCATCATTACCAGTTTCCGCTCCAAAGAAAATCATCTCACATCCCGCTTTTTTCATCAAGCGCAAATCTTCATCAGAGTATTTATCCATGGTATCTATCCTACCTTCTCCCCACCATTTGATCTTCCAGTTTTCTACAATCTGGGCGAATTCCACAACTCTCTTTCGTGATGTAAAGAAATTATTGTCATGAAACTCAACACTGTCTGCTCCATACTCATCAATTAAGTACTTTACGTCTTCTGCAATATTCTTAGCACTTCTCCCCTTCCATCTAGCATTATATATGGGAACTACCGCACAAAACGAACAGGTAAACGGACATCCAAAACTCGAATGATATGCGATAGTTTTGTTGCCCAGGAATGTCCTAGGAAGAAAATTATTTAGGGCGTAGCGCTCATCCAATAACTCATATGGCAATCTACCCATGGCATCCAGATCTGGCAAATGTGCTTTTCCAGTATTGTGAATCACCCCCTCTTCATCACGGTATATAAGATTCTTAATGTCCTTTGCGTCATTTCCATCACGAAGGGCTTTAACTAATTGTGGAAAAGCTTCATCCCCAGGGCCATTGATTATGTAATCTACCCAACCCGATTCCAGCACCACCTTATGTTGGTTACTAGCAAAATATCCCCCCCAAACAACAGTGATATGTGGATATTCCTCTGCTATTTTTTTTGTGAGTGGAATTGCTTGAGTCAACTGAGGCCCTGGCATTACCGTGATTCCTACAATGTCAATATTACCCTGATCCAAAATCTTACAAATATCCGCGATTGGATTCTGCTCCATATTACCATCAATCAAGATTATAGGACCTAAATCTTTGACACTTTGTGCAACTTGAAGAATTGAATTAGGCAACCTGTGTTTCCACGGTGCACTTCTTGGATTAAATATTAGTAGTTCACTACCCATTGATTCTCAAAGATACGCATTGTGATAGACGCTATTAAATAACCGCAGTATTTAAGTTATTCAATTTCGATTTATTACCTTTATCTGTCTATGCCTGAATCCGATAGAGAGATATTACATACAGTAAAAGTTCCCGACGAAATTGTGCCCTTATTTATGGAGGCCGAAAACACTGTATCAAAGTATTTCGATAACTTACAAATGAATCCCAAGACTGCCAGAATTGATATTGATGGCGAGCGCTACGTACTTATACGTGCAGGTGCATTATCCATTGATTTTCTAGAGTCCATACAAAAGTTTTATGCCGATAGGGGTGAGTTACAAGCCAGTATAATCGGGAGAAATATGCTGTTTGATTTGGCCCATTTTATTGGGATGGATGATGCAAAAGAATTTCATAAAAAAATGGATCTAAGCGATCCAATGGCTAAACTTTCTGCTGGGCCCGTGCATTTCGCTCATACGGGATGGGCATTTGTGAACATTCATGAAAACAGCAATCCAGCACCTAATGACAACTTCTTCTTGAGCTATGATCACCCTCACTCATTTGAAGCGGATGCTTGGATTAAAGCGGGGAAAAAATCAAAATTTCCTGTGTGTATTATGAATGCTGGTTATAGTTCAGGCTGGTGTGAAGAAAGCTTTGGAATGAGTCTGACGGCAGTAGAGGTTAGCTGCAGAGCACGTGGTGATGACAAGTGCAGATTCATTATGGCACCGCCTCATAAAATTGAAGATTATCTGGAAGAAAAGTTAGATGAAAAAGACCGTGTTCATGACATACCTTCTTTTTTACAGCGTAAGACCAACGAAGAAAAGCTTCAAAAAACGATAGAGGAAAAGGAGATACTTTTAAAAGAAATACATCACAGAGTTAAAAATAATCTTCAGGTTGTTTGCAGCCTGCTTAATCTTCAAACATCCTACATAAAGGACGAAGATGCCAAAGAAAAAATTAATGAAAGTATAAGCAGAATTCGCTCGATAGCTGTACTTCATGAACTTTTGTATTCAACCACAGATATAAAGGATGTGAATTCAATTGACTACATCAACTTAGTAATTCAGGAAATAAGAAAAGGCTTGCTAGCTGAAAATTCTATTGAAATTGTCACAAGTTGTAATGATAATAGACATCAATTAGATATTGATATTGCAATGCCACTAGGTTTAGTACTGCATGAATTAATTGTAAACGCAGCTAAATATGCATTTGAATCAATAAAAAACCCAAAAATAGGGATAGACCTGCGGTCAGGTCCTGAAAATATTTTGACGATAAGTGATAACGGCACAGGAATGAAACAAGATTCAGATTCACAGGGTCTGGGCTTCCAGTTGATAGAGGCACTGTGTGATCAAATAAGTGCGACAATTGACATTAAATCAGATGATAACGGGGGAACTAAAGCGGTGCTAACTTTTCCGAATTCTATTTAATCTTTAGCAAGACCAACTTGTTGTCGCTAATTCTTGTATTGATGGTAATCAAAGTATCGTAATCAAATTTAGAATTTTGAAATCGCTCAAAAAACTCAATACTTGAACCATAGTCAAGTAGATAATTGATATCCTCTTGCAATATATATTGATCTAATGACCTATTTTTAAGATGTTTAATGGCCGAGTTGTTAACTACGCCATCTAGATTAATCAAGGTAAACTGGCTGGGCAAACTGGCTCCAAATATACCAGCATTATAGCTCCCAATTCGGCCTCCACCAGGTAGTTTATCCTGAAGCTCTTGTGCCATTATTAAGGACTCATTTCCCAGCATAATGCGGGGGTTTTTCCATGCATGCACTGTCCATCCTGCAATTGCTAAGGGAAGAATGAAGTACCTTATACCTAAATTTTGAATACCATATATCCCCTGAGTGCTCATTAGTATGGCTCCTAAAAACACTGGCATTAGGTACCACTCACGATATGTTCCCATTTTGAGGCATGCCAACAGCAAAATCGTTCCTCCAGCAGTAAGTAGCACTATTATTGTTGAATTAATCTTATTGTTTGAGTATTTAAACATAAAAATAGCTCCAATAAATATTAGTGCTATAGAGGTAAAACTTAATGATGATTCGCTTCTAAATATGCTCGACATCCCGGTCCTCAATGAATCCCATAGGTTGCCATCTAACATAGTTGCATGAACTGATTTTGCCATGCCCGAATCTGGTAGGAAGCTTCCAAGAGTTATATAGTTTATTGTACACCAAAGGCCAGTTACAAGAAGTGGAAGTAATGCCAACTTAATCCATTGTTGAATGGACTCCTTTTTAATAAGCATGGCGTACACTGCGGATGCAACAAGCAAAACACTTAAATCAATCCTTGTGAGAACCATCATTGCCATTAAGCCGCTAATTTTCCACCATGAAAGAGACTTTTTATTGATGTGATAAACTACTAATACGATCATTAGCATGCTCAATGCCGCTTCTGTTCCATTAAAACTTATGCTCAATAGTTTGGGATGAAACAAAAACAGTGAGACACATATAATTGCATAGCCTTTCCCCACGAACATCCGTGCAAGTTTGAATAAGTAGATACCGCTTAACATTGTAGTAATTGTAATGAACACAAGGACTATTTGCATGGTAGATATCGGATTGTCAAATAAAGGAGCAACTGGGATTAACAACATCATAAAAAGCGGCTGAAATCCATTTGTTACATGCTCACCATCAAAAGTAAAACAACCATACTCCCATACATTGGAGGCAAGCTTTGTATAATAGAACAAATCATCACTCCCCCATCGCGCAAATAAGTCATCTCCCGACAAGAATATAATTGCAAGTCTGTAAACTAAAGCAGCCGCTATTATGCAATGCAGAATATATTTATCTATCCATTTCATTGTACTAGACTGAAATAAAGTTCTGAATATTGAGCCGCACATTCCTCTGCTTGTGGAAATGTCAGGACTTCATCGCGTTTTGTATCAAGCGCCTTAGTAATTAGATTTACTGCATCATCATCTGTTTTATACACTTCAATTAATTCGTTAGAATACGCTATCCCCACATTGCTTGAGATTACATTACATCCAGCCGCTAAACCTTCTGCCAGTACCAAACAAAATGACTCATAGCGTGCAGTGTGCAATACTATTCTGGTAGATGCAATAGACTTTAATGTAAGTTCTCTGCTTAATTCCCCCCTTAGTTTTACTGGAGCACCGAATGAATCGTTGAGCTTCTCTAGGTCGGCTCGCAATGGTCCATCACCTATTAAATGAATATTTAAGTTGGGCCGTATTGACTTTAATATAGATGCTATGCTTATAAACCTCTTCCAGTCTTTAACATCAAGCAGGGAGCCAACTCCAACAATATCAATATTTCGAGTCACCTCACGATTTATAGATTCCACACCCCATTCAATCACTTTAGTTTTCTTCGCATTCAGTATTGATTGTTGTTTCTGAAATTGAGATACATAAACTAAATTTTCTAGTTCCAAACTCGCCATGTATGCGGGCGTGCTCAACACATCCTGCCCCATTGCTGTTACTAAGTATGGAGTCTTCGTCTTTATCGAAACCTTATGGGCAATGTAAGCAGCTTCTCTAGCCCAAAAAGCATGAATTAAATCAATATTTTGGCTGCGAATAAGATCAGCGGCAAGTCGTTTTGTTTTAATCCAAGTTTTGTATTTTTTTAAGCCCTTTCGGTTGTTCCCTGATACTGAAATCACCTTTATTCCATTCCAATTATAGCTGCTTGAAACTGGGTATTGCATGCTTAACACAGTAAACCTAATGTGCTTGTGATTTGACGAAATCGCCATTAAAAAATCTTGTAAAGCGGGGATACAGGTGCTGTCGCTCTCGTCTTTCGGGAACCCTGGTGTGATTATTAATATGTGTAGATTCTTACTCAAGTCTGTAGTGCTTAAATGACCCAATTTCATCAATCAAGTGCAGGTGATAATTCAACTTTAGGTGGCTAAGGTTTTTATCCACTATAGTACCCTCCCATGCATCTCTTACAGATTCGTCATCCAAAATCAAATGAAGCCCTTTATAAGATTGCAGCGTATCTAAGTCCCAGAGCGAATAAACTGTAACATCTCTTAAGCGAGACTCCAATGCAACATCCACTTCAAAACTAAGAACCCCACTATAGCTATTGTTTTTGACGTATGTTGTTAGCTGTCTCTCGGATTTATTCATTGAAAGAGGTGTTCTCATCGCAAGAACAGAAAACCCAATTCCAATCAAACTTGTGAGCACTATTGCGGGATGTTTTAGTTTAGCTAGGATTTCAAACCCCGCAGTAATAGCATCTCTTAATGCAATTATCATTAGGATGGGGATCACTATTAAAAAGCGATCATTTTGAAAAGGAATTCCTGCAATGAATAATATATATATCAAAGCACTTGTTATCACCATTAAATCTGGTTTTATCCTTTTGATTACAGCTACCAAAACCAAGGGCGCAACAATCAGAGAGTAACCTGGATGCACGATTGATTTGAGGCTATGTAAAATATTTATCAACTCGAAATTAAAAGGTCTCTCTCCTCCTTCAAATGAAGACAAAAACCAGTTTTTAATGCTCCAACTATCCAAGAAATAATGCGATGATAAGCCATTGGACGTACTCTGTAAATATTGCAAAATCGGAACTGAAAGTATGAGACATCCTAAAATTAATTGGATGTATTGCTTCTTCTTAAATGCCTTGACAACATAAAACAATAGTAAAGGTGCACAAATAAGTATCCCCACATAGCGTGTATTAAATATCAATACTGCAACAGAACTCAATGCTAAAAAACCATTTAACGATTCGGATAATCTATAGCGGCTATCTAATAAAAAAAAGAGTGAAACAAGACATACCATAAGACTGTCTGACATGGCACTTAATCCTGACCTTAATAGGTAGGGTGCTAAAATAATTCCTAGAATAACTATCCATGTGGCAAATTGATGCGGCACATTATAATTAAGCAAGGTTTTTCTCGTAAAAACAGCAGACAATCCCAATGAAATAGCACTAATAAAGCATAGGGCAAAGGTGGTCGGAATGGTTAAAAATGAGACTATCCCTCCCAAGCTAGAATACAACTTGGGCCAAAAAAAGGATTCTCGCCATATGGTGTCGATACCCTTCTCATTGATCGCGTCCGAGAAGTTTAAGTAAGCATACGCATCTTGGCCATAGAAGCCGTCGTAACCAAGAGCAACAAACAAGCTCAAAAACACCAGGCTTGGCAACATAAGTAAAGAATAATCACTTGTGAGCATCCTGCCAAACATCATCTATTCGCTTGGTTTAAAAAAGGTTTCATTTTCCACTTAGCACGGATAGACTTAGCCTTATTCGGGAGGGCCCGAAGGGCATGACTTAAACCCTGCGACTTTGCAATACGCCATTTAGATTCATTTACAACTCTAGACACTGCAAAAGGATAAAATGCGCGTGGGTACGTTCGTTTGAAATCTATTTGCCTGTCTGTACTGATTGTCCAATTTGGCTGATCGATTATGATATCTTCTATTTCATTGTACAATGACGTTCCCTTAATTGGGTAAGCAATTGTGATTGTGAATTGATCTGGTTGGCTAACTGAAAGGTGTTTAATGGTTTCATTTATATCTTCTATGGTTTCTCTAGGGTAACCAAGCATAATAAAGGTGCCTGCCTCAATTCCAATTTTTCGAGTTTCCATTATCCTATCGCGCACAACAGTAACATCCACCCTTCTATCCATGCGATCAATTACAGCTTGACTTCCGCTCTCGGCCCCAATCCATATTCGTTTACATCCTATCTCTTTAAGTTTCTTAAGAATTGGTAGATTTAATCGTTCCGCTCTTGTGATCAATTCGAACCCCACTTTTACATTGCGCGCCATCATTTCTTCATGAAACGCATCAATCCACTTGTGACTAACCGTAAAGACATCATCTACAAACCAAATATTGTCAATTGAATATTGGGATAACAGCTGCTGTATTTCATCCACCACCAGCTTTACGTCTCTCCTTCTATAACTCTGACCATACACGGCAGTTGAACACCATTTACACGTATAAGGACAGCCTCTTTGTGTGCTGAGATTAACGCTTGATGCACCGTGATATTTCTTCCAAACATCCAGGTACTTTTGCAAATCTATTTTAGTCCTATCGGGAATAGGTAGCTCATCTATATTCTTTATTTTTTGCCGCTCTTTCGTGATGATGATTTCCTCGCCATTCTTGAAAGCAATACCCTCGACCTCACTTAATTCTTTCTTAGATGCAATGGCATTTATTAAGTCTTCAGTTGTTTGCTCACCCTCACCTATGATTAACACATCTGCACCATTGTTAAGGTAATTCTCTATATTATACCTAAGATCAGGGCCGCCCAAAAAAATGGTAGGCGCATACCCTTTAACCGCCTTTATTTCAGCAATTAATTTAATGGCATTCACTTTTGTCATCAGGTTCACATAAATCCCTATAAAGCGTGGTTTATGCTTAATGATGTAATTCAATTGCGTGTTGAAGCTAGAAAACGTGCTATCGAATATTTCTGTTTTAAGACCAACAGTATCAAGATAAGTGCCTACACTCAACAAGCCCAATGGAGGGTAGGGCTTCATAATTTTCTGCTCAACAGGGTCATCATTCAAATAATATGCATGCGTTAGCAGAATATCTTTCATTTTCTAGAAGCACAAATTATGAAATGATCCGCTCTTCCCGACAAAAAACTGAGTTTAGTCGCAATTCGGTCAAAGGCCTTCGCCCAAAATAGTAAAATACCTCCCTGAGTAAATTTGTTGGATAGATAGGAAGGCGGCACAAAAAAGGCGACTGGCTTAACATAAGAGACGTGATAATCAGCCGATATTAGGAAATTAGTCATTTCTTTTGGCGAATAAAACCAGGTGTTTACATTCTCTCCATTCACATTTACAGCAAGCGCATCTCCAGTATTTCGACGATTCATTTTTGACCACTTAGCAGTAAAGAAAAAATACAAATTCTCCATAAAGCAACGCTTAGGCATAATTACAAAAGCGAGTTTATCCCCTTTGGTCTGTTTAACTGAAGCCGCCTTTATTAGTGATTGGATTTCGTCTGGTGACAGACAGTTTAAACCACCAAAATTGGAAAACAGTAAGTAATTGTTTTCTTTCAGGTAAGCCTCAATTGCCTGAGCTCCGGATAAACACTCAATAGATACATCTGGATGCTTTTCACGTGCAATGTCTACCATCCCCTTTGCAATATCGGATGCCGTAACTTGTTTTCCTTGATCTAAAAAGAATGCAATGTCAACACCTGTTCCGCAATTGATCTCCAGAACATTATCCGCACCTTGCAAACTTCTTGACTTGGAGAGGTGTCTATGCACACTTGCGCGCTGTGCTCGTCCTACTCCAGTATTCGAAAATACCTCATCATAGTGTTTGGCGTCTTCTGAGAATATTTCAGCAGTAGTGTTAGACAAGGCGCTTCAATTTTGATCGATACCACCATTCATTGACAAGGTAATAGGGATACGCAAGCATCACCTTCAATGAGCTGAGCTTAAGTTTTCCTTTGAAAATACTTTTGAAGAAGGCCTTTGCCTGAATTTTTCGGTAACGTTTGTGCACATATCGGTGAAGCAATTTATAATACTCAGGTTTGAATGTGCTTCTAAACATCATGGCTAAATCATCAGAATCCTCCCAATTTTGTTTACCCCCCAGTTCGTCCTTCACTTTATTGTAAAATGGGGTTCCAGGCAAGGGGTAACTAACAGACACACCGATAGTGTCTGGCATATTATCTTCCAACATTTTAAAGGTAAGTTGGATATCTTCTTGAGTCTCTCCAAGGTATCCAAACTGCAAAAAATAGGCAACCTTAACCCCTCTCGATTGCAGCTTTTCAGTGGAAATTCTAATTTGTTCGAGTGTTGTGCCTTTGTCCATAGCATCCAAAATCTTCTGGCTACCACTTTCAGCTCCAATCCAAACTTCCGTTAATCCCGAGTCGACCAGCGCATCCATATTATCATCCTGCAATAAAAGGTCTGCTCGGCTCTGAATAAAATAAGTAATCGACAAATCACGTGCTTTCAATTCATCACGAAAGGCTTGTACCCACCCTGGTTTCAAGCCAAAAATATCATCACACATCCAAAAATGCGATACCTTATGTTCTTTCACATGCAGTTCTATCTCATCCACTACACGCTTTGGCGATCTCGTATTGTAACGCTGCCCATAAATTGGCTTAGCACACCAGTTGCATTTAAACGGGCAGCCCCTTGTGGTTGCAATATTTAAGGTGAATCGATTTCCACCGCTTTCCCATATTCTGCGATAAGCGTCCACATCTATCAGTGACCAATCAGCCTGAGGTAATTCATCTAGATCCTTTAAGACAGGACGTTTACCATTATTCTTGTCTTTGTTAACTGTACCTATTATCGACTTGGAATCATCCCCATTTTTGTATGCATTTGCAAGTTCCAATAAGGTCAACTCCCCCTCCCCAAAAATCACATGATCAAATCCATTTGCAAGGTATTTCTCATAATGGTCAGTTGAGTCTGAACTACAAACAATAGTAGCCATCCCTTGTTCTTTTGCCATCTTAGCCATACTAAAAGCAGCCTCACGCATATTTGTGAGACACATTTTAGTCAGATAATTAAAGCCATCATCATAGACCACGAATAGATCAAAGTTCCCATCATCTAAGATTTTTGCGAGTGGTTTTGGACTATCCAACAAAGCAGTATCAAATAAGTCAGCATCAAAACCATTTTTCTTTAGGTATGCGGCAGCAGTAATTGTCCCCAATGGCGGGTATGGCGTTCTATTTGACCACTGTTTGGCATCAAATTGATAGAAATACGAATGGCTGAATAATACTTTCATTGGATTGCTCAAATGTAAAGATAAATAGCACTGAGTGAAAATACATCTTGCATGAGTTACCAGTGAGGCATATATTAGATTGAATGATTAAATTCGCATTATGTCAATTGAGGTACAAAATTTAACGAAGGTTTACGGAGAGCAAAAAGCACTTAATGATGTAAGCATATCTATTGGAAAGAGTGAAATTGTAGGTTTTCTTGGGCCTAACGGAGCTGGCAAATCAACCATGATGAAGATAATTACTTGCTATATTCCTCAAACCAGCGGTTCGGTTAAAGTATGTGGCTTAGATGTTACGGAGGACTCGATAAACGTGAGAAAACGTGTTGGTTATCTGCCTGAACACAATCCCTTGTATTTGGACATGTATGTTAAGGAGTATTTAGAATTTGTAGCCTCTCTTCACAAAATTAAAAACAAAAAAGAACGTGTTGCCGAAATGATTCAAACCGTTGGCTTGACACTTGAACAAAAGAAAAAAATCGGTGCACTTTCAAAAGGATACAGGCAGAGAGTAGGCCTAGCACAAGCCATGATTCATGACCCAGATGTTCTTATACTGGATGAACCTACATCAGGACTGGATCCAAATCAATTGGAAGACATCCGATCTTTGATTAAATCATTGGGTAAAAACAAAACGGTGATGTTGTCTACCCACATTATGCAAGAGGTGGAAGCCATTTGTGATAGGGTAATCATTATTAATAAGGGGAAAATTGTTGCAGATAAGGATGCAAAATTAATTCAGAAACTAGATGACAATCAACATGTTGTCTATGTCGAATTTGATAGCGTTGTAAGTAAAACAGCATTGAAAAAAATTGTTGGATTGAACAAAGCCAAACAAGTTGATGGGAACGCGTGGGTACTTGAGATTCAGAGTGAAGAAGACACAAGACGATTAGTTTCAAAATTTGCCCAGGAAAACAATCTCTTAGTGCTTGAGTTACGCTTAGAAGAGCAGTCTTTAGAAGAGGTATTCAAAAAATTGACGAAATAATCGTTTTCTCATATTAGTTTTCTACTTTTGCCTATCTAAAATTTAAGGAATATGCCATATTTATTTACGTCAGAATCAGTTTCAGAAGGACATCCGGATAAAGTTGCGGATCAAATTTCTGATGCTTTAATCGATCATTTTTTAGCATTCGATGAAGATTCTAAAGTTGCATGTGAAACACTTGTAACAACTGGGCAGGTTGTGCTTGCGGGAGAAGTGAAGTCTAACACTTATTTAGACGTGCAAAAAATTGCACGTGAGGTAATCAATAACATTGGTTACACAAAAAGTGAGTATATGTTTGACGGAAATTCGTGCGGTGTATTTTCTGCAATTCACGAACAATCTCCAGACATTAATCAGGGTGTTGATAGAAAGAAAAAAGAAGAGCAAGGCGCTGGTGATCAAGGGATGATGTTTGGTTATGCCAACAATGAAACGGACAATTATATGCCCCTATCTCTTGAGCTTTCACATTTGATATTAAAAGAGCTTGCTGCTATCAGAAAAGAAGGAAAGAAGATGAAATATCTTCGACCAGACTCGAAAGCACAGGTTACTATAGAGTATAGCGATGACCATACGCCAGAAAAAATTGTAGCGATTGTTGTATCTACACAGCATGATGACTTTGACACAGAAGCAAAGATGCTTAAGCAAATTAAAGATGACGTAATCAACATCTTAATGCCACGTGTTAAAAAGCAACTTCCTAAGCATTTACAGAAGTTAATTAACGATAAAATCAAGTACCACATCAACCCAACTGGGATTTTCGTTATTGGAGGACCTCATGGTGACACTGGACTTACTGGTCGTAAGATTATAGTTGACACTTATGGTGGAAGAGGTGCTCACGGTGGTGGTGCATTCTCAGGAAAAGATCCTAGTAAAGTAGACAGAAGTGCTGCGTACGCAACAAGACATATCGCAAAAAACTTAGTTGCTGCTGGTGTTGCCGATGAAGCCTTAGTTCAGGTAGCCTATGCAATTGGTGTAGCTGAGCCTGTAGGTTTGTACGTAAATACTTACGGTACATCTAAGGTTGACATGAACGATGGAGCAATTGCAAGAGAACTGGAAAAGTTGTTTGATATGCGTCCATACGCAATTGAGCAGAGATTTAAATTAAGATCTCCTATCTATACTGAGTCTGCTGCATACGGACACATGGGTAGACATCCAGAAACAGTTACTAAGACCTTTACAGATGGTTCTGGTAAAACTAAGAAAGTTAAAGTGAAGCTATTCCCATGGGAGGAACTTGATTACGTTAGCAAAATCAAGAAAGCTTTCAAAATAAAATAAGTAAATTGAAGTCCTGACCTAAACGTCAGGACTTTTTGTTTATGCGCGGTTTTATACTAGTTTTATTATTCACTTGCTTAAGCCAAGGCGTTTTTGGTCAAGATCATTGCCAGAAGTGCACTTCCTATTTCAAATTATGGGATAATACGATTAAGTCAGGTAAATCTAGTTACGATAGATTGCGAATGACTCAGCTAACGGATGAGCAAAGAAAAGCGTACAATAAAATCGTCTCAAAACTGAGAAGTGTTTATGGTGATTATGGTGATCAGTTAGAGGTAAACCGGATGCACGTGCTTAAACGTGGTGAGGACAAAAACCAATTCTATATATATGTCGTTACCGTTCCTATTTACGGCTACAATTATGGGTTTGAGGTAGCTGCAACCGAGAAAGGCAAAATCACCTCTAAGATTCCATTTAAAAGCTCAAAAGCCCCAATAATTGACCCATGTGCAGCCATTAAAAAAGCGGAAGCACAGGCAGACTTTGATGACGCAGTAGGTATTAAGCTCGCTATGAACAAAGACAAGCTTACATGGGAAGTGTGGGAAGAAGGTGTCTCACTATCTGTACATCCGGACAGCAGAGGCTTGGTGCATAGCGAACATCTGGTAATGATTATTGATGCATACTCTGGCGAGATGATTAATTATAGTAAGCGCAAGCAGGAACGGGTGGAGTAGATTAGAGCCTTGTACCACCAAACATTGCTATGGCACTCACAAATGTCAATCTGTTTTCTTTATTTGTTCTAGCATCCACCTTGATAGAAACCGTCATTACTTTGTTAGCTGGGCTTAAAATTTCCGCTTTGTTATGAATCATGAAGTACTTAACTATTTCATCCGCTAATTCACCGACCGTCCTGTATTCTAGTGGTATTGGATCTTCTTCTTTTGCGTAATCCGATCGCTGACCTTTACACAATAGTTGCAGTTCTTTGTCATAATAGTAATCCTGAGATGCACTGCACTGATAGGCTGGAATCCAAGCTGATGATACATGCACCAAACCCCACTTTATAAAAGATTTACGGCGAATTCTATCTACCTCTCCTCCCACGCGTTTACGAACCTTCCTAACGTTATTTAGATAGCTCCCCGAAAACTTATCCAGACAAAACATCACACACTTTGCAAGCGACGTGTCAAACTTTAGACTATCTAATCGACGGCGAGACCTCATTGCATTGATTTTATCCGCTACCATACTATTTAGTTGACTATAATCATATGAATCGGGATCGCTAATTACCTCTGACGGGGTTGGCACATCTCCTTCGAAATCATAATTGCTGAAAAGCAGACTAGCCGAATCCAAATAATGATACATACGCCTTGATTGCGCAGCTGAATTAGAACAAAACCAGGCAAGCAGGGCCACTATGGTCAAAAAACGGATCATCCAGTTATCTTGGCCAATAATTGATCATCATTCATTTCATCAACTTCCAGTTTCTCTAGGCGCAAGATCGCCTTTTTTGAGGTGAGCTCATCTATGCTATAATCGCTAGACTTAATGAGGGCAAATTCATTTGTATCTGACACTATCACGATAGAAAAATCTCCTTCAGCATCAAAAACTATTGGTTGATTAGGATAGTATGTATACACACTATTCGCTCCAATAGACACCACATGAATCTGTTGGGCCGCTATTTTCTCATCTTTCTTATCAAAGATATTAGCGATAAGAGCACGGGGTCTTATCATTCTGGAAATACGGTCACAATTAAACAAGCCAAAACCACGAATGCTAAAACTCCTTCTAAACGGGTTTGATTCGGTAGAGTTCATGGCAAATCTGTTGTTTGGATTTGCTGAGAACATCATAGATTGGGTGCGCATTGCCTTCATCTCTTCAATACTCATTTCTCCTCCACCTGCACGAATTTCTGCTAACAAGACTTTATCCCTTGCCTCTACTCGCTTCAGTTTACGCGTTTCATCTAATTTATCAAATCGTTGCTTAGCTAGGTACTTATCAAGTGTTTTAAGGTATCTATCAGCGGTAGCCTTGCTACTGGTTTCACGAATTAATGGGTAAACTGTATATGATAAACTGGTGTCCTTATAATTGAATGACATTATATAAGTGTTACCATCTTCAGATCGTTCTAAGGTGAAATCACTAAACATATTAGGCGTATAAGCGTTTAATCTACCAAGTCTATTGTAAGACCTCCACAATGCTTTGGATTCCTTCCACACAACATTTTTCAGATACTCATAGTGTGCTTCAGCATTTTGGCCTTCAAACACCCACATAAACTTTTTAGCATATCGCAAGGAGTTGTTTTTCACTATGTTCTTATCTCTTCCTAGCTTCAACTCATCAATATCAATCGTGAAGCTTCCACGCTTTCGGTAGCGCTTTACTCTTGGCATAAAATGGTGATAAAGAACACGATTATCCCCTAATCTGTTGATGAGTGCCATAAGATCATTTCTGCTTAATACATTTTGTGTGCTTGTATTATTCATGGCGCTCATTGAATTCGCGGTGGTGTCAACTCTATCCTTACCTAATAGTGTCCATTGCCCAGT
The DNA here is from genome assembly GCA_964230215.1 of Flavobacteriales bacterium. Lineage (GTDB taxonomy): Bacteria > Bacteroidota > Bacteroidia > Flavobacteriales_D > JAUILH01 > JAUILH01. The sequence continues at coordinate 48,557 of CAXRGQ010000007.1, forward strand.
GGTTCTGTCATAAGAATACAAGTTATAATCCGTGTCACCTGTTCTACTGCTGAGCTCAACATTCAACTCTTTTCCATCCGCGATGAATACTTCTTCACCATCAGCGTAACCCTGTATTTCGAACATTCCAGAAGACGATAAATTGTATCTAACCCCAGCACTATCATAAGCCATTGATGCTCCACTTAATAAGATTTTGGCTGCATTATCGTAGCTCGTATATTCAATTTCTACATCTCCCTGTACCAGTTCTCCTCGACTATTCACAAAGGCATTTGCAGGCACATCAATGCGGGCACCCTCAAACTTCAGTACCTGTGCATTTTTAGGACTAATTACAACACGTTCCGCTTCTCGTTTATCAAGTAACGGCTCCCAATTGCTTGCCGTTTGTAATGATGCTTTTCCATCGTATTCAATTTCGCATTTAGGCAGTGCTTTTTTCAATCCATTAATAGCTGCATCAGTCACACGGTTACCTCTGATGTCTAACTTTCTTAAGGACTTTAAGCCATATAAGGGTGAAAAATCGGCGATAGAATTACACCTCAAATCCAACTCATCTATTGAGTTTAACAGTTTAATCTCCTTTGGAAGAGCACCCCAGTTATTATCAATTTTGACTTTACGAAGGTTCATACTTTTCGCAATCTCTTCAAAACATGAAGTGTATTTGTACTTACATGCATTGCGCAGAGTAATCGCTTGAATAGACTGATTTCTTCCAAGATTGCCCTTAAATTTAATTTCAGGACTATTAATAATTTCAAGCTCCCTTACGCTTAGTTCCCTAAACGCTTTCGGTAGCTTTGTCACTTTATCGATTGATACATACTCCAATTTATCCAGATATGTAAGCGCAATTAATGTCCGCTCCCTATCAAGATCAGGATTCTCTTCAAGACGGATTCTACGCAAATTCCACCAATTGGAAATCTGTGCTTCAATTGATAGCAAATTGTTCCGACTTAAGTCGACTTCCTCCAATTTTGTTAAGCCCCTTAAATCTCCATTTAACACCACCAAGTTATTGTCTGACAAATCGAGATATCTTAAGTTCTCTAACCTTCCAAAGCCAAAAGGCAAGGTCAATAAATTGCATCCCTCCATCGACAATCTATTTAAGTTTTTTGATGGTAAGGTCTCGAACGATACATTCTTGTGGAGTTCGCTGTTATATGATAGGTTCAGAGCTCTTAACTCCTTGCAACTATCCAATTGTGTGGTAAAAGATGAGATTTGGTTGTGCGACAAATCCAACTTGGTCAACTTTGAATTATAGGAAATTTCAACAGGAATTTTGCTGAATTTTTGAGCGCTTAAATCCAGCTCATTTTGAAGGTATTTTTTGTCCTTTTTTTTGCTCGATTTTGAGGTCGGGGTATTCGTAGCGAAGGCAAGGCATGCCAGCATAATTAAGAGTCGTAACATAGTAATTGGTTTTGATAGTATAACACTTTAAATGCTTAATGGTTACACATTTGCGTGTTTGTACTATCAACGTCAGACTCGTATGCTTGTTGTGTTACTTCATCAAAATGATGCTACTGACGACTTACTTCTTTCTAAAGAAAATCTTAATTGGCACCCCCGTAAAGTTGTAATGTTTACGCAACTGATTTTCCAAAAATCGTCTGTATGGATCTTTAACATATTGAGGTAAATTGCAGAAAAAGGCGAAGGCAGGTGCATGTGTTGGCAACTGCGTTACATACTTTATTTTTACGAATTTTCCTTTCAATGATGGCGGTGGATTGTGCTCGATTATTTCCTGCATCAATTCGTTCAGCTTTGATGTTGGAATGCGTTGTGTTCTGTTTTTAAAGACCTCAACTGCAGCTTCCAATGCTTTGTGAATTCGTTGTTTGGTAAGTGCAGATGTAAAGATTATTGGAACGTCTCTAAAGGGCGCTAATTTCTCACGTACCATGTCTTCGTACTTTTTGGTAGTGTTACTCTCCTTGTCCTGTATCATGTCCCACTTGTTCACTAAAACTACAACACCTTTACTATTTCGCTGTATGACATTAAAAATCGCCATATCCTGATGCTGAACACCGTCGTTGGCGTCTATCATAAACACGCAAACATCTGCTTCTTCAATTGCTCTAACGGATCTAACAACTGAATAAAATTCGATATCATCCGTAACTTTCGTCTTTTTACGAATACCTGCCGTATCCACTAAAACAAAGTCGAATCCAAAGGCATTGTAACGGGTATTAATCGCATCTCGTGTAGTACCAGAAATAGGCGTAACGATATTTCTCTCAACTCCTAATAAGGCATTTGTTAAGCTTGATTTTCCAACATTCGGTTTTCCTACGATTGCAAATTTTGGTAATCCTTCAAATTCGTCCACATATTCTTCTGAAGGGAAGGCCTTCACTAAATCATCAAGTAGATCTCCAGAGCCAGAACCGTTAACAGCTGACAAGCTGTACACTTCACCTATACCCAGGTTATAAAACTCAGCTGCATCCAATTGTCTCGCAGTATTATCTACTTTATTGGCTGCAAGAAATATAGGTTTATCTGTTCTTCGTAAGATATTCGCAACAGCTTCATCTAAATCGGTTATTCCGGTAGTTACATCTACCACAAAGAGAATTACATTGGCCTCTTCGATTGCCAGATGCACTTGCTTCCTTATTTCACCTTCAAAAACATCATCAGAACCTTTAACATAGCCGCCGGTGTCGATCACCGAAAACTCAACTCCGTTCCAAATACACTTACCATAATGGCGATCTCTAGTAACACCACTGGTTTCTTGCACAATGGCATCTCTTGATTCGGTTAGTCTATTAAAGAAGGTGGATTTCCCCACATTCGGACGACCTACTATTGCTAAAATATTTCCCATTATTGATACCCGAATTTTTTAAGGTCACGTTCATTATTTCTCCAATCCTTCTGCACTTTAACATGCATCTCTAAATGCACTTTTTTTCGCAGCATTTCCTGGATATCCCATCTAGCTTTACTACCTACTTGCTTCAACATCTTACCTTGATGTCCGATGATAATACCTTTTTGCGAATCTCGTGCAACATATATAATTGCTCTAATCTTCACCAATCCGCCCAAGTCTTTATACGATTCAACCTCAACTTCACAACTATATGGTACTTCTTTGTCATATAGAAGCATGATTTTTTCGCGAATAATCTCTGAAACGAAAAAACGCATAGGTTTATCCGTCAAATCATCCTTAGGGAAATACGCTTCACCTTCCGGCAGTTTATCCAGGATATGCTTGAATACCTCCTCCACATTATAATTGTGTAAAGCTGATATAGCCGCAACACCAGCATTTGGAAGTTGTTCTTTCCAATAATCCAGACGTTCTAATACCTGTTCTTCTTTTCCTAAGTCAACTTTATTGATCAGAACAATTACTGGAATCTTTGTCTTTTTCAGTTTCTCTAGTACTTGAGGATTGTTGGTAGTCTTTTCCCATAAATCCGTAATAAAGAGAATAATATCTGCATCCTTTAATGCTGTATTCACAAACCCCATCATGGATTCGTGCATTTTGTATGCAGCATTTAACACACCTGGAGTATCGGAGTAGACAATTTGAAAATCTTCACCGCTTACTATCCCCATAATTCGGTGACGCGTAGTTTGCGCCTTAGAGGTAATAATGGACACCTTTTCCCCAACCAACTGGTTCATCAATGTCGATTTCCCCACATTTGGGCTACCAATAATATTTACAAATCCCGATTTATGTGCCATTGCTGTGCTGTAATTCGCTGCAAAGAAACGAATTTACAAGCAAACCATAGCAATTCTCTTCATTGATATTAGATTTATGTTTGGTAAATGAAAAGAATGTATTATATTTGCAGCCCCAAACGTGGAACAATAAGGTCAAACGGACCGTCAAAATATATCGCGGGGTGGAGCAGTTGGTAGCTCGTTGGGCTCATAACCCAAAGGTCGTCAGTTCGAGTCTGGCCCCCGCAACTAAGAAAAAGCCTTTCCAAATGGAAAGGCTTTTTTAGTTTACAAAATCAAATTCTACAATCCTATCCATTATCTTAGCAGCCAGATGGAAGCCACCAACAAGCGCAAAATTTTTAATGACCCTGTGTACGGGTTTATCACCCTGCGTCATGATATTATTCTTGACCTTATTGATCATAAATATTTTCAGCGCTTACGCAGAATAAAACAGTTGGGATTAACGTCTTTAGTTTATCCAGGTGCTCTACACACTAGATTTCATCATGCTTTGGGTGCTATGCACCTTATGAACAAAGCAATTGATGTCTTGCGCTCAAAAGGGCACAACATTTCTGATGAAGAAAGTGAAGGTGCTGCCATTGCTATATTGCTCCACGACATTGGGCATGGACCATTTTCTCATGCATTAGAGCATGCTATCGTTGATGGTATTCAACATGAGGAAATCTCGCTCTTATTTATGGAGGAACTTAATAGAGAATTTGACGGCAAGTTAAGTTTAGGCATAGATATCTTCACTAATAAATACCCAAAGCCATATCTTCACCAGTTAGTAAGTAGTCAGCTGGATATGGACAGACTAGATTACCTTAAGCGTGATAGTTTCTATACAGGTGTAAATGAAGGTGATGTTGGTAGCAACCGAATTATCGAGATGCTAAACATCCATAAAGGACATCTGGTAGTAGATGAAAAAGCTATTTACTCGATAGAGAATTTCATAGTTGCTAGACGATTTATGTATTGGCAGGTGTATTTACACAAAACGGTTGTGTCTGCAGAGCACATGATTGTTCAAATTCTCTCAAGAGCTAAAGAACTTGCACTAAATGGATATCCATTACCATGTTCCGAATCACTTGGTGCATTTTTGTATAGCAAAAGCAGTGGAGAGGAACTTAAAAGCTCACAAGAAGCTTTGAATCAATTCGCCTCTCTTGACGACTATGATATTATGAGCGCCATCAAAGCATGGAGTGGTAATGACGACAAGGTTCTTAGCCTTCTTTGCGAGATGACCCTGAATCGCTCATTATTCAAGATTAAATTATACAAAGAAGCTGTTCCAGAGGAAGTTTTGAATCAATTACGCTCTACCATTGCAAAAAAGTATTCGCTTAGTCCTGATGAGGCAATGCACATGGTGTTAACCGGTACCCTAACAAATAACGCGTACAATCCTGAAAAAGACAACATTCAACTTCTTTTTAAGCATGGTAGCACGTTGGAGCTAGCTGAGGCTTCTGACAATCTCAATATCTCGGCGCTGTCAGAACCGGTTGAAAAGCACTTTGTTTGTCACGCTAGAATCTAGTATTTGCAACCATTTCACATCAATTTGCATCACTAGAAAATAGTGTAACTATTTCTAGACACACAATGTTTGGTTGATAAGCACTGGAAATAAATGCGCAAGTAGCGTTATGTTTTATATTTTTGACGTCAAATGGAATTTACAGCACTGCAGATAGCGGAGATGTTGCAAGGTCATGTGGAGGGGAATCCAGATGTAACCATCAACAATGTTTCTAAGATTGAGGAGGGAAAGCCTAAAACACTCTCGTTTTTAGCCAATCCAAAATACAGCGAATTTCTATACTCTACAGGCGCTTCAGCAGTAATTATCAATAAAGATTTTGAGCTTGAAGGTAATGTGCCTGACACCTGCACACTTATTCGTGTAGATGATGCTTATCAATGCTTTGCGAAATTGCTTGATGTCTACAACAGTATCAAGTACAACAAAACTGGAATTGAACAACCATCATACATAGATGGATCGGCTACGGTTGGTGAGGACTGTTATGTGGGAGCGAATGCTTATATCGGGGCCAACACAGTGCTGGGGAAAAACGTTAAGATTTTTCCGAATGCCTATATCGCGGATAATGTGAAGATTGGAGAAAACACAATTATTCATGGAGGTGCACGTGTAATGGCCGAATGTGTTGTAGGGAAGAATTGCACCATTCAACCAAACTGTGTTATTGGCGGAGACGGTTTCGGATTCGCGCCAAACAGTGAAAACAACTACAATAAGGTACCTCAAATAGGAAATGTAATTATTGAAGATCATGTTGAAATTGGCTCTGGAACAACAATTGACCGTGCTACTTTAGGATCAACTATAATTCGCAAAGGTGTTAAGTTGGACAATCTTATCCAGATCGCACATAATGTTGAGATTGGAGAGAACACAGTTATAGCAGCACAAACAGGTGTGGCTGGTTCAACAAAAATCGGAAAAAACTGTATGATTGGAGGCCAAGTGGGCATCATAGGTCATTTAAAAATTGCGGACGGTGTAAAAATCGCAGCGCAATCAGGAATAGGTCAAAACATTGATCAAGAAGGCATGATAGTTCAGGGTTCTCCAGCCTATTACATTGGGGACTACAAACGCTCCTATGTTGGATTTAGGAACCTTCCTAAGATTCAATCAAGACTGAACGATATTGAAAAGAAATTAGAAGAATTAAATACTCGAGGGAATGGGTGAAAAACAACGAACGCTCAAAGACACCATTAGTTTAACAGGTGTCGGATTACACACAGGAGAAAAGGTTAGCTTAAAACTAGTACCAGCAAAAGAAAATCACGGCTACAAATTCAAACGAATGGACGTTGATGGTCAACCAATTATTCCAGCAGACGCTGATTTAGTTGTATCGACTGACAGAGGAACCACCTTGGAGAAAAACGGTGTTCGCGTTTACACTACCGAACATGTTTTAGCAGCACTTTACGGAATGCAGGTAGATAATTGCCTGATTGAAATTGATGGGCCGGAGATGCCTATAATGGACGGAAGTGCATGGCCATTTGTAGAGGCAATTGAAAATGTTGGATTTGAAGAGCAAAAGACAGAGAGAGAGTATTTCGAATTTACTGAAAATCTGCCTTGGGAGGATTTAGATAGAGGTACTGAAATGCTTGCTGTCCCAACAGACGAGTTCAGATTGACGGTTATGGTGGATTATAACTCACCAGTCTTAGGCACTCAACATGCTACCATGTACAAGATAAGCGATTTCAAAGAAGAAATTGCAAGATGCCGAACGTTTGTGTTCCTTAGAGAATTGGAATTCCTTGCTAAAAACGACCTAATTAAAGGCGGAGATTTAGATAATGCAATTGTGTTAGTTGAGCGTCCTAACGTATCACAAGAAGAGCTTTCGAGATTAGCTAAATTGTTAGGAAAAGAGGATTTAAGTGTGCAGATTGAAGGAATCGGTGTTTTAAACAATGCAGATCTAAAGTTTCAAAACGAACCTGCTCGACACAAACTTCTGGATATTGTTGGTGATTTAGCCCTGGTTGGAAAACCAATTAAAGGACATATTCTGGCCGCACGACCTGGACATTCAGGCAATGTGTCTTTTGCTAAAATCATTAAAGATTTAATTAAGAAGCAGAAAAAGGCTGGAAAAAAATTCGATCTATCAAAAGAACCTATATACGATATCAACAAGATTTCAAGCATGTTGCCTCATCGCTACCCATTTCTATTGGTAGACAAGGTGATGGAGATGGATGAAAATGGAATTGTAGGTGTAAAGAATGTTACATTGAACGAACCATTTTTCCAAGGACACTTCCCAGACAACCCAGTAATGCCAGGTGTACTTCAGATAGAAGCGATGGCACAGTGTGGGGGGATTTTTGCTTTGAGCACTGTTGAAGATCCAGAAAACTATAGCACTTACTTTATGAAAATCACAGATGTGAAATTCAAGCAAAAAGTAATGCCAGGCGACACGGTTGTGATGGATTTAAAATTGCTCACACCGATTAGAAGAGGCATTGTGCACATGTCAGGTGCATGTTATGTGAATGGTCAAGTAGTTTCAGAAGCAGAAATGATGGCTCAAATCGTGAAAGAAAGGGGGCTTTAATGAGTATTCCTACAAACATACATCCAGAAGCTCAAATTGGTGAAGGCACTGTAATTGAACCATTCGCTAGTATTTCAAAAGACGTTGTAATAGGTGAAAACTGTTGGATTGGACCAAACGTTGTAATAATGGATGGTGCTCGTATTGGGGACAACACTCAAATTTTCCCAGGCGCAGTTATTAGTGCAGTCTCGCAAGACCTGAAATACAATGGAGAGTACACAACCGTAGAAATTGGTAGTAATACAACTATCAGAGAAGGTGTAACTATTCACCGTGGAACTGCAGATCGCATGAAGACAGTAATCGGAGACAACTGCCTTCTTATGTGTTACGTTCACATTGCTCACGACTGTATCATCGGCGACAATGTAATAATTGCCAATTATACTGGTCTCGCCGGTCATTGCACAGTAGAAGATAACGTAATAATTGAAGGGCAAGTTGGTATACAGCAATTTGTTAAGATTGGAGCGCACGCATTCATCGCTGGCAGATGTGGCGTTCGAAAAAACGTTCCACCATACGTTAAGGCAGCGCGTGAACCACTGTCATTTGTTGGGGTGAATACAATTGGATTGCGGAGACGTGGATTCACTGACGAGCAAATAATGAATATTGAAGATATTTATCGCGTGATATACGTACAGAATAGTAATATCAGTTCGGCATTAAAAATTGCTGATCTTGAATTACCTTCATCACAAGAGAAAGATTATATATTAGATTTTATAAAAGCCTCAACTAAGGGAATAATGAGAGGCATATCATAACATTGAATTATGGCAAATACATCAGATATTAGAAACGGTTTATGTTTGGATCACAATGGTAAATTGGTAACTGTTGTTGAATTCCTACACGTGAAACCAGGGAAAGGACCTGCGTTTGTTAGAACCAAGTTAAAGAACATTGAAACTGGAAAAGTAGTTGATCACACATTCTCAGCAGGTCATAAGATTGACGTGGTAAGAATAGAAACACGTGACTACCAATACCTTTATGAAGATGATTTAGGTTTTCATTTTATGAATTCAGACACCTATGAACAAATTATGCTTGACAAGAATAAAATTGACAACTCACAATTCCTTAAAGAAGGAGACATTTGTCAGATTGTATTTCATGCAGAGGAGGAATTGCCATTAACGGTCGAATTACCAGCATATATAGAAACTGAAGTTACCTATACCGAGCCTGGTATTAAAGGTGATACAGCAACAAATACTTTAAAGCCAGCAACCATTGATACTGGAGCAGAAGTAAGAGTGCCTTTATTTATTGACATAGGCGATAAGATTAAAGTAGATACTCGCACCGGTCAGTACTCAGAGCGCGTTAAGGACTAAGATGAAACTTGAACGTCCCATTACTCTAAAGGAACTTGCGGATTTGCTTGAATGTAAATTTGTAGGAGATGCTAAGCATAAAATCACCGGTATTAATGAAATACATATGGTTGAAGCTGGTGATTTAGTATTCGTGGATCACCCTAAGTATTACGATAAAGCACTAAACTCGGCTGCAACGACCATCTTAATTGACAAAGAAACGGACTGTCCTGCAGGCAAAGGATTGTTGGTGTGTGACGATCCATTTGCTGCTTACAACAAGCTAGCCGTTTTGTTTAGTCCGTTTTATCCATGGACTAGAAATAACAACACTGCTAAAGGTATTAGCCCATATGCGGTCATTCAACCTAACGTCACTATTGGTAGAAATGTGACTATTGGCAAGAACACATGGATACATTCAGGTGTGGTTATCTACGACAATTGCCATATAGGAGACAATGTTATTATTCATGCCAACGCTGTAATTGGTGCAGATGCATTTTACTTTCAGAAGAAGGAGTATGGCTTTAGAAAAATGCATACCTGTGGGCGTGTAATTATTGAGGATAATGTAGAAATTGGCGCATCTTGTACGATTGACAGAGGCGTTAGTGGAGACACAATAATAGGTGAAGATTCTAAGTTAGATAACCAGGTACACGTTGGACATGACGTTCAAATTGGCAAAAGATGTCTATTTGCCGCACATGTGGGGATAGCGGGATGCGTGCGGATTGAAGATGATGTAACATTGTGGGGACAGGTAGGCGTTGTAAGTGATATTACTATTGGCAAAGGAGCTGTTGTGTACGGACAAAGTGGTGTCGGTAAAGACCTTGAAGGAGGGAAAAAATATTTAGGAAGTCCATGTGATGATGCACGCACGGCCTTTGTTGAAATTTCCAGTGTAAAAAAATTACCAGGAATCATTAAAAAGCACAATCTGTAATGCCAGAAACCAGAGTCGAAAAAATGGTCGAGAAGCTTAACACTAGTAAGTTTAAGCTTCAATCATTGCTGGATATTACAAAAGGAATTAATGAAAACTACTCGGTAAATAAGTTACTGGACATCTACAAATACATTTTGCGTGACCAACTAGGAATAAGCCGGTTGATGCTCTATAATATGGGCTCGAAATGGGAGTGTATTCTTAAGTACGGTTCAAAAGCAAAATCTAAAGACATTAATGTAACTGAAGACTTGCTTCACATTACAGAAATCACAGTAATCGAATCAAGCTCAAAGGAAATGCTTAACAGCTTTGACGTTGTTATTCCAGTTTATCATAAGGAAAGGCCCCTCGCCTATCTTCTTATTGGCGATTTAGACGAAGATCAAATTCGCATTAGCCCAACGATTAAACACATGCCGTTTATTCAAACTTTGACCAACATCATAGTGGTGGCTATTGAAAACAAACGATTTGCCAAAGAAAGTATACAGCAAGAACGAGTAAAAAGGGAGTTAGAAGTAGCCAGTGAAATGCAAAAACTGCTTTTCCCAATGGATTTACCTTCTAACGATAAAATTGAGATTGCAGGGATGTATCAGACCCAGCAGTTAGTTGGCGGTGATTATTACGACTACATTAAACTAAACAATGAGGAGTTTGTTATTTGTATGGCAGATGTAAGTGGAAAAGGGGTTTCTGCAGCGCTATTGATGTCCAACTTTCAAGCGAATGTCCGCGCGATATTTAACTACAATAATTTTAGGCTACACCGCTTAATAGCCGAGCTGAACACTAAAGTGATGGAGGCCGCTCATGGCGAAAAATTCATTACTTTCTTTGTCGCAAAATACAATGCCACAACCCGAGATTTACATTATATCAACGCAGGTCATAATCACCCCATCCTAACAAACGGGAAGGAAGCTAAAATGCTTGCGACAGGCTGCACAGGTTTGGGTATGTTTGACACCATTCCTGCGATAAAAGAAGAGTTTGTAACCGTTGAGCCCAATTCTACATTGGTGTTATTTACAGATGGCTTAGTAGAATTAGAAAATGACGATGAAGAAGCATTTGAAATTGATCGTCTGGTAGATTTACTTCACAATAACTACCATCTGAGCATGGAGAAATTCAATAAGCTAGTCTTTGACAAATTAGACGAATTCAAAGAGTCAAAGAATTTTATTGATGACACAGCCATCCTAAGTTGTCGATTTTCTTAAAAAACTCAGGGTAGATGTTAATAAGTAGGCTGGAAATCTAGCTTAAATCATCCTACCTTTGTAGGTCTATGTTGACGATAGATCCAAAGGAAAAAACAATACCTGAAGTTCACAGGTTGTTATTGGGAGCAGTAGGTCCTAGACCCATCGCATTTGCTAGTACAGTAGATGCTGATGGTAAGCCAAACCTGGCCCCCTTTAGTTTCTTTAATGTCTTTAGTGCAAATCCTCCAATTATGGTGTTTTCACCTGCAAGAAGTGGTCGCACTGGACAAACCAAGGATACGTATAACAATGTAAAAGTTGTTCCAGAAGTGGTCATCAACATTGTTAATTACGACATGGTTCATCAAATGTCATTGGCAAGTTCGCCATACGAACCCGGCATTAACGAATTTGAAAAAGCTGGTTTTACCATGCTAAAAAGTGATACAATCAAGCCATTTAGAGTGGGCGAATCACCTGCGCAGTTTGAGTGTATTGTAAAAGAAGTGAAAGAGCTCGGTGATGGCGGCGGTGCCGGTAACTTAATTATTTGTGAGGTTACTAAAATGCACTTTGATGAACGAATTTTTAATGAAGAAGGACTCATTGATCAGCATAAAATTGACTTGGTAGCCAGAATGGGAGGCAATTGGTATTGCCGAGCAGACAAAAATTCAATGTTTGAAATTGACAAGCCCATAACAACATGCGGAATTGGCTTTGATCAGTTACCAGAAGACATTAAAACAAGTAAGATTCTAAGTGGAAATGATTTAGGACAGCTTGCCAATGTATTAGAATTGCCTAACGAAACAGATGTAAACGAATATAAATTAATAGAATTAAGTGAATTATTTATGGAGTTTGAAGACGCTCCAGCCGAACTAGAAGTAAAATTACACGAGCGCGCAAAAGCCTTGTTGTCTGAAAATAAAGTAGATGACGCATGGTTAACCTTGCTTGCTTTTAATAATCAATAAGTATGTATCAATTATCAGGACTAATTAAAGTAGTTAACGACACACAAGTTGTTAGTGAGAAATTTAAAAAGAGAGAGTTTGTAGTAACGGACAGCTCAGGACAATATCCACAAGACATATTATTTCAACTTACACAAGACAGAGTTGATTTAATTGATGGATATCAGCCAGGACAGCAGGTAACTGTAAACTTTAACTTAAGAGGTAGAGAATGGATTAACAAGGAAGGAAAAGCATTGTACTTTAATTCACTTGATGTATGGAAAGTAGAAGCTCCTGCAGCATCTGCTGACGGACCACCACCAATGGATGCGCCTCCAGTTGAAGCTGTTGCCTCAGACGATGAGACAGACGACCTACCTTTCTAAGAAAGAACTAGAACCGTATAAAAAAGCCTTCAGAGTTGTCTGAAGGCTTTTTTGTATTATTACTGTATGAAATTAGCCTCTTTAATAGCAAGTGGGTTTAAACGTTTTCTACCATCGCCATTTACCATAGCGATACTAATTACGCTATTTGTGGTAGCCGCAGCTATGCTAAATACACATAGTGCACCTGAAGTTAATATTAAACTTGCTTCAGATATTGAGTCTCCCAATGGACACGTTGCACTTGTTGTAGACGGCGCCGATAAGTATGATTGGAGCAACGGTGAATCAAATGACACTATTTTCATCAAAAACGATTTTATCGTAAACCCTATTGAGCTAGACTTAATTGCCAGCAATAGCGGAAACGGCTATACAAGTGAATATTCTGTAGAATATGGTAGCGATGGTTTCTTCCTCCAAGCCAAATCTAACAGCAATTTCAAATTCCTTCAACTCATTAAAGGATGGGAAAAAGAGATGTGGAACAACAACCTCTTAGGCTTCCTTGTCCAAATGATGTTGATGTTGATACTAGGACATGTATTAGCCCTTTCGAAACCAATAGATAGACTCATTTCAAAGTTTACATCCATGTGTACTAACAATGCAACGGCAGCATTTTTAGTTACTATTTGCACGGTTGCTGTAGCACTGTTTAACTGGGGATTAGGCTTGATATTCGGAGCCATATTTGCACGAAAAGTTGCAGAACATGCCATCAAAAACGGAATTAAAATCAACTATCCCCTAATTGGCGCGGCTGGTTATTCTGGGCTAATGGTTTGGCATGGAGGTATATCTGGTTCGGCACCAATAAAAGTAAGTGATGATAATGCCATTCATCAGCTGGTACAGGGGAGCATGTCTAAAGAAGAATTGGCAGCTATTCCAGCACAGATTCCGTTTGAGCAGACTGTATTTTCAGATATGAATTTGTTCGTATCTGCCTGCCTCTTACTTGTATTACCGCTATTTATGTATTATCTAGGCAAACGCAGTGATGGCGAACTTCCACAACTAACGATTATTGGAAGAACTGAAGAAGCGAATACTAAAGTAGAGGGTGCAGAAAAACTAGATCACTCTGTTGTGCTGGCTGTTGGAATAGGTTTGCTTATCATTCTGTATACCTTATATAAGATGGTAGATGCTCAGAGTTCTGGGTTTGACCTTAGTTTTATTAATCCCAACTTCATCAATTTAATGCTCTTAGGCATGTGTTTTATGTTCCACAAGACCTTCTACAATTTTTTAAATGGTGTTGGTGAGGCAATTGGAGGCACCTCTGGTATCTTGCTTCAATTTCCTCTCTACTTTGGCATTCTTGGACTCATGAAAGTCTCAGGAATTATGACGGACGTATCTTCGTTTTTTATATCCATTTCAAACGAAACTACCTACCCTATTTACACCTTTATAAGTGCCGGTATAGTAAACATCTTTGTGCCAAGTGGCGGTGGCCAATGGGCTGTGCAAGGACCAATTGTGATTGAGTCTGCACATAATCTTGGGGTTCCTCTAAATAAAAGCATTATGGCCTTGTCTTATGGTGATCAATTAACGAACATGCTACAACCGTTTTGGGCACTCCCATTATTGGCTATAACGCAGCTTAAGGCTAAACAAATACTTCCTTATACTTTGGGCTTGATGATGGTTGGAGCCCTTATCTTTATATTGGGCTTAATACTGTTCTAAGCGTACTTATCATCCGCTGGATAAATACCCGTTGAAGGCTCAACATTTGGTCTTTCAACATTCTCGAATGCCTCTGGGTCAATGTTGCTTGGACTGCTTTCTACCGCTCTGTGATCAAGTGCGTCTCTCACCCCATTACCAATTAAGGTGAAAGATAATACCAATAAGACTATCATTACACCTGGCAGAATTGCAAGGTAAGCCTGCCCGTCGTTGGTGATGTAGTTTTTATATTCAGCCACTAATAATCCTAAGGATGGTTGTGGCGGTTGTGTCCCGATTCCTAGGTAGCTCATTCCTGACTCAATCAATATTGCATATGCAAAGTTAGCAGCTGCCAGTACAATGATAGGACCAATAATGTTAGGTAACACATGTCTAACGATAATCCTCATCGACCTGTAACCAAGTGCTCTAGAGGCCTCAACAAACTCCTTCTCTCTTACACTCAACACCTGTCCCCTAACCAATCTAGCAACATCCACCCATGTTGTTAATCCTATCGCAACAAAAACCGTGTTAAATCCTTTTCCCATAGCTAGAGACAAAACCATTACAATAAGGAGTGCTGGAATAGACCATATTACATTGATAATGTAGGTTATAAAGTCATCAATCCACCCTCTGAAATAACCGGCAATAGCTCCTAAACTAATTCCTATGGTTACAGCGATAAGTACGGACATAAATCCAACGGTTAGCGATATAATAACACTAGCCATAATAAGACTCAGCATGTCTCTACCGTGTTTTGCTGTTCCCAGCCAATATGTTCTTTCAAATATGAAGTCAGCTTCCAATTCTGCCTGTAAATCAGCAACAGATTTAGTCACCCTCCCCTCATTCAGAATTATAAACGATACAGAATCAATCTCCCCATCCTCTCCTCTAATCTTAACGTATTGGTTGTTGTAATCAAGTGGATATATAACATCCGCAATATGCAGCATCTTGTGAATAGGCTCCCCTCCCATCGCATTATACTCGGTAAAATGAATGTAGTCATCTTCGAAATAGTAATCAGGGTTAACAGCTATATTCTTATATTCTTTCGCCTCACCACCAAAAAACATACGATCAAATATGCTTTTGTAATCAGCCTCATGATTCAGTTTTTGCTCTAGTATATGCACCTTAAATCCGGGTGGTTGAAAATCGATTCCAGAAATCTGCTGTTGCACATCTTCTGTTTTGTCTGGTCTGATGTGAGAACCCAGAATTGCAACAACAGTACAAATCAACAAAACACCTACCCCAAACATGGCAAGTTTATCTTTTCTAAATCTTCTCCAAGCCACTTTTGATAGCGAATCAGATCCAGAGTTATTTTGTTTCTTAGATTTAAACATGTGTTAAATTCCTCCCTTTCCACTTGGGTCTATAAAACAATGACACAAGTGACATCAAAACCACATAAATAGGATATACAATTGTCATCAACAAATAAATTGCAGGATATTGTTTCCTCCCAAATCGTGATGCCACCAAAAATAACAAACTAATGTCAATTATCGACTTAAATGCAAAAATCCCTATAAATATTGGATTATAGTGCGAACATAACATTAGTGACAAAGCAGTTAAGAATGTCAAATTATAGATTATTGCAAACACCCCGAAGGTTATGATATCCAAATCTTTAATTGCCATGGATTTTGACGCCCACCGAACCCGCTGATCAATAAATGATTTAATCGTTTCCGGCGCTTTTGCCCGTACAAAAGCCTTTTTGTTTTTTATTGTATCAATCTTACATCTATTTTTCTTTAAGGCTTGAAGCAAAAACATGTCGTCTCCAGATGCATATTTACTGCCTGATACTGACAACTCAAGATAAAGAGATTTATTAAAGGCCAAACAAGCACCATTTGCCATTAAGGCTCTTTTCATTTTTGCCGTTCCAATGGTTAATCCTGCAAGCGCGTAAGATTCGGCACACACCCATACATTCCCTTCAGTTATTACTGGGAAAATCATGGCATCCGAATCCCAGATAGCGAGCTCATTAACTAGATCATGCGATAATCTTACATCTGCATCAAGTGTAACAACTCTTTGAAAAGTAGCCGCCTTTGTGCCATGACGTATCGCTGCCTTCTTGCCAGCTGCATTATCGAGCTTTAAATACACGCCATCCTTGGTATGATCAAGTTTGGACTGAGCACTATGGTCATCCACCCAAATAAGCTCATACGCATCAAAACCTGTTAAAATATCTAGTAAATGTGCTTGAAACTTATCTAGCCTATCCTCATTCCTATGGGGGATTACGAAAGAAATATTTAAGATTTTGGGAATATCTTTAGCAGGCTTATCCAATTTGATTAGATAGAAAATGCTTCCAATTTGATATAGAGCCAAGACTGCAGCACTAATTAGCATAATAAGCAAGACTACTTCCATGCTTCCTCCTTTTGTTTGGTCCTAAGAAGGTAAACAGAACCCATCATTGCCGGAATAAATAAATTGACCATCCAGATGCTCAAAGATGCCGCTAAAACAATGTGAGAGGCCTCAATACCATCAAATAAGAATAATGCTACGGACTCACGCACACCCAATTTTCCTAGAATAGGTGAAGGAACAAAGGTGATAAGAAGATACAACAGACTAATTAAGTACCATGTCGTAGCGAAATCGAGTGAACTACCGAATATCCAGAAACAGAAGACGTATTGGGATACAAAGCATAGATACCTGAGCATGGACATCAGTAGTATCAAGAGCAAATTTGACGTACTAAGCGTTTCTAGACCACTTTGAACTTTGATGATAGACTCTAGTCTCAGCGCTCTGTAGATATTTAGCGGAAAAAAAAGTAGAATACTCAAAGCTAAGAGCACTATGCTGATTAAGACCTGATACAATGGAAACTGTTCAGCGCGTATCCCCATGTACTCTGAGCCTAAGCCAATAAATGCGATGGTACCGAATAGAAACGTAGTGTATAATTGAGAATAGTTTCCATAAAACGTCAAGATGCTTGCAACTTTTCGGTTATTCTGTAGATGCGCTACACGTCCTAAAAAATCTCCAAAGCGAAATGGTGTTATAAATGATGTAGACACACCAGATAAGGTAGCTTTAACGGCTGTTTTATAAGATATAGCTTGCACATTATTAAGTAATGTCTTCCATTTAAATGCTTCTAAGCCCCAATTGACAATGGCCAAACATAGAACAAGAGGTAGATGGAATAATGCGCTACTATCTAGGTGCAGATGCGACCATTGAATGTCGTGTGTTAGCAAATAATGTAAACCCAAAGATAAGCAGGCAGAAAAAACTGTAAGTTTGATTACAGTTAACAGTCGCTTATAAGATTTTGGCTTAGACATTGAACAAAAGTAAGAAATGAAACCAGAGCAAATTATATTGGGGATGGATCCAGGTACAAGTATGATGGGTTATGGCCTGATTTTATGCACTGGTAAGCAGATGAAGTTAATTGACATGGGTACTTTCAATTTGTCTAAGTTAGAAAATCATCAAGTAAAGTTGAAACAAATTTTTGATGAAACAATAGCCTTGATTGACAAGCATAAGCCAGATCATTTAGCTATTGAAGCGCCGTTTTTTGGCAAAAATGTTCAGTCCATGTTAAAGCTTGGTAAAGCGCAAGGAGTAGCTATTGCCGCAGCATTATCAAGAGAAATTCCTATGACAGAATATTCGCCTAAGCGGATCAAGCAGTCTATTACCGGGCGGGGTGGAGCTTCAAAGGAGCAGGTGGCGTTGATGTTAAAGTCCTTATTGAAAATTGATAAACTACCTAAGCATTTAGATGCCACCGATGGGCTTGCTGCTGCGGTATGTCATTTCTTTCAGAACGACACGAACAGTTCGGTTAGTAAGTCCTATGGGAGCTGGAAGAGCTTTGTGAGCAACAATCCAGACAAACTGAAATAGTTAAGCATTAATATTCTCAGCGATGGTGGCCAATTCGTCCTGAGTGAATTTTAATTTAGGACGCTCAAAATTGATATCACTTACATTGTTTATTGGCACCAGATGAATATGTGCATGGGGCACTTCTAAGCCAATTACAGCGACTCCAATACGTTCACAAACTACCTTTGATTCCAATTTCTTTGCCACTTTTTTTGCAAACACCATCAAATCTCCAAGCAGCTCATCATCAATATCAAAAATATAGTCAATTTCAATTTTTGGAATAACTAAGGTGTGTCCTTTAGCCAAGGGCATGATATCTAAAAAAGCTAAAAACCTATCATCTTCTGCCAATTTGTGACATGGAATTTCGCCCGCGATTATTTTTGAGAATATTGTTGCCATAGTTTAATATTATACTCGAATATAACAAAGTAGAGGACATGAAAAAAGCTTGTCAGAGACAAGCTTTACATTTCATTAAAAGCAAACTCGTTTAAGATCTGGTAATTTCCAAAATCTCAAACTGAATTACTCCATTTGGCACTGTAACATCTACTGTCTGTCCAACTTCAGAACCCAAAAGACCTTTTCCAATAGGAGACTCCACAGAGATTTTACCCGACTTTAAATCGGCTTCATTTTCAGCTACTAGTTTGTAGGTCATTTCTTTATTCATCTTAACATTTTTAAGGCGAACAGTTGAATGGATAAATACTTTAGAATTATCGATTTGGGATTCGTCAATAACTCTAGCATTGGCGATAACCTCTTTTAGCTTGGATATTTTAAGCTCTAATAGGCCTTGCGCCTCTTTTGCAGCGTCATACTCGGCGTTCTCTGACAAATCCCCTTTATCTCTAGCCTCAGCGATCTGCTGTGAGATTTTTGGTCGCTCAACGCGCTCCATTTGCTTTAGCTCTTCTTTAAGCTTGGCTAATCCTTCTTCTGTGTAGTAGTTAACCTGTGACATAGTTCATGTATTTAAAACGTGAAAAAGCCCCATCCGACAATCGGATGGGACCCTCACTTAAATTTATTAATCTTTCTTCTTAGTTGATTCCGATTCTCACACCTACGTTGTGAACACCTCCAAAGAAGTTAGTAGTTCTGTAGCTGTAATCGATACCAACTTTGCTTTTTGATTCACCAAACGCAAAGTCTACAGATAAACCAGCAGATGGTCCAGTGAAAGCAGTTGTTCTATCAAGTTCGTTGAAGATACCTTTTTCGTAAGTATATCCTGCTCTAGCGATAAATGCAGCTTTACCCGCATTGTAAGTATACTCCCCGCCTAATCTTATTTGATCTTTTGTAAATGAGTTAGATTGGAAAGTACCTGCTAGAGTGAATTTCTGAGTTTCTCCGAATAAAAAGTCGTAAGACACGCCGATATTCACACAAGATGGTAATTCGAACTTAGATGCTTTTTGCTCTACGTTTATCGTTCTGTCAACTCCTAAAAACTCTTGGTTAATAGTGTATGATAGACCATCACCTCCGTATGTCATTGGTGGACCAACGTTTTTAAGAGTGATTCCGAACTTAATGTTGTCCTCTTCACCTGTTACGTATCTAATTCCCGCATCAAATGAAATTCCGCTTGCACTAACGTTACTAATTCTTTCAGAAATAGCCTTTACAGTAATACCACCATAAATACTGTTTGAGAAAGCCTTCGCAAACGATATTCCGAAATTTAGTGTTGAAGGGTTAAAGTTACCGATATTACCTTCTGGGTTATCTACCGTTGTAATTGGAATATCTCCATAGTTCATTGACATTACACCAATACCTAGTACAGATGTCTCTCCAATTCTTTGAGCGATACCAATGTTGTTGATACTGATTCCTGAACCTTGCAACCAAGATGTTCTTGCGAACATAATTTCAGTTTTCTCGGTAAAGGCAAGTCCTGCAACATTAATATACATACTTTCCAATCCTCTAACAGAAGATACACCTGCATCAGCCCATGCTGAACTTCTTGCCCACGGGTTAATAAGTAGTTGCTGTGCACCAGCAGAACCCGCTCTATCTTCGTTACCTGCGTTAGCTGGAAGAGCTACTAACGCTCCTCCAAGTAACAACACTCCTAAAACTTTTGACTTTATCATGAGTTTCAATTAATTCGATTTTCAATTTCCTTATTAAACAATTATTAGAAGTTATCTAAATCCGGTGGTCTAGTAACTCCGAACCATTTAATAATTCTCTCATTTGCACATCCATTTGCCTCTTCTGGTAAATCCTCAGCCTTAATGTGGATAATATATGTTCCACTGGCCACTGGAATACCTTTAGAGTTTTTGATATCCCAATCAAAGGATGTCATTGGATCGTCTTTTGTAAACTGTCTAACCAATGTACCTGCACTTGTGAAGATTGATATCACACAACGCTCTGGTAGGTTTGTAAACTTCACTCGGTTATCTAATCTATTCGTCTCATACTGAGAGTATGCGTAGTATGGATTAGGAACAACGTTTACTAAATCTAGTGCGTTACAAGCAGTATCTTGAACATTTGTAAGTGTGGCAATGTTACCAGTGTTAAATGTATAAACTGGCGTCCAGTTGTTTTCACTTAATGAAGTAGAATCAGCTGTTTCACCCCAAGTAGGATAGTAATCATACTTCTTAGAAACTCTTAATCTAACTCTTGCAGTTGTTGGTATGTTCGCTGGGTTATCAAACGAATATCCATCAGCCAACATAGGCATACCCACCCAAGTACAATATCTAAATACTTGGTTAAGATTATTGGTAGCCAGCTTGCTCATTGTATATGCACCTGCGTCATACGCCGGCATTGTAGTAGAGATAACTTTACTGTGATCTCTAAACACATACACATAGTGCTTACCTCCAAGAACTGCTTGTCCAAGGCCAGAGAACATTCTAGAAGTAGGGTTCCACACCATATCTCTACCATTATCAACACCTAACCAAGAATCCTCAGCAAATGCCATGTTAAGACGAGCTCCAGTTTCTAGGTCTATTGCATAACCTGGGAACCATCCCATTCCAGTTGTAGATGTTAAATCACCTTCTGCAGCATTATAACCTGCGTCACCCGCCTTTCTACCTTGCTTATCAACAGAAGCAGAACCTCTCAATAGCATTTTAGTTACGCCACCTTCAGCAAGGTTAGGATCATCAGACATTTCGATTACTGGACATCTAGTCCACTTAGACTTATCAGATGTAAATACAATATCCACACTGTTTAAGTCTTCCATCTTCATTTGGTCGATAGTCGTTCTACCTGCATTAGACACTGGCATGTTTAGCACACAAGGGTAACTTCCAGTTCCGATTCTTTGACCCCCTACTAATCCATAAGGCGCCCACGTACCGTTTATAACGTTTTCGTATGTTTCCTCATCATCATAAGTCAAGTAATCGTTATAGAATGCGTCATCACAACCGTTTGCATCTACAACTTCACCTAGTGTGTTTTCTTGAGTACCAGAACGAATCCAGTTTAAATCACTAAGTCCATCTTGGTCTTCAACACCTGACAACCACTGAAGCGACGAATCTCCGTACTCGAGAGTTGCTTCTAAGAACTCAGGCACTAAGTCCGTACCACCAGCTCTATATTCTGGTTGCTCAATCTCAACAGATAATCCCCATTCAGGTATTAACTGCTCATTGGCAACTTCAATCGTTTTATCAGCAAAAACTGAATCTCCCGTAGATAAGTTAATCAATGTCCACTTACCGTCTTCAATAGATTGCCAGTTAAATGGTTGAGACTTATCTCTGTTAAAGATTAACTTATAGTTTCCATCAGCGACATTAAGTGGGTCAATCACTCTAACGTTTACTGGACCTGCACTCTTCTGGTAGGTTGGGTCAGCCATAATTCCGCTAGCCAAAATTGTTGCTTCAGTGGCAGGTGTAATATCTAATATTAAACCACCGTTACCTTCACCTTCAATTCTAGTGATTTCTGGACCTTCACCATACTCAGCCTGGATAACAGAACCGTTAGCTTCTGGAGTTGGAATATGAGGAATAGCTGTGTATACCTGAATCTCACCACCTTGACCAGTCTTACGAGAAGCTATGTATGGTTTTTGCTGACCATCTAAAGCTGTTGGATCCGTTGGATCGTAAGTTTTATAATTATTGTATCCGTAAGCGATTGCCATATAAAAATACTTCTTATGGTTAATCAAACGGCTATCACCTTCAGCGAAAAGATCTTCAGTAAATCTGAATGAGTGCTTGATACCTTCATCAGAACCATTAACCATTTCTGCAGGCTCTGAAGCTTCAATTTGCTCATTAAATGTGTAGTTTACTAATTGACCAACACCGTTTTTGATGTCACATTGTGCAACTAGTCTAGCAAAATCAATATCATCCAACTGAGATGCAGATACATCTTCATTCTTTAATTGGAAGATTTGATATCCTTCAAATCTATACTTCTTGTCATATTCTTGACCTAGTAACAATAGACTATCAGGAGTGATAATGAATGGATCTTCAATTTCGTAATCTTCTGGCTCATCTACATAGTTGTTAGACTGACCTTTAGTATTACTTAAGTAAAGAATAACCTCTCTATCAAGTTCTTGAATAGTTACATCTGGAGCATCAGGACCTTCAACAATTTCGAAACAGTTATCGAATAAAGCCTGAGCTTTATCATCCGCAAGTCTAACAGCCTCAACAGAAGCGAAAGTACCTCCGGCAGCTCTTGCATATACAACACCAACCGTAATATTGTTTACTGCACCTGGCTCAAGTGTAAATGGTCCAGCTGACTGAATAAAACGTCTATCACCTTTCGGGTTTGGAGCAGTTGCTTCCGTCCAGTTACCTAGTCCTGTTACACCACCAGTACCGAATCCTTGAGGATCAGAGTCACCTGGGTACGCGTAATCACATGGAACATTAGCGTTAGCACCTGGATTAGATGTATAACCACCACCACCGTATACTAGTGGGGCACCATTCTGCCATAAACCTTGTAAATATCTATAATATTCGATAGCGTTATCTGGATCTGATTGTGGGAAAGGATATACACCTGGTGTAGAACCACCTGTGTAAATCATGAACTTTCTCATACCAAATCTTTCGTTATCTACAACACCATCTCCGTATCCGATACCCATACCTTTGTAAACAATACCGTCACCAGCAACCGCATCCGTATAAGAAACGAAGAAGTTGTTGTCTGAAGTTGGTCCAGGGTTATCAGAACCGTCATTATCTTTATATGGACCTTCAAAGAAATCAACACCTACTGCTGGAGGATTTGCACCATAAGGGTTTGCACCATTACAGTTATCATCATCCGTCGCATCCGCGTTGTAGGCATAACCTAAACCTCTTTGAACATCACATCCTACGTAATCATCACCAGAACAACCAACATCTGGATCCACCCACTGACCAAAGTAAGTATTAGTCAAAGTTTGCGTTGATCTGTTGATTAGCTCGTAGTTATAGAAAGTCATGTTGTTCACTTCATCATTAGTAGCAAAAGCGAACGCTTGAGCTCTAATCTCCATACCGATTGGATCTCCACCGGTCTCAGTGTGAACGTTTCCTTTATCATTTAAAATCCACCAGTAAGTTTGGTCACCATATAATCTAACTGTTCTGTCAGTTGGATCACAACCTTCTCCACGAATATCGTAATCTGGATAATCACCAGCGTCTGGATTATAGAGTCCATCACCATCTCTATCGAAGAATGGAGCTATATTCCAAGCTTGATTTGCCAATAAATCACCGTGCGCAGGCCAATTTGTAATAATGTCTGGCACTTGATAACCTGGGAATTCTTCCGATACATCACAATCAGGCAGTCCTGCAGATAAACACTCATAATATGCGTTAAAAGTAATTACATCAGCACGTGAAATTTGATAGAATCTATCGTACTCTTCACACACGTCTGGTGTAATTTCCGCATCACCTGTAGTTGTTAATGGTCCAGGCCAGAAATCGTTCCCTTGTCTAAAGTCAAGAGCAGCAATCTTTAACTGTCCGTTAACATCTTCTCCAGCCATCCATAATGCACCTGAATAGATTACCATTGTTCCGGCATCTTTAGGCACCTCATAGGATGCGTTACCCGTTGCACGATCCTGCCACATTGACCCACCATTTTCAATTAGGGCTCTAACGTTGTTAAGCTCTAACTGTTGCAAGTCTGTTGCAGGTGCACAATTGGCACGATTGGATCCAGTAGTTGGTATATTAGATCCATGGTTATTGCCTTTGTCGTGCCAAGCGAATGCGCTGGTACCGGCTACCATAAATCCAAGTAGTAAAGAAAGCTTTCTGTTTAATCCTCTCATGGTTATTATTTAAAGTTTTCTAATATTCTTAATTAAAAGTCCAATTTAACACCTAGTCTAATAGTTCTAGGGATTCCGTAGTTATAGAAATTGTTCACCTTAAGCGCGTACATTTCTCTGAATGCCTGCTCATCTAACTGTGATTGAATAGATGTTTGAGCAACAGCTGCGTTTAAGTACCCATCATCGTTAGGGTTACCTGTAGCTCTGTACACGTTTACGATATTATTTGTATTAAACACGTTGTTTACTAGTAAGTAAATGTTCATGTTTACATTCTTCTTTTCTTCTCCTTTGCCCATTTTCAAAACAATGTTTCTATCTAACTGAGCATCCATTCTGAACTGACCTGGCTTTCTAGAACCATTAATCTGTCCTTGAAGTACACCATTAGCGCCAGAAATATTTCCTTCTGGAGTAATGTTAGATTGTGCACTGTAAGGAGTACCTGAACCTAAGTTAGATACTAAGTTGATACCAGTGTTTTTGAAAATTTGCTTCCCTTTGATTGTTGGACCATTGTAGTCTTTTCCTTCACCGTAACGGTAATCGATAGTAGCTACAATTCTGTGTCTTTGGTCGTAGTTATAAGGGTAGATAGTTCTTAAGTTAGGCTGACCTGAATTTACAAGGTTAAGCGCCGAGCTTGCATCTGAACCAGTACCTTCAGCAAACTGAAGAGTATATGATGCTCTCATCCAAATATTTCCAGTTCTTCTTAAGTCATACGCAACTGTGATACCTTTTACTGTACCAAAGTCAATGTTACCCCAGCTTCTGTATGTTCTTGGGTAAGCACCAGTAATATTGATAAGTGCTACTTGATCTCTTTGCTCTCTATAGAAAGCAGATATCTTAAGAGATGAAGACTTAGAAAGTACTTGCTGGAAACCTAGCTCGTAATCGATTGTTCTTTCCGGCTTAAGATTAGGATTGTTAGCGATAACATTTCTGTTCTCCATATAGAAGTAATCCATAATGTCTAATCTGTTTCCAGAAGTTGGTCTCTTAGAAAGGATATCATAGTGAGCGAAGAATAATGCCTCATCCGAAATTGGGAATGAGAATGCTATTCTAGGCATAACTATGATTTGTGGTGTGTAATCTTCAAACGCTTCTGAAGAAATCTCATCATCAGGGCTACCTACTAAGTAAGGTGCAATACCTGCTCCTGTTTCAATTGCAGAAGGATCAAGAATTTCAACACCGTTAGCATCAAACCAAGTTGACGTTCCATTATCATTTAATCTTCTATATCCATTGATTCCTGAAGGGTTGTTAATGTCGTTTACATAAACCACATAGTCTCCTTCCATGTTCTCTGGGTGAACTACTGGATCAGCACCAAAAGCAGTTACCTCAGATACAGTTTTTGCTGGGTGTAATAACCATGGATCTTTTAATACGTTTTGGTTAGCATCAAATCTATCCACTCTGACACCTACGTTAAATACTAGGTCATCGAAAGCAAATTTATCCATGATGTATCCTGAGATATAGATTGGCTCGAATGCTCCGATATCTCTTGTAAAATTGTTGAACTCATCTTTCTTATTAAAGAAGTCGTCAAAACTTGGCTTCTGTCCGCTCCCTAGTTTATTACCGTTATAATCATACCCATAGTAAGTTACAAAGTTGTTTCCGTCATTCAGTAATTCATCAGCACTGAACCAATCTAATTGCATTAAGGCAGGGTCGATTGCATCAACGTTAACGAAATCAACACCATCTGGATCTAAACCAAGGGCTAATCTCATGTTGTAATCAAAGAATGCTTGTGCATCTCCACCATCAAAATCTCCTGGTGATGCATTCAATCTATTGTAATCGATTTGTTGGAACGAACCAAACTGAGTAATCATTGGATTATCTAAGTCTAACTCTCTAATGTGGTTATTAGCTAAAAGTCTTGCTCTAGTCCATAAACCTACCGGTGCAACAGAGAAGAATCTATCAGCTCTCTGCTCAAATTCGAATCCAATAGTTACCGCGTGATCACCAATATCAGCCGAACCAGATGCCGTAATACGGAACTGAGAGTTATCTGATTGTGAATATCCATTATAATTAGTACCTAAGGCACTCCATACACCATAAATACTTTGCGGTAAATCGCCATTTCTAAGACCACCACCTGCAAGCACTTGGTTTAAGTTCTCGTAGTTATCATCTGACTCATCAAACAATGTGAAATATTGTTCTGTTTGAGCCGCTAAAGAAGTATTTACTTCTGACGGTGTATATACCACTAAAGTATCTTCAAATCCGTTGTGAACTCTTTGTGGGAATCCGTTATCTGTATTGAACTCGTATGAATTTTGTCTGTACGTTTCAAAGTGTCCTACATAACCGTAGTTAAAGAAGTTGTCTTTGTGTCTATTATCTTGAACACGTGTATTCTGCTTAGAATAATCAACCATTACAGTGTAGAATGCATTCTTGATTTTCGAATTGCTTTCTTCCTGTGAATCATAAGAGAAGAATCTTTGTGTAAATCTACCATACGCTCTCCATGACACATCTCTTACGTCAGCGTTGTTCTCCCAGTTAAACAAAGAGTTAGTTCTATTGAAATTCGAATAATCATTCCAATCAAACTGGCCACCGAACGTTAAGTTAATAGTTGGCGTAGTGTTTACATCAATTTTACCAGCAGCAGAATATCTGTTTGAACCTGCGTTTTGTGCCCATTTTGTATACTCAAACGCATTCGCACCTAAATAAGCAGCATTTGGAAGTGCTCCTGAACCTTCAGTTGAAGCTCTAAGTGGACCTAACAAAGCAGGATCTAATAAACTATCTCTCATACCTTGTCTAAGTCTATAGTGGCCAAGCGCAGATGGTCTTGGATCTAATTGACTAACAAAGTTACCAGACAAGAAGAATCCTAAGATTGGCTTAGTTTTCTCACCTGTAGAATCTTTTTTCATTAAAAGTGGACCAGAAATCGAACCTTCTACCAAATTATACGCATAACTATCAAGTCCAACTACTTTTCTTCCGTAACCTAATTCATCTCCTCCAAAAGAGAAACCTGATGAAAGAACATCAATACCACCAAAGTAGAAGCTAGACGGCCCTCTTGTAGTTACCGAAATAATACCACCCGTTGCATCACCATAGTTTGCAGGTAAACCTCCAGTTACAACCGATACTTCCTCGATTGCTGACTTTGGAAGATTTGTAGACCCTCTTACTTTGATACCATCAATAAAGTAGTAAGTTGCATCTGAGCGTGACCCTCTAACCGAAAGTCCACCGCCACCACCAGCATCTTGGTATACACCACCTACTGTTGTTGCAATAGAAGTTGCCGAACGACCTGGCATTTTCGCGATATCATCTCTCGTTACCGTACCACCTGTTGCACCACCATCTCTATCAATAAGCGGCACCTCATAATCTTTTACAATAAGTGCGTCAAGATTTGACGCTCCTTCTGACGGCATATCAATGTCTAAGAATGTAATTTTGTTAGCATTTACTTTTACGCCAGCAATTTTATAGTCAGC
Source organism: Flavobacteriales bacterium (assembly GCA_964230215.1). GTDB lineage: Bacteria > Bacteroidota > Bacteroidia > Flavobacteriales_D > JAUILH01 > JAUILH01. The sequence goes on from CAXRGQ010000007.1 coordinate 76,708, forward strand.
GTAACCAGCGTACTTAACAATTACATCATAAACACCAGGAGCAAGTGAACTCACTTTATATCCTCCATCAAAATCGGTTTGAACCGCACTTTTTCTAGTTCCGTTCTGTTCAACAAGAACTCCAGCAAGCGCCATTGTTTCTCCTTTCTCGTCTTTAACCGTTCCTTGAATAGTTCCGTTACCCCCTTGTCCTAAGGCTGGTAATGAAGCAGTTAAAACCACCACTACTAGTAATTTAAATCCTCTTAGCATACTTCAATTTTAAATTTAGTCGTAAACCTAATCGCAACAAAGCTGGTAAATATAGATATTTTTTTCATCATACAAAGTCTCAAGATGGCATTTCAGCACAATAATTCGACTTCTTTATAGTTGAGAATGCAACATTTTTTCTCAAGCTATTGTTAACACTGGCTTTTTCTCTTTTTAACCCAGCGTTTAGTTTTTAAAAACATCCAGTTTACACTGCTCAATATCAAACTTACAATAATTATTACATGAATTTTTAGCAAAATCGTGAATGGTATATTTCATTGATTTAAGTGAAAAACTATTTCTTTGAGTTCTCAAACTCCTTATATATGTATGATATAATTATCCTAACAGAAAGACGATATGTCGAGAAACCCAAAGATGATGACGTTTATAAGTGGAATGTGTATAACGAAGACCATGCGCTATACAAAGCTTTGGAGTCTGAAGGGTTAAACATTGCACGCAAATCATGGGATGATCAAAATTTCGATTGGTCCACAACTAAATATGTATTATTCAGATCGACATGGGACTACTTTGATCGTATTGAGGAGTTCCTAGGCTGGCTGGAAACGACATCTAAAAAATGTAAAATGATTAATGCATATTCGACCATCAAGTGGAATATGGACAAACACTACCTAAGTGAATTGGGCGATTTAGGGGTAGCAACACCATCAACATATATAGTAGAAAAGGGAGATAATCGCTCATTAGAAAGTTTGATGCAACACTATGGTTTAAATGAGTGTGTGCTTAAACCATGCATTTCGGGAGCTGGCAGACATACCTACCATGTTAAGGCAAATAACATTGCTGAAATTACGAGCATTTACGGCTCCCTAATAAAAAATGAAGCCATGATCTTACAAGAATTCATGCACTCTGTGATGGATGAGGGTGAAGTAACTATTGTGATACTAGGTGGCAGATATAGTCATGCAGTTAAAAAGGTAGCCAAAAAAGGAGAGTTTAGGGTGCAAGATGATTTTGGCGGCACTGTTCATGAATACATGCCAAGTGAATCGGAAATTGAATTGGCAGAATCTATTATGAATAAAGTTCAACCCTTACCTGCTTATGGACGTGTTGATTTAATAAAAGACAATAACGGACATTGGGTGTTATCTGAACTTGAGTTAATTGAGCCCGAATTATGGTTTAGATTTAACTCAAATGCCGCTCAACAACTAGCTTCATATGTAGCGCAAAACATATTTGCCGAGCACTAGGCTTCTTTCATGTATTTTAATTGAGACGCGTACAAGCCAATAAATACGGCTGTTACAACTCCAACCTGTATGGTGAGTTCTTCCGTAAACTGATTCTGAAGCACCAACAACATAGGATAAAAGGTGATGAGTATATGCGCCACTCCGTACATAAAAAACCCTCGTTTCCTTAAGTTGTACATTTCCCACACTCCTATTAAACCTAGTATATACAGGGCACTCATGGATAAGTTATGGGATACCAGCTTATCTCCATATTCCGAAAAGTATTGTACTGCCTGTCCCTTTAGGTTTTCCGCTACAGGCATTTCACTGGCCGCATTCACCATGTCCTCTGGCTTTGAATCAAAGGTGCTTATGATGTTCTGAATAACAGTTGCAATTCCGTTGAAACCACTTAGCCAACAAATTACGTTAAGCATTCTGGGGCGATTTGGCTTTGGATTCTCCAAGCCGTCATTTTCATCTACAGTATCGTTATTCTCCCAAGATGTCATTTATATCGTAGTCTCTTAAAAATGAAATTGATGTCTGAATATCTTCGTGTAAATAGCGATCTGCATCTGCAAAAGTTACTTTTTCTCTAAACGCCTTGTGAAGCTTTTCTATTGCGTCTGAGCTTTTCGATGGTCGTCTAAAGTCAAGCGCTTGTGCCGCATGCATCAATTCGATGGCCAAAACTTTCTCCACATTCTCGATTACTCTGAACGCTTTAGTCGCCGCGTTTGCTCCCATGCTAACATGATCTTCCTGTCCATTAGATGAGTCAATGGTATCTACAGATGCTGGTGTGCACAGTTGTTTATTTTGACTCACGATACTTGCAGCGGCATATTGGGTAATCATAAAACCAGAATTAATACCGGGGTTAGCCACTAGAAATGCAGGAAGACCCCGTGTACCGCTAATAAGTTTATAGGTTCTTCTCTCGGAGATGCTTCCCATTTCTGCCATAGCTATTGCTAAATGATCTAGGACTAAGGCAAGTGGTTGCCCATGGAAATTTCCAGCTGAGATAATTAAATCCTCGTCCGGGAAAATGGTTGGGTTATCGGTTACGCTATTAATCTCTCGTTCAACCACTGACGTTACATAATCTACCGCATCTTTGCTAGCTCCATGAACTTGTGGCGCACATCTAAATGAATAGGGGTCTTGAACATGCTCTTTTTTGCGTGCAATTAATTCACTATTCACTAGTAGGTTTCTGAATCTTTCGGCTGTAGAAACTTGCCCATTGTGAGCACGTACAGCATGCACGTTATGTGTAAAAGGCTCGGGTCTGCCATCATAAGCTTCAAGACTCATTACCGCAATACAATCAGCCCATTTAATTAATTCTTTAGATTTTATGGTGCACCACGCGGCATAACTACTCATGAACTGAGTACCGTTTAGCAAGGCCAAGCCTTCTTTACTTTGTAATTCTATGGCGTCTAAATTCAGCTTGCTATAAACATCTTTCATAGGCAGGATTTCTCCCCCTTGGTGTGCATTGCCTTCTCCAACAAGTCCCAAAGCCAAATGTGCTAGGGGTGCCAAATCGCCACTTGCTCCCAATGATCCTTGTTCAAATATTACGGGGTACACCTTATTATTCAGCAATTCTATAAGACGGTTTACCGTTTTAATGGCAACACCCGAGTGTCCATAGCTAAGTCCTTTCGCCTTTAGAAGCAACATTAGACGCACAATCTCAATCGGCACCTTCTCTCCCACTCCACATGCATGGCTTCTAACCAGGTTAATCTGTAATTTATTAAGGTCTTCTTTTGGAATTACAGTATTACACAATGAGCCAAACCCCGTTGTAATGCCGTATACAGGTTCGTCGCGCTCAGCAATTTCCTTATCCAAATACTCCCGACACTTTTTAATTAATGCTTGTGATTCGGCAGAAATCTCCCACTCAAAATCCTCAGACTGCAATGTCTTAAGATCATCTAATGACCACCATGCTCCATCGATTGCCTGTTTCATCCTGTAATTGTCTTAATTAGTTCATCCCATGAAAGAAGTGCTTGTTCGCCCGATTCCATGTTTTTCAAACTTACTTTATTTTCTGCAACTTCATTGCTTCCTACTACAGCCACAAACGGAATATTTTTGTCATTCGCATATTTCATCTGTTTTTTCATTTTCGCCGCATCTGGATAGATTTCTGCATTGATATTAGCTTCTCTTACCAGTTTCAACTTGCTCATGCAATATGCTTGCTCTTCGTCACCGAAATATGTGATTAGTAATTGTGTAGCATCTTGACTAAGATCTGGGAATAAGTCGAGTTCTTCCATCACATCAAAAATTCTGTCTGCACCAAAGGAAATCCCAACTCCAGACATGCCTGACAAACCAAAAATACCCGTCAAATCATCGTAGCGTCCACCGCCGCAGATTGAACCCATATTTACGCCGTTTGCCTTCACTTCAAAAATAGCTCCTGTGTAATAATTAAGTCCTCTTGCTAAGGTTAAATCCAATTCCAACTTAGCCGATTTTAAGCCAAGTGATTTAATACTATCAAGTACAAACCTCAACTCTTCAACGCCCTTCTGACCCACTTCTGAGTCCTTCAACAAATCTTCGATTAAATTTAAGTTAGCATCATTATCAATCCCTAATTCGAATAGGGGGCTAATTTTATCGATGGCGGCATGAGGAATCTCGCGATCTAATAACTCTTTAACTACGCCATCTTTACCAATTTTGTCCAGTTTGTCGATGGAAACTGTCATATCTACCAGCTTATCCTCAATACCTGTGATTTCAGCCAAGCCCGATAACAGTTTTCTGTTGTTAAGTTTGATGGTGAAATCTGGCAATCCAAGACTGGTCAATACTTCATCGAATAACTGCACTAGCTCAACTTCATATAACAATGAATCGCTTCCTACAACATCCGCATCACATTGATAAAACTCGCGGTACCTGCCTTTTTGTGGCCTATCTGCGCGCCACACAGGTTGAATTTGATAACGCTTGAAGGGAAATGATAGATCGTTTTGATTTTGTACAACAAATCTTGCGAATGGGACTGTAAGGTCGTATCTCAGTGCTTCTTCAATGGTCGATAGTTCGCCCGTTTCTTTGAAGGAGTTCAATTTTTCTCCTCTAGGTAGAATCTTAAAAATCAATCGATCCCCTTCCTCACCATATTTCCCCAGAAGTGTTTCTGTCTTCTCCATCGCCGGAGTTTCAATCGCATCATATCCATATTTTACGAATGCCTTACGGATAGTCGAGAAAATATAATTCCTTTTGAGCATTACCTGCGGTAAAAAATCTCTTGTACCTTTAGGAAGTGATGGTTTTTGCGCCATAATTTTCGATTTAGGCGGTAAAATTAACACAATTGCGGAGGAAATACGACTAAACTTGATGAAGTACTTGATTGAGTGTAGAATTTTTCCTTTTTTTGGGAGGTCTTATGAATCACGAGGGAGCACGTCAATATATATTGGAGCGATTAAAATCCGAATTAACCAAGGAGTTGTACTATCATTCTTATGAGCACACTTTGGATGTTATGCGTGCCATTGAAGAGCTGTGTGATTTAGAAGGTGTCACAGGTGAAGACAAAGAGCTTGCTATTACTGCTGGTGCTTATCACGATTCAGGTTTTATTGAGCAATACAACGATAACGAAGAAATTGCGTGTGAGTATGTCAAGCAATCGCTACCAGGTTTTGATTTTGATCAAAAAAGTATTGATAGGATTTGTGAGATTATAATGGCAACGCGCATGAATATTGAGCCACGTAATAAAATCGAAGAAATTGTTTGTGATGCCGACCATGATTACTTGGGGAGAAAAGACTACAAGCGTATTGCTTCATCTCTCTACAAGGAATTATCAGAGCATGGGTACGTTTATAATGAGCGCGAATGGATTACCATGCAGATTTCATACCTAGGAATCAAACACAAGTATTACACTGAGTCCGCAATCAACTTACGACAATCTATGAAAGAGCGTCATATTGAACGACTTAGAGAAAAGCTTATCTAATTTCTGTAACCGAGTTACTTCTTAGCGTTATTATTTCAAACACCAAACTTAAAGCATGAAATACTTGTTAATACTGTGCTTTGCATGGGGATTTTCTCATTTTACAAGCGCGCAATATTACCCTACCAAACAGTTAAAAAAATGGCTAAAGAATGGCAGCTATGAATGGGTACCTGACTCACTCCACGCAAATGGCGGTTTTTGGATAGCTGACGGCGAACTTGAGAACTTGTCATGGATGGAATACATGTATGCGATGAAAAAAGTAGACAGTGCGTTATACATAGCATCCTTGCCCGACACCACGGTATGGAGGGAAAAATTGAGCTATAATGAGCCCTATGTGGATTATTATCTGCGTCATCCCGCATATTATAGGTATCCAGTGGTGGGCATCACCAAACAACAAGCTCTAGATTACTGCAAACATATGAGCAATTACATGGATACCGCTTTTAACGGCATGATGGGCGCTGGTCCATACAAATTGAGATTTCGTTTACCAACTGAGCGCGAGTGGGAATTGGCAGCCAGGGGAGGAAATCCTGATAATAAGTTTGGATACGAAGGGAATAGTTTGACAAGAACAGATAAAAAATTTGAGGGTCAATATTGCTCTAATCATCTTAGATTCTCCCAAGGAGCGATAGAGATATTACCTGACAGCACACTAAAACTGCACGGATTTGGGGGAAGATCGCAATACATGGGAGTTGCAGGGTATTTAAATGACAACGCAGATGTGACTGCTCCAACAGAATCTTATTGGCCCAATGCTTATGGTATTTTTAACATGAGTGGAAATGTAAGTGAGATGGTGAGTGATAGAGATGTCGTTAAAGGAGGCAGCTGGCGCAACCCGCCCTACTACTTGCAAATAGATACTGAACAAGCGTGGAACCCAGACGTTCCGAATAGCACCGTTGGCTGTAGAATAATTGTTGAAATTGATAAGAGATAAGATGAGACGAATACTAATAATACCATTTCTAGTCCTTTCGAGTTTGGGATTTTCGCAAAGTGGGAGTATTGAAGACGAGCGTGCACTGTATGCTGGCACTTATGAATTTTCCCATGATTTAGCCCCTGCCGCAATTTACGACACTACCGTGTTTATTACTTGGCTTAAAACACAGGAACAGAGTGCAGATACGAGCTATCGCTGGCGTGAAAATTTTGATAAAAAAGCACAAAAACAGTTTTCAAAAGCACTAAAGAAGCACCTTGAGGGCTTTAAGTACATTCCCGCTGGTAGCTATAGTGCAGGGGTAAGTGATAGCGACTCACCCTTTGCGAGTAGTAGTAGTTCCAAGGTCGTATCGTTAGATGCGTTTTACATGCTAGACCATGAGCTAACAGTTGGTGAATACAAACATTACTTATCACAACTCAAGGAAGAAGAAAGAAAGGCTGCATTGCCGAAATCTTATAAATGGAGCACTTTGGGTACAAATTATGATAGCTTAGTTACATTGTACATGAAAGATGAGCGATTTAATGATCATCCAATCGTTAATATTAGCTACGATCAAGTTTTTGCCTATTGTAAGTGGCTCACAGCTCAATTAAGAAATGATGAGGAAATAGAATCTCCGAATATAATTGCACGCATAGCGTACGAAGAAGAATGGGAATACGCCGCAAGAGGAGGTTTAGACTATAGTGCATACCCATGGGGTGGCCCGTATTTAAGAAACTCAAAAGGATGTTTTCTTGCAAACTTTAGAGTAATAGATCCTATGCGCGGAAAGTATGGCCCCGATTCATTACCCATGCTTATTGAAGTTGAAGAGGAAGCACTAGCCATAGACGAATTGAATATGCCTAAGCCAGTACGCAGCTATCATCCCAATGGTTTTGGTTTATACAACATGGCTGGAAATGCAGCAGAATTTGTGCTACAACACGGCATCTCTAGAGGAGGAAGTTTCTATGAAACGGGGTATTATTTACAGAATTCTGTAAGACGTTTTTATGATAGAGACAACAGTGCTTTGCCTAGTATGGGGATTAGAATTGTTGTGACATTGTAAGAAAGAAAATAGGGGCGCAAGCGCCCCTATAAATCGTGAAACCTGTGTTTTGTTCTTTATTTAACAGCTTCTGTTAATCCCATCATGTACATTCTGAGTACATCATTTGAGTTTAGGGTTTCAGACTCTGTTACTTCATCAGTGTTCTGACCAAGGCCTTTTACTCCATAAGTTTTTTCGAAAGTTTTAGATCTGAGTTCTTCGAAATCTTTGATCACAACTTTTTTAGATGCTATTTCTTCTTTTTCCTTATCTACAACTTTAATTGTGAGAGTAAGTTTCGGTTTAACTTTAGAAAAAGATTTATTTCCAAGTGAAACTTTTGTACCACCACTAGCTGCTATGTGACATGAAATATTGACGAAAGTGTTTGCATCTGCATTTTCCTTTACTGCCTTTTTAAACCTATTGGCTGGGAGATACATCAGATGTTCTGGTAAAGCAGGCATTACGGCTTTTTCCTCTGGTGTCATGCTAGATAGTTCAACCGAAAGCATTTCACCAAGCATGTTTTCTGTAATCATTAAAATAGTGTCGGACAGTTCCTTCGGCATATCTTCAATCGTTGCAAGGTTTAGAATTTTGTGATCTTTATTTTGAGCTTTCATCTTAGTTGTAAGCTCATCATCAATCCTGAATGAGAAGTTATAGATTACGCCTGATTGCGCGCTAACGGAGAAAAACGATAACATTAGCACACATGTAAATAGTAGTTTTTTCATTTTTATAGTTTTAGTTTGGACGCAAAATTGAACAAATATCACGCCAAGCTTATTGCTTTATAAGCTTAACACAAGATGAATCATCGCCATCAAAACTTATTAAGTATATTCCAGGACGTAGGTCTGAAACATCAATACTACTATTATAGGAAACGCTCCTTATTAATCTACCATTAATGTCCCTAATATTGATTGAAGTTGGTGCTATATAATCGGATTTTATATGGAAAAAGTTGGTACACGGGTTAGGGTATACTGAGAATGAATTTCTAGTTAAATTCGAATCCCCTAAAACCAAATCATCTTTAATTATCTCATACACAGCATGATAAACTTCTGCGTTTATAGTAAAATGTCTTAAATCACTTGAGAAGTGCAAAACACCATAAGAGCAGTATTCTAATCCATCTTGGATTTTAATGATTGAACTCCCACTTTCACCTGGAATTCCTGATGCATTGGGAATATTGATTGACTGATTAAAATTGAGATCATGCCTAACCTCTCCATGCGAATAATACAATGTGTCACCATTATACTCGTTGGGGTCTAATGCAAGAATTGAGATTGCAGGGTAAGAAAACTTGTGATAGTGAGCAGTCTCAAGCATACTCGTATCAGACTGGAAACCAACACTTATCCAACCGGTTGTATTACCTATTCTCTCTTTAGTCTCAAGTACCGTAAAATCACTGGTAGTTAAGTTCCAATTCTTAAATACATATACTTTAGTAACTAAAGATTGGGGCAAATCCGTATTGGCAATTTCATCAAAAACAGGCTGTATAATTATGCTATCCCTCCGCAAACTGTCTTCATTGTAGACACAGACACAGTGAGCCGCAGATAACACATGTCGTTCGCTAATTATACTGCCAGAGCAGAAACTTGAGATGGTATCATTATTAATTGATGCTAATCGAACACTCGTTCTAACAGGGTAATCTTCTAAATTAAAGAAATTGGTTGCACGTTCTTTTTTCGTGAATTGAATGCCAGGCCAGGTGTTTGCAACTGGCAATGGTCCATCCATTACCGCAAGGTTTTGATTGTACCAGCCATAACTAAAGTTTGATTGTGCTTCTGTTAATGAAGCATTAAAGGGGATGTTTGTTATGGAATCAATGGTATTATTCTCGAGATCGAATACGAGTACCGTGGGCACTTGCGAATACGATTTTAACGAAAATAGACCTAGAATTAGCAGCAGTCTTAACATGTCATGATAACACAATGAGGGAGCAATTATTGTAATTCACAAACTAAAATTTCAATCAATTAACAAGATCATATTGACCTGTTAATAATTATTTTTTTAAAAAAATATGTGCGAATTTTGTATGCATGCATACTTTTTAGCAACTTTCTGATCTATCGATGATTAAGACTATTAGTGCAAATATCATTCCATTCACCTAAATAATGATTCTATTTCCTGTTTGAATAGGTTATTGGAAAACTTTTTTCTGTTTTTAACCGTAAATACAGAACAAACGCTCAAACTACTTAATTATGAATCGACTTTACGCTATATTAATCGCGGTAGTCGTTCTAACTGTAACCGGGAGATCACAATACTGCGATTCAATAACACCATCATTCACCGCTAATCTAAGCGCTAATCCCAACGCCAGCTGGATAAGTCCAGACACCGCCAGAGAAGGTCACTGTTGTGGCGCATCAAACCCTGATGTATGTGTTGAATTTATTATACACTTACACCCAAATGCTCAAGGAATATTGTTCGATATTTACTCAGGAGCGGTACCGCCTGGCGCACTATACTATCAAATTGACTGTGGTCCTATTGTAGCTGTTGGGGACCCTGTTTGTCTTAATGGGCCAGGGCCTCATCATCTTACATTTTGCAAACCCGGAAACAACTCGAATCAATTTATTATTGAATCCATACCGGAGCCAACCTTTGGTCCTGACGTAGCAATAACCGATGGATGTAACAAATACCTTCATGTATCAGGGTTTGATGAATCAACGATCTATTGGACATCCATTGCGCCCGACCCCGTTGGAACGCACGATTATTTTCTGGATTGTACAGCGCAATGCGATACTGTATGGGTGAATTGGAATAATAATGCACCTCCATGGGTAGATTATCTTGTATGTGGACAGGGACTTGGTGGATGTGATACGAATGTAATGTGCGACACTATTCGTGTATATTTCACTCAAACATTGTCCGTAAATATCACTCCGATAAATCCTACGGTGTGTTTTGGTGCATCTGGCACAACGATTACTGCAAATCCAAGTGGAGGCAGTGGCCCCTATTCGTATGTATGGAGCAATGGTGTATTAACACAGTCAAATTTCGTTGGACAAGGTTCTTATGTGGTTGAGTTGTCAGATACATCTGGTTGTCCATCTGTCACCGATACCGTTGTAGTTGGGCAGTTTAACCTTCCAATTGAAGTTGATGGCGGAAACGACCTAAATGTATGTATTGACGAATTACCAGTTGTTTTAAATGGAACTTATCAAGCCGCTGGAGGAATAAATTGGTCGACGAACAACCTAGGTATATTTTCAAATTCCACGGATCCAAATGCAACATACACTCCATCAAACAACGACTTGTTAAACGGTTTCGCTGAATTGTACATTGAAACAACTGGTAACGGTTCTTGTCCTCCAGACCACGACACAATTACGCTATATTTTCATGACTTTACAGCCAATATATTTTTACAAGCAGACAATGTAACATGTAATGGAGCTGGTGATGGAAGTGCCTCTGTGACTATCACGGGGAATAACGGCCCTTATTCGTTGGCTTGGAACGGTGATCCGAACTTAGGATCTTCTTCAATTAACAACCTCACGCCAGGAAACTATTCACTCACTATAAGCAATGCAAATGGTTGTGATAGTACTATAAGTTTCATAATTACAGAGCCAAGTGCTCTACAGTTTGACGGTATTGGATTAGGTCACGTTTCATGCCATGGAGCAAACGACGGATCGATATCCATTCAAGCATCTGGTGGGACAGGAATCTATACATATACTGTAAATAGTCAAACTGGCACAAGCGCTTATCTTCAGAACTTATCCGGCGGACAATACTATGTTTCTGTCACTGACGACAATGGATGCTTAATCGACACAAATGTAGTTTTAGATGAACCTACGTCAATTATATCTACGATATATGCGCCTGACTCTGTTTGTCCACAACAGGGCTTTTTAATAAACCTAAGCACAAGCGGAGGAACACCGGGTTACTCTTATAGTTGGAATACAGGTGAGACGACACAAGATATCGTCACGAACACAGCCAGTTCATCCACTTATTTTGTCACAATTACCGATAACAACGGATGTGTTCAAGAAGACTCAGTATCAATTGGTGTGCATGAATTAAATCCGTTGTTATTGGACCTGATAGGTAACTCAGGATTCTGCGTGGGGGATACTGTACAGCTAGAAGCTGAATACACAGGCAATATATTTGGTAATCCAATTTATACATGGAGCCACTGTTCTTCGTGCACAGGGACTGGCCCGTATTTTGATGTTCCCTCCAGTAGTACGGAATATATAGTTAGCATAAATGACGCTTGTGGTCAGTCTATTAGTGACACACTAAGTGTTGATGTCCATCCTAAACCATTAGTTAATCTTCCAGACACATTGGCTGAAGGCTGTGAAGACTTGTATCTTAACTACAGTTTGCCAGGAAACATGTCCTACTCACAGGTAGTGTGGGAGATGAGCAACGGCAGCATGTTTTTGGGGCAAGATGTGATTACAACTATATATGATCCTGGCGTTTATACAATAGATGTTACCGCTTATAGTAATCATGGGTGTTTTAACAGTGTTGAGGACGCTCTTGTAATCGTTCACCCTAAACCAAAAAGTAATTTTTATGCTGACAATTACAATATTGACACATATTCGCCCACGGTAGACTTTACGAATGGCTCACTCGGTGCCGCTTCATGGGAATGGGACTTTGGTGACGGCAGCACAGCAAATTCATGGGATGCAGAGCACGATTACAACATAGCGGGTTCGTACGTTGTAACGCTCACCGTTGAAAGCGAGCATGGATGTCGCGACACATCACAACACGAGATAGATGTAAGAGAAGTGGTTAACATATACATTCCTAATGCATTTACTCCAGACGGTGATGGAATAAATGACAACTTTAACATTGTCGGTGAAAATCTTGTTGATGATGAATATAGTCTCTTGATTTTTGATAGATGGGGTGAGAATATCTTTACCTCCAATGCTTTGAATCATGGCTGGGATGGTACATATAAGGGTGAAATAGTAAAGACCGACATCTATGTTTACCAGGTTCAGGTTTATGACATTTTTGGTGATAAACACCAGTACACGGGACATGTATCACTACTTAAATAGCAGTCTCCCGACTCAGAAAAGTGCAATGGAAAGCGCTGGAGAGCGCTATCCATTATGCACGAATAATTGGGCTATTAAACGATTCCGTTCGATTATAAATAAATCAGAACTTAATTTTATTAATAAACATCACCGTTCTCTTCTTCTTAACGTCCTTATCTTCTTTGTTCTTGATTTTCTCTGTACCGTATGCCACAAAGTAATTATCGTACCAGTAGTCCAGATTTGAGAAAGAGTATCTTACTTCATCTCCTTCATTAAGTGTTGAAAGTGGCTCGGTTTGACTATCTCTAATAACATTTCCGTTAAAATCAACAGACATAGATTTAATCCTAGAGTTACTCGCAAAAACCATATCTATTTCTCCCTGATCTAGTTTTTCTTTATTTATGCGAATATACCTTTTGACGCCGTATGGTTTATCAAATGGCCACATTTCAAACGTCTTATCCCACAAAATTTCGCCATCATTCGTATATCTAATTAATGTCGCATGCGTATATTGATAACCATCAAACACCTGTACATAAGATGTTGTAGGCCTACCATTCACATAAGTTGTGCGCATCTCTTGTCGGTAAGTAGGGAAGTATGCCTCTCCCAAAAAGATATATCCATTATCAACGGGTATCATGCTATGATCTGCAATTAGATACTCAATTACATACTCTTTTCCCTTCTTCTCCTTCTTTTTCTTTTTCTTCTCAATTTTTGCCTGCTTGCGTTCTGGTAAGAAGGATAAGAATTCATTTAAATCTATGAATTTAGTGTACTTGATCTCTTCAAGTTTATTTTTTGCATATACAGCATAAAACACACCTTCAGCAGCCGCACCCTTAGTTTCTGAATAGGTACCGTTGAATATAATCTTTTCGTTATTCACTAACCCTGCTGATACGCCAATTAGCTTAATATTCTCATCATGAAATAGTTTGATCGTCTCACTTTTTTTGCCATCATTACCCATTCTAACCATATAAGTAGTATTACCCTTTTTCTTACTTTCCACGCCCAGAAATGCAAAAACTTCTCCTGAATCTTCAATCATTTGAAGCCTCTTAAGTTTCAAGTCCTTAGCCTTTACTCCGTTTATTGACAAGGGCACTACATTTTTTTTCTTATCATTTAGATTAATTGACATGATAAACTTTTCATCACTCTTATTAGTCAGAGTTGCAAATAAATAGTCTCCTGAAACTCGAATATTTTTAGCGTAAGTCTTCTTTGGCAATTCGCCCTCAATATGGCGAGTCGTCATGTCTTCGCAATCTAAAATCTCAATTCTGAACGCTCCCTTTTTGCTACTGTAATATTGATAAAACATATTGTCGATAGCGGAGTATTCGTCCATAAAAAACTTCTTATCCATTTCGACAGTACAAGACTTTCCTAATTCTAAATTGGTATCATAAAAATCATACCGATAGGTATCCATGTCATCATTACCGCCATTTACAAAGTTTAGTAATATAAAGCCGATATCACCTAACTTAATTACTTGGCGGGCACCATTACCGTCCTTTGTATCAAACTCGATTCGTTTTTCCATGGCAACTGATGTGTCATCTTCTTGAGAAAACGCGGTAGATAGCACCGCTAAGCCAATAATGCAAACTATAAATTTCATGCTATTAGTATTTAGTGCCAACAAGATATAAAAATAAAGCGGCAGAGAATCTCTGCCGCCTTACTTAACAAACGATAAACGATTAATTAAAAGCAATAACTATTTTCAGTTATCAGCTTATCTGCAATTCTTCTTCGTGCTGCAGTTGTATTAAACGGCTCCACTTTTGTGAAACGCTTAAGTCCCATTAACATCATGCGCATTTCATCGCCATCAGCAAATGCCATTAGTGCGTCTTTACCAAGTTTATGAATTCTGTCTGCCGCATCAAACATATAGGTTCTCATCATATCTAGTTGCAAAGCAGCTGATTCCTCACCTACTTTGTTTACTAGTTTTTGAACACGTAATAGTGTTGATTCAGCCACGTATGTATAGCTTATCATATCAGACACCGCCATTAGAATTTCCTGTTCCTTAGCCAGAGACTGCATTAACTTCTGAACAGCAGACCCCGCCACCATAAGTACAGCTTTTTTGAAATTCTCAATGTATCTATGCTCTGGTGCAAACAACGACATATCCGGTGCGTCAAAATCTGGAATGGCCATTAGCTCACCGGCTACTGCTTGTGCTGGCGTCATTAAATCTAACTGCCCTTTCATTGCACGCTTAAGAAGCATGTCTACAACCAGCATTCGGTTGATTTCATTGGTTCCTTCAAAGATTCTATTGATACGTGCGTCTCTATAGGCTCTCTCCACCGGACTTTCCGCCGAGTAACCCATTCCACCGTAAATCTGCACAGCTTCATCCACCACATAATCTAAGGCTTCTGAACCAAAGACTTTAACTATCGCGGCTTCAATTGCCCACTCCTCTAATCCTTTTAAGGTAGCTGCTTGTTTATCCATCCCTTCGTTCTGGAATGATTGGATAGAATCCTCAACGTTCTGGCTACATCTGTATATAGCCGATTCGTTAGCATAGGTTCTAATCGCCTGCTCTGCCAACTTATACTTTATCGCACCGTACTTAGATATTGGACGTCCAAACTGCTCTCTTTCAGAGGCATAATTCACTGAAGTGTCAATTGCTCGCTTACATCCACCAATAGCAGCTCCAGCCAATTTAATACGCCCAATATTCAGAATGTTCAGCGCAATTTTAAATCCTTTCTCACGCTCGTATAACATATTCTCTACAGGCACTTTAACATTATTGAAGAAGATTTGTCTTGTAGACGAACCTTTGATTCCCATCTTCTTCTCTTCAGGATTGTACGAGATCCCCTCATAATCTTTTTCAAGAATGAATGCACTTAGATTTTCATCGTCATCAATCTTGGCAAATACCGTTAGGACATCTGCAAAACCACCGTTGGTAATCCACATTTTCTGTCCGTTGATGATATAGTGCTTTCCGTCTTCGCTTAAAGTGGCAGATGTTTTACCTGAATTGGCATCTGACCCTGAACTTGGTTCCGTAAGACAGTAGCACCCTTTCCACTCACCTGTGGCTAGTTTTGGAACGTACTTTTGCTTTTGCTCCTCAGTACCGTAATACAATATTGGTAATGTTCCAATACCGTTGTGTGCAGACACTGCTACCGCGAACGAGTGACCTGCGCCCGTAATTTCAGTGGCAAGCATTCCTGTTACAAAGTCTTTTCCGAAACCATTGTATTCTTCAGGAATGCTAATACCTAATATTCCTAGTTCGCCCGCTTTCTCCAACAAGCTTGGCATTAAACCTTCTTCTAGATCATCTATTCTATCCAAATTTGGAAACACTTCTGCATCCAAAAAATCCTGACACATTTGAGCAATCATATTTTGCTCTTCGCTCCAATCTTCAGGGATAAAAACATCCTCTGCTTTTGTTGGTTTGATAAGGAATTCGCCTCCTTTTAATGCTTTTTTATTGTCTGACATAGTCTTTTATTTTAGTAGTTCTATTATTCCGGCAGCACCTTGTCCTGTTCCCACACACATGGTGACCATACCGTACTTTTGGTTTTGTCTTCTTAATTCGTTCATGGCCTGTACAGTCAATTTGGCGCCGGTACATCCCAGAGGATGACCTAACGATATTGCACCACCATTCACATTTACTTTATTGGTGTCTAATTCCAATTCGCGTATTACGGCAAGCGATTGAGATGCAAAGGCCTCATTCAGTTCAATGACTCCAATATCTTCTTTCTTTAAGCCCGTTTGCTCCAGAACTTTTGGCACGGCGGCTACTGGGCCTATCCCCATAATTGCTGGCTCTACGCCAACAACGCTATATCCAAGTAATTGAGCTATTGGTTCAACGTTTAGCTCTTTCATCATCTTTTCAGACATAACTAAAACGAATGCAGCTCCATCTGAAGTTTGCGATGAGTTTCCAGCTGTAACTGACCCCGTGGCGTTAAATACTGGTTTTAATCTGCCAAGCGCTTCCATATTGGTGTCCGCTCTAGGTCCTTCATCTGTATCTACCACAAACGAACGCTCTTGACGCTTTTCATTTTCATCTAAGTACACTTCATTAACCGTAAACGGAACGATTTCATCTTTGAATTTGCCGTTTTTAATGGCATCAATTGCTCTTCTATGTGATTCCAGCGCAAAGGCGTCCTGATCCTCACGAGACACCTTATATCGCTGTGCCACTTCTTCGGCCGTTAAGCCCATACCCCAGTACCATGTTGGATGTTCTTTCGCCACTTTAGCATTTGGCACTACGCGCCATCCTCCCATTGGAATTGGACTCATAAACTCAACACCTCCCGCAACGATACAATCAGCCATTCCCATGTTGATTTTGGCAGTTGCCATAGCGATAGTTTCCAAACCAGATGAGCAGTATCTGTTTACCGTCATTCCCGGTACCTTATCGTTATCAAAACTCATTAATGATATTAGTCTAGCTACATTGAGTCCTTGCTCAGCTTCTGGCATGGCGTTTCCTACAATCAAATCATCAATTCTTGATTTATCTAATTGCGGAACGTCTTCAAGCACTTTTTTAATTACGGCTGCCGCTAAATCATCTGGACGTGTAAACCTGAACCCGCCTTTTTTTGACTTTCCTACCGCAGATCTATAACCTGCTACTATATATGCTTTATTGCTCATAATTAATTTCTTAAAACTTTACCTTTAGTAATAATTGACTGGATACGCTCTAAAGTCTTTCTTTCTCTACATAATTCCATGAACGCACGTCTTTCCAGATCAAGTAAATATTGCTCTGACACCTTGGTCGGACTCGACAAATCGCCGCCTGCTAATACAAATCCTAACTTCTCTGAAATTAGCTGATCGTGCTCTGACATGTAGTTTCCTGCACGATAGGAATCCGCTCCAACATATACCAGTCCTAGCATGGAGTCCCCATAGACTGTAATATCCTTACGCTTAATTGGTGCCGAGTATCCGCCTTCATGTAGATCCAGAACCGCTTCTTTGGCTCTGGCTAGCTGATGGTCTCTTGACACCACAATCTCATCAATACCTCTTCTTAGGTAACCAAGTTCAAATGCCTCTTCAGCAGAAGTAGACACTTTAGCCTGACCAATTGTGAGGAAACGTTCTCTAAACTGGTTGGTAATAATGTCGTCCGTTTTTAACTCGTCATTTAATCTGAGAGCGAACTCTTTTGTACCGCCACCGCCTGGAATTAAACCAACGCCAAACTCAACGAGCCCCATGTATAATTCAGCATGCGCAATTACTTTATCTGCATGCATGGACATTTCACATCCACCTCCTAAGGCCATGTTGTGTGGCGCTACGACAACCGGAACATTGGAATAACGAATACGCATCATTGTATTTTGGAATGCTCTAATTGCAAAGTCTAATTCCTCCCACTCCTGTTCAACTGCAAACATGAAAATCATCCCCACATTAGCGCCAGCAGAGAAGTTTTGACCAGTATTGCTTATGGTCACACCTTTGTACTCTTTTTCGGCTAGGTCAATAGCATGGTTGATAGCTTGCAAGGTGCCTCCTCCGATAGTATTCATCTTTGAATGGAACTCGACATTAATTACACCGTCACCGATATCAATTAT
Source organism: Flavobacteriales bacterium (assembly GCA_964230215.1). GTDB lineage: Bacteria > Bacteroidota > Bacteroidia > Flavobacteriales_D > JAUILH01 > JAUILH01. Next base: position 94,990 of record CAXRGQ010000007.1, read on the forward strand.
TGAGGCATCATTGTTTTTCCAAACAACATTATTTTCCTTTAAGACATTGAGGTCTACTACTGGACCGCCCGGTACTTCTTTATATGACGAAGACTCAACATCATAGAACAAGCGCTTTCCATTCTCCACTTTGTAGAACGATTCCACACCATTCTCGAGCATTTTTTCAATCCAGCTTGAAACTTGATGGCCATCCTCTTTAATCTTATCTATTGACTCTTTCAATCCAACTGCATCCCAGGCTTCAAACGGTCCCAATTCCCATCCGAAACCAGCGCGCATAGCATCATCTATTTTGTATAGCTCATCCGTAATTTCTGGAAGTCGGTTTGAAACGTAGGCAAACAAGCCGTTAAATGATTTTCTGTAGAATTCGCCTGCCTTGTCGCTACCATTGTAGAGTACTTTGGTTCGTTGAACTAGATCGTCAATTGGTTTTGTTTGCTCTAGCGTTGCAAACTTTACTTTCTCCTTCTCTTTATATTCTAGGGTTTTTAAATCGAGCGACAGAATCACCGACTTGCCCTTATCGTCTTTAACCTTTTTATAGAATCCTTGTTTAGTCTTACTTCCCAGCCATCCTTTTTCAACCATGGAAGCGATATAATCTGGAAGTTCAAACAAGGCATTCGCCTCATCGTTAGGACAGTTTTCCTTTAAGCCATTGGCTACATGCACAAGTGTATCTAATCCTACAACATCACATGTTCTAAACGTTGCTGATTTTGGTCTGCCTAAGACTGGTCCAGTAAGCTTATCCACAGCATCAACAGACAAATCCATTTCCTTTACTGCATGGAACAGACTCATAATCGAATACACTCCTACTCTGTTTGCGATGAAGGCTGGAGTGTCTTTACAAAGTACTGTTGTCTTACCTAGATATAAGTTTCCATAGTCCATCAAGAAATCGATTACTTCTTGACTAGTTTCTGGCGTTGGTATAACCTCTAATAAACGTAGATATCTAGGTGGATTGAAGAAGTGTGATCCACAAAAGTTTTTCTTAAAATCTTCTGACCGCCCATCTAGCATCATGTGAATAGGAATTCCTGATGTATTAGTGGTTACCAGTGTGCCTTCTTTTCTGTGTTCTTCGACTTGATCGAAGATAATTTTCTTGATATCTAGACGCTCGATAACGGCTTCACAAATCCAGTCGCAATCTGCAATTTTGTGCATATCATCATCAAAGTTCCCTGTTGTAATGCGGTTCGTATACCTATCCGTTTTACTATAAATTGGAGATGGGTTTGATTTGATAGCATCCTTGAGATACTTGTCTACTAAAGCATTTCGTTCTTTAGGGTTCTCACTTTCTTTCGCTTCTTTTGGTACCATGTCCAGCAGGAGTACTTCTACACCAATATTAGCGAATTGACATGCGATTCTGGATCCCATAACACCCGAGCCGAGTACGGCTACTTTATTGATTGTTCGTTTAGTCATTAGTAAAGATTTCGTTTTTGTCTAATATATCTTCTATTCTGTAGCAGATTGAAAAGAACTGAGCCATCTCATCTGGTGAAAAATGCCCTTGTACTTTCTCGTTAAAGCTCAGTACAGCCTTACGTGCAATTTTTCGTTTTTTCAGGCCTTCTTCCGTGAGAAAGATGCGAGTAACTCTTGCATCACTATCCACGTTCTTCTTTTCAATCCAGCCAATTTCTTCTAAGTTTTTTAAAGTCCTTGTTAAGCTTCTTGCTTCCATCCCCATTCTTGGACCTAATTGAGTGGATGGCGTACCATTCTTTTCGATACTTAAGAGCAAAAAGCCCACACTCATGGTAAGACCATACTTACTAGCCTCAGTATTATAGATACGCGAAATGTTATGCCAAATGCGTCTAAAATGATAATCCAGTGTTTCTGTTTTTGCCATAATGTATTGTCTTGCACGAATATACTAAATTTATATTATGCATGCATACCTTTTCTTGATTTATTATTAAATAAGCATTATGAAATGACATAGAACAATTTTTAAAATTCAATTTCAGGATGCATTAATTTTTATATTACTTCATTTAACAGGATATTTACTCCTAATGAAGCAATTACTTAAAGAGATTCGAAATTGTCAAGTCTGCCTGCCAAATTTGGAGTTAGGAACAAACCCTGTGTTATCTGCAAGTATCGAAAGTAAAGTAGCTATTATTGGACAAGCCCCAGGTCAATTAGTTCATAAGAGTGGGGTTCCATGGGATGATAAAAGTGGAGATCGACTGAGAGCTTGGTTAGGCGTAAATAAAGAGCTGTTCTATAACACGCATATTTTTGCACTGATTCCAATGGGGTTTTGTTATCCAGGTAAAGGTAAGACAGGTGATCTACCGCCTAGAAAAGAATGTGCTCCGCTTTGGCATGAAGCATTATTTGATAATATGCCGAATATTGAATTGACAGTATTAATTGGAAGCTATGCGCAAAACTATTATTTACAGGATAGTAAATATGAAACCTTAACTGAAACTGTAATGAACTTTAGTGATTTCTATCCAAACATTTTACCCTTGCCTCATCCTTCACCGCGCAATAATATTTGGCTTAAGAAAAATATGTGGTTTGAGCGAGATTTGATTCCGATTCTTAAAGACAGAATACAATCTATCCAGGCATCTAACTAGTTCGACGATTTAGTTTTATAATCTTGACCCCATGTTTAATCTGTATAGCGATTAGAATGGCCACCATCCCCCAAACTGGAACAGCAGCTTTGTCTGTGTCAAGATAGTTGTTGAGGGCGCTATGCGCGAAATAGGTTGAAAGTGCAACAACTATTATCATGACCATGGTTTTATCTTCACCAATAGGTAGTGCATGATATAATTTTGCTCCTGTTAGAAAGACAAAAACCACTATTAGAGTAAACAATATAGCGCCAGGCAATCCAGCTTCAGCGAGTGCTCCAAGATATTCGCTATGCGCATTACCCATATCCCCATAGTTGCTGGAAATAATCGTCATATCCTTTGGATCTTGATGAGGTGCGTATTCCATTGCATAGGTTCCAGGGCCATACCCCACAACCGGGCGCTTTTCATACATGCTAATAGCCGAATTCCAGCGATTAATGCGTTCTAGGTTGGAGGCATCTGTACTGATATTTGATACCGATTCAAGTCGCTCTCCTAGGTCTTCCGTGGTATGCTCAGATCTGTTTCTTTCTAAATCTAATAGAATCTTTTCCCTTTCATTGATTGCGAATACCGCAGCAATTGCAGTTACCACTACTAATAGCTTGAAGGGCACTTTATACTTGAGGATAGCATACACTCCCAAACCGCCAACCAAACTTAGCCAAGCAGCTCTAGTATAACTAAAATAAAGGCCTACAATTAAAACGATTAGAATTGACCACAAGGCAAATTTCTTGTAAAACGCTAAGTCTTTCTCAGATAGAAAACCGACTACAATGGGTGTAAATAGTGCCAAAATCGCACCATAGGAGGTGTGATCTTTATAAAAAGGTGACATTACCCAATGGCCCGGGTCTTCAGCAAATCCATGTCCAGCATGCCGAACTAGCGTATAAAGCACCACCCCTGTCAAGGGAATTAGATACAGCCAAAGACTTTGTTTACGCTTGTCAGGATCAGCAAACACTTTTGCCCCGTAGAACAAAACGGGCACAAAGAACCAAACTCTGCTTAAGAGAAATTTAAAGGACACGTCTGGCCTAGCTGAGGTAATACTTGTGAATAGGAGCCAAATCAAATACATGTAGATTGATATGCTAATTGGGTGCCAAAGAATACCCTTCCCTATCGATGGTCTGCGTAGTTGATCGAGTACAAAGAGTATGGTAAGACCAAATAATATAGGCTCGGTGGGCAGATACATTCCGACTCCAAAGGCCCCCATATCCTCTAAGTTTAAGCTAAGTGGTGCACAGAAAAATGTAAATAACAAAACCTTATCTGTATGATAAAATGTCGCTAGCAACAGTAAGATTACCGCTGGCAAAGCAGCCATTAAAAGCAGATCATACCGAAAAACAACAAAACTATTGATGAGGATAAAAGCTATCCCCAAAACATAGACCCAGATTTTGTTTGAGATGGTCATTACTTAGATGCGGCTCTAAGTTCTTTTATTCGCACTAGAAGAATTACACTTACACATGCAAAGAAAAATGCGGCCAGAGTCGAAATCAATACGATAATCATTCGCTTTGGTTTAGCCTTTTTGTCGGGCAATTCTGCGTAGTTACGCACGTGTGATTGCCTTACCTCATTTTGTGCAAACTGCTTAGCCTGATCGTTATCATCCAAAATATTCACATAACGCTCACTAAATCCGTCGGCTAAATTGGTGTATAAGTCAAAATCACTCCCGTACTTTTCAACTGCATCAATTTTTCGTTTTAAATCTTTGGCCGTTTCAAGATCTCCCATTTGTTTAGCCTCTAAATAGTTGGTGTACAGGTCACGTCTTTCTTCTTCAGCCACTACACCAGAATCTCTTAGCTCTTTTAATCTGTCGCTGTAGTCACTCATTTCCTGACGAATTAGCGCCACTTCATGTTGCACAGAATACAACCTTGGGAGGGCACTTCTTCTAATCATACGGTTCATCACTGTATCTACAAGACGAACAATGTCGTTTGCCATATCACGGGCAATTTCTGGCTCCTTGTCATATACGTTTATTTCGATAGCATTTTCTTTAGTCCGATCAAAGGACACATTCTGACTATATATTTCCTGAAACTTATAGCGGAAATTAGATTCGGTTGCTGTGTCAATATCATAATGCTCAAATAAATTATACTTGAGTGTTAGACTATCTCTAATTTCTGGCGACTCTAAAATCAGCATTAGTCTTAATGCGTCTTCCTCGTCACCAAACTCTGCAATATTGTTTTTAGCATTCGGCCCAAACTGCACAGACGTAGTTTTGGTTGGGGCAATAACAGCTGTTGCTTTATAGTACACAGGCATCATTAAGGATACTACCGTTGAAGCAATAGCTCCTGCCAGTGTTATAATAATTATTGGTTTACGCCAGTTCCACAAGAATTGTAGAAGGCCTATGTTATCAAGCTCAGATTTTTTCTCAGTCATTTAATTCGTTTGTAGGACGACAAAAGTAGTAAATTACCGTTTAGCTTTTAGATGTTCTATAAATGGCTTGATTTGGATGTTTCCTAAAACCCAGGCTAATAACAAACTGGCCGTAAAAAATACCGGTAGTTGCCACAATGACCAATCCATGTTATCATACATGAGATAAGATCCCCCAAAAATCAAAATAGCATAGAGCCCTAAAGGCATCAACAACGCAATGATAACTGAATTTTTGAACATATATTGTGCATATACCAACTGAAATATTCCTGTGGCCAATTGGGTAATCATGGTTGCAATAGCGGCTCCTTTAGCTCCATATTCTGGTATTAAAACAAAGTTGAGACTGAGGTTAACTATAATTCCACCAAAGGCCATTATATTAAGCACTCTCATGCTGCCATTGGCTGTTAGCAAGGTGCCGTATATATAGGTAGTGGCTACCCCGATAAAACTCACCATTAAAAAGGCAAAAGATTCGAAGGCTTGCGCACTTATATTCGTATATCGCAATGCCAATATTTCTTCGCTATAAAACAAACAGATGGCGGCGAGTGGCAATGCAAAGCTCATTAGCAATCGGTAGCTTAGGTTACCCAGTTGATTAACATCCTCTTTATCTTTTATCATCTTGCTAAACATTGGCAGCAGAAGAACGGCAAATAGCATTGCAAACATATTTACCGCGTCCAGAAGACGAAACCCTTGTGCATAGTAACCTGCCTGACTATTTCCATCTGAAAGCATTCTTTCGAGCATGACAGAATCCGTTCGATTATAGATCATCATCAACAAGGTTAACAATGCAAACGGAGCGCTATTTCTAAGTAATTCCTTTGATTTCGAAATCTCCAGCTTTGGTAAGGTAAATTGGAAACTTTTAGGCATTAAAACGAATGACATTACAAGCGTGATAAAATAAGCCCCCGTTTGTCCATAGACGAACCACATAATATCAAATGCTTGATTCGTTACATTTCCCCACAAAAGAATTGAGCAAAAAACGATTAAAATGAGTCTATCCAATACAGAGATTATGCTGTCTCTTTTGAACAACTGAAGTGCACCAAGGTTAGATCTCATATAAAGAATGAATCCAACTAAGACTTGATTAAATAAGAGTATAGCCAGTACTTGCCATTCAGATGCAGAAAATTCAAGACTTAATCCAACCACAACGCTGACTATAGCGTAGATAGCAATTAATAAACATTTAGTACCAAAAATATGAGCGAATTCACTTTTTAAGATACTTGCATCTCTACTAACGCGTCTATTGTTGTAATTGGTGATTCCAAAATCAAGCAGAACGTTAAATAGAAACGAGAAATTAAGCAATGCAAAATAATTTCCGTAGGCCGCCTCACCAACTCGGTTCTGCACCTCAGCATCAATGCCAAGGATATAGAAGGGCTTAATCAATAAATTGAGAAAGACCAAGAGCAGTAGATTGGACAAGAATTTACCTTGCATAGTTTGCAATTAACGCAAAATTCGAGTCGATAATATGCGTATTACTTAAAGTTGTTGAATGTAATATGTGAATTTATTAGCTTACTCAGCTACCTCAATTACTTCAATGGTCTGGCAGGCGCGGAACATGTCCATTGCTTGTTCCTCTGTAAAGTTCTTCACCTTAACATTTTCCAATTCGTATCCATCTTCACCGGCGTTCACCGAATAGAAGAAATAATGGGCTTCTTGGTTCATTACTTCATTTTTGGTAACGAATCCATTATCAGATTCTACAAGCCACTCTTTAACAACATTTACATCATTTTTAGACCACTCTTCTTTGCGTTCTGCAACTGTTGTTCCATAGTCTGTAATTTCAATCTCGAAACCGTTGTTATTTGTAATCAAACCATTGTACTTTTCATCAACGAAAGCTGCATCTTCCGGCACCATAATCGTAAATGGATATCCATGCTCAGATAAATCAAGCTTTTTTGTTAGTTCAAGCTGTTTTTTCTCTGTTTTTTTCTCAGATGAGTCTGATGCATCATCTTCTCCAGAAGAACATCCGACAATAAATAGGCTTAGAGCAAGGGGAATTGCTAATAGTAAAGTTTTCATCGTGTTTTAGTTTGGTTGTGTTTTTAGTTTACGGTTGGTATGAGTCAAAGGTTCGTATTAAAACAGATTTCCCTGCATAATATCTGGTGAATGTCCAAGGTGGGTATATGCTTTTTCAGTGACCTTTCTACCCTTTTGAGTGCGTATTAAATAGCCTTCTTGAATAAGAAAAGGCTCATAAACCTCCTCGATAGTCCCTGCTTCCTCCCCCACTGCTGTCGCGATGGTTTTGATGCCCACAGGTCCTCCTTTAAATTTATCTATGATGGCGAGCAGGATTTTATTATCCATCTCATCTAGTCCATGTTTATCTACGTTGAGTGCTTCTAGGGCAATGTTTGCTATGTCGATATTAATCGTACCATCACCTTTAACTTCAGCAAAATCTCTAACTCTTCTTAGCAGCGCGTTTGCAATACGTGGTGTTCCCCTGCTTCTTCCAGCAATTTCGAAAGCCGCATCTTCATTAATTGGAATATTTAAGATACCTGAAGAACGTTCCACAATATCGGTAAGCAATTTTGAGTCGTAGTACTTTAACCTTGCGTTGATTCCGAAACGTGCGCGGAGGGGTGAAGTAAGCAATCCTGATCTTGTTGTAGCGCCAATTAAGGTGAATGGATTTAGTTCGATTTGCACTGTGCGTGCGTTGGGACCAGCATCAATCATGATGTCAATATGATAGTCTTCCATCGCACTATACAGGTACTCTTCAACAATCGGACTCAATCTATGAATTTCATCAATAAACAGCACATCACCTTCTTCAAGATTGGTTAACAAGCCAGCCAAATCACCCGGCTTATCTAATACGGGCCCTGAGGTAACTTTAAAACCGACACCCAACTCATTCGCAATAATATTTGCCAGAGTGGTTTTACCCAATCCGGGAGGTCCATGCAAGAGCACGTGATCCATTGCCTCATTACGACGACGAGCTGCCTCAACAAAAATCATTAGGTTCTCTACCACTTTTCTTTGACCTGTAAAGTCATCAAAGCTCTTAGGCCTGAGTACCTTTTCGATTTCGCCTGTGCTGCCATCGTTGGCTTCATCTCTTATGTCGAATTCTTCTGACATTAAAACAAAAATACTTAAATCATCAACGGTAACGCGTCTTAGTCAATTACGTTTTTAACATAATCATTAAAAACATCTCCAAAGTAGATTTTAAACCAATACATATAGAAAGGTGCTGTGAAGCGCTCGTTAATGTTTCTGTTGTTCTTCAGCATTAATCTAACGCCAATCCCTCCACCGACTCCAAAATACTTTAAAAAACGATATGTGACGGTCATAGCTGGTTCGTACAAAGCAACCAAACCTCCATCTTGTGTAAATGTCTCGTTGTTATACTCATGTTTAAAGTAGGAATACCCTAATCCCAGTTGCACGGGAATGGTCATTTCCCAATGTGCTGTTTTGTAAAACATATATTCCGCATGCGGCGCAATGTAAAACATGCGGAGATCTCGATTCACCAAATCCGTAATTGTATCTTGATTTATAATGGGATATTCTCTCTGATAACCAAGAGCAAGCCAATTAAAACTGAGTCCCAATCGCGTTCTATCTGCATAATTAGCACCGACAAAAACAGAGCGCATTTTAGCAAACTCGTTTGTTATCACGGCATTTCTTGAACTCAAGTTAAATGTGAGTTTGGGCTTTGCTTGAAGTGAGAGTTTTACTGAATCAACAATTGCTTGAGCATTCACGATTGGTGAAGCTAACAATAGGCATATGATGATTAGTTTTCGCACAAAAAAAATGTCCGTAACAAAGTTACGGACATTTCAATAAGATAATATCTTTTAGTGCTCGTGTTCGCCTTCTTTGAGCGGAACCGTTTGTGGCACAAAGTCTTCTTCCCAATCTGGATTACTGTAATCATAAGGCCATCTGTGTACTTCTGGTAATTCACCTGGCCAGTTTCCGTGTCCTGGGTTCACTGGAGTAGTCCACTCAAGTGTATTTGATTGCCATGGATTCTCCACTGCTTTTTGACCTCTCCAAATACTATAGAAGAAGTTAATCAAGAAGATAACCTGTGCAATAGCTCCTACAATAGCGAACACAGAAATCAATTCATTTAAGTCAATTGTGCTGTCTAAGAATGGGAATGAAGAGTAATCGTAATAACGTCTTGGTGCTCCGTTAAGACCTACATAGTGCATTGGGAAAAACACCCCATATCCACATATAATAGTAAGCCAGAAATGCGCATATCCCATTTTTGTATTCATCATTCGACCATACATTTTAGGAAACCAGTGATAAACACCAGCAAACATTCCGAATACCGCAGACAGCCCCATTACAATGTGGAAGTGAGCTACCACAAAGTATGTATCATGAACAGCAATATCAAGCGCAGAATCCGCAAGAATAATACCTGTAACACCACCTGTGATGAATGTAGATACAAGACCAATTGAGAATAACATTGCCGGCGTGTACTTAATATTTCCTTTCCAAAGCGTAGTTATGTAGTTAAATACCTTAACCGCTGATGGAATTGCAATAAGTAAAGTTGTAAATACGAATACCCCCCCTAGGAATGGATTCATACCTGTTACATACATATGGTGACCCCATACAATGAATGATAAGAAACCGATAGCCAGGATTGATCCAATCATTGCTCGGTAACCGAAGATTGATTTTCTTGAGTTAGTTGCTACAATTTCTGATGTAATACCTAGTGCTGGAAGAAGTACGATATATACCTCAGGGTGACCTAAGAACCAGAAAAGGTGCTCATACAATACTGGCGATCCACCTACCTGATCTAATACCTCACCTTGAACAACGATATCCGATAAATAGAAGCTAGTTCCAAATGTTCTATCCATGATAAGAAGAAGAACAGCAGAGAATAAAACTGGGAATGATAATACCCCAAGAATAGCTGTTACAAAGAACGCCCAAATTGTTAGTGGCATTCTTGTCATCTTCATCCCTTTTGTTCTAAGGTTTAGAATCGTAACGATATAGTTTAGAGATCCTAGAAGTGATGATGCAACGAAAATTGCCATCGAAACTAACCATAAGGTCATACCTAAACCTGACCCACTAACTGCATTTTCAAGCACAGATAATGGAGGGTAAACTGTCCATCCTGCCATAGCTGGTCCCGTCTCAACAAACATTGAGATTAACATAATCACACTGGAAATAAAGAAGAACCAGTATGATAGCATGTTTAGGAATCCAGATGCCATATCACGTGCACCTATCTGTAATGGAATAAGTAGGTTAGAGAAGGTACCACTTAACCCACCTGTTAGTAGGAAGAATACCATTATTGTACCATGAATGGTAACGAGTCCCAAATACATATTCTCGTTAAGTACTCCACCTGGCGCCCATTTGCTCCCAAGGAACATTTCAAGAACGTCAAATCCTTGTCCAGGCCAACCTAGTTGAAGTCTGAAGAAAATAGATAAAACCATTGCAACCACCCCCATAATAATTGCCGTAATCAGGAATTGCTTGGAGATCATTTTGTGATCCATACTAAAGATGTACTTGGACACAAAATTTTCTTCGTGGTGATGTTCTTCGTGATGATCGTGTGCGTGTGCCATTCTCTCTATATAAATGTTGTTATACTCTCTTATTAACTAATTTCTATCCTTACATTGCCGGTGCATCCGCATCAGCTCCTTCTTCTTTTCCTTCTTCTTTCGCAATTGGCATTGGGATAATTACTTGACCTTCTTCGTACTTCCAGTCCGCTTTATTATCCGAGAAGCCTCTACCGTCGATAGTTGTTTTACCAGCTAACCACTCTCTAAAGCCCTCTTCTGTACCAACAATAATCTTCGCTTTCATTCCGTAGTGACCACCACCACAGATCTTGTTACAAACAAGTACGAAATCGAAATTAGGATCCTCCATTGCTTCTCTCATCTCCTCAGTTGTCATAGTTGGTGTAAAGCTGAAGTAAGTAGTTGCTCCAGGCACCATGTTCATTTGAGCATCAAAGTGAGGGAAGTAGGCACTGTGAATAACATCCTTAGATCTAAATGTAAAGTTGTAGTCTCTACCTTTAACCAAGTATAATTCACCTCCAGCTAGGATATCGTCACCTGCTAAGGCGTCCCAATCGATGGTGTCTTTAGCTATTTCACTTCTAAGAGCAATCAATCTTCTTTTAAGTCTGTTGAACTTGATGATTTGATCTTCTAGTTCTTCCACTTTCCAATCAGGAAGATAATGACCACCTCTTTTGATTTGAACTTCTGCGGTATCAATCTTTTCATCGAATCTACCAAGCGCATCCTCTATGTAGTCTGTTGTGATTACACCTACAGCATTATCTCCACCGATTAGTTTATAATCAGACTGACCTAATTTATTATCGTGTCCAGCATAGCGTGTTGTAAATCCGAACTGTTCAGCAGTAATCTCTACAACTTGAGCTTGCTCAGCCACAGGTTTTGAGGTATCCACTGTATTGGCATCCGCTCCCATTACATTAAACCAAGTCTTTAGACCAAGGATTATGATTACTGCAAGAACAATAGATGGAACAATTGTCCATATCATCTCCAATTTATTGCTATGAGGAAACCAATGTGCCTTTCTTGACTCTTTGTAATAATACTTCCAAGCGAATCCAAAAAGTAAAGTATTCGTTAAGAAGAACACCGTTACAATGATCGCCCAGTTTATGTTTAATAACCATCTTCCATCTTCAGCTACATTAGATGCAGCAGGTCCTTTACCAAAGTTATTACCTGCATAATTGTAGGTTAACCAAATAAAGAATGCATAAAATGCAATCATAAACACGAGCATTAAATTGGCATTAAGGTGGTTATCCTTTTCAGGAATTATCTCCTCACGCTTGCCCTTTAAAGCAGATGCTAACTCATATACTCTAAGTAACTGAGCGATAGCAATTACTGCTAAAACTACAACCAGAACAACTATTAATCTATCCATTGCGATCTATATTCTTTTATTCTTACTCTCTTAGTCTATTAAATATCGTGGTGTAAACTCTCCTCTAGATAAGGGTGGTTTTTCACCATAAGTGGTCGTTTCGTTAATGCTGTGAGCACCCAGAAAATGAATCCACCTAGGAAGGTCATAAACATTCCAATCTCAAAAAATCCTAGTCTACCATGTGTATGCATAGTTCCTGGTGTGATTAACATGTAAACATCTAACCAGTGACCTACAAAGATTAGCATACCAACGAAAATTAAGAATGGTGCGCTTCTTTTTGCATCTCTTGACATTAATAGAACCATTGGGAATGCAAAGTTTATAATAAACATTCCAAAGTAAATAATCTTGTATTGTCCTAATCTAGGGATGTAGTAGGTTACTTCCTCAGGAATATCTGAGTACCAGATAAGCATGAACTGAGAGAACCATAAGTAACTCCATAAGAAACTTAATGCGAACACCCATTTACCAACATCATGAATGTGGCTTTCGTTTACATTTTCTAAGTATCCTTTGCTTTTTAGCCATACCGTAAGAAGAATCATAAACACCATTCCACTTACCCACATTCCGGCAAATACATACCATCCAAATAGTGTACTGTACCAGTGAGTATCGATTGACATAATCCAATCCCATGACATTGTAGAAGAGAAATATGCAAAGAACACTAGGAATAATGCCGCTCTTTTAAAGTTCTTAAAGTGAATATCTGTACCACCGATTTGATCCTCCAATAAAGATCTCTTTCTGAATCCTCTCATAAACAAAAGGAAAGTAGCCATATAAACAATCGTTCTAGCCCAGAAGAATCCTTGGTTTAAGTAAGCTGATTTGTTAGCGATTATACTATCAAACATATTGCTAGACTCATCATGAACATCTGCATCCATCCAGTGATACATGTGATGCTGATGTAGAGTTCCACCAAGTAACACGATTACAATAACCGCCATTCCATAAGGTAATGCCGACATCATGGCTTCCATTACTCTTTTAAGAACAACGCCCCATCCTGACTCCGTAGCATAGTGCAATGCTAAGTAGAAAAGCGCTGTCAATGCGATTGCAAAGAAGAAAAATCCATTAATTAAAAGGTTTGACCATAGACGAGTTCCAAAGTGATCTTCAGATCCTGTATGACCAAAAACAAACTCGAGAATAATAAAGAGTAAGCCTACTCCTATTAATCCGAAGGTAAATTTCTTTGCTTTATTTGAAAATGTAAAGTCCATTTTATTTACTTATAATTCGTTTATCTCTTCTTTCTTTCTTAATGTGCGTTCTCATCACCATGTTCCCCTTCAGGAGCTGGCATTTCAACATCAGCCATCGTAGTATCAACATTCATTGTATCAACAGGAACTTCTTCTGTCTCAACATTAGGATAATTACTATCCTGGAATTTTCTTAATTGGTGTACTACTTTCCATCTTTCTTCTCTGCTTAACAGCATTCCGTGCGCACCCATAATACCTTTACCATAAGTGATGTAATAGAACAATTTCCCTTCTGGCGTTTCTTTTGAATCACCAGTAAAGTTTGCTACACCGCTAATTTTTCCGTTTTCAACTAATGAACCTTTTCCGTCACCTTTTTCTCCGTGGCACTGAGAACACATTCTAGTATAAATCTCTTTACCTTCTGCAAGCACTTCATCAGAGTATGGAATTGGGTTTTTGTATGCCGCAATTGGACCTTCTAATTCGGCCATAAACTCATCTGCAGTTTCATACATATCATATCCGTAAAGACCATGAGATGCGTCCCCTCCAATAGGAGCTTTGAATGGTAATGGCATATTCCAAGCTGCTTTATCCTTATCTGAATGGAAAGGAATTGTGTACTTAGGCGGCACCTTAGCAGATAGCATCTTTTTCAATTCAGGATGTGTCTCTTCTCTAAACTCACCATAATCCACGTAAGCCTCAATTGCTGGAGATCTATACATGTCAGGCATATATTCTACACCTGGGCTATCTTTGTCTTTAGTACAAGAGCTTAATACGATTGTAGCACCTGCAACTAGTCCGATATTTAAAATAACTCTTTTCATATTATTTAATCTCCTTTTCGCTGATTTCAATAATACCTGTTTCCTTAAGCATTTTTTGTAGCTCATCAGAACTATACTTACTATTGTCAGATAATTTCAACTCCATTACAAACTTATCATCAGTTGTTCTTGGATCTGGATTATCTGCTGGCATACCAGGAACATTTCCGTTTCTAATTAGGTAAGTGATTGCCATACCGTGAGCAGCACATAATACAGTGAACTCAAATGTTACTGGGATAAACGCTGGAAGGTTCTCGATTAGAGAGAAACTAGGTTTACCACCAATATTCATTGGCCAATCAACAATCATGAAATACTTCATTCCAAGTAACGCTAGGCATGTACCTGTAATTCCGTATAAAAATGCTGCTATACCAAGACGTGTGTGCTTCACTCCAATTACTGGATCGATTCCGTGAATTGGAAATGGAGACCATACCTCTGACACCTTAACACCTTTTTCTACAAGCTTTTTTGCGCCTTCTAGTAGAATGGTATCGTCATCATACATTGCGTGTATTACCTTATCTGCCATGATTATTCGTTTCCTGAATTAGTATCCTTATTTTCTTCATCTGCATCACCATTATCTAATTTTGGTGGGTCAGAGTGGCCGTGGTCATGACCATGATCATGGTGCGAATGCTTATCCCAAAAGCCTTCACCGTGTCCAAAGCTCTCTTTATAATTCTGTCCTGAAGATTTAAGTATCGTTTTAACCTCATTAAGTGCCAATACAGGGAAGTATCTAGCAAACAATAGGAAGAATGTAAAGAACAATCCTAATGTTCCTAAGAATATACCTATATCCACAAAGGTTGGGTAGAACATTGTCCAGCTCGCTGGCAAGTGTCCTCTGTGAAGTGATGTCACGATAATTACGAATCGCTCGAACCACATACCAATGTTGATTACGATAGACATGAAGAATGTAAACTTCAAGCTTGTTCTTAATTTCTTAAACCAGTATAACTGAGGTGAGATCACGTTACACGACATCATTATCCAATAAGACCATGCATAATCTCCTGTTGCTCTGTTTATGAATGCGTAAGATTCGTATTCAACCCCCGAGTACCATGAAATAAATAACTCTGTGATATACGCCACACCAACGATAGAACCTGTAACGATGATTACAATGTTCATATATTCGATATGCTTATGGTGAATGTAGTTCTCTAATCTCATCGCCTTACGCATGATAATCAGAAGTGTTTCCACCATCGCGAAACCAGAGAATACCGCACCCGATACGAAATAAGGTGGGAAGATGGTGGTATGCCATCCTGGTATTACTGAAGTGGCGAAATCGAATGATACAATCGAGTGAACCGAGAATACAAGTGGTGTTGCTAATCCTGCAAGCACAAGTGATACTATCTCAAATCTGTTCCAGTGTTTCGCTCTACCTGACCACCCGAAACTAAGTACTCCGTAGAATTTCTTAGCTAAAGGATCTTTAATTCTATCACGGATTGTAGCGAAATCTGGAATAAGTCCAATGTACCAGAATATTACTGAAACCGATAGGTAGGTTGAAATCGCGAATACATCCCATAGAAGTGGTGAGTTAAAGTTAACCCAAAGAGAACCGAATTGGTTAGGCATTGGTAGTACCCAATAAGCTACCCAAATACGTCCCATGTGAATCATTGGGAACAATCCTGCCATAAATACCGCGAAGATTGTCATTGCTTCTGCAGAACGGTTAATTGCCATTCTCCATTTCTGACGGAAAAGTAAAAGTACGGCAGAAATAAGTGTTCCTGCGTGACCAATACCTACCCACCATACAAAGTTGGTGATATCCCAGGCCCAATCAATCGAGTTGTTTAGACCCCACACACCAATACCTGTTCCTAACAAGTAAAGGATGTTTCCAATACCCCAAAGTCCAACTATAGCGGCAATGGTAATCATAATGTACCATGGCTTTGGCGCTTTACTTTCTATTGGTCCACAAACGTCAGCAGTAATGTCGCTGTATGATTTGTCTCCCAATATTAAGGGTTCTCTGATTTCCGCTTCCTTATGCATTATCTGTTCTTTTTCTAGTTCAGTTAATCAATTCTATTAATGTCCACCGTCGTGTTCTTCGTCCCATCCTTTAGCAGGAATATATTCCATACTCTCTGCTCCGTATGGGTCTTCTATGTTTCTTACTTTCACTTTGTAGAAGATATTCGGCTTAGTACCTACTTCTTCTAACATTTGGTAAGATCTATCAGATCTAGCACTTCTGTACACTGCACTTCCTTCTTTCTCCACTGTCTTACCAGACATCTCTTCAGTATAAACCTCTTCCATATCGTTAAGGTCACCGAAGATGATAGCATTAGCAGGACAAGCTCCCTGACAAGCTGTTTCGATATCACCATCTTTAACTGGTCTATCTTCTTTCTTAGCTTGCAGTTTACCGTTCTGAATCTGCTGAACACAAAGTGAACATTTTTCCATCACCCCTCTAGTTCTTACAGTAACGTCTGGGTTAAGTACCATACGTCCTATATCATCCTGAGCTGGGTTAATAGCTGTAAATTTCTTGTATGAAGGATAGTTAAACCAGTTGAAACGTCTTACTTTATAAGGACAGTTGTTTGCACAATATCTTGTACCAATACATCTGTTGTAAGTCATTTGGTTTAAACCTTCGTTACTGTGAGTAGTTGCAACCACCGGACAAACTGTTTCACATGGAGCGTGATTACAGTGTTGACACATTACTGGTTGGAAAACAACCTTAGGATTAGACTCAGGCACTTCCATTGCCTTGTAAGACCATTCGTCTTTTCTATCACCAACAAAATCTTCCTGATCAGATGAATAGTATCTATCCAATCTTAACCAGTGCATAATTCTTACTCTTCTAACTTCATCTTTACCAACAACCGGAACGTTGTTCTCGGCCTGACAAGCAACGATACAACTACCACAACCAAAGCAAGAGCTTAGGTCGATAGTCATACCCCATCTATGACCTACTTTTTCAACCGGGTGTTCATTCCAAAGATCGAATGCACTTACATGCTTTCTATCGTTAGCATCAATTCTTCCATCAGGAACTGGATTTCCATCTTTATCGAAAATCAATTTACCTTCAGCATCAGTACCACCACCAACATCTTCGTGTACTGGTAAAGTTTGCTGTGGGTTGAATCCTGGACGGTTTTTAGGACTACCATAGTTAGTCTCTTTCCAACCGTTCACATAGAAGTCTAATGACGTTTCTTTAATAATTGAGTTACGTCCCATCACCGTGTGGTGAGACTGTGTAACTGCCATTGGATGTGTCTCTGATGTTGCAGATACCTCAGCACTTACATCTGAAGTGATCGTTCCTGCAGCTAAAGACATTAACGAGAATGCATTTCCACCGATTGGCTTAATATCTCCATTCTCATCTCTATCGTAATCACCATAGTCACCTGTAGAATACGCTCCCTTACCAATTTTAAGTTTAGCATCATCTCCTGATAACATCTCTCCTCTTCCGTATCCAACAGCAATACCAATTGTTCCTGCAGCCTGTCCTGGCTGTGGCACTACTGGTAATTTTAATGTCTTATCGCCAACTTTAATCTCTGCAATTGTTGCAGGATCTTTTTGACCTAAATATAAGTTGTAACTAGACCCCATGTCTTCTGGCGACATAGTAGCATAGTTATCCCAAGTTACCGTAGTAATTGGATCTGGCATTTCTTGTAGCCATGGGTTGTTAGCCAATTGACCATCACCCATACTTGGCTTCTGGTAGAAAGCAATCTCAGTACCACTAGCACTTGATGCCTTTTCCTTAGCTGATTTTAATCCTTCAGCTAAAGCGCCTGATTTCATTGATGGTGCAGCACTAACTTCAAGTTTAGTATCTCCACTTCCATCATGAATCATCCAGTTCCAATAGTCTTCTTCAGACTTATAGTAATCTTTCGCATCTGGGTATCCATACTGAATCCATAATGCCTTCATTTTTTCGTAATAAGCTGTGCTGTCTTTACCTTCGTGCTTAGCAACACCTGCCCAAACCATCATAGACTCAGCCCAGTGACGCGTATCAAACAATGGTCTGATAGCCGGTTGAGCTAATGCATAATGATTCATTTTTGGGTTGTAATCATTCCACGCCTCTAAGTAATTGTGCGTAGGACACACAAACTCACATCTACTAGCTGTCTCATCAGCATAACCAGCAAATGAAATTGTAGTAGATACGCTTTCTAATGCTTCAGCTAACTGAGCACCTTTATTATGGTTGTAAACCGGGTTACAGTCAACAAAAAGAACAGCATCATAGGATGAAGGATTAGATACAAATGCATCCATCTTCTCGTCATCACCCGCGAACATATTCAATGGATTCGCCAAGTTGATCGTTGTTCCGTAAACACCTAATTTTTCGTTGATAGCGTTTACGATTATTTGAATTCCTTTGTCGTTTGAACCACAAACAACTAGAGACTCTTTCCCCGACTTCTTCAAATCTTCAGCCACTTTAGCTAATCCTTCTTTGTAGTCAGAGTAATCAATTCCACCAGCATCTCCGCCAAGCTCAGCCAAAATACCTGCAGCTATAACACCATATTGAGATGGTTTAACTGGCTTTCTGATATCTGCAGCCGAACCAGAAGTAGACATATTCGCCTCAAACTGGTAATGACGTGACATCCAAGAACCTTCTCTCTTCGCCAAGTCTGGGTTACGTCTTGATGCGTATTGTGCCGCATACTCGTTAGAGTTTAACCATCCATTAAGGAAGTCTGCACCAATACTAACTATTGTTTTTGCTTTAGAGAAATCGTAATCTGGAATTACCGCCTCTCCGAAACACGCTTCATTTGCTTTTCTAATCCCGTTAAAAGAAACTGCATCATACTGAATATGATCAATAGTAGCGTTACCATTTCCAGACATTACTGGAGCCGGCTCTTCAACTGCTGGCGCTTCAGCGCCTAATGTATCTGCCACTAAGGTATCCATTGCAACTGCTGCAACCGGATCTGCGTTATCTGCAACATCTGCTGGATTAACTGCAGGCTCCTCCATTATCATTCCGCTTGCCTTACCATACTTATTCTTAAAGTCCAGCATAGCCATCTGAGCCGTTGGAGAGATAATCGTATTAGATACGATTGCAATCTTTCCACCTTTATCAGAAATTGCCTGAAGTCTAGATGAAATCTCAGCATCCACAGTTGCCCAATCACTGTCTTTTCCTCCTACAGTAGGATTCTTAAGTCTTGCACTATCATATAAAGACAATACAGACGCAACAATTCTAGGGTTCGTTGATGCTTTAGTTATTCCGTGATACTTATTTCCTTTTATGAAAATTGGTCTCGCTTCTCTAGTTTTAACTAAAACGTTAGCAAAGCTATTACCATCATAGTAAGCTGACGCGTACCAATTAGCAATACCTGGCACAACATCTTCTGGCTTGTTAACGTAAGGAACCGATTTAATAACCGGTGCTTCACAAGCTGCAAGTGTTGCTGCTGCTACGCTAAACCCTAAAAACTTTAGGAAGTCCCTTCTCGAGTGAGAGGTCTCGTCTAGCTTAGAGTCGCTTAAAAATTCATCAACAGGAATTTCATTTGTAAATTCCTTGTCTCTGTTTTCGATAAATTCAGGAGCCTCATGTAGCTCCTCAATTCCTTTCCAGTATTTATTCTCTGAATTCATAGACCAATCTATTCTTTCATTTTAATAATGACACTTAGCACATTCCCAACCACCTAGCTCTCTCACTGTGATTTTCTCGTCATCTGCATATTTCTTATAAATATCAGGTCTCTTAGTTAACCTTCTATGAATCTCTTCATAGTAAGACACCTGATCAACATTTCCATCAAGGTTAGGCCCGATAGTCACTTGTGTATTGTTGTGACACTCGATACACCATCCCATGGTTAATGTTGGTCTTGTCAGTTGGTTTTCAGGATTATCTCCAACAGGAATAGCTTCACTTGACTCTACTACTCTAGCCAATGTTTGCTTTTCCATTTCACCGTGACAGTTTTTACAATCTAGTCCGCCAACATCAACGTGTTGTGCGTGGCTAAAGTAAACATGATCAGGAAGAACGTACACTCTATTCCAAACGATAGGCTCAGTTTCTCCTGTATATTTTTCTCCGTCGAATCCAGCATGCTCTCTTAAGTAAGCGATAGACTTCTTACCTTCTTCTGAAGCACCTTCAACCGATCTGTGACAGTTCATACAAACGTTCATTGTCGGTAACCCAGCGTGCTTAGATTTAGAAGCTGAGTTGTGACAATATTGACAATCAATTTTTTGATCTCCAGCGTGAATTTTGTGCGAGAACGCAGCTACTGGCTGAGATGGGTTATAGTTTTCGTAAACACCAATTCCTTTTAACCACCCAAAAGATGTCACAAGGAATGCAAATAAACAAATAGCTCCAATAATTCCAACTGCCTTCTGGTTTCTTGCTGCCCATCCACCAGCAATATCTTTATAGTTTTCAGTTTCGCCAGTATCTTCACCGGCTTTCATTTTTTCAACTTGTCTAAGCTGTCTTCTTACACCAGCAGCAGCAAACACTACTATCGCAAGAATCACTAAAACGATGATCCACCAATAAGAAAGACCTTCATCTTCTTTAAGTGCAACATCTCCACCTCCAGCAGCATCTCCACCTCCACCTGTTGGCTCTACATAAGTGTCTGCATAATCGAAAATGGCATCCATATCCGCTTTTGATAGTTGCGGAAATAATTTCATGTTTTGAGCTGGGTTTATTCCAACCCTCTCACCAGCAAACGGCGACTGCTTAACAGCCTCTTCGTAATTGTTTACCCACGTATAGATTAGTTGGTCATCACCTGCGCCGTCTGCCCATAGAGCTCGTACACCTTGTAATTTTGGCCCAATTCCGTTTTTAAGTGGATGGTGACATGATTTACAATTCACCTCAAATAACTCGGCACCATCAGCAGCAGTTGCTGATTGACCCATAGACATAAACGCTACAACTGCGATTAGAAATGAGTAGAATACCTTGCGCTTCCCTACACTATAAAGCTTCATATTTTTTGTTTTTCTCAAGTCGACTAAAGCAAACCCAACTTATGGATTTGGGGCAAAAATAGAAGAATGTATGAGTTGTTCTCTTTCTCATGACATAAAAATGACAATTCATTATCTAATTTATAATGATTCTAAATAAGTGTTGTGAGCTATGAATTAATTATCAAATAATTAGAGAAATTTATTAGATATTTTCCATATTTCATAAAAACGCTACGCACTATTATTGTCAATCTTCACAATGGTTTCATGCTTTTCATTTTTTCTTGATAAAAAACGAAACAAAAAATCAAGAACGAAATGTGCTTCTCCCCGCAATTCAAAAAAATAAGAATATCTATCAAAGTAGTCCCGGCTTCCATCCGTGAAACGCAAGCGCCTTTGATGTTATTCTATTATTTCTTTGAATTCCGCTTACACCGACCCGCATTTCGTTCAATCCCCCGCACTTGAGATTCTGCTATTGTGAAGACCGCTGCTTTCTAATAATTCTGTTAGCTAAGCTAATACTAGTTAGATCGCAACTACTAATCACTTGTAGATTGAGAAAATAATCAAAGGCTTTAATTTTGTGTAAGTGAAATAAATCGTTCGTGCTAGCTTGGCACAATTTTTAATACTTTTGAGGTGTGAAAAGACTTATAATTATAATGATTGCATGTGCCGCCTGTAGCAAAGGGTATGCACAAGAAGACAGCACGGAAGTTGAAGACTGGAAGCTTTATAAAGGAAATAATTCAGCTGTTGATACAGTTAAGAAAGGTGTTGCTTTGGAGGTGCAGCAATCGGTGTTTAAGGCTAAACATGACACCAATAGTTATTTTAACCCGGCTGACAATTTAGACTATTCTGCTGGTAAGAAAGGAACTGTTTCGGTAAACAAAGACGGGAGAATTAACGAGTTGTTTGAGTTCATGGGTAGCGAAAACGCGGCAGGTGAAGTGAAAATTGATGGTTTTAGAGTTCAGATTTTCTTTGATCAGGATAGAGATAAGGTCTTAGGCGAAAAAGCGCGGTTCTTAAATACAACATCTAAAGTTCCCGCATACATGGAATGGGATGCACCTAACCACTATGTGCGTGTGGGTGATTATTACACACGTCAACAGGCGTTAGAGCTAATTGAAGAATTAGATGGGGCTTTTCCTTCTGCTACCATCGTGGCCTGTAAGATTAACTTGCCTGATTTGGATAGAGAATAGCTTGTAGCATTTGTATTCACGTGTTTATTAGTAGTAAATCTGGTACCACGAGTTGATCAACTACATGTTAATTTCGTTGATTGAAAAAAACTCGCGGTAGCGGTATGGTTATTTATAATAAGTCGATTTGTTTTCTACTTATTTCAGGCCGGGACAGGGTATAAAAAAAGGGCGATAGAAATCTATCGCCCTTTTCGTTTATCGTTTATGTGGTTATAGCTTTTTAGCTACTTCTTTTTCTTCGTATGCTTCTACAATATCACCTGGTTTGATATCGTTGAACTTATCGATATTCAGACCACACTCGTAACCATGCGTTACTTCTTTCACATCATCTTTGAAGCGTTTTAGAGAACCTAGTTCACCTGTGTAGATTACAATACCATCTCTAATAACTCTCACAGAGTTGTTTCTATTGATCTTACCGTCTGTTACAAAACATCCAGCAATTGTACCCACTTTGGTGATTTTGAATGTTTCTCTAATCTCAGCTGTACCCACAATCTCTTCTACAACATCTGGAGATAACATACCTTCCATCGCATCTTTAACTTCCTCGATTGCTTTGTAGATAATACTGTATAACCTGATTTCTACTTCTTCATTCTCAGCCAGCTTTCTTGCCGATGATGTCGGTCTTACCTGGAATCCGACAATAATCGCATCAGAAGCTGTTGCAAGCAATACATCCGATTCGGTTATTGCACCAACACCTTTATGAATAATGTTCACCTGAATTTCTTCAGTCGATAATTTCTGAAGTGAATCAGAAAGTGCTTCAATCGAACCATCCACATCACCTTTCACAATAACGTTTAGTTCCTGGAAGTCACCTAATGCTAATCGTCTTCCGATTTCATCCAGTGTTAAGTGTTTCTGCGTTCTTACACCTTGCTCACGTTGTAATTGCTCACGTTTAGATGCAATATCTTTTACTTCTCTTTCGTCATCTAGCACATGGAACTTATCTCCAGCGCTTGGCGCTCCGTTAAGACCTAGTACCTCAACTGGAATAGAAGGTCCAGCTTCTTTTATACGCTTACCACGTTCATTTTCCATAGCCTTAACCTTACCATAGTAACGTCCAGCTAAGACCATATCTCCGACTCTAAGCGTTCCTGCTTCAACTAACATAGTGGTTACATAACCTCTACCTTTATCAAGGCTAGCTTCTACAACTGTACCAATCGCATTTTTATTCGGATTAGCTTTTAATTCAAGTAATTCCGCTTCAAGCAATACTTTTTCAAGTAATTCCTCAATATTAGTTCCTTGCTTTGCAGATATTTCCTGACACTGGTACTTACCACCCCACTCTTCAACTAAGATATTCATAGCTGAAAGCTCTTCTCTTACTTTATCTGGGTTAGCACCAGGCTTATCAATCTTGTTAATTGCGAATACCATTGGCACACCAGCTGCCTGTGCGTGATTAATTGCTTCTTTCGTCTGAGGCATCACGTTATCATCTGCAGCCACTATAATAATCGCCACATCCGTTACCTGAGCACCACGAGCTCTCATCGCTGTAAAGGCCTCATGTCCCGGTGTATCAAGGAATGTGATTGTTCTTCCATCCTCTAGCTTAACATTGTAAGCACCGATATGCTGTGTAATACCACCCGCTTCACCGTCAATTACATTTGCGCTACGCACATAATCCAGTAAAGATGTTTTACCGTGATCAACGTGACCCATCACGGTAACAATTGGTGGACGATCTTTTAAGTCAGCTTCATCATCTTCCTCCAATACAATAGCATCAGATACCTCAGCTGAAACGAATTCAACCGTGTATCCAAATTCTTCTGCTACAATAGTTAATGTCTCAGCATCCAATCGTTGGTTGATAGACACGAATATTCCGAGTGACATACAAGCAGAAATAACTTCTGTTGGCGATACACTCATCATCGTAGCCAATTCTGAAACCGTTACGAATTCTGTAAGCTTCAGTACTGACTTTTCTTCTTCTAACTTATCAAGTTCTTCCTGATTCTTTTGCGCAACGGCATCTCTTTTAGCTCGTCTATTCTTAACAGCTTTAGATTTACCACCACCGCTAAGTCTTGCAAGTGTTTCCTTAATCTCCTTTTGGATTTCTTTTTCAGACACCTCTGGTTTAAGGTCGCCACCTTTTTTCTTCTTGTTCTTTCTTTGGTCTTCTTTTGCTTGTTTCTCAACGTTGACTTTCTTGATACGCTTTCTTTTGCGCTTCTTACTGTCATCGTTGTTAGAAGACTTTTGTTTTTCAACTGGAAGAACAATTTTACCCACCACCGTTGGACCGCTTAACTTTCTAGTCTCAACCTTAATCGTCTCAACTGGTGCGTCAACTGAATCGTCTTTGTCTTTAGTAGGCTCTTTAGGCTTTTCTGTATCGCTCTTAGCCTCCTTTTTTGTCTCTTCAGATGCTTTTTCATCAGGCTTATCAGCCTTCTGCGTATCAGCAGTAGCCTTATCAGAGGCACCCACTTCCTTCGGTTCAGCAGCCTTCTCCTCAGGCTTTTCAGCTGGGGCTGGCACTTCCTTTTTCTTTCCTTTATCTAAATCGATTTTACCTACGACAGACACTTTAACCCCTTCATCTGCTTTAGCACGAATAGGTTCATCAGACTGCACGTTTTTTATCACGATTTCTTCTCCCTCTTCTTTTGATTTAGAAGAAGGCGCTGTTTCTTCCTCATCTTTTAGAGAGATTGATTCGCGTTTTTCACGAGAGAATGTCTTGCTTTTAGCCTTTTCACTAAGGTTGTAATCCGACTGAAACTCCTGTAATAGGATTTCATATAGGTTTTCCTCAATCTTAGTGTTCGGACTAGTTTCAATATCATGTCCTTGCGAGGACAAGTAATCCACGATTGTGGACAGCCCCACATTCAGTTCTTTCGCTACTTTACTTAATCTTTTTACCTTTCCTGCCATAGGATGTCTTATTCAATTTTGCCTTAACTAGGCTTGGGTTAAAATTAATCGTTTAATCGATTTATTCAAATTCGGACTTCAGTATCTTAACAACTTCTGCAACAGTTTCAACTTCTAAGTCAGTTCTTTTTACCAAGTCTTCTTGAGACATTTCAAGAACCGCTTTAGCTGAATCTAAACCAATTGCCTTAAGCTCATCTAAGATCCATCCATCTATTTCATCTGCAAACTCTTCTAAGTCAACATCTTCGATATCTTCCATATCCTCACGATACACATCTATCTCTAAATCAACCAATTTGCTCGCCAATTTTATATTGTGTCCACCTTTACCAATTGCAAGGGATACTTGATCTGGCTTAAGGAAAACTTCTGCTCTTTTAGTTTCCTCATTAATCTCTACTGAGGTTATTTTAGCTGGGCTAAGCGCACGAGTAATTAACAACTGCATATTGCTCGTGTAATTAATTACGTCAATATTCTCGTTTCTTAACTCTCTTACGATACCGTGAATACGAGAACCCTTCATACCAACACATGCTCCAACTGGATCAATTCTATCATCATAACTTTCAACCGCAACTTTTGCTCTTTCACCTGGTTCGCGTACAATCTTTTTAATGGTAATAAGCCCATCAAATACTTCAGGAACTTCTAACTCGAACAATCTTTCTAAGAATTGAGGTGCTGTTCTAGACAGAATTACAACTGGCGTGTTATTACGCATATCCACTCTGTAAACAACCGCTCTTACTGTATCTCCTTTCTTGAAATAATCCGTTGGAATTTGTTCTTGTTTTGGAAGGATCAACTCGTTGCCTTCATCATCTAAAACAAGAATTTCTCTTTTCCATATTTGATATACTTCACCAGTAATGATCTCACCAATTCTTTCTTTATACTTCTTGTAGATGTTGTCTTTTTCAAGTTCCAAGATTCTTCCTACAAGATTTTGTCTCAATGCCAATACGTTTCTTCTACCAAAGTCTAATATTTTGATCTCTTCTGAAACTTCTTCTCCCACTTCAAAATCAGGTTCTATCTTAATTGCGTCAGAGTAAGCGATTTCCAAATATGGATCTTCCACTTCACCATCTGGCACAATCTCTTTATTAACCCATATTTCAAGGTCACCTTTGTCTGGGTTGATGATAACATCAATATGATCATCAGTACCAAATTTCTTTTTGAGCATGCTTCTAAATACATCCTCAAGGATTCCCATCATTGTGGCTCTATCAATATTCTTGAATTCTTTGAACTCACCAAATGATTCTATGAGATTTAAATTGTCCATTTTTATTTATTTAAAAGATATAATAAGCTTTGTTTGTTTTATGTCATTGTATGAAAACGCGTGCGTTTTCACTATTTTTTCCTTTTTCTTTTTGCCTTCTACTCTTTCCTTTGTGATAGTTTGAAGCTGAAATTGATCTTCATTCGCATCTATCAACTCGCCTTCTAATCTAGTGCCATCATTTGTAAGCACTTTTACATTCTTGCCGATATACTTTTTGTATTGTTTCCAAACCATAAAGCCTTTATCAACACCTGGCGAGCTAACCTCTAGCGAAAAATCCTCCACTTCTCTATCAAGATTGTGCTCTATATTTCTACTAATCGAGATACAATCTTCTACGGCAACTCCTCTGGTTTCATTATCAACCGCAACAAAAATCGCATTCCCTGCAGATACCGTTATATCTACCAAATAGCAGCCATTATCGAGTTCATCGATACGTTCTTGCGCTAACTTTTCTACCAGTTTTTTGTCAATCATATGGGCAAAAAATGAGGGGACTTATGTCCCCTCTCTGTTTTACTAGTTATGTTTAACTGGCACAAATATAGCTAAAAATGCTAATTTGACAAACTATTTATACTTGTACTTTTTCCCTTCTAATTCGTCTTTGTGTAAAACACCGTTTTTATAGACTTTGTGAGATATTACCTTTCCTCGTTTATTGTAGACTTTCATATCTCCGTGTTTAATACCATCCTTGTAGGTAATTTCACTCACCAGCTTTCCTTTTAAAGTATAATTCTTACTTGGACCATGTAACTTACCGTCCTTGTAGGATATTTCAACCCCAACCACTTTACCTCCAGGATTATAGTGCACCCACACGCCTTGTTTCTTACCTTCATCGTAGTTTCCTTCTGTAGTTTTTTGCTTATCCTTTTGGCTATATGTGGTCCAGTGGCCGTGCTTTCTTGAGTACTCATATTCATTGGCACTCACATGTTCACTGTAGTCTACTCCCAAATCTTCGTAAGCTGTGGAAAGCGCATTCTTTCTTTTAAATATTTTGAAATCGCCTTCCTCGTATAAGGAACCGTCTTCAAAATAATATTTCCAATGTCCCGTCTCTAAATCGTTCTTTCTTTGTCCTTCATAACGAGTTTTTCCTGATGAGTACCAACCTTTCCATGGGCCATCCATCTTTCCAAGCTTAAATGAACCTTCATCCATTAATTGGCCATTTTCATACCACGACTTCCAAATCCCATCTTCAAGGCCTTTAGAGAACACACCTTCATTTACTTTTTTACCATCCACATAATAGGTAGTCCACAGTCCTTCTCTTAAACCAGCAAGAAAGCCGCCCTCTTTCCATAACTCTCCAGTTTCGAAATAAAACTTCCAATCACCTGTCTTTAAATCATCTTCAAAATATCCAACGGCTTCTAGTTTACCATCGGGAAACCAGCTCTCCCACTTCCCAGTCTTTTTATCATTTTTATAATACCCCTTAGAAGCCAATTGACCGTTTAGGTGCCATTGTTTCCACTCACCTTCTCTGGCATCATCTACAAAATCTCCTTTTAAATCTGGTGAGCCATCATTTGCGAACCATTCCCAAGTACCTGTCTTTGCGCCTTCATTGTATTGCCCTTTAACCTGAACCTGACCTTTAACGTAGGTTTGATCACCATCTTTAATCACTTCAGAATCGCCATGAAGGAACATCCGTTCAAAATAACCATGCAGTTCGTCCTCTTTATAATTGGCAAGTCTTACTAATCTTCCGTTAAAGTGCCAGTACTTCCAAGTTCCTGATTTAAGACCATTAACATACGTACCAAAAACACTTGGATTTCCATTACTGTGATATTCCTCAAAATCACCATTGGGTAAGCCATTTTTGTAGGTATACTTCTCTTTTAGTTTTGCGCCCTTTGGTAATACATAGCCCTTGTTTTCTAATAGTTTATAGGCTTGATGGTATTCCATTTTAATCCCATTTCCGTTTTTCACCATGTGTTTACCATCTCTTGAATAGTATTCCATAAGGTGCGGAATTGAATCAATATACTCCTCAATAATGTTAGGCGAACCATCTGGGTATTTATATTCCCATGTACCTACTTTTCTTGAATGCTCCCAGTATCCCTTTTCAATTAACTTTCCATCATAATTCCACGCCCTAAATAAGCTATCTTGTACTCCCCAATAGAAGAAACCCTCATTCTTCTTCTTACCGTTATCATGATACTGTACTACTTTTCCGTGGAGATATCCCCGAACATAATGGGCAATCTCTGTAATTTCTCCTTTCTTATCATAAAAGTACCAATCGCCCATTTTCTTTCCTAAGTCGGAAAAACCTGAACCATTTACTCTTCCTCTTGCACTGATCATTGTGCTGTCCTCGTCGTAATAATAAACGACTTCTTCGCCTTGAACGTTGTCTTTTGGCCTCTCGATTGCGCCGTTACCTCCTGGTTGTGCTATAGAAACACTTGTACCAAGCAGCATAATCGATAAAAAGAGAAATTTAGTTTTATACATATTGGGCTAAATTACAATCCGATTCCATTGAATGAGAAATGTGTATCAAGAATTAATCCACACTTATAATTGAAAAATCTAAAGAGGTTACAGTGTGAGGATTCCTTTGACTAAAAAAATCACACCACCAATTAAGAAAGCAACTCCTGTAAATATGTTGATTCGCTCAATTATTGATTGCTTTAGAAACTTCCTTAAATAGGCCGCCCCAAAGATTTTCATCACATCAATTGAGAAGAATGTAATCAGCAATGCGGTAAAGAAAATGAAAATATCTTGCCCATCACCATCAAAATCTGCCGCAGCAATTACCATCACACTTAACCAATAAATAAGGACAGATGGATTCATCATATTTAGAAAGAAACCTTTGAGGATACTAACCGATTCACTTTTACCTTTTACCTTTTTAACTTTCTTTCCTGCGTCAATCATTCCAGAGTCAATAGCTCCTGTGTCGACAGATTTACCAGATTTTAATAAATAAGCTAATCCAAAAAGAATAAATATAGAGCCCGCGATAATGCCCATGAGCGCTTCCTCATGTGTTAAAAACTCAAGTTGATCAAGAAAAATATAGCTTAAAACTATGCAGCTTAAGTCGCTAAAGAAGATCCCTAAATCTACATATAAAGCTTGTTTTGTCCCCTTGGTAATACTTACTTCAATTAGGTACATAAACACCGGGCCAATAAGAATACTGAGTAAAAGTCCGAATGATATGCCCTTCAATATTACTTCTAACAAAACTACTTAGCTATAAATTCAGTCCAGTTAGCGTGTAAAGTTTTATTGAGTACTCTAGGGAATTTACTTTGACCACCAATTTTTCCTCTACTCTCCATCCATTTGTAGAACGTATCTACTGGTAAAGCCTGTACAAAAATCTCTTTTAACGCGTGGTCTCTCTCAGTTCCATAGTCGTCATTCAGTTCGCGTAGATGAGCATCAATCCTTTCCTTCACTTTGTTTGTGTCTATATTGATATTGTCCACACCTATGTACCACTGGTGGGCAAAAGATCCATCATACGGCACACCTGCAACAGTGAATTCATTTATAGTAACTCCCAGCTCCGCGGATGTTTTGGAAATCGCCATATTCATATTATCCACTGACAAATGCTCTCCGCATAAACTTAAGAAGTGTTTGGTGCGACCAGTTATTATAAGTTCAAAATTATCTAGGTTGGTAAACTTAATCGTATCCCCGATAAGGTACCTCCAAACGCCTGAGCAAGTCGAGATAAGCAGTGCGTAATCAACACCTTCTTTCACTTTATGAATTGAAAGAATTTCTGGATTATCGACTAGTTCACCATCTTTAAAATTGTCTTCGTTAAAAGGAATAAACTCAAAGAAAATACCTTTATCCAGCACTAACTGCATTGATCCATTGCTTGTACAATTTTCAAATGCCATAAAGCCCTCGGATGCCAGATAGGTATCTAAATAGAGCATATCCGGTCTAAAGTACTTTTTAATACTTTCTTGATATGGACTAAACGCCACACCCCCGTGCACATAAATTCTTAGGTTAGGCCAAACTTCATGTACAGTGTCCACTCTGTAGTGATGCTGAATACGCTCACATAAAAGTTGTACCCATGCAGGTACGCCTCCAATAATTCCAATGTCCCATTTATGCGCGTTCTTAGTAATGCTATCCAGTTTTTGCTCCCAATCTTTTAAAGCAGCAATCTTTTTGTTGGGTTTTCTGAATCTATAAAACCATCGTGGCACTTGCGTAGCAAGAATTCCTGACAGGTCACCTTCATAATGCTGTCCTACCTTTGCGAGATCGGCTGAACCGCCAACCATCAATAATTGTTTCGTGTAGAATTCCTTTGGCATGCCAAAGTCATACATACAAAACATTTGACGGATGGACGTTTGACGCATGGAGTGAATCATATCCATAGAAACTGGTACTCTCTTACTTGGAGACCCAGAGGTACCTGAGGTTAAAGCAAAAAACTTAATCTTCCCAGGCCATGTTACATTCTCTTCGTCTGCAAGTGTTCTATACCACCATTCATCATGCATCTTGTTATAGTCAAAGACTGGAACATGTTTTTGAAATTCGGCTATTTTGTTAGTTGAGTTTATGATACGTGAGAAGTTATAGCTCTGACCAAAAGCTGTCTTTTGCGCCTTAGTTAAGAGCTTCATAAGTGTTTCTAGCTGTAATTTCTCGTTGTAAACAACGGTCTTTTCTAGCCTTGTCTTACGTAACTTAACTACTTCCTGTATAATCGTTCCAACAAATGCCATAGTAGTCTATGCGTCTTGCAATATTAGCTAAATACGATTACAAAGTAAAGCGAGGATTAATAAAATCATGCACAAATCTAGCTTTCGAGTTCCTTATCAAGAGATAAAGTATCGGCTATCAGTGGTTCGGGCTCTATCAACCAATCGTCAGATACTCTGGCTGAATAAACTGCACGGTGGATTCTTTTTCTTGTTCCTAGGCGAATTATTTTAGGATTGTGAGCATCTGGATGACTGCGATTACTCAAGAAAATATACAAAATATGGTTCTCAGGATCTGCCCAGATGGAGTTACCGGTAAACCCTGTGTGCCCAAAGGTCTTTACGGACACTTCTTCTGGAATTCCATACATGCCGCCACCAACAGGCTTGTTATAACCTAGCCCTCTATGGCTATTGTTTTGTCTACTAATAAAACGTTGAACCGTCTCGTTCGAGATAAATCTAGTTGCCCCATAATAGCCCCCGTTCATTATCATATAAAACAGTTTGGACATATCATGGGCGGTAGAGAACAAGCCCGCGTTTCCAGATATCCCTCCTAAAAGTGCTGCTGTTGGATCGTGAACATATCCGTGGACTAATTGCTTTCGCCAGAATTTATCGTCTTCGGTCGGTGCAATCTCTTCCTTATTAAAATACCTCCTTGGTAAATATGCTGTCCTATCCATATTCAAGGGTCGATACACTTGTTCCTGGAGAAATTTATCAAAGGCATTGTAATCTATGTCTTCCTCATTTCTGTCTTGTTTAACTAACTCGGGACTGTTGTGAAGAATGTTCCGAATCAACTGATAGAGTAAGACAAAATTGGCATCACTGTACTTATAGTCTTTATCATCTCTAAGCCACATTTGATTTAAGGTGATCCAAATCGAATCTTGATAGCAACGCTCCATATAGAAGTTTTCAGCCACAGGGACATGAAATAGAGTATCATCCTTCCAATCACAATAGTACTTGTCGAACCTACCAATTGAATCCGTCCGATAATCGTAGTATTTTATATATGGAATACCCTCTGGAAGTCCCGAGTTGTGCGTAAGTAATTGTTGCCAGGTTATGTGGTCTAGTGTACTTCTTCTTCTAAATAAATGCTGGTATATTGTGTCTGGAATATACTTGTATAGCGAGTCCTGAAGCGCGAATTTCTCTTTGTCATAAAGCATCATTGCCGCTACAGTTGTTGCAGCCACTTTGGTAACAGATGCCAAATCATAAATGTGATTGTTATCAACTGCCACCTGTTTTTTGTAAGATGAATGACCAAAGGCACCGTCGTAGACTACCATTCCATCTTTAACCGCCCAAACCTGACAACCCGGAAAAGCTCGATTGTTAATGCCCTCTATGGCAATCCATGATATGGCATAAAGTGAATCAATATCTAAACCAACATCAATTGGTTTTGTATAGCCCAACCTTGTTTTTGAAATTTTGTTTTCAGCAATACTTCCTGAGTTAGACACACCCCCATAAAGCAATTGACCTAACATATCCCATTCATAATCACTGCCAACATTCAACTTAATGATTGTCTCTAATTCAGGAAAATAATTGGCAATTGAATCATGTCCTAAATAAGCTAATACCAAGTTGGTTTGCGCATCTAAGTCAGTTACTTTTCGAATAAATGCCGTATCTACTTTTGGATTAAAACTATCATCATTTAGAGCAATGATAACCGGCTTTCCTACTAATTTAGACCACGCCAGTTTTGTATGTGATGACACATCATTTGCGGAATAATACACAGCTTGTGTGTAATGCGATACTCCTGCACTTAACTTAGGCACCCTATCTCCAATTCTAACTAGGTTAATTTTATCATGTTCCTCTTTAAATGGTAGCACGTTCTGTTTGTTTTTTACAACACAGATGGCATTCCGAACTAAGTGATTTGCAAAACTTTGTGTCTTTAATCTGAAATATTTTGCTGTAATATGATTGTGATAGCCATAACGAATAGATTTCGCCCATTGACGTGCCATTATTACCCGCTTAAGTCGCTGATCAAGAAGGTTTTCGGAAACCTCTCCACGCTCTAACAATTTATTAATTTCTTGCCGAACGTATGATGGATTATTTGAGATAATGGCATCTGTACCAAAGTTCAATAGATTCGAAATGTTATGTGAATCAGCGTGATAAATCATTAAACCTTTGAACTTTAAAGCCTTTAAAAGGGAGTCGCTAAGTTGATTTTGCCGGTGTGGTCTCAGCGTATTTATTCCGGCATTAACAAGTGGTTTGAGCTGATTTTGTAAGAGCTGAATACTTGCACTATCATAAGGTGAGCTAATTTCCACACATAAGAGAGCTGAGTCTTTTAATAAGCTATCAGTAAGCGGAAGCACAAAATCATTTAGGTAATAGTTTTGTAAGTCATTACTCATTTGGTGGATACCAAGGTCGATGAAATTAATGCCATAGTAATTTTTGATTTTCGTAATAAGACTGCGCATGGAGTCTAGCTCTAATTTACTTGAATGAGAAGCTATTTGCTGAAAACTAGAGTCTTTGTAATTACCAAGACACGAGTTTAAACTTATTCCGTTGATGCCCTTAAGCTCAACACTATCATTATGTAGCTCAGCCAGCCGTTCAAAATCTAAATATGAATGCATGTGTCCTGCATACTTAGCGCTGGTGTCTATAGTGCTGGTGTCCAATAATTCATGAATAATAATGCCGTTTATTTTTTCCGATAAAGACAATGTTGCGATCAAACTATCCGCATATGCTGGATCAATCTGTAGGAATTCAGCACTTAATTCTTCAGGTGCTGAGGCCGTCGCTGTAGGTTTGTCTTCTTTTGGCCAGAATATAATTGCGAGCACAACACCAATAACCACGATTGCCCCAGCAATAATATACCACCACTTTTTTTGCATAGTGCAAGATACTCCCGTAAATCCCTGATGTACGAGCGTTTAGGTTTACTTTTCAACAAGTATATGTTACGGAAAAAGCCGCGCTTTCGCGCGGCTTTTAGATTACACATGAAAAATATACCTAGCTAAGTTGTTGCGATAATTGGATAGGAAAAAGACTTACGCTATTGCATATCTCCCGCACGTGTATCGTCACTTGCATCTCTATCAGAGATTCGTTTTCTATGTTTAGCTTTAATTTGCTTACCGAAGAAGTAATTAAAGCTCACCCATACCTGGCGTGACTCCCAGTATCGTTTACTTTTAAAATCGTAGCCATTAAGCTCATCTGAAGTAAAATTGAAATTTCTTGTTTTTAAAATATCCTGAACACGGATGCCAAGGCTACCTCTATTCTTTAAGATTTGTTTTCTAAATGCTAAATCTATGCCGTACGCTGGTTCTATTATCCCCTGAATCACACGCATTTTACCACGATAATTCATGTTTAATTGGGTAGTCATTCCTTTCTTAAATCTTGCCGTAGTTGACAAGTTTAAACTCCATCCGTGATTACTGTTACTCCCAAATGCATCTGGATCATCAACAGAGTTATGCCAGAAATTAAGTGTAGCATTTGAATTAATCATTTTGGTGAAATTGTACCCAGCGATCAACTCTATTCCTTTGAGCTGAGAACTTGCAAGGTTATCATAAGACACCTGAGATATACCGCCATCAAGCAAAGATAAATACCTTCTTTTTTGATCTTTAATAAATCGATAATACACGCTACTATTCAAGGTAAACTTCTCCTTTATCAAGCTATGTCCTAACTCTAAAACATGAATAAATTCTGGCTCTAGAAATGGATTACCTCTCTGTAAAGTGTAAGGGTCATCGTAGGTTGTAAAAGGGTTTATTTCTTCAACTTCTGGACGATTGATTCTCCTACTATAACTTAATTGCCATTTATCATACGGTGTCTTGCCATAATTAAAGAATAAGGAAGGAAATAGTGACAAATAGTCGTTATTAAATGTTTCATTCGTAGTCACCAATTCGGATGTATTAAGTGTTTGCTCAACTCTCAACCCTCCTTTAACCGACCAGTGTTTAAACTGTTTAGCTAAAGTTGCATATACGGCGTACACATCCTGTACATAATCAAAATCGTTGTTTAGACTTGTATCTGCTTCAAATGCATCAGAATTATAGTTAAAGGACTCAGAGAAAAAGCTGCTTTCAATACTTCTGCCTGTAAAATGCGTTCCAAGCTCAAGTTTTAAACTATCTGTAATAGGATTTATATAATCTATTCTTGTATTAATAAGTTCATTTACAACTCCCGTTGTTGTGTTTTGAAGAGCACTGTTTGGATAGACCTGCCCGTAGCTATCTGAAAATATCTCTTGCATTTCATCGCTCATGATCATATCAGAAAATGAGTAACGCCCATCGATATCTAAGGTATGACCGGGTTTCTTAAACTTATGCTGCCATCCCCCATTGAATTCATAATTAATAGGCTCGCTATCAATATCTCCTATTCTTTCAGACGATTGTAGTAGTTCATTATTACTTAAAAACTGATAATTAACTTCTCTGTGCCCATACCCAGACCCTTTACTGCCTGATGCAGATATATAAAGCGTGTTATGATCATCGGCAAAGTAATCGATTCCTAGACTAGCCATAGGACTGAAATTGTCACGCACCCCTTCATCCGTCGACATAAGTGTGTTTATCGTGTCATAAGTGTATATATTCCTGCTCATCGATCCACCATAGCCAAACTCACCTTTCCATGCATTTAATCCCGCATTGATATTAACCTTTTCGCTTAGAAAATTGAGGTTAATCCCGCCGTTATACTTGTCGTACTGTCCTCTACCGTAGGCCATGCTGAGATTTCCGTTAAACCCTTTGTTTTCATTCTTTTTAAGAATAATGTTAATGATACCGCTTGTGCCTTCCGGATCATACTTAGCGGAAGGATTCGTAATGATCTCAATTTCTTCAATTGAAGAAGCGGGAATTTGTTTTAACAATTGGCTAATCGGCACAGCAACAGGTCTTCCATTCACCAAGATATTGACATTCTGGTCGCCACGTAAACTAATATTATCATCTGCATCAACATCCACCGATGGCACATTTCGCATTACATCTAAACCAGTTCCCCCTGCATTAATTGGATTCTTAGAGGGGTCATACACTTTCTTATCAATTTCTACACGATATGCACTGCCTTCTTCTTTTATTTCAAGACCTTTCAGCTGCTCGCTAGACTCCAGTGTTATA
Source organism: Flavobacteriales bacterium (assembly GCA_964230215.1). GTDB lineage: Bacteria > Bacteroidota > Bacteroidia > Flavobacteriales_D > JAUILH01 > JAUILH01. Next base: position 131,573 of record CAXRGQ010000007.1, read on the forward strand.
GTACCCAAGTCCTGTTTTGGATTTTCGCTGCTCACAGATACATCAATAAACCTGGCTTTGTATCCGATAAAATCTACCTTAACTATATAGTCACCAAATTCAATACCTTTAAGACTAAACGCCCCCAACTCGTCACTCATCATACCCGTAATTAATGTAGAGTCTTGATTTAACAAAGTAACTGGAGCGAATAAAATGGGCTCGCTAGTCACTCCATCTACAACAAGCCCATTTAACTCACCTTTAGGTTTATCATTTGCCCACAAAGGAAAAACGATAAGCGCATTTAAACATATTAGAGAAATCAATTTCATAGTTCTGACATTTACTTTAACAAACTTACGGCGGGCATGCCCCCATATAATTGTGTATTATTTAAATGGTACAGAATTGCATGAAATCGGGCTAAAATCATTACCAAATTATGGACGGAAAATAGCCGGTATCAATATGTTAAAATTTGTTTATAGCTACATACTAACGGTTAATATTCGATACTAAGTAGTTCTGACTAGGATGAATGGTCAACTTCTAATCACCTTATTAATTGAATATTACACCATTCAGGAATTTCTGTCTGGCAGCATTGTCTTCGGGGCTCATATTTTTATCTGTCCCGAACTTATACATACAAAACATAAACGTGTGTCCATTATGCTCGCCCACAAACACTTCAAATGTTCTAGTATCACCGCTATACTCGGGGTTAACATCATACGTCCTGGTAGTTGAGTTGCTTTTTAACTGCTTTTTAGTATAAATCTGAAACGTTGCTTTTTCACATGTAACCCCTCCGAATTTTACTTTTTCCCACTGAACATCCGTTTTCGCGTAATTGATTTTCGCATTGATGTCCTCTTCAGACACTGGTTTAGCCGAAAAACCTTCTTTCAATTTATTGAATTTACCTTTTAAACCTCCTTGACTTGAACTTGATTCATCTTGCTCTTTGTATGTAGCACAGTATTTTTCAACGTAAATTAAATCGTCTTCATTAAAAACTGATCTGTAATTATAATGGGAGTTCGCGTCACGCACAAGATTCTCAATTACCTTATCCTTTAATGCATCATAAGACACTTTACTTGTAGGTAGAGACAATCCCTTGACATAGTAATAGTTATCGCCTTCACTTTTGGATTTAAACTTGATCTGGTCTTTCGGATTAATATCGTATGATTTTCTATCGTCATTTTTGCTCAGGTCAACATAACTGACCCACAAATAAGACTCGTTTTGATCTACTTTTGGAATAGCAAATGTTCCATTATCTGTCAGAATATTTTCTGAAGGTTTACCAGCATTGTAATCAATCTTGTATAGTTTTTTCAGCTGAAATTTATAGATAGGCTCCTTTACCATATTGCCGTATCCATCATCTTTATACTCATACTTATCGATATCCTGTCCAAATACGCGGACTACCAAATGATATTCTTCTTCGGTTCTTGCAGAAATACTCGCTACTCTGTCCAAATTGAAATAATTGGTGACATTAGGATAACTAATATATGTGAAGTCACTTGTTCCGTCAGCGTTAAGAGCAATGGCATCTATGACCTTCTTACCTTCTAAATATTCAGGTCTATACTCCTTATAGTACTGAGCGTTAGACAATGGAAATAATGCTTTATTTTCTGCAGTGTTTTTGGTTTTAGATTCAAGCGATACGTTCACCAAAATCATGTGGTGATTCTTATAATCGCTGGGTACTGGCACTTTGACATGCACATTTTTATCAGAATGTGATATTTTGCTGTATGCCTTACCTGACTCATTGTTAAAAATAGATTGACTTACACCGACATGTGTCAGCAGTAAAAAAGCGAATAGATTTATAGTTTTCATTGGTTCTTATTTATTTGATTAGTAATTAATTCAATTCTGTTCTTGGCTTTCATTTTTTTTAGAATATGAGCTACATGTGTTTTAGTTGTATTGATGGATGTATACAATTCATTCGCTATTTCTTGATTAGATTTTCCCTCAAGAATTAACGCAAAAACTTGTGCCTCTTTTTTAGTTAAATTCATTGTAATTGTTTGACACAAATCTCTTATCATCTTGGGTACTATTTGTCATTCGAAAGGATGATTTTTAATCTGGAGACCCTATAATTATTGAAGATTAATTGTACCTTCATTCTTCAGGATGAAATCTATAGGATTAATAATTGTTGCGCTTTTATCTCTCGGGGTACACGGTCAAAAAGATATACTTGACAAGAATAAATTGTTAGTGGACAGCTTATTTTATGATGCCCCTAATAAAGCATTAGAAATTTGTGAGAACAGCATTCCGATTTCTATCAATTCAAACGACACTATGATGATTAGTTACTTTCTGGATCAGTCTGGAGAGCTAAACCGAATGTTAGGGAATTATGATTTGGCCGTTGAGCAACTGCATAAATGTCTACAATTCAAACAGAATTGGCAGGATTTAAAAGATTTGTCCATTACTCACAATAATCTTGGAAAGACCTACGGGCAGCAGGGTCAATACAAATTATCTGTTAAGCACTTTATCTATGCACTAAAATTGATGGAAGAGGACAAAAATCTTTTGGGGCAGTCCTTCTACCTGAATAATCTTGCTGCGATTTATGATCTTCAACACAACTATCATGAAGCCATTAATTACTATGAGCAGTCACTAGCTATCAAAGAAGAACTCGGAGATAAAAAGGGCATAGCTGCAAGCAATACCAATTTGGGAATATCATACTTCCATCTTAATGAGCTTGATAAAGCCATAATGTATCACACCAAGGCTTATGAAATTTATCTTGAATTAAAGGATACCACGCGATTGTCAAGGACCATGAGCAATATGGGCAGAACCTATATAGAACTTGAAGAATACAATCTTGCGCATGACATTCTACTTGATGCCAATAAAATGGAGGCTGCAATAACTGATCAGAAACTTAAAATGGATTTATACAACAACATTGGCTTAGTATATATCCAAACCGGTGAGCTTGATAGTGCAAGGCATTACCTGACTATGGCCGAGGAAATGGGCTTGAGCGCGGGAGCATGGTCTATTTTAGTTAGCAATTATCAAACGCATTCTATTCTTGAAGAAAAGACTGGAAATTTAGGCTTAGCCCTAGATTATCTCAAGAAAAGCATGCAATACAATGATTCCTTAATTAATGAAGCCAACATCAATGCTGTGGCAGAAATGCGTGGGAAGTACGAACATGAAAAAAACATGCGTTTAATCAGCGAAAGTGAACTCGCGAACGCCAAAAAACAGCGCTTAATTGAGGAGCAAAAGTACGCCTTGCTTTTGTGGTCAAGTATCGCTATAACAGGCCTATTATTAATTATTTTATTTCTGTTTTTGTATCTCAATAAGCGAAAAAACCATAATCTGCTTCAGGGACAATTAAGTTTGATAAAAACTAAGAATGAATTATTAGCTCAGATTAACAAAGAGGTTAAAGATGAATTAAATAAAACTCAAATTAGTCTTGAAGAAAAAGAAGCTGTACTAAGTAATGTGTTCGAGAAATCTAAAAACATAGAATTACCACCAGAACTTCTCGCGCTTAGTAAACGAGAGCTAGAAGTGTTATCATATTTAGCCCTTGGTTGGAGCGATGAGCAATTGGCAAATAAACTTTTTGTGTCAAAGTCAACAATAAAAACCCATCTAAGACGGATTTATTCCAAATTACTTGTGCGTGGCCGTGCTGAAGCGGTCAACATTGCTCATAAGTACAATATTATCGGCAATGAGCTCTAAATGCATGCTCTTAACATACTTTAAGAATTGAACCATACTTAGTAATCAGAGTATTACGTTTAGAAGTTTTGCCAACAAAAAAGCCCTGGCAATTTTGACTACCAGGGCTTCTGAGTTGCCCCACAAGGACTCGAACCTTGACTGACTGGACCAAAACCAGGTGTCCTGCCAATTAGACGATGGGGCAATCGGATGGCAAAAATAAACAAATTTTTATTTAGACAAACGCATTCAGTAAATATTATACTTAGAACCACAATTTATTTCATAAATTCGCAGCTATTCAATCAAACAATATGGATTATAACAAGTACAACAAATACATAGGATGGGCATTATTCACCATCGCTGCATTCGTTTATTTCGCTACAATGGAGAGATCTGTGAGTCTTTGGGATTGTGGGGAGTACGCAGCAACAAGTTATAAGTTAGAAGTTGGCCACCCTCCTGGTGCACCTCTGTATCAAATGATTAACCGTGTTTTGAGTGCATTTGTTGGTCCTCAATCTGTTGCACTTGTTATCAATATGGTTTCTGCCTTATCGAGTGCGTTTACCATATTATTCCTTTTCTGGACAATTACAGCTATTGCGAAGAAATTAGCGACTAGTAAGGTTAGCTTTGGAAGAAAAAAGGATGATGCTGTTTTGGATCAAGGCGCGACAAGTGGAGCTAAGCTAAACGATGGCCAAATGTGGGCAATTTTGGGAAGCGGTATTGTTGGTTCATTGGTTTATACGTTTACGGATTCATTCTGGTTTAGTGCGGTTGAAGCGGAAGTTTACGCCATGTCTTCGTTCTTTACTGCCCTGGTTTTCTGGGCTATGTATAAGTGGGATGAAGAAATGGAGCGTTTCGAAAATGGCGAAACAAAAAGAAACCCAGATTATTGGATCGTATTTATCCTATTTATGGTTGGACTATCTATCGGTGTCCATCTACTTAACCTCCTTGCGATTCCAGCAATGGGCTTCCTATACTATTTTAGAAAAGCTCAAAAACCTACTCTACTTGGATTTGCAATTACAGGGATTTCGTCTTTCGTAGTTCTTCAAGTAATTCAAACATTCATTATTCCGGGTACCGCAAAATGGATTGCAGGTCTTGAAATTTACTTTGTAAATAGCCTCCACATGCCGTTTGGTTCTGGTATGATTATGTTCTTTATTTTACTCGTTGGTGTCCTAGCTGGTGGTATTATCTATTCTAGAAAGAAGGACTGGGTGAATGTTAACACCGCTTTTGTATCACTAACCGCCCTGTACATTGGCTACTCTTGTTTTGCAATGATTCCGATTAGGTCAAACGCTGATTTACCAATTGACGAGAATAACCCTGAAAATGCCGTTGCACTTGAATCATACTTATTACGTGAGCAATATGGTGACAGACCTCTATTTAAAGGACCACAATTCACTTCTATTCCGAACGACCAAAATGAATATGGCGACAAGTCTGATGTTTATGTTAGAAGATATGTAGTTAAATCTGGCGAAGAACAGTTAGAAGGCTTTAAGAGTGAGGAAGATGCTCAAGATTATAAGGACACTTATCATCCAGAGGCAGAAATTGTTGAAGAATATTACTTAGCAGATGACAGAGAGTTCACAGTTACTACCTACCCTGACGGAATGGAAGTTTTCTTGCCAAGGATGTATAGTAACGATGACCGTCATATAGATGCTTATAAAATGTGGTCTGGCTATCCTGATAATCCTGCTGCAGACCCTGATAGAGAACCTACTATGGTTGGAAGTAGAAAGGTTTATATGCCAACGTCTTCAGAGAACAGACGTTACTTCTTTGACTATCAGTTCATGCATATGTACTGGCGTTATTTCATGTGGAATTTCTCCGGAAGACAGAATGACGACCACAACCAAAATGGTGATTTAACCATTGGTAACTGGCAATCTGGTCTAAATTTTATTGATAGAGAGCGCTTAGGTGATCAATCGACTTTGCCAGAGCATAGAAAGGCTAATTATGCGAATAACAAGTATTTCCTATTACCACTATTACTTGGTTTAATTGGATTACTATATCACGCATACCGTCATTGGCAAGATTGGTGGGTAGTTATGCTACTGTTCATCTTTACAGGATTCTTAGTTGTATTCTACCTTAATCAAAAACCGATGGAGCCGCGTGAGCGTGATTATGCTTATGCAGCATCATTCTACGCCTTTAGTATATGGGTTGGACTCTCGGTCTACGCCATATATGATATGGCCAGAAAACTGAATTGGAAAGGATTTGCAAACGTCATGGTATATCCTTTAGGCGCTGGCGTATTCTTCTTGTTAATGGAAATTGTATCGGATAATAACCATACAATGTCATACTCTGTTTTATATATGACACTTGTTTTTGGTGGAGTGCTCGGTTTAATGATGTATTTGAAAAACATGATTAAAGACGGCAAAACCCATGCAATGGTAATTACCGGATTACTCGCTATAGTGCCTATAATCATGGGTGTTCAGAACTGGAATGATCATGATAGATCAGGACGTTTTATTCCTAGAGAAACCGCCAAAAACTATCTAAAAGCCTGTGATGAACAAGCCGTTCTATTCACGAATGGTGATAACGATACCTTCCCACTATGGTACGTTCAAGAAGTTGAGGAATTTAGAACAGATATTAGAACAGTGAACCTTAGCTTAGCCAATACAGATTGGTATATCGAACAGACTACACGTAGAATGTACGATTCTGATCCATTACCAGTAAGCTTTAAAGAGTATCAATATAGACAAGGTGCACATCTAGATTTTGCGGCAACACCTGCTGGTGTAATGCATCACTGGTTAAACGCATTGGTATCTCGTAGTGAAAATCCTGCTTACCAAATTCACCCTGACTTAGAGAAAGCGGTTAGTTTATCGCTAAAACACTCTCCTGGTGGATGCTACAGCGCTTTGGCTACCTACTTAGAAAACCCAGGTTATGAAGAATTCAGAAACCGTGTGTTTGGAGGTTTAGCAGCACAGTTAAAGCAATACAAAGGGGCTAAAAACGAAACGGTAGATCTTAAAGAAGCCCTTAGTAAGTTAGCTTCTAAAGAATGGATTTTCCCTGACCCATCAAAACAAGGGAAGTTTGTGAGCTACATACCTTATCGTTCTTATTCGGTTGAGGTAAGCGAAGAAGCTAAGCAGTCCCTACTAGAATCAGAGGCAGTGCCAGCTGACAGCTATGAGAAAATGGTAGATGAACTGCAATTCTCAATAGGAAAGAGTCATTTATTGAAAGCTGATTTATTGATACTTGATTTAGTTGCATCTAGTAACTGGGAGCGTCCAATTTACTTTGCGGCAACAGGTGGAAAATCTGCTTACGTGGGACTTGACAACTATTTCCAAATGGAAGGCCTTGTATATAGACTTGTGCCGATTAGAGGTGCTGGCAACAGATTTGGTCTTTATGGTAATATCTACTCGGATAAGATGTATGATATGGTAATGAACGAATGGGATTGGGGTAACCTCAAGGGTGAAAACGTTCTAGTTGATTACACAAACCGCAGGCCTGTTGGAAACTTTAGAATGCAGTACAGCTCATTAGCTGACCAACTAGTTAGTGAAGCCATGGCCAAAATTGATGATAAGAAATATGCTGAAGAGCGTCTGCTAATGGCAAAGAATGTCTTGGACAAATGTGATGAGGTATTCCCGAATAGTAAAGTGCCATTTGACAACTTTAGCAGTGTTAGCGTTGATGTATATTTAAGCATTGCCGATGGACTAGAAAAAACGGGTAATGCAGAAGCAGCAAATGATGCTAGAAACAGTGCGAAATCAATCACAGAGATTCTTGTGAAATACACACAAGATGACTTCAATCACTTTAAAGGATTCGAATGGCGCATGTTTACTAGTGATAGATCTATGGATGACGTAGCTCAGCAACTTGTAATTGGCTACACAACACTGGAGAGAATTTCACAAAGCTTCCAGAGACACCTATTACAAACTAAGGAGGGGCCAGCTCTAGAATTCTATGAGACTGAATTAAGCGCCATCAACCAGACTAAGAATCAATACTTAGATGAGTTATTAGTTGCAATTAATACTAAAATTGGAGAGGTAATGGAAGACTACTCTGATGAATCAATTTTAGCACAGAAAAAACGATTTGCGACCGTTGCTCAAGGGTTCTTCTTTGATATAATTCCTGATATGAAGCTTCAACAGTTAGAGAAGTTGATACAGGCAAAAAGTAAAGAGATTCAAGAGCAACAGCTTAGTCAGGAGGAAGCAAACAAGCAACTTAGCATGTACGCTATAAACACGGCTAATCAAATGATTGGTTCTTATGGAAACATTATGCTATGGACGAAGGATATTCTACTTGGAAGAGCTCAGAATGACAATCCACGTACTCAAGAAGAGTTAGACAACATTAAACGTTCGCAGGCATTATTACAATACTTCCAACAACTTGGCTTAATGCAAACGGTTGAAATGTAATGTATCTTAGTAAAACGCCGGCAATTGTAAAACCCATATCAAAGCATTTGGTATGGAATGTTCAAGACGCTGGTAATAAAATATACTTAACGTTTGATGACGGACCAACCCCAGATGTAACATCTGGGGTTTTGTCATTACTAGATGCGTATCAGGCTAAAGCAACCTTTTTCTGTATTGGTAAGAACGTAATTGAACACCCTGAAATCTTCCAAAGAACTGTGCTCAACGGTCATTCGGTTGCTAATCATAGTTTTAGTCATGAGAACGGCTGGAAAACGAATAACCGTGACTACTACAAATCCTATCTTAAATGCGCTGAGATTGTTGATAGTAGATTATTCCGCCCACCCTATGGCAAAATCACCCAATCTCAAGCAAGAGCTATTGGAAAACGATCAAACATTATTATGTGGGATGTCCTAAGCGGAGATTTTGACCCGAAAACAAATGCTAATGCTTGTGCCAGAAGAGTTATTAAAAACACTCGTCCAGGCTCTATTATAGTCTTTCATGATAGTTTCAAAGCGAAAGATAAAATGTTGCCTGCTCTAGAGCAGTGTTTAGATCACTTTAGCGATAAAGGATTCGAGTTTGATCAGCTTTAAAAATCTATGCGATAATAGAATATTGGTAAAAAGCCAAGTTGATAGTTCTCTCTAATATCTCTTCCATCAGGTAGACCTGGTGTATAAGTTAAGCCAAGGATGTTTTGTTGCCCTGTGATGTTAATCAGATCTAAGGCTATTTCATGACTCACCTTCTTAGCATTGATTCTATAGTTGATCTTTAAATCCAATCTAAAGTAATCTCTAAACTGAAATTCGTTGTATTGATCATCTATAAAAATTAGCTCATTCTGCACATTAGACGCTGCTGTGTCAACAATACCATAGCGACTGCCTCCACCCCAAGTAACTTTACCACCAATACCGAGAAGATTCTTCTTGTTTATTTTAAACTCTTTACCAAAAAGACCGTTCACAATATAATTCCCATTGAAATCCGTGTTTCTTTTAACGCCATCGCTTCCTGTATACTTTGAGTCATATAAGCTTCCTGTAATCAAGAAGAATATATCATTATCAAAAAACTTCTCAATGGTTAGTTCTAGTCCAAAATTCTCTCCAGTACCCGTATTTTGAAGTTCATCTGGAAAGAAGCGACTGAAGCCTGAACCCTGATTTACGAGTGAAAAAGACGAACTAGCCACCTCAACTGGTACATTAAAGAGATATTGATAATATACCTCAGCCTTAATTCTTAGTTTACTCTTAAATGCTTTATTGTAGCCCAATACCATGTGAGCGCTTTTGGTAACATCCATATCATCATTGTAATAGACTTTATTGTTGTTACTATCTAAGTCATGGAAATAGTAGGTGTATAAGGGTTGTATTTGACTATGCATACCTGCTCCAAAATTAATGGATTGCATATTCTTCATCTTATACTTTAGGCCCAGTCTAGGCTCGATTGCAGACAATGAATTACTCTGCTCAAAATATAGCATGTGCCACCCTGTGGTAATTGTTAGATTATCTGACGCTTTGTATTTCCATTGAATAAATGGTTGAAGAAGAAGCGTTGTCCCATCCGCATTCCATCTACTCTTATAATCATTTGGAACACCAAAATCCCTTAAAATACTGTCTTGGAAGTTGTAAAATATAATATCTGAAGTAAACCCATACTTTAAAACATGTTGGCGATTTATTTTGGTTGTAGCATTGATTGCCTGGTTAAGTCTATAAGTTGTGTAGAGATACCCTCTTAAATCATATATAGAGTCTACCACAAACTCATTGCTTGTACTATCTATATGTCTAACAACGATATTATGATCTGAGTATTGACTGCTATAAGAGCCCGCAAATGTAGCTGAGAAAAACGTCTTTTTATTAATGGACTTGGTATATCGTAGACCACCGAATGCGGTTCTCGTCCCAAAATATTGGTCCTTATCATTCTCTCCATACAAATCAATCTCATCTGGATTTTTCTCATTCGATATTAGAATATCTATATCACTCTTACCCCCGACACCAAATATCCCTATATGCCCGTTGTTTTTAGTTGGAAAACTCAATTTAAATGCTCCATCTTGATACTTTGGAATAGCATTAGTTCCAACATCAATGCCTAAAGATTGGAATATACCTAGTGTTGAATAACGATAATTAGCAAGGTAGGATGATCCTTTTTCTTTATTAATTGGCCCCTCTGCATTAACGTCCATACCAATCACACCAAATTGTCCCGAAAACTCATGATTTTGGGTATTACCATTTCGCAGATTTAAATCAAACACTGCAGAAATACTATTACCGTATTCAGCCGGAAATGCACTTGTAAAGAAATCACCATTTGAAATCACTTTGTTATTTAGGATGGTTTGAGGTCCACCCTGGCTTCCTGGTATTGCAAAGTGATTTGGGTTTGGAATTTGAATTCCTTCAACCTGCCATAACACGCCAATTGGAGAGTTACCTCTCACCACAATATCATTTCGTGAGTCATCTGTACCTGAGACACCGGCATAATTACTCGCCATACGGGCAGGATCTCCTCTACTTCCAGCATATCTATCCGTTTCTTCTACTGAAAATCGCCTAGCAGACACCATGGCCATTTCATTGCTTGCCTCACCGCGCTCTACGTCATCTTTTATAACTAGTGCGTCCATATCCGCAATAGACTCTTCTAACTCAACATTAGCTATAAATTCTTTACCAGATGTCAGGTTTAATTCAGTTACAAAATCCTTGTATCCAACATAACTAAATACTAAGGCATATCTACCAACCACAATATCTTGAAAGACAAACTTACCATTTACATCAGTCCCAACTTTTGATACTACAGTGGAATCCTTTACAAGGCTTACTTTAACACCAATTAATTCTGATTTACTTTCTAGATCGACAACGCGTCCTCTAATATTCTGTTTTGGCTGCGCATGTAGCACAGCTGTGCACATAATAGCAAGTAATATTAGTATGCTTTTCACTTATCTCAATTTTTATATTGACGGCAATTTAAGTATAAATGAAAAAAGAGATTTACGGTATACCGCAAATGGAATTATTCCATCATGGCTTTATCCTTATTCTTTGATTCGTAGACACTTCCATCCGTAAACCTAATACCTAACATAATCTCATGTGTTCCTGTGCTATAGTTTCTTAGGTTAGTTGTTGTGAAATCGTAAGAGTAGCCTATTTGTAGACTTCCTTTATGCAGGTATCCAAGCATAACTGACCAAGCATCATTTGTTCTAAACGAACCTCCCAGCCAGATTTGACGCTTATAAATCCCTCTTACCATTATGTCGGCTTTTAAGGGTGCAGGTTTTACATACTTCAGCATGAAGCTTGGCTCAACCTGGAAATCATCACCTATATCAAACTTGTAGCCTCCATTAACCATTAAGTGTCTATTAAGAAAACTCAAAGTGCTAGTTTGATAATTGAAGAAGTAAAGCTTGCTCTTTAAAAGGTTCGGAATTGCAGCCCCAAAGAACCACTTTTCTCCCTCGTACAGATAAATACCAAACTTAGCATCTGGAACAATTGAAGATTGCAGACCCTCACTTATTACCGCATCTGCAGGATTCTTAAGGCGTATTTTTGAGCCATCTACAAGCCATTGTAATACACCCACGGACAATCCCATTGACATCTTAATGCTTTCTTCACCATTCTCTTTTAATGTGAGATGGTAGGCGTATGACGCTTGAGCTCCTATCCTTCTTGTGGGACCTACAATATCTGTAAATACATATCCCCCATACCCCATCTTTCGGTTCTTACTAGGACCATTAATTGTTATGGTATATGTTCTTGGAGCATCCGTAATACCCACCCATTGGTATCTGTTATTTGATCTAACATCATAAAATGGCTGAACACCAGCATATGCAGGGTTATACGCATATTCATTAAATACGTACTGCGAGTATTGTGGAAGCTGCTGGCCCATAACAGAACCAGTAACAAACAGACATATCCAAAGTAATTTTTTCATTATCTAAGTATTGTTATTGGTCCATCAAAAGGTTCTGGATATAATGGATGATTTAGTTCTATGACGTAATAATATGTCCCGACTGGTAGCGGCTGTCCATTATAGTTTCCATCCCATTCTTCAACATATCCTACCGATCTAAACAGTAGCTCACCCCAGCGATTGTAGACCTCTACCACAGATTCTGTGAACTCTTGAATGAAGTCGATTTCCCAAGTTTCATTCACCCCATCACCATTAGGAGAGAATCCATTCGGGAATACTATATCTGGGAACACATTTACAATCATTGTATCACTTGCCGCACATCCATTAGCGTCTACTGCAGTCACAATATAGGTGGTAGTAGTATCGGGATCAGCAACAGGATTATACACTGTTGAATCTGATAGCCACATGTTTGGCACCCATGTAATGTTTGCCCCTGGAGGTGCGGTTGGTGATCCACCAATAGGCGTCTCTTCACCTTTTATAATATCAATATCAGGACCTGCACTTACAATTGGCAATGGATTAACGGTAACTACTACCGTATCAAAATCAGTACAGTTACCTGCCGCATCAGATGCTTGTAGTACATATGTGTAGGTTCCTTCTCCTTCGTTAACGGTTAACAAACTATCTGAATCAATTAGGTTCCCTTGATCATCGAACCAAGAATATACTAGTCCACTTAAACCTTGAGCTGTTCCTTCAATATCAAATGAATTCCCTAGACAGTAACTTGTATCTGGTCCGGCATCAGCAACTACAACTACTAGGGTATCTACATCAATTGTATCCTGATATGTACATCCATTGTCATCCGTTACTGTCAATGCATAAGACATTGGTAGTAAGTTATAGATATCTTCATCTGTAGATGTGAATCCAGCTGGAATAGATTGCCAGTCGTATTGATAAGCTCCTGTTCCTCCAGAAGGAGTTATTTCAATAAACCCATCATCCGAATCCATACATAGTGCATCATTCACTGTATCAATAGCGACAATGATAGGAAGTGGTTCTCCAATAGTTACAGATTGTTGATCCGTACATCCGTTTGCATCTACAACATCCACTGTGTAAGTTCCTTGAGGTATACCAGACGCATGAGAAGTTCCTTGACCAGCTCCTGGTGCAGGCGTCCATGTGTAAGTGTATGGCATAGTACCTCCAATAACTACGGTAAATGCCTCTCCATCCGATGAGCCCGCACAAAGCGCATCAAACACCGTTGGATTACTAAACTGGAATCCTGTTGGTCCGTCCACCGTTGCCTGAGCGTATGATAGACATCCAGCCCCGTCTGTAACTTCCAGAATGTAATCGCCAACACAAAGACCTGTAGCGTTGTCACCCGTTTGTCCTATCGGTGCTCCTGAGGCATCTAACCACTGATATGTCATAGGTTGCGTACCTCCAGTTGTGTCGGACAGAATACTTCCGTCGCAATTTCCATCACAACTTGCGTCTGATGATACAAGTGTAACCGTTGGTGCTGTCGCTCCATTCACTCCGAATTCGATAGTTTCCACACATCCGTTATTATCTGTAATATCTACAAAATATAATCCTTCGCAAAGTGCGTTAATATTTTGACCAGACGGTCCATGCGACCATTGATATGTATAAGGTGCAACTCCTCCATCACCTGCTACTGTAATTGCTCCATCACAAAGACCACAAGTGGCTGGTGTAATATCCGAGATATCCGTGATTGGTGCTGGTTCTCCCAGATTAACTTCTACAGTTCTAACACAGCCATTATCATCTGTTACTTGTAAGTAGTATGTCCCTGCCGCTAGATTGCTAGCAACGTCAGTAGTACCGCCATCGTGTAACCAAACGTAATTATATGGTGCTGTTCCGCCGATTATATTCACCTGGGCATCACCATTGTTTCCTCCATTACAACTTGGTTCATTCGCCGTTATAATCTCACCTGTTGGTCCACCAATGTTTGTTACTGGAGCGGTTAAGTTCACCAAACAACCATTATCATCTGTAATATCAACCGCATAAACACCAGGACATAATGAAGATATACTTGCTCCGGATTGACCAGTAGTCCATGTATAAGATAGATTCCCTGTTCCGCCAGACCCTGTTGCTGTAATTGCACCATCACAAAGTCCACATGTTGCATCTGTTACATTGAAATTCGCAGTGATTTCTTGGCTCTCATTAATAGTCACTGTTTCATTCGAAATACAGCCAGCGGCATCTGTAACTGTAACCGTATAGGTTCCTGCACCTACACCAGCTAAATCTTGACCTACTTGACCACCAGGGTTCCACACATAGGTAAATGGTGGTGACACCCCTGTAACATCAATATCAACCGCACCAGTATTGTCTCCAAAACATGCAATATCTGTTGTTGAAACCACCGTGATGTCAGGTCCATTGATATTTCCAACTTCTACTTGGAAAAGCTCTGAACATCCAAGATTATCTGTTACCTCAACAAAATAAGTTCCAGCTGCAAGACCCGATAAATTATCACTTGTCGCACCGCCGATTGGACTCATTGCCCCATCAAACCATTGGTATCCATAATTTGGCGTGCCTCCGCTCACTACCACTGTCGCATCACCATCAGCAATACTACAGCTTGCGTCATTTACAAATACGTCTACAGTCATAACAGTTGGAGCATCTAGGGTAATTTGAAGTGGTCCTACACTACAACCATTGTCATCAAATACTTCAACCGTATATATATCTTCACACAAACCATTAACTACTGGTCCACCGCCACCTGATACAGCTTGACCTTGTCCATTAAGCCAATTATAAGCATATGGCGCTGTTCCTCCATTGGCGCTTGCAGTAGCGTCCCCATTACAAACTGCATCACAAGTAGGGTCGTTTCCTGCCACTGATGCCGTTAATTGAGTAGGCTCTCCAACTGTAATGATTGGTGTCGTAAACTGACATCCATTATCATCTACAATAATTGCATTGTAGTCTCCCGGACATAGTCCTGTAGCTGATGTTCCCGTCTGCCCAACTGAAGCGCCGAAACTATCAAACCAATTTGTTACATGAGGCCCTGTACCTCCAGTAATAACAACATCACCAGTACCTGTACAGTCCCCAAAGCACAATACATCTGTTCCTGAAATAGTAGCGCTTAAGGCAACAGGCTCATTAATTAAAATCGGACCAACTAACACAGAACATCCATTAAGATCGGTAACTTCAACAAAGTAATTACCTGGCGCTAAACCACTAATCACATCAGATGTTTCACCCGGAATAGGTGTATTGGTTGCATCTTGCCATTGATAGGTGTATGGGAAGCTTCCTCCTGAGGCACTAACTTCTGCAGTTCCGTTATTATCTCCAAAACATAATATGTCGGTTGAGCTTGCCGTAGCTAAAATCTCTGTTGGGGCATTTATAGTGAATGTGAAGTCTTCCGTACATCCAGTGCCGTCCTCAATCGTAAGATCTATTGTACCTGCACCCAGTCCCCCTGCAATTGACGTTCCTTGACCGGTGCCTGGTGCTGGCGACCAAGTATATATGAATCCTCCACCTGATCCACCGCTTGGAATAACTTCTATTTGACCATCTGTATCACCAAAACACGTGATGCTCGTAATAATTTCATTTGCAAATATTTCTGGTGGCGACCCAACGGTAACTTGCTCAAAACTGATACAACCAGAATTATTTGTCACTTCTACAAAATAGTCCCCTGCTCCTAGACCAGTCGCATTGTTAGTTGTTTGACCAATCGACACACCTTGATCATCATACCACTCTATCGAACAATTTGGATCACTACATGTGAAGTTTACTGTCGCATCACCATCATTTGTATTAAAGCATGATGCATCATTTGCGCTCGCTGTTAAGGTCTCAGCACCTATATCAGAAACAGTTACACCAAAGGTTTCAGTACACCCACCTGCATCTGTTACATCAACTGAGTAAATACCTGCACACAATGCCGTTCCAACTTGTCCTGTTTGGCTTGTTGGAGTCCATAGGTATTGATATCCACCATATCCACCAGCTACTGAAATTGAAGCGTTTCCATTACACTGACCACACGTTGAATTATTAGAAATAAAACTGGCGGTAATTTCCGTTGGCTCAATAATCGTGATTGTTGTATCTGATACACATCCATCCGCATCCTGCACATTTACTGTGTATGAATCCGGTCCCAAACCAGTAATACTTGGACTTGTTTCGCCATTAGGCAACCAGTTGTATTGATATGGTAAAGACCCGCCTGATGGGTTGATAGTTATCTCAGCATCATCATCTCCATTACATGTAATTTCATTTACAAGAGCGTTAAAAATTAACTGTGGTGGTGAAGCAATAGTAATCTGAATGGTAGTGTCACAACCCACTGCATCTTCAATTAGCACAGTATATGAGCCTGCACACATCTGACTACCGTTAGCCGTTCCATCTCCCACACCCGGCGCTATAGACCACGTGAATGAATATGGAGCTGTCCCGCCTAATACGGTAATATCGGCCGTTCCATCACAGTCACCAAAACAACTCGCGTCATTTACAATCGTAGACACGTCAAATGAAGCAGGTTCTGTCACAGTAACTGAACTGATCAACTCGGTACAACCATTTAGATCGGTTATTTCAACTGAATAGGTGCCTACACATAAATTAGTAAGAATGTCTCCAGTTGCACCTGGAATTGAACCACTTAAATCAAACCATTGATAATCGTAGTTATTGATACCTCCATTCGGAACAACCTGCACAACTCCATTACAATCACCATTACACGTAACGCCCGTTGATGATAGAGTACCGGTAATTTGAGTCGGTTCAATTACATCTACACATACGGTTGCTAAATCACATCCGTTTCCATCGGTTACTACAGCATAATAACTTCCCGCAGGCAAACCTGTCGCTTGCTGTCCCGTCTGACCGATTGGATTATCCGTGATACATTCGAACCATTCGTAGTTATATGATCCAGAGCCTCCAACAGGAATAACTGTTGCGGTTCCATCTGTAAGGCCAAAACATGAGATGTCTGCACTACTTACATTACTTACATCAAGAACTGGAGGATCTGTCAATGTAAATGCAACTGTGTGAATACACCCATTGCCATCTTCAATATCTACCGACCAGTTTCCAGCTGTTAATCCAGTTGCATCTGGCGTTCCTTGACCTCCTAATGGATTTGGTGTCCATGTGTAAGTATACGTTCCTGCACCAGTACCTCCTGAAGCCACAACAGAAGCTGTCCCGTTTGATTCACCAGTACATTCAGGGTCAGTAAAACTTGAAGTTGCAGTAATTTCTATACCATCACTAATTGTGTATGATTCGGTAGCAATACAACCATTACCGTTGGTTACCTCCACTATATAGTCTCCGGCACATAGTCCATTCGCTACATCAGAAGTTTGACCAATAGGATTTCCGGTGTTATCAAACCATTCGAACGTACATGCTGGAGTTCCACAAACCACTGTTGCGGTAGCGGTACCCGTACATCCTCCAAAACATAGGGCATCTGAACTTGACGGAGTAATCGTCTCACCAGTAACATCAGACACTGCGACTGCCACTGACTGCGTACATCCATTATCATCTTCAATTAAAACACTGTATACACCTGCGCACATATTTGACGGTGTCGCAGTTCCTTGCCCCGCTCCTGGTGCTGGCGACCACGTATAGTTGACAAATGTACCACTACCACCACTTGCCGTAACGGTTGCGGTACCATCACACAGCACACAGTTTGATAATGTGCTTACTGCGCTTGCTGTAATTTCAGGATCTTCTGTTATTGTAACCGTTGCTGAAGTTGCCGGGCATCCTGCTCCGTCAGTTACCTCTGCGTAGTAGTCACCGGGACATAAACCAGTTGCATTTGCCCCAGTTTGTCCAATTGAAAGTCCTGTTGCAGCATCAAACCACTCAATAAACGGCACCCCTGTTCCGCCGGACACTACAACATCTGCAGTACCGCTACACGAACCAAAACATGCTCCACTATTCGAGTTAATTGTAATTATAATTTCATTCGGCTCATTAATTGTAAATGGCACGATTGAGTCACATCCATTTTGATCTGTAATTGTTACGTTATATGTGCCTGCGCACAATCCGCTTGCAGTTGGTGTATTTTGATTTAAGGGATCATCCCAGCTATAGAAATAGTTTGGTGTTCCTCCACTATTAACCGTTACAGTAGCATCCCCATCACAATCACCAAAACAATTGGCATCATTAGAAGCAGTTGTAATATCAAATGGTAATGGCTCCGTTATCGTTTCTGACGCTGTCTCGCTACAACCATTATCATCGGTTACAATAACATCATAAGTACCTGCACACAAATCGATAATAGTAGGTGTCCCTTGACCGTTAGGATTCCCAGGGCTCCATGAGTAATTCAAAGATCCAGTTCCTCCGCTAGCATTTGATTGAAGTACCCCTTCACATAAGCCACTACAATCATTATCTGCTACTAACGTTAGTCCTACAACAATTGGTTGTGCAGCGTTAATGGTAAAAGAGAATGTTGAATCACAGCCGTTATCATCTTCAATTGTACATGTATAATTTCCAGGACAAAAACCTGTGGCATTGGCTGTGCCCTGACCGGCAGTCGGTGCTGGTGCGTAGGTGTATGTTATTGTGCCACTTCCACCACTCGCTAAATTCACTTGTATTGCCCCGTCACAGTTACCATCACAAACTTCATGCGTGATGTTTGTTGTAAACACATAAGGAGCTGGTTCACTAATAATGATAGTTGTATCAATAAAACACCCTTGTCCATCTTCAATATTAAGGTTGTAACTTCCAGCGCACATTTGACTAGCGTTAGGTGTGTTTTGTCCAATGCCTGGTGCAGGCGTCCACGTATAAATCAAGTTTCCATCTCCACCAGAAGCATTTGAGATAGCAGTTCCATCGCAATCTCCATTACAAGTTGCATCAGTTGTTGTTACATCTGCAATAATTGGTGGGAAGCCGTTAATTGTAAATGGTATTGGTGCGGATGAACAAAGGTTAGCATCAAAAATTTGTACTGTGTAATCGCCAGCACACAAACCAGCAATATTGTCTAAAGTACCACTAAGAATAACATTACCAGTGGAAATCTCTACCCATTCATAAGTGTAAGGTGGAACAGATCCAGAAGGAACAACACTAGCACTTCCGTCACAAAATCCACTACAAGTAGCGTCTGTCGTAGATACGATTCCGGTAACAACAACTAGGTCATTTATAGTAAATACGTTCGTTGTATCCTCACATCCGTTATCATCCGTTACTACAGCGTAATAGCTTCCCGTACATAAAGTGTTTATTGGGTTACCTGTGCCCTGTTGAGTATCATCTATGGCACTATACCATGCAATAGTTAAATTTCCTGTACCACCTGATGCGCTTGCAGTTGCTTCACCATCACACGCGCCACCACATGTAGCATTTGTTGTAGAAGTAATTGTAATATCTAATGCTGGTGGGTCTGTTAAGCTTGAACACGCAGCAGAGTTATCTACAACACAGGAATTATCATCGGTAACCTGCACGTAATAATCTCCTTGACATAAGTTGCTTATTACCTGATTTGTTTCGCCTCCTATGGCTGCAGATGGCGCACAAGTAAACCATTGATAATCTAAGGTCCCTGTCCCCCCTGTTGCATTGGCATCTATGGATCCATCACATGCACCGTTACACTGAATGTCTGTTACAATCGGTGATATTACTATAGGATCAGGTTCATTTATTGTGAAGAATGTAGTATCATCACATCCATTATCATCAATTCCTACTGCAAAATAATCACCGGCACACAAGTTGTTTATGGTAAGTGCTGGTCCAGAAGATATAAACCCTGATATTGCAGAATGCCATTCCACTGTATACGGTGAAGTTCCGTTCGAAACAGTTGCAGTAGCTGATCCCACGGAGCAATCACCTGCACACAACAAATCTGTTGTAGTAACTGAAATTGTAACTTCAGTCGGCTCATTGATGGTAAACGGTGCTGATTGAACAGTACATCCAGTTCCATCACTAGTTTCTAACAAATAATCCCCAGCGCACAAAGTATTTATTGAAGGACCAGTACCCTCGACTGCTGGGGTCGTATTTAACCATGTAAACGTATAGTTACCATCACCTCCTATAGCAGTTGCACTGGCAACTCCGTTACAATCGCCAAAACATAATACATCTGTGGTTGTAATAGTTGGAATAATTTCATCTGGCTGTGTTAGAGTAAAATCATTGGACTGGAAAGTACAACCATTAGCATCAGTAACGATTACATAATAGTCCCCAGCGCATAGGTTTACAGCAATCGAGTCACTATCCTGACCTGGCACAGCTATATCAGTAGCTGCATCAAACCACTCGTAAGAATATGGAGGCGTTCCGTTAGTTGTAGACACCTCTATTTCACCTGTACATACCCCGAAACAAGTTAAGTTTGTCTGAGATACTGTACTAACTATCATAGATGTTGGCTCCGTTATTTCAAATGTTGTATCTATGAAACAACTATCTACATCATACACTCTTAGATCATAAAAACCAGGACATAAACCTCCTGTTGAGTCGGTTAGATTTCCCGGGTCTTGAGCCCACTCAAAATAATATGGTGCCCCATTTCCCCCTGAAGGATTAGATATTGCATAACCATCACATGCCCCGTTACAAAAAACATTTGTAATCGACACATTTGCGAACATTTGAGGTGGGTTATTCAAAAAGAATGTCGTATCAAATGTACATCCATTTCCATCTTCAATCAACAAGGTATTTATACCAGTACAAAGGTTAGATGCATTCTGAGTAGTTTCCTCATTGGCCTGACCAGAGTTCCACGTGTAGTTAGCTGGTGGTGATCCCACAGCTGCGTTGGAGTTAACTTGCCCATCACATTCGCCAAAACATGAGGGATCTACTGGGTTGCTGAATATTACTGTAATCGGAGGAGGCTCAGGTAAATTAGTAAAACCAAAACATTGAAGACCCTGTCCTTGGTCAGTTACAACAACTGTTTGTCCACCACCACAAGCGGTTGACCATGTAGCCGTGTTTGGCCCTGTAACCCACTGAAAATCAAATGGCCCAACCCCGCCAAAATCAACTACGACATTTACTTCACCATTGCAGCTATCTCTACAACTTACACCCCAAGGAGCCCACGTTGCTAAATCTTCAGATGTGGTGAATTGAAAGACAATTTCACCAGCGCCTGCATTTCCACATGAAAATGTACCACCTCTCAAACTCTTATAATCCTCGGCGGAAATTACTTTAGATGTATTTAAATTACTTCCCCCTGTGATGATGGTATTACGTGTTGCGAATACAATATTTGAATTATTGTCAATTGACCACATAGTATTCGTTCCATAGGGCGTATTAAGTTCATTTGAAACTAAAAGTACAGATCCATTTAGAATCGAAATTTCTTTATTGCTTGATGATGTGGAAGAAAAATTATTGACAAAAACTGAATAATCCTCAATATATAAATGACCTGAAGCAATATTAAGGGTGTTTTCAGGCAAAATCAGCTGATTCTTTAAGTGATATGATGCCTGACCATTTAGATTCAAGTCAAACTTAGCTTCATTACTAATAATGTCAATATCAATATGACCACTTCCTTGCAAGGTAAATTGTCCACCTTGAGGATTCAACCCAAGATTTTTTAAGGTAATATTTCCGTTTATGGTGATTTGCGAATTGTTAATGAATGCGGCCTGACTAACCGAACCAAACTCAATCCATGAAAAAGAAGCAACCTCTAGACCAGATAAATCGATTGATTGAGCTGAACCTGTGAAACTATTATTATCAAAAAAGACATTATCTGATGATTGCGGAACACCCGCTCCACCGTTACCGCCAGAAGTGCTTGCCCAATTTTGAGCGTCATTCCACGAGCCATTCGCACCTACCCAAAAGTAATCAGCAGAGTACGACAATGTGCTAAATAGCACACTTGCAAGTAGTAAGTAAATTCTATTAATCATTCAAATTAGCTTAGCAGCCTCAACAAACAAATGTATACGACCAACAATTTAACAAGTTACATGAAATTATTAATCTATGACAAGCGTACAACGATGAATGATAAAAGTTTTAAAAAACTGGACATTCATAATTATGTCTATCACTGATTGGACACCCCCTGAGCCCAAGCACAATTTCATGACCTAAAGCACCTGCATACCTGACTTTTGACGTAACAAGATCGATTGCGTACCCCAGACTAAACTGCTTAAGGAAATTCACCTTAACGAGGGCCGAAACTGCATCAGTATTCCTGTAAGACAAACCTGCTGTCAAGTTGTCTTTAAACCTAAATAACAAGCTAAAGTCAAGAGATGGAAGGCTCATTCTAGTAAATTTCAGTAACACAGAAGGTATGATACTTAAATCTCCATTCTTAGCTGAAAATTCTTTACCCCCATTTATATAGTAGTGATGTGTCAATTTAGAGTCTGGGAAAATACTTTTAATATCATTTCTCCAAACTTGCTTTAAAACAAATCCTGCAAAGAACTTTTCATTATACAATAACAAGCCTGCATTGATGTCTGGTAAAAGCAATTTAGAACTACCATTATCAATAGCCGGGTCATTGGCATCAAAAATCAAGACCCTGCTTCTATCATATTTGTACTGTAAAAACCCAGCATCCAAGCCCGCCGACATATTTAGTTTTCTATTCAGTTTAAAATGATATGCATAGCTTAGATTAAAATGAGTCTTGCTCACTGGCCCTGCCGCATCCGACATTACCTTAATACCAGCACCATGCTTTTCATTATGTCTGCTGCGTCTTTTGAATATTTGCATATTGGCATTTGCATACCCCGTTCTTGGCGCTAAATCAAACCCAACCCATTGCATTCTGTAGCCTAATCGTATATCAAAACAGCTATTCATACCAGCAAATGCAGGGTTATGACCATATTGATTAAACATATATAAGGTCAGCTGCTCTGTTTGTTGAGCCTCTGATTTGTGCATACTTATTAGAGTGCACGCTAAAATCAATATGAATCTTTTAATCATCAATATATTATTGATATTGTTCCGTTATATAAGTCAAGGTCTTTATTACCCGTTTTTAAATCAATCACATAGTAATAGGTGCCAGCTGGCAGAAATGCACCGCTTCTGGTTCCATCCCATGGTTTTTGGTTAGTATATCCAATCGAGTGATAAACTCGTTGTCCCCACCTATCATAAACATTAACATCCATTCCCGAATAACTCTCAGCCCGAATAATTCGCCATGTATCATTATAGCCATCTCCATTTGGTGTAATGGTATTCGGAATAATTATTGGCAAATAAACAGAAACTACCACTTCATCACTTGCTGTGCATCCGTTTTCACTTACCGTTAAGGTGTAGGTGGTTGTTGAACTTGGGCTAGCGATTGGGTTAAAGATATTTGGATCATTTAATGTATTATCTGGACTCCATACTGGCGTGCCACTTCCACTTCCATCTAGGTTGGCACTACTACCCTGCATTATAATTTGATCTTCTCCCGCCTCCACATCAACAGTCGTAACGTTAAAGGTGATTCCATTTGAAACTACTGCATTTCCACATGATTCCTCACACTGCGCTTCACAAGTGATAATATCTCCATCGAGCAAAGTATTTACTATAATTGAGCTATCCGACCCTGATACCAAAACATTTCCGTTTACATACCATGTCATGACAACTCCATTTGTGCAGCCACTGGGGTCTGCTTCAATTAAAACATCATCTCCTTCACATACATCTGTAGAAGTTGTTGTGATGGTTATTGTTGGCTCTTCATTAGACCAAACTACAATCGTATTAGAAACTACCTCTTGAACACTGGCACAAGGGTCATTACTGATTAGCTCGCAATGAATTATATCGCCCGAATTAAATGTTCCTGCGTAGGTATTAGAAGCACTAGATTGTACTTGAACACCATTAACATAAAATATATAGTTTGGATTATTCCCCCCATTTGTGCTAGTTGCTGTAATGGTAGCAGGTACACCATCACATGCTGGTGACGGGTTTGAAACAATAGAAATTGTCGGCACTTCTGTAGCGATTGACTCATCCACTAAAATATTATCTATTGAGTAAGTACAACCATTATTATCTGTAACAGTAATATTATAGGTGCCGGGCGCCAATCCATTAAACGTATTTGATGCTTGTTGCCCACCTCCATTAATTGTGTAATTAAACGGCGCCGTACCTCCATTCACATTAATGACGATACTTCCATCTGTACCACCGCAACTTGCATCAGTTATTATAGTAGCAGCACCAGAAGGCCCACCAGTGCTTCCTACAATTATATTTTGAATTACTTCTTCACAACCTTGTGCATCCGTAACAACGACTTCATACGTACCTGCCACCAACCCGTTAAACTGATTACCGGCTTGACCAGCTCCACCATTAATACTGTATGTATACGGTGCTGTCCCTCCGGCGGTATTATTAATAATTACAGAGCCATCGGCGTTGGCACAACTGGCGTTTATAACTGCCACCGTAGAACCTGATGGCCCACCTACCGTTGTGATTTGCTGGGATCCCATATCGAACACGCAACCATTGTCGTCAATAATGGATATATCGTATACCCCAGAAGACAAATTATTAAACTGGCCTAGGCCTTGATAAGTCGTTCCATTTATGGAATATTGGTAGGGTGCAACCCCTCCAGAAACATTGCTAATATCGATTTCACCATCAGTCGCCCCACAGTTTTGGTTTTGCGTATTTATTGTTATAGATGGATCAACCGCTTGCCCGCTTACCTGAATAGAAAAGTCACATTCTGCCGGATTTGGCATGCCCCCTAGAACTCCATCAATCATGACATAATATGTCGTATTTGGTGACAAAGTATTCGCCTGAACTACAAAATCCGCCGTACTACCCGACTCACAACTAGATATTTGAGTATAAGTGCTTTCGTCACACGGTGTACCTACATCAATTATAACCGCTTGAAGTCCATTAGCATTTCCCGCTCCAGTTAAGCATGATATTCCAGATATACTTACAGAAGCAACCCCACCCAAGTCATTTGTTACAAAAGAATACCAAACAGTATTATCTACTTCAAAACAGAAATTCCCTGTTGCAGTAGCGGCATCTGAACAACCAACGCAAATGTCAGTTGATGCACCTACGTTGCTACCTGAGTAAACTAAGCTAGGACATAAATTACTTGCGTTTAAACAATCATCATTTAGGGATTGCCCCATTGATAGGGAAACACACGTTATAACTCCGCAGCAAAATAGCCAGAATCTCATACCACAAATGTAGGTAATTAGAATTATTTGATCGCATCATTACTGACTAATACACGCCCTTAAATGTTGAACTCATCGAAGAATATTATAAATTCGTCTTTTGAAATTAGAAATCTTGGTACGAAATGTGCAATAGCACACGAGAATAAACTCGATACACATGAAAAATAGTCTACGCATAATAAGTTTAATAGCGGTTTTACTAAGCTCAATTGGGGCATATAGTCAAGGTGGAAGCCGCTCTCATATACTATATGATCAAAATACAGGATGGTTTATAGGCCTAAATGGTGGAGCCACCTATCAAAATAAGAAACTTGGTGAAGTTGATAGATATGCCGGGTTCGGATGGGGATTGACTTTTGGAAAAGATTGGTTGAAAAAAGATAAGTTTCTTGGCTGGGGATTAAGATATCGATTCCTAATGGGTACAACTTATGGCTTAGATGCTAAGGCAGATACAGTAAACCTTCATCAAATGAGTGCCTTTAATGGAGGAAACCCAAGTTTGGATTATTCCAACAATGAAGGAATAATGCTTCATAACTACAGAAACAGAATAGTAGATAACAGTTTAGAATTATCGATTCACTTAAACAGATTACGTCAAAATACAGGCATAATCTTATCGGGATTTGGTGGAGTTGATTTAACTGCATATAGTGCAAAAACAAACCAACTAGATGATTTCGGTAACAGATATATTGCGGACCCTGAAGCAGATTACGGAATTGGTGAATTGAATGGGTTTGGTGGAGAGCTGTTAGACAGAACTTTTGAGTCAGACGCTGCTTACAATGATGGTCCACAAGTTAGAGTAATGCCAACATTAGGATTTGAGGCTGGGTTCCAGTTATCTCCTAGGGCGGCACTTACATTTACCCATAGACATACATGGACATTGACTAATAGTTTTGATGGACAGATATTCGATCGAGCAGGAAACAATACAGAAAAAGGAGATGGATACTTCTATTCTGGACTTTCAATTACATGGAATCTCCATAGAGGTCGTGCGCACGTAGACCCAATCAATAACACGAATAACAACAATACTAATAACAACTACACGTATACACCACCTAAGAAGAAGCCAATAGTTAACATCACGGATCCATATTCAAATCCGCATAATGTTACATCTCCAAACTTCAACTTAAAGGCGAATATATTTAATGTTGATGGTGCACATCAGATTACATTTAAACAAGATGGTAATACAAACTATAATTTCACATACTATCCAGCAACAAATTCATTTTCGAGCAATGTGATATTACATCCTGGTCAAAATGTATTTGAAATTAGAGCTACCAATGAAGCTGGAAGCGACTATGAGTCTCGAGTTATAGTGTATTCTGACCCAGTGATTGTTTCTGAACCAGCCCCAATTGTATCCATTACAAACCCAGCTAATTGTCCTAAAGTAGTTAGCAGCAGCGTGTTTAATGTTACTGCCAACATCTTTAATGTTGAGATTGCTTCAAATGTTCAGTTCAAAATAAATGGGGTAAACAAAAGTGGATTCAATTTTAATCCTGTGACAAATAGCTTTAATGCTACAATTACATTACAGGAAGGGAATAATGTAATTCAGATTGTTGGAACAAACAGTGTTGGATCTGATTCTAAGACTTGTAATATTATATATGAGCAACCGGTTCAGACCTTTAACCCGCCGACTGTAAACATATACAATCCTGGACTAAATCCTTATACAACTAACAATAATACACAGGCTGTAAATGCTTCTGTAACTAACATAAGTAGCGCTAGTCAGATTACCGTGAGTGTTAATGGGGTTAATGTAAACAACTTTAGTTTTAGTGGCAACACGGTTACCGTTAATACCAACCTAAACCCAGGTAATAACTATGTAACGATTACCGGTACAAACAATGATGGTGTAGCTTCTGACGCCACAACGATTATTTACAATCAGCCTAATATAGTTCAGCCACCAGTTGTGACGTATACTAATCCAACAGTAAATCCGCTAACTGTTTATAATAGCCAGTATACATTAACAGCTCAAGTGCTAAATGTGGCTAGTGCCAACAATATTAATGTTACTGTAAATGGAATTAGCACAAACAGCTTTACTTATAGTACTTCATCGAAGACGCTTACTTTGCCGTCTAGTTTGATTCCTGGAGCGAATGTATTCCAGATTACAGCGACGAACAGTGCTGGAAGCGATTATGCATCAACAACGATTGTGTACAATCAACCAGCGCCGCAATTACCGCCGGTAGTAACTATTACGAGTCCGACGGTTAATCCTTACACGGTTAATATTGCTCAGGCGACGGTTTTGGCAACTGTTCTAAACGTAAACAGTGCAAACGATATTACAGTTCAAGTGAACGGTCAAAACACTAATAACTTTGCGTATAATAACAATACCAAACAAGTTACTATAAACAAAAACTTAGTGTTAGGTAATAACGTGTTTAGTATTACAGGTACTAATTCTTACGGATCAGATAATGCAAGTACAACTATTATTTTTGAGGAATTACAGCAACCGCAACCGCCTACTGTAAATATTAGCTCGCCTTCGACTAATCCTTACACAAGCACTGTAACTCATCAAACTGTAATTGCAAACGTAACAAACGTGTCATCTGCTTCTCAAATTGATGTTACTATAAATGGTGCTGGAACTAACAGTTTCTCGTTTAATGGAAGTAACACGATTACAATTCCTTCGATTGCATTAGTTCAAGGAAATAATAACATAAGCGTTACCGCAACAAACCCAGATGGTGTAGCGAGTGATAATGTGAATATTATTTATGCGCCTGTTCAAACGCCGTGTGATAAGCCAACAATAGCTATATCTCAACCAAATGTATCACCGTTCAACTTTGTAAATGCAAATGGTTCATACACCATTGTTGCTACTGTAAATCACGTTAGTAATCTTAATCAAGTAACGGCTAAGTTAAATGGTGTTGGATTAGGTGGTGTAAGTTTAAACGGAAACCAATTGTCTATACCTGTTACCCTTCAGGCTGGCAATAATGTTATAGAGATTGATGTTGACAACAATTGTGACATTGCTCATGCTAGTGCAGTAATAACTTACAATGAAGAAACACCATGTAATCCACCATCTGTGAATATTAATTCACCTCAGAATGGATTTGTGACTCAAAACTCAAGTACGACATTGAATGCACAAGTAATGAACGTAAGCATTCAAAGTGATATTCAATTAACAGTAAATGGTCAAAATCAGAGTTTCTCTTATGACTTAGCAACTCATACCTTAACTGCCAACATTAACTTAAGCGTTGGTCCTAATGTAATTGAGATTACTGGTACAAATGAGTGTGGTAAAGATGTTAAGAACATATCGATTAATCGTGAAGCGTGTAATGCTCCGGTAATATCGATTACTACCCCAAGTAATAATGGTAGTAGTCCGAGTCAATCTGTTGTACTTAATGCTACGGTGACGAATGTGAATAGTTCATCTGACATTACCGTTAAAGTTGATGGGAACTCAGTTGGCTTTAACTATAACAATGGCGTTGTAACAAGCACATTAAACTTAAATATTGGTGTTCATAATATTGAGGTTAGTGCTCAAAACAACTGTGGAAATAATGTTCAAACGATTGAGTATACTCGTGAGGATTGTCCAGTTCCTACAATTAACATGGTTAAACCTGCTACTAACCCATTTGCGACTACTGACAACAACCTACAGGTAACTGCATACGTTACAGGCGCAAGTCAGAATGACATTACTGTGCTATTAAACGGTAACAGTCATAGTTTCCAATTTGGTGCAGGAAATGGTAAGATCATTTTTGTAAACACCTTACAAGCAGGAAATAATGTGCTTGAAATAAAAGTAAACACACCTTGTGGAGTTGCTAGCTCAAGCACGACTGTTATTTATACTGAAGAAGTGGTGGTAGTTCCGCCTCCAGTTGTAAATATTACAAATGTACCTACAAACCCATACCCTGTTCAACAACCTACATTTACTGTAACTGGTACAGTGAGTAATATATCATCAATTAACGATATGAGTGTTACAATAGATGGTGCGAATACATCTAATTTCACTTACTCTGCAGGACAATTTAGTATACCTGTATACGGTATTTCTTCAACTAGTACTAAAGAAATAATTGTTACAGCTACAAATGCAGGCGGATCTGATTCTGATAATGCTGGATTGCACCGAATATTCTCCAACTCAGGAGGAAATGGAAATTCTGGTGGAAACGGAAACGGGAATGATAATGGTTCGTCAGGAGATGACATTGGAACGACTGGCACTGGTAATGGTGGTAAAGGCGATAATGGAAGCTCAGGAGGAAGTGGAAATGATAATGGCAACAACAACGGATCAGGTAATGGAGGAAACAATGGCAACGGAAATGGCAATGGAAATTCTGGCGGAAACGGCGGTAATGGAAATGGCAACGGTAACAACGGCCATGGAAACAATGATGACGGTGTAGATAGCTCGAACCCTGGTCAAGGTGGCGGTGGTCCAAATGGCACAGATGACCCATCAGGTAACGACGATGATGAGGGCGCTAACGGCAACCAAGGATCTGGAAATGGAAACTCTGGTAATGCTGGTAATGGTTCTGGCGGAAATGGAGACTCAGGAAATAATGGAGGATCTGGATCTGGAGGCAATGACGATGGCTCAGGAGGAAGTGGAAATGACGATGGTGACAATAACGGCTCTGGTAATGGAGGAAACAACGGCAATGGAAACGGTAATGGAAATTCTGGCGGAAATGGCGGAAATGGAAATGGTAACGGAAACAACGGCCATGGAAACAATGATGACGGCGTAGACAGCTCCAACCCTGGTCAAGGTGGCGGTGGTCCAAATGGCACAGATGACCCATCAGGTAATGACGATGATGAGGGTGCTAATGGCAACCAAGGATCTGGCAATGGAAACTCCGGTAATGCTGGTAATGGTTCTGACGGAAACGGAAATGGAGGCTCAAATCAAGCAGCACCAGTCATAAACATGATTAATCCGTCTAATACAAGTGAAACAACCACAGCAATGTCATATAACATTAGTGGAACAGTGACTAATATTAGCAGCTCAAATGAATTGTCTATTAGTTTGAATAACAATTCAGTTTCTACATTTAGTTTTGACCCAAGTTCAGGAGTATTCCAATTCATGGCTGTTCTAAACAGTGGGAATAATATTGTTACGATTGAAGCTCAAAACCAAGGTGGAAGTGATCAAGAAACAATATCGATATTTTCAAACTCTGGCTCTGGTACAATCGGCTCTGGTAACGGTGGTTCTGGCAATGGTAACTCTGGAGGAAATGGAAATTCAGGCAATAATGGTAACTCAGGCGGAAACAATGGAAACGGCAACTCTGGCAATGGTAATGGTGGCGGAAACGGCGCTTCAGGCATGATTCTTAACAATGATCCTGACAACAATGATGGAAATGCCACTCAACTTAATAATGAAGAGGCTGAGAATGAGAAAAAATTCCAAGCGCTTATTGAAGAAGCAGATAATGCATTTGCTAGAAAAGATTACGCAACTGCAAAAACCAAATATCAATCTGCCAACCAATTAAAGTCTGGTGGATATGCTCAAGATCAACTAAATAAAATAACGAGCATAGAAAAGAAAGAAGCTGCAGATAAGGCAGCTGCTGAGAAGAAGCGTCAGGAAGAAGAAGCTAGACGTAAAGCCGAAGAAGCACGTAAGCGACAAGAAGCTGAGGCAAGAGCTAAAGCTGAAGCAGATAGAAAACGTCAGGAGGAGGAAGCTAGACGTAAGGCTGATGAAGCGCGTAAGCAACAAGAAGCTGAGGCAAGAGCCAAAGCTGAAGCTGATAAGAAACGTCAGGAAGAAGAAGCCAGACGTAAAGCGGAGGAAGCGCGTAAGCAGCAGGAAGCGAATGCTAAAGCTAACGCTGAAGCAGAAAAGAAACGTCAAGAAGAGGAAGCTAGACGTAACGCTGAGGAAGCACGAAAGCGCCAAGAGGCAGAGGCAAGAGCCAAAGCAGAAGCTGACAGAAAACGTCAGGAGGAGGAAGCTAGACGCAAAGCAGATGAAGCACGTAAACGTCAAGAGGCAGAAGCAAGAGCTAAAGCTGAAGAAGCGCGCAAGCGTCAGGAAGCGGAGGCAAGAGCGAGAGCTGAGGCTGACAGAAAACGTAAAGAGGAAGAAGCTAGACGCAAAGCTGAAGAGGCTCGTAAGCGTCAAGAAGCAGAACGTAAGCGTAAAGAGGCAGAGGCTAAAGCACGTGCAGAAGCGGAAAGAAAGAAGAAAGAAGCTGCAGCTAAGGCTAAAGCAGAGGCTGCTGCCAAGGCTAAGGCAGAAGCAGAAAAGAAGAAAGCGGAAGAAGCTAAAAAATCCACAAACTCTAGATCAGTTGGTGGAAGATAACAGAGTTAAATCTTAAAGTAAGTGACACGCTATTTGTTTAACGAATAGCGTGTTTTTTTATCTGCCAACTTTAACTCCCACCCTTTTACTTTCATTGCTTTGTAAAATGAAATAACATTCGGATTTAATTCAATAATTGAGGCGTATTCATCTTCCAAATTTGATGGATTCTCAATGAAGGCCAGGTATTTCTGCAACACTTCTGCCCCCAAACTTTTGCCTGTAATATCCATAGACAATACACTCGTGACAATAATCTTCTGTTTTCTCGCTCTCGTGAGTAAAACATTTAATCTACGCTCTCCTCCATTCTGGGATACCGGGCCAAACTGTTGCCTAAATTTCCCCTCATCATCGTGGGCATACGCTATGCTAATAAGCATGATGTCCCTCTCATCTCCCTGCACATTCTCAAGATTCTTTACGAATAGACCTTCATAACAATTGTTTCGCTCGTAATTCATTGCGTTATTCAGCAGTTCACCAAAAATGGGATCTTTCCTTGCGAGATTATCTAATTGTTCTTCAATTTCATCGGCTTGCTCCAACGAAAAGGCAACAATTCCAATACTTTTTTCTCCTTGAGATAAAAGCTCCTTCACTTGCTCTACAATCACGCTTGCCTCTTGCTTATTCCTACGATCAATGAATTTGCCATTAGAAACATAAACCCGTTTAATTGGCGGTTCCATCTTGTATATGGACGGTACAATGACCAATTCATTATTGTAAAACTGTTTATTGCTGAATTCAATAAGGGATCGTGAAGCACTTCTATAGTGCCATTTCAACTGTTCGTGCGACCAAGTACTGCCAAAATATGAAAGTAGGCTTTCTGCCACATCTTCATCAGTCTTACTTGAAAAGAAATTGGATGGCGGCATCTGCATCTCATCACCAACAATTACAACCTGCCCTGCTCTTAAGCATGAAGGAATACCTTCCTCTAGTCTCAACTGACTCGCCTCATCGAAAATAACCAAATCGAAATACTGCTCGAGATTTAAATTGTCGGCCACAGCATGCGGCCCCATCATCCAAATAGGTTTAACCTGCTTTAACAACGGCATTACTCCCGCATCAACTAACTCTCTGATTGACTTATAGCGTTGCTGTTTTCCAAACTCATGCTCAAGTATTCTTCTTGCATCTCTCAAAACTTTGCGTTTATCACGCAGATCCTGCGGCATCCCTACCACCGATTTTTCACTCAATTCTATACTTTGTTGCAGATTCTGCCTTAGTCTATCATTTATATAGCCTGCATGAAATTCTCTTGCCGACTTTAATAATTCTAATTCTTCATCAATTTTGTACTGGATATCATTGGCATCTGTGTCTTTTAACCAGTACCTTAACTTAAGGCGTTGTTGAATTTCGTAGGATGCACATGCCCATTCCAATTCTGAAACTGTAAGTTCCAAATTCTGAATGACCATATAAACCTTATCAGTAGACAATTGCTTACATAAGTAACATAGTGTGTCGATTTCATCAATAACACCAAGTAATCCGTTCAACTTTGTAATAACCGACTCACAAGATTGTTCTGTCGCTCCACTTAACAAGCGCTTACTATCTTGATATAATCTCTCGTAACTACTTGAATAGCCATAGGAGGCGTCTAATATTTCACCATTATGAAGCAAAGACTGCACGTATTTATCATTTGCATCTATTTTGCTTCTTACTTCATTAACAATTGCGTATACTAGGTCGAATTGATGGCTCCCAAACTTAGACTGAAAAGACTCGTGTAAGGCATTCAGTTTTGCTTCAACATTATACTCACTTACCAACAGTAATAGTATGTCTATACTATTCGGCGGCACTAGATGAGCTGAAAAATCATAGCGTTCTTTTATGCCTTTGAGTGTTTTTTTGTATGTGCGATTAAATGTCCTTTTTAGCCAAGTGTCAGCCTGTTGCAGGACTCCTATTGCTTGTTGAGCATCCCTGATACTCGGTTTATTTATCCAATGTACATTCTGCTCCTTAAGCGATTCTAATTCCTTTGACGCCGATTTAATAGCCTTAGATATTCTATCAAACTCCTCTATTCTATTATTTCCAATCTCCAACAAATCCAAACATTCTATCTCCTTTAGCTTTTTAAGAAATCCTATACGGATAAAATGCAATTGGAGCTCAGACATGCTCAAACCTTCCAAATTAGACGTCTTTATAAAATCGGCTAATTCTTTATAGTTATCCAGCTCTAGCAGGCGGGCTTTAATCGTTTGTGCAGCATTATCTCCACCAAGAATATTCCTATTAATCCATGAGAAAGGGTGCTTACAAAACTGTCTATCATACCCCAAAGACACGAGACTTGCCTCCAATTCTTTTAGTTTCGACTTAACCCGTAAAAATTCTCCATATAATGGTAGTTGGATTTTATCCTTGTCATCAAGATCTATGCGACTTTCAGGCATGCTTAAGACAACATCATATAGCGCGTTTAGGGATACACCGAATGTATCTATTTCGTCCAATTCTTCGAAATACCTTTTAACTACTTTCTGAATGCTTTGCCTGCTTTCTTGATTCTTTTGTATCTCATGTAAAGATGCGCCAAGATCCACGGGAGTGCTAATCAAATCTTGATACACTTTTTTTAAATCAGAAATCATGGACTTCCTGTCTCTTTTTGAGTCATGCGAATACATAGAAAGCTTACCTAGCCCACATTCCTCCAACCTTTCTTGTACTACATCTAATGCAACACGTTTGTCGCTTACCAACAGAACAGACTTACCCCTAGCTACCATATTAGCACAGATATTCACTAGGGTTTGCGACTTACCTGTTCCAGGAGGTCCTTGTATTGTTAAGTTATCTCCATCTAGCACCCTGTTTATAACCTTGTTTTGTGAGGGATCTGTAACTAGTACCTCATAGTTATAATGCTTAGAATCGTCTTGATCAATTGGAGCTTTGTATTTGATTAGATCATCAAGAAGTCGATCATTTTTTAGTATTTCATCATAATCTTGAATTAGACTCATTCGCCTGAAATCAAAATTTCCAATAACAGCTTTACTGTGAATTAGCCCCCATTTATAAGGATCTTGTGTGCTAATTTCCGTATCTCCAATATCCAGTTTAGGATCAATTTGCTTAATGCAGGACTTAATATTTTCAAGCTTGTAGCTATCGTCTTCTACCCACTCAAAATCGAACCTGTTTTTCCAAATGTAAGCGATGAAAGGATTCAAATAGGGTTCGCCTTCAAACACAATTTCATACTGGTCTTCCACCCCTTTTACTCTATTCAGATGAATGTCATGTAATAGGAAAGGTGACATTACCCTTGCATCTGACTCTTTGTCGAACCAATCAACAAAAACACTTACCAATTTCAATTGATTAAATCCTAGTTCTCTCTCGTTGCGATTAGCTTTAATTCTAATTCTATCGAGCGTGTTATATATCAATTCATCTTCAACGGAAACTCTGATTTTATCAGATTCCATATCTAATAAATTATCATAAGAAATCTTAAGTTCAAGGAAAGAGCCTCCCCCTTTAAAGTGGACATGCTGATTCCTCCTACTTAAATCAAGCAGCTGATTTCGAAGGCCCGAAAGAAAATCAGTGTTAGAACTAATATGTTTTGTCTTATCAATCAATCGAGCCTAAAGATACGGATATGGATTAAGATATATATGCATCAAATTGTACCATAAAGACTATTTACACATTCTATTAATAAAAGATCATGAAAACACTACTTAGCATACCCCTATTCTTAATCACTTTAATTGTTTCTTCACAAAACGCACCCATAAAAGTGCTTGTGCAAGATTTTTCAAAATCTCCACTAAACGGTGAGCAAGTAATTTTCGCTGGTAAAACGAACAAAACCATTGTCAAGGGAGTATCAGATGGAAAAGGAAGGTTTGACGTTAGTTTACCCGGCGGTGATATTTACGATATCCGCCTAAAGAGTATAGGTGATGCCACTCACTATCACACCATAGAGATTCCAAAACTAGGAAGTGGTCAACGCTACCAGCATATGGAAATTACAATTACAATGCTTCCTATATTAGAGTATACATTAAAGAATGTGAATTTTGCAAGCGGCAGTAGTGTATTACCAGCAAGCAGTTATAGCGAATTAGCCGATTTAGTTGATATAATGAAGTACAAACCAAATCAAAAGTTGGTTATCGAAGGACACACTGACAATGTTGGAGATGTTGCCAAAAATCAATCACTTAGTCTAGCTCGGGCTGAATCGATGAAGGCCTACTTAGTTAAGCATGGTATATCCGCTTCAAGAATAACAACTATAGGTCATGGAGACACTAGGCCAATTGCGGACAATTCAACAGCTACAGGTCGCAGTAAAAATAGACGCACTGAGATTAAATTTGTCGACTAAACAATTTCCTCAGTAAATAATTGATAAGCGGCATTGACTGGCACACGGGTTTTTCCTATTTTCACGGCTCTAAAAAGATAAGCATGAAAACAGTGTTAACTAGCCTATTTGCCGCTATTGTATTAGTTGCATCTACCCAAAAACCTTTAAATCCTGAATTTTTATGGGACTTAAAGCGTGTTGGAGGGGTTGAAGTGTCACCTAATGGCGATCGCTTCTTTTATAAAGTCACCCAATATGATATCAATAAAAATAGTGGTGCATCTAAACTATACTTATCTAATTTAAACGGTGAAAAGGAAGAAATTAAACTACCTAATAATTTTGCCTACGCGCATCAATGGATTCCAAATGGTAAGGGAATAGCTTATCTCTCTAGCGAGGAAGGCGGCACATTTTTGTACGAATACAATCTTGAAAAAAAACAAGAGCGACTTGTGTTTAAATATAAGGGTGAAATGTCTGGGTTTAAATACTCTCCAGACGGTAAAAATATCTTGTTTACATCTAAAGTTAAATTAGATCAAACAATGAATGATAAGTATCCTAACCTAAAGGAGGCCAACGTTCACGTGTTTGATGATTTGATGTACAGACATTGGGATTCATGGACAGACTATAAGTATAGCCACGTGTTTATTGCACGAAGATCAGATGACAAAACATTTTCTAGCGTAGTGGATATCATGGAAGGCGAGAAATTTGATTCGCCCTTAGAACCATTTGGCGGATTGGAGCAGATTAATTGGAATGGAGATGGCACTGAAGTATTGTATACATGTAAAAAACTAAGCGGTAAAGCGTATGCTGTCAGTACTAATTCTGATATCTATGCTTACAATGTTGCCAATAAAACAACTCAAAATATAACTGAGGGTATGATGGGTTATGACATGAATCCATTGCCTTCCCCGAACGGTAAGTTAATCGCTTTTGCGAGCATGGAAGAGGACGGGTTTGAGTCTGATAAAAACGACATAGTTGTATTTGATCCTGCTACTAAGAAGTATTCGAATTTAACGGCTGACATAGACCTTACGGTATCTGCTTTCATATGGGGCGATAATAACACGTTGTTTTTTGAGGCGATGATTGATGCAACCAATCAATTGTTTGAAATTGATTTGAAAACTAAAAAGCATAGACAAATAACAACCGGTCAACATAACTATACATCTCTAGCACTATCTAACGAGGGTATTGTTGCGACCAAACAAAGTATGAAATACCCAAATGAGGTGTTTTTAGTTGACTTAAAATCAGGGAAAGACAAAGGCTTGAGTAAAATCAATGACGAGTTTATTGGTTCAATGGCAGATGTAAATATTGAAAAGCGAATGATAAAAACTACCGATGGCAAGGACATGTTGACATGGGTGATTTATCCTCCTAACTTTGATAAGAAGAAGAAATACCCAACACTTCTGTATTGTCAGGGTGGGCCACAAAGCGCGGTAAGTCAATTCTTTTCATTTAGATGGAATTTTAGATTGATGGCTTCTATGGGATATATTGTTGTAGCACCTAACAGACGTGGTTTGCCAGGATTTGGTCAAGAATGGAATGATGCAATTTCAGGCGATTGGGGTGGACAAGCGATGGATGATTATTTAAGCGCCATTGATGCTTTAGCCAAAGAACCTTTTGTAGATGAAGATAAACTAGGGGCGGTTGGCGCGAGTTACGGTGGATATTCGGTTTATTATTTAGCAGGCATTCATAACAAGCGATTTAAATGCTTCATTTCGCACTGTGGCCTTTTTAACTTAGAAAGCTGGTATGGAAGTACTGAAGAATTATTTTTTGCCAATAAAGATATCGGCGGTCCTTACTGGGGTAAAGATCGTGCTGTGAGTTACGACAAGCATTCACCTCATAACTTAGTAGATAATTGGGACACGCCTATAATGGTTATCCATGGGGAGAAAGACTATAGAGTACCCATTACTCAAGGAATGGAAGCGTATCAAGCTGCACAATTGAAAGGAATTCCGAGTAAATTTTTATACTTTCCAACAGAAAGTCACTGGGTGTTGAGTCCACAAAATGGCATCATTTGGCATAAGGAGTTCTTTAAATGGCTGGATAAATGGCTTAAGTAAAGTAATTAGTGTTTATCCTCACCAGTAACTAATTTTTCTAAATAGTCAGCATTAAAGGCTATGTCATAAATCATAAGATCTAGTAAATCGCTTGTGACCACCTTACTATGGGGCGTGGCCGACACACACAAGGATTCGCACTCTACTCCATCCACGGTATCTGGTAATATGTTTACGCTAGCGTATCTGCAGTACCCAGCTTCATGCAACATTTTATTGCAGTCAACTAAATCAGACATAACACAAACTCTACTATTTAAGAATACAAAGCTATGCTTCTCAGTTTCCTTTAACCACACATAAACGAACTGATAGCGCCACGTATCGTCCTTCATTTTAATGGCTACATCTACCCTAAACTTATCACCTTCTACTTGATCTAGCTTATACTTCCACTTATCACAAATAAACGTGAGCATTCTATGCAATTCCTTCTTAGTCATTTCTCTAAGTTAGTAGATAGCCTGTTAAGCTTCAATTTTTAACACAAAATAGTTCTTTTTACCGCGCTGTAGAAGAACGTATTTATCATTCATAATATCGTCGTCTGACAGAACAAAATCTTCATTAATTTTATTCTTATTGATGGAAATTGAATTCTCTTTTAGCGCTCTTCTTGCTTCACCGTTAGATTTAAGAAACTCCGATTTAACTAATATGTCAACGGCTCCTATCCCCTTAGCTTCATCCGACGAAATAACTCCTTGAGGCACACCCTCAAACACATCTAAGAAATCATTTTCTGACAAGGTTTTCAAATCTTCTGAGGTAGATTTTCCGAACAGTATTTCTGACGCTTTAACTGCAGTGTTGTAATCCTCTTCCGAATGCACCCTCACGGTTACATCTTTTGCTAATGCTTTTTGTAAAACCCTTAAATGAGGTGCTTCTGCATGCTCTTTTTCAATTGCTTCTATTTCATCCTTAGTTAAAAGGGTAAAAATCCGAATATAATTAGCGGCATCTTCATCTGAAGCATTTAACCAATACTGGTAGAATTTGTAGGGTGATGTTCTATTTTTATCTAACCATACGTTACCACCTTCTGTCTTTCCAAATTTAGTTCCGTCCGCTTTCTTGATTAGAGGTGTAGTTAGGGCAAAAGCTTCTCCTCCCGCCTTTCTTCGTATGAATTCCGTACCTGTCACAATATTTCCCCATTGATCAGAGCCTCCCATCTGAATCTTTACATTCTTATGCTTCCACAAGTGGTAAAAATCATATCCCTGCACCAATTGATACGTGAACTCTGTGAATGACATACCTTCTCCCTCTCCATTAATTCTTCGCTTCACAGAATCTTTAGCCATCATATAATTCACCGTAATGTGCTTACCGGAATCGCGGATAAACTCTAAAAAACTCATGTTTTGAAACCAGTCGTAGTTATTTGCCATTTCCGCCGAGTTCTCACCACAATTAAAGTCAAGGAATTGCTCCAGTTGTGCTTTAACTCCCGCTACATTTTTATTTAATGTGTCTTCATCAAGCAGGTTTCTTTCTTTAGATTTTCCGCTGGGATCTCCAACCATCCCTGTAGCTCCACCCACCAGCGCTATTGGCTTATGTCCACATCTTTGAAAATGGACTAGTATCATTATTTGCACTAAACTTCCAATATGAAGAGAGTCAGCAGTTGGGTCAAAACCAATATATCCTGTGGCCATTCCCTCATTCAACATTTCTTCCGTTCCAGGCATCATATCGTGAATCATGCCCCTCCATTTCATTTCATCAACAAAGTTCATTCTGCAAAATTTTGCATCAAAGATAATTGAATGAAGCTAGAATTGTAAGAAATTATTGATGGCAAGGGTCGCAAAAGAATTATCCTAGTACATTTGTTACTATGAACTTAATCACTGGTGGAACAGGCTTGCTTGGCTTACACATTGCAATGGACTTGTATCAAAAGAACCTGCCAGTTAGAATTCTAAGCCGTCAAAAAACATGGCCAAAACATGTTGACTCAATACTTGAATATTACTCGATTAAGCCACATGAATTTAAAGAAAAGGTTGATTTTAATACTGGTGACGTGACAGACATTATTAGTCTTGAGGAGGCTTTCGAAAACGTTCATACTGTTTATCATTGTGCTGCACTGGTATCATTCGTGAAGTCAGAGTATTCCAAAATGATGAACATTAACGTAAACGGCACGACCAACGTGGTTAATTTATGTCTGGCTATTGGGGTAAAGAATCTATGTCACATTAGTTCAACCTCTGCAATTGGAAAAAAAGGGACAGAAGATATAATTGTAGAAGACGGTGATTGGGTAAGAGAACTTAACGCAAGTAACTACGCCAAGAGTAAGTTTTTGGCTGAACGTGAAGCATGGCGTGGACAAGAAGAAGGCCTTAGTGTTACCATTGTAAATCCGTCAGTTATTCTAGGTCCAGGAAATTGGGACGATAGCAGTGCAGCAATTTTTAAAACTGGGGCTAAAGGAATAAAGTACTACACAGAAGGTGGTAATGCATTTGTGGATGTTAGGGATGTGGTCTCTTGTATATCAGCATTGATGGAAAAACAAATAGTAGAAAAACGCTATCTGATTATTGGCCACAACACTAAGTTTAAGGTCCTGTTTGAGAAGATTTGTAAGGCATTTGGAAGCAAGGCTCCACGCACAAAGGCAAGTAGATGGATGAGCTCTCTAGCCTGGCGCGTAGAAGGAATTCTAGCATGGATAGGCCGACGAAAACCACGGATTACAAAAGAAACTGCTTCTGCAGCCCATAGCTTTAATAAATTCTCTAACGAGAAAATAAAAAATGAAATTGGAATAGAATTCAGGTCCTTAGATGATACTGTAGAGCATACAGTTAGTTACTTTCAAGGCATTATAAGCAAGTAGCTATTCCTCCTTATTCTGAGGCATCTTATTCGCCCGCTCATGCTTTAGAATGTTCTGTTCGACACGCTTTAATAAACCCTTCATTCGTTCTAGGTCGCTTGAGTAAAAGTCAAAAGCGTTTTCGAATTCTTCTTCACTAATGCCATGTTTCTCATACACTGATTTGTAGTAGCCATGAACCACCTCTTGCTGATCCATGTCTTTCCCTAACTCATAGGCAACCATAGCATCAGCCAAATACATATCCGTCATTACCTCAACAAATCGATCCTCTGGCATTGGTGCTTCCTCCTCCTCTGAACACGCTGCCAAACAAAACAAACATACCGCTATTAGCAGCCAATTTCTCATCGATTAAATGTAAGTCGTTCTCCTGGAGTAATGTCTTTTACCTCCCCGTCATAAACGATTTGACCATTAACAAAGGTGTATTTAACTTTTGATGAAAACGTGTGACCTTCAAATGGAGACCATCCACATTTATAGAGAATATTGCTCTTTTCAACTGTCCATGCATCTTTTAGATCTACAAGGACTAAATCTGCTTTATAACCCTCTCTGATGTACCCTCTTTCTTCCAGTCTAAAACACTCAGCTGGGGCATGTGACATTTTTTCTACAACCCTCTCTAGGCTAATTTTTCCGTTTTTAACATGATCTAGCATACTTGGTAAGGCGTGCTGCACAAGTGGCCCTCCTGAAGGCGCTTTGAAATAAGTGTTGTTTTTTTCCTCCAAAGTATGAGGCGCATGATCGGTAGCAATAATATCAATCTTATTATCCAATACTCCTTGGAATATAGCATCTCTGTCTTCAGCAGATTTTACGGCTGGATTCCATTTAATCAACGATCCTTTTTCAGCATATTGTGATTGTTCAAACCATAAGTGATGGACACACGCCTCAGAAGTAATTCGCTTTTCAGACAATGGTTTTGTATTGTCAAATAGCTCCACCTCTTGTGCTGTACTGATGTGTAAAATATGAAGTCGCGTATCATGTTTCTTTGCGAGATTCATAGCCTTAGTTGAAGACAAAATACATGCTTTGTGGTCGCGAATCACAGGATGGTATTTCATTGGAACTTCTTCTCCAAACAGCTCCTTGTACTTTTCCATGTTAGCACGGACAGTAGCCTCATCTTCACAATGGGTAGCAATCAACATCTCACATTTGCTAAAAATATTTTCAAGTACTTCATCCTCATCAACCAGCATATTACCAGTAGATGAACCCATGAATATCTTAACGCCACAAACGTTTTTTGCATCCGTCTTAAGCACTTCTTCTATGTTATCATTTGAAGCACCCATGAAGAACGAATAATTTGCAGGTGAACAGTTCGCGGCAATGTCGTATTTATCCTGTAATAATTCTTGGGTTAAGGCTTGTGGGACTGTATTAGGCATTTCCATAAATGAAGTAATCCCTCCAGCTACCGCCGCTCTTGATTCTGTCTTGATATTTCCTTTATGCGTTAAGCCTGGCTCCCTAAAATGCACTTGGTCATCA
Organism: Flavobacteriales bacterium; assembly: GCA_964230215.1. Lineage (GTDB taxonomy): Bacteria > Bacteroidota > Bacteroidia > Flavobacteriales_D > JAUILH01 > JAUILH01. The sequence continues at coordinate 174,422 of CAXRGQ010000007.1, forward strand.
ATTACGCCAGGAAGAAGATGTAATCCCGTACCATCAATTTCATGATTTCCTCCATCAATTGGCGAAGAACTTATTTTTGCAATTCTATCGTTTTCAATCAAGACATCTCCCACAAAGGTTTTGCCTTCGTTTACAATGCTTACGTTTTTAATAACAGTACTCATTATTTTTTAATCTTTTTACGGCGCATTTTCCACACACCAATAAAGGCTTCTTTAAAAATGCCAATACTCATTTTACTCTCACCAAACTCTCTATCTACAAAGGTTACTGGTACTTCTACAACATTAAATCCATGTCTTTTAGCCGTATATTTCATCTCAATTTGAAATGCATAACCTATAAACTGAATGGCGTCTAAATCAATTGTTTCTAACACCTTTCTTTTATAACACTTAAATCCAGCCGTTGTGTCCTTAGTGTTGATCCATAAAATAGTTCTTACATACAAAGATGCTCCATAAGACATTAACCATCGTCCGAATGGCCAATTCTTCACCTTACCTCCTTTACAATATCTGCTTCCAATAGCAACATCTCCTCCGTTAAGACATGCTTCCCGTAATCTTGGAAGATCATTAGGATCATGCGAAAAGTCCGCATCCATTTCAAAAACGAAGGCATAGTCTCTTTCTAAGGCCCACTTAAACCCATGAATATAAGCAGTCCCTAGACCTAACTTGCCTTTTCTCTCCTGGATATATAGTTTTCCATCAAATTCTTGCATCAAATGCTTAACAATGTTGGCAGTTCCATCGGGAGAACCATCATCAACAATCAAGATATTGAATGGAGTGTCTAGTGCAAATACCGCTCGGATAATATTTTCGATATTATCTTTCTCGTTGTAAGTGGGTATTATTACAAGGCTATCGCTCATGGATTTGCTAAGATAGCAATCCACATAAAATTATGCCTTAAAAAACTATCTCGAGATTAATATTTAACAACAATTAAGAATCACGAATATTGTAACTTTTTCCCCTTTATGTATTATAATGATAGTATTGCGTGGGCTATTTAAATATTTAATTGGCATTTTATGTGCTTTTCACTTGCATGCACAGGATATTGTTACTGTTAATAGCAACGCATCATTCATTTGTAGAAGCGATAAGCCAGACTCTGAAGGAAAAGCAAACATCCGCGTATACAGCACCCATCAGGCCTGTAAATTTCAACAAATTACCATTCAAGATAAGCAACTCGAGTCTATTGACACATTGGTGCTTAGTGATAATGGTGGTCTTTTACATATAAAAAGCAACATATATAATTACGTATATAATCTTAGAAACGGTAATTTAATAAGTCGGTTCCCTGCAGATAAAGTAATTGGACTAGGCAGAAACAACAACCGATTTGTAGTTAGCGGTGATAAGTATTTAACACTCTATAATGTGTATGGTCAAGAAGTGCGTGAACATAAGGCTCCTGTAAAAAATGGTATATCTGAAATCAAATACCTGCCAGGAGATGATGGCTTTTACGTTAAGACCGTTAACGATCACTACTATTTATTCAAAAAGAATAAAGGCTCATACGCCAGAAGAACTTATGCTAGTCAGCATGTAATCAACGCATTTAACAATACAATCACTTTGTGCAATCAACAAGGAGGCAGCCCCGTAGTAACGCAAGTGGAAATACCAACCATGAGGAAAATAAAAACCATTCTGGGCTCTAGGATGCTTAAGGTGTATGAGCGTGAGGTAAATAAAAATAAAGATCGTACTAATAAGCTCAAATATCGGTTCATCAAGCATCAGATTTTTCCGAGCCCAGGGGGTAGATATATTTCTTATATCACACAGACTAAAGATCAGAATTGGCATATTTTAGTTCAGGCAACTGGATCTGAAAAGATGGAACTTGATTTGGTGGTGGAAAACCAAGATGACATCCCGGGATTATCTTGGTTAAATGATAGCATGTTTGTGTTTTATGATGATCCTATGAAGAGAACTCTTGTTGTTGTTCCTGACAAAAGATTGGCTCAAGGCTTTAATTATTATCCTAAGTTAAAAGACACGGACAAACGAATTAGTGAAAAAAGGTTTTCGAGAAAGGCCATGGTATCTCCTAATCAGCGTTACGCGGTATATCAATCAAAACATAATGGTAAGCCCACATTGGTTTTAACGACAGGTGCAATTTCTCAAATTAGAGTGTTGGCACAAAATACTGAGTTCATTGGGTTTAATGAAAGTTCAAAACTTATGCTTATTAGGCGGGATAATCGCGTAGGCTTTATTCGTTTATCCGATATTGAAATGACTCTTGATGAAGATAACATTCCAATTACTTTTCTTTCTGATACATGTAATTTTGACCCTGAAGACATTCTCGGAGAAGCTGAGGCTCCAATGGCTTATAACTATCCGCGCTTTGAAAGACAGCATCACATTAGCACGCTAAATGACACAACAGAGGTAAACATTGTGCTTCAAACCATTACACACCATGACTCTACCGTTAATGTCGATTTTCAGATTCTTGATAATACCGGCAACTATTATTGGGGAGCGAGTGCAGTGGAGTTTAAGCAAATTTGGTGCAATACAGCCCTACAATTTGGCAATGACCTACCAGAGCAGCTTCAATCATTTACCATTAGTGAAATGAATGAAGATATTCCGCTCAAACTAGCCATATCCGTTGTTTTAGACCACAGTGGGTCAATGGGCATGGACCGTATTTTGGCTTTGGAGCAAGGATTAAAAAAGTTCTTTGATGCAAAGGCACATGAAGATGGGATATCAATTGTAAAATATGATTTTGATGCAGATGCACAAGGTCCTTTAAGTACAGACGCTGACAAGTTAAAAAGCAATTTAGATCGTCGATCATACGACCGATATGGCGGAGGAACGGCTTTGTTAGACGGTGTGAAATTAGGTATTGAGGAAGTTCAAGAAGAGGCTGAGTTCGATGAACGCATTGTAATCGTGATTACAGATGGAAATGAAAACTCGTCCAAAATAAATAAGAATAGAGTTATACTGGATGCTATTGAGCAAGGAGTGAAAATATATACAATTGGTTTTGGAGACTTTGTAAGTGACTTCTATTTAAAATCGATCGCATATAACACAAAAGGGAATTACTACAGAATATATGAGTCGAATGAGTTGGGATGGATTTATAATGATATCTACCAAAAGATTAAGCATTATTATCGAATCACTTTTACTACTAAAAAGAAAGGGACTCATAAGCTAATGATGCAGATCTGTCCAGAGAAGGGTAAGTCAAACCCAGCACTTGCCTATTTTGATAATTACGAGTTAGACTTAAGTAAAATTGACCCTGATTCGGATCAAGGCTTTGAGTTGCCTTTTGATAAAATATCAAGTGACAGCGTTGACCATGTTTTTAGTGAATTAAGCCCAAGAACCAATTTTGAGGGCATTACGAGCACTCCAATTGACATCAAACATCCTGTCGATATCGATTATGTTTCAGATGAACAAAAAGCCTTTAATAAGCTGATATTGCCAAAGTTTGAGTTTGTATTTGATGAGACAACAATTACAAATGACCCCAAGATGGAGATATCCATGGTCCTTGCTTTTATGGAGAAGTATCCAGAAACTCTAATTGAGGTAATTGGGCATACCGATAACGAAGGAAAGAGAGATTATAATCAACTCTTAAGTGAAAATCGGGCTAAAAAAGTAGTAGAACTATTGATTGCACAAGGTGCTCAAGCGGACCGGTTGATTCCTATTGGAAAAGGCGATACTGAACCCCTAGATAGCAATGATAGTGAATCTGGTCGCCAGCACAATAGACGTGTCGAATTTGTATTGGTAGACTAATTGTTCGGCTTGCAACACGCATCAAGTGCATCATAGCCCTCTTTGGTCGCTTTTTTATCGTTTGCGTCAAACCCTGCTTCAGTAATCACATCTTCAATTCTTGCCAAGGTGATTTTTTCACTGTTGTACTTTACCTTTATAATATTAGACTCAGGAATAATCTTAACCTTTTTCACCCCTTTCTCTGCTTTTAAGGAGTGAAAAATGTTCGGTCCACAAGAGCCACAAACAATGCAGTGATCACAGTGAATATCTGTTTTGATATCGGTCTCAACCACCTTGCTTTTCTTGTCTTGAGCGAAAACAACGCTTGTAAATATAATTACGAGTGTACTTAGTATTAATTTCATTCTTCTTTATTTATTTTTTTACCCTCTCGACCTCTTTGATCTGTTTTGGGAATGCGGTCATCATATTCTTCGGGACGCACCTGTTCTTTGGGTACAAGATCTATTCCAATTTTTGACCCAAGAGCAATTAAAAAAGGTGTAATTGGAATGGGGGCTGGAACTGCTTGTACAACTACTATAGGCAGAATTCTCGCCAAGTCTAGAGATTGACTTTTTAAGAAAAGCCATTCTTCCTCGGTAACAGATTCCTTGTCTTTGACGTATTTCCTTAATATTCTGGCTGCGATTATAGTCTCTACTTTTTCGCGTTTTGCTGTTTTACCAACTTTCTTAATAACTGCTCTAAAACTCACCCATAGCTCCTTAGGCTTAGTTCTAATAGGATGCCCGTCCACTACTGGGGTATCAGCACGAAGGGCATAATCAACCACCTTCCTCAGCTCATGATCAGTCATTGAGCCGGGCGCGTATTCATTCTGATTTCTATTATTGTCTTCCATTTATAATATCCTCAACTACAGTAGGGTCTAACAATGTGGAGGTATCTCCAAGTTTATCCATCTCACCTTCAGCAATTTTACGTAAAATTCTTCTCATAATTTTACCCGATCTGGTTTTTGGAAGTCCATTTACTACCTGAATTTTATCTGGTTTTGCAATGGGCCCAATTTCTTTAGTCACAATTGACAATAAAGACTTCTTAAGCTCATCTTCATCCTTTACACTTTTACAAATTACATAGGCATATATCCCTTGACCCTTTATGTCATGTGGATACCCCACAACCGCTGATTCTATTACTTCATCATGTTCATCAAGAGCGTTTTCAACCTCTGCTGTTCCGATTCTGTGACCGGACACGTTAATTACGTCATCAACACGTCCAGTAATGCGATACATACCATCCTCGTCACGTTTGCATCCATCTCCTGTAAAATAGAGACCTTTATAGGTAGAAAAATAGGTTTGTTTGCATCTTTCATGATCGCCCCAAGTTGTTCTCAAAATACTTGGCCAAGGATACTTAATACACAAGTTACCTTCTACACCATTGCCTTCTATTTCATTGCCTTCATTATCTACCAGACATGGCTGAATTCCAGGTAAAGGATATGTCGCGTAGCTTGGTTTCAGAGGAGTTATATTGGCTAAAGGTGAAATCATTATTCCGCCGGTTTCAGTTTGCCACCAGGTATCAACGATTGGGCAATTCCCATTTCCTACCAGCTTGTGATACCACTCCCACGCTTCTTCATTAATTGGCTCTCCAACCGTTCCCAGAACTCTCAGACTGCTTAAGTCATGTTTTGTTACCAATGTGTCGGGAAATGCTTCCAGTGCACGTATGGCTGTTGGAGCTGTATAGAACAAATTCACTTTATGTCTCTCAACTACCTCCCAGAACCTTCCAGCATCTGGATAGGTAGGAACACCTTCAAACATAAGCGTGGTTGCTCCAGCCAATAATGGACCATAAACTATATAGCTATGACCAGTAATCCAGCCGATATCTGCAGTACACCAATAAACATCATCCTCTTTGTACTGGAAAACATTTCTGAAAGAGTACTCCGCATATACCATGTATCCTCCTGTCGAATGGACAACTCCTTTTGGTTTACCGGTTGAACCAGATGTGTAAAGTATAAATAATGGGTCTTCTGAATCCACATAGGTAGGCTCGCAATTAGAGGATGCTTTATCTACACATTCATGCCACCAAATATCTCTGCCTTCTTGCATATTTACAGACTCTTTTCCTCTTTTGTAGACAAGGCATTTATTAATGGTCGAGCAGTTCTCTAAAGCTTCATCTGCTATAGCTTTTATCGGAACTATTTTAGCCCCTCTCACACCAATATCGGATGTGATTAGCACTTTACAATCCGAATCGTTGATTCTATCTGCCAGAGCCTTGGCACTAAAGCCAGCAAATACAACAGAATGGATTGCACCCAACCTAGCACATGCTAAAACCGCAATTGCCAACTCTGGCACCATGGGCATATACAAGCAGACACGGTCTCCTTTTTCAATTCCCATTTCCTTTAGTGCATTCGCACACCTATTCACCTTATCAGCTAACTCTGCGTATGTTATTCTTACGACATTTTCTTCGGGGTCATTAGGTTCCCAAAGGATGGCGACTTTATCCGCTTTATCTTGTAAGTGTCTATCGATACAATTCTCTGTTATGTTTAATTGTGCACCCGAAAACCACTCTACTTTTGGCGTATCAAACTCCCAATTAACAACATCATCCCAGCGTTTTTTCCATGTAAATGAGTCCGCAATATTCTCCCAAAATTGTTCTGGATTTTCAACACTATTCTTGTAAGCACTTTTGTATTCCTGTAGAGTATTTATTTTCAGCATAGTATAATATTATACCTCTAAAGATACTAAACAAAAAAAGCACCGCCATGGCGGTGCTTGTAAAAATATGTTTGTTAAGATTACTTAAGCAGGGTAACGTGACCTCTTAGCTTTTGTTTATCTCCTGTGTTGCTATCCGTTACAATCAACTTCCATACATATACATCTGTCTTAGAGTCAACTTGCATGCCTCTTACTGAACCATTCCAGCCTTCCCCTGGAGTAGTTGATTGGAAGATAATTTGACCCCATCTATCAAATACATAGAACTCATAGTTATCAACTTCCATTCCGTATATAACCGGTATGAACTCATCATTGATTCCATCTCCATCTGGCGTAAATGCATTTGGCACATAAACCGTAGGTACTGGTTGAATCTCAACTACACTTGAAATTGAATCTGTACATCCGTACTGAGTAGTTACGTACTGGGTAACCGTATAGTATCCGATTTCAATATATGTATGACTTGGGTTTTGATCTGTCGTATTCTCCCCATCACCGAATGTCCAGTAATATGTATCCGCACCTTGCGATTCATCCACAAAGTTTATTGTTCCTTCGTATTCATTCGAAACTGGCGGAACAGCGCTGAAATCTGCAATTGGATTCGGGTGAACAGTTATGTAAGAGAACTCAGTTACTGTATCCTTACATCCAAGGTCATTTGTAACAATTAAAGTAACATCATAGAATTCATCAACACTCACTCCAAGATTGTTATAGCATGGTTGTGGTGAACTTAAAGTTGATGAGTTTCCATTACCTAAATCCCACGCCCAATTAGTAATGGCATTTGAATTTGATAGAGAAGCATCTGCATTTAATGTTGTACAGAACTGATGACAACCTTCTAATTCCATGCCTCCAATTATCGCTGTAGGCATAGCCAAAACATTAACAGGATTGGTAATAGTATCACTACATCCTTGGTCGCTAATTCCAATTAGGGTAACATTATAGGTACCTGTAGTTGCGTAATTATGACTTGGATTCTGCTGAGCAGATAATGCCGATCCATCATCAAAATTCCAGTTCCATTGAGTAATTGATCCAGAAACAATGTTTGATGTATTATTAAATACCGTTGGTGGCTGATTCTCACATACATCTGCTGCCGTAAAGTTAACCGTAGGCTGCGGATAAACGTTAATCTGAATAGTAGTATCATCTGCACAACCATTGTTACTAGTCACGATTTGCGTCACAAAATATTGACCAGCCGCCGCATATTGGTGACACGGGTTTTGAGTCGCATCTAATGGCGATCCATCTCCAAACGTATATGTGTGGGAGATTATCGTTTCAGGCGCCGTAATACTGGCATTCGAGTTAAAGCAAACTTGATCGTAAATACACTCATCAGCCGTCGTGAAACTTGCCGTTGGTATATCATATGCCGTAACAGGATATGTAACAGTATCTGCACATCCATTTCCAGATGCTGCAATTAAGGTAACATTATATGTTCCTGGCTGTCCGTACTGATGATTTATATTAGGCGTATTATAATCCTCAACATTATCTCCATTAACATCCCATGACCAAGAGTTAACCGCACCGCCTGTTACTGTTGAAGCATCCGTCATTCCAATAGCTTGGTTAACGCAGTCATCAGCAAAATTGAAGTCCGCAACGGGCTTGTCATAAATATCAATTGGCATAGTAATTTGATCTGTACAACCATTATCTGTTGTTACTGTTAATGATATGTTGTATTGCCCTGCCACAGTATAGGTTTGAGCAGGTGGGTTCTGTTGATTTGATGTACTAATATCTAAATCCCAATCCCACTGAATGATGTTGTTTGTTGTATTTAGGTTTGAAACCGTTGAGTTGTCTAGGAACACAGCGGGATCATTTAAACATGCCGACTGTGGAATAATGTCTGCAACTGGATTCGGGTAAACTTCAACCGTTTGAGTAAACGTTGAGCTACACCCTCCTGCGTCACTTGATGTCATAGACACAGTGTACACACCTTCCCCTGGGAATGTATGCGAGGGGTTTTGATTAGTATTGTCTATTATACCATCATTATCAAAATCCCAATCCCATGATACAATAGGGCTACCATTAGCTACAGAAGCATCTGTGAAGTTCATTGCTGCACCATCACAAACAGCCGTATATGTCCAATCTGCTACTCCCCCTGGAGGGCTAGTCACGGGCAAGGTTACAGTATCCGTACATCCTGTAGGATTGGTTACAATAAGTGTTACGTTAAATGGCCCTGCCCCCATAAATTGGTACGTAGGGTTTTGTTGTATATCGTCAATAACTCCATCGCCATCAAAATCCCATTCCCATCCAGCAATACCAGATCCAGATCCAGATTGATCAAAGAAGGCAGTCGGTTGTCCACACGTAGCATTGAAAGTAAAATCAGCTGTTGGTGCTGGATCAACAGTTACACATACCACATTTGAATATAGCTGCTGGATACCAGCTGGTGGAGGTGCACATCCTGTTATTTCAGCTCTGTAACATGTACTTGCCGTTGGTCCCGGGTCGTTATAAATTGCATTGGTTGCTCCGGCTATGTTAGTCCATGGCCCACCAGCATTTGGTGCAGATTGCCATTGAACTGTTCCCGAGTGACCTGTTACTTCTAAATCGATTGGTGTACCTGCACAAATATTGGTAGCAGATATTGTTGCGTTTCCGTTAACAGGCGGTGGCACAATATTAATCGTGACGGATGCCTGATCCTGGAATCCACTACATTGTTCGTCAATCGTTACTGTATATGTCGTTGTCGCTGCGGGACAGACTGTATGCTGTTGACCTGCACCGAGCCCATTATCCCATGTATAGGAGGCCGCTAGTCCACAACCTTGGGCAACAAAGGCATCAAGAGTAACGCAGTCCCCAGCACATATTGTTGTTTGCGTAGCAGATGCGCCAGCCACAATTGGTTGTGTAGCTCCGGGTACGGTAAATGTTTGTGTAGCACACCAAGGTCCGACTTGTCCGTGATGGTTCTCCCGCATCCTATATTGATAGGTCATACCGGGACATAAATTCGCAAAGGGGATGGTGATACCAGGATAGTTCACTACCGCACAGTTAGGCTTTTCCATCGTTGCAGACTGGAAGTACGGATATGTTGTAAGTGGTCCGTGAAAACCAGGGTTAAATGGTGCACCATCAAATGCCTCATTTAAACAGCGTACCTCACAATCCAACCAATATGGAGCACAACCGCATGTAGGGCTATCAGATGCAGCATTGACAAAGATGTCATTCGCATTTATAGTCTGCTGATTGAAATTAACTAAGGCAATGGCGTGACACGCCGTTGCCTTGTTAGAGTTAGCCTGTATTCCTATAAATCCAAGGATTAATACAGTGTATAATAGAATGTTTTTCATAGTCTTCTCGTTCTAAAGCACTTATTAGACGTTGAGAAGATACTTAAGTTGCCATTAAGTCTATGATTTTTCTATAGATTGTTAAATATTACACTCAATTACTTTAGCATTGTTACGTGCCCAACATATTCTTCCTTTCCGCGCTTACTATCCGTAAGAACAAGCTTCCAAACATACACGTCTGTTTTGGAGTCTACTTGGATACCTTTTATGGAACCATTCCATGCTTCACCCGGCGTATAAGATTCAAATACTATCTGACCCCATCTATCGAATACTAAGAATTGGTATTCAGTTAAGTCTTGATAGCCATATATTTCAGGCACAAAACCATCGTTAATTCCATCATCATCTGGTGTAAATGCATTAGGCACATATACCGTAGGTACTGGCTCAATGATTACTATGTCAGAAATTGAATCTACACAGCCATATATTGTACTTGCAACAAGTGTTACATTGTACTGTCCAATATCATTATACATGTGTTCTGGCTCGATATCTGTTGCATTATCTCCGTCACCAAACGTCCAATAGTAACTATCAGCGCCCATGCTCTCATTTACAAAGTTAATGGATGCATTAAACTCATCGGTAACTGGTGGAGTTGGATAGAAACTAGCCACTGGCAATGGATGAACAGTAATATATGCTGCGTTCTCAACCGTATCTTTACATCCAAAGTTGTTCGTTACAATCAAGCCAACGTCATACGTAACATCCGATCCAAGTCCATTATTTACAAAGCAATTGTTTGGGCTAGATGAACTTGACGTAAAGCCATCGCTCATTGTCCAATCCCAGTTTGTTATAGAAGTAGCGTTAGACACTGATGCATCAGCACCAAAATTAACACATAACTCTGTACATCCTTCGTATACATCTGCGCTCATCACTGCAATTGGTTTTGGGTACACAATTACAGGCTGAGTGGCGGTATCAGAGCAACCAAAATCACTTAATCCAATTAATGTTACATTATAAGTTCCACTATCAGCATAGATATGGGTTGGATCCTGTAACGATGACATTGGTCCACCATCATCAAAGTTCCAATTCCATTGGCTAATGGTGCCTGTACTAATGTTAGACGTATTCGTAAATGTTGTTGGTGGTTCATTTTCACAAACAGCCGAAGAAGTAAAGCTTATACTTGGCTGAGGGTGAACCGTTACAGCAATTGTTGTATCGTCCGCACATCCATTGTTTGTAGTTACAATTTGAGTAATAAAATACTGTCCAGCAGACGCATATTGGTGACATGGGTTCTGAGTAGCACTTAGCGGTGATCCATCTCCGAAAGTATATGTATGTGATATGATATTATCAGGTGCTGCCACTTGCGAATTATCATTAAAGCATACCTGATCATATACACATTCATCAGCTGTTGTAAAACTTGCTAGCGGCATTGGAAATGCAGTAACCTGTTGTATAATCGTATCCCCACAACCGTTTCCAGATGAAACAATCAATGACACGTTATATGTACCACTATTTGCATATAAATGAGAAATATTTTGGGTAGTATAATCTGTAACCCAATCGCCATCAACATCCCATTGCCAAGTATCAATAACACCAGCAGGAATTGTTGAAGCATCATTCATTATAATCGATTGATTCTCACAATCATCTGTAAAAGTGAAATCAGCAGTAGGCTTATCATAGATATCGATTGGCACACTAAGCATATCCGTACACCCGTTATCTGTAGTTACTGTTAATGAAATGGTGTATTGTCCAGCAACTGTATATGTCTGTGTTGGCGGGTTTTGTTGGTTGGAAGTAGCAATATCCAAGTCCCAATCCCACTGCACAATATTGTTAGTTGTGTTGGCATTTGATACAGTTGATGCGTCTCCAAAGTTCACAGGCACATTCAAACACACTGATTGAGGTGTGAAATCTGCTACTGGATTAGGATAAATATCAACAGGAATTACAATCGTGTCTGCACATCCAGCTGCCGTTTCTACGATTAATTCAACATCATACACATCTTCAGTAGTAAACATCTGAGTTGGGTTCTGAACATTACTTGATCCTGGGCCATCAAAATCCCATTCCCAAGATGAAATTGTTCCATTCACAATAGTAGAAGCATCTGTAAAGTTCACATTATTCCCTTCACATACTGATGTGAAAGTAAAGTCTGCCGTAGGTTGTGCATGAACAGTAACTGGTAAGTTTATCGTTCCTGAACATCCATTAACGGTCGTAACTGTTAAATCAACATTGAAGTTTCCGGCTGCAGGAAATCCATAACTCGGGTTTTGCTGAGTGTTATCGATCACACCATCGCCGTCGAAATCCCAATCCCATGTATTTATAGTTCCGCCATTACCTACAGACACATCCGTAAAGTCCATATCTGTTCCTAAACATGGTTGTGTGCTTGTAAAGTCTGCAGTTGGGTTTGGGAAAATTTGTACTGTTTGAGTAGTATCGTCAACACATCCATCTGCTGAAGTAACTGTTAGTGTCACATTATAAGCATTATTCGTTGGATATGTATGAGCCACGTTTTGCGTGTTGTAATCCTCTACTAGATCACCATCCATATCCCAGCTCCAATTCGCAATAGTAGATCCCCCAACAGTAGAGTTATCGTTGAAGTTTCCTACTTGCCCATCACATACATTTTGCATTTGGAAAGATGCCACTGGAATTTCAGGAATGGTCACTGGCAAGGTAATAGTAGAAACACATCCATTGTTGGTGGTTACTGTTAATTCAACATTGTGAACACCAGAAGTATTGAAAACATGATTAGGGTTCTGTGTCGTATAATCAATTACACCATCACCATCGATATCCCAATCCCAGTTAGTAATGTTCGCACCGCCACCAACAACTGATTGATCAGTTAATGCTGTCGCTGCCCCAGGACAAGCTGCAACAAATGCAAAGTTTGGTGTAGCCGCAGCAGGAGGCGTAACTGGTAGTGTAACTGTGTGCGTACACCCTGTGGAATTGGTTACTGTTAGCGTTACGTTAAATGGTCCATTGCCTACGAATGTGTAGCTTGGATTCTGTTGAGTATCATCAATTACACCGTCTCCATCAAAATCCCAATCCCAGTTGGTTATTGCGCTTCCGGATGAGGACAAATCTTGAAAAGGAGTTGGTCCATTACAAGTGGGTGTATAGGTAAAGTCTGCCACAGGTGCTGGATCGACTGTTACACAAACAACATTAGTATATAACTGCTGTATACCTGCCGGAGGTGGCGCACAACCTGTAATCTCCGCCCTGTAGCATGTACTCGCTATCGGGTTGGGATCTGTGTAGTTTGCATTGGTTGCTCCCGCAATATTTGTCCATGGCCCACCCGCGTTTGGTGCAGATTGCCACTGAATTGTTCCCTGTTGTCCTACTACACTTAAATCTACTGGCGTCCCCGCACAGATTGTAGTTTGCGAAATTGCCGCTACACCATTTACTGGTGGTGGAACAACATTAATAGTAACAGAAGCTTGATCTTGGAATCCACTACACTGCTCATCAATTGTTACAGTATATGTGGTAGTAACGTTAGGACATACTGTTTGATTTTGTCCCGCACCTAAACCATTATCCCATGTATATGATGCAGCCAAACCACAGCCTTGAACAACGCTTGAACTTAAATTAACACAATCTCCCGCACAAATTGTAGTTTGAGTAGATGTAGCTCCTGCCACGATCGGCTGAGTAGCTCCTGGAACAGTAAAAGTCTGAGCTGGACACCATGGTCCAACCTGCCCGTGGTGATTTTCACGCATCCTGTACTGGTAAGTCATACCTGGGCACAAGTTTGCAAATGGAATAGTAATACCTGGATAGTTCACAACTGCACAGTTATTTTTAGTCATCTGCGCAGATTGAAAATACGGATAAGTAGCAAGTGGCCCGTGAAAACCTGGTGAGAACGGAGCGGCATCAAATGGCTCGTTCAAGCACCTTACCTCACAGTCCAGCCAATACGGTGCACAACCACAAGTTGGGCTATCAGACGCAGCATTTACAAAAACACTAGTTGCGTTGATTGTTTGCTGATTATAGTTTACCAAAGCAATGGCATGACATGCATTTGCTTTTTGTGCATTAAAAATGAAAATGCTTATCAGGGCAAGGTAAAGGGCGTAAAGTTGTGTCGTAGTTTTCATAATAGTCTTGCTTTTCTATTAACAAGACGTGCAAACTACGACACAGTTGCCTAAAAATCAAGACAAAATTTATAATTAATACTTATTTAATAAGCGTTACATGGCCTATATACTCCTTCTGCTCACCAGACTCTCTAGACTTAAGTACAATCTTCCAGACATATACATCTGTTTTTGAATTAGATACAATCCCATTAACCGATCCATCCCAACCAATACTTGGTGTGAATGATTCATAAATAATTTGACCCCATCTATCGAATATATATAGTTCATATTGCCAGTTATCAAATCCGTACAATGACGGTAAGAAAATATCATTCACACCATCATCGTCTGGTGTAAATGCATTTGGCACATAAATCTCAGGTACTGGAGAAATATACGGTGATCCGTATGCTGTATCAACACATCCATATTGAGTTGAAGCGATTAGCATCACATCAAAGAATCCTGTATCTGAGTAGGCATGACTTGGATTTAAATCTGTAGATGTATTTCCATCTCCAAAATCCCAGAAGTACGTTTCCGCAGTAATAGATTCATTCGTAAAGTTGATGTAAGGATTTTGCTCATCAGTGGTCAACGGATCAAAGCTAAATGCAGCTATAGGGTCTGGATGAACCGTAATATAATTTGCTATTGATAAGGTATCAAAACAACCATTATCATTAGAAACAATCAATTGTACATCATAAGATATAGCTGCTAATGTGCCAGAACCATCGAAAACAATATTCGCTGGGTTGGCATCATTGGATGTATTTCCATTTCCGAAATCCCAGTCCCAACTAGTTATGCTGTTTGCGTTAGATACCGAGTTGTCTGAGAAATTCACCTCAAGTGGATCACAACCTTCCGTCTGATCAGCAATAAAATCCGCAATAGGCTTTTCAAAGACTTCAACAGGCTGAACTAGTGTATCTTGACAACCTTCTGCAGATATACCAATTAAAGTGACATTATACGTTCCTGGCGCCCCATAAGTATGTGACGGGTTCTCCAATGGAGACACTCCTCCATCACCAAAGTTCCAGTTCCACTGTGTAATGCTTCCAGTAGGAATAGACGAGTTATTAGTAAAAATATTAGGTGGTGTATTTATACAAACAGATGTACCTGTAAAATCAATCACTGGTTGAGGATGAACTGTTACAGTTATTGTAGTATCATCCACACAACCGTCATCAGATGTAGCAATTAACTGAACATTATAAGTACCAGCCGCATTATACAAGTGACAGGTGTTATTACCTCCACCTAGTGGTGATCCATCTCCATAAATCCACACCGTTGAGTTTATTGTGGACGGTGCCGCGACCTGAGAGGTATTTGTAAAACACAACGAGTCATAAACGCATTCGTTATTAAACGTAAAACTTGCTTGAGGCATTGGGAAACTTGTTACCGGGTATACCACAGTATCTTCACATCCAAATTGCGACTCAACAATTAACTCAACGTTGTATGTGCCTGCATTTGAGTAGTTATGCGTTGGGTTTTGATTATTAGAAGTGTTTCCATCTCCAAAGTTCCAAGACCATGCTGCTATTGTACTACCTGTAACCGTTGAGGCGTCTGTAAAGATAGAAGCACTGTTTACACAGTCTTCTGTAAATGTAAAGTCTGCCACAGGTTTTTCATACACATCTGCGCTGATAGTAAGGTTATCTGTACACCCATTATCAGTTGTTACAGTAAGTGATATATTATATGTACCAGGGTTAGTGTATGTATGAGGCGCTGGATTCTGAACATTTGATGTATTTCCATCTCCAAAATCCCAATCCCACTGAATTATATTATTAGCCGTGTTTACATTAGATACAGTGGATAAATCACTGAACTGTGTAGCAACGTTTAAACAAACTGATTGTGGCGAGAAATCTGCAATAGGATTTGGATATATCTCCACATTCTGCTCCAAAGTATCTGTACAACCCATATCTGAGAACACCACTAACTCCACAGAATAAACACCTTCCGCCGCATAGGTTTCATTTGGGTTCTGTACAACAGAGTTATTTCCGTTTCCGAAATCCCATTCCCATCCAGTAATGGCCCCTGTACCGATAACACTGATATCAGTGAATGTAGCTGCCTGTCCATCACAAACATTTGTCAATGTAAAGTCCGCCGTTGGTCTAGGATCAACTGTAATAGGAATTACCACTGAATCAGCACAACCGTTAACTGTCCATACAACTAATTCCACGTCATAGTTGCCAGCTGCTGGCATTGTTGCGTTTGAATTTTGAGTAGTAGATTCAACAGATCCGTCATTATTGATATCCCAATACCACGTGTTGATTGTTCCTCCATTACCAACAGATGCATCCGTTAAGACACTCACTTGTCCTTCACAAGCCTGTGCATATGTGAAATCGGCTGTAGGATTTGGATATACAGTAACAGCTGCAGTTGTATCATCAACACAACCTTGATCGCTTGTTACAGTAAGTGTAACGTTGTAGGTATTGTTGTTAGCATAGGTATGCGTAACGTTTTGTGTATTAAATGTAGTTCCGTCTCCCATGTCCCAGTTCCAACCAGTAATATTGGCATTGGTCACAGTTGAAGCATCTAGGAAGTTACCGGCAAAACCGTCACAAACATTCGCCATTGTAAACTCTGCAAATGGTGTGTATGGTACATCCACCTGATATGATATAGAATCAATACAACCAGATGAGCCCGTTACGATAAGCTGCACAGTGTATAATCCTGCTGCAGTATAAGTGTTACTAGGGTTTTGAGCTGTAGAGGTGTTTCCATCTCCAAAATCCCATTGCCAATCAGTAATCGTAGCACCTCCAATAATAACTGAAGCATCAGTAAACGTGGTGGCAAATCCAGGGCATCCAACTACATGTGTAAAATCTGGCTGAGGTGTAGGATCTACCGTTACTGGAAGTACAATTGAATCTGCACATCCATTCACTGTATTCACCATCAATTCTACATTATATGTTCCAGCCGTTGGGAATGTATGTGTTGGGTTAAGCGTATTATACTCAACCGATCCATCGTCGCCAATATCCCAGTTCCATGTATCTAAAGTTCCTCCGTTAGGATTAGTTAAATCATTTAAGGTCGTTGCGTAACCTTGACAAACTGTTGTCGGTGAAAAATCAGCAATTGGATTCGGGAATATAGTTACTGACATTACCGTATCATCTACACATCCTTGAGCGCTTGTTACAGTTAAAGTTACATTATAAGTACTAGCTCCATAGGTATGTGTTACATTCTGAGTTGTGTAGGTAGTACCATCACCCATATCCCAGTTCCAAGCTGTAATTGTAGAACCATTAACCGTAGACACATCATTAAAGTTACCAACCACTCCATCACATACATTTTGCATATCAATTTCTGCCACAGGAGGGAATGGAACGTCAACAGGCAATGTAATTGTGTTAGAACAACCAGTAGATGAAATAATATCCAATTGAACATTATAAGTACCTGGATTAGTGTAGACATTTGTTGGGTTCTGTGCTGTTGAGGTATTTCCATCGCCAAAATCCCAAGTCCAAGATGTAACTGTTGCCGCTCCACCTGCTACGGATGCATCTGTGAATTGTGTTGCCGATCCAGGACAATCAGCCACATAAGTAAAGTCTGGTGTTGGTGCTGGTTCCAATGTCACCGCTTGTGTAACGGTTCCTACACACCCATCAGTAGTAGTCACTGTCAAACTCGCATTAAATGGTCCTAAAGCACCGCCATAGTTGTGAGTCGGATTCTGTATATTATCTGTATTACCATCGCCAAAATCCCAGTCCCATGCATTTATAGTTCCTCCATTTCCGTTAGAGGCATCTGTAAATGGTAATGGGTCCGCTGCACAAAATGGATTAGGGAAAGTAAAGTCAGCTATTGGGTTAGGGTAAATAGTTACAGGTAATGTAACGCTTCCTACACACCCAGCATCTGTAGTCGCAGTTAAGGTAACATTGTACGTTCCCGAGCCAGCGTAAGTATGATTAATTGGATCACCTGTACCAGTATTACCGTCTCCAAAATCCCATTGCCAATCAACAATGTTTCCACCTGGTACAACCGTATTATCTGCAAATGAGGCAGCCGCCCCATCACAAGCGTTTGTAGCAATAAAATCTACTGCCGGACCTGATGGTATTGTAACTGGAAGTGTAATAGTGTTGACACAGCCCGTAGAACTAGTTACCACAAGTGTTACGTTATAATTTCCAGGTGCCGCATATGCGTTTGTTGGGTTCTGCGCAGTAGATGTGTTACCATCACCAAAATCCCAATCCCATCCTGTAATCGTTGCTGTTCCGCCTGCCACTGAGGCATCAGTAAACTGCGAAGGTGCACCTGGACATCCTGGTGCAAAAGTGAAATCAGGCGTTGGATCTGGTTCTAAGGTCACTGCTTGATTTATCGTGTTAGTACAACCGTTTCCTGTAGTAACTGTTAGAGAAACATTGTGTGGTCCAGCAGTGGAATAAGTATGCGCAGGGTTTTGGTTTGTTGAAGTATTTCCGTCGCCAAAGTCCCAAGCCCAATTAGTGATTGTACCACCATTACCATTGGACGCATCTGTGAAGTTTATTGGGTCACTCAGACACCAAGGATTTGGGAACGTAAAACCTGCAATTGGACTGTTGTCCACATTAATAGGTATTGTAATCTGATCAGTACATCCACCTCCACTTGCAACTGTTAGGGTCACATTATAGTTTCCACCTGTAGCATACGTATGAGAAGGGTTCTGTGCTGTTGACGTGTTTCCATCGCCAAAATCCCAGTTCCAAGTAGCTATTGCTCCTGTTCCAATCGTAGACAGATCTGTAAATGGAGTGGCTGTTCCTTCACAAACTGTAATGGCAGAAAAGTTCGCTGTTGGAACATCTGGCACCGTTACTGGCAATGTTATTGTTCCAGTACATCCACCAGCTGTAGTAACCGTTAAGGTAACATTATAGTTCCCTGGATTAGCGTAATTGTTGCTCGGGTTTTGAGCTGTTGAAGTATTTCCGTCGCCAAAATCCCAGTTCCAGCCTGTAATGGTGCCACCTCCACCAACAACCGATTGATCAGTAAAATTACTTGCTTGTCCTGGACAGGCTAAAACAGATGTAAAGTTTGCCGTCGGGTCAGGTTCAACCGTTACTTGTTGAGTAATGTTATCACTACAACCTGTTCCATTTGAAACTTGCAGCGTGACGTTGTAGGTGCCAGGTGCGGCATAAGTATGCGTTGGATTTTGTGCTGTAGATGTATTACCATCGCCAAAATCCCAGTTATAATTTGTTATTGGTGGCCCACCATTAGCATTTGAAGTGTTGTTAAAATTCGTTGCTGTCCCTGAACACACAGTCGTCGCATTAAAGGCTGCTATTGGCGCAGGATCAACGGTTACGCAGACTACGTTACTAAAAACTGAACCACCACACCCTATAATTTCCGCCCTGAAACAAGTTGATGTCGCTAAACCTCCGCTTACGTATGGAACGGCTGTGGCTCCTCCAATATTGGTCCATGGACCTCCCGCATTAGGTGCCGATTGCCACTGCACATTACCTTGATGTCCCGCCATGTTAACTGTTACTGGCGTTCCAGCACACACATTGGTTGCTGAAATATTTGCTGTACCTGCCACTGGTGGAGGTAATACGTTTACTGTTACTGAAGCTTGATCTTGGAAACCACTGCATTGTTCATCAATGGTAACTGTGTAAGTAGTCGTGACTGTCGGGCAAACTGTTTGATTCTGACCGGCACCTAATCCATTATCCCAGTTATAAGCTGCTGCCAAACCACAACCTTGTACAACACTTGCGCTTAAATTAACACAATCACCAGCACAAATTGTTGTTTGTGTTGCCGTTGCTCCTGCTACAATTGGTTGAGTTGCTCCAGGAACAGTAAACGTTTGAGCTGGTGTCCATGGCCCTACTTGTCCGTGATGGTTTTCACGCATTCTATACTGATAAGTCATCCCGGGACATAAGTTTGCAAATGGAATATTAATTCCAGGGTAATTCTGTACAACGCAATTAGGCTTATTCATTTGAGCCGACTGGAAATATGGATATGTTGCCAAAGGCCCGTGAAAACCAGGTGCAAAAGGAGCGGCGTCAAACGGCTCATTCAGACACCTAACTTCCAAGTCTAGCCAATATGGTGCACATCCACACGTTGGACTGTTAGAGGCAGCGTTTACTGTGATGCTATTTGCATTAATCGTTTGCTGATTAAAGTTAACCAAAGCAATGGCGTGACAAGCAGCAGCCCTATTGGCTCCTAAAATTGAAAATAATGCTGTAAAAAACAATGGTAGTAAAGTAATTCTCATAGTGCGCAGTGTATTTTATGTGTAGTAGACGGCAAAACATAATGAGGGTTGCCTTCTAATTATGCTAAAAATACAAGTTTTTTTCAACTAATTATGTCGCTCATATAAGATGCAATTGTTATGTTATTTTTGTAACATATTCACCGGGCTTTCAATAGAAATTTCTTTTCCTTTTTCAAGCTTTTTAATTTCTTCTTCCACCCTTAGAGATTGGTGTTTATTATATGATAATTTAAAGAAATGAAGGGCCGAATCGGGCTCGTTTTGGGATGATTTACAGTAACCTGCATATGTGTAGTACATAGCTTGTTTTTTATGATTCTTCATACCGTATCTACATATCTCCATTGCTTTATCAAACTTCCTTTGATATATCAGAATTCTTAGCAGCTCTTCATGAGCCACAATTAACCTGCCATCACTTTCATCATACGCCTTTTTAAACGCCTGGGCAGCGACATCATAATTTCCATTAATATTTGATATTACGCCAATGGCGTAAATTCCCTCTGCAAACAAGGTGTCTAGTTTAATAGCCGCTCCAATATTATCCAATGCCAACTGAGTATAGTTCTTTAAAACATTGCCATCTACATAGTAATTTTTATCCTGTTGCATGCGCATCTTGGAATTACGTACTGCATTTGCATAGACCATTCCAGCACCAAAATAGGCTTCTTTATACGTTGTATCTACCGTATAAGCGCGTTTGTAGTATTCTACCTTTTGTTCGATTGAATATTGCTCACGAAATTCAGGATTGTTAGTTATCTCCTCCGCATACATATAGTTACCAATCGCTGACTCCTGCATATGATCAATATCGGCAGACATTAATGTCATTATATTTTTCCATTGAGTAGTGCGGTAAATTGACTTTATACTCAATATCGCAAGGGCTGCTATTCCAATGTATTTAATCCCTTTAATTTTGTATTTCTCAGACTTAAATGCAGCAACTACACCATAAGCAAGCATCATACACAGTCCCAATATCGGAATAAACACAAACCTCTCAGCCATTATCCCGGGAAGAGGTTTAAAAAAGTTAGAAACAAGCAATGTTGTACCTAAAAAAAAGAGTATTCCATACGAAAGATATAAATGCGACTTCCAATACTTTATTGCCAGTACCAACATTGCCAATACAACAATTACTCCTAATACCCCTGCAAGCTCAGACCAACCCACCAATTCAACCTGGTTATAGCCATAATAAAACCTCAATTTACTGGGCCAGATAAAGAGACCGATATATTCAACAATTATATTGCAAGCCAGAGGGATTTTATCTAAAAATGGGATTGGATCAACATACAGTGGATTTTCACGTAATGATTTAGCTCGCTGATCAATTGCATGTCCAACTATTTTACCACGCACCAGTTTATTGATAAAAAGTGGAACAATAAAGGGTAGCAGACCAGCAAAAAAGCTCTTTATGCTATCGGATTTCGCCAATACTGTTAAGCCCATTATACCAATGAACATAAATGCTGTCGACTTTGAAAAAAACGATAATACCAGTAAAACATAGATCCCCAACCACTTCAATACCTTATGAATTGTTGTCTTGTTCGTAACGTCTTTCATAAATACTGCACACGCCCAAAACCCAAAAAAGGCCGCCAACAATTCATCACGGTTTTTCAAACTGGCTACCACCTCAACATGCAATGGATGTACAGCGAATATGACAATAGCAATAAGGTTTATTAAGCGATAATTAGGGAATAAGCCGTTTACAAAACGATACACGAACAATAACATGAAAAAGTACAATACAAGATTGGTTAAATGACCAAGCACCATATTGTTACCGTGAATATCATGCTCCATTGCGAATGAAATCATCACAACAGGACGGTAATCAGCTATTTGCCCAAAAAAGTTATAATAATGGCTCTTCATGAGCTTTGGGATACCTGAAAACCCCGTTTCCGTGCGCTCATTTAATACAAAGTTATCATCAAGAGAATAGCCGTTTGCCAATGCGGCACCGAACACCAACAACACTATACTGCCAAGAATTAGGTGTATACCAAAACGCTTATCCAGCAGGTTATTTAGAGTCATTGTTTAATGAATTTCTGTGACAGACTGCATGATTCATTCAAAATTATATAGGTGCCATTAGCCAAATCAGACAGGTCATAAGATTGTCCAATTTTTACATCACGTACTATTATTCTCCCATCAACTCCTAGGATGGTAAAATATTTATTTCGATATGCATCATTCATATAAATTCTATCCGTCACTATGTTTGACCTGATTATGGTATTGGCTTCTAACTGCTCGCCTTCTATTCCTGTAAAGTAACCAACAATATTATCAAGTTTGCAAATGAAACCATCCGAGTAACCAAGGTTAACATCTTGAAAAACACTCGTGCCAAACGAAATGGTATCGCCCTCACTATGGCCTGCAAAATAGATCGTATGATCATCTAGTAATCTAACTCCACACACATATTCACTTCCCATGTTCCCCATGTACGAACTATATCCTGGTGACATAGAAGTATCCAGTAATAAAATGAAGTTATCGAATAAGCCTCCGTTGATAGAACTAAAAGGACCACCATAAAGAGTTAAGTCCGAACTTCTTGATTCGAAAGCTAACACTATTCGATTGTCCGTAGTATGCATATCAATGATTTCGTCATTGTGATCGCCTCCAAAATAAGTGCAGTAAACCAAATTGCCTGTATCCGAAAAAGCTGCATAAAAACCATCTTTACCTGTTGCAATAGATGTTTGAAGAGATGCCCCCATCATTAGCAGGTCATTACTAGTTGTATATCCTCCTACATAAATTTTATTATGATTAGCAGTTATAGCAAGAATATCATCGTCTCCAGTTCCCCCGAAGAATGTCGCGAATTCTCTTTGACCCGTTGAATTGAACTTTACTATGTATGACTCTCTACCTCCGTTGCTTAATGGTTGATAAGCATTTGATGATACTGGAAAGTTATTCGAATATGAATCGCCCACTAGAAGCACATTTCCGTTCTCATCAAAGCATGCGTCATGTGCATCTTCGCTATCAATACCCCCGTAATAGGTGTGCCAATCTAGGTTACCGGATGTGTCAATTATAGCGACAAACGCATCTAAAGCGCCTCCGTGAACTGACTGAAATGAACCGCTGCCCATTGCAATCATGCCTGTGGTATAACCTGCCACCAAAACTTTGTCATCCAATAAGTCTGAAGTTAGGGCAAGATCTCCACCATTTCCTCCGTAATATGTTCCCCATACAAACGCTCCTGATGCATTTAACTTGTATACGTAAGAGTCATAGGAACCCCCAAATGAGGATTGATACACTCCAGACCCCGAAACCGGCATATCGTTAGAAGTACCATTACCCACTACATATACATTACCATTTACGTCAACATCAACTCCATAAAAATAATCCCCAGCAGTACCACCAATATACGTTGACCAAATGTGGCCTGAATTGGGGTCCATCTTTGCAACAAACCCATCATAATCAAGATTGTATGAGGTATCCATCGTGCCGGCAGTAGTGGGTAAGTTGTTTGAATATGTATATCCCGTGATATATGAATTACCCATATCATCAGTATCAAAGCCGTATACTTCATCCACATCCGTGCCGCCATAGTATGTGCACCAAGGATCAATGATTAACTGCTTGTTTGAATTGTAATTCTTAATGTCGAAACCGATTTCATTATCATTTATTTCGAAACTCCACAATACGTTATTTGCGGCACCATTGCTGATTTCATATACGCTCGGATAAGTGTGGGTAAAGTTTGAAAGAGGGTTTTCGATAATAAGGTCCGAGTTAGATGCACTTAATCTATCCGCCCCAACAACTTCAATTCTAATGTCATTTGGATTACCTCCTGGATGCACAACAAACTCCCATTTTAGTCTTCCCTGAACCACATCAAAAACTAAATCAATATTGTTCCAAATGTTTGTGTAAGCAATGGACTTAAATTCTTCGTTTATGTTAAAAGTCCCATGAGTTAGGAGAAACCTTCTCTTCAGTTCTTTAGTCCCAATCTCCTTGATGTCTGAATTCACGGAATTGTGAAACACAAAGTCTGTTCTATAATTAATCGCAATCTTTTTACTATCAAGAGAGTCAAACTTAGTCTGAACAAATGAAAACTTATCTGGGGAGAAATAATACACGCCTTCCGGGCTGTGAAAGTAATATTCACAATCTGGTGCTCCTTTAAGCTGGCCTACATTTGGAGTAATTAACTGTGTCCGAGCAAGCATTGAAGCACTTAAACACACAATAAGACTCATCCATTTCATACCGAAAAGATACGAAAGAAATAAAAAAGGGGAGCAAAGCTCCCCTAAATTCTATATGTCTCGTACAATTATTATTTCACTAATTGCACAACAGATTTCTTATTGTTAGATGATACAACTAAGCTGTACACACCGTTTGCTAAATCAGCTGTATTGATTACCTGTAAATTAGTAGCGTTTCCTACAACATTCATCACTAATTGACCATCAAGACTGTAGATTGCGATACTTTCGATTGATGAACTAGTCTCAATAATCAAATTGTTCTGAACTGGATTAGGATACACAGAAGCAACGATATCTGCATCTGGAGTGCTAGTAATTACCTCTACATCATTGGCATCTCTAGCTTGCAACTTAAATTCACTAAATGAATACCAACCAATGCCTGTTACATTATATATATCATTAATTGTAGGCGTAGGATAGTCATAGATTTCGTCATCTACAAGTAAGTTCCCTGTTCCATCTGTTACTACCCATTGTCCGAATCCATCGTTGTCTAGTGTACATGTTGCAGCACTTACCATGATTTTAGTTCCTTCCCATTCTTCAGCATTAGCTCCAAGAGTTGAAACTGAGGTTGCCATCGGTTCAGTATTACCACTAGATACAACCGTCATGTTAGAAACATTTTCAAGAATCGTAAAGCTAAATAATTCGTCTACATCAGCAGTTAAGGTAAGGCTATCACCTCTATTTACTGATGCTGCACCTGTAGCATCTTCTACCCAAACACCCGAGTACGCACCTGTTCCTGCCTGAATTGAGTATCCATCAGCATTAACTGCCGTTACAATTCCACCCGTTTCAACATTTTGTCCCATATAAGGCGAATCACCCGTTGCGTTTTGGATATCATAAACACTCACAACTGTTGCTGGAGTAGGTTCTGTGATTTCTATATCATCAAGTTCCCAGCTAGATGCTCCATCCGTCGAGTTACTTGTATATACAAATGCGATATAAACACTTCCGTTAGTATTGTAAGCACTTAGGTTAACAGGCCCACCATTTACCCATGCAAATCCGCCAGTAGACCAATTTACCATAGATGAGATATCCGTCCAAGTTCCTTGTGTTGTTGGGTCACTTGTTCCATCATAATCCGTAGAAATATGAAGTTCTAAAGCAGGACCACCAAAGTTCTCAGCATTACGGAAATTTAATTCAGGTGCCGTTGCTGTTGTTAGGTCAAATGAAGGTGAAACTAACCAAAGTTCAGTTTCATCAGCGCCTGAACCATTCCAGCCCGTAGCAATTGCATAAAAATTACCAGCAGATCCTAAATCCTGTGTTCCCCAATCATGTGAGCCAGGTGTACTTGTAATTACAAAACTTTGCCATCCACCAGAAGTAATACTCTGGTCTTGAAAGTCCTTAAGTGTAAGATAAGTTTGAGCATTTGCAGTTAAGCCAATAATTAAAGCTGCTGCAAGAGTGTAGATTTTTTTCATAGTTAATGAAATTATTATGTGTTATCAATTTTAGTTTTCGGCTACCACTACATCATCAACTTCCCAAGTTGAGCCATTTGAAGATGTTCCAGTATATTTAAATCCTATATAAACACTAGAGTTACCTGTGTAGCTTGCTAGGTTTATTGCCCCTGACGGTGTCCATGTCCACGACCCAGGAGACAAAGTAGCAGATAATGGCGTCCAAGTACCTTGAGTTGCAGGATTGCTAATTCCATCGTAATCTGTTGAAATCAAGATCTGTAAGGTAGGCCCCGAATAATTATATGCTGTTTGGAAATTTAACTCAGGATTAGTTGCAGCACTTAAGTCCATCGCCGGTGAAATCAACCAAGATTCATTCGTTTCATTTGTGCTTCCGTTGTAGTTTGACATCTTCGCATACCACGTTCCAGCACCTAAATCAGATGCCTCCCAATTTAGCGTTCCAGTTACCAATTTAGTAACCCATCCGCCTGATGTTAAATCTTGGTCTTCCCAGTCTTTGTAAAGGTAGGTTCCTGGAGGAACTCCTCCACAAGCAGGGTTTACAAAGTTTAACTCAGATGGTCTTCTAATGTATAATTGGATATCCGATCCAAACTGTCCAACAATAGCAAGCATATCACCATTTCCGGATGGTACTACGTCTGCAGCAAAATTAGCATAACCACTAGTTCGCATTAATACGGTATTTCCGTTACAATCTGTTATATCAAGATTTCTCGATTGTTGGTTCACAGCATCTGCATAAGTCATTCCTTGTGAGCCCGGAGCAAACTCTACATCCTCCAATTTTATTAAGTGTGCTTGCATTGAAGGACCAATATTGTCTACCGTTGTTACCATAGGGGCAATATATGCACCTGTAGATTGTTTAATAACGTTCACGTCAACATCAACCGAATCTAATTGAAGCATTCCGTTATATTCCGACAGAACCGTTCCCTCAAGATAAACTCTGATGGAGTCTCCCTCATACAAACCACCTGACGCCAAAAGACGCATATTAATTGCAGCAGTGCCATCAGAAATATACACTTCCTTGTATAGATTTCCTGAGGTTTCGTCTGCAATAACAACTGCATAGAATGATGTATCTGCACCAAACTTATATGAACTGCCTGGGACATGCATGTTTCTGACGTCAGACAAGCTAATAGTTGTCCCTGGTCCTAATTCTCGGCCTGGCGGCTCATCAAATTTTCTATCGCAAGATGCCATCACAAGGGCACCAACAATCAATCCAAATGTTAAAATTCTTTTCATCATAATTAATTAGAATAAGTAAGAGATCATAGCAAAATAGTTAAGGCCATACATATAGCCGTACTTAGGTGGGAACTTATCAATATCATTCGAATCGAATCTCAATTGTTCGTATCCTCCCGTTCTAAATGTTGTTGTATTAAGCACATTATTAATGTTCAAATTCACACGAATAAATCTTTCTTTGATCTTCCAAGATTTACCAACAAACGCATTCATAACAAATCCATCTTCAAGCTCTGTTTGAGCAAGGATAGCGTCCCACTGTGGATCATCAACTGTGTATTTGTTAACAGCTTCTTCAGTTCTTCTATCTGGGCTTGGTGCCAAATATATATCTGTGAAATAATTTGCGTTAATACCCACGTACCAGTATTTAGGCGAATTGTATTTAACACCTAAATTAAATGCTGTTTGAGGCATACCTCCCTGCTTGTAATTCTGAAGGTAAATTGTTCTATCATCCGCTATTACCTCACTCGAGTTATCTCTTGTAATAGTCGCAGTTGGCCTACTATTGTAAATGTAATCTCCTGTAGTGAATGCTCCTGTAATTTGAATAACACTTGCTACCGTTGCATCAAACCCTATTTCTGTACCCATATTAAGGAAATCCATTCCCGTCATGGCATAGTTAATGAAGGTTCTGAATTCATCATGATAGAAACTTCTTGCCCAGGTTTGATTATTAATCTCTGAGTAAAACACCGTTGCTCTGGCTTTAAAGTTTGGATATCTCACCTCATAATTTAAATCTCCCGATAAAATTTCAGTACTTTCCAAGTCACCAACAACACCATCTCTCGTTCTTGGAGAAACATAAGCATTGCTGCTATAAGGTGCCTGTGTTTTATACATTAAGTTTCCTGTGATGTAATGACGTCCTGAAATCTTATATACTGCCCCTCCTTTAACTCCATAATTAAAGAAACTATGCACCTCTCCTTTGCCTTGTGAATTATCTGGAAATCTTCCGTTAGCCCAAATCCCATCTCTCCAAAATGAAGTGTATGAAAGTTCAATACCTCCATACCAGTCTACCTTTGCAGATTTACCCTCAACCTGAGCAAAAACATTTTGTGTATTTACATGGATATCGTAATTATAACCAACCTTATCGCCTTCATAAACCACCTTATTCGCAACTTCTAAATCATTTTGACCAACCGTTGGGTCCGCAAAATCTTGCTCTGCAAATTGATCTACATCCACCCAAAAATCTCCCCCCATAAGGTCTTTAATTTTCTTGTAGTTATGGCTGGTGTAGAAGTCTATATTCGCGCCGGCTGATAATTGCAAATCTTCCTTCAGTTGCTTAGAATACACCGCATTATAGCCGAATTGTACAGGGTCCTGTCTTAATTCTTCAACGATATATTTTGATCTTAACCCAATCAAGGTTTCCCCCGTTCCATTAGCATTCTCTAACTCATATATATTGTTATAATTCGCCTGGTACAATCCGTCCCAGTTGATTTGACTTACAGATTGGTCAGTTGCCCATGCATTGGTCAGATAATTCGCTTCACCTGGGTTTGTTTGGGTGTAATAACTTGGTAAGTATCTATAATAATCTGGTCTTGGATCTTTGGCATCATACCAGTTAAGGTTTGTACTTCCAGTCTTGCCGAACGTACCATATATAGTTGAAGTCAATTTTGATGTTTCATCAATCGTCCAATAATCAGATAGAAACACGGATGGTCTGTGATTATCTCTAACACGTGCATTTCTTTTTACTCTTGACCCATCCGCTTGCGTTTGCCAGCCCCAATATGGGTTGTAAAAATTATCGCCCGTTAAATCATAGGTCTCTTGTAAAGCAATTCCCGATCTTGCCTGAATAGTTGGTGCTGCGAATCCCGCAATACCAATGCTGTGTTTATCATTCAATTTTTTTTCTGCAGACAAGAAATAAGAACCGCCATTAAAATATGTACCGTCCACATATCCTTCTTGACTCCATCTAAAACCACCAGATACGGAAAACGCCCAACCGTTTTTCATCATTCCAGTATTATGGGTAAGCATAACTCGGTTATTGTATGTTCTGTTAGTTGCCGCATAAGATGCTCTTGATCCAGCTCTCATATCTGACGCTCTTAGCGAAATGTTGGACCATCCTCCTAACGAACCAAATGTTTTCTCTGAAGCACTTATTCCATTTTTAATCTGAGGATATCTCGTAATATCATTCAATCCACCCCAATATGCCCATATCGCTCTACCGTATTCTGGGTCATTCATAACAACATTATTCATCATAACGGTAAACATGTTGCTATTGTATCCTCGCATTCTATATCGAGCTGCACTAAAATTGAATCCAGCTGCCTGAACAAACACATCTCTAGATGACTGCAATAATGTAGATACATCTTGGTCGTTGTCTGAATCCAAATCGTCACTTGACAATGTAATGAGCGGCACAAACTTTGATGTGTCGGTTACTGAAGTATCCAATTGAGCCGTTGAAAAGTTTACAGCAAAAGCTGCAGATAGAACAAGTAAGGTTCTTTGCATAGTTGTGTTTGATAAATGAGCGGCACAAAAATATGGCAATTTTTCTGAAATGCCCATTTTGTTGAATACTTTAACTTTTTGGTAATATTGCAAAAAATAAATTCTCAGGAAGAATTGAGACTTTTGAACTTATGAAACACCTACTCACCTCACTATTTTTAATTGCAATTTGTTACTCAACAATTGCGCAAGAAAAGACTTATAAGCTAGTATGTATAGGATTTTACAATCTTGAAAACTTATTCGACACCATTGTGGATCCTGATACGAGTAAGATATTACAAGACGATTTTACACCGGATGGCGCTCATGCATATACAGCCGAAAGATATCAACAGAAGCTAGAGAATTTATCTTTGGTGATTTCCAAGATGGGAACAGAAATGAGTCCAGATGGTCCTGCAATACTAGGGGTTAGCGAAATTGAAAACAGACAGGTATTAGAGGATCTTGTAAAAATGCCCCTAATCAAGGACAGAAACTATAAAATAGCTCACTACGAATCACCTGATAGAAGGGGAATTGATGTTGGATTGTTGTATCAAGAAAAATATTTCACTCTCGAGAGCACTAAATCAATCAAACTGCACAATCCAGAAGATCCTGATTTCAGAACACGTGACCAGCTGTTGGTGTCGGGCGAGTTAGATGGAGAACGCATGCACTTTATGGTAGCACACTGGCCTTCACGAAGAGGTGGTCAAAAAAGAAGCGCCCCAAAACGCGTACTTGCTGCACAGACAGGAAAAGCTGCCATTGATTCGATAAAACAAGCCGAACCTAACGCAAAGGTGATCTATATGGGGGATTTAAACGACGATCCAACAAATGGCAGCGTTAAAGATGTTTTCAACACCAAGTCCAAACCAGAAAAAGTAACTAAAGACGCCCATTTCTTCAATCCAATGGAGCCTTTCTTCAAAAAAGGAATTGGCACTTTAGCCTGGAGAGACTCATGGAATCTTTTTGATCAATTAATTTGTACTAAACCACTCGTAACAGCAGATAAGGATTACTCGACATATAAGTTCTACAAAGCCGTGGTATACAACGAAGAATTCTTGAAAAACAAAGAAGGAAGTTACAAAGGTTACCCTAAAAGAACCTACGTAGGAACAACATGGCAAGGAGGATATAGCGATCATTTCCCTGTTTATCTATACCTGATTAAGGAAAACAATTAGTATTTTTGAGGCATGCTTAAAACCTACCTCACACTTGCTATGCTTGCATGTGCTGGAACAAGTATTGCTCAAGATACCGTCTCAGTAATGTACTACAACCTATTGAACTTCCCTTGGATAAACTCAGGAAGGATTACTCATTTAGAAACGATTATTCAGTATAAAAAGCCCGATTTATTCCTAATAAATGAGCTTACAAGTGGCTCGGGAGCCAATACAATTTTGAATTCAGCCATGAACACTAATGGCACTACATACTATTCTAAATCAGCATTTGTAGATGGTTTTGGCACCGACAACATGCTTTACTATAACAATGAAAAGTTTGGATTGATATCACAGGACGAAATATCTACCAACTTAAGAGATATAAATGAGTATGTGCTTTATTACAAAGAACCGGGCATGACGGCCTCTTCAGACACAGTATATCTAATGCTCTATTGCGCTCACCTAAAAGCTGGGAACCAGCAAAGTAATGAAGATGATAGAGATAGTCAAGCAACACAGTTAAAGCTTCATCTTTCCAATAAATCTTGGACAGAGAATGTAATTGTGGGTGGCGATTTTAACATTTATGGATCATCTGAAGCTGCATACCAGACACTGATCAGCGGAAATAGTTATGACCTTATAGACCCTTTAGGAACTGGCGCTTATCATAACAACTCAGTCTTTGCACAGCATCATACACAGAGTACTAGGACTACAAGCATAGACGATGGTGCAACAGGTGGTATGGATGACAGATTTGACTACATCCTTTTTAACAACGACATTGATAATAATCTAAAGCGTGTGAGAATGCTATCGGGTTCATATAAAGCCTTAGGACAGGACGGCTTGCACTTTAATGATGGATTATTAGACGCTCCAGCTAACACCACCGTGCCAAGCAATGTGTTGTCCTCTCTCTATTATATGTCAGATCATTTGCCTATAACTATGGATTTAGTCTTGGATGTTGCGCTAGATAAGGATGAAATTTCCACATCACCTTTCACTTGGTATTTGCAGGATAAAGCTTTAAACATCAATGGAGGTAAAGGCACGTTTAGCGTTGAAATTCTTGGCTTAAACGGACAAATTGTTTCAAACAAAAGCACCTTTCAATCGAATGGCACAATTGACCTATCACACTGTACATCAAGCATATACTTTGCTCGAATTGTTGAGAACAATTCGGTTAGAACAATAAAGTTTTTCTTAAATTAAGATTCAATAAAGTCTGTGACAATATCATAGAATTCGTCGGGAGCTTCAGCGTGCAGCCAATGCCCAGCGCTTTCAATTGTTGCGAATTTTGAATTAGGAAATTTCTCAAGAATGCCAGCCTCATCACCATCCACTATGTAATTGCTTTTTGCTCCACGAACAAACAAAGTATTGACTGAACTAGATCCTTCCTCTAATTCGCCCACAATATTAGGCAACTCTCGCTCCAAAACAGGAAGATTGAACCTCCAGTCCAAGAGCCCCTTCTCTTTCCAATAAAGATTCTTCAATAAAAACTGACGAACTCCCACATCATCCAAATACTGCGACATTACTTTTTCGCATTCGCTCCTGCTTTTTCTTGTGGTTGGCTGTACCGCGTTAAGCGCTTCTAAAATTGGCCCATGATGCATTGGGTAGCCTTTTACACCAATGTCAGCTACTATAAGCTTTTCAATTAAATCGGGATTTTTCTGCGCAAATGTCATCGCTGTTTTACCTCCCATTGAATGACCTAACAAAATCACATCATAAAGGTGATTCTCTCTGAAAAACCCAAATAAATCCTGAGCCATGACGGCATAATTAAACACCTCAGAATGTGGAGAATGACCGTGATTACGTTGATCTACGAGATAAACCTCATACTCTTCTGCAAATCGTTTGCCCAGAGTTTGCCAGTTATCTGCAGAACCAAAAAGACCGTGTAGGATTACTAGTGGTTGGCCCGATCCATATTTCTTAAAGTTCAACTCCATCACATCAAACATTTTCTATACATTCTTATTGTATTTTCAATTCCCAAATACAAGGCATCCGATATTAATGCATGGCCAATAGATACTTCTAACAAACCTGGCGCATTTTCTTGAAAATACCTCAAGTTTTTTAAATCTAAATCATGTCCAGCGTTTAAGCCAAGACCCAGCTCTTTTGCTTTTTCTGCCGCCAAAGTATAGGGATTCATTGCTGCTTCTTTATTGGCAGAAAAATTCTCTGCATAAGGCCCCGTATAAAGTTCAATTCGATCCGTACCCGTTTCTTTTGCCGCTTCAATCATGGCTAAATCTGTCTCCGTAAAAATCGAAACGCGCATGCCTACTTCCTTAAGCCGTGCAATAACATCTATCAAAAACGCCTTATTCTCCTTGGCATCCCAGCCAGCATTGGATGTCAAAACACCTGGGGGATCTGGCACTAAGGTGACTTGGGCAGGCTTTACATCCAAAACCAAATTTATAAATCTATCATTTGGATAGCCTTCGATATTAAACTCGGTGCTAAGCACCCCTTTTAGATCATACACATCTTGGTACTTGATATGTCGCTCATCTGGCCTGGGGTGTACGGTGATTCCTTGTGCCCCAAACTTCTCGCAATCCAAAGCAAATTGCACCAAGTTCGGAACATCTCCTCCCCTAGCATTTCTTAATGTGGCAACCTTATTGATGTTAACGCTTAACTGTGTCATTAATTAATTTGTAATATTGCAATAATTACTAGGCATCAAAGTTATTAATAATAGGTGATAGCACGAGATTTAATATCAGACGAAATACCTCCGCTTAAAGATTCGGACACCGGATTACGCGCTCTAAGCTGGATGGATGAATTCAAAGTTGCCCACTTACCAATTGTACGTGGAACGGAGTATATTGGTCTAATATCTGACACCGATATTCTTGACATGGAGGCGCCAGAGAAAGCACTCAGAGATCAAAAATTAAACTTGGTTAGACCATTTGTTACTCAAGATGTACATGTCTACAACGTCATGCAGTTAGTATCTGATTTGAATCTTAGTATGGTTCCTATTTTGGATAACGAGGGGAAATATATTGGGTCAACCAATCTTAATCACTTAATGAGTTTAATTGTAAAAACGTCAAGCATTGCCGATAAAGGGGCGGTAATTGTGTTAAATATGAACCAACGCAATTATTCAATGGTTGAAATTGCACGGATAGTTGAAGAGAATGATGCGAGAATATTAAGCTCGTATATTACTTCTGCTCCAGACTCAGTAATTTTAGAGGTGACCTTAAAAATTAACCAGATGGATGCAATGCGCATCATTAAATCATTTGAGCGCTATGGTTATGATGTCACTCAGCATCATCAAAAATCATCTTTTGTAGATGACATTAACGACAACTACGAATCGTTGATGAATTTCCTAAACATGTGAGAGTTCTCCTAATAGTTATTACCACCATTTTTTGTTCAGCTATTCTAGGGCAGACAAGCATAAAACTGTCCTCAATAAACTTTGATGGTAACAACAGGAGTAAAAAAGAATTTCTTCTAAACTACATTACCCTAGAAGAGAACGTTGAGTACGACTCAAGCGAATATCAGGCTCGTCTGAATGAAAGTTTGGAGAACCTTAACAACTCCATGTTGTTTATTTATGTCTCAAGTTTGCTTGAAATCAGCCAAAGCATGAAATTGACGTTTGTTGTACAAGAGCGTTGGTACGTGTGGCCCAATCCAAAATTCCGGATCCACGAAACCAATTTTAATACATGGTTAAAATCCCCAGATTTACGGCGCGCCAGCTATGGTTTAGACTTGCAGGTAAACAACATTAAAGGCAATGGTGGTCAACTAGGCATTGGCGGCACTTATGGCTATTTAAGGGGGGGTAAAATCACCTATTATCAGCCATTTTTAGCAAAATCGAAATATGCGCTTATTGCTGGATTACTCTACCACCAGCGCGATGAGTTCATCTATGGCACACGGCAGAATTTACGCCAGTTTTATAGAAATGAAAATACCCAATCAGTTTCAGATCAAACACAGGGCTATCTCGGAACCCAATATATGTTCACTCAAAGGGCCTACTTAAAACTACTTCTTGGGCATCAAAACTTCAATCTTGATGATAGCTTAGCCTTACTAAATGAGATTTTACCCGAGAAGCGTTCGAACGCATCCTTAAACAGCCTCTACTTGCAATTTCGAAATGATAATAGAAACAATTCTGCTTACCCCACACAGGGCTCTTTTTCAGATATAGGTCTACATCTTTATCAGTGGGACGACGGAAAGCACGACATTAAGATGTTTGCTGAATACCGAAATTACCAGCAATTAGGAGCCAAGTGGTATTCCGGCGTAGGAATTAAAGTACGGGGATTTATAAACCGCAATGTGCCCTATATATTACAGGACGGTCTTGGATATAGATACTACATTAGATCGTTTGAGTCTGTTGTACTCGACAATCAATATTACGCCCTATTCAAATCTGTATTAAAATACAAGTTAATGGATAAGGTCTGGCACATTAAGTTTTTAAGGACCAAACAATTCAACAGAGTTCCCATGCAAGCCTATATAACGGGATTTGTTGATGCAGGCTACTTTGGCGAATTCAAAAACAACCTAAGTGAAAACACCTACAATGATGAAATTCTAACGGGCTATGGAATAGGTTTAGATTTAAGCTCTTATTACGATAGAGTTATTAGATTTGAAACATCCTACAATGTTTTGTTAGGACTAGGATTTTACGTACATTTTACGCAAGCTTTTTAGATATGCATATAGCTATTTACGGTAAATCATTTGACGAAAGTTCGACTTCATATGTCCAGGACTTAATCTCGAGTCTTGTTAATAGCAATGTTCGCCTTAGTTGTTTTGATAATTTTGAACCTTATTTGTCAAAGCGCATAATGCTGCCGAATGATTTATCATTGTTTAAAGACTATGAAGATCTAAAATCAGAAAAGCCAGATTTTTTAATCTCTTTGGGTGGAGACGGCACCATGCTGCGCACCGTGACTCTAGTAAGAGATTTAAACATTCCAATTGTAGGCATCAACACTGGACGACTGGGGTTTTTAGCCAATGTAGCCAAAGAACATGTTGAGCAAGCCGTCGAGGAACTCCTAAAAGGCAACTTTACTATCGACTCAAGAACGTTAATACAATTAGAGGGAGTTGAAGGATTTGGTGAATTAAACTTTGCATTGAACGAATTCACCATTCATAAAAAAGATTCCTCATCCATGATTACCATTAGAACTAATGTAGATGGAGAATATCTCAACTCATATTGGGCTGATGGCTTAATTATAGCTACTCCGACTGGATCTACAGCCTACTCACTTAGTTGTGGAGGACCTATAATATCTCCTAAATCCAATTGTCTTGTAATTAATCCCATCGCGCCACACAACCTTAACATGCGGCCTATAGTACTAAGTGATGACGTGACAATAGACCTTGTTGCAGAAGGGAGAAGCAACGAATTCTTGGTCAACCTAGATAGTCGATCTCAAACCGTACAAGCAAACACAAAGATTACGCTAAAAAAGTGTCCTTTTACAATAAAAAAAGTGCGTTTACCTGAACATAATTTCTTTAACACGATTCAGCAAAAGCTAAATTGGGGTGTAGATAAGCGTAACTAATTCATTTTAAAATCGTACAGTTCACAATTTTTTATATTTTTGTTGTTTAAGATAATTTACATTTTTTAGTATACATGCGTTATCTATTGCTACTTACAACGCTGATTTGCCTCAGTTACTCAGCTACAAGCCAGTCTTGGAGATACTATCGCCATGAGTTAAGTTTTGGTTTGGGTGCCTCTAACTTCC
Source organism: Flavobacteriales bacterium (assembly GCA_964230215.1). Taxonomy (GTDB): domain Bacteria; phylum Bacteroidota; class Bacteroidia; order Flavobacteriales_D; family JAUILH01; genus JAUILH01. Next base: position 211,396 of record CAXRGQ010000007.1, read on the forward strand.
TAGGGGAGCTTGGTGGAAATGATGGAATTGGCCTGAATGGATTCAAAAGTGTTAAGGATTTAGAGTTCGCACTTACTAGACCAGTTGCCACAATTGGTTACAGATTTAAGATAAATCAAATGTTCGCTGTACGCGCTAACTTTTATCAAGGAAGAGTTGATGGTGATGATGCAAGAACAGACGAGCCATTCAGACAGAATAGAAACTTACACTTCAAATCACCAATTTCCGAGTTATCTGGAATCTTTGAGTTTTATCCTTTTGGTGAAAAAATTGATCACCCATACAGAATGTCGGGTGTACAAGGAAAAAAGGTGAAAAAATTGAGCCCTTATTTATTCGGTGGCATTGGAGGATTCTTCTTCAATCCTAAAGCTAAGTACCAAAGAAGCGGGAAATGGCAAAAACTTCATCAATATCAAACTGAAGGAGTAAAATACAGCAGAATAAGTGCTGCTATCTCATACGGTGGAGGTCTTAAACTGGCATTAAGTAAAGAATGGAGTATCGGATTTGAATTCGGAATGCGCAAAACTTTTACTGATTATATTGATGATGTTAGCGGGTCTTACATTGACAATTCAACTTTCTCTGATCCACAGGCAGCATGGTTTGCAGACCCTAACCTAGGTGTAACAAATGTTGCTCCTGGACCATTTGATGCAGGGCAACAAAGAGGGGACGCGTCTGATTTAGATTCGTACATGTTCGCAATATTTTCGGTACATTATAGGTTATTAAAGGGTAGAATGCATTTACCTAAGTTTTAAAACCTATAGATCTGTACATGAAACAACTGTTATTTCTAACCATATTTAGCTTATCATTTGGTTTATTAGCTCAAACCAAAAGTGAAATCGGTATACATGTAGGTGAGTCTTACTACATAGGTGATCTGAACCAAACACATTTCAAAGATTTACGCTTATCTGGAGGGCTTCATTATAGAGCTCATATGAACAAACGTATTGCTTTAAGGGCATCCGCATTATGGTCCAGAATATACAGCAATGATGCAGAAGCAAGCAATCTAAATCAAATAAACAGAAACCTCAATTTCAAGTCAAACATTATTGAAATTGGCGGTATGATGGAAGTAAATTTCTTTGAATACATTGCTGGCGATTTCAAGAAGTACCCACCCTATACGCCTTACGTGTTTTTTGGACTGGCATATTTCCATCACAATCCACTGGGGGCGTATAACGATGATTATGTCGAATTACAACCATTAGGTACCGAAGGTCAAGAAACCAGCTATAATTCTAATAACAAGTACAAACTCAATCAAATATCCATACCATTTGGCTTGGGTATAAAGGCCAGCTTAACTAAAAAAATCTGCATCTCATTGGAATATGGGATTAGGAAGACATTTACAGATTATTTGGATGATGTGAGTGGCACCTATGCCGATCCAACTATTTTAGCAAACGAAAACGGGATGTTAGCAGCCGAAATGGGAGATAGAAGTTTAAATCAAGAAGGAATTTCAGCTACCAACACAGGCGTTCAAAGGGGCAATCCATACAACAAAGATTGGTTTGCATATACAAGCTTTACTTTAGCCTTTCTAATAACAGATACGGGAATCTGCGAAACGAATTTCCGCAAAAAACGCTACGATTAATTTCATAATAGAACAATTCTTCGGACTTTTGCCCTCTTAATTAAATGTCTACCGCCAAACTACATATAGATCGTGACAATGTGCCCAAGCATATTGCAATCATTATGGATGGTAATGGTAGATGGGCAAAACAAAAAGGAGAGCAAAGGGCCTTTGGTCATGCAAGTGGTGTGGAATCTGTCCGAGAAGCTCTAACAGCGGCATCTGAAATTGGTGTAAAACACTTAACTCTTTACGCGTTTAGTACCGAAAACTGGAATCGACCTAAAGATGAAGTAGAAGCTCTTATGAACCTTTTGGTTCAAACGATATTGTCTGAAGTGGAGCAACTCAACAAGAATAAAGTGCGACTTAAAGCTATTGGCGATATTGAAAACTTGCCAAATGAATGTCGTGAAGCCTTATTAGTGGCTATTGACAAAACAAAGGAAAACGACAGAATCGACTTAATCCTTGCTCTATCATACAGCAGTAGATGGGAGATTGAGCGTGCTATGAAAAGTATTGCTCAAGATTACGCCGATAAAAAAATTAGCCTAAAGGAAATAAATCAAGATTTAATTAGTTCTAAGCTATCTACCAATGGAATACCAGACCCGGAGCTATTGATTAGAACTAGTGGTGAATGTAGAGTAAGTAATTTTCTTTTGTGGCAAATTGCCTATAGCGAGTTACATTTCACACCAGTTTTATGGCCTGATTTTAAACAAGAACACTTATTTCAAGCCATTCTGGACTACCAAGGTAGAGAAAGAAGGTTTGGCCAAATAAGCGAACAAATAAATAACAATTGAAGCATCTTTTAGCCATACTACTCAGCTTTACAGCTCTATTATCTGCGCACGCTCAGCCCGAGCATGACTACGATAATGTAGACTACATGTCTCAACGTAAATACAAGATAAATGAGATTAAAGTTCAGGGAAATAATACCGTGGATGAAAACGCCATCCGCTTAATTTCTGGGCTAACAAGAGATCAAGAAATATCCATTCCAGGCGTTGATATATCTGAAGCCATTAGAAATCTATGGGACCAAAAACTATTCAACAACATTCAAATACTTCAGGAATCTATTAGTGGTAACTACGTAAACCTAATCATCTTAATTGAAGAACTTCCTAGATTATCCAGAGTGCTATACACCGGTGATGTAACTAAAGGGGATGGTGAAAAAATCAATGATATAATCAACCTATATCCGGGTAAAATTGTAAGCGAGAACACGCAACTTGTTTCTAAGAATCATATTCGAAACTTTTATATTGATAAAGGATATTTAAATGCTAAGGTAACAGTAACGTCTGAGCTTGACACCACTAAAAACAATGCGGTAAAACTCTTCTTTGATGTTCAAAAAGGCAATCGTTTTAAGATAAATGATATAGTTTTCCATGGCGTTGAAAGCGTTAAAGAAGGCAAACTTAGACGTGCAATGAAAGAAACTAAGCGCAAGGCTTGGTGGAGAATATTCAAGCGTTCTAAATACATGACATCTCTTTATGAAAGTGATAAAATTGCAATGATTGGTAAGTTCAACAACATTGGACTAAGAGATGCCATCGTTAAATCTGATACCGTATACAAGTACGATGACAAGACCATCAACATTGAAATAACAGTAGATGAAGGAAACACTTATTACTTTGGTGATTTCGAATGGTATGGCAATACAAAGTACAGAGCTGGTCAATTAGACACCATCCTTGGTATTAAAAAAGGAGAGGTCTTTAACCAAGGCCTTTTGGATTCTAGATTACACTTTAGCCAAGACGGAAGTGATATTACTTCTTACTACATGGACAGAGGGCATTTGTTTTTCCAATTAATTCCAAAGGAAAAAATTGTTACTGAGAACGACACCAACTTTATAGATTATGACGTTCGTATTTCTGAGGGTAAAATAGCCTATGTACGTGATGTTAGGGTGTCAGGTAACACAAAGACAAATGACCATGTAATCTACCGAGAATTAAGAACCAAACCAGGTGACAAATTCAGTAGAAACGATATTATTAGAACACAGCGAGAGTTGAATAACCTTGGCTACTTTAACCCAGAAACCATGGGTGTAAATCCAATTCCAAACCCATCAGACGGAACGGTTGACATTGAGTACACAGTAGAAGAAAAGCCATCAGATCAAATCGAATTATCTGGTGGGTGGGGCGGTGGCCGTGTAGTTGGAACATTAGGACTCGTATTTAACAACTTTGCATTAGGTAAGTTATTCAAAGGGCCGTGGAATCCACTACCAAGTGGAGATGGTCAACGATTGTCAATACGTGCTCAATCTAATGGTTTGTGGTACCAGAGTCTTAACTTCTCCTTTACAGAGCCTTGGTTAGGTGGTAAGAAGCCTAATTCCTTAACTGTTTCTGCCTACCATTCAGTGCTTTCAAACGGTGTATCTAAAAAAGATGACGGTCGTGAAGATTTAAAGGTATCAGGAGCAGCGGTTGGTTTAGGTAGACGTAATAAGTGGCCAGATGATTTCTTCCAAACGTATATGGAACTGGGATATCAGCGATATAAAGTAAACAATTACGGTTCATTATTTGCCCTAGATAGTGGTATTGCCAAATCAATTTATACTACTTTTCAGATAACACGTAACTCGCAAGATCAGTTACTGTATCCAACATCAGGTGCTCAAATAAAAGCAATGGCGAAAATAGGATTGCCTATTAACTCCTTATTGCTCTCTGGCTTGTCAGATGCCGGATATGCCGGCTTAACACCACAAGAACGATATGCCTGGGTTGAGTACATCAAACCTAAGTTTACAGTTTCGTGGTTTACAAGTCTTTCTAAGAAGAACAAGAAAAACAAACTGGTCTTAAACGCAAAAACAGGCTTTGGTTTCTTATTGCCATGGAACAAAAATATTGGTATTCCACCATTTGAACGCTTCTACCTAGGTGGATCTGGATTAACAGGATTCAATAACCTTGATGGGCGCGAAATAATAGCGGCAAGGGGTTATGATGACAATATGCTTTCAAATACATTGGGTAGTCCAATAATTGCAAAATACGTTATGGAATTGCGTTATCCAATCTCTCTTAATCCATCTGCAACTATTTATACCCTAGCTTTTGTGGAGGGCAGTAATACCTGGGAAAACTGGAAAACTTTCAATCCATTCCAAGTTAAACGAGCGGCAGGTGTTGGTTTAAGAATATTCTTACCAATGTTTGGTATGATGGGCTTAGACTATGGATTTGGCTTTGACGTTCCAGACAATGCCTCAGGTGCCCAAAGATTCCTTCAAGAAGCTGGCGAGAATGGTATTAGAGGAGGCTTCCAGTTTACTATTGGCATGAATCTTGGAGATTTATAAACGATTTTAGTATTTTCGCCATCTCGGCAATGAAAACAAACAAAATGAAAAAAGGAGCACTATTACTTTTGATGTTAGTTGGTTTCGCGTTACACGGAGTTGCTCAGAAATATGCTTACGTTGATAGTAAGTACATTTTAGACAAAGTTCCGGCATACAAAGAAGCTCAAAAACAAATTGATGAATTGTCTGAAAAATGGCAAAAAGAAGTAGAAGCCAAATACGCCGAAATTGAAACAAAAGATAAGGCGTATCAAGAAGAAAAAATAATTCTACCTGACGACATTAAGAAGAAAAGAGAACAAGAAATAGCTCAAATGCTAAATGAAGTCCGTGAGTTTCAGAAAGCCAAGTTTGGTGTTAACGGCGAGTTATTTCAAAAAAGACAAGAGCTAATCAAACCTATACAGGATAAACTATACAAAGCAATTAAAGATGTTTCTGGCGAGCGCTATTCAATGGTGTTTGACAAAGCAAACCAATCAAATCTATTATATGCAGACCCTAAGCTAGATATTAGCGATAGAGTGCTGCGTGAAATGGGAGTAAACTAAAAAAAAGCAACGATGAAAAAATTACTACTAGTTATGATGTTGGCACTGTGCGGAGGATCGTTCGCCCAGAAAATAGCCCACGTTTACACGGATAAGGTACTTACTGACCTACCTGAGTATAAAGAAGCACAAGCAGAAATTGAAAAAAGACAATTAGCTGCACAAAAAAGATTAGTTAAGATGGATTCCACTTACAAAGCTCTTTTAACCGAATACCAAGCAGGACAAGGTACAATGAGTGAAATCAAGCGTAAGACTATGGAGCAAGATATCACTGATTTACAACAGAGAATTCCTCAAGTTGAACAGGAAGAAACTCAAAAAATCAATCAACTTCAACAAAACTACATGGCCAGTTTGTCTGATAAAATTCAGAAATCAATTGATAAAGTTGCAGAGGCTGGAGGTTACACATATGTTATTGATGCGCAGGTTCTGCACTACGTAAATGGTGGAATAGACATTACTAATGACGTGCGGAAAGACCTTGGTCTGGCGGCTACCGAATAATAGTCCATTAACGAAACTTTTAAACCCTGACTTCAGCCCAAGGCTGATCGTCAGGGTTTTTTAATACATTTACTTTATGGGAGCAATTGGAGTGTTTGATTCTGGCTACGGTGGTCTAACCATCCTAGAGGCTATTCGCCAAGAACTCCCAAATCACGATTTTATATATCTGGGAGATAATGCTAGAACACCCTATGGAAGTCGTTCGTTTGAAGTTGTGTATGAATATACCTTGCAAGCAGTAAATCGCTTGTTTGATATGGGATGCGAATTGGTAATTGTAGCATGTAATACTGCCTCCGCAAAAGCGCTCAGAAGCATTCAGCAAAAAGATTTAATCAAACGAACCGATAAAAAACGTGTCCTTGGGGTCATTAGACCAACAACCGAAATTATAGGAAATCTGAGTAAAAGCAAGCATGTTGGAATTCTTGGAACAGAGGGAACAGTACGCTCAAATTCGTACGCGATTGAAGTCGCTAAGTTCTTTCCCGAGTTAACTGTACATCAGCATTACTGTCCTATGTGGGTGCCATTAGTGGAAAATAATGAGTACGCCACTGAAGGCGGAGAATATTTTATTAAAAAAGACATTGAAGCCATTTTATCAATGCACGAAGGTATAGACACTATCGTACTTGCATGCACCCATTATCCACTGCTCATTAATCAGATTAAGAAATATACCCCAGAGCATATAAAAGTTATTTCTCAAGGACCTATTGTAGCCAAGAGTTTAAAAGAATATCTAGATAGACACCCGGACATGAATGCCTTACTTGGTAAATCGGGATTGTGCACGTATTATACTACCGAAAACCCCAGTAGCTTTGATAGAAATGCACATCATTTTGTAGTGGGAAATGTGCATTCTAAACACCTTCACTTATAGCAGTTAACATTGTTTTGTGAGCAGAATGTAAGGTGCGGTGGGATTTGCTAGCACTTTTGCTCGTAAAATTGTAGTATGAACCTCTTGGACATAATGTTATTGATACCTATTGCCTATGGAGCATGGGTAGGGTTTAACAAGGGACTAATCATATCGGTGGCAACCATGCTCGCGTTGGTATTGGGTGTGTGGGGCGGTATCGTATTTTCTGACTACGTATCTGAAGGCCTTCTGGAGCAATTCGATAGCGAAAGTAAATACCTTCCAGTGGTTGCCTTTGCGATAACTTTTATTGCCATTGCAGTGGCTGTTTACTTTATTGGAAAGCTTATTGAAAAATCTGTGAACATGGTGGCAATGAAACCTGTGAACAAAATTAGCGGATTAATATTCGGTGGAGTTAAATGGTTGTTTGCGCTTTCTGTTGCACTTGTTATCATAGAAGGCTTTGACCAAGAATCCAACTTCATCTCTGCCGATTCAAAATCAAAATCTAGTTTATACGCGCCAGTAAAACAAGTTTCTATTACATCTCTGCCTGCGCTAAAAGACAGTAAAGTAGTAATTGAACAAATCGATCAAGGATTGGAAATTATTCAGGCGGATAGTTTGTTGACGCAGTATTAGCCATAAGCACAGCCACCCTTAGCACAATCTACCTCTAGATCGTTTTCTTTAGGACTACGTAATTCCTCTTTACGTTTTAAAAGCTTAGAGATTTCTTCTTCACTCAAATCGGTGTCATTAATGATCCTTTCTATTTCAGCAATTATCTTATTAGCACTGTACATATAGCTTCTGTACGTGTGAAGCATTTCCATTGCGTTTGTTCTCAACGGTTTTAAGTATTTCTCGTAGTTTAAACCATAATCTCTTTCAAATTCATCGTAAGCCACAATGAAATTATAGATAGAAGAGTCTCCAACCAAGCTTGATCCTCCGTAATCCCAAGTCTGTCCAAACCAAGTTTTAAATCCATATTCAACACAATGTCCCGAGTGTCCTTCAGCAGCAAGCCATATAGCCGTAAATGCATCATCTTCTTTACCTTTTGTCAATCTAGCAAGACTATCCATTTTTACAGGTGAAAAGGTGTACTCATTTTCGGTGCATTCGGCTACACAAGTAATCATCAGGCCATAAAACTTTTTCTGCAAACCACTCTCCTCAAATGCCCTGACCATTTCATAAGCCTCATAGCTCTCTGGATAACCACCTATCTCACCAGACAAATCTGCCCTCAATTTCATACCCTCGTCAAACCACCTCTTAAAGTCTTTATCCGTCTCAAGATTACCTGCGTTTTCACACCACTCCTCTAATCTGTTCCAATGTTTTGTTTTGTGATACTTTGCAAAAAGGATTGAATCCGCCTCTGTAAAATAGGAGGTTTCTTCCTCTTCAATTGGTATTTCAACTGAATCCGATACAAGCGTATCCTCAAGAGTTATAGAATCCTTAGCCGAAGACTCCTGATTTGAAGCTGTCTTGTCCCCTTCCGATTTATCCTCACCACATGCTGCCAGAAGGATAAGGACACTTAGGTAAATTAGTTTTTTCATTATTCCTGAATTGCTGCAATTCCCGGAAGTACTTTCCCTTCTAAAAACTCCAACATAGCTCCTCCCCCAGTACTCACGTGACTTACGTGTTCTTTTAATTCATATTTATTCACGGCTGCAACCGAATCCCCCCCGCCAACAAGCGAAAATGCCCCTCGCTCTGTTGCACTCACAACCGCATAAGCGACTTCTTTTGTTCCATTTTCAAAGTTCGAAAATTCAAAAACTCCCATTGGACCGTTCCAAAGTATGGTTTTTGACTCATGCAAACACGTTTTGTAGTGCTCTATAGCCTTAGGACCGATATCCATGCCCATCCATCCATCCGGAATACTATCCGTGGGATAAGTACCCCTCTCTGCGTCATTATCAAACGCATTAGACGCTTCCGTATCTTCAGGAAGAAAAACACGTACGCCCTTATCCTCGGCATCTTTTAGAATCTGTAATGCTGTATTCAATTGATCATCTTCAACTAAACTGTTCCCAACCTTACCACCTTGCGCTTTAGCGAATGTGTAGGCCATTCCTCCTCCAATAATTAAATTATCAATCTTATCTAATAAGTTGGTGATAATTGAAATTTTTGACGACACCTTTGCTCCTCCAACAATCGCTGTAACTGGCTTCTTGCCGTTTTTAAATACTTCCTCAACACTCTTTATTTCCTTTTCAATCAGATAGCCAAACAACTTATCATTTGGAAAAAACTTAGCTACAATGGTAGTTGATGCATGTGCCCTATGCGCTGTACCAAAGGCATCATTTACATATACGTCACCATGTTTAGACAACTCCTCTGCAAAATTTTCAGAACCTGCAGTTTCTTGCTTGTAAAAACGCAGATTTTCCAACAACACCACCTCACCCATAGACATATTGGCGGTTATATTTAGCGTGTCCTCGCCAATACAATCTTGGCAGAATTTAACCTCCTGGCCAATCAAATCACTCAATCTAGAAACGATATGTGCAAGTGAAAACTTATCCTCAGGACCGTTTTTTGGTCGACCCAAATGAGACATTAACACTACTGCCCCGCCATCATCTAATACCTTTCTTATCGTTGGCAATGCCGCCCGAATGCGCGTATCATCCGTTACTTCAAAACTTGTCTTATCCAAGGGAACATTAAAATCCACACGAATTAATGCTCGTTTGCCACTAAAGTTATAGCCGTCTATTTTACTCATTTTAAAAAAGGATTTGTCACAAATGTAATTGTTAGAATATAAATTATGCCACTCATTTAAATTAAACTTAACTTTGGGATATGCAGTGGGAGAAATTTCCAAGTCTGGTAAAAAAATTAAACGAATTGAATGTGCAGGTAGATGAAAATAAGCTGCCGCACGCACGTTTAATTATAGGAAAGCCTGGCTACGGAAGCTATGCATTAGCTCTTGCTCATGCCGCCTACATCCTTACAAAAGACACGCATAACAAGCAGGTATTAGGCCTTAATCACCCCGATTTGCATTTAGCTTTTCCAGTAATTCAGGGTAAAGGCAGCAGTAATTCTGACATCTTTATGGAGCAATGGCGAAAATTAAGTGGGGAGAACTTATTTTTCAATATTCAAGATTGGACCAATGAGATGGATGCAGACAGCAATAAACTACCTATTATTTCCAAATATGAAAGCAGTCGCATTCTGCAGAAATTGTCTTTAAAATCTTACCAGGGAGGCAATAAGCTTATGATTATTTGGGGGGCGGACACCATGAATTTAACGGTAAGCAACAAATTGCTTAAATTGATAGAAGAACCGCCAGAAAAAACCTACTTAATCCTTTTGGCAGAGCACGCAGAAGCCATTTTACCAACTGTTGTGTCTAGGTGTCAAACCTTGGTATTACCAGGGCTTCCAGTGAAAGAAATTGCTAATATACTTACAGGCGAGTATGGCATTGAGCAAGGAAGCGCCCTTAATATCGCTGGATTATCTGAAGGTGATTTTGCACGCGCAAAGAAATTCGGGTCATCTGATGCCGATGGTGAAGACTTTCACGATTTATTTGTTACTTGGATGCGCCTAGCCTACAAAAAAGATTTGCCTTCAATTTTAAATTGGTGCGACGAAATACATGGATTAAAGCGTGCAAGACAGCAGCAGTTCGTGATGTATAGTTTAAATTTCTTCCGCCAATGCATGTTGAGTGCTTACCTTGGAGACACTGTTGCATTATTATTTGGTAAGGAAAAAGATTTTGCCGGTAAATTCGGTAAATTTGTACACGGAGGTAATGTTGTCCCAATGATGAATATATTAGATGAGGCACATTATCACATAGAGCGAAACGGAAGTGCAAAATTGATATTTTTTGACCTATCCGTAAAAATGATTCGCCTACTACACAGTAAACAGCCATACGAAATGGCCAATTAATGAGGAAGTACGATGGGATGTTCAAGTTGTTCAAATAGTGATGGAGGGAAGCCAGCGGGCTGCAGAAGTAACGGCAGCTGTTCATGCGGTGCAAGCTCGGGCAAACTACCTGTTTTTGATTGGTTAAGCAACATGGAATTGCCTGGAGGCAGTAAAGGTTTTGATGGCGTTGAAGTGCGCTTTAAAAACGATCGTAAAATATTCTTTAGAAACCTTGAAGATATTTCACTAGTTGCTGGTGATATAGTTGTTACCGAAAGTAGTCCAGGTTATGACGTAGGCATAGTATCATCTGTGGGTGAATTAGCCCGCATGCAAATGGGCAGAAAAAGTCCAAATACCAAGACACACGAATTAAGAAAAATACTGAGAAAGGCCTCACAAGAGGATGTAAAGAAATGGATTGAAGCGCGAGAGCGCGAGGACGAAACCATGCATAAATCAAGAGAGCTTGCCAACAAGCACAATCTCTCCATGAAGATTTGTGATGTTGAGTTTCAAGGTGATGGAAACAAAGCCATTTTCTATTACACGGCTGAAGATCGCGTTGACTTTAGAGAACTCATCAGAAGCATGGCAGATGCGTTTAAGATCCGCATTGAGATGAAACAAATTGGAGCACGTCAAGAAGCGGGTAAGTTGGGGGGCATTGGAAGTTGTGGCCGTGAATTATGCTGTTCTACTTGGCTCACAGATTTCAGATCAGTTAGTACCAGTGCCGCGCGTTACCAACAGCTATCATTAAATCCGCAAAAATTAGCGGGACAATGTGGGAAACTAAAATGCTGCTTAAACTTTGAACTAGATCAATACTTAGAAGCGTTTAGAGAATTTCCAGATGCCGACACTAAACTTGAGACTGCAAAAGGAAGAGCACGCCATCAGAAAACAGATATTTTTAAGCGTTTAATGTGGTTTTCCTATGAAGACCCTACACTTGGCGGAACTCACATCCCCTTGAATGTAGAGCGTGTTAAGGAGATTATTGCCATGAATAAGAAAGGCAAAAAACCAGAAGACCTTAAACAGTTTGTTGAAGCCATTGAAGTGGAGAGAGAACCAGATTACAACAATGTGGTAGGTCAGGACAGCCTAACGCGTTTCGATCAAGAATTCAAGCGAAAAAAGAAGAAAAAACGCAAAGGGAATAACAAAGGCGGCCAACAACAAGGTGGACCAAGAAATCATAATCAGCAAAGCAAACAAGGTTCAAAGCCAAATAACCCTAACGCTAATAAAGGTCAAGGCGGCGGCAAAAAAAGTGGTCAAGGCAAGAACAAAAAGAGGCAAGGTAATCGTCCTCCAAAAGGTAAAGGACCTAAGCCATCAGGCCAAAAAACACAGAATTAAGATTTCCAGCGCAATAGCGTGATTCTCGGGAAATGAATTACTAGCTTTGTACAAAAAATTGCTATGTCCAAACCAGACGGAATCCGCCTTAATAAATTCCTAAGTGAAATTGGCTACTGCTCAAGAAGAGAGGGTGATGCCCTAATTGAACAAGGGCGCGTTACCGTAAACAATCAAGTGGCAAAGCAAGGACAAAGAGTTAGTTTTCAAGATACGGTTGCCGTTGATGGAGAAACCGTCTCAAAACCAGCAAAAGACTTTGTTTATCTCGCCTTCAACAAACCAAAAGGCATTGTATGCACCACAGACACAAAAGCAGAAAAAAACAATATAATTGACTTTATAAACTACCCAAAACGCATCTTCCCCATCGGTAGGTTAGACAAATTGAGCGAAGGATTAATATTCCTCACCAGCGACGGCGACATTGTAAATGAAATACTCCGTTCAAACAACAAGAATGAGAAAGAGTATTTAGTTACTGTTGACAAAGACATCACCATCGATTTCATCAAAGAAATGCGCTCAGGTGTTCCCATTTTGGGTACTAAAACTAAGAAGTGTGAAGTAATAAAAGTTAATAAAAACACCTTTACCATTATCCTCACACAGGGACTTAACCGTCAAATTAGGCGTATGTGCGAGCACCTTGGTTACCGTGTTACAAGACTTATTCGCACAAGAATAATGAACATTGAGCTCGACCTTCCAGTTGGTGCAGTAAGAGAACTTACGGCAGATGAAGTTAAGCACTTAAAATCATCGGCCTCTGCAAGTGCCTCTGCTAAAGCTACGGGCGACACGCAGAAGGTTCCGGCAAAAAAGAAAGAAAGTTCAAAATCTAGTAAAAAACCAATAGTAAGCAGCAAAGCACGCGTAGGTAAAACCGCTATCACCAATAAAAAGAAGAAAAAACCACGGCACGCAAATCAGGTAACTACAAAACGCAAACGTAACAATACGGGCAGAAGACGTTCTAAATAGGAAAATTTATATCTTGCTAACAACATTGACATTATGAAACAACTTATTCTTCTTAGCTCACTTCTACTTCTATTAGCATCCTGTGGTACAGACGCTCATTACGACAATATGGAGTCAGTTGGAGACGATGGCTGGCAGCAGAGTGAAGTAATCAGCATGGACGTCTCCATAGAAGATGCCTCAGTGCCCTATGACATCTATTTAAACGTCAGAAACACCAAGGACTACGAGTACATGAATATGTTCATATTTCTGGATGTCACCAACCCTAGCGGCGAAACCTTTAGGGATACGGTTGCTTTAAGCATAGCAGACGAAAACGGAAAATGGGATTCAGAAGACGTAAGCGAGACCTACGTTATGAACTCATTCCTCACTTACGAAAATCATCAATTCGAAGAAGAAGGCGATTACACATTCGAATTAGCCCATGGCATGTATGACGCGTCATTGCTAGGTGTTTCAGACGTGGGTATAAAACTGGTAAAGAAATAAATAAGGCTGCCTAATCCGTCTCCAGCTTCTAGTGTTACCATACAAGCCGTGCAATGGCAATAAAAGCCAAAGCGTTTGCTCCGCGCCACATTTGCCATTTAGCCATTTGCAAACATCTTGTAAGGCACCAGCTATCCGCCTCCGCCGGGGCAGGGTTTAGTGCTCTACATCAAATTTGGTATCAGAAAGAAAACGGTTTAGATCAGTAGCTCATTTTTACAAAAAAGTAAATACATATGTGTGCCAGATTTCGTAATTTCCGTGAATCAAAGGAGAATTTTTGCTGCACTTTATAACACTAAATATCATTCTATTATGCACTTGTCAATGTCTGGCACAGCACAGCAAAGTATATACGCTATACGAAACATTTAAGAAGACGGTTAATCAAGATGTAGATGCAGCAGCTGAAATCGCTAAGAAGCTCAACTCATTTAAGAACAATACCCCCAGCGATCAAATGCGAATTGACATGGCAAATGCCACAATGCATAGACTAAACGCAGAGTATGTTGAGGCGAAGGAACTCATTCTAGAATCATTAGAAATAAATAAAGACGCAGATTTAGAGGCAATTTCTGCGGCTTGGCTTTCAGTTTCCTTATCCTATGATTACTTAGGTATAATTGACAGTTGTGCATGGGCAGCAAAAAACTCTATAAAAGCAGCCCTGAGTGCGGAAAACAACAAAATGGCTGCTGATGCCTTTCAGTCTCTGGGAGTATCCTATTACTATGCCGGCAACTGCGACAGTGCAATGGTAAACTACGATAAAGCAAGGCGATTTTATCTTAAAGCAAACGACACAATAGATATTGGAGGTGTTCTAACTAATGAAGCAAACTGTCTATATAATTTAGGACAACTTTCTGAGTCAATTGTATTACTGCGTAGGGCGGAGAAAATCTATGAGACTTCTCCTGAAAATCGTTACTTATTGGCCCTAATTAGAGAAAACATTGGACATCAATCTTATGAAACACAAAATTATGATCTAGCATTTAAGTATCTAAACAACGCAATGGAAATTCATAAGGATTTTGGCGATTCAATGGGAATAGCACGCTGTTACATGAAACTTGGATTCGTATATGACGACAAGAAACAACATGATCTAGCACTAGAGGCACTTTTTAAATCTGAAAGAATTTTAAAAAATAACAACGGTGATAAGCTGCTTGATAATGTATATAATTCAATAGGTGCTGTTCATGCGAACTCAGGTAATCACGAGCAAGCCATTGTATATCTCGAAAAATCTGTAGAAATGAAACGTGAAAAGTATGATCCAATAGGCATGATTACTACACTCACTAATTTGGCAGATAACTACAATAAAACAGGAAGACTAAAAGAAGCATATCAAACTGCAATGGAAGTATTGGATATGCACAAGGAGCATAACTTCTATCTTCAACTTGGGCTCATTTATGGTGTTTTAGCAGATTATTATGCATCCATCGGAGACTATAAAAATGGATACTATTACTCAACAAAGCGCAATATGTGGAGCGATTCAATTTACAGCGTAGAAAAGCAAGAAGCTCTATCAGAAATGGAGGTTAAATATGAAACGGAGAAAAAAGATCAGGAAATTAAAATGGCGAATATTCTCGCTGGTCAAGAAAAAGATAAGCGAGTACTAGCAGAAGCCAAAGCAAAGAAGGAAGAGGCTCAACTTAAAGAGGAGCAGGCTGAAAAAAGAAACATTTACATTGGACTTGGCGCTTTAGCTCTTCTAACACTTGCCGTAGTTTGGGCATTAAGAAACAAGCGCAGAGATAACAAACTAATATCGCAACAAAAACAAATCGCAGAGGAACAGAAAGAATTAGTTGAGGAGAAAAACAAAGAAATTCTAGACTCAATTAACTATGCAAAGCGCATTCAGACAGCCATATTGCCGCCTAACAAACTGGTAAAAGAATATTTACAATCATCCTTCATCCTCTATAAACCAAAAGATATTGTGGCTGGAGATTTTTACTGGATGGAGGTGCTGCCTGGTTCTCCTCCTTTGGAGGAGTCAGAGGAGGTAGGCAATACAATTCTCTTTGCAGCTGCCGATTGCACTGGTCATGGAGTGCCAGGAGCAATGGTTTCTGTGGTATGTAATAACGGGCTCAACCGATCAGTGCGGGAGTATGGCCTACAAGAACCTGGAAAAATCCTAGATAAGACCAGAGAAATTGTAATCTCAGAATTTGAGAAGTCCGAAGAGGAAGTGAAAGACGGAATGGACATTGCTCTGTGCTCACTAACGTTCGCACAGAGCGAGAAACAGAGCGTGAGCGGCTCCAAAGACTCAATTGAAATAGATGGAAAAGCCCGCAGCGCCTCTGCTAGCTCCTCTGCTAAAGCTACGGGCGGCACGCAGACTGTTTCTGATTACTCCGCTCTGCTTAAATACGCAGGTGCGCACAACCCACTTTGGATCATTAGGCGGAATGTGTCGGCCGAAACTGGAGGGGGTTATGCGCTAGAGGAAGTGAAAGCAGAGTTCTCTGCTGAAACCAAGCTAGAAGAACATAGCGACTACTTATTTATTGAGGTGAAGGCTGACAAACAACCTATAGGTAAGTTTGATGATCCTCTACCCTACACTACGCATACAATAAAGCTAAATGAAGGTGACAGTTTCTACATCTTCTCAGACGGCTACGCCGATCAGTTTGGTGGAGAGAAGGGTAAAAAACTAAAGGCAAAAAACTTCAAAACCCTCCTACTTTCTATCCAAAACGAAAGCATGGAACGTCAGCGAGAATTGATTGATGAAGCATTTGAGGACTGGAAAGGCAAATATGAACAGTTAGATGATGTGTGTGTTATCGGCGTCCGCGTGTAGTCGGAGCTTTAGCGAAGGCACTGAGAGTGTAAAGCAATCGATCGCCAGATAACACCATCCTGACAATGAGGCACGAAATCGTCAGGATGTGTGATAGATGTACATGGAGTGCGGGTTTAATTCGTGGTACAATGGCGCCAAAAAACATTAAAAACGCTGTTTACCTAGAAAGTAGTACATCACCCCCCATTAAAAACCCACTCCACACACTTATCCACATTCCACCCACGAATAATTACTTTCCACCAATCATTTCACAGAATTGCAATATGTTTATCTTTACCAAGCTATAAACATGGACAAGATTAAGGCATTTTTTAAGAAACTCCAGTTCTGGAAGAAGGAGGACAGCGCAAAGAAATCAGGCACTGACCAAAAGGAAGGTAAACAAAAGAAAAGCAAGAAGGGGAATAAACCAAGAATGCGCATTGGCTGGCGTATAACCTTTATCGCTTTAATCTGGATATTTGTGCTTACACCTTGGTTAGTTTTCTACTTCTGGCTGAAATCTGCAGGGAGTGACGGAATGCCATCAACGGCCGAGCTTGAAAACCCAAAAAGTAGAGAAGCCTCTGAAATCTATACCTCAGATGGCGAAATGATTGGTAAGTACTATGCAGAAAACAGAACACCAATCACGTTTGCAGAACTGAGCCCATATCTAGTTGACGCCCTGGTTTCAACGGAAGATGAGCGCTACTATGAACACATGGGTATTGATGTTAAATCCCTCCCTCGTGTGGCAAAAGGAATCATGTCTGGCGACCAAAACAAAGGTGGAGGTAGTACCATTACACAACAGCTGGCAAAAATGCTATTCTCTGAACGCGACTTTACCGACATGGGAAAAATGGAGAAACTTAAAGCCCTTGTAAATGTAAAGTTGCGAGAATGGATAATGGCCACAGAACTTGAGCGAAAATTCACTAAAAAGGAAATCATCACCATGTACTTTAATAAGTTCGATTTCCTCCACAATGCTGTTGGTGTGCACAGTGCATGTCAAGTGTATTTTAACACTACGCCAGACTCCTTAAGTATCGAGGAAGCAGCAACTCTTGTGGGAATGGCGAAAAACCCGTCATTATTTGACCCCCTTAGGGCTCCTGACACTACAATTCACAGAAGAAATGTTGTACTTTCTCAGTGGTTAAAAAACTCAAACGAAGGCAATCCGGCCATTACATACAAGTTATCACAGGCAGAATTCGACTCGCTTAAAAAGCTCCCTTTGGTACTCGACTATCATGAAGTGGATCACCAACATGGTATAGCCCCATACTTTAGAGAAATTTTGCGAGAGTCTGTTGTAGATACCTTGGCAAATATGTATTTAAAAGACCATACCAGGCTATCTAAAATTCTCTCTAAAACAGAATATCAGGATTTCCTCGATTCATTGGATGTGGTAAAGAAAAACAATGATGGGATTGACTATCGTATAGCAAAAAAAGAACTGCTAGTGCGATGGGCAAAATTCATGCTTTACAACAAAGGTCTGCGCATTTACACTACCATCGACAGTAGATTACAGCGTCATGGAGAGTGGGCTGTAAAAGAATGGTTAAAAACCGAACTTCAAGCTAAACTGGAGGAAAAACAAAGGAAACGACTTGGCGAGGAATATCCATTTGACCTGAAATCTAACATCTACAACAAAGATGAGCGACTAGAAACCATTGAAAAACTAATGGACCAAGGCATAAGACGCTCTGATCGCTGGAAGATGATGAAAGAAAAAAACATCCCAGTAAAAGAGCGCTATAAGGTATTTGATACACCTATTAAAATGCGTGTATTTAGTTGGAATGGTGATATTGACACCGTGATGTCTCCAAGAGACTCAGTAAGGTACTATAAACAATTCCTCCAAGCTGGATTAATGTCAATGGATCCTAACACGGGACATATAAAAGCATGGGTAGGTGGCACCGATTTCTATCACTTTAAGTATGACCACGTAATCAAATCAAGACGTCAGGTAGGATCTACGTTTAAGCCCTTTGTATACGCCACTGGTTTGGATTTAGGCATCATTGATCCTTGTACAGAAGTACCCAACGTTGAATACTGCGTGGATATTCCACATAACCGCTTCAGAAACAAACAATGGTGTCCAAAGGGAAGCTCTTACGATGGTGTGCTTACTTCAATGAAATTCGGCCTAGCAGGATCAATGAACAACATTACAGCTTACGTAATGAGCAGAATTGGGCCAAATGGGACAGGACCAGAAATTGTGAAAAAACGTGCAATGGACATGGGGATTAATGGGAAATACATTGACCCTGTTCCTGCTTTATGTCTTGGTATTGCCGATTTAACCGTTTACGAGATGGTAGGTGCCCAATCAACCTTTGTGAATAAAGGTCTTTACACGCGCCCAATTATCATCAACAGAATAGAAGATAAGATGGGGAACATTGTTTATGATAGCGACCCTCAGATGAGAGAGGTTTTTGATGAACAAATAGCTTATCTGACGTTGCAATTAATGAAAGGCGTAACTTCTGGCGCTACAAGACGTGATGGTAAATCGGCTGGTACGGCCGCTGGAATCCGTTCTTCATACTACAAATGGGGTGGATTAAAACACCCAATGGCAGGTAAAACAGGTACTACACAAAATGGATCGGATGGTTGGTTTATTGGTCTAACACCAGACTTGGTAACAGGTGTTTGGGTAGGTGCTGAAGATAGAGCTGTCCATTTCCCTACTATTCAATGGGGTCAAGGAGGTAGAATGGCGCTTCCAATCTATGGCTACTACATGCAAAAAGTATATGGTGACAAACGTCTTAAAATATCAACTGAAGACTTTGACAAACCATCTATCCCAATCCCAGATGATTTGTGGAATTGCAAGTTCCTGGATGAAGACGATGGCCGCATAGATTATGGAGGAGATGATCAGGATTATGATGAAGGTGAAGAAAACAGTTGGTTCTAGATAATACGTATATTTACGATATGAATAAAGTAGTAGCAAATGCAGAGGAAGCGTGCCAAGGGATTACAGATGGCATGGAGATTATGTTAGGCGGATTCGGTTTATGTGGAATTCCGGAAAATTGTATCGCTCAAATGGTTAAAATGGGCGTAAAAGACTTAACATGTATTTCTAATAACGCTGGTGTTGACGATTTTGGTTTAGGGCTATTGCTACAAAAACATCAAATCAAGAAAATGATCTCGTCTTATGTAGGCGAAAACGATGAATTCGAACGTCAAATGCTAAGTGGTGAGTTAGATGTTGAACTTATCCCACAGGGTACATTGGCAGAGCGTTGTCGAGCTACTGGAGCTGGCATTCCGGCCTTCTTTACACCCGCTGGATACGGAACTGAAGTGGCAGAAGGCAAAGAATCCAGAGAATTTGACGGTAAAATGTACATTCTTGAGAAAGCCTTTAACCCAGACTTTGCAATTGTTAAAGCGTGGAAAGGCGATAAGTTTGGAAATTTAATCTTTAAAGGAACAGCACGTAACTTCAACCCAATGATGGCGATGGCAGGAAAAATTACCATTGCAGAAGTTGAAGAACTCGTTGAGCCAGGAGAATTAGATCCTAATCAGATTCATACTCCCGGCATATTTGTACAAAGAATTTTCCAAGGAACAGCTTACGAAAAGCGTATTGAACAACGCACGGTAAGACCAAGAGCGTAAACGTGAGTTTTCTTAAAAACAAAGAGCTAAGCATTTATTTGCTATTGTCTTTATTGCTTAGCCTCTATGTTGTTTTACGGGCCATCTACGTTCCCATGGTTCATGACGAATCTGTTACATTTTTCCACTACATAAATACAGGGCATTTTGTTCCGTTTATCGACTGGGGACACCACGCTGATGCCAACAATCATGTACTTAATTCTGCCTTATCACACGTCTTTTTTAAGTGGTTTGGCAACGATCCTTGGGTGTTAAGATTGGCAAGTGTACTCAGTTTTGCATTGCTGCTAACCTATGTTTGGAGAATTGCTCAGTTTTTCCACCACAAATTGCCAAAGTGGAGCTTTATTATTGCAATTTTGGGCTCACACTATTTCATTGAGTTCTTTTCGCTTACCCGTGGGTACGGAATGTCCATGGCCTTTCTAATGGGTGCCATATATCACTTGATGCGTTACATTATCAAACCTGACGTCACACAACTTTTACGTTACGGTATAATGATGCTCCTTGGTTTATCAGCCAACTTAACGCTGGTAAATACTGCATTGATTGGTTTCTGTTTGATAGTTTACATGATGATACGCGAGCGCAAACAGATATCTCTTGGCTGGCATGCAACAATCACGCTTCTTTTGGTGCTTCTACCTGTTTTAGGAGCCATTCTTACCGGAATGAAGTACAATGAAATGGGTCTCCTGTATTACGGTCAAGGCGATAGCTATATCGATATCACGGTAAGAACCTTTTTCTTAAGATTTACCTTAATTGAGCAATTAAACTACCTAGTCTACCCCATAATAATGCCCGTACTTTTGATGGGGCTAGGTTTGTTTGTATTTACCATCATTAAAAAGAAATGGTTGAGTATTTACGATCATGGCGCTCTATTTGCCGCCATGTTTTTTGGAAATCTTGCCGCTTCAATAATTCAAACGAGTTTTATGGATGTCAACTATCCAGAAGATCGAACAGCCTTGTTCTTTTTCCCAATGATGGTGGGAATGATTACTTTCTTTGCTGATAGAATAAAATTCAGTCGTTGGCTATTATTACCATTTCTCTACTTACCGATTCAGTTTTTAATGATGATCAATATTAACTACAATTCGTTTTGGAAAAATGAGCGAATGACTGACGACTTCTATCAAACTGTGTTAGCCGACTATAAGGAAAAAGGAGAGCAACCCGTTGTTGGTGGATATTTAATGCGTCAGGTCGTATGGGATTACTACAATTATCGCAATGGCGGGTATTTGGGAAGGATTCATGGAACAAATCATTTGAACGACACCATTTCAGACTTTATAATCGGAGAAGAAAAACTAAATCCACTATGGAAAACACTCTATACTAAATTAGATACGGACCCTTACTCCAATTTAAGTCTGTTTGAACGGAAAGTCCGCCTACAACCTCAACTTGTACAAGCATCAGAATATGAAGTTTGGATTGAAAACGACTCCCGGGAATTTATAAATTTCGGTGAGTATAAAGCAGATAGCCTTGGAGGGAAATACATACAATCTCGATGGGTGTTATCCTACCGTCCAGAAAATGGTATAGAAGATGTCTGGCTCGTATTACAAGGCATAGATAAGGATGGGAACCAAAGCTTCTATGAGTATTTCTCATTGGAACGATTCAGAGAAAACTTTGAAGATGACATTGCGGTTACACAAAAGCTAGTATCACCTCCAATTGCAGAAGGAACGGTAAGTATTCGCGCGTATATCTGGAATCTAAATCAGCAGCCAATAACTGTTTATGGTGGGAAGGTGTCGTTTTGGGAGTACTAGGGGGGATTATGAATTCGATATTTGATATTTGAAATTCGAGATTGTCGCTGGGGATTATCCTTCGGGTTAAGGGAATTGATGATTTAGGATTGATAATTTATGATGGCTTATCGATTGGCATTTGTTTACTAATCAACTAATCATCCAGCATCCTAGTTAGCTATCCATTCGAGATTTGAGATTTGAAATTTGAGACTTGGTTCTCGACCAACTTATGTGCTAGCCATTTGGCACCATTGTTATCTAGAACATTAAAAATACTATTGTCGTTTGGCTCCACTCACATTCCATACCCCACAGTCATTTCGCCGTGCCGACGGCAAGCCTATGGCGACCGATGGACCTTGTGGAGAAATCTATGGCAGCACACAACAGTATAGGCCACATAGATTTCTCCGTTGCGCTCCTTTAATCCGCTCCAGTCGAAATGATATAGTGCTATAGACTTAAATTCGAGATTTGAAATTTGATTTTTGTTTCCGTTCGACTTCCCAACTAATCAACCTGCATCCTAGTCATCTAGTCATCTTTTTACTATCTTCATCGCAAAGAATAAAAACATGGCATTAGACAAGAACGGCATTGCGCAGCGTATCGCACAAGAATTAAGAGACGGATGGTATGTGAACTTAGGAATTGGTATTCCTACTCTCGTTGCTAATTACATTCCAGAAGGCGTTGAAGTTGAATTTCAATCTGAAAATGGAATTCTAGGAATGGGGCCTTTTCCGTTTGAAGGTGAAGAAGACGCAGATCTAATAAACGCTGGCAAACAAACCATTACAGCAAGACAAGGAGCAGTTTATTTTGATTCGGCCACAAGCTTTGCCATGATTAGAGGTCAACACGTTCAACTAACGGTTTTGGGTGCAATGGAAGTATCCGAAAACGGCGATATTGCCAACTGGAAAATTCCAGGTAAAATGGTGAAAGGTATGGGAGGAGCAATGGACCTAGTAGCGTCTGCAGAAAACATCATTGTTGCTATGATGCACACAAATAAACGTGGTGAATCCAAACTATTGCCAGCATGTTCATTACCACTTACAGGCGTTGGCTGTGTTAAGAAGGTAGTAACGAATTTAGCAGTACTGGACATTCTGCCAGAAGGTGGGTTTAAATTATTGGAGCGCGCGCCGGGTGTTAGCGTAGAAGACATTAAAGCAGCTACAGCAGGCAAATTGATTGTTGAGGGAGATATTCCTGAGATGAAATTGGCTTAAAGTAATGACGCTTTGACGTCCTGAATTTGATTTCATCCCGATAAGCAATTTTTCCCTATTTTCGCACTCTTATGCTTAAAAAGCTATCCATAATTATTCCTGCATACAACGAAGAGAAGACAATCCATTTGATTCTGGATAAAGTCAAAGATGTTGAACTTGTGACTGGAATAGAAAAAGAGATTATCCTTGTGAATGATTGCTCTACTGATGACACACAAGGTGCCATTGAAAAATATATTAGCGCCCATCCCGAATTGAACATGCGACTCTTTAATCAAGAGGTAAATAAGGGCAAGGGAGCTGCTTTGCACAAAGGAATTGAATTAGCTACAGGCGAATATCTTATCATCCAAGACGCCGATTTAGAATACGATCCAGAGGAGTACAATATCTTGTTAAAGCCGATTGTTACTGGTTTTGCTGATGTGGTATATGGTTCTAGGTTTATGGGAGGTAATCCTCACCGCATTTTGTTTTACTGGCACTCGAGGGGGAACAAGTTCCTAACGAATCTATCTAACATGTTTACCAATCTTAATTTGACGGATATGGAAACGTGCTACAAGATGATTAACACAAAAATTGCACAAAGCCTAAACCTAAAAGAAAAGCGCTTTGGTTTTGAACCAGAAATCACGGCGAAACTATCACGTGTCCCTAATATTCGCATATATGAAGTGGGTATATCATACTATGGCCGCACCTATGAAGAAGGTAAAAAGATAGGGTGGCGAGACGGATTTAGAGCAATTTATTGTATTATTAAGTACAATATTTTCTCACGCAAATAAGCACCAAACAATTGAAAAATATACGAATATCGATATCGACTGCAACTATCGTAGTACTATCGCTATTTCTTACTTACAAATTGTATCAATTTGTCCCTTGGAAAAAAGACAGGGTGTTTATTCACGATATTCAGAATTACTATTCGTACTTACCTGCCTTGTTTATCTATGATGATTTAACATTTAAATACGGCAACGACTTAAATAAAAAGTATCCTACTGTCCATGTATGGGCAGAAACTGCACCGAATGGTGAACCTGTGCAAAAAATGACCTGCGGAACAGCAATCATGTACTTTCCTTTTTTTATTAGTGCACATGGTATTGCAAGTGTTTCGGACAAATATGATGCAGATGGTTATTCAAGAATTTACGCCAATTTCATCAGTCTTAGTGCCCTGATATATGCCATTTTAAGCATGGTATTCCTTAAGAGAGTGCTTAAACGATATTTCTCTGACATGGTGGTGGCACTGGTAATTGCAAGTATCTATTTAGGAAGCAACTTGTACTATTATATCATTCATGAAGGGCCAATGAGCCATATATATTCCTTCTTTTTAATGACCGTCTTCATTGACACCATTCTGCGTTGGTATGATGCCCCAAAGCTAAAAAAAGCAGCCCTAGCCGGATTTGTATTTGGTCTAATATGTTTGATACGTCCTACTAACATTTTAATCATTCTGTTTCCATTGTTATACGGTCTTACAACAATTGAAAACATAAAGAATCGTGTGAACCTTTTTGTGAAAAACTGGGCACATTTACTCGTGTTTGGATTGATGTGTTTCATCGTTGGCAGTATCCAAATGAAGTATTGGCATATGCAAACAGGCGATTGGATATATTACAGTTATAATGACGAATCATTCTATTTCGGATCGCCCCATATTATAGACGGTCTTTTTAGTTATAGAAAAGGCTTCTTTGTGTACGCCCCGTTGATGCTTCTTGGGTTTGTTGGTCTTCTATTTATGCGTGATAAAAGCAAACACTTCTATCCTTTTATGGTGCCATTTGTAGCATTGTATATTTGGGTATGTTGCAGTTGGTGGTGTTGGTGGTACGGAGGTAGTTTTGGGAATCGTTCTTTACTAGAGATGATGGTAGTTTGGGCCATACCAATTGGTGCTCTGTATGAAGGGCTTATTAGATGGAAAAAATGGACAGGGTTTATACTTGTACCTATCGTGATTTTCTTTGCCTATCTATCCATATTTCAAAGCTATCAATACAGAGAGGGCTTTATACACTATGATAGTATGACAAAGGCTGCCTACTGGAAACAGTTTATGGAAGATGAAATTAAGCCTGGTTATTACGACATCCTACAAGAGCCAAATTACTACAACGCTAAGATGGGTAACGAAGAGTTTTTCAACTGGAGTAAACTTCAGGCTGATTCGCCTTATTCGGATGAAGCACGAATTTCAACAGATAGTCTCGCTAAGAACGACACTATAACTGTTACGCTCGATATCCATGGTCACTTAAAAGTACCTGATCAAACCTTATCGTTGGTTATTCATTGCCATGACGAAGAGAAAAACTACTTCTATCATGAGAAAATCATGGACTTTAATCTCTTGCCCACTATGCATGAAAACCACGTAGTTTATAGTGTCGCCATTCCTGAATTACCACAAGGTCAGATGTTAAAGTCATATTTGTGGTATAAGGGAAAAGGGACATGCTATTACAGAGCTATCAATATGAAGAAGCAAGCTATTAAGTTATAGAGCATAGAATGTTTTTAATCGCTCACTTCTATTCACACACTTAATTAAGCTATTGTAAAACTCCCATCCTTTGCTCAATATCCTTGAGTTGACCTTTAGGAATTGCGTCAATTAAGGATTTGGTGTACTCGGTTTTTGGGTCGCCATAAATGGCATCTGCAGAGCCCATTTCCTCTATTTTACCCTTATTCATAACAATCATTCGATCACTCATAAATTTCACAACAGATAGATCGTGTGAAATAAAAATGTAGGTAAAATTGAATTCGTTTCTAAGTTCATTCAGCAAGTTTAGTACCTGTGCTTGGACAGACACATCCAATGCAGATACTGACTCATCACAAATAATAAACTGAGGCTTTAATGCTAAGGTCCTTGCAATACAAATTCGCTGACGCTGACCTCCAGAAAATTCATGAGGATAACGACCATAATGCTCTGGCTTTAAACCAACCTTTTTAAGCAATTCATATACATGCTCTTTTCTTTCCTCCTTAGTATTAAAGACATTGTGCACTATCATTGGCTCAATAATCGCTGCGCCTATGGTTTTTCTCGGATTCAACGAAGAGTATGGATCTTGAAAAACAATCTGCATATCCTCTCTCAACTTTCTCATTTTTGAAGTTGAATAATGTGTAATGTCTTCTCCTTTATAGATAATCTGCCCGCCTGTGGGTTCAACCAACTTTAATATGGTTCTTCCTAAGGTTGTTTTACCGCACCCACTTTCGCCTACCAATCCAAGCGTCTCTCCCGGATACACATCAAAACTAACATCATCTACGGCCTTAACTACCTTATTAGGTTTCCCCAAAAGAGTTCTTGATGTCACAAAATGCGTTTCTAGATTTCGTACTTGAAGTAATGGCTCCTTTTTGTAGATCGCATCATGTCTTGTTTGCCTTTCTGCATCCGTTATTACCAGAGATTCCACCATCTCAGTAATTGACTTATGTGTTTCGATGATGTGACCACTTTCGTCACGTTTCATAAAGTCTGATACCGTAGGCAACCAATGTAATCGTTTATCCAATGGCGGCCTACATGCTAATAGCCCTTTTGTGTATGGATGCTGTGGGTTTTTAAAAATATCTAAAACCGCCCCTTCCTCTACAACGCGTCCTTTGTACATTACTACTACTCTATCAGCTAACTCAGCAATTACGCCTAAATCATGCGTGATAAATATGATCCCCATATTGTGCTTCTTTTGCAGGTTTTGCATTAAGTCTAATATGGTTTTTTGAACGGTAACATCAAGTGCGGTTGTTGGCTCATCCGCAATTAAAACAGATGGATTGCATGACATTGCCATTGCAATCATCACCCTCTGTTTCTGACCACCCGAAATCTCGTGTGGATAGGATTTAAATATTCTAGCTGGGTCCGGAAGTTGAACTTCTTCAAACAACTCTATAACCCTTTTTTTCGCGTCTTTGTTTGATATCTTTTGATGAAGGCGAATGGCCTCCATCACTTGATTTCCGCATGTATACACCGGGTTTAATGATGTCATTGGTTCTTGGAAAATCATGGCGATATCATTGCCTCTATAAGAACGCATCTCTTTCTCGGAAACTTCCAGTAAGTCTACTGCTTCATCCCCCCCGTGATACATTATTTTACCACTCTTTATATTGCCTGGAGGCGATGGAATAAGTCGCATGCAGGACAGAGATGTAACGGACTTACCTGAACCCGATTCACCCACTATACCAATCGTCTCGCCTTTATGTAGCTTGATACTGACATTGTTAACGGCTTTAATAATGCCTTCGCCCGAACGGAATTCGGTCACTAAGTTTTGTATATCTAATAATGTCTCCATTACTGCGGCTGCTAAAAGTAGCACGAAATATTGATAAACACAAGTGATATCTTATGCTTACACATGTTGTCTTAAAAGAAGTTCCAATCGTAAACCATGTGCTGACGGAAATACCAGAATCTCGAATAAGGGTCTATCCCGCCATGGTAAAATGTAAGTATCAAAGGCATCATCATAAAATGCTTCACTTGCAAACCTAAGAAGATGCTCTCTAACTATAGTCCTATCACCACCTTTTAACTCGATATTTCCACTTACTATTCCATACTCATCTGTCTTAAGATGGATGGTAACTGAATCATGCTCCATGCGTAACTCATTTTTACTAGTATCTATAAAATAAATACTTGAATCTGGAATCAAATTAGACGGAACACCATAAAAGACGTAGTTGCTATCATTTGATATGAAGGCATTATAAACTTCTTCAGCATTTTCCTTGGTATCTGAATTATCAGAAACAACCGAATTTTCAGCTCCACCACAAGACAGAGCAAATCCCGAGACAATTATCAGACTAATATAAATTAATTGCTTCACGAGATCAAATATAACGAGTTGAAGAGTATTTGTACATTTGCAAACGATTTTATGCTATGGCTGAACACGAAGAAGACGAAATAAGCAAATCCATCACCAAGGATTTTATAAGCGTAGAGCGCACTTTTGCCAATAAGAATCCCAAAATGGCAAAGCGGATTCCGCGCTTCATCTTTTCTTATCTCAAGAAGACTATTCATGAAGATGAATTGAATCGTCTGCTATACACTCACAGGCATAAACGCAACCTAGACTTCCTTCGTGCCATTGTAATGGACGAATGGAATATCAAAATCAAAACAAATAATTTTGATTCAGTTGAGCTGGATGGTAGATACATTGTGAGTTCAAATCACCCACTTGGCGGACTTGATGGTATTGCGCTTATACTTGCTCTTAGTGAGAAGCGTAAGGATATTAAATTTCCAGTAAATGATATTCTTATGAATATTCCGACAATCACGGATCTATTCGTGCCTATCAACAAACACAAGAAAAAGGGGAGTAGAGAAAATATCGATACCATAAACAAAGCCTTTGAATCTGATGCTATGATGCCCTATTTCCCTGCTGGACTGGTATCTAGAAGGAGACGTTTTAAGCATATCAAGGATTTAGAATGGAAAAAGTCCTTTATCATTGGTGCAAGAAACTACAATCGAAAAATTCTACCGGTTCACATAGAAGGTAGAAACTCAAGACGCTTTTATAATCTGGCGAATTTCAGAAAATTTGTAGGTATGAAAGCAAACATAGAGATGCTCTACTTAGTGGATGAAATGATGCGTCAAAAAAATGAAACCATCACCATCAATTTTGGTAATCCCATTGATCCAAGCGTGTTTGATGATAGAAAAACAGACATTGAATGGGCCAACTTAATGAGAGAACATTGCTATATGCTAAAAGACAATCCAGAGCTAGACATAGAGTCTATGTTGAAATGATTTGCTCATCGCTAAGCAAAGCCTCTCCCCTGAATTTTTTGAAAAGCTGAATTACAGTAACAACGTCCTTTTCACAATAGGTAGCGATTCTATCTAAATCATCTTCTTCGTAATACACACGCGCAACATCTGCTCCACTAATGTCATCTTTTGGTGTGGGAATTCCGAAAATATGTGCGAGCAGATTCAAAGATGTATAGTTCTTATAATCTCCAAACTTCCAAAGTTCCATTGTGTCTAGGTGACTTATCTCCCAAGGTTTCTTTCCAGCTATATCAAGCAGGGAAGGCAGCTTAAGGCCATTAATTAATAGCCGTCTCGCAATAAATGGAAAATCGAATTCTTTTGCGTTGTGCCCAGCCAACATAAATGATGGATGATTGTAATATGAATTTAGCAGGTCACAGAATTCCTTAAGTAATATTTTCTCGTCATGATTACAAAATGAGCGCATTCTAGCCACTTCTTCTCCATTTCGTTGTGACACAAAACCAACCGAAATACACACTATTTTTCCAAACTCTGCATATATCCCTGCTCTGTCATAGACATCCTTAGCACCTAAATTATCCTTTTGCCAATAGGACGACTTGTGGTCCCAAAGTGCCTGCGTGGTCTCATCAAGCTTATCATAGTCATAGACTGCGGGTACTGTTTCAATATCAAGGAACAGAATCTTCTCTATGTTAACGTTTTCAAGCATTATTTAATCATTACTCCAGGTTTCTCAATTAATGGAACGCTCACAAAATTATCTTCCATTACGCTCTCAGCCATGAAGATATACTTTTTATCGTGCATTAAATCATCCTTAAAAAAGGAAAGCCAAAATTCATTGTTCAGTCCAAAAACATCTGGCATAATTGGCTCAATTTTCACAAAAGACTTTGGCTCTATCTCTTTATAAAAATGACGCAAGCTAGATGTTTTAACTTTTTGCCCTGTTTCAGCCACATGACCATACCCTTTAGATGCCACCAGCGCATTAGTCATGGGTTTATTCATCATATTTACTAAATAAACAAACCATTCAGGATCTCCAATAACTTGCTCCTCTTTCACAATAGCCATGGCTACATTCTCTACTTTAGGAATGATAATATCTTTTTTCATTACAATTTTTCTTATACCTCTGGGGCATCAATCATCTTCAACGCAGCTTCAATATACCAATATACATCTTCTGGGTGGTCGGATGGTAACTTTTCACCTCTATTATACCCAGTTCTTACCACAACCAATTCATATTTTGGAATGCAGATAATATACTGTCCTAGGATGCCTCTAGCATAAAACACTGGCAACCCTTTAAATTCAGTAATCCACCATGACAAACCATATTTAGTGTTTTCTGAACCATCTTCATTAATCAAATCCGCAGGCGTTATGCTTTGTTTCACCCATGCTTCAGGAATTAATTGCTTACCATGCCAATTACCGTTTTGCAGATATAATTGTCCAATTCTGGCAAAATCCCTACTCGTTGAATATAGACAACAAAACGCTTTCTCATGTCCGTCGTCATCATCAAGATTCCACAATGCATTAGATGTGCATCCAAGTGGCCCCCAGAGCTTCTCTTCAAGATACTTGGATACCGTCATCCCTGTTGCCTCTTTTAATGCAAATCCCAGCAATTGTGTGTTGCCGCTCATATACTCAAACTTCTCACCAGGGTCATACTCTACAGATTGTTTGTTCATTAATTTCTCTAAATCCCATCCGTAATAGGCCTCAGTATTGTCTGAAAATGGCGACGGACTTTCATCCCAGTTCAGCCCAGACGACATTGTCAATAAATGACGTATCGTTATTTTCTCAAGTCCATCGCTGTTGTACGATTCAACGTACTTACCTATAGGGTCATCAATGCTTCCAATTTTACCTTCATCAATAGCAATTCCAACCAGTGCGCTAATAACTGATTTTGCAACACTAAAGGAATTACTTAAACTATCCATGTTTTGTTCATTGTACTCTTCCCAATAACGTTCAAAAAACAAACTATCATTTTTAATAACAAGGAATGATTCTGTTTCGATGGAGTTAAAGCGTTCAACATCTAATTTATCAAGTGTATTAAGTGCGAAATCTTGGTGTGTCTTCCATTCGGTAGGGTTGGTCGCAACTATTACACGATTTTCAAAAATTGCTTGCTCATGTATGTCTGGCATTAGACGGCCTTGAAAGATGGTATTAGCAATGGCCCGATAAATGTGAAACTTACCTGAAATTATGATTATCAAGTTGATGGAAACGATGATGGTAAGCATGCTCCATCCGAAAATTTTAAAAACTCTCCTCCAGTTGATCTTTTTAAATTTTCCTGTAACCATATACTTGTCTAACGTAAGAAATATAAGATTTGTTCTGAGTTTAAGCCATTAATATTCAATAGAAAACTCGAATTGACTTTGTAGATGATGTAACAGCTTTTTCTTAACATCCTCCATTCGTACTTTTTCACCAATTTCCTTTTCAATACTTGTAACCGCTTTGTCAGTAATTCCACAGGGTACAATGTGATTAAAATAGGACATATCTGTATTAACATTAAAACCAATGCCGTGCATGGTCACCCATCTACTGCACTTAACTCCCATAGCGCATATTTTTCTCGCGTTTGAAGAGTTTACATCCAACCATACGCCGGTTTCTCCAGAGGATCTTTCTCCTTTTAAACCATACTCAGCAATGGTCAATATAACAGCCTCTTCTAGCAAACGAAGGTATTTATGAATATCTGTAAAAAAGAAGTCCAAATCCAATATAGGATAAGCCACCAACTGACCTGGGCCATGATAAGTAATGTCTCCACCCCTATTTATTTTGTAATAGGTAGCGTCAATAGATTTTAGAAATGTGTCGTTTACAAGCAAGTGGTTTTCTGAGCCACTCTTTCCAAGTGTATATACATGTGGATGTTCACAAAACAAAAGATGATGGGAGGTAGCAGCTGGTTCTTGATTTGCCTTTCTCGCCTCAATCTTCAACTCAACATTCTTCTGAAACAATTCAGTCTGATAATCCCAAGCCTTTTTGTAATCTATAAGACCAAGATCTTGAAAGTGAACTTTTTGCATTATACTTTGGCCAGTTCTCCTTTTAAATAATTAATTACGTCTATCTCAATAGAATCTACGCCATTCATTTCTGACAAATACCAAGAGGTCCAATCACCTACTAAAATGAGGTAAATACTTCTTTGTAGCTTAGTTCGGCCTTTTGCCTCAACCGTGTAGGTCGCAGATTTTTTGTCAATAATCTCTTTACACAATTTCATGCGAACAGCAGTGCGAGGGTGCTCGTCCTCAGCTCTTAACATAACTACTCTATGCTCAGATTTACCACCTCCCCAGCCAACTAACTCATTATGGTTCATCTCGGGTAATACGTGATGCCAGCATAAATATTTAGCATTTTCGTTTAGCTGTTGTCTCATTCTAATTGCAACTCCTTCGTAGCTTGATTCTGCATACAAAACACCCGTACCTTCAAATAAATGACCACTAATTTCTTTTGCCTGCTCTTTGATGGTATCAAGGTTAGCAAGAATTAGATCAACCGACTCAGATAGCTCTGATAAATAGTCTGTGCTTGTTAGCTTATAATGTCTTAAATAATTGAATTGTTGCACTAACGAGTATGCGAGACATGCTCTTGGAGGATGTCCTCCTGGAACAACAGTTACATTGTAGCTATGCTTTTGCGCAAGCTCTAAAACCTGACCTCCAGATGTAATACAAGCAATTTCAGCTCCTAATTCGATTGCAGCCTTCATTGCAGTTAAGGTTTCTTCAGTATTGCCGCTATATGATGAAACAATAACAAGTGTGTTATTTCCGACACAATTCGGAAGTCTATAGTCGTTACAAATTGTGACAGGTACTTTAATCTCGTATCTGCATATATCGTAAACTATCTTACCACCTATACCGGATCCTCCCAATCCGCAAATCACTAGATTATCGATCTTTCTATCACAAGCTTTCAGAGTGGTCGCATCCGCAATCTTTAGCCCCGCTTTAATTTGCTCTGGAAACTGAACAATGTAGTCCATCATATTCATAGGGCTAAGTTAACGAAATTGCGCGTTTCAGGTTTCAATTTCGTACTGGAAAAGCTTATTTTCTGAGAAAAATTGAAAGTTTTTGTGGAATCAAGCATTTCATTGCATCTTTACTATGCGATCAGAATAAACACGCATTGGAGAATTATGAAAAAATAAACGATGAAGCTTTAATCTTGTTATACAAGAAGAACAATGACAAAGCTATAATTGGAGTGCTTTATAAGCGTTACGGTCATATTGTATATGGAGTGTGCCTTAAGTACCTAAAGAATATCAGCGAGAGCCAAGATATGACTATGCAGATATTTGAAAAGCTTATGGATAAACTACTCGACAAGAATGTCCTCAACTTTAGACCGTGGTTACATGTTGTTTGCCGTAATGAATGTTTAATGTTTCTTAGAAAACATGGGCGTGTGTTTGAAAAATCTTTGGAAGACTCTGCAGAACTCATTCACGACGAAACAGCATTGCAAGAGAAACAAATAGAAGAAGCCCAATTAAAGCAGCTAGAAAGCGCAATTTCAGAACTAAAACCTGAGCAAAGTGCGTGCATTGAATTGTTCTATTTAAAAGAAAAATGTTACCAGGATATATCCAATGAGACTGGGTTTACATTAAAACAGGTTAAAAGCTACATCCAAAATGGCAAACGAAATCTCAAGAACATCCTACTTCAAAAGAACGAGTTTGCTATCGATAATACTACTAGATCATGACCAAGCGATTAAACCATATAATTATGCAAACTGATCCTCTTACTAAGGAAGAAATACAGGCTTATTTAGATGGCAATTTAAGCCCCGAAGAAATGCATAAAATTGAACTTAAAATGGCATCCGACCAAATGAACGATGATGCCATGGAAGGCTTTAGCCAAACATCTGGAGCTCTTGTGGGCTATGCTGCTATTGAAAATAATTTTCAGAACTTCCATGGGGCACATGCTACGGGTTCTAGTAGCGCGGGTAGTGCGTTTGGAACTAGTATGATTGTTTCGTTCAGCATTGCAATTGTCACAGCATTAGGTTTAAGTATTGCAAATGAATCCTACAATTCAATTGAGCATGATGACCGTAGAAACAATTTGCAGGCACAAGTGGAAATCAATCAAGCTGAAGATAAAATAGATGAATCTGTATATGAATCAGTTAAAGAAGAGGACATTGTTGAAGCAGAGATTGAGGCTGAACTCGCTGATGTAAAACCTACGATTGAAAACAATCAAATCACATCAGAAATTGCCATGGCCATTCAGCAAGAGGCCGAGCACCCCATAGATGATAAAAGCAATGAAACCGAGGAAGAGGAATCTTTTAAAGTTGAACCAATTACAATTGAATCACCACGAACGATTACAACGCTTCCTACAAAAAGCATAGCAAAATCAAATGTTTCAGCTATATTCCTCCACAATCTCAAAGTGGTTGATGTATCATCATTGTACGCCAATAAAATTAGAGTGCGTAATATGAATGATGTTTCTGGAACGCGTGTATACAACTCAGATAGAGCAGCCATTAGAGATAATTCAGCCATTGTAGCTGGCCCGTATATCTACGTTGATTATTTGGAATATATCGATGATGCAATGCGTGACTTTGAGAACAACAAATTCAAACAGGCCTTAAAGTCATACAGAGTCATACTGGAGCATTATCCTGATGACATAAACGCCTTTTTTTACGGAGCCCTGTGTTACTACAACTTAGGAAAATCTGAAAAGGCCATTGTATATCTTGAAAGAGTAAAACTAAGTCAGATTAATACATTTGATTTGGAGGCGGACTTTTACATAGCAAAAAGTTTAGCGCAAGCTGGTAAAACGGATGAGGCAAAGGCTGCTTTCTTAAAAATTGAAAAAGAAGGTGAATTTTACGCAAAACGTGCACGCGAAGAACGTTTAAAGCTGTAAGAGAACTTTGCTATCTTTACATTATGAAGCCGATTTTAAGTGGTTTACTAATGTTAGCGTCTCTAATATGTACGGCGCAGTTCGGTGTTTTTGAGCAATACGGAACAATTGAAACTATCGCAGGAACTGGATTAGTCACAAAAAAAGGTGAGAATAACTGGAAGCGATCATACGAGAGAAAAAAGGCCACAACCGTCGAATTATCACGGCCACATATGGCTATGGCAGATGACGAAGGTAACGTGTTCATCGCCGATAAAGATGCTCATGCCATACGCATAATTGATGCTAAAACAGGAAAAATTGAAACATGCGCTGGTACAAATGAAGCAGGTGATGGTAAGGACCATATTGCCGCTGATAAATGTGCTTTAAATGAACCCAATGGTTTATTTGTTCACCCAGACGGCACATATCACATCCTCGATTTGGGCAATTCCAAAATACGTTATGTAAATAAGAAGGGGATAATAAGTACGGTTGTTCATGATCAAGGCGGAATAAATTTTGGCAGAGGTTTATGGGTTTCCTCTAAACACGATACTATTATCTATTCATCTGGAACCGAATTAAAGATTTGGGTTGAAGGGTCCGGAACAAGGGTATATGCCGACGGTTTTTTTCAATTGGGTAATATTGCTCGCGACCATAAGGGCAATCTAATTATTACAGATCGTGGAGCCGGAAAAGTGTTTAGACTGAATAATAAAACAGGAAAGGTGGATCACATTGCTGGCAATGGTCTGAGTGATGATAATCGCGGTGCAAAAAATAACCCAAAAAAAATAAGTCTGGAAGGAGTTAGGGCGGTCTGTCCCAGCAAAGATAATGGATTGTTTATTGCTTGTCACGAAAGTCATGATATTTGGTACATGTCTAGTTCTGGTAAAATCAAGAAATTCATCAATGGATCAAAAGATACCCATGAAGGAGACGGTGAATTATTTTCAGAGGGTAAAAAAGTCTCAGAGGTTAGGAGCTTATCTATAATGAAAAACGGGAACTTGCTTATCTGTGAGCATGACGGAGGCTACATAAGAGTAGTAAACTTTATACCTTAGGACTAGTATATATGGAGACTCACTCTCCTTAAAACACGCTTAGTCTAAATTCCATTTAAATTTGAACAGAAGGGTTTTGCGTTTGTTTCCTATTATATACTTTTGTATATTCTAAACTTTGTTTAACAACAACTTAACGCTTATGAAAAGAATTTTTACTACAATTTTGGCTTTTGGCCTAGCGATGAGCGCCAGTGCGCAAGTCCTAGTTCAAGAGAACTTTGACGCAGGAATTCCAGGAACATGGACCGTCGTCGACAACTTAACAGATGGGGCTACTTGGGGTAGCAACTCATCAAGACCTTTAGATGGCACGCCTACTGCAATTGTTGATTCAGATGCAGACGGAAACGGGATACACATGATTGAAGAGCTTATAACACCAGCTTTTGATGGTACAGGCTACTCGCAAGTTATTCTTGAATTTGATCAATGGTATAATAACATAGGTTCTGACTACGCTAATGTAGATGTGTGGGATGGAGCTTCTTGGGTAAATGTATTAAATCAAACTGCTGATGTTGGTGGAAATATGGCGCCTGATCATCAAACAATTGATATTACGGCATACGCTAACCCAGCAATGCAAGTGCGATTCTTCTATGATGATAATAATTCATGGGCTTGGTATTGGTCAGTTGATAATGTTGAAATTAACGGTGTGAACTGTCCGTTAATCACCAATGTTACAGGCTCTAACATATCATTTGATCAAGCTGATATTAACTGGACAAGTTCTGCCACTAACGTTGATATTGAGTGGGGTGCGCCTGGATTCGCGCCTGGGACTGGAGCTGAAATCGGTTCTATAACAAACACGACTAATAATCCACATACAATCACAGGACTTACTCAGTCTACCACTTATGATGTATATGTGAGATCAAATTGCGGAGGACTATTCTCAGCTTGGGAAGGCTATACATTTACTACTCTAGCTCAATATGATGGATATATTACAGCGATTTCTGCACCTTCAGGGTCTTGCGGTTTAACTAATGCTGAAATGATTACCCTAGAATTAGCGAACGACGGTGGTGATACTATCTTCACGTTTGATGTTTGTTATACTTTTAATGCAGGAACTCCAGTGTGTGAAACTGTAAATGATACTATTTTACCAGGAGGAACCTACACGCATACATTTGCTTCCACAGAAGATCTATCTGCATTTGCGACATACACATTTGATGCGTCTATAACAGTTGCGGGTGATCTAAATACCGCAAATGATGTATTTACTGGGTACAGTGTTACGCATACTACTACAGTTTCATCATTCCCTTATTTAGAGGATTTTGAAGGTGGTCAAGGTGATTGGACTATCAACAACTCAAACGGTGGAAACTGGGAATTTGGTACGCCATCTAATACGATTATTAACTCGGCTGAATCTGGAACAAATGCATTTGTTACTGGATTAAATGGAAATTATGTTGGGAACATGGACGATTTTGTTGAAAGTCCTTGTTTTGACTTCACATCTGCAACTGGGCAAGAAGTATTTGCCATGGATATATGGTGGGAATCTGAAGACGGTTGGGATGGTGCTAATGTTACTTACTCTCTAGATGGTGGTCAATCATGGCAGCTATTAGGAAGTCTAGGTGGTGGTATGCCAACAGACAACTGGTATAATGACAATGTTGTTGCCGGTCCTTCAGGTTTCGGAGACACTTGGGCTGGAAGAAACGGAAACGGATCTGATGGCTGGGTGCAATCTAAATGGGATCTGGACTCAGCTACATTTGTTGGTAATTTCGTTAAATTCCGTGTTAATTTTGGATCAGATGGAATTATCAATGATGAAGGATTTGCCTTTGATAACGTTGCTATTGCTTACCCGATAGTCGCAGATATTTATCCAGATTCTATGAACATTTGTGATACATCTTTCGCAACTAACTTATCTTCTCTAGGTATATATGATGACGCCATTTGGTCTGATGGACAAACAGGTTTAGATGTTGAAATTGACAACTCTGGAACATATGATGTAATTGCATATGATATATATGGAATGTGTGTTATGGACACTTTCATATTAGAATTAAATGAAAATTTCATCGCACCTGATCTAGGTCCTGACAGAGTTCTTTGTTTTGGAAATACTGAGACTCTAGATGCTGGATGGGATTCTGGAAATTTATATTCTTATGTATGGAATGATGCTTCTACCGACACTACATTAATGATTAATGCAGGTGGTATTTATGCGGTAACTAAATCGGATACGGCAGGGTGTGTGGCAACAGACAGTGTAACTATCACAATGCCAGCGCCAGCTCAATTAGGCCCAAATACACAAGGTTTCTGTGCTGGTGATTCAATCACACTTGATCCTGGGGTAACTAACGCTCAATCCTACCAGTGGAGTACAGGCGCTAATACACAAACTATTACTGTTTCATCAGTAGGTGGATACTCAGTTGTTGTTATTGATAGTTTAGGATGTTCTACTATTGATGCTGTTAGTGTATTACAATCAACTCCAATGCCTGATTTAGGTAATGACCCAACAGTATTGTGTGTTAACACAAATACCACTCTAGATCCAGGTACGTTTGATGCATACTCTTGGAGTACTGGAGATAATACACAAACAATTCTGGTACAAGGAAGTGTATTTGGATTAGGTAACCATACCTTTACTGTAACGGTAGTAGATTCATTAGGATGTACTGCTCAATCGTCAGTAACTGTTCAGTTTGAAGAATGTGTTGGAATTGATGAAGTAAGTCAAGCACAGCTTAACATTTATCCTAACCCGTCTACTGATGGTGTGTTCAATTACACAATTGAAGGACTAAGTGGAGAGTTTAACTTGTACGTTACAGATATTACTGGAAAGACTATTAGTAACCTTGACAACACAAACAATGTTGTTGGCGTAATTGATTTAAGCACATTCGAAAGAGGTGTTTACTTCTTGAACATTGTTGCTAACGGTGATAGAAAGACTGTACGTCTTATCAAGCAATAATATTCTAATCATATTATAGTTAAGTGGCCGGTATATCCGGCCACTTTTTTTATATTCCAACTTTAATTACAGACACATGCCAGTATATCTACATCATCAAAACATAATTGTAAGAAAAGAAGCTTTAGAAAAGCATTACGAGGGAGGTTTAAATAGCTTCCTAAAGAAGTATGAGGTAAAGCAGTCAAAAAACTTTAATGAACATGATCAAGAACTTGTCTCGATATCAAGTATGTCTGAGGAATTCATCCCTATTTTAAATGACTTTGAGTTGATGGGCTTGCACTACGACGAAAAGAAAGATATATCGAAAGACTATGTAGTTCATTTGCGAGGAGAAGGGCTAAGCTGGGAAGCGCCTTGGTTAAAATATAACGCTGTATATGCATGGCATTCATCTCGTGATGAAAAAGAATTTGAACGCGTATTTTCTATGTCGGCCAAAGAATTTGAAACTTTTGTTGATGAAGAATGTTCTAATGGTAGTTGGGCAATTTGGTAAGACATACATTTAGGATATAGAAGAGGGGCTTTTAGCCCCTCTTCTATTATAATATGTTACCAGTCCATTAAAGACCTAATAGAACTTCATAAGGGCTCTTAGAACCAAATATGAGTCTTTCAGGATTCTCTAACATCTCTTTTACTGCCTTTAAGAAACTAACACTTTCTTTTCCATCAATAATTCTATGATCGTAAGAAAGCGCAACGTACATTATCGGTCTTATCTCCACCTTTCCGTTGATCGCTACTGGACGCTCAACTATATTGTGCATTCCCAGTATAGCACTCTGCGGTGGATTAATAATTGGAGTACTAAGCATAGAACCAAATACCCCGCCATTGGTAATTGTAAATGTACCCCCTGCCATTTCATCTGGAGATATCTTGCCATCACGCGCCTTAATTGCAAGACGTTTAATTTCTGCCTCTATCTCCGCTAATGACATCTGCTCTGCGTTTCTTACAACAGGCACCATCAAACCTTTTGGACTTGATACAGCAATACCAACATCTGCATAATTATGCATAATCATTTCCTTGCCTTCAATTTGTGCATTTACGGCTGGATATAAATTAAGCGCCTCAGTGCAGGCTTTCGTAAAGAATGACATAAATCCAAGCCCCACTCCGTGGACCTCTTTAAATTTGTCTTTGTATTGTTTTCTCAAGTCCATAATTGGCTTCATGTCAACCTCATTAAATGTCGTTAACATGGCCATTTCGTTCTTAACAGAAACCAATCTTTCAGCCACCTTACGTCTTAACATAGACATCTTTACGCGCTCAGTGTCTCTTGTACCGCCCCAACCACTTGCGTTAGAAGCGCTGAACCCAGCTGCCATCGCTGCCACAACATCTTGTTTTGTGATTCTGCCATCTTTACCGGTCCCACTTACTTGATTTGCTGCAATTCCATTTTCATCCATGATTTTCTTTGCTGCAATAGATGGATGACCTGAAGCGTAAGAATCACTCTTTGTATCTTCCTTACTTGCAGGCATAGGATTAGGGGCTGGCGCAGCTTCTTCTTTCTTCGGGCTTTCTTCAGCAGCTGGTGCTGCACTAACCTTTGACTCAAAGCCTTCTGGTTTTGGCGCACTTGTGTCTATCAAACATACTACATCTCCTACAGCAACCGTGTCACCATTTTCCGCTTTTAATGTAATTATACCCGATTCTTCCGCCGGTAATTCAAGCGTAGCTTTATCAGAATCAACCTCTGCGATTGTTTGGTCCTTCTCAACATAATCGCCGTCTTCAACTAACCATTCGGCTATTTCAACTTCTGATATCGATTCGCCCGGAGAAGGCACTTTCATTTCCAACATAGTCTATGTATTTATTTATTTTGTTGCCACTTTAGCGTAGCTCAATACTTGTTCAAATAATTTATTGTGTCTAATCTCGTACACCTTAGACGATCCTGCCGCTGGACTTCCACTAGCTGGTCTTGAAATCAAGTCTAATTGTACAGATTTAAACGATCTTAAGATGTAACCCCAAGCACCCATGTTTTCAGGCTCTTCTTGCAGCCAAACATGGTTTTTCGCATTTGGATAAGATGCAATAATGTTATCCAATTGAGTTTGTGGTAGGGGGTATAGTTGCTCTAATCGGACTAGGGCAATATTATCTACCTCACCTGCAGCTTCCATTGCTTCTAAAGTATCATAGTATATTTTACCAGTACAGAACACGATCGAATCTACTGCCTTTCTATCCTTGATCTTTGGGTCGTCCATGACCTCTTGGAAACAACCTGATGCCATGTCCTCAAGAGTGGATACACATTTAGGGTATCTCAAAAGCTTTTTAGGACTGAATACAATTAATGGTTTTCTGAACTCCCACTTTAACTGTCTTCTAAGCGCATGGAAGAAATTGGCAGGCGTTGTAATATCACACACCACCATGTTATCTTCTGCACAAAGCTGTAAGTAGCGCTCCATACGACCACTTGAATGCTCAGACCCCATGCCTTCATATCCGTGCGGTAACAGCATTACCAAGCCATTCATTGAGCGCCATTTATCTTCAGCACTACTCAAAAATTGGTCGATAATAATTTGAGCTCCATTGTTAAAGTCTCCGAACTGTGCTTCCCAAATAGTTAAACCATCAGGTCTTGCAAAGGCATACCCATAATCATAACCTAACACTCCGTATTCGGACAATAGTGAGTTGTATATCTGGAATTTTCCTTGTTTGTCACTTAATAAGTTCAGTGTTACTACCTCCTCTTCAGTATCCTCTGTTTTAACAACCGCGTGTCTGTGTGAGAAAGTTCCTCGCTCAACATCCTGTCCTGATATTCTAATTGGATGACCTTCGTCAAGCAAAGTAGCATACGCCAAGGTCTCGGCCATCCCCCAATCTAGACTATTGTTTTCTATCATGGAAAGCCGGTCATTCATCAACTTCTCTATTTTTCTAAAGTACTTTTTACCCTCTGGTAAGGTGGCTACTTTTTTACCAAGCTCTTTAAGCTTTGCAACAGCAACACCCGTTTCTGGGCTTTTTTCGAAATCTTCATGAACAGATGTTCTCAAATGCTTCCACTCCTCTTCCAAGAAATTGGTGATTTTGGCTTTTTCAATCTGCTTAGCTTCTGATAGTCTGAGTTGTAATTCATCATCAAACTCTTGCTTCATTTTAGCAGCTTGTGCTTCATCAATTTTGCCAGCGGCTATCAATTCATTGAAGTATAAGGTCCTAGGAGTAGGATGCTTTGAAATAATCTTATAGAGCTTTGGTTGTGTAAACTTTGGCTCATCACCTTCGTTATGTCCATACTTTCTGTAACACAGAAGGTCAATAAAGAAATCTTGATTAAAACGTTGTCTATACTCCAATGCCATCTGCGAAACCTTAACTACAGCCTCAACATCATCACCGTTCACGTGGAATACTGGGCACAAAGTAGTTTTAGCAACATCCGTACAGTAGGTACTAGATCTTGCGTCTAAATAATTCGTTGTAAACCCAACCTGATTATTGATAACGATATGGATAGTACCTCCTGTTCTATACCCATCTAATTGGGCCATCTGAACAACTTCATATACAATACCTTGACCAGCTACTGCTGCGTCACCATGCACTAGAATCGGTACGATTTGATCTTCTTTATATCCAAACTCATCAATCTTTGCTCGAGTAATTCCTTCAACTACTGGATTTACCGCCTCTAGATGTGAAGGGTTCGGCGCTAAAGTCATTTTTATTTGATGGCCACTATCTGATTTAACGTCACATGTAAATCCAAGGTGGTACTTAACATCACCATCAAACAAACTATCCTCATATTCTTTCCCTTCAAACTCAGAAAATATATTCGAATAAGTCTTATTAAAGATGTTAGCCAATACATTCAATCGACCTCTGTGTGCCATACCCATAACAAACTCTTGAACGCCATTAGTTGCAGCGTACTCAATTAATCTGTCTAGGGCAGGAATCAAGGCTTCTGCTCCCTCAATTGAGAATCGCTTCTGCCCTACAAATTTCTTTTGCAAAAACTGTTCAAACACCTCTGCCTGATTCAGCTTATGCATAATATGTTCTCTATCTGTGTCCGAAATC
This sequence comes from Flavobacteriales bacterium, assembly GCA_964230215.1. Taxonomy (GTDB): domain Bacteria; phylum Bacteroidota; class Bacteroidia; order Flavobacteriales_D; family JAUILH01; genus JAUILH01. The sequence goes on from CAXRGQ010000007.1 coordinate 254,615, forward strand.
TTAGGTTGATTATCTAATTCAATCATGTTTCGGATATAGCTCAATTTTTCAGGATCACGCATGTAGTTGTACTCGATTCCGATACTACCGCAATACGTCTCTTTCAAATGGTCTACTATCTTGGATAATTTGGCCTTGCCTATTCCAACTTCCTCTCCGGCAAAAAACTCCTCCTCTAGATCGGCCTCTGCCAAGCCAAAATTTTCCAAATCAAGTGTTGGCGAGTATTTTCTACGCTCTCGTACAGGGTTGGTTTTAGTAAATAAATGCCCTCTTGAACGATACGCATTTATAAGATTAATTACTTTAAACTCCTTGCCTGTGTTGCCGCTCATTGAGTCGGCCGAGTAGTCTGCATGTTGGAATTCGAATCCCTCAAAGAATTTCTGCCAACCGGCATCAACTGAGTTTGGATCCTTTTTGAATTGTTGATACAGCTCATCAAAAGCTGCTACGTCCCCATTACTGAGGTATGAAAACTTGTCCATAAATATTTAACACAATGTTATCTATACACAAATCTAACAAATATTATCAGCCATACATAATGAATTACCATAAGATATTCGATTGCGTTTATTTTATCTTATTCTTCCGATTATGCGCTAAACTTTCTTCTTATCACAACCTTTTGAAGCTCACGTTTTAGAATCATTTCAGCGATAGCCATCGCTGGTTCATCACTTCCTAACAAATTAGAAATACGGCTTTCAGGCAAATCAATTCTGTACATTAAACTAAATAATCTATCGGGTGCTTTGTCCAATAAAGCATCTACGGTATAGCTCAAATCTGCACATAACCGTTCAAAATAATCATCTCCCTGTTTAACTTCTCTGAGTTGTAATTCAATCTGTCCAAAATCTTTTTCGATTTGATTCAAGGTATCTTCCAGCAACTCCTTGTCAGTGAAATGCCTTTTTTCTAGTCCAAATTCCTGTTCATTCATTATTTTAACGGCGTGAAATTAGCTTTTGCAATAATAACTCTAATTGGTCTGAATGCTTTGAGTGCGTGCAGCGAGAATTCAACAAAACGCGAGAAAGAGTTAACAGCTCAGCCAGTAATAACGGTGATTGGACATACCAGAAATTCGGACCCAAACGAGAACTACATCCCATCAAAAGTCCTACAAACACTCGAACAAACAGAAGGAACCGTTATGATGCTAGGTGATCTTGCGTTTTATACCACAAAAGACTCTAAAGTCCTAGAGAAACTAAGTACATCCATAGACTTAAAACGAGATGATGTGCTTTTTGCCCCCGGAAATCATGACATTACTGACAGGCAGGTACTAGCCAAGTACTTTACATCATCCTATCCACAATCGTATAGGAAAGATGACGTGCTAATAATTGCTATGGATACAGAAATGAATGGTGGAAACATCATTAACGAACAGTTTGATAATCTGCAGAAAATCTTAACAGATAATTCAGATGCAAAAAATATAGTTATCGGCACTCACCAACTAATTTGGCTTCAAGATGATGGTTATTATGAGTCGATTGCTGATAGCTTAATAAATGGCTATGTTGGAGACTGCAGTTATTGCCTCCGAGAGAATAATTTTTATGAAGAAGTATTACCCATGATTGAGGCCTCTTGCCCTGAAGCAGATTTAATATTTGTTGCGGGAGATGTTGGACATAAGGTAACTCACTACATTACCAAATTTAATGATCGTATATCATTTATGGCAATTGGTAATAATGGAGAAAAAACAAATGTGATGCTTAAGTTTTATAGAGATGATAATAGGCAGCTCACGTCTGAAGTTTCCGTTGACATTTAAAGCCGAACGAAAATTTAACCGTTTGTACACATAAAATCAATGTTCTTCACATAAAAGCCAACTTATATCGATGAATTGCGTACATTGATAGACGAAAATCTATTATTATGAGTTGGAAACAAATTGTTATCGCATCTTCTTTCTTACCTGGAATGTTATTTGCACACGGAGGCGGTGATGGCGATCACGAAAAAGACGCTAAGAAATTTAATAAATACCACAATTGGCATCATGGTACGTACAAGACTACTAAAATGATGGGAGTTGGGGCAACAAAAGCATACGCAGAACTTCTAAAAGATATAAAGCCAAAAAAACAAATCATCGTTGCGGTGATTGACGGTGGCATTGATTACAAACATGAGGATTTAAAGAATGTCATGTGGGTCAATGAAGGTGAAATTCCGGGCAACGGTATCGACGATGATAAAAACGGCTATATCGATGATATCCATGGTTGGAATTTCCTTGGACATCCGAATGGCGATAACGTTGGACCTGAGAACTTAGAATTAACACGTATTTACAGAAAGTTAAAGCCTAAGTATGATGGTAAATCTGCTGATGATGTGAGCAACAAAGAAGAGTTTGCTCTATTCGAAGAAGTGCGTGACAAGTACAACAAAAACAAAGAGAGGTATTCTAAGATACTCGCTCAGATGGATCAAATAAAAATGATACTTCCTGTTATTGACGCCGCTATTGAAAAAGAGCTTGGTAAATCAGATTATACCGTTGAAGAAGTAGAAGCTATTGAGACAGAAGACGCATCATTACTACAGTTTAAATCAGCTAAAGTTGAAATGATGAAACAAGGTCTAACTATGGCGAAAGTCAATGATCAGGTTGAGCATTTGGAAAGCTACGTAAACAACTATTACAATATAGATTTCATGGCTCGTAAAGAAATTATTGGCGATGATCCAACCGACATTAATGATCGTGATTACGGTAATCCGGATATTAAAGGTCCAGACCCCTATCATGGTACATTTGTAGCTGGTCTTATTGGAGCAGAAAGAGGCAATGGTATTGGTATAGACGGAATTGCCAACAACGTCAGAATAATGGGCATTAGGGCTATTCCTGGAGGAGACGAGTACGATAAAGACGTGGCACTAGGAATTCGATATGCTGTGGATAACGGAGCACAAGTGATTAACATGAGCTTTGGTAAAATGTATTCCCCAAATAAGGAGATGGTAGATGAGGCTATAAAGTATGCCGAAAGTAAAGGTGTGTTGTTAGTAAACGCTGCCGGAAATGATAATACAGACGTGGATGTGCATCCACATTATCCAATTGACCGTTATAATGGCGGTGCGGTGGCAAATATGCTAACCGTGGGTGCATCATCTATGCATAAGAAGAGATTTAAGGCTGATGATCTTACAGGGAGTGAAAGTGCGGCAGGCCTGCCTGGAACATTCTCTAACTACGGTCAATTCCATGTAGATTTATTTGCACCTGGTGTGGACATTGTTTCCTGTGCGCCAGAAAGCAGATACGACAAAGGGAATGGAACCAGTTACTCTAGTCCAATTACAGCAGGAGTAGCAGCTTTGGTTTGGTCTTATTATCCTGAGCTAACAGCAGTTGAGTTAAAAGAGGTACTTATGAATTCTGTGCAGAAAGAAAAATGTTTAAAAGTGTACGTTCCAGATCGTGGTAACGATGAACCTGAAACTACTAAGTTTAAGACATTAAGTGTATCAGGAGGAATCGTAAACGCTTATAACGCATTAAAACTTGCTGAAAAAACGGTAGGTAAGAAGAAATAGATTAATTCTGTCGAATCATTAATTTCGACGATAGCCCAAGGAGTTCATCTTTGGGCTTTTTTGTGTCCAAACTATCGAGTATCTGAATGGCTTCTTGATGGTAATTGTTGACCAAGTCGGCTAACTCGGCATCAATTCCATTGGCTACAATAGCAGATTTAACAGCATCAACAAGAGCGATATCACTTAAGGTATACAGGTCATTATATGCCTGCTCTCCTATTTCTTGTCGCAGGCGTATGCTTAAATACGTTTTCTTGTTATTTAAAATGTCGCCTCCCACCTGCTTTCCAAAACTTTCGGGATCACCAAATGCATCTAAGAAATCATCTTGTAGCTGAAATCCTAAGCCCAATTTAATGCCAAGCTCATACATTTTGTTGCATTCAGACGTGCCAGCGCCTGCATTCATTGCTCCCACCTTTAATGAACACGCCAAGAGCACCGCTGTCTTGAGGCGAATCATCTCAATGTACTCTGGCAATTCTACAATTTCGCGCTCTTCAAAATCCATGTCCAATTGTTGGCCCTCACAAATCAATCTTGCCGTATCGTTAAATAATCGCATGGAATCCACTGGGTTTTTATTCCCTTCAAGTAAATAATCGTAGGCTTTAATTAGCAGAACATCTCCCGATAAAATTGCCACATCTCGATTCCATTTTTCATGCACTGTAGCCATCGATCTTCTAACTGGCGCGTTATCCATTATATCATCATGAATAAGTGTAAAATTATGGAACAACTCTATAGCCAACGCTTGATTGATACTATCCTGCCAATTATCATCAAATAATTTATGGGCAATCAGCAATAAGCTTGGTCGCGTGCGTTTGCCCCCTATTGAAAGAAAATAGCGCACCGGTTCATAAAGATTAGATGGTTTCTCTGGAATATCTAGCTTTTCTAAAGCTTCTTCAATTGCTAAAATGTAGTGCTTCATACTAAGCTATAAGAGATAGTAAGTATTCGCCGTAACCACTTTTCACCAATGGTTCAGCTATCTTTCTTAACTGCTCCTTATCGATAAAACCTTGACGGTAAGCAACCTCCTCAATACATCCAACTTTAAGTCCCTGACGTTCCTCAATGGCCTGAACAAAGTTACTAGCTTGCATTAAGGATTTAAACGTCCCTGTATCCAGCCATGCTGTCCCCCTATCTAAAATAGAAACCTTCAACTTGCCTTTTTCCAAATACGCTTTGTTGACGTCCGTAATTTCATATTCTCCACGTGCACTTGGCTCAAGATTCTTGGCAATTTCTACAACCTCATTATCATAGAAATATAAACCAGGCACCGCGTAGTTTGATTTGGGTTTGCTAGGCTTTTCCTCTATTGATATAACATTTTGGCTATCATCAAATTCTACTACACCATAACGCTCTGGATCACTCACATGGTAAGCATAAACAACGCCTCCATCAGGATTGTAATTATTTTGAAGTAATCGACCCATACCGGCACCGTAGAAAATATTATCGCCTAAAACCAAAGCAACACTATCATCCCCGATAAACTCTTCACCGATAACAAAGGCTTGTGCTAATCCATTGGGCACTTCTTGTACTTTATAGGACAACTTGCAGCCAATTGCATTTCCATCACCTAACAACTGCTCAAATCGCGGTAAATCTTCTGGAGTCGAAATAATAAGAATATCCTTAATCCCAGCCATCATAAGCGTAGAAAGTGGGTAATATATCATTGGCTTGTTGTAGATAGGCATTAATTGCTTACTAACAGCAATAGTCAGAGGATATAATCTGGTTCCAGATCCTCCTGCTAGAATGATTCCTTTCATTCGTCTTCTTTTTTAATTTCTAAGTCGCTTAATTCAATGTCCTCTTCTTCGTCTATAAGCTCCAGAAGTGGTTCCTTAAAGGCCTTATTTGTGATTGATTTGTCCAGCCACAATAAAAGAGATGGCAATAAAACTAAGTTGGACAGCATAGCAACTAATAGTGTTATCGATACAAGTACACCAAGCGCCACAGTTCCTCCAAAACTAGAGGTAGCGAATACACAGAAGCCAAAGAACAGTACAATGGAGGTGTAGATCATACTCACACCCGTTTCTTTCAGTGCATTTAATACCGACCCTCTGATATTCCAGCTTTGATTTTTTAATTCTTGACGATACTTTGCCAAATAGTGAATGGTATCATCGATGGAAATACCAAATGCCACACTAAACACCAATACGGTAGAAGGTTTGATTGGTATACCTGCCCAACCCATAATACCTGCGGTTGTAATAAGCGGAATAAAGTTAGGAAGAAGAGACACCAACACCATTCGGATACTCGAGAATAATAATGCCATCAAGACCGCAATCATTCCCACAGCAATCATCAAGCTGGTAATAAGGTTATCCACCAAATAAGTGGTGCCTTTCGCAAATACTACGCTAGTTCCTGTGATAAAGAAATCGTAAATATTTTCATTGATATAGGACGTAAAAGCAAACTCAAACTCAGGTGAGGCCAACTGTTCATCACTGTATTCATCGCCCTGTTCCGACAATTGCTTATCAATGTCAACTTTGATGGCAGTCTCCAATTGCAATTTTTGTCTTTCGCTGGCCAAATCATAGGTTTTATCGTTGTATGAGACAGCCAATCCTTTCTTTGCTAGCTCATTCATCCTAGACTCGACTAACTTTTCTTTGTAGGTTCGTGAGATCTGCCATTCCGCTCTGTCACAATGTTTAGCGATATATTCACTATTGTAGAAGTTATTTAGAATTGACTTCCTGCTTGCCCCATCTGCAGCAATAAACGACTGTTTGTAGTAGTTAAGTGAGTCCTTAACTGGGTTCAAAATACTATCAATACTTATTTTGACATCCTTAGCAACGCCATCCATATCCTTCGAGCCAATGTCGGCTACTTGGAAAGAAACGCGCGTGAATCTTCCAGTGGAATCTACAAACCCTTTAGCTAGATGTTTACTGCTTCCTAACATGGCATTAATTGTAGAATCTACAGTTTTATAGGCGGGTTTGGCCAACTTTGCGAGCTCCTCTGACTCGTACACAATTGAGCTATCCGTTTCTTTGTACAATTTATCAATATTAATCTTACTTGACTTAGAAGGAAATGAATCGATAAACTGACTAAGTCCAATTAGTTTCATGGAATCAGTGCTCTCGACATACAATTTGGTTCTCAATCGCTTCCACTTCTGCACGTCAGGCCCCTCCAAGTACTTCTGGATTTTACCTTGTTGACTTCTCGATAAGTCGTAAATACCGATATTATAGTTACTGCTGTCGCCACCTTGGAATGCCTGATTGACATACTTTATGGCATCTACGAGACCAAGTGATCTTGCAAATATTCGTTTACCCTCAAACTTGTATTTTTCAACCTGTCTTTGAACACGTTCCACGCGTCTTACAAGTTGCTCCTTCTGCACTTCCCCTTCTCCATTAGCATCAATAACCACCTCAAAAGGCATAACACCCCCAAACTCAGACTCAAAGTAGCGAAGGTCATCTAATACCGGGTTGCCTTTCGGCAAGTCACTGGAAATATTTCCCGTGGTTTCAATTTTTGATAAGCCCCAAAGCGACACGGCAATTAAGACTATGGTTGTGATGTAAACCCAACGTCTATGGTTTGTAACCCATTTTACTAACTTGTTAACCGAATATTCTACCCATTTTTTCTCAAGATGCTTAGTGTGTTTATCCTCTGGTGGATTCAGAAAGCTAAATACGATGGGTATCAGACAAATGGAAATAAAGAATACAGCAATAATGTTTATGAATGCAACAATGCCAAACTGCTGCATCTTTTCACTATTCGTAAATATGAAGGTTCCAAAGCCCAATGCAGTTGTCACATTGGTCATAAATGTGGCATTTCCAATTTTCTGAATGATGCGTGACAAAGCCTTAATTTTATTACCGTGCGCAATATATTCTGCATGATATTTATTGAGCAGATAGGTACAGTTCGGAATCCCAATTACAATTATTAACGGTGGGATTAAGCCCATAATCATAGTTAGCCTGAAGTCGAGAAGTCCAATTGTTCCGAAAGACCAGATAACACCGATAAACACTACAAATAGACAAGCGATGACAACGACAATTGATCGATAAAACAGATATAAGATGACCGCCAAAACCAAACCTGCCAGGGCAATCATAACTTTCAGTTCACTCTTTACGCTGTTGGCAACTACATCTCTAATATAAGGGAGACCACTGTATCTTAGATGTGGAAATTGACTTTCATACTCTTGCGTCTTCTCGTAGATGTCATCTATCATGCTTCCACGATCTAAACTGTTGAAGCGTTTAGCGTTAACCGTTACCATCATCAAGCTGAGACGGTTATTATCTTTATAAATCAAGTCTTTATAGAACACCTGATTCAGAACAATGTCCTTAATCGAATCAACCTCTGCCTGCGTTTCTGGCATTCGTTTAGTGATGAGCTCTAATTTGAACTTTTCATTCACATTATCCGCACGTAAACGAAACATGTGTGCAACTGAAAAGACAGAATCAATCCCTTCAATCTTTTTTAACTCTTGACCTAGTTTATACCAAGCTCTGAAATTTTCGAGCTTAAATAAGTCGACATCTTCCACACCAATGACCATAACATTGCCATCTTGGCCAAACATTTCCTTCAGTTTTTCATGCTCAATGCGCATAGGATCTTCAGGCGGAAGCATGTTGGCAAACTTGGTGTTAATCTTCACATTTGTAGCGGCAAAGTAGCCGAACATACCAGTTATGGCAGCCAAAACTATTAGGATAACTATCCTGTAGCGCAATATGATTTGAGATACTTTAAGCCACATATATTCTAATGAGGAGATTGCAAATATAACAGCATTTAGGCAGTTGGACAACTATCAAAAACTTAGGTTGAAACTAAGCTTGAATGAAAAATTATCTAGGGTCTTATCTAATTGATAGTTACCATGGCGGTAAAGCGTTGCCAATCCGATCCCCACAAACTGACTTGTGAGTAGATTATCCAGGTAAACCCCCGATTCTAAATACCAATTATTTGGCACCGTAAAATCAGCATTTTCATGGACATTAGAGTCATACATTTCCCCGATAGCACCTTTTGTACTCAACACTAATTCGGGAGCACTCATGCGAGATTTATATAATCTCAACAGATTCAATGTAATGCCTCCTGCTACAAACTTATCCGCAAAGAACTCATTAATGCGCATAGTCTCAAACGAGCTCTTGCTAGCAAAAGAAAAGTTTTCATAGGAACCACGTAAGCCCTGAGCGAATGGCAAAGGAAGCGTCATGTCTGTGTAGACAGCTCTCGCAAAGAATGCGGATTTGCCTTGGCCAGGAAGATTAAAGTCATGACGTATTTTAACCATCACTCTAGTGTAATCAAACTGCCCTCCTTGCTCATTTAGTCCTTTTTCATAACGCAACTGAACATGGGGAAAATCAGAGCCGTCAGACAATTGCATCCCAAATAACTCAGTAAAGGTTTCGCGAAATAAAAAACTTAATTCTACGAAGGCGCTAACGTTACTGTATGACCCTGAACTAGCCGTAATAATGTTTTCATGAACATTTGAGTATAAATAATCACTCAATCCCGTAATCTCATCTTTTAAAAGTGCTGCATGTAACGAAAAATGACGAAACAAACGAGTTGAAAATTGCGCCTTAATTCGTCTTGACTGCTCTGCATTGACATTTAAAAAGCGTATATTATCTATATCTAACTGCTCCATAAAGCCATCACTATAAAATGTCTGTTGCCCCCAAAACTGTAGATCATTTCTATATGACAATCTCAACTTAGTCTGGTATTTTGGATTAATGTTGATTTGCAGATGCGCTCCCAATTTAGAAGCCTTATCTTTAAAACCATAGGCATAATACCCACCTAGTTCCATGTGCTTAGTAAGTCTATCGCTTGTAGATATACCACCACCCAGTCTAAACCCTTCATAATTGTTAAAATCAATAAGCTTATCTATCTGCAAGGCAAAGTACTTAAACAATGGAACTTGACCCTTGCCCAAATATTTGGACCATCTGATTAGCTTGTCGAAATCTTCTGCCTGTCCTAGGCTATCCATAAATACGATGGTTGCACTATCTTTTGAGTTAACATACTTATCAAACTCACTCCGTTTAAATGACGAGTCGATCTCCACATACGAACTCAAGTGATTAAACCTCACACCATCGCCATCTATATCAAATTTTGTGTCCTCAATATAAGTTCGGCCAGCACCCACCATATCTATGCCGCTCTCATTATCGAAATAAATAAGTGTATTTAACTCGCTAGGAAACCAAAAACTATCTGTTTGCTTCTTGTAAATCTGCTTGATATGAATATCCATATTAGCGATTTGATTGATAGGATTAGCATCCAGATATACCAAGGCATAGGTAGACTTATCTACTTTCAATTGCCCCTTGATACCTTTAAACCTATTGTGTTTTGGTTCAAACTGAATACTTAACAAGGTGTCTCCGTTTTCAAAATCACTTTGCAAGAGTTTATAGTTGTACACTCGAAGACCCGCTTTAGAAATCGGATTTAAAAACTGAACACCTCCAATTCCAATTTCGTTTGAATACGCCGAGAATGTCTGAAACTCTGATGCTGTAATTGACAAGCCAGCATCCTTAAAGCCAGCTGTTTTTTGATAGCGCGTGATAAGCTTATCTTTATTTGCGGATAAATGAATGCGCTCAGTGATAGACTCTGTAAAAAACAAATGCTGCTTTTCAAGCATCTCCTGCAGATTAAACGATGAGGTATCTGATGAACTCTCTAAGGTAATAGTGTCTAATGATTTTATAGTGAAATAGAACTTATTGTAGGCTGTATATGAAAAACACCTTTTCTCAGGATCGTTTAAATCTTTGTTCTCAATAACCCGACGAATGATTTCTTTGGAAGGGTCATCTGATTTGATTAAAAGCTCTTCAATACTCTGTTTAGGTATCATGCCAATTTCTAGCAATTCGGAACTACACGATATGCTCATATCATCATAACCAACATAAGAAAATAGAATTGAGTCTTTACACTGCTTTAAAGTGAATTTTCCGTCAATATTGGAATACACTTTTTCGCCACCAGACGATACTTTTACATAGGCCATTGGATCGCCAGTTTCATCGTCATAGACTAAGCCACTCACTTGGGCAAAAGAATTGATTCCAACAATTAGAAAACATATACTTAGGCAAGTTAGTCGCATCAAGCCAAAGATATAGTAATTTTATACCATGAGCATTCATTTTAAAGACAAGCTCAACATAATTAAATCATATGGGTTTAGACGCACATGGAATGCTATGCGCGTGAAATCTTCCTATCTGGTGACCAAAATCACTCGAAAACCCATTGTATGGGGACTTCCTATATCTGCATCAATTGAGCCAACTACTGCTTGCAATTTAAAGTGTCCAGAATGTCCTAGTGGTTTGAGGCAGTTTTCAAGAGACACTGGAAACATTGCATTAGACAATGGTAAAACATACATAGATCAACTGGCTCCTAGTGTCGGTTATATCAACTTTTATTTTCAGGGCGAACCATTGATTAGTCCACATTTCTTTGACATGGTTAAGTATGCTACTGATAAAGGCATTTACACCGCTACTAGCACTAATGCTCACTTTTTAGACAAAGACAACTGTCAAAAAATCATTGATTCAGGTTTAAAGCGACTCATCATTTCAATTGATGGAACGCAGCAGGAAACCTACCAGTCATATCGCAAAGAAGGTAAGCTGGCGAAAGTCATTGAAGGCACAAAAAACATGATTGCTATCAAAAATAAGAACAATGGCAATGGCCCACATATCATATTTCAGTTTTTAGTAGTGAGCACTAACGAACACCAAATTAATGATTTGTTTAAACTGGCCGAAGAGCTTAAGATTGATGAAGTTCGCTTAAAAACAGCCCAATTCTACGACTTTGAGAATGGAAATGCCCTAATGCCAGAGAACGAACGCTATAGTCGATATAAAAAGATGGCTAACGGTAAATACAAGCTTAAGGGTAAACAAGCAAATCATTGTTGGCGCATGTGGAGTTCTGGTGTAATCACATGGGATGGAAACATGGTGCCATGTTGTTTTGATAAAGATGCTAAATACACCATGGGCAATCTCTTGCAAAGACCGTTAAAGAGCATTTGGCATGACGCGGCGTATAAAAATTTCAGATCGCAAGTACTCAAGAACAGACAAGCAATAGACATCTGCGCAAATTGTTCAGAAGGCACTAAAGTGTGGTCATAGAACCATTTTCGGGAAATTAGCGTATATAAAACTACTATGCTAAAAGACCGGTTCTCTACATACAATTCCGATAAATTGATTGAGATTATTGAGTTGCCAGATGCATACACAAATGAAGCACGAGAAATCGCAGAGGAAATATTATTAGAGCGCAATTTGCATCCAAACTCATTAGATAAACTCGTAAAGGATTTCTGGTACAATTACATAAAAGAAAACTTCAGACATCTTTTAAAGACGGGCGAACGCATTCAGAGCAAATATTTATCGCAAGAAGAACTAAAACCTCTATTCCAAAGAGCATATAATCGCTATAAACACAGACAAGAGCTGTTTGAAATTGACCTACAATTATATTGGGGAGCCGCCTTATAAAATGATGTGCGGTAACCGATTATTGCTAGATATGGCTAAATTTGACGGGAAGATATGAATGAGAAGAGACCATTAAACACGTTTTTACCACTTTTTCTAGGTCTGGCAATGGCCATAGGTTTCGGTCTAGGACACTATTTCAACAGTTCTAGTTTACCTGCTGAAGACAAAGAACAAGTACTAAAAATCAACAGCATTATCAATTATATAGAAGAACACTATGTAGATAATGTTGAGCGCGAAAAACTTGTTGAGCGGTCTATTTCTTCAATGTTAAATGACTTAGACCCCCACTCTGCTTATATTCCGGCAAGCTTAACAGAAGCACATAACGAATCATTGAATGGTCACTTTGCCGGCGTTGGCATTCAGTTTAGAATATATGATGATAGTTTGATGGTGGTTGATGTAGTTAGCGGGGGTCCATCTGAAGACGCGGGTATTTTACCTGGCGATAGAATTCTAGAGGTAGATGGGGAGTTGTTAGCAGAGGGTGGCATATCAAATCAAGAAGTTCTAGACAAGCTCAAAGGTCAGGTGGGAACGCCAGTAGAAGTAACTGTTTGGCGAGATAATGAGAAGAAAACATTCCATATAATCCGTGGAGTTATTCCGCTAAAAAGTATTGATGCCTATTTTATGCTTGACAATAACATTGGTTATATCCAATTGGGTAAGTTTTCCAGAACAACATCAGGGGAATTTCTGTCAGCTGTACAAAGGCTAAAGCTTGATGGGATGGAAAAGTTGATAATTGACTTACGTAATAATCGTGGGGGCTATTTAGATCAAGCTATTAATCTGGCGGATGAAATATTAAAGTCAGGCGAATTGATAGTTTACACAGATGGTGCGCATGCTGGAAGAAAAGAATATAAAGCAACCGCCACAGGCAGACTAGAAGAAGCTGATATTTGTGTTCTTATTAATGAAGAGTCAGCTAGTGCGAGCGAAATTTTAGCCGGTGCATTACAAGATAATGATAGAGCATTTATTGTTGGAAGGCGTTCGTTTGGTAAGGGTCTTGTGCAAGAACCACACAAATTTAATGATGGCTCTGAGTTAAGATTAACTATTGCACGTTACTATACGCCGAGTGGAAGATGCATTCAGAAACCATATAAAGGGGTTGACTACGACGAAGATTTCTACAATAGAATTGAGAATGGCGAACTTTACCATTTGGACAGCACTATTTTAGTCGATTCATTAAAATATGAAACCAAGTATAAAAAGCGTGCTGTTTATGGTGGAGGTGGCATTATCCCAGACTATTTTGTGCCGTTTGACAGTTCTTACATGAATACCAATGCGTACGGAACATTGCGTTACACGAGCGATAAATTTGTGTTTTACTATCTAGATGTTCATCGAAATAAGCTGTTGTTAAACTATCCCGATTATAGAAGTTTCGTAAACGAGTTTGAAGTTACTGATGACATGTTAGATGATTTGGTTGAATTTACGGAAACTAGAGAGGAGTACACTATTAATCTAGATCAGTTTGAATATTCAAAACCGCGTATAAAATTGATGTTAAAAGAAAGCATTGCCTATGCCCTTTATGATATGCAAGGCAGATTGTATTGGATGTCAACGTATGACACGACTATTTTAAAAGCAAAAGAAATTCTAGAACAGCAATAGCCGAACTAAAAGACAAAAAAAGGGGACATGATCATGTCCCCTTTTTTTAATGCTCTTAGCAGAAATTAGATGTTCTCTTGAACTTTCTCTGATACTACTTCTTCAGCTTCTTTAGCTTTCTTAGTAGCCTCATCTTTTAACTCTTCAGCTTTGTCCGTTGCTTCATCTTTCAATTCTTCAGCCTTGTCCAATGCTTCTTCAGTTGCTTTATCGATAGCTTCCTCTTTGTTTTCATCGATAACTTCTTCAACCTTCTCTTCTACTTTTTCTTCAGCGTTTTTTAATTCGTCTTTCGCTTTGTCTGTAGTCTCTTCAGCGTCACCGCAAGCAGTAACTCCTACTGTAAGTGCTACAGCCACTAATAAAAATACTTTTTTCATGAGATTAACTTTTTTATTACTTACATATTTTGCGCAAAATTAGAGAAATTAAATTCTAATCTCCAAGCAATACTTGGTAAAACTGATGTATCAGCGGGTAAACATTAGTTTAAGCCAAAATTAATAGCTCTGTACCCATCATATTGTTATCTTTGAGATAGTTACTAATCAAAATAAAAAAACTATAATAAAATGGCATTTGAATTACCTGAATTAGGATATGCACACAATGCATTGGAACCACATATTGACACACGAACTATGGAGATTCACCATGGTAAACATCATGCTGGTTATACTAGCAAACTAAACGCGGCTATAGAAGGAACTGCAATGGCAAGCCAGTCAATTGACGATATACTTAAGAATCTAGATATGTCTAACGGTGCAGTTAGAAACAACGGTGGTGGATATTATAATCACTGCTTATTTTGGAATGTTATGTCTCCAAATGGTGGCGGAACTCCAAGTGGAGAATTAGCAGACTCAATTAATGCAGCTTACGGAAGCTTTGAAGGCTTTAAAGATGCTTTCTCTAATGCAGCAGCTACACAGTTTGGATCTGGTTGGGCATGGTTGTGTGTTCACTCTGGGGGGAAAGTTGAAGTTTGTTCAACACCAAATCAAGACAACCCACTTATGCCAGGAATTGGATGCGGAGGTCACCCAATTTTAGGCTTAGATGTTTGGGAGCACGCTTACTATCTGAACTATCAGAATAGACGTCCTGATTATATTGAAGCATTTTTTAATGTAATAAACTGGGATTACGTTTCAGCTGAGTACGCTAAGAATAAGTAATTCTTATCACAATGAAATTAGTCCGCATGCATACAATTTTATTAATTGTATTTGCATGCGGATTTTTTATGCCATCAATTTCAGTTGCGCACTCTCAAACAATGCAAAGTGAGCACATTTCAGTCATTTCAATCGATGGGCCCATAAAAGGTATAAAACCCATCAAACAAAAACTTAGGCAGTTCAAAGCTAAACTCCAACGCCGCATACAAAACGACAAAGCCAACCTAGCTGTTCTCACAATAACACTGGGAATATTCGGCGGTCATAGGCTTTATTTAGGAACAGAAGCACATGTTCCCGTTCTATACACAGTAACCTTAGGGGGCGGACTAGGCATTGTGCCGATAGTTGACCTCATTTGTATTCTAGGCACAAAAGATCTCGATAAATACGTAGATGATCCTCGGTTTATAATGTGGTAAAACCGATACTGTAAAATCCATCTTTCTTTAGTCAATTTTCACCTAAATAATATTAACATTTTAATGGTGAAAAAAAGTCATACCAGAAACACGGTATTTTGGTTTTTTTCTTCGGCCCTGAAAATCTCACCCACACTGACAAAGAGAAGTTACTGTGAAAAACATGTTAGCATGTTTTTAAGAGAGCGTTAAATCCATGCTTCATTTTCAACCATTTTCGTTAAGAGAATTCGTCTAATTCAATTTAAGATTTTTGGTATGGAAATTACGCAGATAATTAAGAGAGATTTTACAACGATATCTTTTGACTTAAGCAAGATATCGAAGGCTATTTTTAAAGCAATGGACGCTGTAGGAAAAGGCAGCATGGATGAGGCCAATGTAGTAGCCGAAAAAGTTAATTACGTACTCCTAAAACGCAAGGAAGCAGACGCTGCTTTTATTCCAACCGTTGAACAAATTCAAGATATTGTAGAACAATGTCTAATGGAAGGAAATTATCCTGAAGTGGCTAAGGCATTTATTCTTTATAGAAACAAAAGAGCTGAGGAGCGTAAGACAGACATATTCGAAAGACGCATTACTTTAAAGCCATATGAGTACCCTCAATTGTACGAATATGTGCCAGCAATTAGACACTCGTATTGGATTCATACAGAGTTTAATTTCACGAGTGATATCCAAGATTTCAAATCTCGCTTAACGGAGACTGAGAGAAGTGCTATCAAAAACACCATGTTGGCTATTTCTCAAATTGAAGTTGCCGTGAAAACGTTCTGGGGTGATTTGTACCACCGTATGCCTAAACCAGAGATTGGATCTGTTGGTGCAACATTTGCGGAAAGTGAAGTGCGACACGCAGATGCGTATTCCCACCTTCTTGAAATACTAGGTTTAAATGAGGAGTTTAAATCTCTTAAGAGAAAGCCAGAAATCATGAAGCGAGTGAATTATCTTGAGAACTCGCTAAGAAACTCTAAGAGCAGTGATAATCAGGAATACGCCGAATGTGTACTTCTATTCTCTCTGTTTATAGAACACGTTTCTTTATTCTCTCAGTTCCTTATCATAATGGGCTTTAACAAGCATAAGAATATGCTTAAGGGTATCTCTAATGTGGTAGAAGCTACTTCTAAAGAAGAACAGATACACGGTGATTTCGGAATCGATTTGATTAAGATTCTTAAAGAAGAAAAACCGCATTGGTTTACAGCTGAGTATTATGATCACATCAAAGATTTATGTCAAAAAGCATATGAAGCTGAGTGCGGACTATTAGACTGGATTTTCGAAAATGGAGAGCTGGATTTCCTTCCTAAATCAGTGATTATTGAATTTATCAAGAACCGATTCAACAACTCATTAGAGAGTATCGGAATCGAAAAAATATTTGAGGTGGATAACAACGCCTTACTACAAACAGAGTGGTTTGATGATGAAATTACAGGTACCAAACACGGTGATTTCTTCGTGAAACGATCAATCAACTACAGTAAAAGAACCCAAAGTATAACTAGCGAAGACTTATTCTAACATGGACATGCAAGAGAAAAACGTACTAAACACTACAGAAACACAAGATTTACACAAGAAACTAATTGATGCCAGAAAGCAGGCACGTGAGGAGCTAAACCAAGCTCAACAAGGCGGATTTGCATGGCTAAATGAAGAAAGCAGGCAGTTTCTTCAGGCAGGCTATTTGTCTGAGGGGGTAACGGCAGAGGAACGTATTCGTGAGATTGCTGATAGAGCTGAAGATATTCTGGGAATGCCTGGATATGCTGATAAATTCTATCATTACATGTCAGAAGGATTCTATTCGCTAGCCTCTCCAGTATGGTCAAACTTTGGAAAAGAACGTGGTCTTCCAATTAGCTGTTTTGGATCTCATATTGATGATGATATAGGTAACATTCTGTACACGCAGTCTGAGGTAGGAATGATGTCAAAATTAGGCGGTGGTACTTCTGGTTACTTTGGTAAGATTAGACACCGTGGTGCACCAATTAAGAATAACGGTGAGGCCTCTGGTGCAGTGCATATTATGCGCCTGTTCGAATCTATGGTGGATGTAGTAAGCCAGGGTTCTGTAAGACGTGGACGTTTTTCTCCATACCTGCCAATTGATCATCCAGACATCTTAGAATACCTTGAAATTGGTACTGAAGGAAACCCAATTCAGGAGCTTACGCATGGCGTTACAGTTAGCAACGAGTGGATGCAGGAAATGATTGAAGGCGACACAGACAAGCGTTCAGTTTGGGCACGTGTACTTCAAAGAAGAGGTGAAATGGGCTATCCATACATCTTCTTTAGCGATAATGCGAACAATAACGCTGCTGATGTATACCAAGATAATCAACACAGAATCTACGCGAGTAACTTGTGTACTGAGATAATGCTTCCATCTAACCACAATTGGTCATTTGTATGTGTACTTTCAAGTATTAACGTGCTGAATTATGATAGATGGAAAGACACGGATGCTGTGGAAACCATGGTGTTCTTTTTAGATGCAGTAATTACCGAATTCTTGAACAAGCTTGAAGTTTATCGTGACTCAGAAAACATGGACGATAGACACACCTTCCAGTTCATGGAGAGAGCTTACAACTTTGCAAAGGAAAATCGTGCTCTTGGTTTAGGTGTGCTTGGATGGCACTCATTATTACAGTCTAAGCGACTTGCATTCGATAGCCAAGAAGCATATAATTTGAATAGTGAGATTTTTGGTGAAATTCAGAAACGTTCGTATTCTGCTTCAGAAGAGCTAGCAGATAGATTTGGTGCTCCAGAGTTATTGGAAAAATATGGACGCCGTAACGCGACATTAAATGCTGTAGCACCTACAACATCTTCAGCATTTATCCTTGGTCAGGTATCTCAAGGAATTGAGCCTATTTGGTCGAATATATATGTGAAGGATATTGCAAAGATTAAAACAACTATCAAGAATCCTTACTTGGTTGAGCTATTACAGGAAAAAGGTATGGATTTACCTGAGGTATGGCGTGACAT
Source organism: Flavobacteriales bacterium (assembly GCA_964230215.1). Taxonomy (GTDB): domain Bacteria; phylum Bacteroidota; class Bacteroidia; order Flavobacteriales_D; family JAUILH01; genus JAUILH01. The sequence continues at coordinate 273,119 of CAXRGQ010000007.1, forward strand.
CTTAAAACACGATGGTTCTGTCCAGCATCTAAGTTTCTTGACTGATGAAGAGAAAGAAGTTTTTAAAACTTACTCGGAAATTGATCAGATGCACATAATATATCAAGCAGCCAATAGACAAACATATATTGATCAGGGTCAATCTGTGAACATTATTGTTCATCCTGATATGCCAATCAAAGACATCAATAAAATTCATGTTAAGGCGTGGGAATTAGGTTTAAAATCTCTTTACTACCAGCACAGCATGAATGCTGCTCAGAAATTTAAGCAGAAGAAGGAATGTAGTAGCTGTGAAGGCTAGGTACTGGTTACTTTAAAGACACATGAGATTAATCCGCATGATTGTACTTAGTGCAGCATGCGGATTATTTATTTTCAAATGAATTATATTATTTGCCATCAACGTCCACGAGCGGCGGCTAATGTTATGTTCAATAATCAACCAACGTTTCCTTCGCTCGCGGTAACGGTTGGGATGTAGTTTTGTGCACCCAATATCATCGCAGGCACACAATCATAAATTATAAATAATCAATTATAAATCGGACAATTTCCCTATTCCACCGTCACACTCTTCGCTAAATTCCTTGGCTGATCAACATTACAACCCCTCATAACCGCAATGTGGTAAGAAAGCAATTGGAATGGTATAGTCGCCAATAATGGAACCAATGAATCGTGTGTATCCGGAATCTCCATTACATGATCTGCAATGCCTTTTACGGTGTTATCACCTTCTGTTACAATAGCAATCACCTTTCCTTTACGTGCCTTTACTTCCTGGATGTTACTCACAATTTTCTCATATGAAGCATCTTTAGTAGCGATCACAAAAACAGGCATCTCATCATCGATTAAGGCAATAGGCCCGTGCTTCATTTCTGCCGCAGGATAACCCTCAGCATGGATATACGATATTTCTTTCAGCTTTAAAGCCCCTTCTAAGGCCACTGGGAAGTTATACCCTCTACCAAGATATAAGGCGTTGCTTGCGTCTTTGTAGATGTCTGAAATGAACTCGATTTGACTATTTAGTTCAAGTACCTTCTCCACTTTCTCAGGAATGCGCTCTAGTTCCATTAAAATACGTCTGTAATCAGACTCAGCCAGCGTACCCTTTTTCTTCGCGATAGATAGAGCCATCAATGTGAGCACGGTTACTTGCGCTGTAAATGCTTTTGTAGACGCCACCCCAATCTCGGGGCCAGCATGCGTATAAGAACCGCAATGTGTAGTTCTCGAAATAGTCGAACCTACGACATTACAAATACCTACGATAGTCGCTCCTTTTGATTTAGCTAACTCGATAGCCGCTAGAGTATCTGCTGTCTCTCCACTTTGAGAAATAGCAATTACAACGTCTTTCTCTGTAATAATCGGATTTCTGTATCTAAACTCAGAAGCATACTCGACCTCAACAGGCATGCGCGCCAAATCCTCAAATAAATACTCACCAACTAAACCTGCATGCCATGACGTTCCACACGCAACCATAATAATGCGGTTGGCATTCGATATCTTATCCAAATACTCATTAATACCACCTAAACCTACATATCCTTGACCAGCATTCACTCTACCGCGCATACAGTCTCTGATCGATCTAGGTTGCTCGTGAATTTCTTTCAGCATAAAGTGATCATAACCACCTTTTTCCAATGCCTCCAATTTCAACTCTAGCTCCTGTATGTAAGGCGTTTTTTCTTGATTCGCAATGTTCTTTAGCTTCAAACCTTTTTCAAGATCAAGCACTGCAATCTCCTCATCGTTCAGGTATACCACGTTTTTAGTGTACTCAACAATCGGTGTCGCATCAGATGCTAAGTAAAAGTCATTTTCACCGATTCCGATTACCAATGGACTACTTTTCTTAGCCGCTATTAATCGTGTTGGATCGTTCTTAGAGATTACTACGATGGCATATGCTCCTATCACACCTCTTAGTGCAATACGCACGGCCTCAGCCAAATCTAAGTTCTCTCTTTTCTGAATATCTTCAATCAGGTGAATTAACACCTCTGTATCCGTGTCACTTCTGAAGGTATGACCACGCGCAATCAACTCCTCCTTTAAAGAGGCATAATTCTCAATAATCCCATTATGTATAATAGCCAAATCCCCAGATTCACTTGTATGTGGATGAGCATTGGTATCATTCGGCTCACCATGTGTTGCCCAACGAGTATGACCAATTCCGACAGTACCAGTAGTGGTTGAAGAGCCAATATGATCTTCTAAGTCGCTTACTTTACCTTTACATTTATAGATGTTTAGCACATCTGACTTTTCCAACAACGCAATTCCAGCACTATCATACCCTCTATACTCTAGACGTTTTAAGCCTTTTACAAGTACGGGATAAGCCTCTTTTTTTCCGAGATAAGCGACAATTCCACACATAATCTAATAGTTAGTAAAGGTTAATATAAGTTTTGGTTTTCTTCTATTGATTGTTTCGGGCCCAGAAAGGATGCATCTATTTCCGGTAACCGACGATAAATTTGTTTCAATGAGCAATTTATTCTGAGCAATTTCACCCTTTAATAAGTTCTGAATGTAGCCTGTAATAACGAAAGTGTAGGTTTTCTCATCCACATTATAAGCACCCGATCCGCCATAGGTTATTGTGAAAAAATCAGGTATAAATGCTTGGTCTCCCTCATCGTTTAACATTAAAGACGTTAATTCGTCATTAGGGTAATAGCTAGATCCCCCATAATAATCCACGGGCAAAACCAATTCGGCCTTATTTATCGCTACCATACCCGAATCAACATATCGCATGATGTGGGGAAAGTTAATGGCCGTTCTTAAACCTCCCAAGGTTTGTACATAAGTTTGATAAATCCCTCTGGTCGAATCAGCTAATGATAAGTCTACATCTGTTCCAGTATAATCATGAGTAGCGCGTGTAAAGCGCGCAGAGTTATCGTCAATGTCTAAATCGAACGCCTGTTGAATCGTATCACCATCAATAATCTCTCGGTAATAAATAGTCACCTTAGAAGCTGCATCCTCTAAATTGAAGTACAACAACGCTCCTTCCTCCGTCATTTGAGATCCATTTTCAGGTCGCACATGAAAGCCTTTAAAGTATTCTACAAAACCTTCATTAGTTAATAAATCATTCTCATCCGAGTTGATTATAAACTCACCAAATGCGTTTTTTAATCGCAAGCGTAATTGAGGGTCTAAGGTATCGCCATCAAAGTAAGTTGGGTCATTCGGTGTTGGAGTGAAGGTTTCAAAGCCCGGTTCAATCAAATTCCCAATACCATTCTGTGCACCTGTAGAATCAAAATTCAACCACGAGTTTGAATAGTATGAAGAATCTACACTCATAGTATCCAGTATTTCATACACACCAAATGTTTGTGCTTGAAGGTTTCCGTAATAACTAGCATATTCCATGCTAAGAAAAACCGAATCAACGATAATACTATCTTCTTCAAAAGTCACCCCTTCTCCATCCATTCTAAGTTGGAAGTATGTAGAAGCCTCTGTATACCCTAACTCAGCATCCTGGTAACTACCAATAATGTTGTTACTCAAACCATTCGTTCTAACCGAGTCATCGCGCTCCGTATACATAATCATAGAAATAGTATCGGTAGCATTACCCTGTAAGAGCTCATCTTCAGGCTGAAGACCCAGGCCGAGTCCATCTTCAGGTTTCTTACAAGAAGACGCCAAAATGGCTATAAAAAAGATTGCGGCCCCTATAATTGGAGACCGCATTCCTTTAAAAAATATATTATATCGTTTCATATCAATCTGCCAAAACAGAATTTGTATCAATGACTGTATCGTAAAACTCAGAGTATGCTTCAACATTGCCAGAATCTCCCTGGTACTCCATAAAGGTAGCACCACTATCCTTAGCATAATCTAAAATTGATTGATCTAAATTTTCGCTTCCAGCTACTACACCATCAGATAAGTTGATAGCTAATTTGTTAAGTGCGTCCATATCTGGATTCTTCATCAATTCGATATCTGAATCTTCAAAGCCATCAAACTTTAATTTCTTAACCAAATCCTTATCTAAAGTACCATCAAACCCTTGCTCGTATATTGAATATACAACCTTAGTATCTGTAAAATGCGGATCATCTCCATACATTTTCTTTAAATAAAGAGGCATCATTGCTGTCATAAAACCATTACAGTGAATCACATCTGGTTTCCAGCCTAGCTTCTTTACTGTTTCTAGCACTCCTCTGCAGAAGAATATAGATCTCTCATCATTATCATCAAAGAACTTATCGTCTTGGTTCTTAAGAACGGCCTTTCTTTTAAAATATTCTTCATTATCGATAAAATATACCTGCATTTTAGCTGCGGGTACAGACGCCACCTTTATGATAAGTGGGTGATCGGTATCGTTAATGATTAAGTTCATACCACTTAATCTAATTACTTCATGTAATTGATGTCTGCGCTCGTTTATAACGCCATATCTGGGCATAAATACCCTGATTTCTTTGCCGTTTTCCTGAATGCCTTGTGGTAGATTTCTAACTGTTTTTGATATTTCCGTTTCCGGTAAAAATGGTTGTATCTCCTGAGAGACGTAAAGAACTCTTCGTTTTTCCATAATCTTCCCTGCAGTTTTTTGCAGGTACAAAAATATATAAAATTCAGGGGATTTTCAAACATTTTAGGGCAATAAATGTTAGAATCACTGCGAATTACGGTAATTTTTCCTCTACTTTGCACGGATTTTTATTCAAGTAAGATGATAGTTTGCGATACAGCAGATAGCCTACAGTTAGCCATAAGCGACTTTAAAAATCAAGGGCTAAGCATTGGTTTTGTCCCTACCATGGGCGCACTTCATAATGGACACGTATCTCTAATTAAACAGGCTAAGACGAATAATGATGTATGTATAGTAAGCATATTTGTCAATCCTACCCAGTTTAACAACAAAGAGGATTTGGATAAATATCCCATTACACATGAGGCAGATAAGGCTCTAATTAAAGATTACTGTGATCTCGTGTTTATTCCTAAATCAAAAGAGGAAGTGTATACCAATGATTATACGCCTGCTAAAATTGACCTGAATGGAGTTGATAAGGTAATGGAAGGCGAAAAACGGCCTGGTCATTTTGAAGGTGTTGTGAATGTTGTCAACCAATTATTTAAACTGATTCCTGCAGACAAAGCCTATTTCGGAATTAAAGACTTTCAGCAACTAGCGATAATTAGATTATTACAGCAGCAATTGCATCCTAGTTTGGAAATAATTCCCTGCGACATTGTGCGCGAAGAGAACGGCTTAGCAATGAGTAGTCGGAATACCCGTTTATCTCCCTCTACCCGAGATAGCGCCAGCATAATTTACACAGCATTACAATCAATTAAAGACGATTACCCGAAATATTCCCTGTCTACTTGCGTTAATCAGGCCATTGATATTATAAATGCACAGGAGGGTTTTACGGTGGAGTATTTAAGCATCTGTGACCACTACTCACTAAAGCTCACGGATGAGTGGCACGAATCGGATAAGCCTCATGCTTGTGTAGCCGTTTTTGCAGATAAGATAAGATTGATAGACAATATGTCGATAATTGATTAATTTTGTGCCGCAATGTTAGTTACAGTTTTAAAATCAAAGCTTCATAGAGTAAGCATAACACAAGCCGAGTTGAACTATATTGGCTCTGTTACCATCGATGAAGAATTAATGGAAGCCGCCAATTTAATTGAGGGCGAAAAAGTGCAAATCGTTAATAACAATAACGGTGAGCGCATTGAGACCTACGTTATTAAAGGCGAACGTAATTCGGGTGTGATTTGCCTGAACGGTGCGGCGGCTCGTCGTGCTGCAGTTGGAGATGTAGTCATCATTATTTCCTATGCTATGATGGATTTTGAAGAAGCTAAGAAATTCAAACCAACTTTAGTGTTCCCAGACACCGCTACTAACAAACTCGTTTAATATTGAAAGATAAGATCATCGCAGTACTTAAAATTCTTCTACCCCTGGGCGTAGGCGTTTTTTTGGTATGGGCATTTTATGATGCTTTATGCGAAGATCAAAAGGAAGAGCTCTTTGACGCTTTTAGTAATGCCAACTATATGTGGGTGCTGTTATCCCTAATTTTTGGCTTTATGAGTCATTTAAGCCGGGCTATTCGCTGGAAGTACTCGTTGGAACCGATGGGCTATACACCCAAGCTGAGTCTTCTTTATCATAGTTTGATGGTGGGTTATTTAGTGAATTACCTTTTCCCCAGAGCAGGAGAAGCCAGTAGAGCTGGTGTTCTCAAAAAGTATGGCAACGTACCGTTTGAGAAAGGTTTTGGCACCATAATAGCCGAACGTGCAATTGATTTGGTGATGCTAGGAATCATCGTACTGATTACACTAGGACTGCAAATGGATAAGATGGATTTATTTAGTAATGCCATTGATGGTTTTGGATCAACCGAATCTTGCAGTAGTATAGATATATTCGGTTTGATGGGTAAAATAATAACCTATGGAATTCTGCTAGGGTTTGCAGCAGCAGTCATTGGTTTTGTGGCCAGTAAAAAAATTCGCGCGAAATTGTTAGAATTAGCGAAAGGTGTTTGGCAAGGCATTACAGCCATTCTTAAATCTAAAAACAAACTCCCATTTATCGGGCATTCTATCTTTATATGGATGATGTATATTTTATTCTTCTCGGTATGTTTCCCAGCCTTTGATCAAACAGGTGACTTGGGCATTGACGCTATGATGGGCGGCTTTATTGCGGGAACCATAGGCATTGTACTCGTACAAGGAGGTATTGGCGTGTATCCAGCTTTTGTTGCGCTTATTCTGAGTATATACATGGGCGCAGAGGGCACTATTCACCCTACGGCATTAGCATTGGGGTGGATAATTTGGTCATCTCAAACCTTAATGATGATTCTATTGGGATTGATTTCCTTGTTCGCAGTTAGCCGCATGACTGAGATTAAGGCAGACGAATAAATTACTACATTTACCTCATGAGCACTCTAGAGGGCATTAGATCTAAGATATTTACAACAGACACTTTAGCCAATTTAAAGGCACAAATGGCGGGTAAAAACTCTGCCTTTACTAATGGCTGTTTTGATATACTCCATTTAGGACATGTAACTTACTTAGCCTCTGCATCTGATTTAGGCGACTTCTTTGTGATTGGCGTAAATGCAGACGCCTCCGTTAAGCGTCTTAAGGGCCCCAGCAGACCGGTTAAGGACGAATATTCACGTGCATTAATACTTGCAAGTTTATCCTTTGTTGACGCCGTAGTGATATTTGAGGAAGACACACCCCTCGAGCTTATAACAGAATTACGCCCTCATACTTTGATTAAGGGAGGAGATTATGATCCGAATATTACAGACAAAAACGACCCTAAATACATTGTAGGAAGAGATTTGGTTGAGAGTGTGCGGGTAATTCCGTTTGTGGATGGGCATTCTAGTTCTGGTTTAATTGAGAAGATGAGATGATTACTAAAACAATTTACGTAGACGAACTGAAGGAAAATCATGTATCCTTTCGTTTCGAGCGAGGGTATAAGAAATTTCAAACCTTTTATAATGGGAAGTTTTTAGGTGAAATGAATGGGCTTTCAGAACTTCAGTCTGGAGCTGATTACGTAAGTGAAGATGGTAATAAAATTCATGTTAGATTAGATAAAGATCGTTCTGGAAAATCCTATTTTGAAGTAGAATATAATTCAGTTCCTGCACCAATATCACCCAGATATCCAGTAAAAACACTTAAGCGTGCATCCAATTGGGTTTTGGCGTTTGCCATAATATCTACCCTAATTGCTAGCTTATTAATCTATTTGTTATACCCAAGGATCCTCGAAACATTCTACGGGTATGTTTATCCAGTAATAGCCATAACGCTTTTTTACTGTTTCTTTGGTATTAGGAAGTATGACCGAACATCTCTATTTATCGCTATTATAATTCTGAGTCTTGACCTCTTACATAAGGTTGTTTTACAAATATATCTTGACACATTTGATTCAGGATTGTTTGAACTTTTAGAAATTATTGCCTTGGTTACTCTATTTAAAGCCATTAAACCAATGAACCAAATGCAGGAAATAAAAAGGCGTTTACAGGGTAAAATGTCTGAAGATATAATTGATGATGCTACTTTTTAAGGGGGTAGTTTCTTTAGCGCTAATGGCGATTGGCACTATAACATGTATAAGGAATAAAGTTGCTAACTTTAGTGAGACGTTAGCCAGCATTGAGGAACAGTCGCCTGAAAATTTTCCACAAACAAAGCAACTTTTTACTTACCTTTAGCGTTAGTATTGTAAGACGTGACTATGATTAAATCTTTTGGGTCAAAGGAAACAGAAAAAGTGTGGAATGGAATTAGATCCAAAAAACTTCCTCTTGAATGCCAGAAGATTGGCCGTAGAAAGCTAAGAATGATTAACAATTCGATTGACATAAATGACCTAAGAGTGCCGCCAGCTAATAGACTTGAAAAGTTAAGCGGTAATCTAAGTGAGTTTCATTCAATCAGGATTAACAAGCAATGGCGTATTATTTTTAAGTGGAATAATGGAAACGCACATGAAGTAGAAATTATTGATTATCACTGATATGGAAAAGTTAGATAACATACACCCGGGTGAAGTTCTTCTTGAAGAGTTTATGCTTCCAATGGAAATTACAGCTTATAGATTATCTAAATCTATTAATATTCCACAAACAAGAATTAGTGAAATTCTTAAAGGCAAAAGAAGAATCACAGCAGATACGGCACTTAGGCTCGGTAAGTTTTTTGGAAATTCTGCTAAGTTTTGGCTTGGTCTTCAAGATGATTATGATCTTGAAAATGAGAAAAACAAAAAGCAAAAAGAGTTTGACCAAATTCAGACATGGGAAAATAACGCAGCCTGACAACGGGTAAATCGAAAATGCCCAAGCGTCTGAACACACGCACTTTGTAGCCGTCATTTAATTTGTATTTTTAAACATACAACGTTAGAGACACGCGTTTTATCCTGCCCCGTTAAAACCAAAATCCCCACCCCATAAATACATTACGTTCTCAAACATTACCTTTACCTCATAGCAAAAGTGAAAAGAGCATATTTCTGTCGGAATTGTGGAGCGCAATCACCGAAATGGATGGGTAAATGCAGCACTAATGGCGATTGGCAACTATAACATATTATAAGGAATAAAGTTGCTAACTTTAGCCAGACGTTGTGCGCAATTGACGTAAGGAATTAAAGCAAAGCAATTATTACTTATTTTTGTATTATGATTGATTTAGTGAAGAATAACGTTAAAGGATTGCAGGATATTTGCGTAAGATATAATGTAAAATCCCTTCACCTATTTGGATCGGCTGCTAAAGGTGACTTCAATTCTAACACGAGTGACCTAGACTTTGTAGTCGAATTCAATGAATCAATCGATCCAGTTGATTACGCAGATAACTTTTTTGGTCTTCTAAATGAGCTAAAGCAGTTGTTTAAAATAGATGTGGATTTACTCTCTCAACGTGCTCTCAGAAATCCGGTTATGATATCAGAAATCAATAGTTCCAAGGTACAGCTCTATGCAGCATAGCAAGATCTTCAAATATGTTCTTGATATTGAAGCGATTTTGGAGGAAATTGATTTTGTGAAAAGCAAACACCAATCTTTTGCTGAATTTGACTATGACTTTCTTGCTAAGAGAGCGATTGAACGCCATCTAGAAATTATAGGTGAAGCTGTTAAAAACATTAGGAAGATTGACCCAACTATTAAAATTTCATCGGTGGAACAAATCGTTAATCTGAGAAACTTAATCATCCATGCTTATGACACGGTTGACTCAGGGATTTTATGGGGCATAATACAAAAAGACATTCCTGTTCTGAAAACGGAAATAAGTGCTTTAAGAGAATAACTACACACAACTAATCCGTATATTAGATAAACTAAACGTTGGGGCACGCGTTTTATCCTGCCCCGTTAAAACCAAAATCCCCACCCCATAAATACATTACGTTCTCAAACATTACCTTTACCTCATGGCAAAAGTGAAAAGAGCATATTTCTGTCGGAATTGTGGAGCGCAATCACCGAAATGGGTGGGTAAATGCAGCAGCTGTGGCGAATGGGACACCTATCAAGAAGAAATTCTGGAGAGCAATACAGCTAAGTCCAGCGGTGGTTATCAAAGCAGTAAAACACATCAAAGACCGCAAGCACTTGAAGAAGTGGAATCGTCAAATTTGAAACGTGTTGGGATTAAGGATACCGAACTTTCGCGTGTGTTAGGTGGTGGCATTGTGCCTGGATCCATTGTACTCTTTGGTGGGGAACCCGGAATAGGAAAGTCCACTTTGATGCTACAAATTGCCCTGCAAGAAAATAATTTAAAAGTGTTGTATGTGAGCGGTGAGGAAAGCTCTGAACAAATCAAAATGCGCGCAGACAGAATTGATGCGGCCAACCCCAATTGTTTTGTCTTGAATGAAACCAGCACTACACTACTTTTTCAACATTGTAACGAGTTGGAGCCTGATTTACTCATCATTGACTCTATTCAAACCATACATACACCTAAATTAGAAAGTGCGCCTGGCAGTATTTCGCAAATACGAGAATGTACGGCTGAGATTATGCGCATGGCCAAGGATAAAGGCATTCCAGTCTTTTTAATTGGACATATCACAAAAGAAGGCTCATTGGCAGGACCAAAAGTATTAGAACACATGGTAGACACGGTGCTCCAATTTGAAGGTGACCGCAACCATGTCTACAGACTACTCAGATCGGTTAAAAACAGATTTGGGAATACGAATGAATTGGGTATTTACGAGATGTCAGGCGAGGGCTTGCGCGCAGTGGATAATCCAAGTGAACTGCTTATTTCAAATAATGACCAGGGACTAAGCGGAACAGCCATTGGTGCCACCATGGAAGGTTTACGCCCCTTATTAATTGAAGTACAAGCATTGGTGAGTTCTGCTGCATACGGCACACCACAACGTTCTAGTACAGGCTTTGACTTAAGACGTTTAAATATGCTACTTGCTGTGCTCGAGAAAAGATGTGGTTTTAAATTAGGCAGTAAAGATGTCTTCTTGAACATTGCGGGCGGAATTCGCGTGGACGATCCCGCCATTGATTTGGCCGTTGTAAGCGCTATTATGTCTTCAAATGCAGATATTCCTGTGGACACAAGCGTTTGCTTAGCCGGTGAAGTTGGCTTAAGTGGTGAAATTCGTCCAGTAACAAGAGTTGCACAGCGTATCTCTGAAGCAGAGAAGCTAGGCTACAAACAAATCATCATCTCTAAACACAATAAGGCCGTTAAAGCGCAGGATTTTAAGATAACCGTGCACATGGTGGGTAAGATTGAGGAGTGCATTAAGTTGATGTTTGGGTAAACTTGCTTAAACGAAACTCTACGACATAAAAAATGCGGACAATGCCCGCATTTCCTTTAATATCTAATTTCAAATTAAGCTTCTGGCTCACCGCCACCTTGTAGTGACTTAATTGAAGAAACCATTTTCTTTGCTCTCTCTAGGTTGAAGCTAGTGATCCCTTCATCACTGTAAACCTTAAATACTTGATCGTCGCCCTGCTTAACAATTCCGAACACATGATAGTGTGGGTCAACTGTGCCGTTATCATAGGTCTTTTCGAATAGAATTACATCATCTTCATCAACAACATAATCAACCTTAATGAAATCAAATCCAGCTAATTCATTCTTTTTATTCGCGATAAAATCAATCTCTTTTCCAGCATCCTTGGCCTCCATATACTCACCAAAAGCGTCTTCAATGAAGACACAAAACTTTTCTTTCTCTTCTTGACCAATCGTAATCTTCCATCTTGAACCTTCATCAATCTCTTCCATAACATGAGGAAGTACCGAGTTCATTGGCCCATCATATTGCGGCAACATAATATTCATTGCTAATCCGAAAGTATCTAGTGATACCTCAGACATTCCAGAGTAATCTGTCAGATCTTCTCCATCATTCTGAGTTTTCTCTTCTCCGTCAGAGCTTTTTGCATCACCTTCTCCATCACCACCGCAAGAAGCAAGGAAAAGTGCACTACATAATAAAAATCCAAATACCTTTTTCATCCTTATCTGTTTGAATAAGACACAAATATACGTTTTTGAGTGATTGGAACAAACAGACTTACATCTTTTGATATTTAGCCGCATATCTATTGATGTCTACCTCATCCGGAATTCTCTCATCCTTTAGGATGAATTTTAAAAGCAAGTTGCTGATATATGGAGCCAATGAAACACCTTTAGAACCCAAGCCATTCAAGACATACAACGATTCATACTCCGGGTGACGCCCAATCATTGGTTTACGGTCAGGTGAAGTTGGCCTCAAGCCCGCATCATGACTTAAAATTTCGTATTTATCATCAAGCGTTTTAGATAACATCTTGTGTAGCCACTCTAAACCAAACTCACTGGGTGCATCACTCTCAAATTTATTCTGAAAACTAGCCCCAATGCGGTAGGTCTTATCTCCTAAGGGTAGAATAAAGAATCCCTTATTAATTACACCGTCCACATTTAACAATTTATTAAACTTGACGGTGAATACTTCACCTTTATTCGGAATCACGGGTAAGTAAGAAAACCAGGGGTTATTTCCAATTTGAGAGCCTTCACAAAAAATTACAGCACCATACTGTTCACCATTATAATGCCAGTTTCCATCGCTATGTTTCAGCGCACTGTAATCAAATACATCTTCTATCAAACAATTATCAGCCCTAAAAAGAGTATTAAGATCTCTCAGTAGCTCGTTTACCACTATTCTGCCCGCTTGTTTAACTGAACCATTGCCAAAATCAGCCTTTACATGCTCTGGTAAGGCCGTTTCTTGCTCACTCATATAAGTAGAAAATGCTGGATAGTCACACTTATCCATCCAATCGTTTTCTTCCTGCCTACTACCGAATATTCGGATTAATTTGTGGTTATTAATGTATTTTTTAGTGCTTTTTTCTTCTATGTTCCCTAATAAAGAATATAGTTCCGACAATACTTTGTCGATTTCCCAGCTTTTTGTGAGATTTTTAAAGCCAATTGGGTTCCACATTCCCGCCGCAATCAACGATGAGGACTTATGATGATTGTTATCGATAATATCGAAAGATTTAGCCTCATTCACAAGCCTCCAAGCAACACATGAGCCTGCTATTCCCTGACCAATTATTAAAAAATCTTTCATGCTTTTATGGAAACGCTTTTAGGTCGGCATCTCATTAGCAAGACTCCGAACTGGCAATTATTAAGTTAAATCCTGATCGCAAAGGCCGCCAGTGAGGAGTCTTAATCTATTGTAGCAATACATTTTAATTCGATTGCGATTGGTGTAGGCAATGAATTAATCTCAACAGTCGTTCTACATGGCTGATTATCCTTAAAATACTCAGCATAAATAGCGTTATATTCCTTAAAGTCACGCTTCATATTTACTAAGAAAACAGTCACATCTACCAAGTTATCCCAGCTAGAGCCCGCATCTTCAAGGATCTGTCTAACATTATCAAAAACAGACCTGCACTGAGCTGCAAAGTCAAATTCAATAAAGTTTCCATTTTTATCTAACTTCAATCCCGGTACATGACTATCTGTTTCGTCCGACCCAGCGACTCTTGGTCCAACCCCAGATAAGAACAATAAGTTACCAACTCTTCTTGCATGTGGATACAATCCCACAGGTTTAGGTGCTTTGCTACTGCTAATCTTTTCGCTCATTTCGACTTTTTTTCGAAGGTAATCAATTTGATTTTTATAGGGTAGATTTTAATAATCATCCATCCAAATTCGATATTCCTTCTATCTTGTTTAATTTAGCACAAAATTGAACTATGAATCTGAATTTAGAAAATAAGACGGCGATTGTTTGTGGGAGCACACAAGGTATTGGGAAGGCGGCTGCTATGGAAATGGCTGGTTTAGGCGCAAATATTTGTCTTGTGGCCAGAAACGAAGACAAACTAAAAGCTGTGATGAATGAATTACCAAACAATGGTAAGCAAAAACACGGCTATATCGCGGTAGATTTTACCCAGCAAGACGATTTAAAGGCTAAAATTGAAGCGTTTGTGGCGTCTCAAGACAAAATTGATATTCTTCTAAATAATACTGGGGGTCCGGCAGGAGGTCCTGCACACGGAGCAGATATCACGGAATATTTGAATGCTTTCAATCAACATCTAATCTGCAATCAAATCATAGTTCAGGCAGTTTTGGATAAAATGAAGGCGGCAGAGTATGGTCGCATAATTAATGTTATTTCTACCTCTGTTAAGCAGCCATTAAATGGATTAGGTGTTTCTAACACTGTGCGTGGTGCGGTAGCGAATTGGGCAAAGACTTTGGCAAATGAATTAGGCCAATTCAATATAACGGTGAACAATGTATTACCTGGAGCTACAAATACAGTTAGATTACAAGCCATTGCAGAAAATAAGGCCGCTAAGACTGGAAAATCAGTGGATGAAGTGTTTGCAGATTTCGCAGCAGCCGTGCCTATGAAACGTATTGCGGAGGCCGAAGAGGTAGCGAATGCGATTGCCTTTCTGGCATCTCCTGCAGCTAGCTATATCAACGGAATTAATGTTCCAGTTGATGGAGGAAGAACAGCATGCCTATAAATTGAAATTATGAGTGATTTAAAAGAACGTTCGGAACAGATAGCAGAGGAATTCTCCATGTTTTCTGACTGGATGGAAAAATACGAATACATCATTGAGCTGGGAAAGGACTTACCCCTTATCGATCCAGCCCTAAAAACGGATGAGCGCATTATCAAAGGATGTCAATCTCAAGTTTGGTTAGATGCTAAATTTGATGGTGGAAAAGTCCATTTTACGGCAGATAGTGATGCCATTATTACTAAAGGTATCATCTCTCTTCTGGTGCGCGTCCTATCAGATGCCACGCCACAGGAAATCTTGGAAGCCGATTTAAAATTCATTGATGACATTGGTTTAAAGGAGCATTTATCCCCAACTAGATCCAATGGATTACTAAGTATGATTAAACAAATGAAAACGTATGCCTTAGCCTATTCGGCTAAAAGCGCATAAAGTTCGCGGATAATCGGAAGATTTTTAGCACTTTTGTCCCCGCTCGCTTATGAAAAAAGTAATTGTAACAGGAGGTGCCGGATTCATTGGTTCTCACACAGTTGTGGAATTAATCAATGCAGGCTACGAACCTATCATCGTAGATAATTTCTCTAATTCGGACGAACGCATTGTCAAACAACTAGAACAACTTACAGAAACATCCATTGATGTCTACAATGTTGATTGTAAAAATATACAACAACTTAGTAAGGCACTTATATTAGAAGGCCCAATCCACGGTATTATTCACTTTGCTGCCTATAAAGCGGTGGGCGAATCTGTCGAATTTCCTACAAAATACTACGACAACAATGTTGGTTCACTCATCAATATACTGAAATTGATGCCAGAGAATGATGTGCATAATATCGTGTTCTCATCTTCCTGCACGGTTTATGGCGAACCAGAAACCACAATTGTCGACGAAAATACTCCTAGGGTTGAAGCCATTTCTCCTTACGGAAATACCAAACGCATTTGTGAGGACATGATTATGGATGCTGCAAAAGCACGCAAAAAAATGAAGGCAGCCATTCTACGCTACTTCAATCCAATTGGTGCACATCCCTCATCAATGATTGGTGAGTTACCACATGGTGTTCCCAACAACCTAGTTCCTTACATCACTCAAACTGCCGCTGGTAAGAGAGAACAATTGAGCATTTTTGGTAATGACTATCCAACGGAAGACGGCACATGTATACGGGACTATATCCATGTGGTTGACCTTGCCAAAGCGCATGTGGACGCTCTTAAATGGATGTCAAGTACTGATGAGAATCAATGTGAAGTGTTTAATATAGGTACTGGGAAAGGCTCATCGGTGCAAAATCTGGTAGACACGTTTGAGCGTGTTAATGGAATTAAAATCAATAAAAAAGTAGTGGCCAGAAGACCTGGAGATATCACTGCTATCTACGCTAATGCTGACAAAGCGAAGGAAGTGCTTGGCTGGAGCGCAAAGCTTACAATGGAAGATGCTTTAAGAGATGCATGGAACTGGCAGCAATACCTAGCAAATAATTGGTAATTTAGAGGTGTGAAAGCACTGCTAAGCATATTATTTGTCGCTACACTCTATGTCAATAGTTATGGACAAGGTATTTTCCATTATTACACAGGACTTATTTTGCCGGACAAAGATGCTCCGTTGCGCACAGATAGATTGGGACTAGATTTATATTACGGCAGTTGGTTAGATATGCCTGAAGGTATTAAATACAGTCCGTTTTCAGTTGGTGTAAACGTGTTTCGTATTTACGATATTCCCTTTAGCCACAGTCCTATTGGTATTGGAATTGGGTATGGTTTAAGCTCACATAACATTCATCATAATGGAAGTTTTGTGCATTTCACAGACAGCATGAGTGGCAAGGAAATGGTGGACATGGTTCCCAATCCAGAGAACTATAAACCACGGAAGAATAAGCTCTCAATAAACTATTTTGAGGTTCCGTTTGAACTGAGATTCAGATCTAAACGCAAGCCAAACAAAAACGACGAAATGAAAGGACCGTTTAGATTCTATCCTGGATTTAAGATTGGATATCTTGTGAACATACATACCTCCAGAAAAGATGCTACTGGAAAATATAAAGAATACAATTTCGCCAATCTGGAAAAATTTAGATACGGAGCAACACTGCGCATAGGATTCGGTAAAATGAGCATCTTTGGTTTTTATGCCCTTAACTCCTTATTTAAAGAAGATAATCCGGTCGGTTTACAATCGTTTTCAGTGGGTGTCAGCTTCCTTACATTCTAAAGGCTAATAGAAAGATAGGTAGACAAAAAACCTACCGCAAAGCCCAGAACTATTTGTTTCATATCATGTGCCTCACGAATCATACGTGCCGTTCCAATTATACCCGCAATAACCATTAGAGCAACCAATAATAACGGATTACTATAAAACGACTGATTCCCCACGGCATAACACATTCCCAAAACGCCAGCAATACCCACCATGTGTGCACTTATGCGATAGAAAAAAGTAACTATTAAACAAATGGCCATCGCAATTACAGCCCCAAAGTAAGCTTTAAACAGGGCGGGATGGAATATCTCGCGAATTACCTCATTACGCATCAACATCACGTAAACCACCCCGAAACAAAAGAGTCCAACACCATACAGATACACGCGCTCTCGGGGATCCAAAGTATCCAAACTGCTCACATAATTCAGATTCTTAAGTATGAGAGACATCATTATTGCTAAACCAGAGATACTGGCCACCAGCCACAATAGGTTCATTGGGTCATTCTGGGAATACTGTGACACTTCATCATACCCCATTATTAGAATTCCCATACCATAAACAGGCATTAAAACAGGGTGCAATAAATAAGATATGATTTGTGCAAAAACCTGCATTACAGCTCTTTTCTCAATCGGGCTACTGGAATGTTTAATTGTTCACGATACTTTGCAATGGTACGTCTTGCGATATTATAGCCTTTTTCCTTTAGCAATGCGGCTAGTTTCTCGTCTGTAAGTGGTTTGCGCTTATCTTCAGCATCCACAGCGTCTTCAAGTATCTTTTTTACTTCACGGGTTGATACTTCTTCCCCACTATCCGTGCTCAACGACTCAGAGAAAAAGGTCTTCAACAAAAATGTACCATATTGCGTTTGCACATGCTTGCTATTGGCTACCCGCGAAATCGTAGAAATATCTAAACCTACAATTTCAGCGATATCCTTAAGAATCATTGGACGCAATTTGGTTTCGTCTCCCGTTAAGAAATACTCTTCCTGGTATTCCATAATTGCGTTCATTGTTACCAATAGTGTGTTTTGACGCTGTCTAATTGCATCAATAAACCATTTAGCCGAATCAATCTTTTGTTTAACAAAAAGCAAAGCCTCTTTCTGTTTTTTATCTTTTGACCCCGACTCACTATAAGCTTTCATCATGTCAACATAGGCACGACTTACCTTAAGCTCGGGAGCATTTCTTGAATTCAGAGTTAAACTCAACTCACCATCTTCTTCTCTAATTAAGAAATCAGGAATAACGTGCTGTATGCTTTTACTCGACTCTTTCATCGAGTTACCCGGTTTTGGGTTGAGCTTTAGTATTTCGTCAATAGCGTCTTTGAGTGCCTCTTCATCGATCTCGTAACGCTTTAGAATTTTCTTGTAATGTTTTTTAGTGAACTCTTCGAATGACTCATCTAGGATTTTTTCAGCAATAACCGTATCTACCGTGCGTTCTTTGCGTCTAATTTGAATAAGTAGGCACTCGCGTAGATCACGACCTCCTACACCAGGCGGCTCAAATCCCTGAATTATTTCAAGAATTTCTTCCAGCTCTTCCATCTCACACATCACATTCTGTGAGAATGCCAAATCATCGATTATATTTTCAAGATCACGTCTTAAATAGCCAGCGTCATCAAGATTTCCAATTAAGGTTAAACCAATCTGGAACTCCTTTTCATCCAGACCCTGCACCCCTAATTGCTCAATCATTAACTCCTGAAAGGTACGTCCTCCTGACAAGGGAATTGCCTTTTCGTCGTCATCAGGGCTGCTGTTGTTAGCGTATGTTTTATACGACGGCATATCGTCATCAGAAAGGTAATCACTGATATCAAAATCATCTCTGCTTTCCCCATCATTATCCCTATCCTGGTCATCATCATACTCTGATGATTCATCTGCTTCCTTACCTTCTTCTAGAGCAGGATTAGCCTCCATCTCCTCTTTAATCCGCATCTCCAACTCCATAGTTGGTACCTGCAACAACTTCATTAGCTGAATTTGTTGTGGCGACAACTTCTGTAGGAGTTTCTGGTCTAATCGTTGCTTTAACATAGCTTATTATTTCTCTCTTAAATGTACCAAATTTTATTTAGAATTCGGCATTTCTTGGTGTTCTCGGAAATGGAATTACATCTCTAATATTCGTCATCCCAGTTACAAACATTACCAACCTTTCAAATCCAAGGCCAAAACCTGCGTGTATAGCAGTCCCGAACTTCCTAGTATCCAAATACCACCAAATTTCTTCTTCCGGAATGCCAGCCTCTTTGCACTTAGCTTTTAACATATCTAATCGTTCTTCCCTTTGAGAACCGCCCATGATTTCACCCACTCCAGGGAATAAGATATCCATCGCGGCAACCGTCTCTCTGCCTTCTGCATCCTTATCATTAAGACGCATATAGAAGGCTTTTATTTTAGCAGGATAATCAGTTAGAATTACAGGTTTTTTGAAATGTTTTTCTACCAACCATCTTTCGTGCTCGCTCTGCAAGTCCGTTCCCCATTCAACTGGAAATTTAAACTTATTCTTCTTGAAGGGCTTTGAGTTCATAATTACCTCAATTGCCTCTGTATAGGTAAGTCGCTCAAAATCATTTTCCGCCACAAACTTCAATCTATCGATTAAGGATAATTCGTTGCGCTCATTTTGTGGCTTTTGTTTGTCAGCCTGCTCCTCTCTCTGGTGCAAGAACTCTAAATCATCCTTGCAGTTATCAAGGGCGTATTGAACGCAGTATTTCAAGAAATCCTCACCTAAATCCATGTTATCAGTGAGGTCGTTGAAAGCCACCTCTGGTTCAATCATCCAAAACTCAGCCAAATGACGGCTAGTATTTGAATTCTCAGCTCTAAATGTTGGCCCAAAAGTATACACTTGACCAAGCGCCATTGCACCAAGTTCCGCCTCTAGTTGCCCAGATACTGTAAGGTTTGTTTCTTTTCCGAAAAAATCTTGTTTGAAGTCCACCTTGCCGTCTTCTGTCAAGGGAGGATTAATTGGATCTAGAGTGCTAACTCTAAACATTTCACCTGCCCCTTCAGCATCTGAGCCTGTAATGATTGGCGTGTGCAAATACACATAACCCCTATCGTTAAAATATTTGTGTATTGCGAAGGCAAGGGCATGTCGAATTCTAAATACAGCTCCAAAAGTGTTTGTTCTGAATCTTAAATGCGCTTGTTCTCTCAGACGCTCTAGATTATGGCGTTTAGGCTGCAAGATAGTCTCCTGAACCTCATCCGGATTAGCTGTGCCAAGCACCTCCAATTCATCTACCAAAATCTCAACCGATTGCCCTTTACCTTGCGACTCTACTAACTTTCCAACTACTTTAACAGCCGAGCCAATAGTACATTTTTTAATCGTGGTTTGATCAAAGTTCTCAAAATCAACTACACCCTGAATATTATGTATGGTAGAACCATCATTGATGTTTAAAAACCTGTTCTGTCTAAAAGCCCTTACCCAGCCCATAACCGTTACAGTTTGGTTAAGTTGAGCTCCCTTTATTATATCTACAATTTTTGTTCGCTTCATTTCTCGGTTTTATACAAGTACAAAAAAACGAATCTTTTGGGAGATATAGATGAATATAGTTGACTAGTTTATTAGATGATTAGTTGATTAGATACCAAGGGTTAGGTCGCACCCCAATCATAAATATTAAATTATCAATCATAAATCCTATGCTCCTTATGCTCCCGTGAGCCAATCAACCCAAATCAAACGAGCTGCACAAAACATCAAGTGCGGCTCGTGGTACACATGACTTGATTGATTGTTTTAACAGTCAATTTAATCTCCATTTTGTACATTGTTATTCATTTAGCTTCTAATAATTGAAGTTGAGCAGGCATGAAGTTAATTTTAGCACTCATAACAATTGTGATCTCCTTTGGATCAATAGCACAAGACACGGTTTCTTATGATCAATTTTTGCTAAACCCATACATGATTGAATGGTCGCCCAGAGAAACGCCCGACACAAACAATCTAGATTTTAAATCTCCTTCTGAATATCTCTGTAGCAAACGTACATTGTTGTGCCCAAAAATTGAAGAACGTTCTAACTTTTTCAAAGATTACTTACCTGAAAAAGATACTTGTACACTAAGGGATGAGATACAAGTGTGGGATAATAACTATATATACCTGAAAAATGAAAAATTCTTACGCGATTTTGAGGCTATAACAATCCATCCAGCGAGCGTTAGTGACGGTGGCTTATTCCTGCCCTCATCTTTGAGATTCTATCTGGAAAACGGAAAGGTTAATGAGGACTGGGACATGCATTATCAATCATTTTACGCCAAGAAATTTGAGGTTACAAATAAGGAATATAGAGAATTTATTATATATGTACGTGATTCATTAGCACGAACACTTTTAGCGAAAAAATACCCTCTTAGGTATTACATGGATTCTTCTAAGACACATTTAAATTGGGATGAACCACTGTATTATTTCCAAGTTCCAGAAAAGGAAGGTTTATCGCAAACTGATTATCACAATACAATTAAACAGTTGTTCTTACCATTTGCCAAACGATATTACAATACAATTGAATTCGATCCGCGGAAATTAATTTACAAAGCGATGGATGGTGATGTAATTAATGTATATCCTGATACACTCAGTTGGGTACATGATTACGTTGCCCCGATAATGGAGCCATTAACCAATATGTACAATTGGCACCCCGCCTATGCAGACGCACCTGTTGTTGGTGTATCAAAACAACAAGCAGAGGCCTATTTAGAGTGGAAAACTAAAGACATAAAGAAGATGTTCGCTAAGCTCGGTTATGAGATTAGTTTGAGTCTGCCGAGTCCTGCCGAATGGGAAATAATGAATGTGTATCAATATAATGACCATTACACACCCGGAGGTGAGGGAATAATGCACTATCTATACAATCAAAATAACACCCAAAATCTTATTTTAAATTTTGACAGCACATCACTTTACACCTCAATTTTTAATACTGATATTCTGGGACGTGTTATAAGCACTTATCCTAAATTGCCAACACCAGAAATCATTGGATATAAAACTGGTAGAAGGAATAAGGAAAAATTCATTAGCATGATGAATCCCTACGGCCAAATTCATACAATCCCAGAAATAGATGGAAGGACAGTATACATGCTAGGAAAAAATGTGTCTGAATGGATAGATTTTGAACGCAATGGGAAAGCTATGGTCGCAGGGGGAAGTTGGTTACATAATTATCCATTAATCGATAATTTCATTAATCAGGGTGCATACCTTCAAACCTTTGTATCACCAATAGAACAGCATGCTTCACTTGGTTTTAGATATGTAATTCGAGTAAAAAACCCGAATCAAAACAGCAATAATCGCATAATTTCAGAAAAAGCGATAAAATCATTCTATGTGAAACTAATTGCAACGCCATGGCAGCTGTCGGCTGACCAATTAGAGAACTTTTATCTTCGAGACACACTTATGTTTCATGGGCAAGTCTTAGGTGGTAAAAACTTTAATTTCAAACTGAATGGCACATTAAATATTCTGCAGAATATTCAACTAGAACCTCAGAAAAAAATCACACACAAATCACCTGGTGAACAGGTTGGTGTAATTGATGGTGTTGTGATAAATTTCAGTGTTGATAATGCATTCTCGACAAATTATGAATTGAACCTTGAGAATGGTGTGCTCCAATTCTATATAAACAAGCAACTTTTTAGATATCGTATCATCAAATTGAATTTTGAGCAATTAGTTCTAGTGCGTTTATGACTCGCTCTAGCGAGCCAATCAACCCAACTATACGAGCTGCACAAAACATTAAGTGCGGCTCGTGTGTGAATAAAACACCACCAATAATTACAATTATGTGCACCCAACGTCCACGAGCGGCGGCTCATGCGCGTGCAATATTCAGCCAACCTTGCTTTCGCTCGCGGTAACGGTTGGGATCGTGTATTTGCACCCAATAAAATCGTGGATAATCAATCATAAATAATAAATCATCAATTATAAATCCTCCCATTTAACTAATTTTGCCCCATGGAATTCGAATTAGATGGGAGCGAGTATATCGAGTTAAACAAACTGCTAAAAATTATGCAGGTGTGCTCTAGCGGAGGGGAAGCCAAACTATTTATCAAAGATGGCTTGGTTATGGTTAATGGTGAAGTTGAGCTTCAATTAAGGAAAAAATTGCGGGCTGGCGATCTTGTCAACGTGGATAATGAAGTAGATATTTTGGTAAAGTAATGGGTACAGGTGTTCAAAAAGAAAAAGCTGGTCTCAAAGGCTTTATCGGTATCGCTTTAATCGTATTTGGTGGGTTTATTGCCTTTATGGTATTTGCTCCTTTTCCACTTGTAGTCAAGATTATATTCGGAATCTTTGTAGGGATAATAGGACTAGGCTTCATTTTTGTCCTAAAAAACAAACAGAAAGAGCTTGAAATTGCGGAGGAGTTTGCCAATAAAAAAGATCCCGAATTTGACGCACTATTTGAAGAATTAGAGAATGCACACGGTGAGCTATACTCAATGAGTCGCTTGCAGCTCATTAATGCCATGTTCTCAAAAGAACACCCCTTCGAAATAGATGAAAATACAGAGATAATCAAAGATGATAGCTATAAAAAATACGGGATGTTTTGGCATGCTATTAAGGAGTTTCATATCAAGTACAGACTAAAATCTAAACACGACGGGATTCCCTTCACCATCTTAAGATATACCTACTTTTTCGAGCGGGATGAAAAGCTTGAAAGTAAAAGCGGCTTTGTTTTTCAATCCGAATTCAATAAGCACTTCCAGCACCAAACATTGGTTATGCACGACTATTTTGAAAACTCAAAAGTGGGCGGAATTGCTATTGGACGACGACTATTTAAAAAACACATCAGTAAAAGCTACCAGTTGGAAGAAGTGTTACTTGAAGACCCTGTGTTCGAGAAACAATTTATTGTAATGGGACAAGATCAAATCGAAAGCCGTTTTCTTCTCTCGCTTAGTATGATGGAGCGTTTTAAAGAAATGGTGGATAAAGTAGGCAATGTTCCATCAGTAGCATTCAAAGACAATACTGTTTCACTTAACCTTGAAGATAAAGACTGGCAGTCCAAACACATCAGTGGTAATTTTAAACTTTCGCTCAAATCGCTGTACAGATCAACCGACATGTTATTTAAGTTAACGGACACTCTTAAGCTCAATCAAGAGATTTGGAAGAAAATGAAATAGAGTCTAGTTGAAATTTTCCACACCCAAACATTTTGTGGTTAAAAATTGCTGATTCAAAAAATTAAGTTTTGTTTCGAATACCACAGATAGTGCCCTAGATTAAAGCATTCCGAATCATACACTGCCAAGTTTTAAAAATCAGCTTCTTAACTGTATTTTGTCTTTAAAGGATTTTAGACCCAGTTTTTTCATACATTGTTAAAAAACTACTTTATATGAAGAAATATTTACTCTTACTTAGCGCTTTTGTTACAAGTTTAACAATAGCTCAAAACGTGGATACGCTGGCCATTCAGGATTTTGAAACTGCGCCCGCGACACCAACATGGAACTATACTGGAACTCCAAATGCATTAATCTCTGGATTCACTACAGCTTCAGCTTCACCTGCCAATAGTCCAATGGGTATTGGAGGCTCTACCGCATGGCATGTTGAATCTGTAAGTGGTGGAAATCCCTTAACATTTGATAATATTAGCATCCCTGCTGGATATGATAGTCTTAGACTAACATTTAAAATAGCTGCTATGAATCACACTGGAACTACCGGAGGTCCAGATCACCTAGATTATGTTTTGGTTGAATTGAGCACCGACGGCGGTAACACATACTATGCTAGGTTGCGAGTGAGAGGTGCAGCCAACAATAATTGTACGTGGGCATATGACGCTACCGCGATAGCTCAAGCAGACCATCTACCTGCAACTGAGGTGATGTTCCAGCCAACTAATTCGGGCCTACAAACCACCGATGGCTACAGCACGGTTATTATAGATTTTCCGGGCACTGTTGCTGACGTATCAGCTATTATAACGCCAAGAAGTTCTTCAACAAGTGATGATTGGATGGTTGATAACATAATGCTGCTTGGCTACACATCTTGTGCAGCAACAGGGTCGTCTCAAAATGTTGATATATGTAACGGACAATCCTACTTTGTGCAAAACGCAGCTCAAACTACCAGCGGCACTTATTATGATACATTAACCAACGCGGCTGGTTGTGATAGTATAATTACTACAACATTAAATGTAACAACACTAGATTCTACTGTAACAGCTGCAGGCCCAGATTTAACAGCAAACGCCGTTGGATTAAGCTATCAGTGGTTAGACTGCGACAATGGTCTAATGCCAATTAGTGGTGAAACTGGTGCCAACTTTATGGCCAGTGCCAATGGAAATTACGCTGTTGAAGTGAGCGATGGCACTTGCTTAGATACCTCAGCTTGTGTTGCAGTAGTGGATGTGAGCACCCATCAAATCGATTTAGGTTCGCTTGAGATTTATCCTAACCCAGCACAAGATCAAATTACGGTTTCATTGGCTAAGATAAAGTCTGGAATAAGCGCAAAAATTGTGGATGTAGCAGGAAAATTACAAAGCACACATACAATTCTAAATCAAAACCAAATAATAGATATCAGCCAACTAGCTTCAGGTATCTATTTTATAGAAATTGTGTCAAACGAAACACGCATAACTAAACGGTTTTACAAAAAATAAGTCGTAGCATAAACCTATTGAAAGGCTGGTTTCACCAGCCTTTTTTTATTTAATTTCGTCCCACTTAAAATATTTTAATTCCCAGTACGTCATCCAATACAGATGGCAACAACAGAGCTAACATACCAAATGACAGATGCCCAAAATAAAGACATAAGCGAAACCATTCAGAAGGAGCGCGGAAAACTATTTGGGTTTATCAGAAAACGCGTAAAATCGGATGAAGATGCACAAGATATTCTTCAGGATGTATTTTACCAGTTTATTCAGATGTATAGAGGCTTAGAGACCATCGAAAAAACAAGCTCTTGGCTGTATCGTGTGGCACGCAATCGAATTACAGATTCCTATAGGAAGAAAAGAGAAACGTCCTATAACGATCAATATGCCAATTACGGAGAAGACGATTTGTATATAGAAGAACTCCTTCCCCTAGTAGAATCTAACACTCCAGAAGTTGTGTACACAAAAGAACTGGTGTGGGAAGTGCTAAACGAGGGATTAGAAGAATTGCCAAGCGCACAAAGAGACGTCTTTGTGTGGCACGAGTTAGAGGGTAAGTCTTTCAACGAAATTGCGGAAGAAACTGGTGACTCTGTGAATACACTTCTATCACGGAAACGCTATGCCGTAACACACCTAAGAGCTAAAATGAATGAATTGTTTGACGAAATTAAATCACATTAACATGAAATGTCCACCAAAATATAAAAAATACGCACTGCTGTTTATCATCTTTGCACCTATACTAATAGCTCTATACACTTGGGTTGTAATGCTGCTTTGGAACGAGATAATGCCAGACCTTATCGGAGCCGCAAAACTTGACTTCTGGCACGCCATGGGACTTATTCTCTTAGCTAAACTCATCTTTGGCTTTGGAGGAAGAAGCTGCAGAAATAAATCACACAAAAAGGACTGGAAGCATAAACTAAAGCATAAAATGTCCACTATGAGTCCGGAAGAACGCGCAGAGTTTAAATCAAAAATGAAGGATTGTATGCCGTGGAAAGACATCAAAGAGGAATCTCCAGACGCAGAAACATCTAAAGAATAGGTAATAGATTCTTATCCTAACAACAATGCGGGGTGCGGAGTAGGCGTATAACCCGGAAGAACAAAATCTAGCCAAACTTGTTTTTGCTAAGCGACAAAGTGAAGCTTGGGCAAAGACTTAGTTGGCTAAATTTTGTTTTGAGGATTAGCAGCCGTATACGCGAATTACCCCCCAAAAAAAATAATCCCATCTTTCTTAAAATATCTTAAGTCTTAAGTCGTCTTAAGGACTGTTAGCTATATTTTTCGCTAATTATATTGTTGTTTAACCATTAATTAACAATGCTTTAAGTTATTATTTACACTCTGGAAACATTTTTTATGCTAAAAGTTTCCGTTGTATCTAAAGTTTTTTACATTTGCGGCGTGATAGACGAAAAATTCATAGAGATTCTTGAAAAAGCGGGTAAGGTGTTTATGCGCTACGGCATAAAGAGTGTCACCATGGACGACATTGCACGTGAGCTTAAAATATCGAAGAAAACGCTTTACAAATACGTTAGCGACAAGCAGGATCTCGTGCACAAAGTAATGATGGGCTATATTCAAATGGAAGAAATGGCCTGCTCCGACACCTTTAGTAATGCCGAAAATGCAATTGATGCCTTAATTAAGTTGTCAAAGCATATAAGCAAGGAGATTCTTGATATCCACCCATCCATCTATTACGATCTTGAAAAATACTATCCAGACGGCTGGGAAGTTCTTGTTAAACACAAAAACGAATTCATTCTTAGCTGTATGACTGATAATATTGATCAAGGCAAGAAGGAAGGTTTATATCGTAATAGTATCAACGCTGACATTGTAGCACGCATTTATGTGCATAACGTAGATGCCATATTTGCCGGAACTGTATTTAGCGACACAAAATATGACTATGCGACGATATTCTTTGAATCTATGCGCTATCACTTAAGGGGTATCTGCAGCGAAAAGGGGATTGCCTACCTACAAAACCGAATTAAAGAAGAACATCTAGAATTATGATACGATTACTTATACTATCAAGCATTCTGCTAAGCGGACAACTGATCGCTCAGCAATCGTTTTCATTGTTGGAAGCCCAAACCTATGCGATTTCGAATAATCCAGCATCTAAAATTGCACAGTTAAAAGTGGCCTCTGCAGAAGAGAAAATAAAAGAAACGCGTGCAATTGGATTACCACAGGTAAGTGCAAGTGGCGAGTTTAATCACTTTATTGACCTCCCTACCCAGTTAATCCCTGCACAGTTCTTTAATCCTATGGCTGGTGCTGATGACTTTATAGGCGTTAGATTTGGAACTGACTTTAGCGTGACGGGAGGACTTCAAGTTTCTCAATTGCTTTTTGATGGTTCTTATCTAGTTGGATTACAAGCGGCTAAAATGTATCCTGTTTTGTCGCAAAAAGAGCAGGAAAAAGTTAAGCAAGAGATTAAAGCTAATGTGGCTCAAGCTTACTATATGGTAGCCATCGCAAACAAAAACATCTCATTTCTTGATGACATGATGGAGTCCAGCGAAAAGCTTAAATCGTACTTAAATATTCTGGCAGAAAAGGGTATGATGGATTCGGCTCAAATTGACCAGATTGACCTAAATCTTAAAAAATTCGAATCACAAAGACGTAAAGCTGTTCTGGACCAAAACCTTGCACTTAAATCGCTTAAAGTGACGATGGGGATGGATATCTCAACAGTCATTACTATCAGCGATGATTTAGACAACATCATTGGTGGAATAACTGCTTACCCGCTCAACGAAGAATATGCGCTTGAAAACAACATCAATATTGATTTGTTAAACACAAGCAAGGAATTGCAGGCACTTAATCTCAAGAACAAAAAAGCCGCTTACCTACCTCAACTTGCCGCATTCTTTAGCCACAATCAGCAGGCGATGAGAAATGAGTTTAACTTTTTTGCGGACGAAGAGTGGTTCCCAACATCTGTATGGGGGATCAAACTGAGCATTCCTATTTTCTCAAGTGGAATGAGACGTTCTCAAGTCGCACAGCAAGAAATTGAATTGGAAATTTTGGATGCACAAATAGAGCAGGCATCACAAGGCATCACTCTAGAATTTGAAGCAGCGAAAAGCGAGTTTATTGGTGCGAAAGAGATTTATGACGCCGAACAAGCAGCCTATAATATCGCTCTAAAGATTAAGAAGCGATCAGACATATTGTATCAAAAGAAAATGGCTTCCATGATAGAAGTTGCGCAAGCAGACTTGCAATTAGAGCAATCAAGAAGTACGCTCATACAAGCCATGTACGCATTAGTAAACGCAAAAGTGAAATTAGACAAGATTAACAATAGCTATGAATAAGATGAAACACATTTTGATAATAAACCTGCTTGCAATTGCAGTGATAAGTGCCTCTTGTGAAGAGAAAAAAGAGGAAGCTGGCACAATTAAAACATTTGCAAAAGTGAAGTCCGGTGAAGTTTTACAAGACACCCTAAAGCACTGGATTGAACTACAAGGGAACATTGAATCTCCTCAAGATGTGATGCTAACACCTGTTATGGGTGGAAACATTCGAAAGATTTTTGTTAAAGAAGGACAAGAGGTAAAGAAAGGACAGCTTATTGCGCTTATGGACAATGATGCCTTAAGTAGTCAAATTTCTGAAGCCAATGCAGCTTTGCAAAACGCTAAATACAATGCAGAAAAGCAACGCGAATTGTTTCAAGCAGGAGTAGGAACAGAATACACAGCAAGACAAGCATACGATCAACAAGTATTGGCTGAGCAACGTGTTCAAACACTTAGTATTCAAGCTGGTAAAGCAGGCGTGTACGCACCGTTTTCTGGAATTATTGACGAAATATTTCCTAGCGAAGGTGAAGTAGGCGGCCCACAAGCGCCTATCTGTCATATTGTTGGATTGGAGAACGTAACAGTAACCGCAAATATTTCTGAAAGCTATATAGATAAGATTAATGTTGGGACGTCTGTAAGAGTTGTTTTACCAGCACTAGACACCGTTATTGAGCACTTAACAATATCCAGAATAAGCAAGTATATCAACCCTAATAACCGCACTTTCCCAGTTTATATAGATTTAGAAAATTCAAATGGGAAATTAGTGCCTAACCTAGTTGCGCGTGTACAAATCAATGATAACAGCTACCCAGATGCTACGATTGTACCCAGCTCAGCTATTCAGTATGATAAAGATGGAAACACCTTTATATATAAGCTAGGAGCCTTAGACTCAACATTTGTAAGCGAGTTAATCCCTGTAAATAAATTAAGTTCTCACAACAGTCAAACAGCTATCACAACTGCAGCAAAACTGTCTAAAGGTGATATGATTGTAATGGAAGGAGCAGAAGGAATTGAAGATAAAGACACAGTAATAGTGTTAAAATAATGTATCTGGAACCATGAGTACAGAAAACGTAGAGAAGAAAGGTGTATTGAAAGAGTTTAAACTAAGCTCTTTATCAATCGCCAATAGAAAAACCATATTTCTTATAACTGCCATTATCTTAATTGCCGGTATTGGTGCATATAGAAGTATGCCAAAAGAGTATTTCCCAGAGCTTCAAATGCCTGAGATTTACGTGTCAACACCCTTCCCTGGTGGTAACTCTCAATTTATTAGAGACAAGATTACTGACCCGTTTGAAAATGAAATTAACAGCATTAAAAACGTGGACGAATTAACCTCTACCACAATAGATGGTTACAGTATGATTAAAGTTAAGTTCGACTTTAAAGTTTCTCCGGATGAAGCACTAAGAAAGGTAAAAACGGCTGTTGAAGACGCCAGAGCACAACCTGATTTCCCACAGCTGCAGATAGAACCTAACTTCATTCAAGCAGATGTATCTGACATGCCTATTCTCAATGTTAACTTGAGCAGCAGCAGATACAGCGTGGAAAAACTGGAAGAATTTGGTAAGATTTTAAAAGACAAAATCAAAGCACTTCCTGAAATCTCGGACGTAGTTATTCGTGGTGTTCCTGAGAAGAAAGTAATGATCCAGCTTAACAGAGCTCAGATGACAGCAAAACTTGTATCCTTTGGTGATATTGAGAATGCTATCGGATCTGAAAATGTTAATCTGCCATCTGGTGATTTAAAGGTGGGTACTCGAAAAGTAACAGTCAAAATTGACAATGAATACAAAGATGTACGTGAGTTTGACAGTCTTATTGTTAAATCAGAAAATGCCAATCCAGTATACCTTTGCGACATAACGGATACCATTTATTTCGGTGAATCAGATCCAACCAGTTTTGCTCGACAATACGAAGAAACTGTGGTTATGCTTGATGTTAAAAAGCGTGCCGGACAAAATTTATTGGATGCTACGGATAAAATTCGCCAAATAGTAAAGGAAAAGGCGGGTATCCCAAAAACTGTATCGGTAACCATTACTAATGAGCAAGCCTCAAAAACAAAAGCCGGTGTAAGTAACTTAGAAAACTCGATCATTTTCGGTGTAATTCTGGTGGTTCTTGTCCTTTTATTCTTCCTTGGATTAAGAAACGCATTGTTTGTTGGAATTGCCATTCCGCTTTCTATGTTCATGTCTTTTATGCTACTAAATGCATTGGGCGTAACGCTAAACATAATAGTGTTGTTCTCATCTGTACTAGCACTAGGAATGCTTGTAGATAACGGTATTGTTGTAGTTGAAAATATTTACCGTTTAATGGATGAAGGGTACAGCGCTACCAAGGCTGCTCGTTATGGCGTTGGTGAAGTGGCATGGCCTATTATTGCATCAACTGCAACAACCTTAGCAGCTTTTGTTCCACTAGCATTTTGGCCAGGTATGATGGGTGAATTCATGAAATATTTACCAATTACCCTCATTATTATTCTTGGGTCCTCACTCTTTGTTGCCCTGGTAATAAATCCAGTGTTTACGGCTATGTTAATGAAGGTTGAAGAAGACGAGCCTAAAGTAAAACGTATGTTTATCATTAGTGGAATTACCTTAGTACTAGGTATAATGTTAGCCGGAAGTGGGACCATTGCACTCGGTAACCTACTAATTCTAACAGGTGCGCTGATATTAATCAACTACTTTATATTCAGACCTGGGACACGTGTATTCCAAAACAAGTTTTTACCACGTTTAGAGAATATGTACAATAACTTCCTAGCGAAGGTTCTAGTTGGCAGACGCCCAGTTTGGATGCTGCTTGGAACGTTTGGTTTGTTGATTGTTTCTATGATGTTAATTGGAGCCTTTCCTCCAAACACACTTCAATTTCCAGAAAATCAACCAAATTACATGAACATATTTATTGAACATCCTGTAGGAACAGACATCTATAAAACGGATTCTACTACACGCCAAGTCTATGCAATGGTAGATTCTACACTAAAAGCTGAAAAGTATTATGATATAAAAAACCACACATGGATAAAAGATGAAAACGGGGAAAAAGTTTATTTCGATGAGCCGTTTATTAAATCTGTTATTTCCCAAGTTGGAAAAGGTACCAGCGATCCTGCAAGCGGCCAACCTGAAATTGGTGATTCGCCTCACAGAGGAAGGATTACCGTGCAGTTTGCTGAATTCCAGCACAGAAAAGGAATTCTTACATCTGATGTTAAAGAGAAAATCGAAAAAGCTTTGGATGGGAAATTCCCTGCAGGTGTACGTGTAATAGTGGACAAAAACCAAGATGGCCCGCCTCAGAAACCACCGGTTAATATAGAAATTAAGGGGCCTGGTGATTATACTACTACTATTGAGTACGCAGAGGCAATAAGAAAATTTGTAGGTCAGGACAAATATCTCGAGAAGTATCCTGAGTTGGACGAAATTGTAGAATTGCGATTTGATGTTGAGACCAATAAACTAGAATTGCCAATTGAATTGGATGAGCAACAATTGAGAAAACTAGGAGCCTCTACCTACCAAGTAGCCTCCTTAATCAGAACCTCATTGTTTGGTAATGATATGCGCAGCACTTTCCCGTACGAAGGTGATGCCTACAAAATCAATATCCGTTTGTCTGATGAAGAACGAAATGACCTAGACGCCTTGCTAAACCAAGAGGTGGTATTTAGAAATACAAGAGGGCAGCTAATTAATATTCCTATCAGCTCGCTTGTGAAAAATAGAAAAACTACTATTTATTCCACTTATGGTTCTGTTATTAGAAAAGCAGAAGAAGATGTAGTAACACTATATACTAAGGTTAAGCACGAAGATCAGGCTGCAGTAGTTGTGGCAGCACTACAGGAGATAATTAAAGAGTTTGAAGAAACACCAGAAGGTAAAGAAATGATAGCCGCAGGCTATACCTATGAATTTACCGGCGGGCTTGCGGAACAGAAGAAAGAATTTGCATTCTTATCCACTGCTTTGGGTATTGCTGTCTTCTTAATTCTTTTAATTATTGTAACGCAATTCAACTCATTCTCAACACCAACCATCATTATGACGAGTGTGGTATTGAGTTTAATTGGTGTATTGCTAGGTCTAGTAATATTTAGACAAGACTTTGTAATCATCATGACAATGATTGGTATCATTAGTTTGGCGGGGGTTGTCGTAAACAATGCCATAGTACTGATAGATTATACCAACCTTATTAGAAGAAGAAAAAGGGAAGAAAAAGGCTTAGAAGAAACCGAGCTATTGCCAATGGAGGATATTATTTCTGCTATTGTGGAAGGTGGTAAAACACGTTTAAGGCCGGTACTTTTAACTGCAATAACAACCGTTTTGGGATTAATTCCATTAGCAACAGGTCTAAACATCAACTTTGTGACATTGTTTACGGATTATGATCCGCAAATCTTTGTGGGAGGGGATAGTGCCATCTTCTTTGGACCTATGAGTTGGACTATTATATACGGATTGACATTTGCCACATTCTTGACTTTGGTGATTGTTCCAATTATGTATTTGCTTCTATATCGTCTTAAGCTCTGGCTCTACAAGATCTTTGGTTGGCAGCTTAAAATCGAATTGAAATAATGGACAAGTCGGTAACCACATACAAGAGATTTCGACTTCTTAGTTGGGCAGAAGGAATTTCATTTCTCCTTTTATTGGGAGTTGCAATGCCGCTTAAATATGCAATGGACATGCCCTTGGCAGTGTCCATTGTTGGAATGATTCATGGTGCTTTGTTTGTGGGATATCTGGGCTATGCTTACTATATGAAAGAAATCAAATTACTTAGTTTCAAGGAGATGATGATTGCCGGTATTGCATCTATACTACCATTCGGTATGATTTACCTAGATAAAAAAGTACTTTCCGCCCATATATAGATTGCTTTGTATATGTTCTTATTCCTCAAGATTTTATAACTTGGCACGGAATTGGATTAAGAGTGACCCAAAACTCTATTTTGCTATGAAGAAACATATACTATCGACACTTTCTATTGGATTATTAACACACCTTTCGTTTGGTCAGGCTGAAGTAAGCTCTTACCAACCATATGAGGGATCACAAATTTGTGTAAACGCCGTTGCTGACCATTACTGGGTATACGGTAGCGGGAGTAAACATGGTGCTGGATTCTATCATGATTTTAATGGTTGGAAATATGTCGAGTTTGACACAAAAAACAGAGGTAATATAAAAGACATGATTGGTGAGTATGGTGAATTAACCGTGCTAACTGATAAAGATGTTTTGTGGCATTATTCAAGCAACAATAAAACTTGGATTGAGAATAAAGGCATCACAAACATCAAGGATTTTGTTAAACACAGCAATGACCTATTTGTTATTGGTACTGTTAAGCAAGCAGATGGATCTAGTCAAACAGGTCTTTTTAAAGCTAGATTACTTGGTCAAAAAGAAAGCGATTGGACAGCTGTAGTTACCGGTCAAATGGGTGGTGCAATGCAAAAGCTAGACACTGATAAAATGGGTAATCTATTCATTGTTAGCTCTGGTGGAGTAGTTAATAAGCTTCCGTCAGGAGCTACAGCATTAGAAACGTTTACAAATCAAACAACAGGTCAAACAGTTGTAGCTGTGGATATTCATGTTACACACGATGGTGCAGTTTATATCAAAGACTCGTATCACACCATTTACAAATACAATACTGGTACTAAGAAATACGAACAAGCTAAAGCGAGTGGACATTCGTGGGATGTATCTAATTCAGGTAAAATCTATTACTGTCTAAACAACAGAATTGAAATGGTTGAGAATGGCAAGATGACTATTCTTAGCGCAGATAATCCAAACAAACTTAACAGTGATGGTAATACAATGATTACGGAAGCCGTATTACTTAACTCGGTTAGTAAGTTTAATGACGCCATTGCACTTGGAGCTGATGTTAACGCACCTAATGCAGACGGAACACCACCCGTTATTCTTGCAGTTAGAAACAACAAGAGTGGAATGATTATGCGATTGGCTGAACAAAAGGCCGATATGAATAAAACTGATAAAGAAGGTAAATCTGCCCTTTACTACGCAGCCCAAATGAACAACTCTGTTGTTATGGGAACACTTCTTACCAACGGCGCAGATGCCAGTGATTCTAGTGTGCTTGATTTGGCCGTTAGAGGGAAAAACACACAACTAATTAATTTGTTAGCAGCTAATAAAGCTGACTTTTCTGACGCATTAACAACGGCAGCAGAAACAAATGATGCCGGATTATTTAAAACACTTATCGGAACTGGCGCTAAACCAAAAGACCTAGCACCGTTTAAAAAAGCAGTTGACAATAATAACAAAGAGATTGCTGAAATGTGTATTGACAATGGTTCAGATAAAAACCAAGGCCTTGACTATGCAATCGAAAAGAAGAACACAGATATCATAGGACTGTGCTTAACTAAAGGTGCTGAACCTAAAAACGCTGTGGCATTTGCGGTTAGATCAAATGACCTTAATCTTTCCAATAAAATCATGGATGACTTTAAAGTACATCCTGATCACTTCTTGAATGCGTCATTACCTGAAAAGCAAGGTTCTAAAACCAGAACCGCAGCTGAAGAGCCTAATTATCCAATTATGGAGATTGCACTAAAGAAAGGTGCTTCTGCAGATAAATATGTTGACAGAGCTATTTCAAATAACGATAAGAGAGCGCTTGAGTTACTTTTAACATATGGGGGTAATCCAAACACTGTTTTAACAGCAGCTGTTAACAATAACAACATGGATTTTGCTCAATTAGCTGTAACAAAAGGTGCAAGAGTCACAGATGACAACTTGCTTAAAAAGTCTGTTTCAGCGGATAACGTTGAAATGTCGCAACTATTGATTGGTGCCGGTGCATTGGCAACTGACCCTATTCTTATCGATTCTGCTGTAACGCACAAGAATCTACCAATGGCGACTTTATTACTTAATAGCGGTGCAAATGCACATGAGCCTAAATTATTGAGAACAGCAGTAAATAATCAGCAGAAAGAAATGGTTGAGCTATTAGTAACGAAAGGAGCTAATCCTAGCTTGGCTATTAAAGATGCGGTTAATACGAATAACACAGATATTTCTGTATATCTATTAGATCAAGGCGCATCAGCTTTGGACCCAGACTTAATGGCGAAAGCATCTGGAAATGGAAATTTGACTTTAGTATCCAAACTTCTTGAGAAAGGTGGAAACGCAAACGACGGTACAAAAGCAGCTATTTCGGGAAGAAAGACAGACGTGCTTAATCTATTAATCAGCAGAGGCGGAAGTGTAGCAACATCTGACCATATGTATTTGGCAGTGGCTTCTATGAGCGAACCTATTTTTGACATGGTTAAAGGTGCAGGTGCGCCAACTAACTGGAGAGGTTCAAACGGTGAAAACCTACTACACGTTGTATCCAGAAGCACATCTGCTGTAGGAATAGCTAAAAAATTAGTTGCTAGTGGTGTTGATGTAAACGCTAAGGATAACTCAGGAGACACTCCACTGCACGTTGCTGCTAACTCTGGTAGAAATAACACTGATATGTGCGTTGTACTTGTGGATGCAGGTGCTGATGTGAATGCTGAGAACAACCGAGGGAAATCAGTTTACAAAGTAGCCGACGGAAGAAAGTTGAAAAATTATCTGAAGTCTAAAGGCGCCAAGAAATAACAAACATTCATAATTGACCAGCTTAGAAATAAGCTGGTCTTTTTTTAACCCTATGAAACATATATCATTACTCTTTTTGTTAATTGCAGGGCATATAGCTACTGCGCAGACACATCTTGCTCCAGATATTAACACCAATGAGATTCCGGTAAAGCCTAGTGGCATTTCTGAAGACGATCCTGAATATGGCTTATGGATGTATGACATGATGTGTTTCGCTGCAGACATGAATGCAAGTTCAACCCTGAGCTCATCAGGTAAAAACTCCTATTCAGTTGAAATGATGGCCGATGACAATCCTAACACTGCATGGGTTGAAGGTAAAGACGATTATGGAATCGGTGAGACCATCACGCTTAAAGGCGTTAATTCGGAAATGTGGATTTACAACGGGTACCAGAAATCTGAGAGTAGTTTCTATAGTAATTCAAGAGTGAAAGCATTTATTGTCTATTTCGATGATAAAAAAGTAGGCCAAATATCACTTGAAGACACGCCCGGTGGTCAACATTTCAATATGTCTAGTTGGTTCGAAACACATGGTTACCCAGACAAAATCACTTTGGAAATAAGTGAGGTATACAAGGGTAAACAATGGAAAGACACCGCCATTACCGAGATCTTTTTTGTTGGGGGGTAAATACACCTGGAATAACCGTAAACAATCGTTCATTTTTAACCAAAAATATTGTTTGCCATTAGCAGACAAGTAACTACGTATGCAATAATATTGCACTTACACTACCATATTTGGAAAATTCAGATCTAATTTTTACTTTTGAACTATTCGTGCAATAGTTCAAATTATGAGTAAAAGTAAAAAGAGTATTCTCAAAAGTTCGCAAGAATTATTTGGACAACATGGTTACAATAAAACCACCCTTGCCGATATTGCACGTTCAGTTGGCAAAGTTAAAACCGCTATTTACTATTATTTCAGTGGAAAAGAAGAGATTTTTGCAGAACTAGTAAAGATTGAAGCACAAGCGTTTTATGAAGCCTTAGAATCTTCTATTTCCAAGGCCGACAGCCCCATTGATAAGCTGGAGACCTACATTGAGTCCAGAATTCATTTGATGACGAAAATCTCAAAACGCTATCATTTTCTTAAAAAGGAGTTTTTCGAGTTAATGCCTTTGGTGGAGGAAAATCGAGAAGATTACTATCAAAAGGAAATAGCTTTAATAGAATCTGTACTGGAATTGGGTGAGAAAGAAAACGCATTTAAAGTAAGTTCATATAAATTCGGTGCAACCATGCTAGTCAACACAATGAAAGGGCTTGAAGTTCAAATGTTCGTAACAGATAAAATTCTTGTGGATGGTCTTGATATACCTGCCTTCCGAGATTACATATTATACGGTTTAATACAGAAATAAGATGAAAAGAAACATACACCTAGTCGCCACTACTTTTATCTGCCTATTCTCCTCACTATCATTTGCTCAATTCTCAGTTGGGCACACAACTATTACCTTTAGTGACCCTTCTAGAACCGGTGGATTTGGCTCGGGCGGAGGTCCAGGACGTCAAATTCAGACTGAGATTTATTACCCAGCGGATGTAGCTGGAGTAGATGTGCCTGTATCGAATTCCAGTTTTCCGATAGTGGTATTTGGGCACGGTTTTGCAATGTCTTGGGATGCGTATGAAAACATTTGGGAAGAGCTTGTTGTAAATGGTTATATCGTTGCTTTTCCCAGAACAGAAGGCGGTTTATTCCCTGGCCCCTCACATGATGACTTTTCACTCGACCTTATGGTCGTAAAGAACGAAATGGATCTTGAAAACACAGATGTGTCAAGTCTCTTCTATAATCACATTACATCAAAATC
This sequence comes from Flavobacteriales bacterium, assembly GCA_964230215.1. Classification (GTDB taxonomy): domain Bacteria; phylum Bacteroidota; class Bacteroidia; order Flavobacteriales_D; family JAUILH01; genus JAUILH01. The sequence continues at coordinate 311,684 of CAXRGQ010000007.1, forward strand.
TGCAATCATGGGTCACTCCATGGGGGGTGGTGCAACATTTCTGACAGACCCTGCGGCAAATAATGTCACAACAATAATTGGTTTAGCTCCGGCAGAAACAACACCATCAGCTATTGCAAATGCAGCGAACATCACTGTTCCAGCTCTTGTTTTCTCAGCTGATGAAGATATGGTAACTCCTGCTATCGATCATCATACGCCTATTTATAACGCGCTTTCATCTTCATGCAAATACTTTATAAATATTATTGGCGGTGCACATTGCTACTATGCAAACTCCAACTTTAACTGTGATTTAGGTGAGGGCTCTTCTGGTGGCAATATCACTATTAGTAGAACGACTCAACAAGCTATCACATACCGCTATGTTATTCCTTGGTTAGACATGTATCTGTATGATGACTGTACACAGCAGGATGTATTCCTTACTGATATACAATTAGATACAGAAGTAACTTATTTGTCATCTTGCTCTGGTTTTCCTATAGCTGCTCCAAACTTGAATGTCACGGTTAATTCAGACACCTTAGTGTCCGATCAAAGCGGATCAAACTATCAATGGATAGATTGTGATAATGGAAATGCTCCGATTGCTGGTGCGAATTCTCAGACATTCATTGCCCCATCAAGTGGGCATTATGCTGTAATTGTTGGATACGCCGGATGTGAAGACACTTCAGCATGCCATAATGTAACCACTCTGGGCATCAATGATTATCAAAATCAAAAAAGAACCCTAGTTAAAGTGGTTGATATCTTAGGTAGAGAAAGGAAACCCGAACCTAATATCCCTCTCATCTACATCTATAGCGATGGAACAGTTCAGAAGAAGATTATACTAGACTACTAAGCTAAATCCACCATTAAGGCATCATCTGTCTTAGTAACCTTTGCAAGATTTTGCTTGGTAAGGCCTTTTATTCCCTTATCCCATTGCTTGTTACTTAGACCCGCTTTGTCTTTTAGAGTATTTAAATCTACCGGATGCTCTGATTGCAATAAGTCAAATATGACTTTTTCGTTGTCATTCAGATCAACTTTCTTTTCAGTAAACTTTTCGGCCTTCATCTGAGGAAACAGAATAACTTCCTGAATGCTTTGGTTGTCAGTTAGGAACATTAAAAGTCTTTCCATCCCGATTCCAAGTCCAGATGTTGGCGGCATTCCATATTCTAAGGCTCTTAAAAAGTCCTGGTCAATAAACATGGCTTCATCGTCTCCTCTTTCTGACAATTTAAGCTGATCTTCAAAACGTGCGCGTTGGTCAATAGGATCGTTTAACTCAGAATAAGCATTCGCTACCTCTTTTCCGCATACCATCAACTCGAAACGCTCAGTAAGCTCTGGATTATCTCTATGTTCTTTACACAAGGGCGACATTTCTTTTGGATAGTCCGTGATAAAGGTTGGTTGGATGTAATTGCCCTCGCACTTCTCTCCAAACATCTCATCAATCAACTTACCTTTCCCCATAGTGTCATCAACCTCAACACCCATACCTTTGGCCGCCGCACGCAATTCATCTTCAGATTTTCCGTCAATATCAAACCCTGTATGGTCAATGATTGCTTGACGCATGGTTACACGTGCATACGGTGCTTTGAATTCGATTTCTTGACCATTGAAAGTAGCCTTTGTGGTTCCGTTCACCTCCATCGCACATCTCTCTAACAAGTTTTCCGTGAACTCCATCATCCAGTTGTAATCCTTATATGGCACGTAAATTTCCATTGCGGTGAACTCTGGATTATGGGTTCTGTCCATGCCTTCATTTCTGAAGTTTCTTGAGAACTCATATACGCCATCCATGCCACCAACAATAAGTCGCTTCAAATACAGCTCATTTGCAATTCGCATATACAATGGAATGTCCAGCGCATTATGGTGCGTTACGAATGGTCTTGCTGCCGCTCCACCCGGAATAGGTTGTAGTACAGGTGTATCAACTTCCATGTATCCCGCTTCATTGAAATAATTACGCATGGCATTAAACAACTTAGAGCGCTTAACAAAAATCTCTTTTACGTGTGGGTTAACTACCAAATCCACATAACGTTGACGGTAACGTAATTCAGGATCCGTAAATCCATCATGTACATTTCCTTGATCATCTGTTTTTACCACTGGAAGTGGTCTAAGTGACTTAGACAACATGTGCAACTTAGTAACAGACACTGATTTTTCACCCACTTGAGTAGTGAACAACTTCCCTTCAATACCGATGAAATCACCTATATCAGTCAGCTTCTTAAAGACCTCATTATACATGGTCTTATCCTCATCAGGACATAATTCATCGCGATTAACATAAATCTGAACACGTCCTTGTCCATCTTGAATTTCCGCAAATGAGGCTTTACCCATGATACGTCTACTCATCAATCTTCCTGCGATGATCACCTCTTTACCTTCATCAAAATTCTGTTTTATGTCGGCAGAATCCGAGTTAATTGGGAATAAAGCGGCTGGGTAAGGTTCAATTCCTAAATCTCTCAATTTATTCAGGGCTTCACGTCTTACAATCTCTTGTTCTGATAATTGCGTACTCATAGTGTGCTGTTTAGGGCTGCAAAGATAGTAAGATAGTCTCAAATTTTATACAGCAATGCATATTTGTTAGTGATACAACATAATGAAGAAGAAAGACAAAAAAATCCCAATTCCGTTTTAAGGAATTGGGACTTCTAAACTACGGTCTACTTGGATTTACCTAAGACCAGCTTTACGTTCATTATAAAGATCAAAGTAGCTCTTGGTTTCCATAACAATTACGCCACTAGTTGTGTCTCCATATTTCGCTGGAATTCCACCAGTGTAAACTGATACTCTTCCGATAGCAACACCTGGCAAGCTACTCATGGTTCCGGTTCTTTTAACACCGTCAATAAATTGAACAACACCGTCTGATCGTGACCCTCTAAAGTACAACTCACCATCTGCACCTTGAGAGATCCCAGAATCCATGCTAGCGATTAATCCAGCTTGGTCTCTAAGCTTAGGGCTGTTCTTAATTTGCTTTGCAGATAGGGTAATTAATGATGTCTCCTCTGGATCAATCATTTTGGTTTTTACCGTGATACCTGTTAAATCTGTTGCTTCACTAGAGAATGCAAGGTCATTCAACATGGTAATCTGATCAGTCTTTACCTCTACTTGATACTTTCGTGGCTCATAACCAATGTAATCGATGGTAAGAATGTATGTTCCTGAGTTAACTGGTTTGATTACAAAATTCCCATCCATGTCAGCGGCAACTTTCGTTTCGGTTTCTCCTATCATAATTGAGGCATATGCACCTGGCATAGTTTCTCCATTTTCGTCATGGATTCTTCCTTTAATAGTCCCACTTGTTTGAGCGAATGCTCCTAACCCGATCGCAAATATGGCCAGTGTGATTAATCCTTTCATAATAATTGTTTTAATTGATTCGCTTATAGGATGCAATCAATAATACAATTCCACAAAAAGATTGAAAATAAATTTTAACCGACTGATTTTAAGCCTACTCCTCTTCCGCAACAACTGCTCTCAAATCAGGAATATGTTGCTTTAATAGGTTCTCAATGCCACCTCTAAGAGTCATAGTGCTGCTAGGACATCCCGAACAGGCGCCTTTTAACGCAACGGTGACTATTCCATTATCATAACCTAGAAAATCTATAGCTCCTCCATCCTGCTCTACAGCCGGTCGCACATACTCCTCTAGCAAACCTCTAATCACATCATCGTACTCAGAAGGATCGTAGGTTCTTTTTGGTTTGTCTGATTTCTCCTCAACTGTCTTTGGTTCTGGAAGCTTAATAATCGCCACATTTCCCTGCTCAATAAACTCCTTTAAGAATTCACGCAATTCCATGTTAACATAATCCCACTGAATTGCTTCAGTTTTAGTTAATGCCACGTAATTTCCTGAAATGAATACCTTCTTAACAAAGGGGAAGTTGAAGAAAGCCTCCGCCAATGGAGACGAATCCTTTGCCTCTTCTATGGAATTGTATTCAGCCTGACTTCCATCATTCACCAAATACTTATTTGCTACAAACTTCATTGTCGCTGGATTTGGCGTCATTTCCATATATACACTAACGGGAACTACTTGTTGAGACATAATTGTAATTTTTTACAAAGGTACATCAATCCGTGTTATCTAGTAAATGTGCAGGCTTTAAATAGCACTGCGTTAGATTTATTTCCATCTTTGTCATTAATAAAGCAGATCAATCAAAGACCAACAACACATAGAACTCTTTAAAAAAGTGCAGCTTGGAGACAAGCAAGCATTTGCTCAGATATATGATTTGTATTCTGACGCTCTTTATGGCGTTTGTATGAGTATTCTTCAAACAGAAGATGAGGCTAAAGATGCTTTACAAGAGGGATTTGTGAAAATTTGGAAAAACGCGCCTAAATTTGATGCATCTAAAGGCAGGTTATTTACATGGATGATTAATATTGTTCGGAATACCTGTATAGATAAGTATCGTAAAAAACGAAAACAACAAAGCCACGAAATCCAAAAAGAGAGCACAATCGTAAGTAATATGAATGCGGGCAGCGATTCGATTAAAATCAATCACATAGGCATTAAAGACTTAACGGGCAGGCTTGAAGATGAACAAATTGAGATTGTCGAATATCTTTATTATAAAGGGTATACACAGCAAGAAACAGCAGATGAATTAAATTTACCCTTGGGCACCGTTAAAACACGAGCGCGCATTGCAATAAGAGAATTGAGAAAATATTTTGATATAACTTGAATATAGAAGAATACATAGCATCTGGCATTATTGAACGATACGTTCATGGTGACGTTTCTCCTCAAGAAAAACAAGAGGTAGAATGCATGTCTCATATATATCCTGAGATTAAGGATGAGCTAGATATGATATCTATGGTATTCGAAAAAATGGCTGAAGCTCAGAGACAACCAGCGCCATCTAGTTTAAAGGCAGACATTTTATCTGCAATAGATTCGGTTGATCAAGAAAGTACATTATCCATTGTTAAAGAAAGTGACGATAAGCGCAATCAGCTTGTGACCAAAGAGAATAATACGAATAGGAATAATTGGTTAAGAATAGCAGCCGTTGCATTACTTCTGATCTCAGCTGGTTTAACTGCACTATTACTCAGTCAATCGGGTGAAGACAATGCTGACGAGTTAGCGGAGACGAAGAAAGAATACCGAGAGAGAATGGATGCTCTAAGCAAAGAGCTGCAGGATTTAAAATCTCAAAATGATACGTATTTGGCAGAGCTTGAATTAAACAAGGCCGAATTGGACATTCTGAGCGACCCTCAATTGAATGTCACTCGTATGAAGGGTACTGACTTAGACCCAAGTGCACTTGCAAGCATGTACATTAATCCTGAGAAAAAGTCAGCCTATATTGATACAAGATCACTGAATAAATTAGATCCTGAAAAGTCCTATCAGCTATGGGCAATTGTTGATGGCAAACCTGTTGACATGGGCATCTTAGATATTGCTTTTGAACAAGCGTCAGCATTGCTAAATGTAGACTTTATTGAAAATGCACAAGCATTTGCTATTACAATTGAACCCTCTGGAGGTAGCGAAAACCCTACCTTAGAGCAAATGATTGTTCTGGGAGAAGTATAAATTTTCACTTTTTTTTATTCCACCGAAATCCAAGTTATTAATTGGTTCGTATGTCTCGCGAACTAAATAATTAATAACTATGAAAAATTCGAATCTAAACAAGATCTCAGCACTTGCAATCGGTGCACTGGCTAGTACATCTTTAACAGCAGGAACACAAAGCATATTTGAATCAAATGATTTAGGTAGCGGTGCTGAACTGCGCACTCAATTATTAAGCAGTCCAATTGTGGAGGCGGCAGAAGCAACAAGCATTGAGTTGAAATGCGGTAAAAAGACCAAGGAAGCCAAATGTGGTGAAAAAACTAAAGAAGCCAAGTGTGGAGAGAAAACCAAAGAAGCTAAATGTGGTGAGAAAACAAAGGAAGCCAAATGCGGAGAGAAGACTAAAGAGGCCAAGTGCGGCGAAGGAAAATGTGGAGAAGGAAAGGCTAAGGAAGCTAAGTGCGGAGAAGGTAAATGCGGTGAAGGAAAGGCTAAAGAGTCTAAGTGTGGTGAAGGAAAGTGTGGTGAGTAATATTAAACGCTAGACTATTATGAACTTAGGTGTAGGCATTGGTTATAGGCGCGATATCGCTGATATTATCACAAGTAGGTCAGCGATTAAACCAGATTTTATTGAGCTGGCACCTGAGAATTGGATGGGCATGGGCGGATATTGGGGAAAAAAGCTTAGAGCAGCAGCAGAGGTATTCCCCCTTACCGCTCATGGTTTGTCCTTGTCCATTGGTGCGCCTGACGAACTGGATTTTGACTTCCTTAAAAGAATAAAAGCATTCATTAAGGAGCATAACATCCAAATCTATTCGGAACACCTTAGCTACTGTCAATGCGATAATGCCCATTTATACGAACTGCTGCCAATTCCTTTTACGGAAGAAGCTGTAAAGCATATCGCTAAAAAAATTAAACAAGTGCAGGACTATCTGGAAATGCCGCTAACACTCGAAAACGTATCTTATTATACAGCCGTTGGACCTGAAATGAAAGAATCGGAGTTTATCTCTGCTATTGTGGAGGAAAGTAAGTGTCAGTTACTACTGGATGTCAATAACGTTTATGTTAATGCATTCAATCACAATTACAATCCTCACGAATTTATCTTGGACTTACCCCTGCACGCGGTCAAGTACATACATATGGCCGGACATACACAGGTTAGCGATGATACTATCATTGACACTCATGGCGAAAACATCATTGCGCCTGTGTTTGATTTGTTTGATTGGACCCTTGAGCATATCAATCCTTGCTCGGTTCTATTAGAAAGAGATTTTAACATCCCTGAAGCAGATCAACTTAATTACGAATTGAACACATTAAAAGAAATTGCAAATCACAAATGGACGGCACATGAAATCAAATACGCATAAACTTCAAAGTGATTTCGTGCAAACCGTAAAAGGCGGTATATCTGACATGAAAGGTGTAGATCGTCCTGATCGCGTCCATCACTACCAAAGACTCATTAAAAACATCTTTAAGGACGTACTTGAGTCAGCCTACCCCATTACGCACAAAATTCTTGGAGACGAAAAATACTCAGAACTAATCTCCGATTTTCTGCTTTGTTATTCATGCAAAGACCCCCAATACTGGCGCATGCCGTATGAGTTTAAAGTTTATTTGGAGCAAACTGAATTAGTTGATCATGGCAAACATCCATATTTATCGGAATTGTTAAACTTTGAATGGTTAGAGATTGAAATTCATTCTCAGCAAGACGTAAATGTAAAATTGAGACAAGGTGAAATCATTCTGAATCCCTATGCTGAGTTATTGGAGCTCAAGTATCCCATTTTTAAACATTCTAGCCATGAACAGTTGAAGAAAGGTGGACCCTATTATCTTATCATTTATCGTGATTTAGAAAAACTAACAGTTCAGTTTTCTGAGTTGAACAGTATGAGTTTTCAATTATTGTATTCCCTAAAAGGTGTGCCACAAGATAAAGACGCCTACTGTGACCTTATTGTGGCAAATACTGATACTAACTCCAAAGCAACAATTAAACATCAACTTGATAGCTTCATTCAATCTATGCTGGATAAAGACATTCTATTAGATTCTTCTATTGCTTGAAATTGACTCTAAAGTCGTTTCAGAAAATTAATCGAGGAATGTACCGTATGGATAAGATTATCATCAATGTAGCAATATGCGGTTACAAAAACTTCAATTTCTGAGGACCAATCATTTCTGATTTCATCAGTCAAAATACTGTTAGAATTCACTACCACTTCATGCAATTCATTGTCTTTTAAATATTGAAACTTAAGCTTTTTAATTGTCAATTCAGGGAACTCTTGGAATGTAATTAAGTTGAAAGTTAGGCTGTCTCTGACCAATATACCAATTGAGTAATTTTTTATTCCATACGCATCTAAATATACCGCAGGGGAAGGAGGATAATACGCCTTAAATGTCTTTGTGTTTATTAATGTATCATAAGTAAAGCTCTCAATCACAATATTTTTTTGCCGTTTATCAAAACGAAATTTATATGTCTTTGTATATTCTGTGCTATCTAATAATACAAAATCATCACATCCATGACAAATACAATTCGTATTGTATTTAAAGTCTCCAAAATCGACTCTTACTGTGTTCTCTACCCACTTGTATGCTTTCCCCCTATCCAACTCCATAAACCCAATATTAATTCTGTTACCATCCTTGTAGTGTTCTTGATAAGGTTTGTCAAATTGCGCTAGAGAGACGCTAATTTTTACGAGTAACACACACAATAAAAGAGCCTTATACATGGGATGGGAATTTTTTAAATCTATTGCTAAATTCTTGTTCAAGAACACCAATTCTAAGTTCAAATATAGGTAATTGATTGGTCTGTTTCCACAATATAAAATCCAAGATTTGATTAGGTTCGTAGGTATTCATAAACAAACCATTATGACTATGAAACTATTCACCATACTCTTTATCGCCTTATTAACTGTTGCTTGCGCCAATAGTGATCAAGCAAATACAAAAGAAACAACCGCATCTGAGCCGACAAACAAAGGCATAGCTTGGAAAAAATGGGAACAGTCGAGTTTTGACCTTGCTAAAAAGCTAGATAAAATGATCTTTATTGATGTAGGAACCGAATGGTGCACAGCATGTAATTGGATGGAGGAAGGCACCTACACCAATGAAGAAGTACAAAATTTACTAAGCGAAAACTTCATAACGATTAAAGTAGATGCAGAAGCTCAACCTAACGTTGGGAATCGCTACCTAGATTGGGGGTGGCCAGCACTTATATTTATGACGCCTGATGGAAAACAAATTCATGCGATACAAGGAAATAAGCGACCACACAATTTCATCCCAATTCTAAACGACCTCATTGATAAGTTTAATGATGGATATGAGTTTGAAGATCAATACGAGCCAGATGTTAAGATAAGTAAGGTCAATTCTGATATACTATATTTAAATAGTATTGCCGAAAACGCCATCAACCAATACTATGACAACACAAATTTTGGCTGGGGCTTTGGTTTAAAAATGTCCTTATACAACAACGTTGAAATGGCTTTTCAGAAATTCTACGAAACAAAGGACAGTGCTTGGTTCTATCAATCAATTAATACACTTAATCGTGTAAAGACAATTACAGACCCATTGTGGGGAGGTGTATATTTTGGCTCGTACAATAAAGATTGGTCAGAACCACTTCCAGAAAAAAGAACGGAATATCAAGCAGGCACTATTCGCAATTTTGTTGAAGCCTATCAACTCACTGGCAATATCAAATGGTTAAAAGAAGCCGAATTAATTGCCTCTTATCTAGAACGTTTCATGCGCAGTAATCAAGGCCTATACTACAATGGACAAGAAGAATATCTTAAACCAAACCCGAACAATTTAGAGCCATTGGAATACTATGCATTAAGCGAAGAAAAACGATTGGAAGAAGGCATTCCACCCATAGACAAAACGGTTTATTCAGATATGAACGCCAAAATCGCCAGAGCCTATGGCACATTATATCAATCAACTGGTAATGACTTTTATAAAGATGCCGCCACCAAGATTGGAAAGCAGTTAATTAACTCGAAGAACATTGAGAAAGGGAGAGTACAACAAGCAATAGACAATCTAAACAACAGGGGAGTCCGCATGCGAGAGCTCGACAATCAAGACAAAACGTACCTAAGAACGCAAGTTCATACAGGTTTAGCCCTCCTGGATTTATACAATCTAACGGGTGAACATGTGTATTTAGAAAAGTGTGATGACATCATTCAGCATTCACTTGCCGCCCTTTGGAACGAAAATGAACACGCTTTTGCTGGAAGTGATGAAAACGTTGTTATTCTTAATGGGCAATCAAGTAGACAATACCCCTACCGCGATAATGGATTTGCTGCCCAGCTTATGCTTAGGTATGCCGAGTTAACTGGAGAAGCCAGTTACACCAAAAAAGCAGAGCAATTGCTAGTATATTTAGGTCAATCCGAGCGCATTAAAGAACATGGCAGGTTGGTTGCAGCCTATATCACAGCGCTTAGTGAACACATTGATCCGAAACCAATAGTAGTTGTTAAAGGAGGCTATTCTACTTATAAAGCCTTGTTTGACATTCTTGGGACAAATGCTTCAAAAGTCACGGTACTCAACGATACTGAAGACAAGTATCCAATTATTGATTATGAGGGCATATACATATGTGCTGGCGGCAGATGTAGTGCAGCTATTCCACTTGCTAATGTGCAAGCAGAACTGCTTCAATACTTATAGAAATTCAATAATCCGTCTTAAATGATATAGTTTAAGGAATGATATTTGTGTAAATTAGTAGTATGAAACTACTAATATTTGTTTTGATAATTGCGTCTTCTACCGTTCATGCGCAATCCAAAAAAGAGAAACTAGAAATCTCAACAAGTGCTGTATGTGGAATGTGTGAAGACACCATAGAAGAGCATTTTATGTTTGAAAAGGGCGTGAGATACGCTGACCTTAAGTTGAAAGAAAATGTGCTTTATATCGAGTACAATCCCAAAAAAACCAACCCAGCTACCTTACGAAAGGCGCTTACTAGCATTGGGTATGATGCAGATAAACTACCTGCAGATGAAGGGGCCTATAAGAATCTCGCATTGTGCTGTAAAAAAGGCTCGAAATGCGAGCATTAACCTTATTTTGTTTAAAAGTTACGGTCCCGTTTTGTTAATCAAAGCACCTTAGGCACGTACTTTGCAAGTTGAGACAAAAAACTTTAAGCATGCTTAAATCAAAACTTATTCTACCTATTGCAGCTGGATTATTAATTACCAGCGCATGTATTCCTGCTAAAAAATATGATGAATTACAAGCCAAGTATGACGCTTGTGATGATGAGTTATCCAAATATAAAAACTCATCTGAGTCGATTGAAAAACAGCTTAAAGACTTAAAAGTTGAGCATGAGAAACTGCAGGATGAGCATACTCAGTTAGAGAGAGATAATAAAATTAAAGAAGAGTCCTACAACAACTTAACTACGCGTTACGATAAGCTCAATGAGGTAAACATGACCTTATTAGACCAGGTGGAAAGACTACAAAAGTTGGCTGAAAACCAAAGTGCCTCATTATCTGTCGAATTGCAACAAAAACAATTGGAGCTTCAAAGAAAAGAAGATGAGCTAAAACGCATTGCTGATGATTTAAAGAAGTCTGAGTTAGAACTTAGAGAAGCACAACTTGCATTAAAAGAGAAAGAAGCTTCTTTGGATCAAAAAATCAAGCGAATTGATGAGTTAGAGGAACTTCTTAAAGCTAAAGATGAAGCTGTAAATAGCCTTAAAGACAAAGTTTCTGAAGCACTTCTTGCATTCAAGAATAAAGGGCTTACTGTTGAAGAGCGCAATGGTAAAGTATACGTTAAGATGGAAGCGAAATTGTTGTTTGCCTCTGGAAGTACTAAGGTTGGAGCAGAAGGAAAAGATGCTTTGATCAAATTAGCAACAGTTCTGGAAGACCAATCGGATATGGAAATTGTGGTTGAAGGACACACGGATACGGACAAACTGAATTCAAGCACATACCCACGTAATAACTGGGAGTTATCTGTTTTAAGATCTACTGCGGTGGTTGAGATAATGCTAGGGAATTCCAAAATAGACCCTAAGCTTATCGCAGCAAGCGGAAGAAGCGAATTCCTGCCAGTTAGTGAGGATAAAGCTAAGAACAGACGTATTGAGATCATTCTTACACCTAACCTGGACGAATTATACAGACTTATCAATAACGAATAAGTCATTATTGTGTAATTTTGTGGTGTGAAAAACGCTTGGATTTACACCATTACAGCCGTTGCACTCGTTTTTATCGGAGGTGCGATTATAGCATTTAACATGATTGCCGATAATGAGGCAAAAAAGGTGGCACTGCAAGAAAAAATTGCAAATGCGCCTAAGCATATCGCTCCGTCACAAATTCTTGATATGTCTCTGGTTGATCCCAGTAAACAGAACGTTTCATCCGAACACTTCATTGACAATTTTAAACTTGTTGACCATAATGGTGACACAGTAAGCAATTCGATTACAGAGAATAAGATATACGTTACGGATTACTTTTTTGTAAAGTGTGGTGGAATTTGCCCACGAATGACTGATCAGATGACACGTGTTCAAGATGCCTTAAAAGAAGACAAGGATTTTGTAATCTTATCTCACACTGTTTGGCCAGAAGTTGATAGTGTATCTGTATTGAAAGAGTATGCTGAAGATCATGGTGCAATAGAAGGTAAATGGTATTTTCTTACAGGAGATAAAGATGAATTGTATCGCATGGCTCGAAAATCCTATTTTGTGTTAAAGCCCGCCGCAGTTAAAGGTAAAGGAGATGGTAATAGCGACTTTATTCATACAGATCAATTCGTGCTAATCGATCGTCACAAAAGAATCAGAGGCTATTATAGAGGGACTGATCCTGAAGAGGTTGACAAACTCATTAATGACGCTAAGTATTTGTTGGCAAACGAATAATAGCTGATTCAAATCTAACACTCATTTGTTGATACATTTTAGACTTTACATGTTGTTAACTTCATGATGGAGTGTATTTTTGTTTCGTGCAGAAAACGTGGAAACATATAATGCAGGAGAAATCAGGCAAACTAAAATCCAACGCTGGATTGCCTGAGAGTATCAATGATGTTCGCGATAAGTACTTCAACAATGATCGATTGAATGAGGAGGAACGCACCGCCCTAGATCGATTTGATGCCTACAGAATTTGGTACTTAAACAGCGCACCAGGAGAATGGGAATTCCACAAGCGATATGAAGAGTTGCAGGCTAAAGCTAACCTTAGCCACTATCAAGAGTTTCTTGATAAACAATATGACGTACCAGACAATAAGTAGTTACCTCACTGCGTTTGTATAGTATAGGATGAAATCCACAGCTACCACGCCTACGCATTAATTATCAGCTCACTGTTACGTTTAACCCGCCGGTATATGCCGACACAAATTTTACGCGCTATGAGTACATTAATTGATAAGTATCGACAATTCGAAGATTGGTTTAACAAGAAGTTCGCTTGGTTTTTTACTAACGGAATGAAGCAGGCAGATTAAAGCTGCACACAAACATTCTTAGGTTCAGTAAAAAATCTTAAGGCTTCCCAACCTCCTTCTCGGCCAACACCCGAATTCTTAACTCCACCAAATGGGGTTCTTAAATCACGGACTAACCAGCAGTTAATCCACACTATTCCCGATTCAATTTGGGAAGCTACTCTATGAGCTTTTGTTACATCTTGCGTCCAAATGGTTGAAGCTAATCCGTATTCAACAGAATTTGCCATTTTTAGAACTTCTTCTTCGGTTTCAAAAGGCATGATGGTAACCACAGGTCCAAATATTTCCTCCATATTGGTTCTGCAGTTATAGGCTAAACCTTCAATAATTGTAGGCTCAATATAATAGCCCTCAGCATAGTCTCCGTCCAAAATTTTGCGTTTTCCTCCGGCAAGTACAGTTCCTCCCTCCTCTTTAGCTAATTCGATATAGCTCAATACTTTCTCCATGTGTGCCTCAGACACGACTGCTCCCAAGTGTGCTTTCGGATCCGATGGATAACTCACTTTGGAATTCTTCGTTTTTTCTACAAACGCATCTCTGAACTTCTCATAGATGCCTTTTTGCACAAATATGCGTGATCCACACAGACAAATTTGACCTTGATTAGCAAAGGATGAGCGCATTGTAGTGCTCAAAGCCTTCTCAAAGTCACAATCATCGAAGATTATATTTGGATTTTTACCACCTAATTCGAGCGATAATTTCTTAAACATTGGAGCAGCAATCTTCGCGATATGAGCCCCAGTTGAGGTCCCTCCAGTAAACGAAATCGCTTTTATACCAGGATGCTCAACTATGGCACCCCCCACTTCATTGCCAAATCCATGAAGAATGTTCAATACGCCCGCTGGCATACCTGCTTCAATGCATAGTTCAGAGAACATCCATGCCGTTACAGGGGTAACTTCTGATGGTTTTGCAATTACAGCATTTCCAGCAGCAAGCGCCGGCGCAATTTTCCAGGTGAAAAGATATAAGGGTAAATTCCAAGGTGAAATACACCCAACGATTCCAATTGGTTTTCTTAGCGTGTAATTGATGGCTTGACCATCCATATCATGCGACTCGGCCGCAAAGTGTAAAATGGCTGTCGCGAAAAAACGAATGTTGGCAGCAGCTCTGGGAATATCCACATGAGACGCCAACTTTATTGGCTTTCCATTATCATCTGATTCAGCCTGTACTAGTTTTTCATGATTGGCTTCAATTAAGTCCGCTAAACGGATCATGATTTTTGAGCGTTCTTCCTTTGTCATGTTCGACCAAACCTCAAATCCCTCGGTGGCTGCTTCATAGGCCTTATCTACATCTGCTTTCCCCGATCTTGGCACATTGCTGAATACCTTACCCGTAGATGGGTTAATATTATCAAATCTATCACCTGAGACGGCATCTACCATCTGTCCGTTAACGTAATTTTTAAGCTGAATCATGCTTTAAAAATACAGACAATCTCCAAATAAACATATCGACACACAAAAGAAGTATTCATCGATTTCCGAATACCGGTTACCAGCCGCCACCGCCTCCGCCGCCAAAGCCACCGCCACCCGAGAATCCTCCACCTGAAAACCCTCCGCCTGAGAAGCTAGATCCCGACGATGAAGGAGGCGTGTAATCTGAATTGACCTCAACACTTGACACCATAGCATAGCTCAAATAATGGTAGGTAAATCCTTTTGCTGCCCAAGACATATCGTAGTCGATATTGGTTTGTCCTATGGATTTTTCAAATGCTTCTACCCATTTCAATTCGCAATCTAAGGCAATTGCGTATGGCAAGTTTTTTTCAAATAATGCTGGTGCTTCATTGGGTTTATTTACGAAATCCATCAACCTTTCTTCTGTTGATTTCAAATAATGTTCAAAAGCTTTTATTTTTTCAAGCTTATCTCTGCTTCCATATGTTTGATTTTTCACGAGATAGCGCCATAACCCAGCTAACGCTCCGGCACACACTGAAATTGACATGATTATTAAACTTATATAAACATATTGTGGTACTATAAATATACCAATGCCAATTATCATTAATACTGAAGTAAGCTTAAGATATGTCCAAAAGGATCTAAATCCTTCAAGAAAATCTGATAGAAACAAGTAAGACGTGTAATACACAGCAATGCCAACTGCCACATTCATTACATTGAAATAATCTCCAATTGAAACACAGAGAATGACGGCAATTAGAAGTGGTATGCATCCTAGCAAGAAGTAATTGAAATGATCTGAAAATTGATCTGGATGACGCTTGGTAATTAAGTTTTCTAATTTAGTCTTTAAGCTGTTAAATCGATCTCCAACTGAACGAGTAGGTTGAATAATCAAGGTTCCTTTTACAATAGTGTTTATGCCATTTTTAATTATCGTTGGTGCATTTTGAAACTTTTTTGTTTTGGTCACCTTTAAATAATCCGTGGATTCTTGTTTTTCGAGCTTTACATATCCCTTTATTGCAGCGTCTACTATAAAGGCAACGGTTGATCTTGTATCTACTTTCCTAAATCTAAAATATCGAACTTCTGACGGACTAAGATTATCAGGTGCTCCAAATAACACTTGTATTCTCTTTACAATTGGATCTACACCATGTTTTCTCCAGACTAAAAACCAAATAATCAAGCTTGCTAATAGGCCTAATAAGAAGATAAATTCAGGTCTATAATTGTAAAAAAACGCGTCCATGAATCCGTCTGCCTCATCAAATGAATCCGGCGGAAACAACAGAAAGAAGGTAAGGTCTTCATAGGACGTCAAGCCATCTTTAATCTCAAAATGTATTTGGTTTTCAAGCGAATCATATGTAAAAATGGCTCTTCCGTTATCCAAGTTCTCAAAGCTTCCTAGATTGGCTGACTGCCCTGTACTTATGAAATGTTTGATTTCCTCAGGACGCAAATCTTGAGGTAGATTAATCGTCACCTCAACGTGTTCTCTTGTAAAGTTCCAATCATAGCCTTGTAAGTTCCATCCAAGTACTTCTCTACCATCCATCTCTTTGACAATCCTACTTATTCGATACTTTAGAGTTGTTGTATGCCTTCTGTTTTTTGTCAAGGTCACATCTCTACTACCGATATAAATCACCTTATTCCACAATGCCGATTTATCAGATGCGGCTTTATTAAACTCATAAGGATTTGTAAACAAAACATGCTCCGTATGATAGTCTGCCATCTTGCCATCAATGCCAGTTTCTAATATTTCTAACGGTGTAGCGTAGGCACTATTCGCATTGTCAAAATACTTCACAGGAATGTGTCTATACAAGCCATGATTGATGTTTATAGTTGGGGTAAACTCATAAAACTCGGTTACCACCATTGAACGGTCTTTATTGACATCAATGACGACTTTGACATTGTGAATTTCATCGGCGAAACTAGCACTCGCTATTAACACCGATATGAATAAGCTCAGTAATCTCATAACCATGCGTTAATGTATAAAAAACTGAGCAAAAAATCCTGTCAAGGTATTCTGGTGTCAGGAATTCTCTCATCTAAACTTCTCGATTAGTTGAGTTTAATTTGCACATGTTAGACGAAAAGTAATCTAAGCCTAACTTAATCTAAGTTTAGCTCACGTTAACGCATTAAAGTTTACATTTACAGCAAAACGAATAGAATTAATTATGTCAGTAAACCTAAAGAATATTGAATTGACAGATGGCTTAGGCGATCTAAAGTTTGGGATGTCCCAAAATGAAGTGAAAGAATTGATTGGAGAACCCGATGAGACAGAAATGATTGATTATGCCGAGGAAGGAGAAGATGGCATGAAATCCCTTGCATGGCATTATGATTCGCACGAATTTTCATTAGGTTTTGATGAAGAAGATGATTGGTTACTTGTGACCATTTCAATCAGCTCTGAGGCATTTACGCTTGATGGGGAAAAACTAATTGGACTATCTAAAGACATGGTCAAAAAAGCTATTGATCATCTCAATATCACCGATTTGGAATTGGATGATTGGTCAAATGAAGAAGGCAGAAAACAAGAACTATTGTCGTCTGAAGAAAAAAGTGTCAATTTTTGGTTTGACAACAATGAATTGACTGAAATTCAGTGGGGAGCCATTTATCTTGACTAAAAAAACAAAAGGCAAGTGGTGTTAACCAACTTGCCTTTTTCTCAACTATAATTATACTCGCGATTATTTGAGGATAAACTTCTTTCGTTGAGCCTTTTTACCCTGAATTACTGAAATGATATAGGTTCCGGTGCTATGACCTTCCATGTCTACATTTAAATTATAGGTATTGGAACCATCCACTTTAATGTTGTGTAATTCTTTTCCATTGATATCGTTTACGATAACATTAGCTGGCTTTTTTGTATCCGTTTTAAACTGAATATTTAGCATGCCGTCTGTTGGGTTTGGATACACTTGAAATACTTCTAAGTCTAAATTCTCCTTACCATCTTCATTCTCGATATCCTCTACGACTACCATTGTACCCACCATGTATCTTTTACCGTTTCCGTTGGTTGAAATATCGATATCTATGTCCATATTTTCCAACATCTCTTTGATGTGCTCTGGCATTTCTTCCATATTCTCGAAGATTTGGAAATCGAAGGAATGATCTAGATCAAATGAATCACTATCAAAATGGAATTCCATTACTTTCATTTTTTCATCTAACTCCTTCATCAAGGTTTCCATTTTAGTCTTCATCTCTTCTGGGCTCATTCCCGTAAAATCTTCGCTATTAAAGAACTGCATATCCATCATGCCGTCACCAAACTCGAACGAAAAGTGATTTCCACTGTCCTGATTCTTTAAAAACTCATCAGCTTCTTCGCCTCTGTATTCTTCTACCGTCTTTTCGCCATCTTCTTCGGTTGTAACGGTAACCACTTTCTCACCGTTTACTTCCTTAACTTCCACTTTTTTTGACTGAGATTTTACGTTTCCGTTTTCATCATCATCAATCTCAATTTCAATACGCATATTGTTCTTTCCCTGCATTTCCTTTCTCTCAGCTTTCTCCTTTTCTAAAAAGGCTTTAGCATCCTCTCCGACATATGTTTCAGTAGATTCTTTGCCGTCTTCAATTGTAGTAACTGTGACTTTAGTTTCGCCATTTTCCTCTACAACCTCTATGCGTTTCTCTATTTTCTTTTTCTTCTTTTTATCATCATCGTCAGATTGAGTCTGAGCAATGCCCACAACCGCCATTAATGATAGGCCCAGAATAGCCGTAATTTTAAGTATGTTCTTTTTCATTGTTTTAAAAATTAGTTAGACTTTTGATTGTGCACAGAACAAACATACGGAAGGCTTCAATCGCTTAATGTTAAAGAAGACTTAAAGAAAGTTAAAAAAGCTTAACAGCTTGATTGTATACATATTATAGGGAAGTGCAAAGCATACTATGTGCTGTTAAAAAACGTTAAAGCAGCATTAGCAGGAATTTCATTGCATACATTTGTTTTAGTACCTATGTTTTCGAAACGCTTTTTCTATACCGTTGTAGCAGCCATAACTTTGGCTATGATAGGCCTGATTAGTATTCAAGTTTACTGGATTCAAAATGCCTATGAAAGCGAGAAAGAGCAGTTCAAGAACAATGTGCATCAAGCACTGAACAATGTGTCTTTAAAGCTTGAGAAAACCCACTATTCTAATGATATTCTCAATGAAATATCCGCAAACGTTTATGAAGATGTAAGTGATAAAGTTGGTAGATCTAAAGACTTTATTGAGCGCAGAATTCAAGTAATAGATAGCATTATTGAGGAGAAC
Source organism: Flavobacteriales bacterium (assembly GCA_964230215.1). Taxonomy (GTDB): domain Bacteria; phylum Bacteroidota; class Bacteroidia; order Flavobacteriales_D; family JAUILH01; genus JAUILH01. The sequence continues at coordinate 330,649 of CAXRGQ010000007.1, forward strand.
GGAGACACCATGCTAGTGCGTGTCATAACAGGAAGTGCAAGAGACTCGGCTAAAGGAATTACTGCTGAAACCAGAGTAATAAAAGAAGATATTATTGGGGATAGCATCCCATTAATGCACAGAAAGGACCAACAACTATTTACAACGGACATTAACATATCAGCTATACCTCATGATGCTTTAACCGAACGTATTCATGTATTATCTGACGTTTTACTGCGCAGCCTTGACCCCATGTCATATGAGCCTCCACATAAGCGAATAAAACTCAAAGAACTGGATTCCTTGATTTCAACCGAGCTGAAAAACTACGGTATACAAACTGACTATAAGTTCTCTATTGTTATCGAGAAGTGTGGAGTTATGGAGTTTGATAATCCAGAGTGCGGAAACTACACAGAATCCTTAAAAGAATCAGAGTATGCCCAGTATTTGTTTCCGAATGATATAAGCCAAACCAAAAATCAAAACACCTTACTTCTTGTTGACCTTGGGGATAACACACGTTTTATTCTGGGTAAAATCAAGTGGATATTGGTCCTGTCGGGTCTATTTATCCTTATCATAATATACGCTTTCTACTATACTGTAAGCACCATTCTTAAGCAGAAAAGACTGTCACTTATAAAGAACGATTTCATCAATAACATGACACACGAGCTTAAAACGCCAATATCAACAATATCGCTTGCTTGTGAAGCATTAAGTGATAGTGATGTAGTAGGAGAAAATAAAATTGGTGCCAATTACATCAAAATGATCCGCGATGAAAACTCTAGGCTGGGCGTGTTGGTTGAACGCGTTCTGCAGAGTGCCGTGATAGAAAAAGGTGAGTTAAAACTCAAGCTTAAAGAGGGTGATGTACATTCTTTAATTCATCAGGTAAGTGAGCAATTTAAGCTTCAAACCGAAAAATTGGGAGGTTCAATTGACTTAAGTTTAAATGCTGAAAATTCAATAGTAAGAATGGACCACATGCACATTACAAATGTGTTGTATAATCTTATTGACAACGCCATTAAGTATAGCCAGCAAGCGCCAATCATTCAAATAAGCACTGAAAATAAGGGTGCCGAGTTTGAAATTAGAGTTAAGGACAATGGCATAGGAATAAGCTCGTCTGAGCAACAAAAGATCTTTGATAAACTATATAGAGTCCCCACCGGTAATGTTCATGATGTTAAGGGCTTTGGACTCGGCTTAAGCTACGTAAAAGCTATACTAGAAAATCACAATGGAAGTATTCAAGTGGATAGCAGCTTGGGTAAGGGTTCCACTTTCACTATTAAATTACCACTAAACGATGGAAAATAAACTGAACATATTGGTTGTAGAAGACGATCCAAATCTAGGAACACTTCTAACAGAATATCTTAATGCTAAAGGCCACAACGCAAGTTTGAGCATTAATGGTCAGGAGGGCTTAGAGTCTTTTGTGAAAGGGAATTTCGACTTTCTTATTCTGGATGTGATGATGCCCATTAAAGATGGCTTTACATTAGCCAAAGAAGTGAGAGCCATTGATTCGGAAGTACCCATTCTTTTCCTTACAGCCAAATCAATGAAAGAAGACACACTTGAAGGTTTTAACAGTGGTGCGGATGATTACATGACTAAGCCCTTTAGTATGGAAGAGCTATTAGCGCGCATCAATGCTATTACCAGAAGAATTAAGGGTAATGATGATTCATCTGATAAGGGTGTGTACACAATAGGTAGTTTGCAGTTTGACTTCAACAAACAATTATTGGAGAACGATGAGGGCTATAGTCAAAAACTAACCACCAAGGAATCAGAGCTTCTTAAGCTTCTATGCACAACTAATAATGGCGTACTGGAACGTCAGAATGCTTTAAAAGCTGTTTGGGGCGATGACAATTACTTTAATGGAAGAAGTATGGATGTGTATATTACCAAATTGCGTAAATACCTAAAAGTGGACGAAAAAGTAGAAATTGTGAACGTTCATGGCAAGGGATTTAAGCTGATTTCGCATTAATTGAGTATTCTGCTAATCGTCCAGATACACACTTTACATTTTTCCTATTACCACAAAATCAATGGAGCATACCATTGGTAATTACGGCACAATGCTGGCGTGTTAATTGCAGTTTTCATAATAGTTATTTACCAAAACCATAATTATTATGAAAGCAAAAAAATCAAAAAAAGCCAGCTTAGAAGGGAAGCGCTTTCTATTTCTCCAGATTGGATTAGTAGTAGCCGCTAGTATAAGTTTAATGGCATTTGAGTGGGTTAGCTTGGACAGAAAGCCACTCTACATGACCCTTGAAGAGGACAACACCCAATTTACCATTGTTCCCGAATTTGTTCCTGAAGAAGTGCAGGAAAAAATTGTTGAGGAGAAGGAGATTCAAGAAGAGCGTCAACAAGATGATAACACCTCTATGGACGACAACAATGACGCAGATTTAAATGCGGCAACTGAAACAGAAGAAGCTGAAGATGGGGAAGAGCCGGATAAAGGAATGCTGCTTTTAGACCCAAAAGATGCAGGTGATATAGACTTGGGAATTAAAAAGCCTAAAGCTAAACTCACCTACGGCCAATATGATAAACTCACTCAAAATGCTGAGTTCCCTGGAGGGATGGACAAACTTTACCCATTTCTATACAGCAAAATAAAGTATCCAAGAATTCCGAAAAAGCTAGGAAAAGAAGGCAAAGTATTCATTGAATTCATCATTGACAAAAACGGGAATGTTGCGGATATCAAGGTACTAAAGACATTTGATGATGCCTGTGCACAAGAAGCAGTAAATGCTTTAAAAAGTATGCCTAAATGGACACCTGGTGAACAATTTGGGTATGGCGTTAATGTGCGTTTTCAGATTCCAATAGAATTCGAGTTACAGTAATTACCAAAACCAATAAGTAACTTGAACGCCCCTGGCAGGCACTTAGGTGTGCGGCTGGGGGTTTGTTTTACCGTTAAATCAATAATTAATACAGATTAATATTCATTAAGGTATTGTAAGCTCAATTTTGTAACTTGCTATATGCGATGGGCTTATCTACTTTTGACGCTAATATCTTTCCAATCTCTTGGGCAGGTGCTTGAATTATATAAAGACCCCAATCGTTTTATTTATAATTACACACCCGAAAAAGTTGAGCGCAATAATTCCAGAACCCTTATTTGGGAAGAAGATTTTGCCAATGGCTTGGCGGGCAACAATGGCTCTGGGTCATGGGAAGTATTTGGACCTGATTCATTAATTTGGAAGCATGATTTTTGGGGTACGTCTGGCGAATGGTCAGCATCCACACCAAGTCCAAACACCACAACTGTTTCTAATGGTTTTATGCTGTTTGACGCAGATTCAGCTAATTTTCCACTTAGCCCAAACTACGTCAATCTTAATGCCAGTTTGATGTCACCACGCATTGATTTAAGCGGACAATCATCAGCTGTTTTGAGTTTTGAGCACTGGTTTAGACATTGCTGTTCGGGTACAGCATTTGACATTGAATTGGATGTGAGTATTGATAACGGTGTTACGTGGACTACGTATAATCTGGACAGTAATATCTCTCAAAGCACAAGTCCAGCAAATCCAACATTGGTAGAATTGAATCTTACCAACCTAATTGCCAATGAGGACAGTGTGCGCTTGCGTTTTAACTGGATAAACAGCAGCCACTATTTTTGGGTAATTGATGATATTCGTATTGAAGAGGCACCGCCCTATGATTTAAAGTTAGAAAACTTTGTTTGGGAGACTGTGGATACTACTTGGGGAGGAAGAGGAATTCCATACACAGTATACCCTTATCAAAAAGACATGAAGTTTTCAGCTGATATAATCAATATCTCAAATAACACGATTTCCTGTCAGTTGCTACTAGAAATTACATCTTACAGTGGTACCGATAGTATATTAGGCAACGTATCGACTATTCAGCCTGGTCAAACATTGAATGATTATGTGCTTTTTAGTTCCACAATATCCATTGCTCACTTCAAACTTAGTGTGTTGTATGATAGCCTCACTTTAGACAATACTCCATTTAATAACTATGATACAGTTAGCTTTAGTTCTGATTCTTGGTCACTTTTTCAAGTTTTTGATGGTTATTCCAAAAATGAATACTTCAGTGGGCCAGGACTTTGGGGTGGCACAGACTCAACAGGTCATCCAGCACCATATACTCTTGTAACGGCATTTAAAATTGATGAGTACTCGCCTTTTTGTGGAATTCAAATTGATTTGGATACTAATTTAACTGAAATTGGAGCTTCCTACACGGTTGATGTTTATGAATTTTATCCGCCAAATGGTTATTATCTGGTATACCAATCAAGCCTAGGAATAGTTAATCAAAATTTATTTGACTGGGGAGGAACTATCTATCAGTCCTTCAATAATAGTCTTTTATTGCCTAACTCACACACTACTTATTACGTTGGTCTTACTAGTTATGGTGATAGTTCTATAGTTATAAAATCGGAGGGTCGTACACCCGCATTAGAACAGCAAAATATAATCATCGATTATCAAAATGATATTTACGCATTGAACTATGTCCCATCAATCAGAGTTGGTATGGAATGGCATGTTTGCTCTGGTTCTACAAATGACATTACATCAGTTGAAATCAATCTCCATCCCAACCCAACATCCAACCAACTCTATGTTGACCTTGAGTCTATTCCCCAATCTTACCAGATCCTAGACCTCAACGGAAAACTCATTATTTCAAAACATCTAAATGAACCAGAGTTTACAATAGATGTACAAAGCTTACCAAAGGGTATGTACATTCTACAAATTCAGACAGAAGATGGTATGGGGCAGGAGAAGTTTGTGGTGGAATAATGGTTGAACATTCCGCTTCTTCTAATTGTTTTAACACTAAACCCTACAAATGTCGGATGCTCTTCTCTACCACGAAACTCACTACCACTCAAACAATGCGGAGTGGCTATTATTAATTCACGGTGCAGGTGGAAGCACACGTACATGGAAACGACAAATTGAAGATTTAGGCGCTAGGTACAACCTGCTGCTAATTGACTTGCCCGGACACGGAGAAAATAGAACAATATCTACCATATTTCCAAAATACTCTTTTGCGTTTATAGCGGAAAAAATATGGGATGTTGTAGATTCTCTTAAAATCGTTAAACTACACACTGTAGGTGTTTCACTGGGCACAATAATTTGCCTCCAAATGCGCCAGTTGCAACCAAATAGGATATTATCCATCATAATGCCGGGTGCAATTGTCAAGCTCAACCGTAAACTAAAAGTGCTCGCTAGTGTTAGTCTTGCATCTGCCAAGATTATTGGCTACCGTAATTTCTACAAGCTAAGTGCGCGCATTATGATGCCGCGCACAAACCATAAGACCTCAAGGTCTGTTTTTATCCGAGAATCAAAAGCCATAAGTGTAGAAGAGTTTAAAAAGTGGACAGCGCTGTACTACGACCTCAACAAGATTCTAAAGAGCTTCTTTACAGCCCAATCTTCCATTCCGCATTTGTTGGTAATGGGTAGCCAAGATCATTTATTCTTAAAACCTGCAAGAGAATACGCTGAAAGACACAAAAACGCCATGATTAAAGTTGTGAAAGGATGTGGTCATGTAGTGAGCATAGAAAAGGCTAAGAAGTTCAATGCTATTTGCCTTGATTTCCTGAGTACAATAAAAGTTTCAAAATAATAAGACATTCTAACAATCTTCTTTCTGATATCATCTTGACTAAACGTCCACCAACCGATTCATTTTTGGTTACGTTCATTTGCTTTAAGTTAACTTTTCTCCGAGCGCAATATCATATTTGTTTGCCTAATCACTAAACAATATAAACCAATGGATAAATTTGCGCACCCAATCATAACTTAACCACATACAATTAACTCATTTATTGTAACTTGAGGTAAAGACTTTGATTATGAAATTGATGATAGCTCTATTTCTGCTTATTGGCCTTGGCGCAAATGCGCAAGTTAAAAAGCACATTGATGTTCAAGCTACTAACTACAGTACCAAAATGTGTACTAATAAAGCAACAGGTGACGTCTATGTTGCAAAAAGTAATGAAACTAATGATGCCTTCATATCGCTCATTAGCTATGATGCAAATGGTGACTTGCGCTTTGCAAAACAATTTGAGGACACGACAGGTAATGGTGTATATGCCATGGATTTGAACATCATCAATGATACTCTATACTTGGTGTCAACTGAGTATTGGTTGTACTGCTATGTAAGTAAATTTGATCTTCAGGGAAATTATATTTCTGGTACGGCAATAGAAAGGTCAACAATGGGAACATACGAGTATGATCGGATTATAGGTAATCCAGACAACTCATTAACCGTCCTATTATCAGAATACGATCAGATAAGGATTATAAATTTAAACCATGATTTAAGCATCAACTGGGCAAAAGTATTTAGCACAGACACCACCGGGTCAGGGAAAAACCCAGGTTTTGCACTGACCAGTTGCAATAATGGAGATATTGTTATAACTGCAAAAGCTAATAATATGCTAAGCATAATTAGGCTAGACATTTCAGGAAATGTGTTATGGTGCAAGACCTTTGATGAAGCGAATATAGAATACAACCATCCAAAACATGTGCGTGAACTCACGAACGGAAATATCCTAATCTCTGGCCTGCGAATGGACTCATTTTTTGGTTCTGATGCAAGCACCGGGGTAATTCTATTCAATAACCAAGGCGAATTATTATGGGCAAATAAATATTTGATTGGCAATTTACAAGGCTACGCTAGGAATAGTTTTGAGTTAGCTAATGGTAATATGCTCATTGCTGGTTTGGTAAGTTATCCCAACGAAGGAAGTTTTCTCATGGAGATTGACAATCAAGGGAACGTAATTAACAATTCCGTTGATCCAGACTATGCTTATATTGAAAGTGATGCATACTTAAATGGGGTAATTGTACTAAACCAATCATATGACTCATTATTTCTAGATCACATTAGCGCTCAAACCCTTAATACATGTGGTAGTTATGTTGATGCTATCACTGTTAGCCCAATGAATATCAGTGATTCTAGCATTAGCAATTCAATTACTTCAGCACTGATTAACCCAGCAGTATTTGACTTTAGTTTGATTTATGAAAGCATAATTACTCCCTTTGACACCTATGTTTGTGGTTCTCAAGGTGATGAAGTATTTCTATCGAACGGTAATATTCAATCAATTAAGTATGATATATATCCTAATCCGGCCTTTGATTTCCTTCAAATAGAATCTCAATCAATTATTAGTTCTTATAAGATTATTGACTTAAATGGGAGACAAATTAGGCATAGTATGGCTAACTCCAATCACATAAAAATTGATGTACACACACTACCCCGTGGTATGTATTTCCTTGAAATCCAAAATGCGGCAGGAATTGGCCTTGAAAAGTTTGTGGTAAAATAAAAAAGCCCTCCAAAATTGGAGGGCTTAGTCTTAGCAATTATGCTAATATTATCTATCAGAAATCACCGTAGCCTTTAAGAACTCACGGTTCATTCTTGCAATATTCTCTAGTGAAATGCCTTTTGGACACTCTACTTCACAAGCCCCTGTTACTGTACAAGCTCCAAATCCTTCTTTATCCATTTGTGCCACCATGTTCTGAACGCGCTCAGCAGCTTCTACTTTACCTTGTGGTAACAATGATAGCTGAGACACTTTGGCTCCTACGAAAAGCATTGCAGAAGCGTTCTTACACGTTGCCACACAAGCTCCACACCCAATACACGTAGCCGCATCAAATGCCTTGTCTGCATCTGCTTTAGGAATTGGAATGGCGTTGGCATCTTGTGTATTACCTGAGGTGTTTACCGATATGAATCCACCCGCATTCATAATTCTGTCAAAGGCCGTTCTATCAACTACTAAATCCTTAATTACAGGGAATGCAGCTGCCCTCCATGGCTCAATATAGATAGTATCACCATCCTTAAACTTGCGCATGTGCAATTGGCAAGTTGTAACGCCCCTATCTGGTCCATGTGCCTCACCATTGATGTACATAGAACACATACCGCAGATACCTTCTCTACAGTCGTGGTCAAATGCAACCGGCTCTTCACCTTTGGCAATTAGCTGCTCATTCAAAACATCCATCATTTCTAGGAATGACATGTGCTCCGAAATATCGCTTACCTGATACGTTTCCATTTTACCTGGTGCAGACGCATTCTTCTGTCTCCAGATTTTCAGGGTAAGATTCATGTTTTTTCCAGCCATAGCTTAGTATATTAGTTTGTTAGTTGACAGGTTGACTAGTTATTGGAAGCAAAGTCTAATGCACGCTTTCCAATTGATGAAATGAATGCATTCAGCATTTTTGACTCTTCTGTAATCAACTCTATTAACTTGTCATATTTATCTTTTTCTATAAAATTTAATTCAAATGCTATAATCAGTTGGGTCTCTAGCTCCATTAATGATCCTCTAGCAATTTTTAAAAATTGAACATTGCTAGAAATTGAATCCCTTCCCCATCCTTCTGCAATATTGGATGGAATAGAAACTGCTGACCTTCTAATTTGACTAGTTAATCCAAATTTTTCATCCGCAGGAAACGTTTCAGTACATCTATATACCTCCTTGACCAAAGAAATACCCTTCTGCCAAATCAATAAATCCTTATATGTCTTAAACTCTCCCATTCTAATCAACTAGTCAACTAAGCTACTAGTCAACTTACTTATAACTTCTTTGTTTTAACTCAATGTCTTTGAACTCTAGCATCTCCTTATGCACTTTAGCATTGCTTGGATCACCTGTCCATTCCCATGCTGCCGCATACGCAAAGTCTTTATCGTTCCTTAAAGCTTCTCCCTCTTCAGTTTGAGACTCCTCTCTAAAGTGACCTCCACAAGATTCAGTTCTTTCTAGGGCATCAATCGCGAATAACTCACCCAACTCTAAGAAATCAGCCACTCTTGTTGCCTTTTCCAATTCTGGGTTGAATTCGTCCATAGTACCAGGTACAAACACATCTTTGTGGAACTCTTCTCTAATCTGTCTGATCTCTGCAATGGCCTCTTTTAAACCTTGTTCGTTTCTTGCCATTCCAACTTTATCCCACATAACTTTTCCTAGTCTCTTATGGAAATGGTCAACTGATTTAGATCCTTTGTTATTGATAAGCTTCTCAAGTCTATCTTTAACTGACTTTTCAGCTTCATCAAACTCAGGCGTGTTGGTTGGAATTGGACCCGTTCTAATATCATTTGCCAAGAAATCACCTATTGTGTAAGGCAATACAAAATATCCATCTGCAAGACCTTGCATCAATGCAGATGCTCCTAGTCTATTCGCACCGTGATCTGAGAAGTTTGCTTCACCCGCTGCGTAACAACCTGGAATAGTCGTCATCAAGTTATAATCAACCCAAAGACCTCCCATAGTGTAATGCACCGCCGGATAAATCATCATTGGCGTTTTGTATGGATTATCATCTGTAATCTTCTCATACATCTGGAATAGGTTTCCATATTTCGCCTCAACAACCTTCTCTCCTAAAGCTCTAATCTCCGCTTCTGATGCATTTGGTTTTCCTTGAATAGTTGCTTCTTCTTTTCCGTATCGCATGATAGCAGATGAGAAGTCAAGGTAAACAGCCTCACCAGTCTCATTCACTCCAAAACCTGCATCACATCTTTCTTTAGCTGCTCTAGAAGCAACATCACGTGGTACAAGGTTTCCGAATGCCGGATATCTTCTTTCTAAATAATAATCTCTTTCGTCTTCAGACAAATCGGTTGGTTTTTTCTTTCCTGCACGAATTGCTTCAACATCTTCTTTCTTTTTAGGCACCCAAATTCTACCATCATTTCTAAGCGACTCAGACATCAAAGTCAATTTAGATTGATAATCTCCCGATCTAGGAATACATGTTGGGTGAATCTGAGTGTAACATGGATTCGCGAAACAAGCACCTTTTCTGTGTGCTCTCCAAGCAGCTGTCACATTTGAACCCATCGCGTTTGTAGATAAGAAGAATACGTTTCCATATCCACCTGAAGCTAACACTACTGCGTGAGCTGAATGCCTTTCAATTTCTCCTGTTACTAAGTTTCTTGCAATAATTCCACGTGCCTTGCCATCCACAATAACCAATTCAAGCATCTCGTGACGGCTATACATTTGGATTTTACCTTTACCAATCTGGCGGCTCATTGCCGAATAAGCACCAAGCAATAACTGCTGTCCTGTTTGACCTTTAGCGTAGAATGTTCTTGATACAAGTACCCCACCAAACGAACGGTTGTCTAATAAACCACCGTATTCACGTGCAAACGGAACACCTTGAGCCACACACTGGTCAATTATGTTTGCCGAAACTTCTGCTAATCTATATACATTGGCTTCTCTTGCACGGTAATCTCCACCTTTAACGGTGTCATAGAATAATCTGTAAGTTGAATCACCATCATTTTGGTAATTCTTTGCAGCATTGATACCACCCTGTGCAGCAATAGAGTGCGCGCGTCTTGGCGAATCTTGAAAACAGAATGTCTTAACATTGTATCCCATCTCAGCTAATGATGCAGAAGCTGCACCACCTGCTAATCCAGACCCGACAACAATAACATCTATGAGACGCTTGTTAGCTGGGTTAACAACGTTAATATCGTTTTTATGCTTAGTCCACTTATCTTTAATTGGACCTTCTGGTATTTTGGCATCTAATTTAATCATGCGTGTACCTAATTAGTATTATAAACTTTCCATTATCCTTTGAGCATCATCTGCAGACATGCCGTCTTGAATGAATGCTAGGTATATCGGAATAATTGCGAATAGTAGTGGAACAATAATCGAAAACGCTAAACCTGCCTTTTTGATTATCGGAGTGTATTTTTTGTGGTTGAATCCAAGTGATTGAAAGGCCGCTTGAAATCCATGTGACAAGTGCAGCCCAAGTACAACCATACTTAACGCATACAGGACTGCTGCCGCCATACCAAAATCTGGGTGCTTAAAGAATGCCACGGTAATCATATAAAGTGGCTTGTACTCTTCACCATCCATTTTGTAGGTAGGTAAGTCTCCGAAATGCATCTTGCCCCAGAAATTCGCCATGTGAATAATGATAAACAATAGAATTGCAGATCCTAAAATCGCCATGTATCTTGAGGCCTTAGAAGAATTGGCGTCTGGATTATTGTAGGCATAGTCCACTGGTCTTGCCTTTTTGTTTGCCAGAGCGAGCATAATACCATCAATGGCATGAAACAAGATCGAGAAATACGTTAAGTAACTCATTATCTTGATAAATGGGTTTGTTGTCATGAAGTGAGCGTACTTATCAAACTTCTCTTGCGTCTCCGGACCAACCTCACCAAGCAACTGTAAGTTACCCGCTAAGTGCCCCACTAAAAACAAACAAAGGAACAACCCAGTTGCTCCCATCCAATATTTTTTCGCTAATGATGATTTAATTAATGCTGAATTAGCCATCTTTTTCTCTTTAGTTTTACCTAAACAAAGGTACTTTTCAAAGCGTTTTTAGCAAACAATTTATGCTATTTAGAATCATTCTGAATAGCGCCTTAAATGAACAATCTCAACCATTTGATAATCTGTGCTTTATAAGGTTTGATAGTGAAGTGACGCCTGTTTCATTATGCCATTTATATGATTACATTTGTTACTCAACATTAGTTTTATGAAGTACGATAGAATAGATAAAGCTCTGTATATCCACAACCGTGAAAAATTTACAGCTCAGATGAATGGCAACGCCCTTGCCGTGTTTAATTCCAACGATATTTTCCCCATTAGCGCGGACAGCACAATGCCCTTTCAACAGCATAGAGACATACTTGCTTTAAGCGGCATTGATCAAGAGGAAAGTATTTTGGTGTTATTCCCGAATTGTCATGACCCTAAGCACAGAGAAATTCTATTCTTAAGAGAAACCAACGAGCACATTGCTGTTTGGGAAGGCCATAAGTATACCAAAGAAGAAGCGTATGAAACTTCAGGGATTAAAACGGTTTATTGGACGCATCAATTCGACACGATATTTAACACATTGATGGCTGAAGCTGAGATCTGCTACATCAACACAAACGAACATACCCGTGCAAAAACGGAAGTTGAAACACGTGAAGATCGTTTCATAAAACAGCTTAAAGCTAAATATCCTGCGCATTCCTATGCTAAAAGTGCTCCAATAATGCACAGAGTGCGCTCAATCAAACACCCAGTGGAGCTAGAATTAATGCAGAAAGCGTGTGACATCACTAAAGCAGGTGTTCACAGAGTATTAAACTTTCTGAAACCTGGTGTATGGGAATATGAGCTTGAGGCTGAGATTCTGCACGAATTTGTTAGACAGCGTAGTAAAGGTTTTGCTTACACTCCAATTATTGGGTCTGGTGCTAGCGCATGCGTATTGCACTATATCGAGAACAATAGAGAATGTAAAGATGGAGATGTAATTCTGATGGATTTTGGAGCAGAGTATGCCAATTACGCATCCGATTTGACGCGCTGCTTCCCTGTAAACGGCAGATTTACGGATAGACAAAAAGCTGTTTACAACGCCGTATTACGGGTAAAAAATGAAGCCACTAAATTACTTGTGCCAGGTACCATGCTTAAGGATTATCATGTTGAAGTGGGTAAGTTAATGGAGTCTGAACTGCTTGGTTTAGGGTTGATTGATCAGACTGACATTAAAAACCAAAAAGCAGATTGGCCAGCCTACAAAAAGTATTTCATGCACGGAACATCTCATTTTATCGGCTTGGATACACATGATGTTGGCTTATGGACGGAGCCAATCAAAGCAAACATGGTATTTACAGTTGAACCTGGTATCTATATTCCAGAAGAAAACCTGGGCATCCGATTAGAGGATGATGTGGTTGTTCAAGAACAAGGAGAGCCCTTTAATTTGATGCGCGACATTCCTATTGAAGCAGACCACATTGAGGAATTAATGAATAACTAAGCATGCTTCATTATTCGGTTTGTGGAGAAGGTCCAACTTTAGTGCTTGTCCATGGTTTTTTGGAGTCAAGCACTATGTGGAATGACTACTTACCCGAACTGTCAAATCAATTTCAAGTCATTACAGTTGACCTGCCTGGACATGGTAAATCTTCCATAGATGAAGGGGAAAGTATCTTTAGTATGGCAGAAAAAATCAAGTCTTTACTTGACAAGGATAGCGTAAGTGATTATGTTTTGGTGGGACATTCAATGGGCGGCTATGTTGGTGCGGAACTGTGCAAAATCGATCATCGCGTGCGCCAATTGATTCTTCTGAATTCACACCTAGATGAAGATACCGACGACAAAAAACGTATGCGAACCAAGGTGGCAGATTTTGTGCTTCAGCACTATCCCATCTTTGTGCGAGAGTCAGTTCCTGGACTATTCTATTCAAAAAACATCCCCCAAAATCAGCCTAAGATTGATGTGGCAATAGAAGAGGCTCTTAATCTAAATCCATCCGCAATAAGCACCTGTACTAAAGCAATGCGCGATAGAAAATCAAATTTGGAATGGGCAAAAACTACCTCAACACCTATTACGTTTATCACAGGAGACCAGGATGGAATAATGCCTTTGGAAATGATCAAAGCTCAACATTCTCTATTAGAAAAAAGCGAATTGATTGTCTTAAAAAACTGTGGTCACATGGCGCATATAGAAGCCTCAGACCGAACTTTAAAAGAAATAATTAAGTGCATAGGCTGACTTAGCCCATGCACTTAGCTTAATTTACTTCCCCCTAAAGACACTAAATCCTGCAATAACATTCACATAGACTCCATCAATCGATCTATAGCCTATTTCCCCTCCCCACATCAGTTTGTTGAACCATTTTGGACCATCCTTATAAAACATAAAGCCGAGTCTTCCTCCAATAATCGTCTGACGATCAACATCTAATTTTTGACCTGACGGGCTATAAACCGGGGCTAGCGGGGTTAATATTCCATCCAAATAAATACGAGTGAAACCCGTATAAAACATATTCCCCTTTTCATTATTCAAATCTGAATCTAAGTTTTCAGAAGCTCTAACAACTAGATTGGTTTTCTCAACAAATCCCCAACCACCATATATTCCCGCCATAGTGTAAGGCAATGCATCACGTCCGTCTTTAACACCTTTTTTAAAGGTGTACATACCTGCGCGCACCCCACTGCTTCTCAACCTGGTTGCGGGCACCTTTATGATTTTTTCCTTATAAACATGCTCGTTTTCAACGACATCAAACTCCCCGTCATATCTAACCTTAACATCTTTAACTTTAGTTTTAGATCCAAAATTTTTAAACACGCCAGCCTCAAATTGAAAACAAAATGGCAGGTCTTCATCCTTGGCCCATGGCACGTTAAATCTGCCTTCTAACCCAACTGTCTCATTTAAACTCCAAACTGAATTGACACCAATTCCGATTGTGTTTAGATTAACTTTTCCGCCAAAATCCGCATTAAGCCATTCGACAGCAATAAACTTACTGCGTACTTTAGATGGGTCATCTTCTACTACTTTATAGGCTACGTCTTGTGAAATTGAACTTCCCGCCAAAAAGGATAGTGTCATACAAATAATTACTCTTTTCATTTTACTAAGTTTTATTGGTTTTTATATTTTATGGACGCTTGAATTCGGTTTTGAACTTCAAGCTTTTTATAGATGTTTGTTAGGTGAAATTTCACCGTATTAATGGACAGGTTTAATTGCGCTCCAATAGCCTTATTATTAAGTCCCATTGCGAGCAAATTCATCACTGCCTTTTCTTTGTTTGTTAGTCGCATAGAGTTTTGAATTGATTACGACACAAACATCCCGAATCCTAATGATAGCGCACCTACCCGAATGGGTAGTTTTAATAAAAACGTGAAATTTTATTGTAAAATATTGAGCGAATTTGCCTTTAAAAGTGCCTCCGTTCTATTTTGAGCATCTAACTTAACATAGATGTTTTTAAGATGATATTTAACCGTATTTGCCGATACAAAAATGGTCTCAGCAATTTGATTATTGGTTTTGCCTGAGGCTAATTCGTTTAGCACTTCCAATTCTCTTTCGCTTAAAGGATTAATCAAGTGCTTATTTATTTCTGCGGGATCAATACTTGCGCTTATCTGCTCCGCCTCATCCCCCATCTGAGCATTGATTTGTGCCCGCAAAACATCAATTTCCTTGCTATATGCCTCAAGCATGCGTTGAGCCGCCAATTGCTTTTCTTTTTGTTTCGCCTGAATTCTTTTAAACACAATATATCCAGCCAGAACAAGCACAAGAATGGCTATCACCAGATACATAATGATAGATTGACGGTTTTTAAGTGCTAATTCAGAAACCGCTAACTCTTCATTTTTCTGTGCAATTTGTTTTTCCTTTTTTTCGGTCTCGTAGCGGGTTTGAAGCTCGGCAATAACACCTTGTTTTTCCATGTTAAATATGCTGTCTTCGTATAGCTCACTAAGTTTCATATAATGAAATGCCTTTTCGAAATCTTCGGCTTTAACATAGATTTCAGACAGTTGCGCATTTAACTCACGCCATTGCGCCAGCGATTTGGTGGCAGCTGTGTGCTCCAATGCCAACTCAGTAAAACGAATAGCTTTTTCGTGCTGATTTTGCCTTATGTAGTAATGTGCAATGTTTTGATTCGCGTCACTCATTAATTCAGCATCATTCATAGCAAGCGCAATTTCCTTTGCTTTATTTAAATAGCTAATTGCCTGCGCAGTATCGTTTAACCGCAAAAATAAGTTGCCTTTATTGGTGGCTATTACATAATCTTGATTTAAATCGCCATTGTTTAGAGCTTCACTTAAGTTGAGTAATCGCAAAGCCTCATCATATTTCTCTTGATTCTTTCTAATCACCGCTTGATTACCATACACTCTAGAGGCACCAAGACTGTCTTGAATCTGCAACTTTAACTCTAAACTTTTGTCATAATACTTAAATGCCTCCTCCAGATCTTCATTCAGGTCTAAGACCAAACCAATGTTTAGAAAGGCAGTTGAGAAGCTTTTATCGCTAGCGCCAATTTTCTCTTTAATCTTGAGTGATGCAAATAAGTGCTCCAAGGACTTATCATAATTACCTAAGGTTTTTTGCTCTAGTCCCATATTATTTAAGGCAAAAGACATGATGGTATCATTATTTATACTCTCGGCAATGCGATAGGCTTCTTTATACGTGGCATAGGATCTATTTAAGTCTCCCTTTAAGGAAATTAGATTGCCATATGCATTGTATACAATGGCCAATTCACGTTTAATATTTAAAGAATCTAGGAGATCAATTGATTCTTTAAAATGCTTGTCGGCTAATGAGTCCTCGTATTCTGCGTAATATTCCTGCGCAATTTTATAGTGGGTAATCGCCACTTTATAGGAATCCCCCTCTTTGATATGCTCTTTAAGATCGTTTAGAAGCTCGCTTGGCTGAGAACAAAGATTTTTGGTGCCAAATGCTATTAGCAATCCAACGCATAGTGCTGCTATTTTGCCCGAGATGGTCATCTAATTAGTAGCTAATATAGGAAGTATTAGAAGTATCAATTGTAGATTTCAGCTTGTCTTGAAAAATTTCTTGAGATTTTTTTGGTTACCTTTTCAATGTTTCGACATAGTATAGAAACAAGTCGAATGAATAGTTTAGAATTAATACGAAATAATCAAGCCGACCTTGCCTTTAGGAAGCTCTACAAAAGTTTTCCTCAGGTAAAAAGGTATATCCGGAAGAATTCGGGTACAAAAATGGATGCTGAAGACATTTTTCAGCAGGCACTCTATGTCTTTTATGAAAAAGCACAAGACCAAAAATTTCATTTAGATGTGGAAGCGGAAGCCTATGTATTTTCGGTTTCGAAATACTTATGGGCGAACCAACTAAGAAAACAGGGAAAAGAAATTAGTGTCCCTAGCACATTTGGTCAAGCAGAAGAAGATCAAATCGATCAGATTAAAAACAAAGAAAAACAACTAAACAAAATAGAGCAGGTTATAAATGACTTGGGCGAAAAGTGTCGTGAGATTCTGAGTCTGTTCTATTACAAATCTAAATCGCTGCAAGAAATAGCCCAAGAAATGAACTATAGCAGCACCAACGCAATTAAAACTAGAAAGTATAAATGCCTAGAAAAGGCGCGTAAAATGGTACAATCATGAGAAAGGAATTAAACTACCTAGAGCTCATTGAAAAGTACCTAAGTGGCGCTTTAAGCAATGAGGAAAAAGCAGCATTCGAACAAAAAATGGCTGCATCAGAACAATTACAAAAGGACGTTCAACTTCAAAAAGAGCTTATGTCAGGCATTAGACAATACAAGGCTAAACAAGAGATTAGTGCAGCCGCAAAACACTATAAATTCTTAAAAACTGTAAAAACGATTGCTATTACTGGAATTACGCTGGCTGTGCTTGCTACGGCTGCTTACTTTATTAGCAAGAGTAATGAGGATGTAGAAAATACTAAACATGAACAATCGTCATCAATAGTGACCGATGAGAACATCACTTCAG
This sequence comes from Flavobacteriales bacterium, assembly GCA_964230215.1. GTDB lineage: Bacteria > Bacteroidota > Bacteroidia > Flavobacteriales_D > JAUILH01 > JAUILH01. The sequence continues at coordinate 348,175 of CAXRGQ010000007.1, forward strand.
GAAACATTTATACGATTGAGACGGCTAAAGACACCGTAATTGAAAGTGAAAATGGCGTTGTAGTGGCCATTCCAGCAAATGCATTTACCTATGAAGATGGCTCTTTGGTTGAGGGTTCGGTTGATCTTGAGTTAGAAGACGCATTAAACAGTGCAGATATAATTAAAGCTGGTTTAAGCACCACATCTAATGGCGAACTATTAGAAACTGGTGGTATGTTTAAAATTAAGGCATTTAAGGATGGTAAGAACTTGGTGCTGGCGAATGACAAAAGTTTGCACGTTGACGTTCCAACTGATAGTATTGACTATGAGATGCAGCATTATCGTGGTGAAGAAGATAAGAACGGCAATGTAAACTGGGTGGATCCTAAGCCGATTATTCAGGATTTACCAACGGTAGATATTACTAGCCTTAACTTTTATCCTGGTGGCTATCTTCCAAAACTGCATGAAATTGGTGAAGACACATATGACAAATCGTTTACGGATAGTTTGTATTATTCGTTTAGCGGGGAGTTTGGTGACGAAAGTGAAAATGAATCAGTGGTAATACATCATATTAGTGGCGGGGACACGACATTTTCAAGACAAAGCTTTAAACATAACAGGTTATACAGCAATAATGCCGAATGTGACCAAATGAATACGTTTTACACAGATGTAAAATATAATCAGTCTGATGGAGTATTCATAGTAACGCTTGGCTGCAGAAATAAATACGAAAATTCATTAATTGTAGCTGGAAGCGATGATGGAAAATTAGGAATAAAGATTACTATAAAGCAATCAAAACTATATACGATCGCCCAAGACTTTGCATTAGTAGCATCCAATGGAGACACAATTAAGTATGTGAATTTAAATAACGAACGTATTATAGCAAAACTGTTTACAGGTGACTTTAAGTATCAAGCAAAAATAAAACCGTTAACAAACGAGACTATATTTCTAAGTGGACAAGTAAAATACAACGCTACATTACAGAATAGCATATTATTTAAAAACATTGATATTAGTCTATTCACTCCTTTAAAGCAGAATATTTCAATTTCGAACAACCGCATCAACCCTTCAAAAATAAAAGCCATTTGGCAAGATACATACAACAATACGCTACTAGCCACAAAGGCGTTTGAGGAGCGAATAGCTGTTATTCATGACAATTGTAGTTCACCCGCGTTGGATATGTACGTGAATAACCTAGAGGCCAATATGTACGAAAATGATGAACGTGCCTATAAAATTACTGGAGATAAGCGTTTCAAAGTCTTCGCAGAAAGAAAACAAGGTAAGGTGCGTATATCAAGCTCATTAACTAAAAAACTCGCGAACTTTTATAAACGTAAACAAGACATCTACACTAAAGCACTCGCCAAAACGCAGAAAGAATTCTGGGACAAGCAGGCCAAGATGGATAATAAGCGGAATAACGCGTCTAGTGAACAAATACAAAAAGATAATGAGCGTTGGACTGAAAACTTCAAAGACGAGTTCGAAATAAACGTCACTGAGGTGTATAAACAACTTGGGATTCCTAAACCTAAAGTTGTTTGGGTACCAGCATACTACAGCGTTGAAGTTAACAACCTTGGTTGGCACAATATAGACCAAGAAGTATTTGAGTCAACTTTAGCAAGAACATCAGGAACCTACACATACAAAGGCAAAACAGCCAAGCTAGAGTACACACCAATAAATGTAGTGGTTAATGGCACTTATGAAGATGTGAAAGCCTATTTGTTGCCAAGCGATTTGTATAGTTTCCAACGCATGCAGCCTAGCGGAAATACATTTAGTGAAAAATTAAACGGTTTCTTGATCTATGATTTGCTAGTAATTGGAATGAAAGACGGCAAAAATTTCTACTACAAAGGAGAAAGTATTTCTGCCAAATCCTATACCGTTGACTTATCGGAAATATCCAACAAACAATTGGATGAGATATTGGCATCTTATGACAGCAGAAAAGCTAAAGACATTAAGGATGATATGGCTTTCAATGCTTTTATCTTGAAGGATAACATACGTGTAAAATCTAACCAGAATAGACGGGAATTGGCAGATAAGGTGAGGCCTGTCGTATTTCCGTGTGATGTTGAAGGAGGTGATATTGATTATGGGTATGAATCAAATACCCATGAAGCAAAAGTAGATTCCTTATCAGCCTATTTCTAATTAAAAAAGCCCTGGCTGGGCCGGGCTTTTTAAGTTATAACAACTAGCTCTATTAAATAGTTTAACACAGCGTTAATGACCCATATTTCGCTACCTAGTTGTAAATGATTATTTTAGTGGATTGGTTTGAAAAGATTACTATTAATATTAATCGCGCTAATTGCCCATCCAAGTCAAGGTCAATCATTCACTAATGCCATAGGTGGTGGAAATGTTGATGTTGGTCATGCCATTGTAGAATGCAGTAATGGAGATGTGTTTGTTGCTGGAGTAACAAACTCATTTGGAGCAGGTTCTGGCGACATATGCTTTGCACGATTAGACGCCACTGGGAATGTATTATGGGAGAAAACGTACGGCACCTCATCCAACGAAGATGGTTCGGCAGTAAACGTTTTAGAGACTAGTGATGGTGGCTTCCTAATATGTGGTTACTCACAGCAAACAGGATCCGATTATGACATGTTGATTTTTAAGGTGGACGCCAGTGGAAACTTATTGTGGTCTAAGTCATACATTACAGGTTTTCATGAACACCCACGTGGATTATTGGAAGCCAGTGACGGTAATTATATTATTTCTGGTACATTGGGAGGTTCATCGTTTGGTGCAGACGACTTCTTTTTATTGAAATTAGACCCTGCTGGCAATACAGTTTGGTTTAAATATTACGGCGCGGGGAGCAACGACCATCTAACTAATCTAAACGAATTACCGAATGGAGATTTAATTGCTAGTTCAACAACTCAATCATTTGGCCCAGGAATAAGAGTAGGACTAGTGGTGAAGTTTGACCCACTCGGAAATATCATTTTCAATGTTGGCGTTGGTGGATCTGGAAATGATGTCCTCCATGAATTGACACCCACTCTAGATGGTGGATATATTGCAGTTGGGCACACTTCAAGCTATGGTTCGGGAGCATTAGATTACTTTATAGTTAAATTTAATAGTACAAATAACATTGAATGGAGCAAGGCTTTTGGAGGTGCATCAGATGATGTGGCAAGTGCTGTATACCAAGATAATGCAGGAGATTACTATATATATGGAACATCTTCTAGCATGGGAACTGGTGAGGACTTGATAATGCTGAAGTTGGACAACTTAGGAAATCTCGTATGGTCTAAGGCGACTAATAACCCAGGAAATGATTTTATTGTGAGATGGGCAACGCAATCAATTAATCCACACTCATCGGGAGACATATTACTTACTGGCGCTGTGATCAACGGGGGAAACACAGATATTCTTGCCGCCAAAATCGGTACTATGGAATCAATCTTTTGTACGAACACTAGCTTACCTTTTGTAAACATCAATCCGAGCACAGTCACTCCAAGTTTTTCTTCATCATCTCATCTCTCTGTTGGCAATTTTACAGGCACACTGAGTAATTCAATGTTTAGCACATCATCTTATTGCCCGTGCTTTAACAATCTCAGTTTTCCATCAAACACATCAATTTGCCCCGGAGATTCAGCAACACTTTCAGCTTCAGGTGGCTTAACATATCTTTGGTCGAACGGAGGCTCTTTGAGTTGTGACTCCTGTTCCACTGTTCAAGCAGGGCCTACACAAACCACAACATATGATGTGTACATTATGTCTGGTGATTGCATAGATTCAGCACAAGTTACAGTTAATTTAACCCAGCCTTCAATTACTATGCCTGCAGATACATTTATATGCGAAAATGCCTCAATTCCAACTTTAAATGGAACACCAATAGGCGGCACCTGGAGTGGACCAGGTATAGTAAATGCATCTAACGGAAATTTTGATGGTAATATAGCAGGCACTGGAACTCATACAATCTATTATAGTATTGCAAACCCTTGCGCTTTAATCGACTCGATGACAATTACAGTAGATGTCCCCAGTGTTTCAAACGCTATAACGCCCTCAGCAATGTGTGTCACATCTCCAATTATCAGTTTAAACGCCAATCCCATTGGCGGAACATGGAGCGGTAACGGAATAATTAATCCACTACTAGGGGAATTTGACCCGGCAGCTGCTGGAGCTGGAAACCATCAAATTACTTACTCTTTTTCAAGCTCAGGTCAATGTATTGAAAATGATACTATTGAAATTGAGGTCTTGCAAAGTACGCCATCTACAATTACTCATCCTGATACATTGTGCATTAATGATAACCCAATTATGCTTAATGCCGTCCCTGCAGGCGGAGCTTATGCTGGTAATGGCGTTACTATGGCTGGCGCATTTGATCCAGCTATTGCAGGCGTAGGTGTGCACGAAATCATTTATACACCTGATCCATCCTCTGGTGTTTGCCTGCTTAATGACACGGCAGAAATCACAGTTGTTCAACCCAGCATATCAATGCCCATTGACACCCTCATTTGTAGCCTTTCAAGCGCCAGTAACTTTAGTGCTACTCCTGCTGGAGGAAGCTGGTCAGGAAACGGAATCATTGACAACCAACTAGGGATATTTGACCCCGCTGGCCTGATTGCCGGAAATCATACGATTTATTATACAATAAACAGTCCGTGTCCACATGTAGATTCATTTGTGGTTACCGTAGTTTATCCAGACACTGCTGACATATCACACCCTCTTTCATTATGCGTTTCAGCACCGAATACAACATTTACGGCCTCACCAAGTGGAGGGCAATGGTCAGGAGCGGGTATTACCAATATTAACACAGGTGAGTTCTCTCCAAACATTGCAGGCGCCGGGTTGCACGTAATTATATATTCTATCCCGGGTTCGTGTACGGTTAGCGATACTATCGAAATTGAGGTTTTGCAAAGTACACCATCTACTATTACTCATCCCGATACATTGTGTATTAATGATAACCCAATTATACTTAATGCCGTCCCTGCAGGTGGAACATATACAGGCAACGCCATTACCATGAATGGTGTATTTGACCCTGCTCTTGCTGGTGCTGGTTTGCACGAAATCATTTATACACCTGATCCATCCTCTGGTGTTTGCATGCTTAATGACACGGCAGAAATCACAGTTGTTCAACCAAGCATATCAATGCCAGTTGACACCCTCATTTGTAGCCTTTCAAGCCCAAGTAACTTTAGTGCTACTCCTGCTGGAGGAAGCTGGTCAGGAAACGGAATCGTTGATAATCAACTAGGGATATTTGACCCCGCTGGCCTAATTGCTGGAAATCATACGATTTATTATACAATAAACAGTCCGTGTTCACATGTGGATTCATTTGTGGTTACCGTAGTTTATCCAGACACTGCTGATATTACACAGCCCACGTCATTGTGCGCTTCAGCTCCAAACACAGTGCTTACTGCTTCACCAATTGGAGGACAATGGTCAGGAACTGGTATTATTAATATTAACTCAGGTGAGTTCTCTCCAAATATTGCTGGTGCTGGTTTGCATGTAATTATTTATTCTGTTCCAGGTGCATGTACGGTAAATGATACAATAATCATTGAAGTATTGGCAGACTCAATAGCTACTATTTCTGCTCCCGATACACTTTGCATTTCTGATCCTAATACAAGTATTGTATTTAGCCCCGTCAGTTCTACATTGACCGGCAACGGGATTGTTAATAATAATCAGTTTGATCCAGGAGCAGCTGGTGTAGGTTTTCACCTCATTATGGTTAATCCATCAGGACAATGCCCAGAACCAGATAGTACTTATATAGTGGTTGTTGACACTGTTTTGCAACTCATGCCTGATACAAACTTATGCGAGAATTCTATGTCAATTCAGCTTTCAGCAATACCAGCAGGAGGGGTGTGGTCTGGACCTGGTGTAAATTCAGGTTCCAACATGTTTAATCCAACTATGGCTGGTCTGGGCAGCCACTACATTAGTTATTCAGTTGATAACGGGTGTTCGATTGTTGATTCAATTTTAATCAATGTAAATCCTACTCCAACTGTAAATATTGGAAATGACACGATTATTTGTCCATCATGTGGATATGATATAATTCTTGATCCAAGTTTCGATTACATATGGAATAATGGTTCAACAGATAATTCTTATAACGTTACTGGAAGCGGTGTAGTTGCTGTTACTATAAGTGATGAGTTTGGATGTACGGCGTCAGATTTAATCAATGTGCAGTTGAGTTGTGATTACTCAGTATACATTCCCAATGCAATTACCAATAATTCAGATGGACTTAATGATTATCTGGAAGTTGTAGCATACAACATATCTAATACCGAGTTCTACATTTTTGATAGATGGGGTCAACAAGTGTTTTATACCGATGACATTAATGCACATTGGGATGGAACATATAATGGAAAGGAATGCCCTGTGGATGTGTATGTCTACAAACTTAAATACAGATCCTGCGATGATATTGATATCAAAGTGATATATGGACACGTTACTTTAATTAGGTAGTAAAATACCCGTATTATTTACATGCCTTTTTTCTGTTAAAACTTGCCTTATTCATCAGCCAGCTATAAACCCAATGCTAGGTCACATAAGCTAATTCTTAATATACCTTAATTGATTGGAATGCCCCTCATTATCAGCAATCTTAATTACATATATACCATCAGCACATTCACTTAAATCAATTTCTGCATAATCAAGATTACACGCATTAGTGTAAACTAGCTCTCCTAGCATGTTGTAGACATATACTTTATTAAATGGTTTATCGCTTTCCACATGCAACATACCATTCCCCGGGTTAGGATATACGCTCAACCCAAAATCAATTTGCTCTTCTATTCCTATGGTAGAACCGCATGTTGGAAAATTACCTGATTCTATATATGTGCTAATTGCTTCAGCACGGTCAAGCAATATCGGAATGCCTGCCAAGTTATCTGTAGAAGTATGATCATGTGCAGCCAGAAACACACTTGTTACTTCAATTACACCTCCTGGCGTTAAACGAAATGGGCCTGTGCAACCAAGCGCACGCCTGTCTCCTTGTAAATTACTCTCCGTTTCTTCCGTCCATGGACTTACACTATTACCATCTGTTGACCAATATTGAGGATCGCTGTCATTCGGGAACATAAAATCAGTGGTAAATGCGGTTGCATTGGTGTCGGAATGATGACCATAACCACCATACAACCATGGCGTCCCATCTAACCAGTTACCTGTTAAATATGAATAATAATCCATTGGCAATGTTGGGTCATTCGCCCATGAAACACCCAATCTATCAAATACACCAAACTTTCTTAGGTTAATACGTTCATTGTCGATTATTCCGTCACCATAATGATGACCCAGCCCCTTGTAGCAAACGCCATTATCTGCTATTGCTGTTGCGTATGGGACTGTGAAATTGTTAGACGCATTTGGACCAATATTGTCTTGCCCATCATTAATCTGCTGGCTACCAAATAACATGCAGCCTACCGCAGGTAAGCTAGATTGGTGCGGCTGAGCGCCATTGCATGAGGCATCATCCGTGTCATCGGCATTATAAGTATAGAAAATTCCTCGCTCAACGTCACAACGAACGTAGTCATCCCCCGAGCAGCCAATATCGAAATCAGTAAAACTTCCAAACCACACGTCATTGTACAATGTCGTAGACCTGTTAACTATTGTGTAATCAACAAATATCGAGTTATTCAGTGCGGAGTCTAATGGGCAATCATAGGCATATGCCATAGCGTACACATCAACCTTCAATCTGTCTCCATTGGTTTCTGTATGCGTTGTATCATCACTTAAAAACCAGAATAAAGCTAGATCTCCCTTTATATCTGGGTAATCACCCATTAATGGCTCATATGCTCCAGTTCCTCCCACATTAACATAAGGCGCAAAATTAAATGGCTCGCTAAATGCAGGATCACCATTTCCAGGCCAATCTAGAATATCTTGTGGTGGGACGTAACTACCGGAATTCCAATTCAAAATATGATCCTCAACCATCTGACGTGTCATAACAAACAAGCCGTCTTTATTTCCTGAAGGCGCCCCCACAAAGTCGCTCCCCATTCCATAAGTCTGACCAGCTAAATGGAGTTGACCATTGACGTCTTTTCCTCCAATCCAAATTCCCGAAGAGTATATACCATGTGACTGACCGTTTTTCTGCGTAATAAATCCATGACTACTCGTTTGATCGTGATTAAAAATTGGTTTGTTGAATTCAAATCGTGCTTTAATATTGTTTATATCTAGGTAGGCACCTTGAACCTGGCTATTAGAAACAGTACTCGATAAAATTAAAGTAGAAGAAAATAGAATTTTTAAATGTCGTTTCATAGCGTTGTTTTAAATGGTTTACCTAAACCTAATTATATTTTTTAACTAGAATCCTGCATTTAGCACCCTTATTTACAGTTAAATACACACTTCAATCAAAGGATACCACCACTCACTCAAAATATTGGATTCCTAAGTCAATACGCATGTATAATTATATTTTTATCTTGCTATCTTTAAAAGGAACACAAACCTTACGGCTATGAAATTAAGATCCCTTATTGTTGATGATGAAGACCTTGCAAGAGAAAATTTAAAAATTCTCCTTGAAGATTTTTGTCCAGAAATTGAAGTAATTGGTGATGCTGGCAACATCACAAAGGCTAAAGAACTCATTGAAGAGTTAAAACCGGACGTGGTTTTCCTTGACATTAGAATGCCATCGGGGTCTGAAGGATTCGAATTGCTGGAATCTATCGAAAGAAGGGACTTTATGGTTGTATTTGTTACCGCCTTTAAAGACTATGCAATCCGTGCGTTTAACGCTAATGCGGTTCATTACGTGCTTAAGCCTGTTGATATTGACGACCTAAAAACATCCGTTGAAAAGCTGGTGGAGTCAAAGAAATCGTTGGATGAGAATCCTGGAAGTTTTCAAGATTACAACAGTATTATAACGCACTTGGCAGATAGCCTGAAAAACAATAAACCAAGCAGTCGCATTACTATCAGCCATACAAAAGGTTTGAAAATCGTAAATGATTCAGACATCCGTAATCTTGAGGCAAGCGGAAACTGTACCACCATTTATTTCGGAGATGGTACGCGCTATTTAGACACACGTACTCTAAAGATTTATGAAGGATTATTAGATGATAGTAAGTTTTTCAGAGTGCATAAGTCACACATTGTAAACATGGATTACCTTCAAGAATATTTAAGTGAAGATGGTCACTTTGCTGTACTTAACGATGGTACACGTCTACCCATAGCGCGTAACAGGTTAAGCACATTTTTAACCACCATAAAGTCAATGTAATACATGATATATAGGCTCCTACTCCTATTCTTCTTCGCGTCTAGTGCCTACGCACAGCAATACAACTTCATTAACTACACGGTTGAAGATGGCCTTGCACAAAACCAGGTACTTGCCATGGTACAAGACAAGCAAGGGTACTTATGGTTTGGAACCACAGGAGGACTATCTAGGTTTGATGGTAAATCCTTTGTTAACTTCTCTCAAAGAGACAGCCTGTACAGAAATCAAGTAAACGATTTATTTATTGATAAAGACGGTACGCTCTGGATTGCAACTATAGGGGGGGTCAGCTATTATGATGGTCAAACATTTCATAGCTTAAGTTTCGGTGCTCAATATGACGCGATTAAAATTAATAGTATAGAGCAGGCTCTAAACGGTGATATGTGGTTTGCCACAGATGCATTTGGAATAGTCGTTTATGACGGCAAAGAAATGAACGTCATTAGTGAGATTCAAGGCTTAAACAACGACAAAGTAAGATCTCTTTACTTAGATGATGATGGCACCATGTGGATTGCTACTAAAGAAGGTGTCAACTATTTTAAAGATGGAGGCATATACAATTACGATCATCCGTCCATTGATGGTGTGAGCATAAGCGCCGTATCTGGTGGTCATGAGGGAAGTGTATGGGTAAGCACATTTGGTGCGGGAGCGTTTAATATTGATGGAAATAAAATTGTCGGTGTAGATAATACGGACGGTTTAATATCTGACTGGGTTAGACAAAGTTTTGCAACAAAAGACATGACGACATGGTTCGTTACCAGATTTGGAATTAGCGAATTTGGAAGGCAAGGATTAATTGAGACTTATAATGACAAGAACGGACTTGGTTTTCCTGATGTTCGCTGCGTGATGCAGGACAATGAAGGCAACATTTGGATTGGAACAAGTGGTCAGGGTATAATGAAATTTAGCGGAAAAGCCTTCGTTAATTATACCAGTGAGGATGGAATAGTCGACAATATCATACTTTCCATTCAAGAAGATGAGGATGGTAGTCTTTGGTTAGGTTCATATTCAAGCGGAGCTGTTAAATTTAAAGACGGAGAAAATACGGTTATTAACGATAGTACTGGCCTCTCCAACAACCGTGTCTGGAGCATTCTTAAAGATAAATCTGGGCGGAAATGGTTTGGAACAGCACTTGGCCTAACGCTTATAGATGGTGATAGCACAAGGAGCTTCTACCCTAGCAGCGAGGACAATGATTTAGATGATGGCAAAATAACCGCTATATATGAAGATTCAAAGAATACTATATGGTTCGGAAGTCGTTTAGGAATCTCTAAATACCTGGGCAACGGAAAGTTTAAAAACTACTCTTACACCGAAGGCTTTAAGGGGTCTAACATCAGAACCATCAAGGAAGACCAAGATGGAAACTTGTGGTGCGGCGCAGATAATGGACTATTCTTCTTTAATCCTATTACAGAGACCACTACCGAATATACAGTGGCAACTGAGCTAAAAGAAACTAAAGTATTGTGTATCGAAATTGATCAAAACAATACCCTCTGGTGTGGCACAGATAACGGATTATATAAACAAACCAGCAATAGTTTCGAGTACGTGCCCATTGGTAGTGATGCACGAACCAATTTCATTAATTTCTTACTATCTGACGCTAAAAATGGCTTATGGATAGGCACGAATTATGGCATTTACTATTTAAGCACAAAAGAGGGTAAACAAAATTTGAGATCATTTACAAATCACGAGGGAATAAAAAACCTAGAGTGCAATCTAAATGCGGCTTTTAGAGACTCTAAAGGCTACTATTGGTTCGGTACGGCCGGCGGATTAGTGCGTCTTGACAAAAGTTATATTCGCTATGGTTCAAACTTGAAGCAAAAAATATCCTTAAGAAATATTCAATTGTTCAACGAAGACACTGATTGGGCAAGCATTACGCAAGTGGATTCTAAAACAAAGCTTCCAAAAAATCTATCTCTATCGCACAACAAGAATACGCTCACATTTCAGTACATCTTGTTCAACTATTCTAATCCAGAAGGAGTTGTCTATCAGTACATGCTTGAGAACTTTGATGAAACATGGTCTCCAATGACCAAAGACCTTTCGGCAACCTACAGAAAACTTCCTCCAGGAGATTATACATTTAAGGTAAGAGCACGTATGAGTACGGGTGAATGGACAGAGCCGACCCTGTTCTCATTTAGTATTAAGCCTCCGTTTTGGCAAACGTTATGGTTTTTTGTTTTATGCGCAATTGCCGTTTTTTGTTTAGGCATAGCTATCCATATATGGCGCAAGTCAATAAACAAAAGGAAAAGAGAAACCGAACAATTGAAGTATAGAAATAAGCTGTTAGCACTAGAGCACCAAAGTTTAAATGCCTCCCTCAATAGACATTTTATATTTAATGCGCTTAACTCTATACAGTACTACATTAATCGGCAAGACAGGATATCTGCCAACAAATACCTAAGCAGTTTTGCAAAATTAATTCGTAAAAATCTGGATAGTTCAGCTTCAGGAAGCAATTACGTGAGCCTAGCAGAGGAAATGGAGCGAATAGAGCTCTACCTTTCATTAGAACACATGCGGTTTGCAAATAAGTTTGAGTATGAAATAGTTTATAAGCAAGATATTGACGCCGAGTCAATTATGGTGCCATCTATGCTACTTCAGCCTTTTATTGAAAATAGTATTTGGCACGGTGTTCTTCCAATGGAAAAACCAGGAAAAATTAGCTTGATAATGGATAAGATGATAAATGGAGACATTAAGTTCGAAATAATTGATAATGGAATAGGTGTGGATGTTAGTAGGCAAGCGAAAATTGACAGAGGAGACACGCATAATTCGCAGGGCATGCGCATAACAAGTGGGCGAATAGATTTACTAAAAACTATCACACGGAAAAATATTTCCTTAAAAGGTCCGTTTCAAATATATGATGATGAAGGAAATGTGATTGGTACTAAGGTTGAAATCATCCTGCCATCATCAACAATTGAAACTTTTTTAAGCTAAATGCGTAAAATTATTTTGATGATTAACCCTAATTTTATATATTTGACTAATTGGATTACTGTCTAATGAAAAGAATGAAGCACATATTATTCCTATTTTCACTTCTAATCGGCTTAGGATTAGCTAGTTGCGGGAAGTTTGAGCCTCTTACTCCACAAACGGGTAATGAGTTCGATAACACCCATAAAGCTGGCGTTAACGATCCTAACGAAGATGAAGACGAAGAAAACGGTGGCATCAATGACGCTGATGAGGATGAAGATGAAGAAAGAGGAGGGAAGCCTGATCAAATAAATGATGAGGATGAGGATCAAGATGAAGCCGGTGCTACTAAAAAACTTTAAAAGAAACGAACTGATAGAAAAGCGTTAGATGATCTCTAACGCTTTTTTTATGTCCTCATACATTAGTTTTATCATTACCTAGAGTAGTATAAAAGCGAGTAAGCCTTACTCACATACACCGAATCAGCTTTACCATACAGGATATCTAAGCGGCTCTTTATATTTCCAGATTCATCCTGATTTAGCGCGCCATCTATTAGCATTACCGTCCTTGGTATTTCTGCAGAATTATCTACACCAGAAATACTATTAACGGCAGAAAAGCCCAATGCTTTAGTGCCTTCTTTAAAAGTCTCCCAACTCCAGAAAACGTCCTCATCCACATGAAAAACCACTCGATTTAACAACCAATCTGGGTGCACGTAAACTATACCCTCGGTTTCGTTAATAAAGTGCTTAGTCCTATTCCCAATTTGATCAAGCTCTCTTTCATTATCTACAAACCATTTAAAATTGAACAACATCACCACTGGCAATACCAAGTAAACCAAGTTGAAATGCTTAAGCTTAATAGTATCTATTATGTTTTTCGAGCTATTTGCTAATAAAATGAAAAGTGGAACCGATATAAACACCATATATCTATCAAGATTGAGCGGTGTAATGTAACTAAGTATGAAAATCATCAATAGACTACCAAAAGTGGCTGTCGCTAGGGTCAATTGAATCCTGTACTCTCCTTTCCGAATTGCCACAACCAACCCCACAATAATCACTAGTATAAACAAACTTGCCGCTACAGGAGAGTTTCCTAGTTTCCATAAAATATTGTAAAACATGTCAATGCCCGGCGTATCCTCAATCCACGTTCCCTTCGATTCAGAATACAAAAATCTATTTAGCATATGGGGAATACCGGGCAGATAAAGAATAAGAGTGATTATATAGGCAATCACCATTTTTTGAGTGATTTTCCCATAGAACAACACGAAAATTGCAAGTTGCATTAATATCCAGATAAAGCCAATAAAATGAAAGTACACTAGGAGTGTATTGACGAGACCAAGAAAAACTAAATCTGATGTCTTCTTACTTGAACGATACCTAACAATAAAATAGAGTGAAAGCGCCGTAAACAACAAAAGAAACGGGTATGCACGTACTTCATGTGCAAAAACCATGATGAAATTCGATAAAAGAAACATTGTAGCAGATATCAAACCCACTGCTTTGCCGGATAATAAGCGTCCTATATTAAAAACAACTACACCCGTAAATGCTGTGGCAATAATCCCCGGTAGCCTTAAAACCCAAACCTCATGCCCAAATAGTCTAATCCAGCCATGCATAAAGTAATAATGGCCAATAGGATTATTCTCATTTTCCATCATGCTATGAATGAAATCTAGGCTAGCATTTGAATAAAATAAAGTGTGAGGCTCATCTAAGGCTATTTCATTGCCGTTTACACCAACTAACCTAACGATTATTGAAATCACAAAAATTATGCATCCCCATGCCCAAACAGGCAGAGAATCTAGTCTATTCCTTAAATTCAATAACATACCTTAAACCAAACGATGGTCTTTGCTTAATCCTTTTTATCAGAATCAGCTTTCTCTTTTCTGAAGTGTTCCCAACCCTGCGCAGTCAAAGGCTCAAGATGATCATTCTTGGTAATTAGATTAAGGCCTGAGTTCTTATCCGTCATATAGCCGATAATTGTGAAATCTAGCTTCCCCTTAATCTTATCATAGTCTTCTTGCTTGATCGTAAACAAAAGCTCATAATCCTCGCCTCCGTTCAAGGCACACATTGTAGGATCTAGTTCAAATTCTCGCGCAGTACTATGCGTTGTAGGGTCGATTGGCAACTTATCTTCATAAATTGAACATCCTAAATCACTATGCTTGCACAAGTGGAATAACTCGCTGGCCAAGCCATCCGAAATGTCCATCATTGAACTAGGCACAATTCCCATTTCTTTCAACATGATAACTACATCTACCCTAGCCTCTGGCTTTAGTTGTCTTTCCAGAATATAATCATTCCCCTCCAAATCTGGCTGTACACTCGGATTGTCCTTAAATACGGCTTTCTCTCTTTCCAATAACTGCAGACCCATATATGCTCCACCCAAATCACCGCTTACAACAAGTAATTCGTTTTCCTTTGCACCACTTCTTTTTACAGTGTGCTCAGATGCTTTTCCGAACGCCGTTACAGAAATAACCAAACCATTTAGGCTTGAAGTTGTGTCTCCTCCAACAAAGTCTACATGATAACGTTCACACGCCAACTTCATCCCTGCATACAACTCTTCCAGTGCTTCAACCGAAAAGCGGTTACTAATAGCTACCGAAACCAATACGTGTGTAGGCAATGTATTCATAGCACAGATATCACTTAAGTTTGAAGTGATGGCCTTATACCCTAAATGCCTTAATGGAGCATAACTCAGATCAAAATGCACACCTTCAACCAACATATCGGTTGATATTAAAACATCACCATTTATGTTCACTTGTGCAGCATCATCACCAATACCAATAATGGTCTCTTTGTGATTGATCTTTATAGATTTAGTGAGGTGTTCTATTAAACCAAACTCGCCTAAATCCCCTATTTCTGTCCTAGATTCGTTTTGAAACATGCTGCAAAGTTACATATTGAGCTTCAATATTGTACCTTGTAGTTGAAATTGAATGCCTAATCAGTAAAATGATGCGATTTTTTATCACAGCACTTATCTGCATTGCAGCCCTGCATAGCAATGCACAGTCCCATTCTCAAATTAAAGAATACGCTTTAAAGGTTGCTAAAACCTATTGCAGCAACGCATACGAAATCCTGCAAAATGAGGATGCTAAGAACATTGCTGAGTGGATGGACAATCAATCATCTAAATTGATCTTAAGTGACTTTACAACCACTGTACATGAGTCTTTACATGGTTATGACAGTGAACTAATGGCAAACAAAAAAGATATGCGTAGCGCTAAGGGACACCCACCATACGCCTACTTCATAGATAACAACCTAATTGTATACTGTAAGTTTGAGGATAACATTATTAAAACCGAGACCTTACATCCCGATCACTACCCCATTGAAGTACAATATCTCTTTAGGTATAGCACTTACATTTATTCGACTAAGGAAAGACACGATTGGTTTGTAGGGCAACTTGATAAAAGTGACCTAGCAGATTATCACACCATTGTTAAAGCAGACGCCGGCTCAGCAGCTTCATCAAATATTGACGGGATTTATGGCTTGCTAGAAGAGTTTAATGCCTATTTCCATGATGCAAATTGCGAATTCGAGTTGAGAATGAGTGACGCTCCACTGCATGATCCATCAAGTACATCATTTATGCTATCGCCCTATTATGAGTTCAATATTTTTATGGCACATTATTTAAAATACGCAAAAAGCAATTTACCCTCATTATACGATAAGCTCATTAAAAACAAAGGCTTGAGAACGGCCTATACCATGATTGAAAGCCGTTGGAGACATCTGTTAACGACGGTGTACAAAAACCCACAATTAAAAGACATCTACCCAAGCTATGAAGGTGAAGATGAACTGTTTTCAAATGAGTTGCGTGAAATAATGTCTGATTTTATGCTTCCAAAATCACAACTTGAAACTAAGTTCTCTGCTTATCTAAACACATTAGACTACCAGCCAGAGACAATCCTAAAAAACAGAAAAAAATACCAGGGTCCCAAATCTAGTGCAGACACTCCAAACGTGCATCCATCATCCTCCATCCAAGTTAATGGTGGCTCTTTAGAGTTTAAAGATGAAAACTTTCACTATGTGGTTATCCATAAAACAAATGATATAATGGAGATAGCTGGAGCTCTAGAAGGCTTAGAAGATAAGATTGCCTATGACTTAGATTTGGAGCCAGGCCTCTTCACCGATGGAAGTAACTACTACTTTTATTTAATGAAATTTGAGGATAAAGCTGAAGCACAGAAATACCTCAACACCATTAAAAAATCATTTCCTAAGGCCACTTTAGAATAAGTTAATTTATTTTCGCTTTCGTGATAAATGGTCTCATTACTAAAATAAGTGCAGCTTTACACGCCAATCGCAATAGGATTAACCAGATTTCTAAGTACGAACATTTAGCAAGTCAACTAGTACTGGCCGCCATATCAATAGTATTTATAGCACTGTTTATTTTCACAGCTTTTTCGCGCATAAACTATCCTTTTGATTTGGAATGGATGGAAGGTGGCGCTGTAGATCACACTGTAAGGGTGTCGCATGGCGAGCCATTATACGTGCAGCCTAGTCTAGACTTCACACCATACATATATACCCCCTTAAGCTACTATCTAGGCAGTTTTATTAGCATTTTTACAGGCGATGGGTATGTGGCAGGAAGACTACTATCAATACTAGCTACTTTCGGGTGCTTTGTAGTGATGTATCTGATTAGCTTTAAATGGACACGGTCATATTTGCTTAGTATTCTGCCTATCGGTGTGTTTTGCGCTAGCTATGTGCTATGTAATACTTGGTTTGATATTGGTAGGGTTGACAGCCTTTTCTTGTTTTTCATACTACTATCAGCATATTTCCTGCTAAAAGACAGCAGTAAAAAATCTCTTGTTTTATCTTGTATAGCCCTTTATCTCGGTTTTATGACCAAACAATCTGCTTTGCTGTTTTACCCAATTGCTTGTTTACTGGTTCTGCGTTTTGGAACAAAAAAATTCATTTGGTACAGCATAAGCTTGGCCCTAATTACCTTCCTAACTATTCTCATTTACAATATAGCCAGTGACGGGTGGTTCTATTATTACGTTTTTCAATTAGGCCAGGAGCATGCAATAGTAAGTAATATGTTCATCGATTTCTGGACACTTGACCTATGGCATCAGTTTAAAAGACCTATTATTATTGCGTTTATTGGCTTGATGCTGATCGCCTATAATTTTAGGAATGAGTACTTAGTCCCTCTTGCTGCTCTTGTATTAAGTCTAGTCGGTATTTCCTATTTCGGTAGGCTCCATTCTGGCGGAGATGCTAACGTTTTGATGCCTGCATTCTGCGGAATAGCCTTACTTACTCCCTTCATATTTCATCAATTACAAAAACCCATCAAACAGCTCCGATTGCTTCTAATACCCAGTTTGTTCACTCTTTACCTTTGTCAACAATTATGGGATTTAAAATTCGACCCTGATAATTACATACCCACTAAAGAAGACGTAGTTGCAGGCAATGAAATACTTGATAAAATGAAAGATGTGAATGGCCCAATTTGGATTTCGTCGCATGGTTATTGGCAACATTATATTGGCAAATCAAGTAATGCACACTTTATGGCTCTCTTTGATATCTTGAGAGGAAGTGAAAATCAAGTCAAATCTGAGCTCACAAAGCACATTCTAAACCGAATTGACAACAAATACTACGCACTCATAGTGCAAGACAACGATTTCTTTATCGATGAGGTAAGAGAAAACTACCACTTAATTGACTCACTAGTGTATCCAAACAACAGCGTGTTCACTACGATTGCTGGAGTTCATCTGAGACCAGTGAAAGTATATGCTCCCAAGGATTAGCTTGAATCCAATCTGTCAATACCACTTTTATGGTATTTTTTCCTTGATTTGTTTCTTATTTAGATACATTCTAAATAGATTTGCAGTTCAATTGAGTGAAGACATGTTAAAAGTAACAGATAACGCAAAACAGCAGGCAATCAAGCTAATGTCAGAAGATGGCAAAGACGGCTCATTTATAAGAGTTGGTGTAAAGGGTGGTGGATGCTCTGGTTTGATGTATCAACTTGAATTTGATAATAAGATGCAAGATGATGATAAGGAGTTTGAGGATAACGGCATCAAGGTAGTTGTTGATAAGAAGAGTTTTTTATACTTAGTGGGAACTGAGCTTGATTACCAGGGAGGATTAAATGGTAAAGGTTTTGTTTTCCACAACCCCAATGCAGGAAGAACCTGTGGATGTGGGGAGAGTTTTTCACTTTAAAAAGAGGGCATGGGATATACTGAAGACGATTTAAGAGAAGACTTAAAGAATAAAGAATACGAGTTTGGTTTTACTACAAATGTTGAATCTGACAAGGCTCCAAAAGGACTAAACGAAGACATCATTCGTTTTATATCAGCTAAAAAGAATGAACCAGAGTGGTTGTTAGAGTTCAGGCTCAATGCCTTTAGACATTGGGAAACAATGGAGGAGCCTGATTGGGCTCATGTAAAATATCCTAAACCTGATTTCCAGGATTTACATTATTACGCAGCGCCTAAAAAGAAACCAAAAGTCGATAGTTTAGATGATATTGATCCAGAAGTCCGCAAGACCATGGATAGACTGGGAATCTCATTAGATGAGCAGAAAAGATTAACAGGTGTAGCGGTAGATTTCGTGATGGATTCTGTTTCTGTTGCAACATCTTTTAAAGAAAAGTTGGGCGAATTAGGTATAATTTTCTGTTCGTTCTCTGAAGCAGTACAAGATCATCCCGAATTAGTAAAAAAATACATGGGTACAGTTGTGCCAGCTACTGATAACTTCTATGCTACCCTCAACTCGGCAGTATTTACGGATGGATCGTTTTGTTATATTCCTAAAGGCGTAAAATGTCCAATGGAATTATCCACATACTTCAGAATTAATGAGGCTAATACCGGACAGTTTGAACGTACACTGGTTGTGGCAGATAAAGGCAGCTATGTGAGTTACCTAGAAGGTTGTACAGCACCAATGAGGGATGAAAACCAATTACACGCTGCTGTAGTCGAGCTTATCGCTCTGGATGATGCTGAAATAAAATACTCGACAGTTCAGAACTGGTATCCTGGCGACGAAAACGGAAAGGGCGGTATCTATAATTTTGTTACCAAACGTGGAATTTGTGAGCGCAATGCTAAAATTTCGTGGACGCAGGTTGAGACGGGGTCAGCAGTAACATGGAAATATCCTTCATGCATTCTGAAAGGTGACAATTCGGTTGGTGAGTTTTATTCGGTTGCAGTAACTAACAATTACCAGCAAGCCGATACAGGTACTAAAATGATTCATATAGGTAAGAACACGCATAGCACCATTATATCAAAAGGTATTTCGGCAGGGAAAAGCCAGAATTCATACCGTGGTTTGGTGAAAGTAGGAAAAGGGGCAGATAATGCCCGAAACTTCTCGCAATGTGACTCACTCCTTATGACGGACACAAGTGGTGCACATACATTCCCATATATAGAAATTGATAATAAGAGTGCGAAGGTTGAGCATGAAGCAACTACATCAAAAATTGGTGAAGATCAAATATTTTACTGCTTACAAAGAGGTATTGGCGAAGAAAAGGCAATCAGTTTAATTGTAAACGGTTACGCAAAAGAAGTATTAAATAAACTACCTATGGAGTTTGCAGTTGAAGCACAGAAGCTGTTGGCTATATCATTGGAGGGAAGTGTTGGGTAGATAAATTCGAAATTTGAGATTCGAAATTTGAAATTATGAGTGCTAAGAAGATATTTGAAGAATTACAGGTGTGGCAAGATGCTAGGATCTTATTTAAAAATATTAATTCATTGATATTTCATGACTCAAAGTTATCTGAACATAAAGCGCTTATTTATCAAATACAACGATCCTCCGGCTCAATAATGGACAATATTGCCGAAGGGTTTGATAGAGGTGGAAATAAAGAGTTCATTCAATTTTTATCAATTGCCAAAGGTTCTGCAGCTGAAACTAGATCACAGTTGTATCGAATATTAGATTTAAAACTATTCAGTGAGACTGATGTAAACAAATTAATTGATGACGCATCTAATATCTCAAAACAGTTGAATGGATTTATTCAATACCTGAAAAACTCAGAATTTAAAGGACCTAAATACAATCAAGTAAGAGAAGAATTTGATCTCGAGGAACAATATCGAATTTCAAATTTCAAATAAAGAATTAGAGAAATGATTAAAATAAACAACTTACACGCCGAAATTGACGGAAAAAAAATCCTCAATGGCATCAATTTAGAGGTAAAAGCTGGAGAAGTGCATGCTATAATGGGACCAAATGGTTCTGGTAAAAGCACATTAGCGTCCGTATTGGCGGGTAGAGAAGATTATGAAGTAACTGAAGGATCAGTAGACTTTGATGGTGAGGACTTGCTGGATATGGACCCCGAAGAAAGAGCTAGAGAAGGCGTTTTCCTTGCATTCCAGTATCCTGTAGAAATTCCGGGTGTTAGTAATATCAATTTCCTTAAAGCGGCGCTTGAAGAAGTACACGAACACAAAGGTATTGCACCTCTAACGGCTAAAGAATTCTTAGCTAAAGTGCGTGAAAAAAGTGCTCTGGTTGAGCTAGACAACAAACTGGCGAATCGTTCTGTAAACGAAGGCTTCTCAGGAGGTGAAAAGAAAAGAAATGAAATCTTTCAAATGGCTATGCTAGAGCCTAAACTTTCAATTCTTGATGAAACTGATTCAGGATTGGATATTGATGCATTAAGAATTGTTGCTAATGGTGTAAACAAACTTAAGTCTGATAAAAACGCAACCATCGTTGTTACACATTACCAAAGACTTTTAGACTATATCGTACCAGATTACGTACATGTATTATACAACGGAAGAATTGTAAAAACGGGAAATAAAGATCTAGCACTTGAGCTTGAAGAAAAAGGCTACGATTGGATTAAAGAAGAAGTTGAAGCATAGAATTATGGCGGATATTAGAGAATTCACAAGCAATTTTATTAGTGGTGATAACAACCTGGACATTCGTAAGGACGGAATTGCTGCATTGAGTAGCCTTGCTTTCCCAACAAGGAAAACAGAAGCGTGGAAATATACGCGCGTAAATAAGATTGTTAATGCTGAGCTTACTCAATCAAGCAAACTAGATGAAGCTAGCACGATAGGGCAAATTCAAAACCTTGACTGCTATGAGATTTATATGATTAACGGCCGTATTAGCGGAGATATTTCTAAGCTTATATCGCAAAATGGAGTGACTCTGGAATCAATTGCACAATCAAAAGTAACAAATGCACTTCCATCCAACGACAATGTGTTTACACTTATTAATCAAGCCTACTTTACAGACGGAATAGCTCTAAAAGTTGCGAAAAACGTGCAATTGGACAAACCTATTCATGTTATACATCTGGGCAAAGGTGAATCCATTACTAATCAAATTAGACACCGTGTAGAACTTGAACAAGGTGGGCAGGCTCAAGTAATTTATTCCTACTTAAGCGATGACAATTCAATGCAGTTTAACAATGTTGTATTCGAAGGCTTAGTGGCAGAAAATGCAAGCCTTACAATCGTTAAGATTCAAGACGAAAACGAAAACACTTCACATATCGCGAAAGACAGAGTTGATCAAAAAGCAGATAGTCGTTTTTCGATTAATACGGTTACAGTGGGTGGTAAGTTAGTCCGCAACGATCTTGAGATTGATGTAAATGGGAAAAATTGTGAAACCGTATTAAACGGTGCATTTGTATCCGATAACGACCAACATATAGATAATCACAGCATTGTAGACCATAAAATTTCCGATTGTTACTCGAACGAGCTTTACAAAGGAGTAATGGCTGGAAAATCTACTGGTGTATTCAACGGAAAAGTGTTTGTTAGACAGGATGCTCAGCGTATAAACGCCTTCCAGAGTAATGGCAACATTCTGCTGAGCGATAATGCTTCTATTTATACCAAACCTGAGCTAGAAATCTATGCAGATGACGTAAAGTGTAGTCATGGAACTACAACTGGTCAGCTTGATGATGAAGCTGTGTTTTACTTACGTGCACGTGGTTTGTCAGAGAAATCTGCAAAACGTTTGCTCGTTGGGGCCTTTGTAAAAGAAACAATTGAAAACATAGAACTAGATTCGCTTAGAGAGCACCTAGAGGACATTCTAGATAGAAAATTTAATAGCCTGAATGACTAAAACTAATGACTATATAAATCAGTTGAGAGCAGATTTTCCTACGCTTAGGCAATCTGTTAATGGTAAACCGCTGGTTTATTTAGACAATGGCGCTACTGCCCAAAAGCCCCAGTTAGTTATTAACCGAATTAAAGACTATTACGAAAAGGAAAACGCGAACATTCATCGGGGCGTGCATACCCTTAGTCAAGAGGCAACAGAGGCTTACGAACAAGCACGTAAGAGCATCCAAAAATTTATCAATGCAGGAGAATCAGATGAGGTCATTTTTACATCTGGCACTACGCAAAGCATTAACCTAATCGCAGCTACGATTGAGCTTAAAAAGGGGGATGAAGTCCTTATCTCAGCAATGGAACATCACAGCAATATTGTTCCTTGGCAAATGGCGTGTGAAAAGTCTGGTGCTCACTTAAAGATCATGCCCATCAATAATAAGGGTGAAATAAATTTAGAGCAAGCTTTACCTATGATATCAGGTGCTACAAAAATTGTATCTGTAGTGCATGTATCTAATAGTTTAGGGACAATTAACCCTGTTAATGAAATCATTGAAAAGGCAAAACAACACAATGCCTTAAGCTTGTTAGATGGAGCGCAAGCCGTGCCACACATGAAAGTGGATGTTCAGGCATTGGATTGCGACTTTTATGCTTTTTCAGGTCACAAGATGTTTGGCCCAACGGGTACTGGTATATTATATGGCAAACGCACAAAACTTGAGGCATTACCTCCATACATGGGTGGTGGTGACATGATAAAAACCGTGAGCTTTGAAAAGACGGTATACAACGAATTACCGCATAAATTTGAAGCAGGCACACCAAATATTGCAGGCGGAATTGCATTAGGCACAGCGGCAGAATACCTGATGGGCTTGGACTGGAACATAATCCATGAGCACGAGCAAGAACTGCTGCATTACGCAACATCTAAACTCAGAAACATCCCAGGTATACGTTTAATTGGTGAAGCGGAAAACAAAGCAAGTGTTGTATCTTTCTTAGTAGATGGAACGCACCCTTACGACTTAGGAATGATACTGGATAAGCTGGGCATTGCCGTTCGCACAGGCCATCATTGCACCCAGCCTTTAATGGACTTATTCCAAATCCCCGGAACATGTAGAGCTTCCTTCTGTTTCTATAATACCAAAGAAGACGTTGATGTTTTGATGTCCGGAATAGAGCGCGCAGTAGCCATGCTTGTCTAAGCTTTTCGTCACACAAGTTTTAAAAAATACAGATATTTACGTCAATTAGATTGGTACATTTGATGTAGCTATGGGCCTTAATAAAATCAAAAAGAGATTCTCTTATTTGTTTATTTCTATTAAAGACAAACTTTATGGAACAAATAAATCCTTCGACACTGCACAAGTGAAGAATTTGGTTTTAATTATTGGTCCATACAGAAACCTTACAAGCTATTTAACTTCTATACTGTCACTCCATTCTAATTGCAAAGTTCTCAACCATGCTGGCATAAGAGTATTCAGAAACAAGAAAATTAATTTTTTGAAGGATTATAGTCATTCAAAGTACCAACAATTCTTACGGTTTTTTGACTATGCAAGCGAGAAGGGGTATAAGGGCATGTTGGGCGGTAATATTTCCCATTCACACGCTTTCGAATCGAATACAGAACTAAGCAAGCGATTTAAGGAAGCTTTAAAATCTAAGACTAAGCCACACTGTTTTATATGGAAGGAGTCCCACATGGTCACAGAGCGCCTGATGAATGGTGTTAAAGAGCTTGAAGAAATATTGGAAAAGAACCCTGCTATAAAGCTCCTAATGCCTGTGAGAAAACCCCTTGACTGCGCTAAATCTAACATTAAAACGGGAAAAAATCGCTTCTTTAAACAACTTCCTTCTGATGACATTTTTGATGTAAGCAAAGCAATATTTACCCAGCAACTATTCTTTCTCAAAATTCAAGCGAAATATCCTGATAGAGTGTTTTTTCTTTTTGAAAACGAAATCAATTCTGAAGGTATCGAGAATATGTGTGCCTTTTTAAACATTGAATTCGATGAAAAGTGGGTCGATATTGTGTTATCTCAACACACCATCAAATCAGGATATGACCATCCCCATGAAACCATCAAAAAAACTAGAAAACTAGTAGACACCCTTTTTGCTGATTATGATTCATTTAGAGAAAAACTGCTTTCTCTTATTTGATTTATATTTGTTGCTTTACTGAACTAAATGCCGATACTCTCCATTCAAAATCGATTGTTTCAATCGGAAAGGGCTAAGGTGCTTTTCGATTATCTGTTTTTGATGGTTCAGACTGCCATTTTGTTTTATGTTTTCACTGCGTTTAAATTAGAACGAGAATCTCAATTAAATAAGCTCTTACCAATAATTTGGCTGGGATTAGGCGTACATTATTGGCTGCCGAAACAATACAAAATGCCCTTTTTTGTTTTGTTAAGCTTTGCTTCCATTTTCTTTTTAGCCGGATTAATTAATGCCGCCGTATTAATAGCAGTAGGTCTCTTTTTAATTCTATTATGCCACCTGCCTATTAAATACAATTACCGCTTACTGCTTATTTCAGCAACAGTTCTAGGGCTGATTATGGTGTGCATTGACAAGGTTTATGTGTATCCTATATCTGCGATAACTACGCTTATTGGGACTATGTTTCTAATGCGTCTGTTTATATATGTCTATGAGCTAAAGTATAACAACAGCTTTGACAATATATGGCAGCGAGTAGCTTACTTCTTTTTATTGCCAAACGTATGTTTCCCTCTCTTCCCTCTTGTAGACTTTAAAGCATTTGTTAAAACATACTACAACACCAAGACTCGCGAACTACATGCACTGGCCGTTCGCCGAATCTTTCGCGGAATTGTTCACCTTATTACCTACAGAATAATATACTTTTTTATACTTCCAGAACCCACTGAAATTCATGACTTATACTCCATCATAGAGTTTGCCGTATTCAGCTATATGTTGATACTGAGGTTATCAGGAATCTTTCATTTGTCGCTTGGTATATTAGGCCTATTTGGTTTTAATCTACCAGAAATTTTCAATAACTACTTCTTTGCTTCAAGCTTTAACGATTTATGGAGAAGGGTAAATCTATATTGGAGAGAAGCACTTATGAAGCTTGTATACTACCCACTGTATTTCAAATTTAAAAAACTCAACAAGCGTACGGCAGTCGCCATATCTGTAATAATAGTTTTTGTATTTAACTGGGCATTGCATGGATATCAATGGTTATGGATCAGAGGCTCATTCTATTTAGCTCCCAATGATATACTGTTTTGGTCTGTATTCGGAATCGCTGTAATGATAAACTCTGTTTATCTGCAAAAAGAACATCAAGCTAAAAAAATTAATCCAGATACATCCGAGCCTTTTAAAGTAGTTTTTCTTAAAGTATTAAAGCCATTTCTAATGTTCTCATTTATGGTTTTTATCTGGATGATGTGGTCCAGTACATCTATCGCAGAATGGCTTTATTTATTAAGTTTCTTTAGTGGTACTACTAGTGAGTGGCTGAACGTGCTGCTCGGTTTTACCGCATTATTTTGCCTGTCGATCTATTTATATTACTCCTACAAATCCGGTCTACTAGGCAGAATTATTGTGTTTTACAAAAAGCATATTACGCCCATCACCGCCCTATTAACATGCCTTTTACTACTTGTGTCATTTCCAAGCATTACATCATTTATAAGATTTCAGGACCAGCCAGTTGTGATGTTACTCCAAGAGAGTGAAGTAAACCTTCGAGACAAAAAAATAATGGAACGTGGCTATTACCAAGAGTTACTTACAGATGCTAATAACCCATTAAACACCCTAAACGCAAGATTGAAAGGGCCAAAAAATTGGAATAAAAACAAGGCCTATATTAAAACTAATAATATTCTTCAAAAGGAGTTTAAAGCCAACACAGAAGTGATTTTCAAATTAAAACACCTCTCAACTAATCAACACGGTATGAGAGATAAAGATTACACGCTTCAAAAGCCTGAGGACACGTATCGAATTGCCCTGCTAGGCGGTTCTTATGAAATGGGCGCTGGTGTTGGTGATAATGAGAATTACGAATCGGTAGCAGAGGATCTACTTAATGATCATTACGATAGGGAATTTGAAATACTAAACTTTGCTGTAGGCGGCTATCATCTAATTGAAAACGTCTATAACACAAAGTTTAATGTCTTAAGATTTAAACCAGATGCCTTAATATATACAGCCCATAGTAACGAGTTTTATCGCATGAAAAGTCGTTTAATTGATTTGTTTACATCTAAGGTTGAGATTGAAGATCCTTTCCTCAGAAAAATCAAATCCAAATCTGGCATTAAGGGCCGAATGTGTAGATTAGAAAAAGACAATAGGCTTAAACCCTACATAAAATCTATCATAGAATGGGGCTATAAGACAATTGCGAATGATTGCAAAACAAACGGAATTAAACCTATATGGGTATATGTCCCCGCATTAGGCGATGGTAATTACGACCCAGATTTTGACGTTGTATCATCAATTGCGAAAGAAGCTGGGTTTGAAATTATCATTTTGAAAGATCTGTTTAAAAACCATAATTTTAAAAATCTTATTGTTGCTCCCTGGGATTATCATCCAAACAGCAATGGGCACCGAATAATTGGCAACAAGTTGTTTAAAGAAATCGTTGCACGTCAAAAAGAACTTAAATTAGTGGCATGGAAGAAAAAGAAAAAATAAAGGAACTTC
The DNA here is from genome assembly GCA_964230215.1 of Flavobacteriales bacterium. GTDB lineage: Bacteria > Bacteroidota > Bacteroidia > Flavobacteriales_D > JAUILH01 > JAUILH01. The sequence continues at coordinate 375,554 of CAXRGQ010000007.1, forward strand.
TGTTAGACGGATTTATTGAGGTGGATAGTCCAGATGAGCTTAGCTATGAACTTCCTTTAATATCAAGCGGAATATTAGATTCAATTTCAATTCTTCAGCTAATTGATGTCTTAGAAAAGAATTTCAATATCGAATTTGAAGCGCATGAGATTGACAAAGAAAAATTCGATTCGATTGATTTAATCTACGAAATGGTTAAGGCCAAGATGTCCTAGCACCCCCTATTTCACCACTATCTCTCAGATGATTACTCCAGTATAATACTGCGACTTATACTCAGCCTATTCTTTGTGTTCAAAAGATTTACAATATAAGTGCCAGAAGAAACTCCGTCACAATCGATCACAGTCGTATTCTCTCCAGTTAAGTTCATCGTTCTGACTAAGCCACCACTCAAGCTATATAGCCTTAGCTGATTGAAATTACCATTAATACCGTCGATATGTAACTGCTTCCTAGTGGGGTTAGGATAAATGTTTAGTGAGTTTTCGATTTCTGAAATACTCAATGGTAAGCTATCTATACAAGCCATCATTAACTCAACCCACAAACTATATTGCTCACCAGAGGGATGCAATCCATCATTCGCAACAAGGCTGGGGTCAATCAATCCTTGCCGAGATATGGGAGTAATATTGAAGTACTTTATTCCGTACACACTACATATACTATCATTTATGTGATTGTATTGATCAATTTCGCTAGAAATATTTTGTGCATTTTGTGTGCCTCCAGCTTGGCCAAATGGGGTATACGCATAATCGGGGATTGACACCACAAATACTCTATGAGTATCACCATTGGCATAACGTATGGCTGAATCAAGTAATGCACTAAAATGATCGTCATAAAAGCTGATATTTTGCCCTTGATATTGATTATTTACACCAATTAATAATGAAACCAAATTGTAGTTTTTTTGATCAAGATTTTGATTATCAATTGCGCTTAGTAGACTACTGGTTGTCCAACCTGTAGTAGCTATTATTGAAAGTGTATCAAATTGATATCCTCTGGCCGCCATGGAGTCTTTAAATTGAACAGGCCATCTCTGATTCGCAGGTACATTTTGCCCAATCGTATAACTATCCCCAAGAGCTAAAAACCTTACGGGATTTTCAATTACAATAGGCTGTGCTAGTGTGACCCAATAATTTAAACCTATCAATATCAGTAGATATCTAATCATTTTACTGTTCAGTTTATATGAGACTATATTTAATATACGAGTAATATAGTGCTTTGGATTTCAAACAGGTATGTTAATACAATTTTCACATGATTTTATCATACAGTTGCTTGCATCAATAACATTTCCTTATCTTTGCCGAAAAACTAATAAATCAATCTGACATGAAAAAGATTTCAATTTTAATGCTACTTGCAGTAGCTGTGGCTGGTACATCTTTAACATCTTGTAATAAGTATGAAGAGGGTCCAGGTTTATCAATTAGAACTGCTAAACAAAGAATTACAAATACTTGGGAAGTAGAAAAGTATGTAGATGCTGACGGAACTGAAACTGCAGGTACTGCTGATGATGCAACAATGACAATTACTAAAGATGGTGAATTCACTGTTACTGATGGTAGTTTTAGTATCACTGGAACTTGGGCGTTTGACGACTCAAAAGAGAACATCACTACTACGTATAGTTTTGGTGGTAGTAACATTTCATCAACATCTAAAATAGTAAGGCTATCAATGACAGAGCTGTGGCTAGAAGATGAAGACGGTGACCAAGTTCACTATAGAGAAAAATAAAATTGTTTTCAAACAAAATAGAAAGGGCGCATGTGCGCCCTTTTTTGTTATACATACCTCCCATTAACAGCACTTAGTTCCTAACTTCACAAACATTCACATTTCCCATATCAGATATTAAGTAACTTGCCGTTTACAGCATAATGAGCGCAATAAAGAAACTGGCAGGTCAAACCGCAATTTATGGTTTAAGTAGCATCTTAGGACGCTTCTTAAACTATCTATTGGTACCCTTGCATACCAAGGCCTTCGAAACAGCTCAATACGGTATTATATCGGAATTGTATGCCTACGTTTCCCTGCTTATTGTGCTACTTACATATGGAATGGAAACTGCCTTTTTTAGGTTTTTTTCAAAATACCCAGAAAAAAAAGGGAAAGTCTTTGGAACTGCATTAATCTCAGTTTCAGTTAGCTCGATAATCTTTATTCTGATATGTTTAATTAATCAGCAAGCCATTGCAAATACGCTTGGTTATCCTAATCATGCCGAATATGTCGTTTGGTTTTCCATTATTGTAGGGTTTGACGCTATATCATCCATACCGCTAGCTAGATTAAGATCTGAAAACAGAGCGAAAGACTTTGCTATTGTGTCCCTATCCAATATTGCCATAAATATTGGCCTAAACCTAATCTTTATTCTTGGATTTTATAACCAATACGATCAAGATGGTATCGGTATTGGCTATGTTTTCATCGCCAATCTCATAGCAAGTATAGTTAAACTAGGCTTACTTGTCCCCAAGGTTAGAGATATCAAACTAGAGTTCGATTGGACAATATGGAAGAACATGCTTTCTTATGCCTGGCCTATTCTGTTTTTTGGTTTAGCAGGCATTGTAAATGAAACGATGGATCGCATTATGCTGCCGGATATTCTGTTCGATAAATTTGTTGAAGACGGGCATGATGTAACCACCGCAAGAGAAATGGCTCAATCCGAAAACGGTATTTACGGAGCAGTCTACAAAATCTCTATCCTAATTACCTTATTTGTACAAGCCTTTAGATATGCTGCTGAACCATTCTTTTTTAATGAAGAAAAAGAAAACCCCAACGCCAAAAAGGTGTACTCCAAGGTGATGAATGTTTTCGTTGCCATCATGAGTCTTCTATTCCTCGGTATAATGCTCTATCTCGACATCATAAAATACTTTATTGATGAGAAATTCTGGGCTGGTCTTAGCATTGTTCCTATCCTATTACTCGCAAACATTTTCATGGGAATCTACTTCAACCAGTCTATCTGGTATAAGCTAAATAACAAAACTATTTGGGGTCTATACTTAGCCTTAATTGGTGTTGGATTTACCCTGTTGATAAACCTATTATTCATTCCAAGTTACAGCTATGAAGCTTGTGCATGGGCAACCTTCTTTGCCTATTTAAGCATGATGACGGCATCCTATTACTTTGGCCAAAAACACTACCCAATTAAATATAATCTGCGCAAGGTGATATTCTATATCGCGCTATCTGTAGGATTGTATTTCTTATCACTCCTAGTGGATACAGGAATGATTGGTTTGGATTATCTGCTAAAAACTGTCATTTTTGCCTTCTATTTGTTCATAATTTGGGGCATTGAACGACCTCACTTGTATTTTAAAAAGTAATTTTGCCTCCATGCAAGTTAAAGTAGTTAATAAATCGAATCATTCTCTACCTCAGTACGAGTCTAGTGCATCTGCTGGAATGGATATACGTGCATTTACAGATGAAGCTATTGTTTTAAAACCGGGTGAACGCACCTTGGTTAAAACTGGTTTGTTTATTGAACTACCAATCGGAATGGAAGCACAGGTTAGGCCACGCTCAGGACTTGCACTCAAGAAAGGAATTACGGTTCTTAATGCTCCTGGCACCATTGATGCAGATTACAGAGGCGAAATTGGCGTGATTCTTATAAATTTATCACAAGAGGATTTTCGTATTGAAAACGGTGAGCGGATTGCACAACTTGTTTTTGCCAAACACGAAAGCATATCTTGGGAAGAAACTACTACATTAACTGAAACTGAAAGAGGCGCTGGTGGCTTTGGAAGCACTGGCACAAACTAATTTATTATGAAGATTATAGTACCTATGGCTGGTAGAGGCAGCCGTTTGAGACCACATACCTTAACCGTTCCAAAACCTTTAGTGCCTGTTGGCGGAAAGCCAATCGTGCATAGACTGGTAGAAGATATTGCCCGTGTTTGTGATGAAAAGGTGGATGAAATTGCATTTATAATCGGCGATTTTGGTAAGGAAGTTGAAAACGAATTAATCAAGGTAGCAGAAAGTCTTGGGGCTAAAGGAAGCATCTATCATCAAGAAGAGGCATTGGGTACTGCACATGCTATTTTATGTGCTGGAGATTCTCTTGAAGGTAATGTTGTAGTTGCATTTGCAGACACACTCTTTAAGGCGGACTTTAAACTAGATGCGGACGCTGACGGTATTATATGGGTGAATCAAATTGATGATCCAAGTGCCTTTGGCGTTGTAAAATTAGATAACGATGGCACCATCACTGATTTTGTAGAAAAGCCACAAGAATTTGTCTCTGATCTTGCTATCATTGGTATTTATTATTTTAAAGATGGCGCTTATTTAAAAAATGAACTTCAGTTTTTAATTGATAACGATATTAAAGACAAGGGAGAGTATCAGCTTACAAATGCGCTTGAAAACATGAAAAATAAGGGCACAAAGTTTAAAACGGGTGCTGTAATTGAATGGTTAGACTGCGGAAATAAAAATGCGACAGTATATACGAATCAACGTATTTTAGAATTTGACAAAGGGAAGGAAATTGTTTCCAAGTCGGCGCAAATAAGCAATAGCGTGGTAATTCCCCCATGCTTTATTGGAGACAATGCTAAAATTGAAAATTCTGTAATTGGACCCCATGTATCGGTTGGAGAAAATACAAGTATTACATCATCAATTATAGCCAACTCTATTATTCAATCGGATACATCTATAGAAGACTTAAACGCTAAAAACTCTATGATTGGGAATAAAGCTAAAGTCTCTGGCACTCAGTTTGATTTAAGTATAGGTGATTTTAGTGAATATCAAGGATAATCCTATAGTTGAGATACCTATTATACATATCAACCTTATTTGTGCTTGTATCTTGTGGCGCTTCAAAAGCAGTAAAACAAGACAAAGACGATAAACATGGTAAGCCTTCTGATGAAGATCGGCTGAGACAGTTATTCATACAAGCAGCCTCAGAAGAAGCTCAGGGAAATTTTGACAGAGCACTAAGTCTGCTTAAAAAATGTGAGAACATTGACGCCGAAAACTCTGCCGTGCAATATGAACTTTCTAGACTATATGCATTTCACACCGAATATACAGATGCTGTAAACCATGGTGAACGGGCAATTGAACTGGATCAATCTAACTATTGGTACAAAATTCATCTAGCAGATTTATACAAAAAATTGAGTCGCTTTGAAGAAGCATCTGAGCTATATAAATCTATTGTAGAGTCGAATCCAAATGAAGAAAATTTAAGCGGATACGCTACTAATCTTATTCATGCTGGAAAATACAAAGACGCCATTAACGTCCTTAAAAGACTTGAAGATAAAGTAGGCGATGATCCTCAGCTTACCCATCAGATTTATCAACTTTATATGGAGATTGGGGATGAAAAATCAGCCATGAAAGTCCTTCAAGAAGCTGCTGTGGCTCACCCAGACGATATTATGTTCCAAGGCTTACTGGCAAATGGATACGAAAATACTGGAGATGTCAACAAAACCATAGAAACCTATGAGGGAATGCTAAAGCTAGACCCTCAAAATGCACGTATCCACGTAGCACTCTATGAGCTGTACAAGTATAAAGGCAATTCGTCTAAAGCAAATGAGCATTTAATGCACGTGTTTGAGTCTGGCGAAATGAATATTGATGATAAGATGCAGGTACTTTTTGATCTGTATGAAGAGACCGAGTTAAATGTCAGTGGAAGAAAAGAAGTGTATCCACTATTAGACAATTTAGTTGAAATGCATCCAGATGATCCAAAAGGATACTCCATTTATGGTGATTTTTTAATCCGCGATGAAAAGGAAAAAGAAGCGCGTGACATGTTCGCAAAGGCACTGGAGTTTGAAGCTGAGAAGTTCATTATTTGGAATCAGGTAATGTATTTGGACATGCGATTAAATGATTACGAAAGTCTCTATAAACACAGTGAAGAAGCATTAAGTTTGTTTCCCAATCAACCTGGCATTTATTACTTTAATGGATTAAGTCTCTATAAGAAGAAAGATTATGCTAGTGCGATTGACATTCTTGAGTCAGGAAAGGCGCTTATAATTGACGACGAGCAACTGAAAAAGGAATTCTGCACTACCCTTGGTGACGCCTATCATGCTAATGGCGACAAAGCGAATGCTTATAGCAATTACGACTGTAGCCTGGCCATTTTTCCTGATAATACCTATGTGCTCAATAATTATGCATACTATCTTTCTTTAGATGGCACTATGCTTGATAAGGCAGAAGCAATGGCTGTAAAAGCAGTGGCTAACGCACCAACACAGTCGTCTTACATTGATACCTATGCGTGGGTGTTGTTTAAGAAAAAAGAGTATTCAAAAGCGCTAAACACTATCAATAATGCAATTGAAAATGCCAATGGCAAAAAAGGGGTTTATTACGAGCATAAAGGCGACATCCTTTTTCACCTAGACCGAGTAGATGAAGCTGTTGAAATGTGGAAAAAAGCGAAGGAAGATGAGGGCGCAAGCGACTTAATTGATGATAAAATAAAGAATAAAAAATACATTGAATAAGCTGGTTGTCATAGGGGTGTTGTTATTGGCTTTGGTATCGTGCAGAAACCGAAGGGAGTTGAGTGATTTACCAAAAAAATCCAATAATGAATTGTCCGATTGTGTACAATCAAGCATCATTGAGCCTGAATGGTTCTCGGCAAAAATAGCCACCGATTTTAAAGCTGGTAAAAAAGAAGAGTCCTTTAAGATTAATCTAAGGATGAAAAAAGACAGCATTATTTGGGCTAATATAATGAAGGGCCCCATTGTTGTCGCTACAATAATCATCACCCCTGACTCGGTTAAAGGTGCCATTAAAATTGGAGATAACGTTTACTTTGAGAAAGATTTCGATTTTATTAAACGTGCCTACGGGGTAGATCTAAAATATGACATGTTAGAAGATATGTTTTGGGGAAATCCAGTAGGATATGAGCCGGAAGAAAGATATAAGCAACTGGATGACAGTACAAACTATCTATTTAGCACACACAGTCAGAGACAAATTGAAAAAGCATTTGAAAAAATTCCACGACGAGAAGAAAAGCAATATATGCAGCGCTATTGGTTTAGAGGTGAGGATTGTAAAGTAGTGCAAACACTGATTAATCAGTTGGCTGATTCCAGCTTAATTGATATAAAATACCTTGATTTCAAAAAAGAAAAGGAATTAATTGTACCTAATCGTGTTACCATGGAAGCCTTTAATACAAGGGATTCTGTACGTCTAGAAATGAATTATTCACGACACGGGATTGATAAAGATTTAAAGTTCCCCTTCAGAGTGAATGATAAATACATTAAAATTGACCCTGAAGAGCTTTAAGCTTGCATTTAAGGGTTTATGATACGCTATATACTGGTACTTCTATTTTTGATTCCTGCAACAACGTTTGCACAAAAGGAAAGTGATAAGCTTAAGGCCAAACAGCGCGAGCTACAGAAGAAAATTCAGTACACAAAACAACTGATAGGAAATACCAAGAACAAAGAGCGTCTTACGATGACAGAGCTAGGTATCATCAATCAACAAATTGCTTATCGAAACGAATTAATTGCACTCTACAACAACCAATTATCTCAAATCGAGCACAAAATCAAGGACAATGAGCAAATGATTTTAAGGCTTGAAGAAGATTTGCTTGAACTAAAAGCCAAGTATTCAAAGCTTCTATATTTCGCCTATAAAAACCGAGATAATTCGGACTCCCCAGAACTAATGTGGTTCTCTGGTGAAGACCTCAACAAATCGTATTTAAGGATGAAGTTTCTGAATCAAATTGCTGAGTACAGGAAACTTCAAGTGCAATTCATCAAAAGAACACAAACCGAGCTAAAAAAACATCAAGAAGAGTTAGCGAGAGACATTGCAGCCAAACAACAAGTTATTAGTAGCAAGGATGCTGAAAAGAAAAATTTCGAAAATGATAAGTCTAAGCAAAAAGACATTTTAGCGACCCTAAAGCAGGAAGAAGGTAAACTACAAAGAGAACTGGATGACGCTGAAGCGAGGAAACAAAAACTTGCCATTGCCATTAGGAAAGCCATTGAAAAAGAAATTGCTGAACAAGCTAAAAAATCCAATAATACTAACAGCAAAGGGTTTGGATCAACACCTGAAAGCATAGCTTTAGGAAAAACATTTGCCAGTAACAAAGGGCGCTTGCCGTGGCCGGTGACTAGTGGAGAGATAACTGGAAAGTTTGGGAAACAGGCACACCCGGTTTTAGCTGGAGTGTACACACAGAATAACGGTGTTGATATAAGCACAAACATTGGATCCGTAATGCGCGCAGTGTTTGATGGAAAAGTAACCTCAGTATTTGTAATTCCAGGTGCTGGTAAGGCCGTAATGGTATCTCACGGAACGTATAGAACAGTTTACGCTAATCTTAAAGAAACCTATGTTTCTAAAGGCGACCATCTAAAGGCAAAACAAGAAATTGGGGTGCTTCTGCCGACAGAAAATGGTAAAACATCAGAAGCGCATTTCGAGATTTGGCGTGTTCAAGACGGCAATATGAATAAAGAAAATCCTGCCTACTGGTTAATGCATTAATGTAAAGAATACGATTTTACTGTTGTTCCATTGGTTTTTTCACTAAATTTGCGTCAATTAAGTTAATAGTATGAGTTTAACATTATTCGGCGTTATAGGTCCTCCACAGATTATTTTAATCGTAGTAGTGGTATTATTACTATTCGGTGGTAAGAAAATTCCTGAACTAATGAGAGGTTTAGGTAGAGGCGTAAAAGAATTTAAGGATGCCAAAGATGGCTCTGAAGAGACTAAGCCTGCAAAGCAAGGTGAGGAAGAATAATCCTTAGAAAAGTGAAGGACTACACATCTCTGCAGCAAGTTCAAGAAGATCTTAAATTGGGAACGTGCACCTGCGAAGATTTAGTCAAAAACTATCTTGCTAAAATCAAATCATCAGACATCAATGCCTTTTTAGAAAGCTTTGATGATTCTGCATTAGAACAAGCTAAAAAAGTTGATGAAAAGCTGGCAGTCAATAAAGCTGGTAAACTAGCAGGTATGGTAATTGGTATCAAAGACAATATTTGTTACCGAAACCATAAAGTGTCTGCATCATCAAAAATCTTAGAAAATTTCGAGTCGATTTATTCATCTACTGCGGTTGAAAGGCTATTGGCAGAAGATGCTATAATTATTGGACGCCTTAATTGTGATGAGTTTGCAATGGGGTCTTCTAATGAAAATTCGGTTTATGGGAACGTAAAAAACCCTATAAACAAAGACTATGTGCCTGGAGGTTCTTCTGGAGGTTCGGCTGCGGCAGTGAAGGCGAGACTTTGTCTTGCAACACTTGGCTCTGATACCGGCGGTTCAATTAGGCAGCCAGCATCTTTTTGCGGCACGGTTGGTTTTAAGCCAACATACGGGCGTATCTCAAGATATGGCTTGATTGCCTATGCATCATCGTTTGATCAAATCGGCCCCCTAACACATACAGTGGAGGATGCTGCATTACTTTACACGATTATGGCAGGAAGTGATGAATACGATTCTACATGTACTAGTAAAAAAGTAGAGAAAGTAGAGTTTTCATCTCCCGCGAAAAAGAAAATTGCTGTGATTAAGCAATGTCTGGATAGCGAAGGCATTGATCCAGAAGTAAAAGCCAAGGTGGAAGCCACTATCGCTCACCTAGAAGCCCTAGGGCATGAAATTAATTATGTTGATTTCCCATACCTAGATATTCTTGTGCCTACCTATTATGTAATAACAACCGCTGAGGCTTCATCAAACCTTGCTCGTTTTGATGGTGTACATTACGGCTATCGCTCAGAAAATGCTGTGGATGTTGATTCCACATATATAGCATCAAGAAGCGAAGGCTTTGGACCTGAAGTTAAGCGAAGAATTATGCTGGGCACGTATGTTTTAAGCTCAGGCTATTATGATGCCTACTTTACTAAGGCGCAAAAGACACGCAGATTAATTCAGGATAAAACAGCAGAAATACTAGCACAAAACGATTTTATCCTCACTCCAACCACTCCAACAACGGCATTTAAGTTTGGTGCAAATTCAGAAAATCCAATTGCAATGTATCTTCAGGATATATTCACCGTACAATCTAATTTGGCGGGTGGACCTTCTATTTCACTTCCACTTGGTGAGCATTCTAATGGTTTACCATTTGGGATTCAAGTAATGGGCGATATGTACAAAGACGCAGATCTCTTGTCTTTTGCACATTATTTGATGAATAACTAGTCCAACATGCCGAATCTTTTCTGAAGATTGGTCGTAATTTAGAGGCATACAATGAAGATTTTAGTTTACATACTCACAGGCATAGGTGTTTTAAGTAGCACAATTTATGCGCAACAGATTGATCCAGAGACGGGATTATACGTAGATAACCCACTTTTGGCGAATATCGATAGCGTTTTAAAACATCATTTTGCAGAGAATGACCCTTACTCAATGGATTATGAAAAATTCAATAAGTATGGATATGCTAAAGATTTTAAACCGGAATTTTCAGACTCAGTTTACAAAGCAAGAATCGCTCATTTAGATGCCAACACACCATTTGAGTTTGAGTTTAATGAAGATGTTTTAAAGTACATCCACCTGTTTGCTAAGCATAGAAGATCGTTTACCTCAATTTGCCTAGGTAGAACCGAATTATATTTTCCGCTTTACGAAGAAAAATTGGATAAATATGGCATGCCAATGGAACTAAAGTATTTATCTGTAATTGAATCCGCTCTAAACCCCAAGGCAAAATCTAGAGCAGGTGCAACTGGATTATGGCAATTTATGCTGGCAACGGGTAAACAATATGGCTTAAATGTTACCTCATATACTGACGACAGATTCGACCCAGAAAAAGCAACAGAAGCTGCTTGTCAATACCTTACTTTCCTGCACAAAATGTACGGTGATTGGAGTATGGCACTCGCAGCCTATAACGCTGGTCCAGGAAATGTAAACAGAGCAATTAGACGATCTGGAGGTGAAATGACCTACTGGAAAATTCGAGATTATTTACCCCGAGAAACACAAGGTTATGTACCCACTTTTATTGCCGTTACCTACATGATGACCTATGCCGCTGAGCACAATATCTATCCTAGAAAGCCAGACGGTAAATTATTTAATCTCGATACCGTTCAATTCAACGTCTCAGTTTCACTAGATGATGTCGCGGCGGCACTTGATATTGATTATGACTATTTAGTTCATATCAACCCTATCTATAAAACGAATTACGTTCCTGCAAGCGATTCAAGTAAAGCATATTTGTATCTACCTCATGATAAAATAGGGGATTTCATGCTAAACCTAGATACCTTGAGTAGGTGGGGGCGTGACACGAGTGATCAAGAAAGCTTTATTGCCTATGGTAAATTAGAATCTCACACCGTTTCAAGAGGCGAAAGTCTAGGTACGATTGCCTATAAATACAATACCACTGTGAGTGAAATAATGACGTGGAATAATTTGAGTTCTAAGATGATCCACCCAGGTCAAGTGCTTAAATTACATGTTCCTGTAAGGAAGAAGGTCGAAAAATCTAGCCCTCAAAGTAACTACACTAGTAACACAAAAAAATCTAATTCTAAAGACGCCAATTTATCAGCAGACAAGTATTATTACTATACTATTCAAAGTGGCGACACACTTTGGGACATAGCAAACAAAAAAGGGGTGAGCGTCAACAGAATAAAAGAACTCAACCATGGGCTTAATGAACGTAACCTAAAAATAGGTCAGCGCATTAGAATTGGCGTAAAAGCTTAACTTTAAATCATGAAGTATCTCTTTTTTATTCTTTCTTCCATTTTAATTCTTAGTGCATGTGATGGCTTGGAAGATGAGCAATTAGAAATTGTGGGCGAAGATGGAGAGCTAAGTGTATACATTCCCCCAAAATATCGAGATAAGGGGATAGAAGACAGTCTCAAAGTTTATTTATCTAAACCAAAACCAGGCCTCTTGTATGAGGACAAATTTGTGGATCTCAAATTCATTGATAACGAAACAATGGATGGTATAATTGATCGGAATGTTCTTGAGGTAAACATTGATGATAAAAATGAAGCAAGAGTATTCGTGAAAAAGAAGGACTTAAACGCCAAGGAGCAGCTCTATATGATATTATATGCCAAAAGTGTTGAGTCTGCTATCCAAACGGCCAAATCAAGAGCCGAAAGCATTATTCTTGGGGTTGATACCGAAGAGTTAGAACGTACCAAATCTGAGATTCTAAAACACAACAGAGGTGAGATTACGGAAGCTATTTTGCTTAGTCAAGGCGTGGAGATTACCGTGCCACGAACGCTATACAACTTTGTATATAACCAAGATGATTTTGCATACATAAAAGGTGAGCAAAAGAAAGTTGGGGACATGGGTAAACAATTGATCCAAGAATTTCTTTGGGTGATGCAGTTTCCAGATGTTGGTGACTCAATCAGCTTCACACGACCAGCGATTCAGTTTCAAATCAACAACTTCTTTAGGGAATATGTCAAATATGATGCAAACGATTCAACTGTAAAATCATATCTGCAAATTAGTCCTGAAAAAGTGTATCCAACCTATGTAAGACGCGGAAGTATAAACAAAGTACCTGTAATGGACCTAAGAGGAAATTATGGGGCCTATACATCAGATATGGAGGCCCTAATGTTTGGAGGCTATTATGTGGCTCGTGCTTATAGAGACTTTAACAAAAACCGAATTGTTGTAGTTATGGGAGCCGTTAACGCCCCAAGAGAATTTGGATACAGGCAATTCCTGAGAAAGATGGAGGCTGTTATTGCGACCACTAAGATTAAATAGAAGCGCTCTAGTGCACACATGATATTACTAAAAAAGCGGTTATCCGATATCGGAATAACCGCTTTTGTCTTATCTAAACATTGTATTAAAACCTACTTCACAAGCGTCACATGCCCAACATACTCCTCTACCTCAATGGCATCCGCTTTTTTAAGAGTAATTTTCCACACATAAACACCAGGGATTGGTTGCTCTGTACTTCCTTGCTTCACTCCATCCCATCCTAAATGCATGTCGTCGGTTTCAAACACCACGTGCCCATCTCTATCATATATTTGAATGGTGTAATCTGAATTCTCTAAACTATAGAAGCTAGGAATAAATATATCGTTAATGCCATCGCCATTAGGTGAGAATGCGTTGGGGCAAAATACACCTGGATTTGGAACTACATATACTGTTTCGTAAGCGGTATCTGAACATCCGTATTGGTTAAACACTATAAGTTGAATGGTGTACGCGCCCGTATCTTGATAAACATGGTGGGGAGCATACGAGCTATCAGTGTTTCCATCATCAAAATCCCAGAAGTAAGAAGTGCCACCAGTTGACCAATTATGACCATAAACATGTCCGCTATTTTCATTGATTACATCTGGGTGCGCATCAAAGTCTGCAACAGGTGACGGACTTAATGTGATATAGTCATTAGCCGATACTGTCGCACTACAGCCATTCACAGAAGTTAATGTTAAACTCACGTCATAAGCTTGCTGTGATGTTGCTCCGTTTAATGTGTAGCAATGATTTGGATTCTGACCAGTACCAGTTGTGCCATCTCCAAAGTCCCAATTGTAGCTCGCTATGGCATCATTAGTGGTAACATTACTTGTAAACTGGGTACATAAGTCGCCACAAGCAGTTAAGCTATCCCCCACAAAACTGAACGCAGGTGTTTCATTAACTGTAACTGTGTGCTCAATCGTATCAGCACAGCCATCTGAGGTGCTACCTATTAGAACTACTTGATATTGTCCAGTTCCAGCATAAAGATGACTAGGGTCCTGAGCGGCAGAAGAATTTCCATCACCTAAATCCCAATCCCAATTGATAGTACCACTGCTGAAATTAGAGGTATTTGTAAACTGTGTTGCGTTTTGACCAGAGCACTCTGTGGTAGCTGTAAAGTCCACTATTGGCTGGAAGTAAACTGTGTTTACAAGCGTTACTGTGTCTTTACAACCGTTATCACTGGTAACGATAAGTTTTACATCATAATTATCAGATGTTGCATAAGTGTGACTAGGGTTCTGCTGAGTAGATGAATTTCCATCATCAAAATCCCATTCCCAATCTGTAATTGAGCCAGAGCCGATAGTTGAATTGTCAATAAAATCACTTGTTTGTCCTGCACATACATTTGCAACCGAAAAGTCAGCTTGAGGTTTTTCGTATAAATTTACAGGCAGACTCACTTGATCTGAACACCCAGCACTATTTATTGCGGTTAGTGTCACAGTAAATGGTCCTGCACCAGCGTACTGGTGACTAGGGTTTGCATTGCTTGATGTGTTTCCATCTCCGAAATCCCAAGTCCAATCTACAATGGTGCCACCACTGCTCATATCGGTAAACTGCACTGCTTCACCATTACATGCATTTGAAAAACTAAAATCAGGTATAACTGCAGTTCCTATCACAGGACATTCGGGGGTTGTATACAACACATCACATTGAGTGCTAACCTCCACCCTAAAACAGGTGCCAGGTGAAAATCCATTAGCAACATAGGTGTCGGTTATTGCTCCACCAATATTGACCCATGATCCACTGCTATTCTCTTGCCATTGTAAGTCTCCTGAATACCCTGATAATACCATTGTAACATCACCTGTATTACAGTCAACGGTGCTACTAATGCCTCCAGCCACTGGCCAAGGTAGAGGATAAACCGTAACAGGCGTCTGCGTCATAATTCCATAACCACATGCGTTTGTGTCACCAATAAAAATGTTTAATGCGTATGTAGTAGGTTGCGTAGGCCATGCCGTAGGATAAGGGCAAGTGTCACAACTAAAATTCTGACCTACAATGATTGGATCGCCTGATAAGCTTTCCCACAAAAACGTAGTATCCGTATTACACCCAGAAGTTCCGCATCCTGTTCCCGGTGTAATTGTCCAACCTAATTGTGTATTGATGCAAAATGGGTTTGGACTAGCCGTGATATCGATATGTCCAACAGATGAATTGATCGTACCCGGCATAGTAAACGTCATAATTGGCGTCCATGCACCTACGGCACCGTTGTGATTTTCTCTTAGTCTGTATTGGTAGGTTCTGCCTGGGCATAAAATAGAATCTGGCACTGTAATCCAAGGATATTGCTGCACGACACAATTTGGTTTCATCATTGTATCTGACTGATAGTATGGAAAACAGTTCTGTGAATTCCAAACACCTGCAGATAATCCCGATCCATCCATGATGTCGCCATCACAGCGAATCTCCATATCTAACCAATAGGAAGAACATCCACACGTTGGACTATCAGAAGAAGCAGTAACTTGTAATCCCGTCCCTGGGATATACTGTTGTTGATTGAAATTTACTAGTGGAATTGCGTGACAAGCATCCGCTTCATTCACGCCAATTGCTAAAGTTAAAAGTGTAAGTAGTAAGGCTTTAATTTTCATAATTTGTATTCGTTTGCAGCAGGTTGCAATAAAGACGCATTAGAAAATAATTGGATGCCTTACAGATGAAAAAAAATTATAAAACGTTGAGTATCTGTTCTTTAATTTTCTCCAAATTGTCCTTCATGTCCACTACAAGCTTCTGAAGTTCGGCATGATTTGCCTTTGAGCCGAGGGTATTTATCTCTCTACCCATCTCTTGAGAAATGAACCCTAACTTCTTTCCATTAGAGTCTTTTTTTGCCATCGTTTCCTTAAAGTACTTACAATGATTTGCCAGACGCACTTTCTCCTCGTTTATGTCTAGTTTTTCTATGTAATAGATTAATTCTTGTTCGAATCTGTTCTGGTCAACATCTGCTTGATCAATAAGTTCGTCAATACTAGACTTGATACGCGTTTTTACTGTGTCAATACGTTCTTGCTCATATTTAGGCACTTCTGACAACAGGCGTTCAATCTCGTTCACATTGTTCGTAAAATCTAGTTCTATGGACGCACCTTCTGCTGCTCTAAACTCTTGAAATCTATCGCATGCCTCATTAATCAATGCACTTAAGCCCTTCCATTCCTCCTCATCTAACTCAGCACGCTCTGTCTTAAATACCTCTGGCATTCGCAATAAAACTTGCATATAATCAGTCGCTGGAAGCCCCTGCTCTTTTTCAAACGCCTTTAAATCCGACAGGTAGTTCTCCATGAGGGATGTGTTAAGTTGAGCCGAGTTTGCATCATCAATCACATCATAATAAATAGAACATTCAATCTTACCTCTAACAAACGCCGTCCCGAGTTCTTTGCGAATAAGCATCTCCTTTTCACGGTAAATAGATGGCATTTTAGTGTTTAAATCAAGTCCCTTGCTATTAACACTCTTGATTTCCACTGAGATTTTTTTGCCAGCAACAATTCCCTGAGCTTTCCCAAAGCCCGTCATAGATTTAATCATAAAACAAAAATAAGAGAATCCCGCTAATTATGCCTTCTTTCTTTGACTAACTAAATACACGCCGCTAACAATCATTGTTGCAAAGACAAGGTGCCAAATACTTAATTCGGCTACTAAATTCCCACCGGTCATGCTATCATGTAGAGAAGCAAACAAAAAGGCAAGTAAAGGCTGCAAATAAATGTAACTACTACTAACGGATGGGCTAACCGTTTTTAAGGCATAAATATTCAATAGATAGGCTAAAAACGTAACACAAACGATCACAAATGAAAATTTAAGCCATATATCCATTGGCATTATCCAGCTCTGGTCACGGAAACTGTCCAAGCTATATGGCAGTATAAACATGCATCCGAATAAGAAAACGTATGAAATTACTGTAAGTGGACTATATTTTGCCATCAGGGGTTTAACCAACACCAAATACAAGGCATAACTTGTTGCATTTATTAAAATGAAGGTATCACCTCTTGGACTTGCCTCAATGGTTTTGTCTGCCACATAAGCACCATATAAAATTACGCCCAAAGCCCCCATAAGGCCAAGGAGAATCCCCATAATACGCCTCCCAAAAAATCTTTCCTTTAAGACCAGAGCTGATAAAAACACCACAATTACGGGTGTAGATGTCATTATAATAGCAGCATTTACTGGAGACGTTAAACTTAATCCTTCAAAGAAAAATAATTGATTGACACACACACCAAACAGACCACATATGGCTAAGCGTATCATGTCTTTTGGCGAGACCTTGTCCATGCCCGTGAACCTGTTTACTACCCAAAATAATATCAGTGCCCCCAGAACTCTTGACATTATAAAACTAGCAGGGTTTATGTACTGCGGCATTACATCTTTGGCAAGAACATAATTGGCACCGTAGAACAAATTTACCAACAACAAGGCTAAATGTGCCCTTACTATCATCCCTTAATATGTTGCTTTAATGCTTCAACTGTCTTCTTTGCATTTCCCACAAAGATCTTATCGCCATCAACAAAAACAGGTCGTTTAAGAAAGGTGTATTCTTCAAGTAAATACTTGCGATAATCCTTTTCACTTAGCGTCATTTCATTGAGACCTAAAGAACGGAATTTCATTGCTCTCTTAGAAAACAGGGCCTCATAAGATTGAGTAATATCATACATATTGTCCAGTTCCTCTGGACTTACACCCTCCGACTTGATTTCTCTCATCTCCCACGAGCTATCAAGCTCTAGTTCTCCAAGAATGCGTTTACAAGTTGAACATGTTTCTAAATAAAAAGCCTTTTTCATCACATTTTTTTATCAAAAGTAATCAGATATTAACTCTCAAGTTCATAAATATGATACTTAGGACTGAAAATTGTAGTTTAGCGTGCAAATGAAAGGCATACTTATCATATTGTGTCTAGTTGCACTTAGCAGTTTTGCGCAAAATCTTGTGCCCAATCCGGGATTTGAAGAATTCGCCAATTGCCCACGTGATATGAATCATAAACTACCAGCTGGGCACACAATTGTAAATTCCTGGTATACACCAAATAGAGGCACACCAGACTACTACAATGCTTGCAGTGAAAGTATGTTTTCAAGACCGGGCGATAATTGGGTAGGAAGTGCAGAGGCCATAGAAGGGAAAGGATTCGTAGGTCTCCTAGTCGAGGATGAAGTAAGAGAATATGTTCAATGTAAGCTCAAGGAACCACTTAAGGCTGGCATGCACTATCATATTAGTTTTAAAGCAAATCGTACAAGCAGAACTAATTATGCTACAGATGCGATAGGCGTAACACTCACGCGGGATTCTCTAATAACAAACACGTATTCTAACTTGTATGCGAATCCCTATTTCTACATGAAGGATGTGGTTGATGAACCCATAGAAGATGGGTGGTTTACCTATGAAGGTTTTTTTGTTGCAGATGGTGGTGAAGAATATCTAACCATAGGAAATACCCTTACTGGAAATCATGCCATTAAAATAAGCTCAAGCAACAAGCACGATCATTGCTACTATTATATTGATGATGTTGTGCTTGAAGAAGATCAAGATATCTCAGTAGCTATTGATGCTGAAAACAGACGCTTTTTTGGTGGAAATCAACAGAATTTGGTGTTTAATGGGAGTTTCGAATTTGTTGATCATTGCAGATCAGCTCAGACACCATGGTTTACGGCTAGTGGCACAAGAATTTCTAACGGATGGGCTATCTTAGGTAATGGTCCGGCGGATGTATTACATCAATGTAATCTAGTTGATTTGTACAAAAATGACGCTAGATATAAACGTGCTCACGCCTACTCAGGCTATTCAATGGCTGGTTTGATCAGTTATCATGAAGCGAATGACTCACTTCCAGAGGACTATTGTGAATATATAGTGGGAACGCTCAAAGAGCCACTAAAAGAGGGTGAGACTTACTATGCGAGCAGTATGATTAAAGCCTCAGAATTCTCCAGATATCTTACAGAAAATATAGGTATGAAGTTTTATGAAGAGGTTCCTAAAAAGAGGGATTTTCACAAAATAGATGCTTATTCAGATGTACAATTCAACCCAAACGACGAAATTGAAGCCAGTGACGATTGGGTCAAAATCGAAGGAGAATACAAGGCAAAAGGAGGTGAAAAGTATATAGTGATGGGATTATACGGTCCTGCAAACCCAAAGAAATATGAAAGTTTTCAGGCAGGCGCATTCACCATTAAAGAAAGAGATGACAAATTGATTGACCCTTACGCCTATTACTTTATCGATAATGTGAGCGTTAGTAAAAACAAAGAAGACACTAAGAGCGTGTTTCAAGACAAGGAGCAGTTTAACTTAACCGTATTATTAGATATTTCAGGATCGATGGGTGAGTCCAATAAAGCCCTTGACGCTCTTAATATTCTTGAAGAACTAATGACTTTCTTGCGACCTAAGGATCGTATTTCTCTGATCTGTTTTAACAATAAAGTAAAAACAGTGTATGAAGATTTATCGTGTAAAGACTTTGTGGCCACAGAGGACAAACAATCTCGCCTTCATCCAAAGGGTAAATCTGATATTGAAGCTGGTTTCGGAACTGCCACACAATCGGCTGTAGATTTGAAACTCGCAAAAGGCAACAATGTCCTTTTAGTTCTGACAGATGGGAAATTTAAAAAGAGTACGATTGACAAAGATTTAACGACTTTATCGAAAGAAGGCATTAAGGTAGAATTTATTCTTATGGATCCCGACAATGCGGACCTAGATGCGACAAAATCTATATCAAACCAAAGTTTAAATATACACAGTAGTAGCCCTTCAGAGAGCCTAGAAAAACTGATTGAGATATTCTCCCATATTGATTAAGTTTGTAAAAAGGAAAGAATGAAGTTCGGCACAAAAGCAATTCATGCAGGATTAAAACCAGATGAATCCACTGGGGCAATCATGACTCCGATATATCAAACTTCAACTTATGTGCAGGACGGTATTGGAAATCATAGAGGCTTTCAGTATAGCAGATCTAAGAACCCAACCCGATCAGCCTTAGAAGCAAATATAGCCGCATTAGAAAACGCTCAATTTGGCGCCTGTTTTGGATCCGGTATGGCCGCAATTGACTGTATTTTAAAAACACTTAAGCCAGGTGATGAGGTAATCTCAACAAATGATTTATACGGTGGTACTTACCGCATTTTCAATTCGGTTTTTGCGAACTACAATATCAAATTTCATTTTGTTGATTTACGTAAAGCCGAATCAATTGAAGGCTATATTAACGATAATACGCGCATGATATGGCTTGAAACGCCTACCAATCCCATGCTAAATATTCTGGATATTGCTGCAATTGCAAAATTCAGCAAAGGGTCAGACATCATGCTGGTTGTCGATAATACTTTTGCCACACCCTATTTACAGCGTCCATTGGATCTAGGCGCTGATGTAGTAATGCACTCTGCTACTAAATATCTAGGTGGACATTCTGATGTTGTTATGGGAGCTCTAGTCACATCTGACAGTGTAATTGCAGATGAAATTTATCGCATTCAGAATAGTTGTGGCGCAATATGTGGTCCACAGGACGCCTTTTTGGTTTTGAGAGGCATAAAAACCCTACATTTAAGAATGCAAAGACATTGCGATAATGGAGAAAAAATCGCACATTTTTTAAAATCGCATCCGGCGGTTGAAAACGTCTACTGGCCCGGTTTTGAAGATCATCCAAACCATGATGTGGCTAAAAATCAAATGGATGGTTTTGGTGGCATGCTGTCCTTTAGTCTAAAAAATAATCGCTTGGAAGATGCACACACAGTTTGCAAGCATGTAAAAGTTTTTAGTTTAGCAGAGTCATTAGGTGGTGTGGAGTCCTTAATAGGCCATCCTGTGACAATGACACACGCAGCTATTCCAAAAGAAGAACGGGAGGCAACTGGCATTGTAGATTCGCTCATTCGCTTAAGCGTTGGAGTTGAAGATGCAGACGATTTGATTGAAGATTTAAAACAAGCATTAGAAAAAGTATGTTAAGAGCTGAGAAATTTCTTGTAATTGGTGTTGGACGATACGGTAGTTCGATAGCCCGGAGACTAGCAGATAAAGGTGCAGAGGTTGTGTGCTTTGACATTAAAGAGGACAAAATTGAGTCCATAAAAGAAGATGTTGCCATGGCCGTAACTCTCGACTCCACAGATATTAAAGCTCTGCAAAGCCAAAACATCACGGATATTGATGCGGCAGTTGTATCGATAGGCGAAAACTTTGAAGCAGTTATGCTTGCTAGTGTTCATTTGATGGATTTGGGAATTAAAAGGGTGATTGCCAGAGCACATGGCGAACAGCAAAAGAGTATCCTTCTAAAACTAGGGGTTAATGAAATCTTGAGTCCTGAAGATGAGGTAGCAGAAGCGGTAACAGAACGACTTGTAAATCCAAGTGTTGTTGGTTTTTTACAGCTGCCAGACAACTATGAGATTGCTGAAATCCGCACTCCAAAGGCCGTGGCTAACAGAACAATCTCAGATTTAGATTTAAGAAATAAGTATCAACTAACGCTTGTAACCATAAAGCGGGAATTTGAGGTGGAGATTAAAGGTGAAAAGCTTATTGAACTGCATGTGTTAGGCGTTCCAAACTCAGAAACCGTCATAAAAGATACCGACACATTGGTAGTATTTGGCACTATGAGTGATGTCGAGAGATTCATAGAAATCAACCAATAATTGGCCTTATTTTATGCTCAACGGTTTCCGTATTGTGATGAACGGTATACCCTCTCTGCTCTATATTTAGTATCTTAGGGCCTTCTACTACGCGATAAAAGGATAGGAAACACTATGAAAAAATTATTATTAGCTGGTGCAATTTTAAGCACAAGCATAGGTGGGTTTGCCCAGAACACGGGGAATACCGGAGATATTGAGTATTGCGGAAGCACAAAACAAAGAGATAACTTGTTTGAGATGCATCCATCATACAAAACACAGGACAGTATATATCAAGCAGAATTTCAAGAGAAGTACGAAGAAAATATCAGAAATGGTATGTCAAACGAGCGTGCTTCTTATGTAATACCCGTGGTATTTCACGTGGTGCATCTTAACGGTTCAGAGAACATTTCAGATGATCAAATATATGATGCAATCAGAATTTTGAATGAAGACTTTCAGATGATGAATGCAGACGTATCAACTGTTGTGTCTAGCTTTCAAGGCATTGTTGGAAATGCTGACATTGAGTTTAGGTTGGCAACAAAAGATAATAACGGCAATTGCCATAAGGGTATAACTAGAACATATTCTCAAAACACATACGACACAGGAATGACATTTAGTGGTCATCCAATTGTTGAGGATGTTGAGTCACAGCATGGTTTATGGCCTTCTCAAAAATACATGAACATCTTTGTTTGTATTGACCCAGACGGTGCAGCAGGCTACACAATGACGCCTCAAGGATGGTCTGTTGGCACAATGTATGGCGGAATTCTTATTAAGCACACTTACGTTGGGTCTATCGGTACTGGTAATTACACATTAGCAAGAGCGCTTACGCATGAAGTGGGACATTGGCTGAACTTATCACACCCTTGGGGACCAAATAACAACCCTGGAAATACGGCTTCATGTAATGATGACGATGGTGTTAATGATACGCCAAACACTATAGGGTGGACTACTTGTAATCTTTCAGGAACTACGTGTGGCTCGCTTGATAACGTTCAAAACTATATGGATTACAGCTACTGTTCTAGAATGTTTACTGAAGGACAAGTTACAAGAATGCATACTGCTTTAAATAGTAGCCAAGGTGGTAGAGATAATTTATGGACTACAAGTAACTTGAACGCAACAGGTACTAACACAACCACTCCTGGTCTTTGTGAAGCTGATTTTGAAGCAAACATTATGACCATTTGCGCGGGTGACTCTGTTAATTTTACGGATCTGTCTTTCCATAACGCTAATAGCTGGAACTGGACATTTACAGGCGGTACACCATCTTCGTCAACGGACCAGAATCCATCTTCAATTTATTACAACACTGCAGGAACATACTCAGTTACATTAAATGTTGGTGATGGCACTACTACTGACACTGAGACAAAGAATGCTTTTATTACAGTTTTACCTGCAGATGCACTTCCTTTTCCGTATAGTGAAGGTTTTGAAAGTGTGAGTTCTTTACCAAATTCAGATTACACATTAGTGAATCTTGACAATGATGGTACATGGGAGATTAACACAAATGCTGCAAGTAGCGGAAGCAAGTCTATGTATATCGCTAATTCATCTGGAGACGCAGGTACGGTAGATGAGTTTATTTCAAACACATTTGATTTATCAGGTGTTTCAAGTATTACAATGACATATGATGTTGCCTTTGCTCAAAGAAACTCTGGCAATCAGGATAAATTGAGTGTTTATGTTTCAAGAGATTGCGGTAAAACTTGGGCAGTTCGTAAAAACACATCTGGAGCTAACCTAGCGACTGCAGGAAGCACAAATTCTAACTTTGTACCTTCAGGAAGTGAGTGGGAAACACATACTATCACTAATATTTCTAGCTCATACTTAGTACCAGGATTTAGATATAAATTTGAGTTTACCTCTGATGGTGGTAACAACGTATATGTTGACAACATCAACTTAACGGGCCCTCTTGGAACTCCTATCATTACAGACAACAACCTTAACTTGGTTATTTATCCTAACCCAGTAGAAGATAATCTTAGCATTCGTTTTGACATGCCAAAAGATGACTTTGTAAGTGTGGACGTATTAGATATGACTGGTCGTAAAGTAGCCTCTTTGTATAATGGCAATGCGAGCGGCCATCAATTATTAGATTACAACACTCAGCAGTTAACGGCTGGTGTGTATATGGTAAGCATCCGTCTTGAAGGACAGCAAATTACTAAGCGTATAGTAGTTAAGTAGGATTTTGCTATAAGATATCCCCAATCCTGGCACATTCGTTCAAGCGAAAGTCGCCAGGATTTTTTTATGCGTATTTCAGCTTAGTTTTACCCATTTCTGCCTGTCTTAAATCTTTGTAGGTGTTTTGCAGGTAAATCGAAATAAACTTAATAGCCTGAGCCCTATTAATAGACCCCAGGTCAGGGTGCATAATATGACTGTTTCTAGGTAGCTTATAAAGCTTTTTAATTGACTTCTTGGTCTTGTGAAGTAAATCGTGCGTATCCACAATAAACATGGCGTAGTCAGATATAAACCATTCCATGTTTTTTGGAGTTGTTTTGCTAATTAGCAGGTAAGACCTATACAAATTTATACCTGAACGATACTCAGTTGGATCGCTCTTATCTAGCCTAATTATCATATGACATACCGTCATAAAAACACGATGGAGATGCATATTCACATCATCAATTTCTGACACCGTTTGTGGCACATATTCAGGCAGAAAACGCTCAAGGGCTTGTATGTCTCTATATAAACTCACCAACTTGCAAGATTATTCAACTAAGGTCTCTTGAGTAGAAACTATATGTTACTACTTAGTTAAGGTATTGTATAGCTGATGTTTAGCCCATTTATGAAAACTAGGGTAAATACTCTATATAGCTTTAATACACTTAATTGTATTTTGCCTCCACTAAAATGATACTATGAAAGGTTTAAGAAGATTTCTCTATTTATTGTCAGCTGTGGTAATTCTATGCTCAGCAGCATTGCTTGTAGCCGATTTGTATACCAAAGACAAAATAGATAAGCTATGCGATGGTTTGGTGGGGTCGTATTCATACTCCTACGGAAATATTAAGAGCCCAAGTTCAGTTCCAGGACCACTATATCTTGGAGAAGTACTCTATTCAAACATTTATGCGCATGCCAAAGAGGGCGAACGCATTTCTGCTGGTCCTTATACGCCTGAGCACTATAAGTCTGGATTTAGAGATATGCTAGCTAAAAACCCTAAACTAGCTTATGAGGCGTGGGATTTATATAAGGACTACTTCTTTGAGCAGTTTAACAATAAAATGGATGCATTAAATGCAAAAGCTACTCAGAAAGCACAAGATATGAAATATGGGGTTGATACAAGTCACTATATGTCCAGGTATAAATATGTAGAAGACGAAAACGGTTCTTCAAAAAGAATTACACGTGATGCGCCCGTTGCCATTTACACCTACAAACATTACGTTAAAGATGGAGAAATGCGCACCGTTAAAGATGGAGAGCACAGTCACATATACTACCCTCTAGGTTCTCTGAGAGATTCGCTTGCCAATTACGATACTAAGCGATACTGGAAACAACAAAAAGTAGTTATGCAGCAGTATCAGAAACTAAGTTTAGCGCTATCAAAGTTGGATGAAAAGACCTTACAAGAATATATGACTGAAATTGATGCTCAGTTTAGTAATTATGGTAGGAAGGATGATTATGGCAAAGTGCACACTTGGTTGGTAAAGGAAGGATTGATGCCGGAAAAACCGGAGGATGGGTATGAATGGACCGGGGATGCTATTAAAGATGGTAGCTGGAATTATTGGGTCTACCCAATAGATCTACTATTCCTAGCAGTTAGAATTCATAAAGATTACCCAAGTTTATGGCCTTATAAGCGTTTCTTTAAGGAAGTTAACACCTTTTCTGGGCATGTTATTAAGGATTTGCCTTAATCTACATAGAATTAAATCCTAACACCTATCACACAGATATCGTCCAATTGTTCATAATCACCCATCCATTCATTTAGTGCTAGCTCAAGACTTTGGCCTTGATCTTTTGCTGACATGTTTGATGTTTCGAGAATCAAGCGTTTAAAATTACTGGCTTTAAACTTCTTAGCTTTCTCTCCCTTGCCTCCAAATTGGTCTGCAAATCCATCGCTAAATAAATACAATTGATCACCTTCGTTTAACTCCATCCTATGGTTGCTAAAAGCTTGCTCTTTACCATATAAGCCAATTGGTTGCTTATCTGCCTTAATTTCAAATAAGTTACTATCGTTTTGACTTAATATAGGATCGAGCATTGCTCCATTTACATCAATCTGCGGCTTTTTCGATACAATCCAAAGGGGATTGTTCGCGCCAGCGTAGTTTAGCAGAACGGAGTGATCAGAAACAGTCTGCGTGTCGCCCGTAGCATCAGCAGAGGCGCTGCGGACTTGTGCATCCATCTGAATTGAATCTAAGGAATCGCTCACGCTCTGTTTCTCTCTCTGTGCGAACGTTAGTGAGCACAACGCTATATCCATTCCATCTTTAATGTCCTCATTACTTCTTCTAAAGCTTTCAAGAACATGTTCTCTAGTACGATCCAATAACTCCGCTGGATTAGTAATATTCTCTTCAATTACACCCTTATTCAGTGCATTTGCACAGATTACACTCACCATTGCTCCTGGCACACCATGTCCGGTACAATCAGCTACCGCAAAAAGAATTGTGTTGCCTACCTCCTCTAACTCCTCCAAAGGAGGAGAACCAGGCAACACCTCCATCCAATAAAAATCTCCTGCTACAATGTCCTTAGGTTTGTATATCAAAAAGTAATCTTTAAAATGCTTCTCCATGAGGGATTCGGGTGGTAGTATGGCCGTTTGAATGCGCTTAGCATAGTTTATTGATGCTGTTACTTCCCGGTTTTTTTCTTCTACTATTTCTTTCTGATGAGCTAAGCTTAGTGCAAAGTTTTTCTTGTTTCTGTATGCGCGTATTGCGAATAAAATTACGCCTAACAATAGAACTAAGCCTACTATCATAGCCGCATTAAGCTTTTGCACCTTGTCAAGTTTCTCTTCTCTGTGCTTATTTTCTAATTTTTGGATCTCCAATGTTTTAGCATGTTCAACACTGTCCGCCAGACGCTTTTTGGCATAATCGTAGTCAATCTCTTGTCGTACAATCTCTCTTTGGTTTTCATCGTTTGTTAAACTATCACGGTAATTTAGATGCTGCACATGGAGTAAATAAGCACTATCCGCCTTCCCTAATCTGTAATAGACTTTCGCTAGGATCTGGCTGGCATTCATTATATCCTCAACATAGCCAGTATTCATGGCAATTTTGTAGGCTTTTCTAGCATATTTTAATGATAAATCTGCCTGTTTTCTTGCGTGCAACACCCGAGCATACTTAATATAGGTGTTACTAATGCCTTCTATATCGCCAACATCCTCCCGAATTTTAATAGCATCTTGCAGATATTTTAATCCCGTGAGTGTGTCACCCCTATCCAGATAATAGCTAGATAAATTGCTGTAGATGTCTGAAGTGCCTGAACTTAAACCATGTGTTTCCCTTATTTCCAAACCTTTCATATAATATACAAGTGCAAGGCTGTCATTATCGTTCATGTCGTGGATAAACCCAATGTTGTTATAAGAAGACGCCAAGCCCTCATAGTCTTTGATTTCTTCTCTTATGGCCATTGCTTTTTTACTGGCTTCCAAGGCAGATTTATAATCTCTTTGTGTATGATACAGAGAACTCAGGGTATTATATGAATATCCCATTCCGAATTTATCTCCAATTCGTTCTTGAATTTTGAGACTCTTATATATGTAGTGAAGTGCTGAATCTACTTGCGCTAGATGCGTATATATGGTTGCAATATTTGAATAGTTGATATGCAATAATTGTTCATCATTTCTCCCTTCGCACAATTGAGTACTCTTCATCAACATCTCAAGTGCGATTTTTATATCCCCACGGTCTTTTCTTACCATTGCAATATTGTTATAGGAACGTGAGATCCCTATCGTATCGGCTATATTTTCAAAAATCTGCTTACTCTTGTCATACATTGCCAAAGCTGCGTCAAATTGGCTTCTTGCATGATGTAAAAAACCAAGGTTATTATAGGCCGTTGCTTTATACAAAAGGATTTTATCTTGATCTAAGTCCGGTTTGCTCTCTAGGTATTCAGCCAGTTCTATTGCCTGATCCGCATAGATTGGGATATCCGATATCTCACATACTTCTGACGCTAAAACAATATTCCTCAAGCGCGTAGTATCGTGCTTGGCTTTATCAGCACATTCCATTAACGAATCCACCTGCGCTGCTAACGCAAGATGAATAAATGTTGCCAGAGTGAGCAATAATGCCTTAATCATAGCGACAAGTTAAGAAAATGAATGAAGATTCTAAGACTTGTCCTACTTAGGATTAATCAAGATTTTAGAACTCCCGTGAATGGTAATAGTTGATTTAATGAAGTCCTCTTCTTTGGCTTTGTAGATGTTGTCTACATATTTTTGAGGATTTCTGTCGATATATGGGAAGTAGGTGCTCTGAATCTGAACCATTAGTTTGTGACCTTTCTTAAAGGTGTGTAAGATGTCCTGAAGCGGAAATTGCACCTTTGTTTTAGTATTCGCTTGGAATGGCTCTGGTCTTTCATAGCTGTTTCTATATCGTCCTCTAAATACCTCATGTCGCACTAGCTGCTGATACCCCTTCATTGTTATGTTGGAAGGATTGTGATCATACTCTTCATGGTCCATTGGGTACACATCAATAATTTTAACAATGAAGTCTGCATCTGTACCCGTCATGGACACATCCAAGTCTGCAAGAATCTCTCCTCCTATGGTTAAGTCCTTTTCCAATACCTCCGTTGAGAAGGTTAGTACATCTGGTCTTCTTGAGGCGTGTCTTTGATCATCGTTGATAAATAATCTTGGTGTAAATCCAAGTGGGTGGATTTCAGACCTATGTGGGACTGGGTGATGCGGATCACTCAAGTAACTATACTCTTTTGATTCGTCCACCTTACCATCAATCACCAAATTGTTCCCCTCAAACATTAGGGTGTGAGAATTCAGCTTACTACTTGGCCATTCATCAAAATCAAACCACTTTTTAATACCAGTATCGTACATATGTGCCTCTGGAAGAGTAAACTCTTTGTCTTTTAAAAACTTACTAAAAAACCTAAACTCTATTTCTTCTTGATATGTGCTTGAGATACTATCACCATAGTAAATATGATTCACCGTATGCTCACCAGCTTCTCTAGCCCATCCACCATGCGTCCACGGTCCCATAACAATAGTATTATACGCACGATCATCTCTCTTTTCAATGGTCTTATAGATATTAAGAGGGCCGTATAAATCCTCTGCGTCATACCACCCTCCAACTACCATAACAGCTGGTTTTGCCTTAGTTAGATGCGGAAGTAAGTTGCGTTTTTGCCAGAACTCATCGTAATTTGGGTGCTCCACTATCTGGTTCCAAAAAAAATTGTCATGGTGATAGTATTTTGTTGTGTTTGACAACGGTCCCAAATTAAGATAAAAACTATATGCGTCATTTACATCCATCGACACCATACGCATCATCGCATCTGTAAACCATGTTTTGTCTGTTAAGCTATCTTTTTGATAACCGAAAACAGGAAATGCCGGCGTATAACTTTGTAAGAAAGCGCCATGATGGTGAAAATCATCAAAGAAAAAGTCCGAAATAGGTGCTTGTGGAGAAACCGCTTTTAGGGATGGATGAGCATTTGGAATGGAAGCTGCTGAATAAAAACCAGGATATGAAATTCCGTATATACCAGCCTTTTTATTGTTGTTTTTCACGTTTTTAACCAGCCAATCAATTGTATCGTAGGTGTCAGAGCTTTCGTCAATATCCTTCTTACGATTGCCGGGAATGTTTGGTCTCATGTTATCGAACTCGCCTTCAGATAAGTACCTTCCTCTAACATCCTGATATACGAGAATATAGAGATCCCTTACCAATAGCGGGTTTGGTTGTGCTGTCACATGATAGTTATCGTATTTAGATGCGTTATAACACGTTCTATTAATCAAGAATGGAAAGTTTCCATCCTTTTTCGGGCTGTACACTATTGTGTGGAGCTTTACGCCGTCCCGCATAGGAATATCATAGCGCTCAATAGTATAATTCTCTTTTAAAAATGTCTCAGAAACCTGAGCACCGCATGTGAATACTAACAGAAATATGGGTAGGAAAAATAATCTTATCATCGCTTCAACTTGGATTGCAAATATAATTAATCGGTT
Source organism: Flavobacteriales bacterium (assembly GCA_964230215.1). Lineage (GTDB taxonomy): Bacteria > Bacteroidota > Bacteroidia > Flavobacteriales_D > JAUILH01 > JAUILH01. The sequence continues at coordinate 405,491 of CAXRGQ010000007.1, forward strand.
CAAGTATAAAGTCAAGACTATGATGAACGGCGGCTCGTATCATCTACACCGGCAAACCTTTCTGTATGCTGGCCGTAGCTTAAGAAGAGACACTATATGCGCACGCCAATCACACAAACGTCATCTATCTGTTCCAAATCCCCTTTCCACTCACGAAAGGCGTCTTCAAGTCTAAGTTTTTGGTGGTCTAAATCCTTATTGGATATGTTAGCCAAAAGCTTTTTGAAGTTACCTAATTTCATCTTCTTACCTCTTGTCATATGTTGAGATTTGGAGCTGAAATTATTCCCAATACCACCAAACTGATCCGCATATCCATCTGAGAATAAGTATATCATATCCCCCTTCTCTAATTGAATTTCATACGTGTTATAGGTGAGTGGATTAGGAAATTTACCAATTGGCTGTTTATCTGCTTTGATATGCAGTACATGAGTTGCCTCATAATCAGTTATGATAATTCTGCCATCATCAGAAGGTTTTATGTCAAATCCTTTTCCTTGTCTCATAACCCAGAGAGGGTTGTTAGCACCCGCATATCTGAGCTTAGCATATGAATTATCTTTGCTATAAAATAACGAACATAAGGCGATATCCATTCCATCGCGCACTTCATCTTCAGACTTTTCAAACTCCTTTACAACTATTTCTCTCGTTGAATTTAAGACTTCTGCTGGATCTAGAATTTTCTTCTCCCTAACACTTCTGTTTAATCCGTTGTTACAAACAACACTCACCATCGCACCAGGAACACCGTGACCAGTACAATCAGCTGCAGCGAATAGCACTCCGCTATTACCTTTTTCATCTACTACCGACTCCATCCAATAAAAATCGCCAGCAACAATATCTTTCGGTTTGTAGAGAATAAATGAGTTGGGCAAGTAGCTTTTTATGGTCTTTTCTGGTGGTAAAATTGCCGCCTGAATGCGCTTAGCATATTGAATAGAGTCTAATATTTCTTTATTCTTTTGAGATACAATATCTCTCTGAATTTCTACTTCATTTTTCTTGGCCTCAATCTCAGATTTTTGCAGTGCCAAAAGTTTGTTCGCCTTCTGTTTTTCCCGATTCCATCTAACCAATAAAAATAAAAGTGCCGACAACAACACTAATCCCAGCACAGCCCCAATAATAATTAGACGCTTACTCCGTATTTCACTCTCATGCTGTTCGATGGTAAGTTCATCAATTTCTGCATTCTTTTTTAATAGATTGTTTTCTGCTTCAACTTTGTCTGTTTCGTAAATGGTGGTTAATTCTGCAAGGTTTTCCGCCGCTTCTGCCTGGAAAAGTTCTTGCCATAACAGGTGCGCCTTATCTTTATATTTGAATGCCTTCTCATGATCTCCATTGGCTGCAAACATAGATGCAAGACTATTGACGATTTCATAAGTCATTTCCACAAAGCCATTTGAATCTGCAAGTGCTAACGCCGAGTCCCCGTAATGCAATGCTAAACTCAACTCATTTGCTTCCTCAAACAACCATGACAATGCATGATAGTTATTACATAATCCATAGAAATTATCACTCTCTCTGTTTAGCTTTATAGCTCTCTTAAGAAGCTGCTGACCCTCATTGAATTTTTCCAATCCAATATAACATTCAGCTAAGTTGCCCATGAGAACGGCCTGATGCTCAACATTATTATTCTTTTCTCTTAATTCTAGTGCCTGCTTAAAATACACTATGGCTTGGTCGATATTATTGCTTTCGTAGTAAAATGTACCCATTCCTGCCAGACTAAACGCTAAACTCTCACCAGAACTATATTGGCGCTTGATTTCAAGTCCCTTCTCTAACCATTTAAAACCTTCTTCATAATCTTCTAAACGCATATATCCACTACCAATATTGCTCATGATCTTACCTTGAATCTCTTTGAAACCATACTGCTCTGCCAGTTTAAGCGCATCAAATAAAAGCTTTATTTGCTGATGATAATCTCCTTTTGTGAAAGAATAAGAAGAAATGTAGTTGAGCGTTAGAACCTCAAACATTGGGTGTCCATAGGACCTAGCGTGTGTCAAAGCCTTATCACCCCATACAATTGCTCGATCGGCATCATACATTTCAAGATAGTTGCCAACATCAAACGCTGCACGTGCTTTTAGGGAATCATTGGAGGTATTATTATACACTTTTATCAAACTATCTAACTCGTTTGCAGAGGCTTGTAATGTTAAAACAAGACTAAGACAAGTATATATAATTCGTTTAAGCAGCATTTAAAGTCTTCAATTTATATATATTTAGGACACAAACCTTATAAAATTAAATATTATGGCAATGAAACAATTTGAAAGTTGTATGAGTGTTAACGATGGAGACTTAGATGATAGTTACAGGACTGCACACAATAAATTGGCAAGCAGCATGGTAGGTTCTACGGCTCCATATGATGGGTCAATCAATTTGCTTGTAAAGGCAGATAAAGATGGAAAACCAGTGGTGCAGCAGAAAAGCTCCTCAGGTTTAACAGACGAACAGGTTATCTTGTTTGCTGATCTTGTGAAAGCCGCGGAAGTATCAGTTACTGGTTCTACAACTAAAAAGAAAGTTAAGTCTCAAATTATGGTAGAGAAGTAGTAGTTATCATTGCTCACTTATAAGATATTGGGGCTTTATGGCCCCTTTTTTTATTCATTACTATGAATATCACCCAACAAAATTTAATTCAGGAAAGTCTAAATTGTAATGCGCTGGTGCTTAAACAGCACATACAAGATCTATGGGGAGGCTATGGGGAAATTATAAAAGCTGATGTCATAACTGCTGGTGTCGTTCAGCAAGTTGTAATTAAACTCATATCTCCTAATAGTAAAAACAGTCATCCCAGAGGTTGGAACACACAAAGTTCACACAACAGAAAAGTAAAGTCCTATCAAATTGAAAGCAATTGGTATACTAAGTACGCTAAGCTTTGTGACAATAATTGTCGAGTACCAGCGCTAATAAAAGATATTGAAAATAAAGGTGACCGGTATCTTGTGCTGGAAGATTTGGATGCTAGCGGATTTGTTGAAAGAAAATCAAGTCTTAGCATTGATGAAGTGTTTCCTTGTATTGAATGGCTGGCCAATTTTCACGCCAAGTTTATGGGTGTGCAAGCGGACGATTTATGGGCCAAAGGCAGTTATTGGCATCTTGATACTAGGCAGGATGAATGGAACGCTATGGCTGATGGTCCTCTTAAAAGCAATGCACGTAAAATAGACGCCGCCCTTGATGCATGCTCATACAAAACAATACTTCACGGGGATGCAAAGGTGGCTAACTTCTGTTTCAACACGAAAAATAGTACAGTAGCGGCAGTAGATTTTCAGTATGTCGGGGGTGGGTGCGGCATGAAAGACCTCACTTACTTTATGGGTAGCTGTCTTAGTTCAGACGACTGTTTCAATTATGAAAACACTATTCTAAACCATTACTTTAATACACTAAAAACAGCACTAAGAAACACTCCGTATTCAAATAAATTCAATCAGTTAGAATCTGAATGGCGTGAAATGTACCCAATTGCCTGGGCCGATTTCACCCGTTTTCTAATGGGTTGGTCACCCGAGCATCATAAGATTAACCCATACAGTCAGGAGGTGACTGCAAGAGCATTAGAAAAACTCTAAACAAAAAAGCCGCTGTTGGAACAGCGGCTTTTTCATGGTAGTAAATAGTATGCTTATTGAACTATAATCGATCTGGTTAAGATACTATTCCCTGTAAGTATTTGTATCATGTAAGTACCGCGTTCAACTAATGGTAATTGAACATCTGTAATTACATTGTTTATTGTTTGTTGTTGTACAAGTCTACCATCAGCAGATAACACTCTTAATACAGCATCATCAGTTAACTGAGATAATTCTATACTGAAGTTACCTGTACTTGGGTTTGGATAAATTGACACATCAATTGTTTCAATATCTCCAACACTCACTTGAGATCCAACAATTACACTTAGTGAATCACTACATCCGTTTGCATCTGTCACAACCACTACGTAAGTTCCAGCTGTTAATGCAGATAAATCTTCCGTATCATCATTGTCTCCTGTTCCATCATTGTCCCAGTCGAATACATAGGCAGCAGTTCCTCCATTAACCGTCAAATCAATTGTACCATCACTTCCTAACAATTCATCTGTGGCAACAGCTGAAAGCACAAGTGAATCTGGCTGCATGATTGAATCGGTAACCATTCCGACACATCCATTACCATCAGTAATGATAACTGTGTACGTAGCAGTTCCAAGGCCTGAGATGTCTTCAGTTGTAGATGCACCTGCGTCATCCCATAGGAAAGAATATGATCCATCTCCTCCTGTTGCTGTAAGGTCTATTGCTCCGTCAGTTAATCCGTAGCAAGATACGTGTGTTAATACAAACGTTCCGCTCACTGAATCTGGCTCAACCACAGTATATGTTGTAGTATCCGTACATCCGTTATCATCCGTTACAACTAATACAAGCGTAGAATCTCCAAGCCCCATAGCATCTTCCATGTCGTCGTTGTCTCCTTGACCATCGTTGTCCCAGTCATATAAGTAAGTTCCTGAAACCGTTCCGCCAGTAGCTGTTACATCAACGGCTCCATCTGCGTCTCCATAACAGGTAACATCCGTCACTGTAGCGTTTACAACAATATCTGTAGGTTCAGTAACCGTAACGGCTAAAGTAGCCACACAGTTATTGTCGTCTACTACCTCTACATTGTAAGTACCTGCTCCAAGACCTGTTAAGTCTTCAGTGTCATCGTTATCTCCAGTACCATCATTATCCCAATCGAAGGTTGATGAAGTAGCTCCACCGTTTAGCACAACGTCAATGTCAATGCTACCATTTGTATCTCCGAAACAGTTTGTTAATAGTACTGATGCTCCGTTAAGAGTAACAGTAGGTCCGTTTGGATCTGATAGGTTAACGGTAGCTTGTCCAGTACATCCGTTGTCGTCTGTAGCAACCACTGTATATGAACCAGCCACCAATGCAATTTGATCTTCATTAGTGTCTGAGAATGTTCCGCCATCTGTCCATAAGTATGAATAGCCTGTCGAAACAGTCCCTCCTGAAGCAGTAATACTCGCCGCTCCATCTGCTAAACCACATCCTGATGGGTCTACCTGAGAATCGATAGTTACTACAACAGCAGTAGGCTCATTGATGATTACAGAACCGCCATCAGTACATCCGTTAGCATCTGTAACAATGCCGTTGTAAGTGCCAGCAGTCAATCCAGTAAGGTCTTCTGTGTCATCATTGTCTCCTGTTCCATCGTTATCCCAATCAAAGGTGAAAGGCATAGTTCCACCACCTACGGTGATGTCAATAGAACCCGTCGCTGCTCCATTACAGTCGGCATCAATAGTAGCAACGTTAGTTACACCAAGATCTGAGTTAACTGTAATATCAAATGTTTCATTTGTAGCATTACCTTCCGAATCAGTCACCGTATACGTAACAGTTGTAGTTCCTAATGGGAATGCATCTCCTGAATTATGAGAAGAGGTAATCGTTACCGCTCCACCACAGTTGTCTGTAGCAGTTGGTGCCGTCCATGTAGCAATTCCAGTACATCCAGCATTGTTTGCAAGAATTGTCTGATCTATTGGCATCCCTGCAAATACTGGTGGTGTTACGTCATCGATAGTAACTGTCTGCGGAACAGTAATTACGTTGCCGTTTCCATCATCGAAATCCCAGTTAATTGTAAATGTACCTTGCGTAGAATATGTTAACGGATCAGTAGTAGTCCCAGTAATTGTTCCTGCACAGTTATCCGTTGTTGTAGGTGCTGTTGCTGTTACAGCACACTCATCCGTTAAAGTGGTTAACGTTGGCGTTGCAGGATCCTCGTTATCTGCAACCGTAATTGTGAAGGTTTCAGTCACTGCTTGTCCTGAGGCATCCGTGTACGTGTACTCAACAGTATTCACACCAACAGGGAAAGATGATCCAGATGCAAGGCCAGAAGACAATGTTCCTGCAAGACCAAGGCCATCACAATCATCATCAAATGTTGGCGCAGTATATGTAACAACTGCCGCACATGTTCCAGCATCCACATTCGCAGATAAATTACCTGGGCTTGTTGCTACTGTTGGCGCATTATCCTGTACGGTAACCGTTTCGATAGTTGTCATTTCAAACTCACAACCACAAGATAAGGTTCCCATTACCCAATCCGTTGAAGCATCCATATTCGTTAATGCTCCATCATTACCGTTACCCGTTAAGTCAGCAAGCCCTGAACTGCCTGCACCATCGTTAAATTTATAGTAAGCAATTAATCCTGATTCACTTCCACTTAGGCAAGAAGACATGTTGCCGTTTATTTCAGTTCCTGTACGCGCTATATTCCAAATTCTCACATCATCCATTTGACCTTCAAAATATCTGCCTGATGCCTGAAGATTTTCACCTATTGCAACCTGAAACGCTGAGTTATCGATTGCACCAGTAGCTGGCGTAGAAACTTCTAAATTCCCATCGATATAGATCATTGCATTAGTTCCATCATACACAGCAGCAACATGGTGCCAAATTCCGTCAACAATTGAAGTGCTTGCATTGATATCAGGGAAGGCTCCGTTACCAGCAAACATTACTGTTCCCGCTCCATTACCATGCACTCTCCAGCTATTGTCTCCCTTAGTAACTAAGGCATCAACTAAAGCCAAATTGGTCGTTTTTACCCAAAACTCCACAGTCATTGATGTGGTAAAATCAAAATTTGATTCATTAGGAATAACAACGTGATCGTTGGCACCATCAAAATCTAAGCCTAATGATGTAGTTGCAATAACATTATAATCAGTAGTAGCTGCTATATTTCCTGTATTCATATTAATTCCACTACCTGTACCAGAAGTAGGTCCTTCTACAATTGCATTGTTTGAATCATCTCTTAAAAAGTAGAACACATCATTCTGAGAAGACCCTAAATCTATCGTAGTACTAGTATTAGGGCAGATTGGTGAAGCTGCCGCAGTTAGCGTTTGATCATCAATTGGATCGATGGTTACTGTTACAGTTCCTGTCATCTCAACTGGACATTCTAAACATGCTACAGCACCAGTTACCCAGTCAGTGGGGTCTTCAATATTCTCTGCAAGACCATCAAATCCATTTCCTGTTGCATCTGCTACTAAAGTTCCAGACGTTTCATCCATTGGTAAGTACATTACCAATCCAGTTTCGGAACCAGAAAGGCATCTATCATAATAAGATGAAATCTGAGCATCTGAACGAGCAACATTCCATAAACGGGCTTCATCAACAGTTCCATCAAAGTATCTCGCGAAAGGAACATCATGCCCTATATATAAGTCTTGAGTAGATGTTCCAAGCGTTCCTGCAGCAGGTGCGCTTCCAATCATTTGCCCATCAATGTAGCCATATAATGTTGTTCCGTCCCACTTCATTGCATAGTGATGCCATACAGTAATATCTGTTACAGGCGTTTGAACAGTTACCCAACCTCCATTTATAAACAGATAGAAAGTAACGTTGTTAGAACCTGCATCTGGATGAATTATATAGCTATCACGCTTACTAATCAAAAATCCAAAATCGTTCCAAGTAGCCGTATTACTCTTAGCCCACAACTCAATTGTTAACTCACCTGTTGATGGCACAAGGGCAGCGTTGTTAGGAACCGTGATGCGCTCATCAACTCCGTCAAGAGCGAGTCCATTTCCAGTAGGGCCTTGAACGCCAGCTAACACATTGAATGTTGTTGTAGAAGAAATGCTTCCTGTGTTTAGGCTAATACCAGAACCTGTTCCAGCGACTGGCCCATCTAATATTGAATCATCCGCATCATCTCTGAGGTAATAATCTACACCCACTTCTGATGAAGCTAGATCAATAGTAGTAGCACCTTCACAAACAAATGATGCATCAGCAGCAGCTAAAGACTGATCCGCAGGGTTTACACACGGACAGAATGGCGCTGATGGAAGTGCTGTTGAGTTTGTGATTGATGTACCAGTTCCATTATCAAGTATGTCATTAGCATTGTTAAAGAATCCAGATTGGTCAATTGTTGTATTAGAGATTGTTCCACCATCAAGTCGAATTCCGTCAGCTGATGAATTTGCAATTTGAGAGTTTAAAATGTTATTGTTATTACATGTAGCACTCAAACGTATTCCATATTGGCGTCCACAAGCAATTGTTCCGTCAATGGTACATGAGTTGGAATTGGTCATATGTATACCCGTCCCACCTGTAGCAGTTACTTCCGCATTATTTATAGTAACTGACGTACATGTATTCAAACTAATACCTGAAGTCGCAGTATTTAAATAATTATTTGTTCCTAGTGTAAATGCGCCTGAGCTAAGCAGGTACAATCCATTGGCTGACCCCGACATATCGTTATTAGAAATGTCTGTAGGCGTTCCACTGGCATGATGTATTCCCCAACCACCAGCATTGCTTAAATCATTTCCTGTGATTGTCCAACCGTTGTTTGTTCCTCCTGAAAGGAATAGTCCATTGCTTGCCGCACCAGCACCATTGTTGTTGGTAAACTGTATGTTTGTGTTATTACCATCCGCTCTCATTGCATAAAACATTCCTGATAAGTTGTTGTTATCAATAGTAATGTTAGAGCAGTTGCTTATTGTAAAAGGTGTACGCGTATTATTTGGCGCAAGGGTTGTTGCTGTGAAATCCCAATTTGAAACGTCCATCCCGGTACACGCATTGAAATTTAGAGTTTGTTCATGATCTGCATAGATATTCTCATTTGGACCTCCAGAACCCATAGGAGATAGTGTGAATGCACCTGAACTAACCATATAAATCCCATAACGAGATCCTGAAACATCATTGCCATCTATAGCAGTTGGCGTTCCACTTACATGATGTATTCCCCAAGCACCAGCATTGGTTAAATTATTGCCAGTGATGGTCCAACCATTATTGGTTCCACCTGAAAGGAAAAGCGCGTTACTTGTAGCGTTTGAGCCGTTGTTATTAACAAACTGAACATTTGAGTTATTTCCGTCGGCTCTTAATGCATATAAATTCCCCGAAAGGTCACAATCCTGCACCGTAACTCCGGAACAGTTAATTAAATAAACTCCTGGCCCACCAGTATCACCTGAAATATTTAGTGCTTGAATAGTAGAGTTACTACCTCCGTTTACTCGAAACATACTAGTTCCCGTAAAACTAATTAGGGGTGTACCTGCATACCCAGGTTGAGTTGTCCCATCGACAAATATTTCACTCGTAATATCAACAACAGATAACAGTGCAATCGTTTGGGCACCTGATCCAATGTTAAACTGAATAATATCTGCGCCGGCTAATGCGTTGGCATCCAATACTGCCTGTCGATATGATCCAGGACCAGAATCTGCTGTGTTTGTAACTGTAAATGTGGCTGCATAAGAAGTTGATGTTAAAATCAATCCTACTACCACAGGGAGTAAACTTTTGACTTTCATAGGTTTTTCAATTTGAACCCATAAAAATCCAACACAAAAACCTCATCCAAAAAAAATTGTTCTGAATTACACTTATTTGTTACGAATGGTTTTTCTACGACAAATAGCTCTTGATTTGAGCGCGGAACTTTCTACTAACCGGGATGCGGTAATCTCCTATATGAAGTGTCTCATTTACAAATGCTTCTACTTTGTTCATATTTACAATAAAGCCTCTGTGCGATTGTTGAAAATGAGGATGATTCAACTTTTCCTGGATTTTACTCATTGTTGACCTTGTGACGTATTTGTTCGATTCAGTTATAATCTCGAGATATACGTGATCACTTTGAACGAATAGTATGTCTTTACATTTTATGGAAACAGTTATGCCCTTATTCTGAACATGTATAGTAGCAGTATCCGATTGTTGATTTCTTTTTGCAAGACTAATCTCAATGGTGGACTTGACAGTATCAATATTGTATGGTTTAGCAATGTATCCCTCCGGGGCATAAATACTCGCATTCCGTATTGTACTATCATCGGTGTATGATGTCAGAAAAATGAATGGAATATCTTTCTCGTTAAGTAATTTTGCAACGTCAAAGCCACTTTTATCAGACTCTAGATTGATATCAACTAGAACGATCGATGGTGTGTGATATGCCAGCATTTCCTCCACTTCTTTATAGCTTATACATGGCTCAAGCACCTTATACCCCAAGTCAACTAAGTTGGTCCTCAAATTATCTGCTATTAATATCTCATCCTCTATTATCGCTATCATTTTCACGTAATTTTATCTCCATTTTTAGCAGCATTTTACCGCTTGTATCCAATTCATATCGGGCAGCCATTTGCCTCAACATATTCTTAACAATTCTAAGCCCAATTGAGTTCGATTGGGGGGGTTCGAACAATGCATAATCAAAACCAGGGCCGTTATCCTGGTACTTTAAAGTGAGTTCATTACCATGCTTGCTAACCTCAATTGTAAGGCACGACTCGCTATCTCCAATGGCATATTTGTATGCATTGGTTATCAATTCGTTAAGCATAACACCTATATGCACTGCTAATTTTGTGTCTATAGATACAGGTTCAATATCAAGCATCACCTTGGGCTTAACTTCAGGTTTAAACAATGCCGCTATTTCTCCGTGCAAGCCAAATATATACTCATCTATTTTCACTCGTGAAACATCCTCTTGCTGATATAGTTTAGAATGAATTAAATTCATGGAGGCTACGCGACTTCTACTCTCCATTAATACTTGCTTAGTGTGCTCATTATCTTGTGCCTTCGACTGCATTTCTAATAAGCTCGTTATTACCTGAAGATTGTTTTTTACCCTATGGTGAATCTCACGCATTAAAAATGATTGGTTCTCCAAAGCTTCATTTAACTGAAAATTTGTTTCTTCTAACTCTTCGGATTGCTTGACAACTTTTTTTCTTGACCAAAACAACACTAGCAGAAGCAATACTGCAAGTATGAGCAAAACTACCTCCAGTCGTTCCCTCTTTTTTAGCTGCTTATTTATCTTTTCTTTTTGAACGAGTGATTTTCGTTCATTTACTAATAGATTCTCTTTTAATTTAATATCTGCATCCTTCTCTTTCAATCTAAAATCGTACTGAATTCTCTGAATTTTTTCATTTCTCAGTGCTTCATTGTACATGTTATTATAGTGGTGATATTGTCCAATATAATTGTAGGCATCTTCAAAATTACCTTCCGACCGTGCAATCATGTCTTTGAACTTAAATATCTCTGCTTTGATTCCATACCATGGATTTCCATTGACAATTGAATCGCACCTACTTAATAAATGAACAGCTGAATCCATCTGTCCGTCCTCTAAATTAAACTTGACCGCATTCAGCAATGCGGAAACTTCATATCTCTTTTTACCAATTTCAGACCATAGATTGGCTGCTTTAAGTACTTTATCCAATCCCCTAGTCTGGTTTAGATGCCACTCTGAGTAACCAATTTCGTTATAAGAAGTTGCCATAAGGTCTATATTGTTGGTGGCAATTGCATATTCCAATGCAATATTTGATAACTCAATTGACTCTTCTATTTCTCCCGTTTCATTAAGTACTGCAGCTTTCCTATTATAAATTCTGGCTAAAATACTTTCTGAATCATCAACGCCATTGAGACTATGCTGTGCCGAATCTAAATATTTAGTTGCCATATCATAGTTGGCCGCTTTTCTCAAAATTTCACCAATTGCTAAGTATACATTTGCAGTTTCACGCGGCCCTTCATTGGTGGCTAGCAACAAGGCCTCTTTATACAAGTTTAACGCCTCATCATTAGCCCCAGCATAAGAGTTTACCACGCCTTGTTTCAAAACAAATTCAGATTGAAACGGAATGTCATTTGTCTCTAGAATTTTTGCAGCCGAATCAAGATAAAGCAGCGATACAGTAAATTGGCCTTTAACAGAATAGAAATCGCTTATTGCACTATAGGCTTCAACTCTTGCTTCATTGTTACCGGAGGTAGTGTAGCTACGCAGCTTTTGAATTATTTCGGAAGACTTGTTAAAGTCTCTATACTTTTCTTGCTCAAAGGTCTTTAGCAAACCATCCAATGAAGTTTGAGACACCACAAGTTTCGCGGCTAAGACTAATATAAATGTAAATATGAGCTTCATTTACGGTTTGTCACCTATGAAATTGGGGCCAGGTTACACATACATAATTCAACTATTCAAAATCTCCCACCCAATTGTCAAATGCTTCACATACTAATTTATGCATTGTCCTTGCGAATTAAATGAGTTGGGAACGGAATATCTATATCATTTGCTTTGTATGCCTTTAGTATTCTATTTATCGCTTCATGTCTTGCGGCCAGATACGCTGGTGGATGATTAGTAAAAGGAATCCAGATTCTTAATGTACACTGAATTGAAAAATCAGCCATATCATGAATGAAAAACTCTGGTGAAAAATCACTATGAAGCTCACTCATATTACATACGGCTTTAAGTGTGACTTGTTCAACCTTATCCATATCGGAGGCATAATTAACATGAATTTCTATATCTATTCTTCTATGGCCTAATGAAGTGTAGTCGACATATTTTTCGTCCGTAAGTTGTTTATTAGGTACAGCAACTATTTGTCCTTTAGTATTCTCAATATAGGTTGCTCGTAAGCCTATACGCCTCACTATGCCCTCTACTCCACCGGCCTCAATATAATGACCCACATTAATAGTTGAACGTGTTGCAAGAATAATCCCAGATAATAAATTGTGTGCTGCATGCTGAAATGCGAAACTAAGTGCTAGTCCAACTAAACCAACACCAGCAAGAATGGTGGCGACCGTTTTGTCTAAGTGAAGAATTCCAAGACATGTGATTACTCCAAAGGATATAATTAAAATCTTGGTCAGAGCTATCAGCATTTGATTTACCGCGTCATTCTTGGAAACTTTAGGTAATCTTTTGCTTAAGAGCTTTGCCACATACTTAGCGAGCAATACAAATAAGAAGAAAATAATAATCGAAACAATAAAATTGGGCAGCATCTCTATCCCGTGATCGATCCAATCTTCTACCCTGCCATTAATGGACTTCCATGCCTTGTTTAAATTCTCAAACATTCGATAATTTATTGTGGCATCAAGTTACATAAATATCCGCACTACCTTACTGATTTACTAAGTGCTTTTTCAAGCGAGTGGTATTGATATGTGAAGCCCTCATCTTTAAGTTTACTATTGTCTACCCTGCTTCCATTTAGTAATAGATTAGCCATCTCTCCGTACAAAAGTTTAAGCACGAATGATGGCGCATTGGGCAACCATAAGCTTTTCCCATAGGCTTTTGCCAAGGTTTTGCTAAAGTCTAGATTTGTCGGCATTTCATCAGCAGCCACATTAAATGGTCCTGACAAACTTTCATTAGAAAGGGCGAATAGATAGGCATCAACTATATCGTCTATTTCTACCCAAGGCATATACTGCTTACCTGATCCAACTGCAGCTCCCAGACCACGTTTAAAGAGTGGTGTCATTTTTTCCAGTGCTCCTTCATCTTTAGCTATGACCATGGGTGTCCTCAACATTACAACTCGCTTGCTTACATCATTAAAGCTAAGTGCTGCGTCTTCCCATTTTTTACTGACATCACCTATAAAGTCTTGACCAGCGGTATCTTCCTCCTTATAAATCTTATCATTGGTATATGCCCCGTAAAAGCCTGTTCCAGATGCCGATATAAATGCGTTTAGCTGAAGATTAGAATTGACTACTGCCTTATGAAGAATACTTGCTGATTTAACACGGCTATCGATAATTATTCGTTTGTACTCCTTTGACCACCGTTTGTCAGCTATTCCCGCTCCCGCCAAATGTATGATGCTATCTACTCCAATAAGCGCATTTTCAGCAATAGAGCCTTGGTCTACATCCCATTTATAAGTGGGGTATTTGTTTTTATCTTGCGGGGAACGTGATAGCCATCGCACTTGGTGACCAAGTTCGGACAATTTTTCTGATAGATTAGTACCAATTGTGCCTGATCCGCCTGTAATGAGAACTGTTCTTGCCATATTAGCTAAACAGATATATCGACAAAATGTTGATTGATACTATTTGATTCCAACCATTACCGCCACACAGCCAGTCATCTCAAACTCACTACTGGTTTCTTTCTGTTCTTGTGGAATCTTAATCTCCACTACCAATTGTTGAGTTGATGCTACTTTGAAGTCAAATTTATCATGACCATCTTTAGTACTGTCGAATACCTTGTTTTTATCCGTATCATATACCGTAAATTCAGTGCCTTCAAATGTTTCATCGGTGCACACGAGTAATCTATAGCTCTGGCCTTTGTAAAACGTTAGGAGTATTTCCGCTTTATCTCCAGGAAATAGTTGAGCTACGTTCATTTTGCCATCATGTGTATATTCTCCTAGATTTGGCCTACACTTTCTTTTAGCGTAACCTCTACATTGCGCTTCAGATTGAAGTGGCAAAAACATAAGTAGCAATAAGCTTATTTTTAATAGTGTCTTCATGTCTATATTATTCAGTGTAGGTTGATCTAATTTTTGCAACACGTTCTTTAAGCTGCACAAACTGTTCTTGTGACATACGTTTGCTAGGCTTAGCTCCAATTACCACAGTGCCTTCTTCCTCAGTTTCCTCTGCTTCTGGTTCAACCGTCTCCATGGCATCATAGATTTCCTGAATGCCTTTTAAATCATTTAGAATATGTTCATCTACATTTTTAAGGCCCGAAACTATTTCTACCAAGGTTTTAACGCCATGATGTTGATCAGATATCATCTGAAGTAAGTCTTCGTTAACATCTGCAAGATTGGTGCCTAAGTATAGACCTTCTATTAATCCCCCAGCCATCATGTAGGCTAATATATTCTCGCGTCTCTCTTCTCTCAGATATCCTTCTAAATCCGCATAGGTATCGTTAATGATCTGGAGCGACTTATCTTTATCTCCCAGACTATCTTCGAATTTAAGCTTTGTGTCTTGATCAAGCACTGAGCTCACTCCAAGATGATCTGTTAAATACAATATTGCTGCAAGAAACTCGATTTCATTCGAACCAGTTTGCATTAAATTCGAATAGGTTAAATCTGTAGCGTATATACCAAGATTCAGTGCCATTTTTTGCTCCGTATCGTATTCTGATGACTTATTGTAATCATGTAGAAATTGTCCATCTCCAGATATATCAAGCGACTCAATTTGCTTAGCAACGATAAAAGGTGAGGGCACATTTGCGAAAAGTTCATCAAACTCTACACGATTCACCTCTGCTTGTTGCGTATCACTTGAATCTTTTTCGACTGTTTTCTTTACATTTTTTTGCTTAGAAGAAGACTCCTCTTCCTTTTCGCCACCGCAGGCATACAGTCCGATTGCGACTGCTCCTACTGCCAAAATTTTTACTGCTTTCATTAGGTCTAATAACTGATTAACCAAATATAGTGTTTAGTGGGCATCTAACCAATTATCGGCTACATCCATTTCCACGGTTAGAGGTACAGCCAACTCAACTGCCCCCTCCATATTACTTTTAACTATTTTTTGCACTTTTTCAATTTCATCGTTTCTAACATCAAATATCAATTCATCATGAACTTGTAACAGCATTTTTGATTTGATTTGCTCATTGATAAAAGCACTAAAAATCTTCTGCATGGCAATTTTTATAATGTCGGCTGCAGAACCTTGAATTGGAGCATTTATTGCATTCCTTTCTGCATGTCCTCGAACAATTGCGTTGGCTGAATTTATGTCCTTTAAGTAGCGTCTTCTATGCATGATAGTTTCAACATAACCATTCTCTTTTGCAAAAGTCTGGACATTTGTAATGTATTCTTTTATTGAAGAAAATTGCTCAAAATAGCTATCAATAATCTCTTTCGCTTCCTTTCGTTTAACACCGATTGTTTGAGATAAACCAAAGGCCGATTGCCCATAAAGAATTCCGAAATTCACGGCTTTTGCCTTACTCCTCATATCGCGCGTAACATCATCTCCTTCCACACCAAATACCTTTGCGGCGGTAGCAGCATGAATATCTTCACCATCTTTAAACGCCTTGATCATGGTGGCATCATTACTTAATGCAGCCACAATTCTTAATTCTATTTGCGAGTAATCCGCAGACATTAGTTTACATCCTTCTCTGGGTATGAAAGCCTTACGGATATACTGTCCTTCTTCAGTTCTAATTGGAATGTTCTGAAGATTAGGGTTGATGCTGCTAAGTCTTCCTGTTGCAGCTTGGGTTTGAGAATAGGTGGTGTGAATTCTTCCCGTATTCTTATGAGTCAATTCAGGAAGGGTGTCAACATACGTTGATTTCAACTTCCTGAGACCTCTATAGTCCATTATCATTGGGATGATCTCATGCGTATCTCTTAGTTTTTCTAGCGTATCTTCATTGGTTGAATACTGGCCGGTTTTAGTCTTCTTAGGCTTATCAACCAGTTGCATGTTTTCAAACAGAACTACTCCTAATTGTTTTGGTGAGTCTACATTGAATTCCTCACCTGCCATTGCCTGAATCTTGGTGTTCAGTTCATCAATACGCTCACCCAATTCTTTACCGTACTCTCTAAGCATATCGCCATCTAAGGCAATTCCCTCATACTCCATATCTGCCAGAATGCTAATTAGTGGCATCTCAATATCATCATACAGTTTAAGGAGATTTTGTTCTTCAAGTTGCGGCCTAAAAGCTTCCATTAATTGCCAGGTAATATCAGCGTCTTCACATGCATAATCCACAATTTTTTCTGGTTCAAGATCTCGCATGTTACCTTGATTCTTTCCTTTTTTGCCAATTAAAGACTCAATGGAAATAGGCTTATAATTAAGGTAGGTCTCGGAAAGCATGTCCATATTATGCCTCATATCAGGCTGAAGCAGATAGTGGGCCAACATGGTATCAAATAAATAGCCTTTTACTTCTATGTCATACTTCTTGAGAACTTTGATATCATATTTCAAGTTTTGACCAACCTTTTCGATCGTCTTATCCTCAAGTACTGCCTTAAACTTCTGTGCTAATGCTTTTGCTTTGTTCTGGTCATTATCAAACGGGACATAGAAGGCCTCTTTTGATTTTAAAGAGAATGCGATTCCAACTAGTTCTGCAGCCAAGGTATCTAAACCAGTTGTTTCTGTATCAAAACAAAACGATTTTGCTGCGGAGAGTTTTGAGATCAAGGCATCAATATCCGCATCATTTTCCACTAAGTGGTAATTGGTTTTTACATCTTCAATCGTTTTTAGGGTTACTAGGGTGCTTGATGCATCTTCTGATGGCGGCGCTGCACTAAAGAGGTCCATTTGACCATCTGTTGCTGTCTGTACCTGAATTTCCTCATTGAACACGCGCTTGGCCATTGTTCTAAATTCTAATTCCGAAAACAGTTCCATTACCGCCTCTTTGTTAGGTTCTTCTATTTCAAGACTTTTAGGATCAAAATCTATGGGTACATCCAAAATTATCGTTGCTAATAGTTTAGACATAAGTCCTTGTTCAGCAAAGTTCTCAACGTTTTCTTTTTGTTTCCCCTTCAATTCATGACTATGCTCGATTAGCCCTTCAACACTGCCGTATTGACTAATTAGCTTTTTACTTGTTTTTTCACCAATACCTGGAATACCCGGAATATTATCGACCGCATCTCCCCATAAACCCAGTATATCAATTACTTGTTCAGTTCGCTCAACCTCAAATTTTTCACAAACCTCCTTAACACCCCAAATTTCTGGTCCTTTACCTCCTCTTCCCGGGCGATACATCAGAATGTTTTCAGAGACTAATTGCGCGTAGTCTTTATCTGGTGTCATCATATAAGTAGTAAACCCTTCTTTTTCTGCTTTTTTTGCAAGGGTACCAATTACATCATCTGCTTCATAACCGTCCACTAATAATAGTGGAATATTGAATGCCTCTACCATAGCTTTAATGTACGGCAAGCTCTTTTTTATATCCTCAGGAGTCTCTTCTCGGTTGGCTTTGTAAGCGGTGTAATCCAATGTCCTATTAATAGGTGTAGGCGGATCAAATACAACCCCAATATGTGTAGGATTCTCTTTTTTTATTAGGTCAATCATTGTATTTGTAAACCCAAATATAGCTGAGGTATTAAGTCCTTTTGAGTTAATCCTTGGGTTCTTTATAAACGCATAATAGCTTCTATAAATTAATGCAAATGCATCTAAGAGAAAAAGTTTCTTTTGGGGTGATTCTGACATATTTTTTGGCTTTGCTTAAAGATAGAAAACTCAAACAGACCAATATCAAATTGTTTATAAAAGCTGGGTAAAATGAACATAAAAAAACCCACAGCACGAGCTGTGGGTTTTGAGTATCTCTTAAGTCTATACTTCTAGAATTCTAGTACACCATCTCCAAAGTACTTACCGTCTTTGTAGATTTCGATTTTGTATAGTAGGCCGTTTTTGTCGTATTTGTACCACTTACCGTTCATAAGACGTCCGTTCTCGAAATATCCGTCTTGCTCCAAGTCACCGTTATCATTATAGATCTTAGTGTACACTTTATGAAGTTTAGCTTTTGCGTTCCCTTCATTTTGTTTGTCTGGATCAACAGCAGTTGTTTGTTTAGAGCTTCCAGCGTCTACTTTCTTAGGCGGATTAACTCTTTTCTTTTCAACTTTAGTTCCTTCTTTAACGTTTCCATCTGCCATTATCATTTCTTCCATAACGTCTCCGTTAGGGTAGTAACGTGTTAGCTTGCCAGATTCTTTCCCGTTAGAAGATTCATAAATCAATTCTGGAGTTCCATCCTCTCGTCTGTATTCAACTATACCATCTGTTTTACCAGAACTATTGAAAGTAGCTTTCTTTTTCACTTCTCCATTCTCATGGTAAGAAGTGAAATCATTCACATACTTGTTTCCTTTCCATGTGCCGGCTTCCTTTTTATTTCCGTTCTCATAGTACTTAGTGTAACTACCATTAGGTCGGTTGTAGGAATACTCGATTTCGCTTTTTATCTTATTTTTTGGATAGTAGAATTTCCACATTCCGTGCATTCTGTTATCCTTATAAGGCCCTTCTTGCACTAAATCTGTAGCGGCATATCCTTGTTTTGGCTTATCCTTACCGTAATATACCCAGTGACCTTGTTTTCGTCCCTGTGCATCTGTCTGGTTCTTTTGATCCTGCGAATCATCCTCAGAACTAACATTGTTTGCCATTACAGCATGACAGCTAAGGGTTAAAGCAAGGGCGGGTAAAATTGTTAAAACTTTCATATCACAAGTAGCTTTTAATAGCACGCAACTCACAAGTTACGAATTTATTCATTTTTGCCAAATAGTTTTCGATAAAGGCTTGTTTTTTGCAGATTAAATTAAAATAATAGCATTCCAAGGTTTACCGCTTACTATATTATACGCTGATACATTTCAAAGGTTGTGCCAAATTATCCACAATTTGTTAACATGATATCAACCATACGGTCTAATGCGACTTCTGGCTTCCATCCCCAATCATTTTTTGCACAAGAATCATCTATGGAAGAAGGCCAAGAATCTGCAATTGCCTGTCTGAAGTCGGGTGAATAGTTAATTTCGAATTCAGGCATGTGTTTCTTAATCTGCTCAGCTATCTCGGCTGGTGTAAAATCGAGTCCTCCAAGATTATAGGACGATCTCTTTGTTAGTTTGTCCCCATCAGCTTGC
This sequence comes from Flavobacteriales bacterium, assembly GCA_964230215.1. GTDB lineage: Bacteria > Bacteroidota > Bacteroidia > Flavobacteriales_D > JAUILH01 > JAUILH01. Next base: position 425,154 of record CAXRGQ010000007.1, read on the forward strand.
ATTAATTCGACAGTAGCTCTTACTGCATCATCCATAAAAAGCATAGGTAGTCGTGTATTTTCACTTAAAAAGGAGGTGTAGCTTTTATTTTTATTGGCTTCATGGAAAATTTCAATGGCATAATCCGTTGTTCCACCCCCAGGAGGTGTTTTGTAGCTTATTAAGCCGGGGTAGCGAATACTTCTAACGTCCACACCATGTTTCTGGAAATAATATTCACACCACCTTTCACCAGCCAGTTTGGATATTCCATAAACTGTATTTGGGTCCATCACGGTGTCTTGTGGTGTGTTATCCTGTGGTGTACCCGGACCAAATACCGCAATAGAACTTGGCCAAAACACTTTATCAATGACTTTATCCTTTGCAAGATTTAATACATTAAATAAACCTTCCATGTTAAGTTTCCATGCAAAGTCCGGATTTTTCTCTGCCGTAGCAGAAAGCAGTGCTGCCAATAAATAGACCTCATCCACATTATTGTCTTGACATACCTGCTTCACAGCATCCGCGTCCATCACGTCCAACTTGACAAAGCCAGGCTTTAAGGCTTCTATTTCTCTTACATCAGAAGCAATAACTTGATCTTTCCCGTAAATCTCTCTTAAGCACATGGTTAGTTCAGATCCAATCTGGCCACCAGCTCCAATTATCAATTTCTTACCCATTCCAAATAATATTCAACCCTCAAATTAAACAATATTTGTCTAAAAAACAGCTTGCAATCCTTCAAACTAATTTTATCCATTATTCTGCTGCGTTGAACAAACTCTACAAACTCATGCAAAATCATTTCGTATCTTCAGTTAAAATTATCTATTTGATGCGACTATTGATACTTGTTCTTGCTATCGGTTCCTTCTGTGTAAGCGGACAAAACCTTAGCGGTGTAATCAATCAATATATAGAGGTTACAGCGGTTGATGTTAATAGACACGCTGTTGATGTAGTATCATCGTCTGGCATTGCGGTGGATGACTCCCTATTATTATTCCAAATGCAAGGTGCCGAAATTAGCACATCACAAGTGGATAGTTCTAATGGTACTGTAACGAATTATAATGGCACTGGAAGCTGGGAGTTGGCAGAGGTCTGTGCTGTTGATGGCAACACTATAACTTTCAAAAAGCAATTTGATCAAGAGTTCTCAGATGATGGGCTTCTTCAACTTATTCCGATAAACTATTATAGCAACGCTGTAATTACCGACACTGTGAAATGTCAGGCATGGAACGGGACAACGGGAGGTATTGTAGTTATTTTTAACCACGGGACATTAGATTTCCAATCATCCATACAGGTGTCAAAACTTGGGTTTAGAGGAGGACAACATGTCGAATCCACATTCTCGTGCAGTTTTGCCTTAAACCTTGAGGATTACGAATATGACAGTAACACTGGACGAGCAGCACAAAAAGGTGAAGGTATTGCGTTTTATGGCAATCTTGATGGTGGAAGAGGCCCTCTTGGCAATGGCGGAGGAGGAGGAAATGACCATAATTCAGGAGGAGGCGGTGGCAGTAACATTGCAGGCGGAGGCATTGGTGGTGAAAATGATGATCCTGGTGTATTTACTTGTAAGGGCTACTTTCCGGGTTTGCCAGGCAGATCTCTCGCCAGCAATAATGAACGTTTGTTCATGGGCGGGGGCGCTGGAGCGGGTCACTCGAACAGCACATGGGTTACGCATGGTGGAAATGGAGCAGGGATTGTAATAATTGTTAGTGATGCCATTGAAGGAAATAACGAAAACATTCTTGCGTTTGGTGGAAATGCCCCAGAAGCACATGGTGACGGTGCAGGCGGAGGTGGCGCTGGCGGCAGTGTCTGTTTGTTTACAGATAACATTAATAGCACACTGAATATAGATGTGCACGGTGGAAATGGAGGAAATATGGACGCATCCATTGCATCCAATACTGATAGGTGTTTTGGACCAGGCGGTGGTGGTGCTGGAGGGCTTATTCGCTATAGCACAGCAACAGCTCCAGCAAATGTAGTTAGTACTCTCAACGGTGGTTTAGCGGGTATCGTTGTTAACTCGACCGCTGGATGTAACGGATCTACTATTAACGCGGGCAATGGTGGAGCGGGTGTTGAAGAGTTTAATGGTGAAGTTCCTGAAGGATTTAAATGTAACCCCTATTGTGATTTAGTGCATGATGTAGATTTAGGCGACAACATAAATACATGTGACCAAGACAGTGCCATTTTGGACGCTGGATATGAAGGAGCTCAATACACATATGACTGGTCTACGGGTGAAACATCACAAACCATTGAAGTATTTGGCTCAGGTACTTATTCTATTATACTTGATGACGGCTATTGTATTTCATGTGACACCTTGTTTGTAGATAATCTATCAAAACCCGAATTGCCAAGTCAGCTGTTTTTTGACATCTGCGGTGGTGGCAGTGTAATCTTGGATGCCGAAAACCCTGGTGCGAGCTATGATTGGTCTACTGGCGCATCTAGCCAAACAATACAGGTAAACGAAGGAGGTTTATATGTAGTTAATATCTGGGATGGTGGTTGTGGCATTGCAGCATTTTTTGATGTTTTTGAGTGTTTCGACCCGCCGAATACGATAACCCCTAATGGCGATGGTGCCAATGATTATTGGATTATCGACCAACTTAACAATAGCTCAAATAATTCGGTAGAAATATTCAACCGAAGAGGACAAAGCGTATTCAAAGCAGATAATTATCAGGGACAATTTAACGGTGATGGATTACCTGGGGGCGTCTATTATTACCATCTTGATTTGAAAAACGGACGTGATCCAATTGTAGGAACTTTAACTATTGTGCGATGAGAATTCTTACATGCATAGTGTTCATAGCAGTTTGGATAATGAGCTCGCAGTCTGATGCACAGCAGTTGCCTGTTTATTCATCGAGGCAGCACAACCCCTATTTGCTAAATCCAGCAGTTACAGGGTATGATATGTATATGGATTTTAGTTTACAAGGAAAAAAGCAGTGGGCTGGATTTGAAGACGGCCCTCTAAATCAAGAATTAAGTGTCCATAGTTCAATCAACGAGTTAGCGCTTGGTGTGGGCGGACACTTTTTTAATGATCAACTTGGAACTATAAAGCGTTCTGGATTTGCCGTATCATCAGCGTATCATCTTAAGCTAGGGGATGAGGCCAAAATAGGTTTTGGAATGGAAGGTAATTTCAGTTTCTATTCGATTAATCAAGATAAACTGAACTTGCGCGACCCTAATGACAATCTTCTGCAATCTGGGTTTAAAACTGGATTGGTGCCTGACATTAGTGCTGGAATTTTATTGCACAGGTATGATTATATGTTTGGTTTCTCGGCTCAAAACATTCTCTCGGCTTCAGGAGATCTAGGACAAAACTACTTCCTAAGTGACATTGCACATTATAATTTCTTTGCAACCTACTGGTTTAGTTTCAATGATAAATGGTCTATGATGCCGAGCGTTCAATTGTCCTATATAGACGGATTTGATGTCTTTGGTGACTTTAAGGTAAGCACTTATTATAACGAGAAATTTATTCTTGATTTAGGCGGGAAGACCAACGGAGATATTGTGCTGGGATTGGGAATGGAGGTGATTGATTATCTACGTGTTCATTATTTAGCAGATGTAGTCACAAGCCCTATGCGCAGTGCGGGGGGGAGCTCTCATGAAATTATGATTTCATATGATTTCTATTATAATCCACTCTATAAAGGAAGTAAAAGGCGACATAAGTGGATTGACAAGGTGTCTATTTAAAAACTGTCAAGTCCATATATAAGAATAATTGGGTTGTTAATCAGATGATTGTTCTTCCGAAAAGCGGAAAAATACTGCGCTATGTAACAATTTGATTTTTTTCTGCGTACCTATTCTTTACTATCTGGTGTTGTTGCTAGTCCGGATATACCAAATTACTGCTTATGATAAAACGATTACTGACGCTTGCAGCGGTGATGTGCGCTACCCTCTTAAACGCACAAATTGGAACTGAATTTTGGTTCGCCCCGCCAGATGTAACATTTTCACACAACCCGCCTGGGGGTGTTCCCATTTATCTTAACATATCAACGTTCAGTCAGCCTGCCACTGTCACAATTGACCAGCCCGCAAATGGTGGATTCACGCCAATTGTAGTCAATATACCAGCCAATAGTTCTCATCAAGAAGATCTAAGTGCATTCGTAGCAGACCTTGAGACGGCACCAACGGATGCAGTTCTCAATACAGGTTTAAGAATTGTCTCTACAGACACAATAACCGCCTACTATGAGGTGAGCAACACCAATAACACGGATATATTCTCGTTAAAATCGGATAACGCACTTGGTCAGGAGTTTTATATTCCCTTGCATAATCATGATGCTTTTTGGAATCACGACACTTACTCACCGCCTAATTTAGCATACGCTTCATTTGACATTGTTGCCACTGAGGATAACACCACGGTAATGATTTACTCTCCAGTTGATGTTGACGGTCATCCGGCTCTTACGCCATTTACGGTTATACTAAATGAAGGAGAAACTTATTCATGTGGTACAACTGATCAAACCCTTGAGTTCTTCCCTTATCGTGGAAGTAATGAGCCAGCGTATACAATTCCTGGCAACCATCCATCTGGTGCTGTAGTAATATCCAACAGAGATATCGCCATTACTATAAAGGATGACTCAAATCACAACCCATCTGGCGGTTGCTATGATTTGCTTGGAGATCAAATTGTTCCCGTGAGCATTGTAGGTACGGAATATATTGCCGTAAAAGGACAACTCAATAATAACGGAGATGAAAGTGTTTTTATACTTGCTACTCAAAATAATACACAGGTATTTATTGATGGAAACCCCGCTCCAATAGCAACTTTATTTGCAGGACAGACATTTAGATATGACATGGATTATCTGGCTACATCAGCCGATAATAGCGTGTATATTGAAACTTCTAAACCTGCTTATGTGACACATGTAACCGGGTTTGGGTGTGAGGAAGGCCAAGCAATACTACCACCACTGGGTTGTGCTGGATCGGAGCAAATCAGCTTTACTAGAAGTACCGCTGAAAACTTTTACCTGAATCTCTTGGTTCCAGCTGGGGGCGAAAACAACTTTACCGTTAACGGACCCGGAACTGCAGTTATTAATCCTGCAGATTTTATTCCTGTACCAGGTACTGGTGGCGCTTGGATGGCAGCACAAATTCAGTTTAACACAACCGAAATACCAGTTAACCAAGCACACCTCATCAGTAACTCAACTGAAGTGTTTTCTCTCGCTATTATAAATGGTGGCGCAGCATCAGGATGTAGATATGGCTTCTTTTCTAAGTTTTCTGCAGAAATCATTACAGACGCAGGTCCAGACTTTACGGTATGTGCCAATGATACTGCACAACTATCAGGTTCTGTAGCGGGCGGAAGTACCACAGGAATATGGACTTCATCTGGATCAGGCCAATTCCTTCCAAATAATACTACTTTAAATGCACAATATGTACCTAGTCCTGCGGATATTTCAGCTGGTACGGTCACTTTAGAATTGGAATCTACTGGTAACTGTTTCCCCGTTTCGGACCAAATGGTACTGAGTATTACTCCTGCACCAACAGTGGATGCTGGTGCTGATATTTCTGTGTGTGCGAACAACCCTGATGTGCTGTTAAGTGGTACAGTAACTATCGCAGCTGGCGGAATCTGGTCAGGTGGTACTGGAACATATTCTCCTAATAACACATCACTAAACACCACGTATACGCCTTCTGCAGCCGAAATAACGGCAGGATCCGTAACGTTGACACTAACTACTACGGGTAACGGTACATGTAACCCAGAAACGGATGATATAATTATCACGTTTACAAATGCTCCAACGGTAGATGCTGGTGCGAACTTGAGTGCTTGTGAAAACAATGCAGATGTTACGCTTGCGGGATCTGTAACCGTTGCCACAGGCGGTGCATGGTCAGGTGGCCTTGGAACTTTTTCGCCAAATATTAATGCACTTAACGCTACCTACACACCTACCGCTGCTGAATTAAGCAGTGGTTCAGTTGTGCTCACCTTAACTACAACAGGCAATGGAAATTGTAATGCAGAAAATGACAACGTTACCGTCACTTATACCCCTGCACCACTTGCTAATGCCGGCGTGGATCAAACTCTATGTGCCAATAATGCAGATGCCACGCTAAATGGTTCGGTAATCGGAGCAGCAGGTGGACAATGGACTGGTGGTTTAGGTACATTTATTCCAAACAGTACTACTCTAAATGCAGTATACTCACCTACTGCAGCAGAAATAGCTTCTGGCTCTCTAACATTAACTTTAAACACCACTGGTAACGGAACATGTAATCCTGAAACGGATGATGTGATATTAACGTTTACTGCTGCACCAACGGCAGATGCAGGTCCAAATCAAACTGTATGCGCAAATAACGCCAGCGTCTCTCTAAACGGCGCCGTAACAATTGCCACAGGTGGACAATGGTCTGGAGGGACAGGTTCGTTTACTCCAAACCCTAACACACTAAATGCTACATACACTCCCGGAGCTGCAGATATCAGTGCTGGAAGTGTAAAATTATATCTTACTACCACTGGTAATGGTTCTTGTAATCAGGTTGTAGATAGCATGACCATTACAATTGATCCAGCACCGGTTGTTAATGCGGGCACAAACATCTCAGTATGTGAAAACAATGCAGATGTGTCATTAAACGGATCAGTAAGTTTTGCGGGAGGTGCCGTGTGGTCAGGTGGAGCTGGAACGTTTAATCCAAGTAACACTGCGCTTAATGCCGTTTACACACCTACCGCCGCAGAAATAGCAAGTGGATCATTAGTGCTTACATTAACGTCAACTGGTAACGGATTATGTAATGCTGAGAATGATAATGTCACCATAACATTTACTCCAGCGCCAAATGTAAATGCCGGTCCAGATGTTACAGTTTGTGCCAATAACGCAGATGTTAACTTGGCGGGATCAGTGTCGGGAGCTACAGGTGGTCAATGGTCTGGAGGACTTGGAGTTTTTAATCCTAATAATACTGATTTGAATGCCACTTACACACCAACAGTTCCAGAAATTGCTGGTGGATCTTTAACATTAACTTTAAGTAGCACAGGAAACGGCTCATGTTTGGCCGAAACTGACGACATGGTCATCACATTTACTCCGAGTCCAACTGTTGATGCTGGACCAGATGTATCTGTTTGCGCCAACTCTCCTGATGTTAACCTATCAGGTTCGGTAACAATTGCAACTGGTGGAGTATGGCTGGGTGGCGGCGGATCGTTTAATCCTGCCAACAATGACCTAAACGCAACTTATACACCATCTGCTGCGGAAATTGCGGCTGGGACTGTGACCTTGACACTTCAGACCACTGGAAATGGAAGTTGCTCGCCTGAAACGGATGATATAACTATTACAATAGATCCTGAACCGACTGCCAACGCAGGTCCGAATCTAATAAGCTGTGAAAACAACCCTGATGTTAATCTATCTGGAACCGTTACCAATGCTTCTGGCGGAATTTGGTCTGGAGGTGCTGGTACCTACTATGCTTCTAATACAGATTTAAATGCGACTTATACGCCTTCTCCAGCTGAAATCAGTGCAGGAACGGTGACTTTGACCTTAACTACAACAGGAAGTGGACTTTGTTCAGCCGTAAATGATCAAACAACTATCACAATCACACCATCTCCAACTGCAAACGCTGGAGCTGACCAAACGGTATGTGCTAATAATTCTAATGTTAACCTGAACGGCTCAGTTAATGGAGCTTCAGGCGGGCAATGGTTAGGAGGATTGGGTGTGTTTACACCAAGTAACACCGCGCTAAATGCAGTCTATACACCTACGGCTGGAGAAATATTATCAGGTTCATTAACCTTGACTTTGGAAACTACAGGTAATGGAACATGTCTACCTACCTCAGATGACGTAGAAATCACATTTACACCAGGCCCAACAGCAGATGCAGGACCTGATTTGACATCATGTGAAAATAATCCAGACGTTTCATTGAACGGAACTGTAACCGTTGCAAGTGGCGGTATTTGGTCTGGTGGAGGCGGAACTTTCAACCCGTCTAATACAGATTTAAATGCCACTTATACGCCAACTACAACAGAGATAGCAAATGGTGGTCTTACCTTATATTTAACTACTACGGGTAATGGAAATTGTAATGCTGAAATTGATAGTTTAGAGGTAACTATAGACCCTGTTCCTACTGTTAATGCTGGTGCTGACCAGACAATATGTGTTAGCAACCTCAACGTTTCTTTATCGGGAACGGTATCTGGAATTACTAACACTGGAGAATGGAGTACATCTGGAAGTGGATTCTTCTCGCCCAATAATCAAGCATTGAACGCAACCTACGTAGCTAGTTCGGCAGACTCATTAGCAGGAACGGTTACCATTACACTAACCTCAACTAACAACGGAACATGCTTGCCAGTTAATGATGACATGGTGGTTACAATATTACCTGCAGGTACAGCAGATGCAGGACCTGACGTAACCGTATGTGCAAACAATAACAATGTTAACTTGAACGGTATTATTGGTGGCGCAGCCACATCAGGTGTATGGTCTACCAATGGCACGGGTGTGTTTGTACCGTCGGATACAGTGTTGAATACTACTTACGTGCCCAGCCCTGGCGATAACGCCTCTGGCAGTGTAACTTTAACATTAACTGCCAATAGTTGTAACGCCGCGTCTAACTCTATGACGGTCACCATTACACCTGAGCCTGTTGTAGATGCAGGACCAGACCAAACTGTATGTGCGTCTAACTTATCGATAAGCCTTTCGGGATCTGTTTCTGGCGCATCAACAACAGGCGTATGGAGCACTAGTGGAACTGGAACATTCGTACCCAATGCAAACGATCTAAATGCTACGTATGAAGCTAGTTCAGCAGATTCATTAGCACAAACAGTAACGATTGTACTAGAAGCAACAGGAATTGGTAATTGTGACCCTGTTTCTGATACCATGATTATTAACATATTTCCAACCGGTACTGTAAATGCAGGACTAGATCAAACACTTTGTGCTAATAACGCAGATGTGTTTTTGAATGGAACAATTGGTGGAGGCGCATCATCAGGTCAGTGGACATCTTCAGGTTCTGGAGTATTTGTTCCAAATGATACAACATTGAATGCCACTTATATTCCTAGCTCAGCAGATACTATTGCAGGTACAATAAGTTTAGCACTTACTGCAACAAACTCATGTAACCTTGCCACAGACTTTATAACAGTGACCTTTACACCGGCACCAATTGCAAACGCTGGACCTGATCAAGCGATATGCGGAACGAATCCTTTAGTGAACATGTCAGGAAGCTTTTCTGGATCAACTGCAGCCGAATGGTCAACGAGTGGAACAGGAACATTTAGTCCTAACATTACGGACATGAATGCTACCTATACCGCATCATCCGCCGATATAGCAAATGGGGGGGTCACAATTTATCTAACCACAATTGGTAATGGTAGTTGTAATGCCACTGTTGATTCTGCAATTATTAGCATTTCAACAGGTATTATGGTTGACGCTGGTCCAGATCAAAACGTATGTTCAACGGCTGGTTTCACAACAATGCAAGGTGTTGTTTCCAATGGGTCAACAACTGGAGTCTGGTCAACATTGGGGTCTGGTACGTTTAGTCCGAATGATTCATTATTAACGGCAGATTACAACTTTAGCGCTGGTGACTTATCTGCTGGTACAGTAAGCTTAGTATTGACTTCAACATTTAATGGAAGCTGCTTGGCAGAAACCGATACAATGATTGTAACATTTGGAGCAAGTGCTTATTCGAATGCTGGAGCAGATCAAACCGTATGTGCATCTAACATGTCCATTAATCTTAGTGGATTAGTTACAGGTGGAGCAACTCAAGGTGAATGGATTAGCCTTGGATCGGGTAGTTTCTCACCCAATAACACGGATATGAATGCTACATACACACCAAGTGCTACAGATTCAATTAATGGAAGCGTTGAAATTGTATTGAATACAACTGATCATGGTTCGTGTTTACAAGGATCTGACACATTATTATTGACGATAGAAAGCGTTCCCATTGTAAATGCAGGTACTAATATTCAGATATGTGCATCTGTTGATTCAATTGCAATGAGTGGTAACGTGCAAAACGCTCCGGGCGGAATTTGGTCAACTGGAGGAACTGGTAGCTTCTCACCAGCAGATACAGTTCTGAACGCTCATTACATTCCAAGTGCCGCTGATATAGCCGCTGGTAGTGTAACGATTTATTTGAACAGCGCTGGGTCGGCCATATGCTCCAGCGAAACTGATTCGATTACTATTGATTTAGTTACACCGCTTGTGCCCGACTTTGACTTTGTTGAAACATGTGCACTTCAGCCAATGAGCTTTTTCGATAGCACATCAATTATTACTGGTTCAATTACAGATTGGCATTGGGATTTTGATGATGGAGATAGTTCGATTGCGCAAAACCCCGTACACATATACACCGCGCCAGGTATTTATGACGTGACGCTTACAGTTACTTCAAGTTTAGGATGTGAGTATACTATCATTCAAACAGTAACCGTATTTGGATTCCCAATTGCAGACTTTGTTTACACACCACAAGATCCACAAGTGAATAACCCAGTGATGTTTAGTGACCAATCATCTGGTGCAGTTAGCTGGTCGTGGAATTTCGGGGATAACTTTGGTACTTCAAGTGATCAAAACCCAGATTACACCTATTTAGACGAGGGAAGCTATGAAGTTGTCTTGACGATTACTTCACCCGATGGATGTACAGATACCTCAACACAAATAATCTCAGTTGGGAATGAAGAGGTCTTTGCACCGGTTGTGCCTTCAGGCTTCTCTCCTAACAATGATGGGGATAATGATGTCTTGTATGTAAGAGGAGGACCTTTTGAGTCTGTAGAGCTAAGAGTTTATAACAACTGGGGTAATCTAATATTCGAATCAACAGATGCAAGCATAGGTTGGGATGGTACTTGGAATGAGAAGGAGCAACCAACAGGAGATTATATATACACTGTTAAAGCCGTGACAGTGGATGGAACAGAACATAAACAACACGGCAGTGTATCAATAATAAGATAAATAGTCATGAAAAAACTTATATACGCAGTATCCATTTTCGGCTTTTTAGCTTCAAACAGCGTGAGTGCGCAGGATTATCATTTTACACAATTTGATGCGCTAACGCCAACATATCAGCCAGCTTTAACTGGGATGTACACAGACGCCTACTATCGGGGTGCTACACAATATCGTAATCAATGGAGGCCATTGGCGACTAAACCATTTTCGACCTTTGCTTTATCCTATGACATGCCAATAAATGATAAGTGGGGAGTTGGAGGCTATCTTGTTAATTACGATGGCGCCAAGGTTTTTAATGCCTTTAACTTTGTGGTTTCAGGATCATATCGAATAACAGATGTAAGCGACAAAAATCATTTTCTAACAACTGGTCTGCAAATGGGATTGATATACAAAAACACCAATAGTCTTGATTTGCTGTTTGATAGTCAATATAACTCAGGGACTTTTAATCCAGAACTACCAAGTAATGAGGAGTTCCAGCGCAACAGTAAATTAATGCCTGAGTTCAATATTGGAAGTTATTATGAATGGACCGACCCAAGAAATTTTTATCATCCTTATGCTGGTTTTACAATATTCCATATTACTTCACCTAAAGAAGCCTTGTTGTCAAATTCAAGTTCGAGATTGCCAAGACGTTTCTTATTTAATATGGGTAGTAAGTTTGATGTGAACGAGGAGTTTAAATTAGACTTAAAATCAATCTATATGCGCCAGGGTCAGGCTAGAGAGTTACTTATAGGACTTCTTGGTGGTTATACCTTAAAAGACCAAAACACCACACTTAAACTAGGCACCTATTATCGTCATAAAGACGCTATTAGCATCCTAACTGGAGTGGAGTACAGAGATTTAACGTTTATTCTTAGCTACGATATTACTACGTCTGGTTTAAAGGAGTTTAATGGTAGCAGAGGTGGTGTTGAATTTACTTTGGCATATTCTCCTATAAAGTAAATTGCTAGGCCTTAATAATATTAGCTTATTAGGTCTAATTTAAAAGCAAACCTAACCAATCCAGCCACATTATTTGAGTGTGTTTTTCTCATGAGATTACTTCTGTGTGTAGTAACAGTGCGCTGACTGATATCAAGCATCCAGGCAATCTGTTCTGAGGTATAGCCATGAGCTGTCAGTGTTAGCACTTGCTCTTCTCTTTCTGTCAGTTTTTGACTCTCGATTGGCTCACTTATGGCAAAATCAATAGACATACTGCAATTTGCAATATTGTCTACATTAAAATCTCCGAGTTCTTACGTAATTGTTCTACGTTGATTACCGTAATTAATCGATCAAGCCGTTTTTAATAGCAAAACGCACCAATCCTGCAATATTATTTACCTCTAGCTTGCGCATCAAGTTCGTGCGGTGAGTATCTACGGTCCTATGTGAGATAAACAGTTGGTCACCAATTTCTTTGTTTGACAGGCCTTCAGCTATTTTCTTAAGGATCTCTATTTCGCGCTCGGTTAATTGTGCAAGGGTCACGCTATCAGAACTGGCAGAAGATTCTTTTTTGTTAAGCAAGGCCATAGTAACATCAGCTGAAAAGAATTTCTGCCCCTCAAGGACTTTCTGAATTGCATTGCAAAACTCTTCTTTATCCGAATTTTTTAATAGATATCCGTCTGCTCCCAAGCTCATCACTTTTTGAATCACTGCGTGCTCGTCGTGCATAGATAAGATGATAATCTTAACATCAGGAAAGGACTTTTTAATCTGGGCTGTAGCTTCTAAACCATTCATTATGGGCATATCAATATCCATCAACACCAAATCAACATGAATGTTTTCGATTATTTCAAGAGCGCGCTTTCCATTGTTAGCAACACCAACTACCTCCACTTCATCAACACTTGTAAGTAGGTTACTTATACCATCAAGTACCAGCTGATGATCATCTACAAGTAAGGTTTTTTTCTTTTCCATGGCCCAATGGTGTAAATATAACACTTACATACATTTATGAAAAAAGATTAGTTAAAATGACGAAATAATTCACGCTTTTTAATACTGACCATCGTCTTCAATCGGCACCTTGATAGTGGCAATTATACCACTCCCTGGGCTTGATTGATAATTGACCTCCCCTTTAATCGTGTTCAATCTAGATTTGATATTCATTAATCCATGGCCGTCTCCGTTTTCCGAATCAAAGCCAATTCCATTATCCTCAACCATTAAAATGATATTGTTTTTGTTCTTGAACAGTTGTACGGAAACAAATTTCGCATTTGAGTGCTTAATAATATTATTAATTAACTCCTGCGTAATTCTGTAGAGTCCTATCTCTACCGACTCATTAAAACGTCTATCCATGTTATGATGCTCAAATTCGTACTGAATCTCTGTTGCTCCCAAAGATTTACCTAGCATGTCTTGAATTGCAGGTGCCAAGCCCATTTCGTTCAGTGCTTTAGGCATCATTTGATGAGATATGCTCCTTACCTCATTCGCCGTATCATCCAATATTTTGGTTATATCAATTAACTTGGCAAATTCATCGGGTGCCTTGGCTCCTATATCTGTACTTAGGTTTTGCCATGCCATTTTTAAACCTGACAATTGCTGCCCTATACCATCATGAAGATCTTTCGAAATTCTTTTTCTCTCTTCTTCCTGAGCATTGATCATGGCTTTTAAGCCTCTATCTCTCTCTTCAATTAAGGCCGCATCTTTTTCTGCCTGAGCCCGTCTTTTATTTCTCTGAATTATAAACAAGGCTAAGAAGCTAAGCGCCAATAAACCACCTGTTAGGCCAAGAATCCAGTTGTTACGGTTTGACAACTTAAGCGCATCTTCAGCTGCACGTTTTTCTGCATTCGCTTTTTCCTGTATACGTTTATTTTCAATGTCGTTATTTGCAATGGTAAGACTATCCTGCACGCGCTGGCCAATAAGAATCTGACGCTCTTTTTCAGCTGTTTCATACTTGGTTTGCATCTCTGTGACCAATCTCACCTTTTCTTCATCAAGCAAGGAATCCTTCACTAAGGTATATTGCTCCATGTACTTCAGGGCCTCTTTTAGGTTTCCTTGCTTTTCGCTAACTGTGGTCAAGCGCTTAAAGGCCTCACGCTTCAACATTTTCGAATTGATTTTCTGTGCAATTGTAAGTGCTTGAATGCCGTAATCTTTTGCCTTTTGCATTTGCCCGGTTTCTTCGTACAGTTCGGTATACCTTAAAAGCACATAGGTCATACCCTCTTGATCGCCTAGCTCTTTTCTTAATTCATAGGATTGATCGTAAAAATCAAGTGCCTTGTTGTAGTCTTTATAGGCAAAATATACACCACCAATATTAAGATAGATGATCCCTGTTTCCTTTTTATCCTCTAGCTTAATACTAATTTCCAATGCTTTGTTGTAGAATTCGAGTGCCTTTACTTTGTTCTGTTTAACAGCATCATATATAGCGCCTAGATTGATATATCCCTTTTTAAGTACGGACAGGTTTCCGACTTCCTTTTGTATCTCAACCGACATTTCCAGATACTCCAGTGTCTTATCTATATTACCCATATAATAGTGAACTACACCAATATTGTTATAGGCCTCTGCAATACCATTTTGATTATCTAATTTCTTCTCATTATCAAGAGCAATGAGGTAATGTTCAAGGGCCTTGTCGTAATCTCCTTGATTATTATACACAATTCCGATATTATTATGAATCACCGCAAGTCCTTTTAAGTCATTAAGCTTTTCAGAAATTTCCAATGATTTTTGATAATAGACCATAGCTGTATCATAGCGTCCTTGTCTTTGGTGGAAGTTTCCAACTAAGTTCAGTGACAGGATTTGACCCTTTTCAAAGTCGATCTTTTGTGCTAAATCCAGTGCCTTTTTGGCGTAGACAGAGCTTTCCTGCAACTTAGAATTTATAAGCACCTCTGATATTCGAATAAGAGTATAGACTTCTCCCGTATCCCTTGTTTGTTTTAGGGCAGATTTAAGGCTATCAACACTCTGTGATAAAGCAGTGCTTATGTTTAGTAGTGTGATAAATACAATAATTGCTCTCATTCTAGCTAGTTTATTGGTACAACAATGGTTGCAATGGTGCCACTATTTGGGCTTGGTTCAAAATTGACAGTTCCGTGTACGGTATTCAATCTGGATTTAATATTTAACAGGCCATGACCAGAATTCTTTTCTTGATCTATACCTCTTCCGTTATCTTCAACAATTAGTATAAGTTTACCCTGATTCTTAAAAAGTTGAATCATCACAGAGCTTGCCTCACTATGCTTAATTACATTGTTTATTAACTCTTGGCAAATGCGATAAATGCTCAATTCTAATTTCTCATTGAATCGGATGCTATCTACATTATGGTGGTCAAATTCGTATTGTATTTCTGTAAACTGGAGCGACTTTTGAAGCATCCCTTCGATTGCAGGAATTAAACCAGACTCTTGTAATGCACGCGGCATCATTTGATGCGATAGATTTCTAACCTCAATGGTGGCATCATCTAATACTGAGCTGATTTTTAGCAGTTGTTCAAACTCCTCTGGTGCCTTTTGTCCCATTCTAGTACTTAAGTTTTGCCAAGCCAATTTAATCCCAGATAGTTGCTGACCTATTCCATCATGTAAGTCTTTTGATATGCGTTTTCTTTCTTCTTCTTGCGCTGAAATAACTGCTTGAAGACCCTTATCTCTCTCTGAAATTATAGCTGCGTCTTTCTCGGCTTGCGCACGTCTCCGCCCTCGTTGAATCACATATAATGCGAGAAAGGCAATAGCCAATATGCCGCCAGATAAACCAAAAATCCACTTTTGACGATTGGCAGCTATCAGGTCTGACTCTTGTTGCTTAGCTTCAGCTGTTTTTTGTTTGTTGATAGCCTCTAACTTGTCATTACGTTCCTGAATAATTTCTTGTTCTTTTAGTGCCAATTCATACTTAGTTTCATACTCTGCAATTGCCTTAATGGTGGATTCATTTAGCACTGAATCTTTATATTCATCGCGCAGATTATCATATTTAATAGCGTCTTCATAATTGTTTTGTGCTTTTGCTAAGGTGTATAATGCTGCATACGAGTTTTGTATATGTTGCAATTCCCTTCTCTCCAAGGATTTTTCCAAAGCAAGCTTAGCCATTTCTTTTGCCCTATTGTAATTGCCGTTAACTGTTTCAATATTTGCAATATTAATGAGCAGTTGAGACGCTTTAGGATAATCAAAATTGTTATTCATTGCCTCCAAAGCCTTGTTATACAGCTTCAAAGCTTTATCGGTATTACCCATTTCTTCTGTAACAAGCCCCACATTATTTAGTGCCCTATATAGAGCTTCAGGTTTAGTTGATTGTTCTGCAAGCTCTAAGGACAAATTATAATAGTACAAAGCACTATCAAGGTTAATATGTCTATATGCTTCTCCTAGGTTTGTGTATGCATCAGATGGCGTTACATTTAAAGATTGAAGTATTCGAATGTTCTCCCTCAGATACTCGATGGCTTTATTCCATTGTTTGGACTGGTTAAATATGAGGGCCATGTTATTGTGCAGACTGCCTTTTAGGTGACTATCGGGCTTGTCAGCAAGCAGTTCCAACCCTGTTTCATAAGCAAGCATGGATTCATCGAGAATATCCTGAGCATAGTATATATTTCCCTTGACTAAATAAGTATTTACAACGCTCATAGTGTCATCTAGGGTTTCAAAACTAAGTCTAGCTTCTTCAATCGCTTCTAGAGCCTTACTGTACTCACCTAACTGCGTATGACATCCTGCTTTATTATTATTTGCCCGAGCAATATCTGTAGTTTGTTTGTCCTTCTTAGCAATTACAATTGCACGATCATAAGCTTCAATTGCCTCATTAATCTGTCCAGTAAAATAAAATAGATTGCCCCTATTCACATAACATGAAGCCTCTTTTGATGTGCCTGTGTACTTCTTTGCAAGATTGAGCGCAAACTTATCAGCCGCCTCAAAGGACTCCTGACTTAACATGTTTCTCATAAGCTGTTGCTCCAGCCAAAATATGTCATCTAATGAATAAGGTTTATCTAACTCTAGATTTAGTATGGCACTTTTAGTGGAATCGTATTTATGCTGTAATCTGGCCGCAAGCTCGTTTGGGTTCTGAGCTGAAAGCTGTGACATCATGCCTAAAAAAAGCACCGCGAAGATATATTTGATCACAGTCACAACCTACTAAATTAGCTTAGAGTTAAAAGTGCCAATAATCCTTCGTAAATCCAAGAATTGCTAAAGCGAAAATTGCTTTAAACGAAAGAATTAAAGGATACTATAGTGGAATATTACCGTGCTTCTTTTTAGGAAGATTATCTACTTTATTTTTGAGCATATCAAGTGCGGCAATAAGTTTTCTGCGAGTATATTTTGGTTCTATCACCTCATCCACATATCCTCTTTTAGCTGCATTGTATGGATTTGCAAACATCTCTGCATATTCTTTTTCTTTTTCTAGCCACTTAGCTTCTTTATCAGATGCTTCTGAAATTTCTTTTCTAAATATAATCTCAGCTGCTCCCTTAGCGCCCATAACAGCGATTTCAGCACTTGGCCAGGCAAAGTTCATGTCAGCACCAATGTGTTTAGAATTCATCACATCATATGCTCCACCGTACGCTTTTCTGGTAATAACAGTAACTCTTGGAACTGTGGCTTCACAGAATGCATACAATAGTTTTGCTCCATTAGAAATGATTCCATTCCACTCTTGATCAGTTCCAGGTAAGAACCCAGGTACGTCCTCTAATACAATTAATGGAATATTAAATGCATCACAGAACCTTACAAAGCGTGCACCTTTTTTAGAGGCGTTAATATCTAGAACCCCTGCTAAAAACGCTGGTTGATTAGCTATAATACCAACCGATTTACCAGCCAATCTTCCGAAACCAACTACAATGTTTTCAGCATAGTCTTTATGAACTTCCATAAAGCTATCTGCATCAACTAGTTCGTTAATGACATCCTTAATATCATAGGGTTGATTGGGGTTATCAGGAATTATACTATTTAGTATTTCGCGAAGATTATCTTCTTCATCATAATCAATATGCGGTGCTTGTTCCTCACAGTTTTGAGGCATATAAGACAAAAGTTTCTTTATGTCATTGATACAAGCAACTTCATTAGGACTTGAAAACTGAGTAACACCAGATTTTACGGAATGTGCAGAAGCGCCTCCTAAATCCTCTGAACTCACCTCTTCGTGCGTTACCGTTTTAACAACATTTGGCCCAGTAACAAACATATATGAGGTATTCTCTACCATTAGAATAAAGTCGGTAAGTGCAGGCGAATAAACAGCTCCTCCAGCACAAGGCCCCATGATAGCTGAAATCTGTGGAACTACCCCTGAAGCTAAGGTATTTCTGTAGAAGATATCGGCATAACCGCCAAGTGATACAACTCCTTCTTGAATTCTTGCACCGCCTGAATCATTTAATCCAATTACAGGTGCTCCATTTTTCATTGCATGATCCATTATGGTGCAAATCTTCTCAGCGTGTGCTTCTGCTAACGACCCTCCCATAACAGTGAAATCCTGAGCGTACACGTAAACAAGCCTTCCGTTTACTTTACCATAACCAGTTACAACACCATCGCCAGGATACTTTAACTTATCCAAACCAAAATTAGTCGACCTATGTTCAACCAGCATTCCTATTTCTTCAAAAGTACCCTCATCTATTAGCAATGCTATTCGCTCTCTTGCCGTAAGTTTCCCTTTACTATGCTGACTTTCGATTCTCTTTTCTCCACCACCTTTTAGGGCTTCCTCTTTCTTCTCTTTTAATAGATCTAGTTTATCTTGCATATCTCGATTTGTTTGGCGAATAAAAGTACAAATTTATTGTGAAGCGGCTAAACTCCGTTAGATTTCAATACCAATAACACAAACATCATCAATTTGTTCTAGATCCCCTCTCCAACTTTCAAATTCGTCATTCAAAATTTGCTCAAAACTAGCAAGTGGTGTTGTGTTATGCTTAATAAGTAATTCCTTAAATGTTTTATACTTGAACTTCTTGCCTTTTGGACCACCAAACTGATCGGCAAATCCATCTGAGAAGGTATAGATACGATCTCCTTTCTCAAGTTTGAAGGTGTTTGTTGAAAATGGTTTCCTGCCGTCATAGTGCCCAATTGGCTGCTTATCGGCTTTAACTTCAATAAAACTTAGATCACCATGAATCTCCACCTTTGATTTCGTTTCAAACTCTGACGACACTTCTTCTTGATTGAGCACTTTATTTCTAACTATCCATAGGGGATTATTAGCTCCAGAAAAATGTAAGGTGTTTGTATCGTGATCAACAACACAAAGCGCAATATCCATCCCATCTTTTACATCATCAGTATTGTCAGAACCTTGTTGCTTAAAGGCTTCTTCAACCAGTTCGGTGAGCTTATCCAGAATCAATCCTGGTTCAATTAAATCAAACTCGTTTATTGCCCGATTTAGGCCATTGTTACCCACAATACTTACAAAGGCCCCAGGCACACCATGACCAGTACAATCTACAGCAGCATACAGGGTTTTATTTCCTTTTCTCTTTAACCAATAAAAGTCTCCTGAAACTATATCTTTTGGCTTGTAGAGTACGAATGCGTCATTAAAGCACTGCTTTATAAATTCATCTGATGGTAGAATTGCATCTTGAATATGCTTTGCATATCGGATACTATCCATGATATCCTTGTTTTTTTCTTCTACCAGTTCCTTCTGTTTTTCTACTTCTTCCTTCTGAGCAACAATTTCTACCGTTCTCTCTTCAACAATCTCCTCCAGTCTTTGATTTTGCTTTTTTACTCGTCTAATACTAAAGCGAATCAAGAGATAAATTAGCAAAACCAAGCCCACTGCATACATTACATAAGCCCATGTTGTTCTGTACCATGGTGGAACAATTACAAAGGTATACTCAGCCACAGTTGACTCATACCCATATATATTTCTTGCCTTTACCTTAAAGGTGTAAGTCCCCGGCTGAAGGTTATATTCTTTATCGTGTTTAGCACTCCACTCGGACCAACTGTCATCATAACCTTCTAGCATATAGCTATAAACCAAACTTTCTTCATCAAAATAACTGGTTGCGGTGAATTTGAAACTAATAGATTGGGTGCTTGAATAGTCTAGTTGGGGGATTTCAGATGGACTTCCTGCTCCTCCGTATAATAAATCACTTCCAAATCTAACAGACCTTATCAATGCTTTGTATTCAACATCATAAACGTTTTGCACAGTGGCGTCAAACCTTAAAACACCATCTACACCTCCAAGCCATGTGATACCATTATCATCATGAAAAATAGTGTGGATAACGGATTCGGCATATCTATTGAACGCACTATTATTCCATTCAAAGCTTCCATCTGGCTGCTTAGATGCAAAACCATATGACCAATTATTGTTTTGATCATAAAGAATCATCCAAATATTACCTTCTTTATCCTCGTTTATTCTATGAATACTTCTGTCATCCTTAGCAAAATCAATCCCAAATTGGTTGCTGGGAGAAAAATACCCTTGTTCGTATTTAAACAGGCCACTATCACCTCCAACATATAGGCCCGAATTGTGTTTAAACAAATACGTGAACCCTATTTGCAGGCCATCATTTTCATCGATATGCTCAAAACCAATGGTAGTGTCCTTAAATATGTTTACATGTGTTTTGTACACACCATCATTAGGAGTAGTTCCTATGTACATTGTGCCGTCTTCAGTAAACACCATGTTAAACACATCATTATCGCTTTTACAAATGTTTCTGAAATAGTAGTCAGAGCTTACCACTCCATTGGTGATTTTAGCATTCGTTATACCATCATAATGAAGCACTATTAATTCGTTAGAGTCCAGTGGATTGAGCTTTACGTCATATGGACCTCCCTCTGATACCTCCATTAGATGCCCTTCCTTATCCAAAGCATATAAAAGGCTTGTTTCGGAAATGAATAATAAAGTATCGCCTTTGTAGGGCAATACTCTTAGGTTGTAACACTGTGTTTTTATCTCATCTACCTTTGAAAGCGTTCCGTCTACATCAAAATAATACAATCCATCAAGTGCTGCAATGTATATTTTATCGTAAAATCTGGTTATAGCTTGTACCGTTGTTTTGATTCCCAGAACTTTATTAAACGATATTATTGGGGTGATGATTTCAACTCTTGAAACCCCCTTGTTGGTTGCAAGCCAAAGGTTGTTCTCTTTATCGATAAATTGTGCTTTAATAGAAGCATCTACAATTCCTTTTTCAAGTCCAACTTCATATACGATATTAAAGTCATTGTCCAGGACAATAATTCCATCACTTAGTGTACCTATTGATAAAAATTTATTGTGAATGTTAAAACCCGTCTCTATTGTGAAGTCATCCAGATGAGGTAAATGAATGATCTCATCGTACTCATTGATTTCATAGATACCACTGTTCTTTGTTACAATTAAGTCCTTCTCACTAAACCTAGTCATGTACACTACATTCTTAGTTGAGAACTCATAGCCGTTCTCAAGAGGCTCAATTTTGTTATTCTTAATAATAGAAAGCCCAATATCCTCTTCTATCATGTAGATTCTATCTCTGAAATAGAAAATATTGGAAATTTCGTGATCAGTTTCAATTTTATCTACAAGGCTATCTCCATTAAGAATAAAGATTGTGGATTCATTCTGGACATAGGTTTTATCCTCAATGAATAATAACTTTTTGATTTGACCAACATCCTTCTTAGACTGTAATAGGTGCGTGAGCGAATTATATTGAAGCTGGCCCAATTCATTCGGCTCTAGTCTACCCCATGTTTGCCCACCAGCGCCATAAATCTTTCCATCTGGACCCGTGTAAACACTATTTATCTCCTTTCCGTTTTCAGCTGGTAGAGTCCGCCATTCAGCCCCATCATACTCAATAATCCCCTCCTTATTTGCAAGGTATATAACGCCTCTATTATCTTGGGTAATCGAGAAAACCTGCGCATTTCCGCCTATGATCTTAGGAGGGTAGTTTTTAATGAGCGGAATTCCGTTGGCAGAAAACTGTCTTTTTTGGGCATGCGCAGTGTTATTAAATGCAACGCATACCACAAGACAAACAGCAAGTAACCTTATCCAATGGAACATTGGACAAAAGTAAGCAAAAATTACACCTCCACGATGAGGTAGGGCTTACTTAATGGTTAACTATCAGTTGTTTTGATATTTGTCTAGTGCTATTTGCGATACGCACCAAATACATACCGTTTGTTAAATGGCTTAGATCAATATTTTCATTGAATTGACCCAACAATTTAAATGGGCTATGTCTGTATACAGTGCGCCCAGAGTAATCCATAATTTCAATTTGAATTGGGTCCCAAGTCATTGATGAAAACACTAATTGCACGTTGTTTGATGTTGGATTTGGAAACATTGCAAATTCTACCAAACTTTCAACGCTAATATCTAAGCCTGTTGTGTCAAACGCTGGTTGCGTTCTGTTTGATCTTGTAGTATTGTGGTTAGCTCTAGTTGACTCGCATGATATCGGCCATTGCACGTCTACTTTATACCACAAATCTTGCCATGACATAGGTGTGCTATTGTCCCACCATGAGGTATCAGATCCAGTAGATGTTGTGTTTACTAGGTTGTAGTTTGTAAACCCAGAAGAGTCTCTCCAACAGTCATAATAATCAACAGAGTGTCCAATATAGGGTGTCCATAATAGATGAAGGTTACCCGAACCATTATCCATAACCTTAAAATGAATTGTTCTGTGAGGTGCAGACATAGGACCTACTTGTCCAAGATCATCTACTCCTTGAATTCTGTACAACCACGCCTTTGCATCAACGTTAGCCGTCATATCATGGTACTCACTTAAAGAATCATAATCAACTGTGGCAATAAGCGAATCTTGCCCAAGAATCGTTCTTCTATAGATTCTTATGCTATCAATTGGTGTCGTACTAATTTGATCAGCTCTCTGCCACACTATAACATTGTGTGAAAATGATGTGTCAACAGTAACCTGACAAATTTGTGTAAATGGTTGAACTTGGGCTTTTGTGGTATTTAAAAAGCTTAATCCAATTATTGCAAGTAATAAATATCTCATAGTTCTAGTTTTCGTTCATCTAAGTAGACGAATCTAAATCTAAATCGTTGCATATTTTACACTAAACCAAGCAAATGAATGATTAACGTTGTAAAATAACACGTTTAGAAATCTGTTTGTTCTCAGTGAATACTCTCACATTGTACAAACCATTACTTAATTCGCTTATATCAAGTCGCGTAGCTCCGTTAAGTCGAGACTTTTCAATCACTATTTTTCCTTGTAAATCAAGCACTTGAAGCTGATATGTAGAAGTGATGTCGACTAATATATTAAGCTCCCCATTTGTTGGGTTTGGGTATAGGCTCATGTCCAATGCGTCTGCCTCTGGAATATCCAATGGTGGCACAAAGTCATCCCCATTAATAGGATTAGTTCTGTTCGATCTTGTCGTATTATGGTTTGCTCGACTTGACACACATGGGATATCTGGAGTGGCTTCTACATAGTACGATAAGTCCACAGCAGCAATAGGGACATTGATGTCTGTAAACGAGTTATTTGTATTTGCCATTGACTGGATCATGTTCCATCCATCTACATCTGTATATCTCCATATATTATATGTGCTGTAAGAGAAGCCAACATAATGTGACCATATTAAATTAACTTCACCACTGATACCTTGATTACTAGTTAAGTGAAGGCTTGTATGATCTGTGCTTAAGTACGATTCATTTCCGCAAGAATCTAATGCGGCAATTTTGTATCTCCATGCTTGTACCATTGGGTCCGCCGTCGGATCAACGTACTGACTTAAACTATCCACTGGCACGTTGGCTATCGGATAATAAACACCGCTTTGTGAGCTTTCTTTATAAATATTAAAGGACTTAATAGCCGGATCTAAATTGTCTTTTTCCCAAACAATAAGGTTGGTGCTTGTCCATGGGTCAACGGTAACCATACATAGTTGAATAGGGTCCGGTGTGAACTCAGTAATTTCATAACTAGCCACACTTGAACAACCATTATTTCCCGTTACTATTACATTATAAACTCCAGATTGCACGTTTAGCAAATCTTCATTATTTGTTCCGTTAGACCAGGCTACATTATAGGGAGCCTGTCCTCCGATAGGATTAATATATATAGAAGCTAGTGAGCCTCCACAACCGTCTTGCGTAAGTGAGTCGAGAATAATAAACGGTGCATTTGTTTCGCTAATTGTTGTTTGTCCGGATATAAGGCATCCATTGCTATCAATTACACTCACTGTATAAACTCCAGGAGATAAGCCTCCAATCGTAGGGTTTGAGCTTCCGTTTTGCCATGAGATTAAATAAGGCCCATTTTCACCACTAATGTTTACAGTAGATGTTCCATTATCCTGACCACAGTTTGATTTAGTATTCGTAAATGTCAAGTTTGATGGCAACGGTTCAGTAATTTCAAAACTCTTTGCCGCAACACAGCC
Organism: Flavobacteriales bacterium; assembly: GCA_964230215.1. GTDB lineage: Bacteria > Bacteroidota > Bacteroidia > Flavobacteriales_D > JAUILH01 > JAUILH01. The sequence continues at coordinate 449,824 of CAXRGQ010000007.1, forward strand.
ATTTGCATCTGTTACTACTAATTCGTGCGGACCTGCCGGTAGATTGTGAACATCTTCACCTGAGCTACCGTTACTCCACGCATAGGTGTATGGCGCTGATGAGCCAATTAGGTTAACGTCAATTGCGCCATTATCATAACCTGCACACGTTACGTTCTGTTGTGCATTCAGTAGAATAGTTGGAGCCTCTTCGTCAGATACTGTAGCAACTGCCTCTGCCGTACAGCCGTTATCATCGTAAATTGTAACTTGATACACGCCAGCAGCAAGTGAATCTGCTACATTACCCATATCACCGTTAGACCATTCGATTGAAAAAGGTCCATCACCACCAGAAATACTCACCACTGCAGTACCGTTTGCAACACCACAATTTGACTCAATGCTTGTAGTGGTTAATTGAATAGAATTATCAGGAATTACCACGTTAACAGATGTTTCATCTGTGTTTCCGCATTGATTTGTTGCCGTTAGCGTTACCTCATACGTTCCAGGCGATTGAAATACATGCTCTTGAGGAATAAGTGTGGCATTAGTGGCTAAGTTTCCTGATCCATCACCAAAATCCCAGGTATAGGCAGATCCTCCTGCAGCCCAGAATGTAACCGGAGCTCCAAGACAGTTGTATACATCTGGATTATATATCAAACTGGCCTCAACTTCTGCTCCTGGCCCAACTGAGTATTGGAATGTGTCTGTATAAGCATAACCACAGGCATTCTGTGCTGTGAAAATCACCTCATACGTTCCTTGGCTTGAATAGGCATACTTCACAAAGTCAAGACTAATTTCATCGTTGAACTGCAATGTGTTTCCGTCTGCAGCACCGTTAGCGGTAGAACCATCACCAAAACTCCAGCTATAGTTTGTTGCTACCCCCCCTGGAGAACTGAAGAAAATAACTGTGTCGCCTGGACATGCTTCTTCTGGATACACAGACACGTCAAAATTATTTAAATTGAAGCCAACATTTGTTCCAACATAAACTTGAGCCGTTAGCGTAGTATCATTTCCACAAGCATTCTCAGCAGTCACTGAAACGTTATATACACCGGCATTCTGATACGTATGGAGTCCGCTTTCTGTCGTGGCAGTGTTACCATCGTCAAAATCCCACATATAGGTTAAATCATTGTCCCCGTCAAAATCGAATTGCATAGGCTCACCAAGACAAATTGAGTCTAGCAAGTCAAGTTCTGCATAGTCGATATATAAATTTGAGTTTACCTCCGCTACATCATACAATGTAGTGTCATTACCGCAACCATTTGTAATTGTAACGGATACATTGTACTGTCCCGCAGATGGATATGTATGATAGGCTTGACTCGTGGTTGAGATATTTCCACCACCAAAATTCCATTGATATGAAGTGAAACCACTCTCTGCTTCAAAATAAACTGCTTGACCTGGACATACTGGATCGTCAATATACATGCCTACCCAGTTCGGAATGTAAACATTATTGGAAACTATAATTGTTTCTGTTGCTGTACCAACATTTCCGCATGCATTTTGCACTGTAGTTGTTACTGTATATGTTCCGGGTTGAGCATAGCTGTGATCCCATTCAGTGCTACTTTGATTACCATCGCCAAAGTCTATCACCCAGCTATAATCCCAGTTCGTCCAATACCCAACTACGTCTCCTGGACATACTTCATTACTACTCACCTGTATGTAGGCGTCATTAACAGGAACATTATTTCCAACCCATACAGTGTCTTGTACTGTTCCATTACCACATGAAGTATAATATGTGTAGTTGATAATGTACATTCCAGAGCTTGTATATTCATGATTGAATGAACCCCAGTTATTGGTTTCTATTGGCGAACCATCACCAAAATCTATTTCATAAGAGTTCGCTTGTGCCTGCTCCCAAAAATCTACAGTTTCTCCTACACAAACCGTGTCTTTGCTAGTTTGGATAGTAGGCGCAGGTCCAAGCACGTCAATGTATTCAACTGCGTAACCAACATACTGGCCAAAGGCATCCCATACGTCAAGAACTACGGTATAATAGCCAGGCACAGTAAAGGTATAGGACGGATTCGTCTGTGAAGAACCGTTTCCATCTCCGAACGACCAGCTGTAGGAGTTTCCTGCTCCACCTGTAGTATTCGTGAAGTCAATATTTAATGGGGCACACCCAGATGTTGTGTTCGTTGTAAAGCTTTGAGCGAATAATGCGTTTATAATAAAAACGCAGCAAATAGTTGTAAGTGATTTCATTGCATAATTAAATGTGCAACGAAAATAATCTATTTTACCACGTAATACAATTATCTCGCTATCAAACGACAAAATTTAACGACGAACTAATATGCACGTTCGTTTTTGCCCTCCACAAAATTGATAAAGGCCTTGTTTACCACTTTGTTTCCGCCTGCAGTAGGATAGTCGCCTGTAAAGTACCAATCACCTTTATGTCCAGGACACGCCGCGTGCAATCCCTCAATGGTTTGGTATATAATCTTTACGCCTGCTTTCATATTGTTTGGCGTTAGAAGTTCTGATATTTTAGCTGAAATCTGATCAGCAGTAAATGGCTCATAGATTTTCTTAACATGATTTACCATCTCTTCTTTTGGTCTATCAAGTTCAGCCTTGCACAGATTGTATGTATCTTTTATAACCGCTTCTTTACCATTGTCTTTCAATAACTCGATGGCAGCTTGGAAAGCAACAAAATCTCCTAGTTTCGCCATGTCGATTCCATAGCAATCTGGATAGCGAATCTGAGGAGCAGACGACACAACGATGATTTCCTTTGGGTTTAATCTATCCAGTATTCTTAATATACTGTTTCTAAGCGTTGTACCTCTGACTATCGAGTCATCAATAATCACCAGATTATCCACCCCATCTCTTATAGTTCCGTAAGTGATATCATAAACGTGAGCTACAAGATCATCTCTTTCGTCATCTTGGGTGATGAATGTTCTGAGTTTAGCATCTTTAATTGCGATTTTTTCTACCCGTGCCTTTTTGCTCAAGATTTTCCAAACCGCTTCATCATCTTGCCTATCTTTCATGGACTTAATCCAATCCAGTTTTTGTTTGTTTAAGTGATCTTCAGCAGCCTTGATTAAGCCATAGTAAGCCGTTTCTGCCGTGTTAGGCACGAATGAGAAAACTGCATTTTCAATGTCACTGTCAATTGCCTTCATTACCTGAGGAAATACATTTACACCCAACTGTTTTCTTTCGTTGTAAATGTCTCTATCTCCACCTCTAGAAAAATAAATGCGCTCGAATGAACACGATTTTTTCTCGTATGGCTTACGCACTTCTTTCATCTCTACATTTCCATTCTTACGTGCAATCAAGGCATGACCCGGCTCAATTTCACGAATGGTATCAACAGGCACATTAAAGGCAGTTTGGATCACGGGCCTTTCAGAAGTAACCACAAGGATCTCTTCATCTTGGTAATAAAACGCAGGCCGTATACCGCTAGGATCTCTTAGCACAAATGCGTCTCCATGCCCAAATAAACCAGCCATGGCGTAGCCTCCATCCCAGTCCTCAGCAGCATTCTTTAGAATTCTATCGATTTCCATGTTTTGGCTGATGAGGTCAGTAATCTCTCTGTTGCTATAACCAAGTGTTTTATATTTTTCGAATAATCGTTCGTTCTCAACGTCTAAAAAATGTCCAATTTTTTCCATTACCGTCACGGTATCTGACATTTCCTTTGGATGCTGACCAATATTGATTAGCAAATCGAATAGCTCGTCAACATTGGTGAGATTAAAATTACCTGCTACTACTAAATTTCTTGTCATCCAGTTGTTTTGTCTCAAAAATGGATGACAACTCTCAATACTGTTTTTACCAAAAGTGCCGTAGCGAAGATGTCCTAGAAAAAGTTCTCCAGTAAACCCAAAATTCTTTTTGAGGTATTCGATATCCTTCAATTTTTCAGGATCGTCTTCTTGTAACTTTCTGAATTTGTCATTGATGTAATCGAATATTTCTTGAATTGGCTTACCTCCTATGGAACGTTTTCTGGAAATATACCGTTCCCCCGGATCCATATCAAACTTAATATTGGCTAAACCTGCACCATCTTGCCCACGATTATGCTGCTTCTCCATGAGGAGGTACATCTTGTTTAGGCCGTAAAAAGCCGTTCCATATTTCTCTAGGTAGTAGGGTAAAGGTTTAAGGAGTCTCAGCAGTGCTATACCGCATTCGTGCTTGATTGGATCACTCATAAACTAAATTCTAAGGCACAAAGTTACGCAAATGTTATGGACTGAAATACATTAACTGTGATAAAATCAACAGCTCATACTAATCCCTCAATTTTCTACACAATTCACAATTATTTCAAAAACAAATCTTGGTGATTGACAACCTATTAGCTTATTTTACGTTATTAGTTACGCTAGGTATATGTCTTGCATAAGAATCTAGCCAAAACATTTGAAGAAACTAACTCTAACATATCTGCTGCTTGCGGTATGGAGCCTTGGTGCCCATGCTCATGACAAGCTAGTATTTACTAAAAATCAAGGTCAGTGGCACGAAAATGTTAAGTACCGAGCAAAATTAGCAGAGGGCAATTTTTATCTTGAAAAAGATGGATATACCGCGCTGTTCTATGAGCGATCAAAGTTTTCTAGAGAAGGGCATGTGGATAAAGATTACGAGTATCCCAGTTCGATTAAAGCACACGCGATTAAAATGCGCTATGTTAATTCCAACCCGTACCCCATCATTAAGAACAAGGGTAAGAGTGAATGGTATGAAAACTACTACCTAGGAAATGACAAAAGCAAATGGGCTAGCAATGTTCACGCATACGATGAGGTGAACTACAAAGACATCTATGATTATATCGACTTAAAATATTATCAGTATGCAAAGTATGTTAAATATGACTACCGTGTAAGTGTTGGAGGAAATCCTAATGATATTAAGTTTGTTTATTCTGGTCAAGACGACATGTATATCCGCAATGGAAGTCTTTACCTCATTAACAGTCTTGGAAAACTGATTGAAAAGGAGCCGATAGCCTATCAAATAATTAATGGAGAAGAAGTTGAGGTTCGTTGTAAATACACAATGAATGGCGATACAGTTGGATTTGAATTTCCTAATGGGTATGATTTACATTATCCGCTTACTATAGATCCCGTTTTGGTGTTTTCTTCCTACACCGCTTCAACCTCAGACAATTGGGGATTCACAGCTACATATGACAATCAGGAGTTTACCTATGCAGGAGGAATTGTATTTGGAATGGGCTATCCAACGACAGCTGGTGCATTTCAAACGGCATTTAGTGGAGCTTCTCCAACCGTTGATATCGGTATTTCTAAATTTTTACCAGACGGAACGGGACTGGTGTATTCGACTTACCTTGGTGGCACTGGATCAGAGAGTCCGCATAGTTTAGTCGTAGATGACAACGACAACCTTTTTGTGCTATCGACCACATCCTCTAACGACTTTCCGGTGAGTGCAACTGCCTATGACGGTACATTTAACGGAGGCATTGGCTTTGTGCCTAATTACTATAATTATGCCCTTGGCTCAGACTTAGCGATTACAAAATTTAACCCTGCCGGCACGGCTCTGATTGGAAGCACTTATCTAGGCGGGTCTGACAACGACGGGCTGAATGACGGCAATGCTATATTTTACTTTTACGGAGATGAGTTTAGAGGTGATATAATTATAGATGCTGCAGGTAACTGCATTGTTTCATCGTGTACTAAAAGTGCAGACTTCCCTGTTGCTGGGTCAGCGCCCCAACCATTGTCTGGGGGAGGGTTTGATGGAATTATATCTAAATTCAACCCTAACTTGAGCAACCTGCTTTGGAGTACCTATTGGGGTGGGTCATCAGATGATGCATGTTTCGGCTTAAACCTAGACTCCAACGGTGATATTTATGTAACTGGAGCCACGAATAGTGCTGATTTCTTTACTTCTTTTAATGCCCTTAATCCAAACCCCTTGGGTGGCGTAGACGGCTTTATTTCTAAATTCAGTGCTAATGGTGTAAGTATCTTGGGAAGTACATTTTTAGGAACAGCCAGCAGGGATTTAAGCTATTTTGTGCAGATTGATGACAACGATGATGTATATGCTTATGGAGTTTCAGAAGGTGCGTACCCAGTAAGTTCGGGATTATATAGCGTGCCTAATTCGAATCAGTTTGTACATAAACTAAATAATAATCTAAGCGCCAACGTATGGAGCACTGTAATTGGGACTGGAAACGGAACCGTAGATATTTCACCTACCGCATTTCTTGTTAACAATTGTGGGCTAATCTACATTGCAGGGTGGGGAGGAGATGTAAACGCAAGTAGTGTGGCTAGCAGTACAACATTAGGGTTGCCTATAACACCAAATGGATATCAGACTACGACATCTGGAAGTGACTTCTATTTTGCTGTATTGGAGACCAATGCTCAGTCACTTTTATATGGAACATTTTTGGGAGGAACCAGTCCAGATCATGTGGATGGAGGCACTAGTCGCTTTGATAAGAAGGGAATTATTTACCATGCCGTATGTGCAGGATGTGGGGGGAACTCTAACTTTCCGACTACCCCTGGCGCATGGTCACAAACCAATAATGCCAGTAATTGTAACCTAGCCGTATTCAAATTCGGAATAAACAATATTCAGACCTTAGTTAGCGTACCAGATCCCTACGTATGTATCCCAAACTCTTATCAGTTTTTCAATAATTCTACCGGTGCCAATACTTATGAGTGGTCATTTGGTGACGGGGATTCATCTAACCTTTTTGAACCTTCACACCTCTATCAAGATACCGGGCAATACACCGTTACGCTAGTAGCGAGTGATAGCCTTGGGTGCATTGAACCAGATACTGCTGAAATTGTTATTGATGTTTATCAATTAAATGATGCCACAGTTGATGCGATTCCAAGCATTTGTCCTGGAGACAGTATCGACCTTCAAGCTTATGGAGGAGCAATATACACATGGTTCCCGCTCTACAATATTAGCGGCGAGAACACATCTCATCCAACGGTTTGGCCCGATAGCACATTCACCTATTTTGTAGAAGTACATGACAGTTGCAGTACGGACACAATCTCTATTACGGTTAACGTCTTCCAAAACACAGTTAGTACAAGTCCAGACACAGTGGTATGTATTGGTAACAACATAGATATTAGTGCATTTGGAGGCGTCAGCTACGAATGGGATGCCGATCCTACTTTAAGCTCACTCAACACACAAACAACAAACGCTACGCCTGGAGTACCAACATGGTATTATGTAACCGTAACAACAATTGATGGCTGTGAACTAAGAGATTCCGTTTTTGTTGATGTTGAGTTAACCCCGCCTAACCCCACACTTCCTATCGATACAACTATTTGTCTTGGCGACACTTTGGAGGCGATTGCATCTGGTGCAACAAACATATCATGGGTATCTACTTACAATATTAACTCAAGCGGTGCCCTAGCTGAGATGTGGCCAACGACAGACTTTTATTATGTGGCAGAATTTGGTAACGTATGTGATGTTGTTCTAGATTCATTTTTAGTAAGTGTTGATATCATTGAACCAACGATTAGCAACGACACAACCATTTGCCCTGGAGGCACAGCCACCTTAATTGCTGGTGGAGGTGTTGATTATCAGTGGAGTCCGCCTGTTGGTCTTAGTACTACAAGTGGCCCAATTACCTTTGCCTCACCATTAACGGAAACAACTTATACCGCAACTGTTACTAATGCGAATGGATGTGCACGGGATATAGATGTGACCGTAAGTCTTTATAACACACCTTATGTGAACGCTGGCCCTGATGCGTATATAGAATATGGTGAATCCGTTGTGTTGAATGGTAGCGCAGGTGGACATTTGTATTGGTGGTCGCCACCAGATAGTTTATCGTGTGATGATTGTCTGCAACCAGTCGCTAATCCATCTACATTAACCAATTATGTGTTATATACAGTTGACCAAAACGGATGTACAAACAGCGATACTGTGACGGTTTATATTGATGCTGTCTTGTATGTGCCGAATGCCTTTACCCCTAATGGAGATGGAATGAATGACATCTTTTATGCTTACGGAAAAGAGATTAACACCTTCGTTATGTACGTGTTTAATAGATGGGGTGAATTAATATACACTACGGAAGATCTCAATAAAGGTTGGGACGGAATGTACAAAGGTATTGTCTCACCGTCGGATGTGTATGTTTGGAAAATCATCTATACAGATTACATTCACCCTGAGGTTTATAATGAAATGATTGGACACGTTACGCTTGTGCGCTAAGCTCATCAACCTCTCCACCATTGTTTAGAATTTTTCCTACACTAGACTTCAGCCTTAGCAATCTTGCTATAAGTTCTGGGTTCTCTTTAATCAAGCGTCTGTACTTTCTAGAAGCCGCATAGTCATGATGACGGTCTCTTAAATCCAAATATATACCAAGCATAAACACAGAAGCGATTGGTGCTAGTAATGCGAGCAACCACGGCAATCCAAATAAAGATGTTAATACAAATCCCCCACTCAACACGCACGCCAAGAAGATTAGACCAATTGTCATCATCATAGAACCTCTAAAATCCGAACGTTTTATTATCGCATCAGTGATCCAACCAATTGACCACAATAGAGGATAAAAAACAGCGTATACTGGGAATAAAAGAATTAGGAATACATACTTAAATCTCGGAAAATAGTGGTCCTCTTTCTTTAACCCCTCTATGCCATGTTGTCTGCACAAATGATTGAAACAGCTACTGTAATGAGCTAGCGCGTGAATATCATTCAATGCCAGAATATCAATTGCATTTAAGTCCAGTTTACGATTAACATGAATAACAGAGCAGTCCCGAAGAGTTTTTAACTCCTCATAAAGTGAAAAGTTATTTTCATTTACCACATTAGTTGACAATGCTGATACTCTAAGCTTTAATTTATCTGTGATACTCCTAGCAGTTTTGTGTGGCTCATTTCTGTATGCCATCATTTCTCCACTAATGTCAAGAGGTTTTCCGATAGCAATTCTAACTTTAGATCTAAATTTATGTGGGTTTGAGTAGTTTAATCCGACTGGCACAATCTGCACACCTAGGTCAAAATCATTTTTCGACTCAGCACCTAAGGCCATTCTTACAGCCCCAGATTTAAACGGCCCTAGCTTTAAACTTGTGTTACTAAGACCTTCGGGGAATATGATAATAGCTCCATTGTTTTCCAAGATGCTGTGGCATTTAGAAAAAATTGATTTGTTCTTATGTGTTAGGTGCGCCGTTTTATCTGGGCGATAAACAGGAATCATATTTAGTCGGCCCAAAACGAATCTTTGGAATCTAGTTTGGAAGGACTCGCCTCTGGCTATAAAATGAACGGGTCTACCTGCATAAAGCGCAATTAAAATAGGGTCCATCCAACCACTTGGATGATTTGGTGCGTATATTACGGGTTTAGCAGGGTCTATGTTATTTATACCTTCAAGCTCAATCTTGCTGAAGTATATTTTACAAACCCATCTTAGAAGCAATTTTAATAAAATCATGTGTCGAATTTTAAACCAAATCTAGTTCAGCTAATTCGCACATTAAAAATGATGTTTACAAGTGACCAATATAGAAGTTGCGGAATTCCGTAATTAATCAACAAAACGAGGATCTACTTCCATCACTGTACCACAGTTATCGCATGTTCTGTATTCTTCCGATCCGTAGTAATCTTTAAACCTTGGCTGGAAGTCTGTTTCAATATCTGTCAATTTAAACTTGTATTCTTTCAGTTTATGATTGCAATTATCACAGAACCACATTAATCCGTCCACCATGTCAGTGCCTTCTCTTACGCGCTCAATTACCAAGCCAACCGAGTTTTCTGGTCTTATTGGAGAGTGAGGAATCTTGCCTGGTAGCAGAAACATTTCGCCTTCTTTGATATTGACGTCAACAGCCTTTCCATCCACCTGCACTTTAACTAGAATATCGCCTTCAATTTGGTAAAACCATTCTTCTGATTCATTGTAATGATAGTCCTTTCTTGCATTTGGACCACCTACGATCATAACTATAAAATCCGTGCCTTCTGGATACAAACACTTATTGCTTACTGGTGGTTTAAGTAAGTCTCTATTCTCATCTATCCATTTTTGAAGGTTGAAAGGCTTTCTGATTTCCATATTGTTCGATTTAATTCTACTGCAAGATATTAAAGATTGCTACGATTACAACACATTATTTGGGATTAAAATTTGCTAAGCGTATTTTCTATCGAGCGCCAATAGCCCATCCCGAAGAGGTTTAAATGAACCAACAAAGGATATAGTTGGGTGTATTCAATTCTTGATGGCCAATCGGGCTGAACCACACTATAGGCTGTATAAGCATCAAAGCAATCTTCCGAAAAACCTCCAAACAACTTCATCATACCTAAATCCATTTCGGGATGGCCATAGTAAACCGCTGGATCAATTAGTACCCATCCGTGTTTTAGACTATGCAAGACGTTTCCATTCCACAGATCACCATGTAATAGCGATGGTTTGCAAACGGGAAAAATTTCATCCAATCGCTGGCATAAGTTACTCAGTTGAACGCTTGATTTGGCTGGGAGCGGATACTTATCGTAGGCCATTTTAAACATGTAAGTAAGTCGCTTCATTCCGTAAAACTCTTGCCATGTACTTTCAAAACCATTTTTCTGAACAATACTTCCAATATAATTATCAGTATCTAATCCAAAGCTCTCATTGTGCTGTGCATGAAGTTTGGCCAACATCACGCCTAAATCACTCTGCGAAACACTCTCTGCTGAGTCAAGATATTCAAGCACTAGAAATGACATGCCATCTATATCAAAGTTTGCAATCACTTTTGGTGTTTGCACGCCTGCTAAAGACGCCAACAATTCCAATCCCGACTTCTCAAACTCATACATTTGAGGAAAGCTCTTGGCACTGTTAACTTTCACGGCATAAGAAATACAAGATTCACAGCTTATTTTGTAACAAGCGTTTATATCGCCACCATGTAGAGGCTCCTGCGTGATTATTGTATCGTGGAGCTGAGAATTAAGTTCAGCTATGCATGACTTTGTTAGCATACTATGGGGTTGGGAATTACATTAACTATAAAATTGGCTAATGACATTGCCTAATTATTCCTTTGACTTCTTAGATCTCTTTTTGCCTTTAGGCTTTGGTTTCGGATATGAGAAGCTTGCAGCTGCCTGAATTTTACCTTCAAAGACTTTGATACTTACATTTATCAGTTGGTCTACACCAATCGTATCTGTACTCCAACCATATGCATATGTAATATGATCACCATCGTTCTCACGTTCACATAACAGATACTTAGCTGATCCTTCTTCTAATTGATTTGTTTTTTCCACTAATAGTCGGCGCTCGACCTTTTCACCCGAATTATCTAGCAGAAGAACTTTGTACATAACATCAAGCATTTCTACAGGCTCCTTAAAATACTTTACAACAAGCAACCGTTTATCGTTCCATTCAGTTTCGGCAAATGTTATATTCCCATACTTTTGACTTCCTTCATCAAGTTCACCCCGATCGTAGGCATCACACAACATTTGAAAGTATTTGTCTGCTTCTGAGAATTCATCTATAGCATTCAAAGCCTTTATCAAAGTTTGATAGGTTTTGTAGTCTTTCGGATTTAGTTGTACATACTCTTTAAGCGCAATTGCACATTTAGTATAGTTATGTTTGACAGCGTATTCTAGAATCCCAATATGTCTCAGAATTTCACCATAACTCTCGTATGACTTATCTGTAAAATACTTTGCGCTTTTATAGTATTCTTCCAATGCTTTGTCAAAGTCGTTTTTTAAATGATATACATGTGGAACCATTAAATATGGTTTTCCAAATTCAAAGTCCTGATTTCTAGCTAGCTGAAAGTAAAAGAGAGCTGAATCCATATTTGACTCATTATAAAAAACATTTCCCAATTCATAATAGTTTTTTTGACCTTTCGGGTTTGATTTGATAGCTAAATGAAAGTTGGTTTTAGCCTTTTCTATCTGTCCATCATACAGCAATGCTAATCCCTTGTACAGGTATATAAAATCAGATTTATCACCTTTCTCTAAGGCAGCATCATACATTTCAATCGCTTTTTTATCATTTTCTAGTTGAAAAAACGCATAGCCAATACAATACAAGTCCATACTTATTAAGGAGTCAATCTTGACCTCATAAGTAATGAGGTCTGAGTACTTTCCTTGATTATACAATTGTTCTATTGTTTGAGTTTTACCTAAAGTAGTCTGTGAAATTATTATCGCAATTAGTAGTTTTAATTTCATACACGTCAGTTCTAGTGAATATAGCAATTTACAAATATGTAACTTTGTACACAACATGTTAGAAGAAAGTCAGGAGCAAATAGATGAACGCTTTATGCGCATGGCCTTACAAGAAGCCGAAAAAGCACGTGAGCAAGATGAAGTTCCGGTTGGTGCGATTATCGTCTATAAAGGCAAAGTAATTGCGCGTGCTCACAACATGACTGAAAAACTAACCGACTTTACTGCTCATGCCGAGATGCAAGCATTCACTATGGCTGCGGATGCCCTGAGAAATAAGTATCTTGATTTGTGTACCCTATATGTCACTTTAGAACCATGCACCATGTGCGCGGGAGCGGCATTTTGGACACGTATTGGACGTATTGTCTACGCCGCAAAAGACGAAAAAAGAGGTTTCTTGAGACACGGAAACTTATTGCACCCAAAAGCACAGTTAAAAGGGGGAGTACTTGCTGATGAAGCATCCACACTTGTCAAAGATTTCTTTAAGTATAAGCGCAAGTAATTTAATCGCTAATGCTAACTGAATAAGTGGTAGCTGCCGTTCCAAAACCACTCACAAGATAAATCTCAACTTCCTCAAAATTAGTATCTGAAGCGAGAGCCGCTTGAAACATGTCAATGCCCGATTCGTCATAGAACGATCCATAACCTTGCATTGAGGCTCCAATTAGTTCTTTTTTGTTGTTGTAAATCTGAATAAATGAATACGGTACGCTGGACAAACTTTCTCTCTTTGAAGCATTTTGTATGGTGAAAGTATAAACAGACTCATCTTCTTTTGGTTTAACTCCAAAGGTTTTGTTTGGCCACACATTCATTGAAATTGATGCCAAGGCAAAGTTAACATCAGCAGTAGTATCTAATTGACTTACCACATCTTTATAGCCCCAGCTGTCGCTTTTTTGTGCTATGCTATTTCCGACAAAAATCAAAGCCGAAATTAAAATCAAAGTTCTCATGTTGCTTTCTTTATTTTAGTTAAGTATCAAAAGATGTACCAGTAAGGTTCTCAAAGTTGTACATTTGTGAAACAAAAATAGATTAATATTTAAACTCAATAATATGTATCCACCAGAGCTAGTAGCACCAATGAAAGAAGATTTGACAGGTGCGGGATTTCAAGAATTAACAACGGCAGACGCCGTAGATAATGCTATTAATGGCGAAAGCGGAACTGCTCTTGTTGTAATCAATTCGGTTTGTGGCTGTGCAGCAGCTAATGCAAGACCTGCGGCTAAGATGGCGTTAAATCACGGTAAAAAGCCAGACAATTTATACACTGTATTTGCTGGTGTAGACAGAGATGCCGTTGATCAAGCACGAAAGTACATGCTGCCTTACCCTCCATCATCACCGAGTATGGCACTATTTAGAGACGGTAAACTTGTACACTTTATTGAACGCCATCACATAGAGGGACGTCCAGCAGAGATGATTGCTGAAAATTTAACGGCAGCGTTTGACGAGTTCTGCTAGTTATTTATTTAAAACTTTAGGGATTTTAATGTAATCCGAATCTTTAAGAGGGGCGTTTTTTAACGCCTCTTTTTGTGTCACTTCAATTTTAACGTCATCTTCTCTTAAGACGTTTACTTCATCCGTGATAAAAAGGAGTGGTTCAACATTCTCAGTGTCCACAGTGTTCAACTTTTCAATAAAAGCAATGATTTTATCTAAGTCGCCCGCAATTGCTTTTTTGTCTTCAGCATTAAACTCAAGCTTAGATAACTCAGCTAATCGATCAATTTCCTTTTCTGTGATTTTCATATGCTTTTACATTATGTCCTGCTACAGAGTCTTCAATAACTTTGTGACATTCCTGACGCAAAGATACTAAATCTTCCATCGTTTTTCCCTTTGTTTCTATGGACCTGTGAATAATCACTTTTGCAATACCTGGAGATGCTGGTCCAAGAGGGTGGCTGGGATCCGAGAATAAACGCCAATTATTAAGAAATGCAATTGGAACAATCGGCACCTGCTTTTCAATTGCCAACTTAAAAGCACCATCTTTAAATCGTTTCATTACAGGTGCAGTCTCAGGGATGGTACCTTCGGGGAATATTGATATTGCGTAGCCTTCATCAATATAGTTTCTAGCTTTTACCAATGCTTTTGCTGCTTTAACTCTGTTTTTTCGATCTACTGCAATGTCCATCGTTTTAAAAAACACATTAAATAGTGGCCACTTAAGAAGCTCTTTTTTACCTAAAAAAATGAATTTATGGAAGACCACACGGTACATAAAAACAATATCTAAGTAGGAACTATGATTACATGCGATGATAAATGGCCCTTTGGGAAGCTCTGCTCGATAATCTCTTTTGATAAAAATGAATAGCGCACATTGCAGAATTCTTGCCCATAGCAGCTTAAGCTTAAAACAATAGGGATACCACTTTTCTTTTCTTGTGGTAATCCAGAATCCAGGAAAAAGCAGAATTAAGGACGCATAGAACGCCAGTCCAAAATAGATTTTGAAGAGCAAACTAAGCGGTCCAAGTAGATACTTTTTCATGGGGCGACAAATATAATCAATCGCCTGTGAAAGAAGCTTTAATCTGAAATTGAATCACTTCTGTGGTAGATTGAGAGGTGTTCAATCATTGTAATAATGAAAAGAGCTGTTGGTTTTTTGTTTTACAGCTTGAGTAACTGTGTTTAGCTATATCTTAGATAAATACTCCTGAAGATTGATTTCGGTATTAGTAAGCTTAAGCTTCTTTCTTAGCCTAGTTCTTGCAACTTCAACAGATTTTGGAGATATGTGCCTTATTGCTGCGATTTGTTTTGAACTAAGATCATTTCTCAAAAACACACATAGTTCTTTCTCCGCATCTGAAAGACCTGGATGAACCTCTTCCATCTTCTGGAAAAACTTATTATGCTCGGCTGCTATTTTATCCGAAATCCGACTCATATAATCGCTCTTAAGTTGTGATTTTAAATTGGCCGTCAATTCCATGTATTTACTCATTCCCTCTGAGTTAACATGCTTTTTGAGTGATTTATGGCTATCTAACCAGGCACTGATATTATTTTGTACAAGACCAATTTCGTATGCAAACTCTGTTAATTCTTCCGTTTTTTCCTCTAAAAGACGTCTTGCGTGCTTGGTCTTTTGTCTCCAATTATATAAGATGTATAGACTAAACAGTACTATCAATGCAACAGCACCAAGTGCCAGAAATAGCGCAATTTTTTCTAGTTCAAGGTTTTTGTTATCTGCTTCTAGTTTGGCAGATTTTGAACGTTCTATTTCCAATTCTCGTTCCTTTTCCTGAGAATCATAAATCAACATTAATTCAGAAAGCTTCTCGCTATGCCATGCTTCATCCACAGAGTCTTTCATTTCATAGTATGTTTGTATAGCGTTATAGGCATTCTTCAAGTCGCTCAAAGCATAGTAATAATCCGCATATGATTTTTTAGCAATGAGCATATTTTCAACAACTTGACTTCCTATAGCAACACTATCTAGCATCTTGAGATAGTAATAAGCACTGTCTAAATTTTCTTTCTTGAGGTGCGCCTGAAAAAGCGTAGTGTAAGGATTCTCGCCCATTACATTATTAAAATTGAGATTTTTCTCACTTTTATATGCGTAGGTCAGGGCTGAATCAATCTCTCCAGACCTCAAAAAGAAATTTGCTATGTTAGATAGGGCTAGTGCGCTTGTGTGACCTGGTTTTGAAAGTCGGATAATTTCTCTGGCGTGCCCAATTCCCTCAAATTCTCTTTCTTCGTCTTCTAGTATGGCACATAAACATTCATGAGCAAGACAAATCATCGTGGTATCTTGCAATTCACGACCCAATTCTAGCATTCTTGATGCCTCATTATGAGCTAAAGATGTATTGTTATTATAAAGATGTGCAATACTCTTAATTCGCAGCATGTAACCTAATTGCTTATTTCTATCGTGCTTTTTTGCTAAGCTTACTCCTTTTTCAAGTATTTCAATACTTTTTTCTTGGGCTCCTATAGCCAGGTAGTTAGCAGCAAGTTGATGGCAGCAATGCAGAGCTCCATCTATTTCATTCTCTTCTTCAAACGCAGTTAAGGCTTTACCCAGATAATGAACTCGGATTGACCTTGATACAGTATCTGAATCCGCGATCGATAAGTAATCTCTTCCTTTTTGTGCGAAAACACAAGAGGAAATTAGCAGCATGCTTATACTAATGAGCAGCAAACGAATTACATGACAAATAAAACTATTGATATGTATGTTTATTGAGTAAAGCATTTAGATATCGCAATTTACGCAGGTTTTCTTGTGTTTTGTGGCGTAAAGAATTTGTTGTGGTATTTGATGTGTTTAGTTGTTGATTTTCAAAGTTTTAATTTTTCTTGCGTAGTGTATTGTTATGGTGCTGGTATTAACATGTAGTGGCGGTGTATTGTCTTTATAGAGGTGTTTGATAAAGGAATTAGCGGTAATTCGCTCAAACATTTACAATGTGCATCAAATTACTAGTTGCACACATTGATCTAAAAATTACGCTATGAAAACAATGGATTACTTCAAACTAAATAATACTTTGAGAATTGCCATTCCAATTTATATGTTAACCACCGTAATCGCGGGTTTGACTGCAAAACTTAACGCACAAACATTTTGTAAGACTTATGGTGGGCCGGGCTCAGACATTGCATTTGACTTGATTGCTGCACAAACAGGAGGATATGTTATTTGTGGAAGGACAGCCTCATTTGGACAGGGTGGCGATGATGCTTACCTTATTCGAACAGATGAAGATGGTGACATTTTGTGGAGTCAATCCATAGGAGGTAGTAACGATGAAGCAGCATTAGCCCTTACGGAGACGAACGGCGGAAATATAGTGTTTGCAGGCTATACATCATCTTTTGGTGCCGGTTCATTCGATTGTTATGTAGTAATGACGGATAGCACTGGAAATATTCTATGGACTCGAACAATTGGGGGCACAGGCGATGATAAAGCACATTCCGTAATAGCCACTGCTGACGGTGGAATTGTAATAAGTGGAACGACAGATTCATATGGCTTGGGGAGCTATGATGCCTATGTGACTAAATTGGATAGTCTTGGGAATGTATTGTGGACGCGAACCATTGGTGGGACACAGTCGGAATTAGGTTCGATTATAGTATCTGTAAAACCTGTTGGATTCGATTTGGTTGAAACACCTGATGGAGGAATTGTTATCGCGGGGCATACAAAATCCTATACAGCAAATACCAACGGAGATGCCTATGTCGTTAAAATTGATAATTCTGGGAACATCATATGGTCAACTGCAATTGGCGATACAGGTAACGACAATGTCGAGTCAATAGCTTTGACACCGGATGGTGGTTTCATTGTGGCTGGATATACATCACTACCTTTTGCAAGCTCCGGAACAGAAGCATATGCTGTTAAACTTGATTCACTAGGTAATTTAGAATGGACTCGCGCCGTAGGCGACATGGTGTCAGGAACATTTTCTGCAGATATGGCGTTTGATGTTGTGTCAACAATGGATGGAGGTTACGCTATGATAGGAGCCTCATTCAGCTATGGGGCTGCATTATACGATAAGTATCTGATAAAAATGAATGCGCTTGGCGCGGTAGAGTGGACCCAAACATATGGTGATTTCGGCCAAGAGTTGGGGTATGGAATAGTTCAAGATTCAGATGGAAATTATCTTATTGCAGGTGGATCATCATCATCTGGGGAAGGAAGCTACGATATCTCATTGGTAAAGGCTGATTTTAATGGGTATTCCTGTTGTTCAACTACATCTGGCGGCTCGGACACCACCGCCGGAGTAGCTGGATCAGGAGCAATGATTGATTCTGGTGGCGTTTTTGGCACAGGCGGGATAATTGGTCTCGCAAATACTGCTATTCTGAATACGTATTGCCAAAGCGTCCTGAATGAGGAGGCTATCTGTAACGGCGACAGTATTTTTCTGGAGGGAGCATGGCAAATGAATTCAGGTTTATACTACGATACCCTGACAGCAGCAAATGGATCTGATAGCATAGTTACAACAGAACTCAGCGTGCATTTTGTGGATGTGCTTGTTAGTCAATCTGGAACTACACTGACTGCCAACAATTCTGGAGCTAGCTATCAATGGGTAGATTGTAACAATGGATATTCAGAATTAACAGGAGAAACAAGTCAATCTTTTACGGCCACGTCAAACGGTTCCTATGCGGTAATTGTTACGGATAGTGCTTGTATCGATACCTCAAGTTGTTATACAGTGACGGGTATAGGTATTAGTGAAGGACCGAATCCGATAAGTCTGAGCATCTATCCAAATCCTACAAATGGAATTCTCAATGCAACTATTAGTCTTCCAAACACCGGTGAAGTTCTGCTTCAGGTCTACAGCCTAGTAGGAGAGTTGATCCATTCACAAACTGTAATTGTATCGCAAGTCAAACAAAGCATTGAAATTGACTTATCAGAGCACAGTGCTGGCGCCTACTTACTTAGATTAGGAACAAATAGTAGCTATAATATTCAAAAGACAATAATCAAAAAATAGAAGGTCTAATGACAGCAAAATGGATAATGGGGGCTTTTACGCTTCTAACACAAATAGCTTACAGTCAGTGTGTACTTAACGAGAGCTTTGAGTCGATTGGGTCATATAGTAACTGTATGGGATCCGTTGATTTACACCAAAATGGTAGTCAATTGTGGAGTATCAATGAAGTAGCAGTTCACGGAACCAACTTTATTGGTTTTCATCCTGGCTTACAAGCTTTCAATGGCGACTCATCCACAGAACCTGAAGAGGTTATAACACTAAACTTAAATTCTGCAATGGTAGTTGGATCTACCTACGATTTAACATATAATATTGCGATCGGTGAATTATCGACGGGCGTATTTTATTGGCAACCAGACGAAGGCAATTTACCAGGATATGTCCAGGTCTGGGCTGGATTTGGCACGTGCGATACAAACACCTTGATTCACACATCTGCAGTTATTCCTGATGAAAACGCTGGCTGGATACTTGAGAGCACTTCATACACTGCGACCGGGGCATTTACACATCTTACAATAATCCCGCTAGGCGTTATTCCTTCAGAAACGCCTTATATGCTAATTGATGATGTGAACATGTGTCTAGTAAGTGGTGGAGGATCAAGTCAATGTGATACTTTGTGTGGACCAAATCTTGCTCCCAACCCAGGATTTGAACAGACTACAGCAAATTGTGGAACGGCCAATTCAGAGATGTTTACAGACTATTCACAGGTGCAAGGATGGTATGGAATAGCTTGTCAAGCATGTCCAGGAAATGGTTCTACACCCGATTATTATAACTCAAACTGTAGTGCATCACAGACCAACAATTGCGGAGGGTCAAATGGTTCAGTTGGTTTTTTTACATCTGTAGAACTTGGAGGATATCTGGGAGGAAGTAATGCACGTGAATACGTTCAAGCCCAGCTATCAAGTCCACTTCAGGCCGGTGTAGAATATTGCGTATCAATTAATGTAAAAACTAATACAGGCAGCCCCTCCTACAAACCAAGTGACGGTTTTGGTATATGGTTTACAGATCAAATGGTGGATATTGACGTGCAAAATGGAGGGCAGCAGTTTATTGGACCAGGTTCTATGATCAATGCCTCCCCTCAGATTTCTAATCCTCCAGGGAACATTATTGACACTGTTTGTCAGACAGTATCCGGAACATTTGTTGCGACAGGGACAGAGCAATGGATTGTATTGGGTAATTTCCGAACAGATGCCAATACCCAAACTTCTGCACCTAGCTGTAATTTCTTTAGCCCGTGTATAGGATATTTAGTTGTGGATAATGTTTCGGTTCGAACTTCTTGTAACAATACTCCACAACCACCAACAATTCAATTAAGTGCTATTAGTGACACCATTTGCTCAGGATCCTGTACTGACATTAGCGCAAGTATTTCAGGCGGCACTGCTCCATTCACAATATCTTGGGATAATGGACTGCCAAATGGTGCAGGACCCCATTCAGTATGTCCGAACACAACTACCATATATACAGCCATCGTTGTTGATTCCGCTGGGCTTTCTGATACTGCTAGTATTGAAATAGTTGTAATACCGCAAGATACGGCAACGTTTAACTATAGCTCTTCTAGTTATTGTATAACAGATCCTAATCCTATGCCCTCTGGCATAATAACATCCGGAGGCACGTTTACAATTGATAACGGCGGGGCGGTAAATACATCTACTGGTGAGGTGGATTTAACTTCAAGCGGAACAGGCTCATACACTATTACATATGCAACTTCAGGACAATGTGCAGATACATCCAGTTTTATAATATCAGTTGATAGCACCCTTGATGCGACCATCTCACCCGCAGGCCCTTTCTGTTCGAATGACGGTATACAATCCCTAGTTTCAGCTAATGCAGGTGGCGTATGGAGCGGAAATGGGATTACTAATTCAACAACAGGAACATTTGATCCAGGTACAGTGACAGATTCATCAGTTGTAGTCTACACTATCGGTGGATCATGTGGTGATTCAGATACAATTACCATATACGTTAACCCGTCTGAGGATGCAAGTTTTGCATACGACACAACAATCTACTGTAATTCTTCTCAGAACCCTCTACCTGCAATATCTGGTACCGCAGGAGGCATATTTACAATTTCTTCACCGGGCATTATAAATTCGAGTACTGGGGAAATCGATCTGTCATCAGCCGCGGGAACATATACCGTGTACTACAATACTAACGGATCATGTCCAAGTATAGATTCATCAAACATTACAATTGAAAGTCAGGCTAACGCTACAATATCTCCGGTAAATTCATTTTGTATATATGATCTACCTGCGATTTTAATTCCAACAGATGCAGGAGGGACTTGGTCCGGAAATGGAGTTGATCCAACTAGCGGCGAATTTGACCCGATAGTTGCAGGTATTGGGACATGGGATATAGTATATACAATTAGTGGGGCTTGCAGTGACTCGGATACGCTTCAGATTACTGTTAATGATGCTCCAAATGCTGTGGTGAGCAGTGATACTATCATCCAGCTTGGAGAGTCTATCGTAATAAACGCACAGGGCGGAACCAATTACTTCTGGAGTCCACCAGATGGTTTAAGCTGCACTAATTGTGCTTCTCCCATCGCAAATCCCTCAGAAACTACAACTTACTGCGTTGTTGTTGAGAATGATTCAGGCTGTACGGACACCGCTTGCACGAGAATAACGGTAAACTTGGAATGCTCCGAATTATTTATTCCGAATGCCTTCTCACCAAATGGAGACGGGAATAACGATGAATTATGCGTTTACGGCGGCTGTATTGAAACCATGCAATTACTCATATTTAATAGATGGGGAGAATTGGTATTTGAAACATCAGATCCAGACTTTTGTTGGGATGGACACTTTAAATCCAAGCCTCTAAATAACGGCGTTTTTGTCTATAGGTTTAATGCAAACATGTTAGATGGCAGACAAGTTGAACTAAAAGGCAATATCAGCCTAATAAAATAAAGATCATGACGAAATCAATTCATAAAATGCTCAATGTATCAGCTATAAGTATATCATTTATTTCAAGTGTGATATTTACATATAGCTCTTTTGCGCAAGACGTTCATTTTTCTCAATTCACGATGGCACCACAGCATTTGTCTCCAGCAATGATTGGAGTAAATCATGATATTCAAGCAAATGTTAACTACAAAGACCAATGGTCAAGTATCGGGTCTTCGTTTAAAACGATTGCGGCGGCAGTTGATGTTCGCTTGAATCAAAAAAATGCAAGAAATGGATATCTCGTAGCTGGAATAAACATGTATTCAGATAAAGTGGGGGACTCTAGGATGCAGACAAATTTTGTAAATCTCAACCTAGGCTATCACGTCTTTTTATCAAAATATAGTATGCTTGGGATGGCCATTGGAGGAGGTTATGGCCAAAGAAGTTTAGATTACTCAAGCTTGTCATGGGGCATGCAGTACGATGGTGCATCATACAATGCCGTCCTTCCTTCTGGAGAGATGGAAAATGTAATGTCAGCAAATTACCCAGATCTATCTGCTGGCATGGTATATACTTTCAAAGAAAATCCGGGTCACGTTGCCAAAGAAGATGGAATTGTACTAAATGTAGGTGTAGGGGCGTATCACTTGCTGAAGCCAGAGCTCGGATTCAATGTAATGGGAGATAATTTGTATAGAAGATATACGGGATTTGTCTCAGCTCTCTTTCAGATTACAAACATGAAAATTGGTCTCGAACCTGCTATCATGTATAGTAATCAAGGGCCTAATCAAGAGCTGGTTGCAGGTAGTTATGTATCCTACCTTATTCAGCAATCGTCTCGTGTTACAGGTTTTAATAAAGGATCAAAAGTAAGTTTAGGTGTTTTCTACCGTGCTAAAGATGCATTTATCACCGGTATTCGATATCAATTAGCCAATTTTTCTGCAGGAATCAGTTATGATTTGAACCTATCACGATTAATGCCAGCAACTAACGGTCGTGGGGGCATGGAAGTATCGTTAAGATTTGTGTCGCCCAACCCATATTCTAATAGCCGATCTAAATCAATGTTTTAATTAATCAATAATAGATTCACCATTTAAATCGGTTGTCAAGTATTCGGTCATTACATTAAAGAATGGGAGCATGGCTTTTATGGAATTCGCCATCTCATCGGAGGCCGCATCTGACAACATCACCTCATTGCTAAACGGCTTTGAGATTAAGAACTGTTTATACCTCAACAAATCTATTTCTGGAGACTCTTTATCAAAGCCTTTAGGGCATGATTTAAGCTGTTCGCCGTGTAAACTGCCAAATTCTGTTTGGAATTGCTTACTCTCAATCACATCTCTCAATGGTTTAGCATCCATATCGATTTGTTGTCTTATCAGCAATAAATCTTCTTTACTAGGTCCCCAGAATCCACCTCCAATAAAACACTCATTCGGTTTGATATGAAAATATATGCCCCCTCTTCTATTTGCTCCAAGACGTTTAAATCCTCCTCCGAAATTTGTTTTGTAGGGCGTTTTATCTTTTGAAAAACGAATATCACGATAAATCCTCATAAGACTTTTTTTACCGGATGCCGTTTCAATTTCATCAAAAGCACTTACTTTTTTCAGTAAATCATCCGCAAACTCGATGGTGTCAGCGTGTGCATTCTCGTATCTATCCTTATTATCTTGGAACCACTCACGGTTATTATTAGCTTCTAAATCCTTTAGAAAATCAAATACTTCTTGGGTAATCTTCATGCATTAAAGGTATTCACATTGTTTGTTTGGAACAAATTTTAATCACGAGCAAAGGAAACTTTTAACTTTACCGTTAAATTAGCACACATGGCAAGAATTTTAACTGGGATCCAAAGTACAGGTACGCCGCATTTAGGAAATATACTAGGTGCGATTGTACCAGCAATAGAGATGTCTAATGATGCAAATAACGATTCGTTTTTATTCATCGCAAACATGCACAGTTTGACACAGATTAAAGATGGAGATACATTGCGAGATAGCACTTACAGTGTAGCTGCAACTTGGATGGCGTTTGGCTTAGACATTCATAAATCGGTCTTTTATAGACAGTCGGATGTGCCAGAGTGTGCTGAGTTAACATGGTATTTATCTTGTTTTTACCCCTATCAAAGGTTAACGCTTGCTCACTCATTTAAAGATAAAGCCGACCGATTACAAGATGTAAATAGCGGTTTGTTTACTTACCCTATGTTAATGGCGGCTGACATTTTATTATATGAAGCCAACTTTGTTCCAGTTGGAAAAGACCAATTGCAGCACTTGGAAATGACACGTGATGTCGCTTCAAGGTTTAACAATCAAATGGGAGAGGTTTTAGTTCTACCTGAGGCTAAAGTGAATGAGGAAACTAAATTGATTCCGGGTACCGACGGTGAAAAGATGAGTAAGTCCAGAAATAACTTCATCAATATCTTTTTACCAGATAAGAAATTGCGTAAGCAGATAATGGGAATAGAGACGGATAGCACTGCTTTAGAAGACCCCAAGAATCCTGACACATGTAATGTTTTTGCTTTGTATAAATTACTTGCAAATGAAAGTCAGATTGCTGAAATGCGCACGAATTATGAAGCTGGTGGCTATGGATATGGACATGCCAAACAAGCTTTATATGAGTTGATGTTAGATAAGTTCTCTGCACAGCGCGAGCGCTACAATTATTTAATGGAGAACAAGGCCGAGATGGATGATGCACTTTCAATTGGAGCAGAAAAGGCGCGTGAGGTTGCGCGTGGGGTGCTGAAGAAGGTGAGGGCAGCTTGTGGTTACTAGTGTAACTTTCCGTTGAGCGATATTGTTTGAATAGTATGTATCGCTTCTTGTCAATATTTCTAATAATTGGTGGTCTAGCGGCCTGCTCAAAGCACGACGATATCTTATTGTATTCTAGTTATTACCATCAGGATGCAGATACTATCTATAGCGCGATTCATATCCCTAATAGTTTTACACCAGATGGAGACGGTATGAATGATATGTTTTACCCAAGTATGAACGGAATAACTAATTATTCATTCGCAATATATGACCGTTCAAATATAGTTTTTGAGACTAATGACCTAAATGAATGTTGGAACGGAATAAGCAACGGGATAATGCAAGCCAACGGCATTTATTCATATACTATAAGTGCAACTGATTACACAGGATATAAGTACGACATTGAAGGATTTGTCCATCTGATGCTTTAAAATGCTACGTAATTATCATGAGGAGTTTTGTTCCAGAACTTAAATCTTGCTGAAATCTCATGTGCTCCGCTTGAGGAGTAGCCAGGTCTAGAATATGTTCTATCGTAAGAATATAAGATATCAAACTTTAAAAATCTCACCCCAAGTAGCCCTGTAAAATCATTATCATACCTATACCCTACACCAAAGACCAAGAATTTCCATTGCGCTTCTGTCATAGCATATAAGATGTCACCATTGCCTTGATGGTTATACCAGATATATGGATGAATACTCCAATCACTAGTAATGTTACCTTGATATCCCAGCTGTGCACCATAATTGAGTGGTAAAGGACTTGTGCCACACGATAATGAATAATCTGGCTCATTAATGTGATGTGTGCTAAATCCCAAATAAAGTTTTTTGTATTGTACTAAAATACCGGATGATATATCTATGCCAGTAGTCCCTCCACATCTTGGAATTTCAAATGATTCATATACAAATCCTTGTCTCGGATCTATTTGATCACCAAAAGTTAATCTAGACCAATCCACTTCCCTTTGAAAGTATGATAACTCAATGCCAAATTGAATCAAAAACTCATCGCCAAATTTTAGTTTCTGAGCATATCCAATTGAGTATCTCTCTGTCGTTAATAATCCATTGCCTTCATCATCAATTAAAGCTGCAGCATATATAGAACCATTGATCTTAGCAAAATGGTGGTTATAAGATACAATAGAAGTTTGGTAATTAATCGTCTTATTTGGCCATTGATTCCGATATTTAGCCGACACAACATCCAATGTATCTCTAGCTGCCATGGCTGGGTTTATATACCATTCCGAATTTCCAAATTGCGTGAAAACAGGGTCTTGAGCAAATGACATACTCACATTCGCGCATATCATTAATGTGGCAAATCTCTTCATGTTAATAGAACATGCAAACATCATAATTAGTTACAAGTTATGGAATTTACAAAAACTATGCATCCAACAATAAAGTAAGACTATGAGTGAGTTATTTTTACCATGTCCCGTGGCTAGTTGGGATGAACTAGAGGAAGTTGATGACCAAACAAAACATTGTAAAGAGTGTGGCATTCATGTTTACAAGCAAAAAACACCAGGTGCAAAATGTGGAATTGATAATTCGAATAGCAATGAACTAAACTATACGCAGTTTATTATGCGTTTTATAGTTATTCTAGTTCTTGCCTTTGGTAGTTCTTTGTTTAGCGGTGTGTATGCCCAAGAGACCATGACAGACACCAACATCCATGCATTAGTTAATACAACTACTGTAAGAGGACAAGTATTTGATGAAGCTGGAGAAGAAATGCCTGCAGCCTTTGTGTCAGTTGAGGAAAATGAAAAGCGGATAATCGGTGTAGTTTGTGATCTGGAAGGAATGTACAGAATTGACATTCCAGATTCCTTGTGGAAGGATGACAAATTAGTGATAAGTTTTAAATATGCTGGGTACCCAACAACTTTAATCGAACTAAAAAAGCCTGACGAGACAGAGGTACACTTAAACGCAAAATTTGCCGAATCTACGGATCTTGGTGGATACCCGATAGGTATATACATGCCCTTAATTGATGTTGATCCTGACTCAAAAAGAATGACCACCATTAGCGGAAAAGATATAAGAATTATGCGCAGATAAACTATCTTTAAAACTATGTCCAACATCACCTATCCTTGCCCCGACTACACTCTAAGTGATTTACAAAAAGTAGATGACACGAAAGCCTACTGCTCTACATGTAAAAAAAAAGTACACCTAAACAATCCTGGTGCGGATGTGTATTGTGGAACTGAAAAACCAAGCTCTCAATATTTGAGTGCGCGCCAATTTACCATGCGTTTTTTGGTTGTTTTGGTACTGGGATTCGGACCCAGTCTTTTCTCTAACTTAAATGGTCAGTCAAGTAGTGCGGAAATTATTCAAACCGCATCACAAGATCAAAAAATCATACGTGGAACCGTGAGTGACAAGGAAAGCGGTGAACTATTACCATTTGTTAATATTACTCTTGAACACAATGGCGTGATTATCGCCGCCGCAACAACTGATTTTGATGGAAATTACCAACTACAGTTTGATGATGCCTCCTATGAATACGAAAATCTAAGGCTTGTCTATAGTTTTCTAGGATATAAAAAAACTACGGTCGAATTAGATGCTATGAGTCAAGACGTCAAGGTAATAAATACTCAACTTCAAGCAAGCGACGATTTTATAATGATTGGAATAATAATTTCAGAGCCCCCCTTATTTGACCGCAGACCAGATGGCTTAAGACAAACCACAATTAAACGAGAAGATATTCAAAGAATGCCAGTAGGTCGCTAATTAGAAACTAGCTTTCCTCTTTTCCATGAATGCACTTGTGCCCTCAACAAAATCTGGGGTGCCAAAACACTTTCCAAATTCCTCAACTTCTTTAGCGTAACCATCTACTCCGTCTTGGTAATTGGCATTTACCGAACGGATAGCTGCTGAAATCGCATTCGGACTATTTTTCATGATTTTAGACGCTATTTTCTCACACATTGCCATTAATTCGTCTTGAGCTACAACATGGTTCACTAGGCCCCACTGCAATGCTTCTTCGGCCTTTAACATTCCTGCGGTAAAGATCAACTCAAATGCCTTACCTCTTCCAATTAATTGTGCTAATCTTTGCGTTCCCCCATATCCTGGAATTACACCTAAAGAAGTCTCTGGAAGACCTAACATGGCATTGTCAGACGCCACTCTAATGTGAGATGACATAGCTAACTCAAGACCACCGCCCAAAGCGTAACCGTTTACGGCCGCAATAATTGGTGTTTCAAGGTTTTCAGCTAAACTAAAGAGTAAATCGTGACCTTTTTGGCTAAGCTCTTTTCCTTGTTCAACATCAAAATCTGCGAATTCTTTTATGTCTGCTCCTGCCACAAAAGCTTTATCTCCAGATCCGGTTAGAATGATACATCTAACATCACTATTCCCCTCGCATGACTTTAAACATGCACTTAATTCCTCAATTGTGTGCTTATTTAAAGCATTCAACTGCTTTGGTCTGTTGATGGTCACTTTTGCAATTCCACCTTCTATCTCACATAAAATATTCTCGTAGCTCATCTTGTAAAATTTTGTTTTAAAGTTAATCAATCCTCTCGCTTTTAAGGCGGGTATGTTGGATTATTCTTGTTCGTATATTGGTATGGTAACAAAGAAGCTAGTTCCCACATTTTCTTCTGATTCGAACCATATTTCACCGCCAGCATTCTTTACAATACTCTTAACCATTGAAAGACCAAGGCCCATTCCTTTTGATTTGGTTGTGAAATTCGGTACAAATATTTTATTGCGCTTGTCAGCTGGTATTCCAGAACCGTTATCTCTCACTTCAACCTGATAACGTTCGCCTTGTTGTTCAATAATCACCTCTATTTTCCCTTGTCTATCGTGCGGAATTGCTTGCAGTGCATTTTTTATAAGATTGTTAAATACCCTTAGTAAATGATCCTTGTCATGATAGACAAATGCCGTTCCATCTATAAAAGATTTATATTCTATTTCACTCTCATCTGTTTCGTTAAACAAATCAGAACAATGTTGTAAAAGAGCGCTTAGATCTACCACCTCATTATTAGCCGTTGGCATTTTGGCAAAGTTTGAGAACTCATCGGCAATTGATGTTAGCGTCTCAATTTGCTCAATAAGCGTCTGAGAGAAGCGTGCTATTCTGTCCTTTGCATTCGGATCATCTTTATCAAACGAGCGTTGGAAATGCTGAACAGATAGCTTCATTGGAGTTAGTGGGTTTTTAATCTCATGTGCTACCTGTTTTGCCATGTCTCTCCAAGCGCTCTCACGCTCTGTTCTTGCCAACTGATTGGCTGCTTCCTCCAAATCGGCTACCTTTTTATTGTACTCTTGAACCAGATCTCCAATTTCATCCTGTCCTGTGTATTCAATCTTTGCGTTACTCTTACCAAACTCAATGGTTGAGACACTATTTTGAAGCAGTTTAAGCGGTTTTGTTACCCAGTTTGACACAAAGAGCGCTGCTACAATTGAAAGCGCAAAGAGCACAACAAAAATGTTGATTATGGCCACCATAAACTCAGACAGTTCATTCTCCAGTGGGTTTTGCTTTGCAAAATATGGAAGGTTCAAGTATCCTAAGACTTTACCCTTTTCATTCGCATAAGGCACATAGGCGGATAGATAATTCATGTTGCCTACATACTCTTCTTGGATAAACTCACTTCTGCTTTTTTCGTGCAGAGCAATGTAGGCTTGAGGATCCATTTTTCTTCCCAACAAACCTGAATTGAACATTTCATGTCTAGATGTGGCGAGTAACTTTCCGTCTAAATCATACAAACTGATATCTGTAAAGAACACTTCAGAAAACTTATCTAACCTTGAGTTTACATAATTAATGTCACTGTATAACTCTTCAAATTTTCCAATCTTCTTTTTTACTTCAAGGTTAACCGAGCGTATTTTCTCGCTGATCAGTTTATTGTTTTTATCGTTGTACTGTTTTGATATGAAGAATCGCGTCCCAAGGCCAAATAGGATAAGGCACGCCAATATCAAACCAATTACAACAAACTGAATCTTATTCTTTAAGCTCAGTCTTCTTATGTTTCCTAGTTGTCTGAGCTCTTTGATAAAAACCGACCCTAATACCAGTAAACTAAAGATTGCGAATAGATATGAGAATGTGGTTAACTTCTCGAGAAAACTAGGAATAGGCTTTCCAAGGACAATAATATTCTTGTCATTTATTCTGTAGACAAGGTGACTATAATCATCCTCCTCATAATAGGCATGGTTTTTATCTTCCGCTAAATGATCCTTAACATAACTATCGTACATACTGTAGTTGTATGGCCCGAGTTTAAAGACAAGTGCACTGTCCAGATATCTCGCAAAAGAATAGCCTGCCAAAGCATCAATTGTTTTGTTCTTTTTATCCAAAAGCAACTCAGGAAAACCTATGTCTTTAGGTAGTTTTTTTGATTTGAATTCACAAAAAAGGTGTCCTCTTGGTTCGGCATTATCTCCAGGAATGGTAATCTTAATAAGGTAGCTTAGCTTATTATCATAGTTCGGAATGTAATACATATTCTCACTGTGAGCTGATGGCATTCCACTTCTTGTGATTAAATCATTTAACTCTTCAAACCCGATAGGGCTACTTGTGTAAAGACCGACAGGTAATGAGTCATTATCAAACAGACTGTAATTGATTTCATATTGGTCCCAATAACCTGAGAAAAATCTAGACTTAATTTTGTGATCAAATGCAGCCTTATCGAATTGCTGTGCAGTATCAAATGGTTCTTGGAGCAACTTAGAATTCACAATTTCCTTTTCCATCTGAGCATACCGAATCTCGGCATCTAAATCTTCATCGGAAGCCAATTTATGTTCTGCGTACAGCAATCTATTGTTGCTTTCCTTAATTGCACCATACTTGATTAATATATTGCCCGCTAGTAAAGAATTGATAATCAATAAGCCAACAACAGGGGCAAAACTCAAAGTGAATTGCTTTTGTAAGCCAATAAATCCCGTTATCAATAAAATTGCAATAGGCCATGTTGCCTCAATTAGCCCGTAATCTGTAAAGGCTAGAGAAATAATAAAGTAAGCAGCCGATATAATGGTGACCGCAAAATAATAGATGTTTAGCTTGAGCTCAGTTTTAACAATTAATTGAATCAATACATTACATAAAATGAAGAAGGTAAAAAGCATCAAGCCAATTATACCAATGCCAATAAAACTGTAGCTAGTTAACTCAAACAGGTTGGAGATTTCAAAGTTTATTTTCGAATTGATTACAAGTCCTTTCAGTAGGAAATTAATGCGCCCAGCACCGTAATAAAGTGCACTGATGCCAATAAATACAAGTCCATATGACAGCATCTTAGGCCACTTTAATTGTCTATTATGACTTTTGATTAGCCTGTATAAATAATAGGTGATAACAAATACGGTAAAAACGTTTAGTAAGAAATCTCCTAGTGAAGGTTGCCATGTTGACTGGGCGTATAGTTCAGGACTAAATAAATCCAAGTCGTACCACATGGATGGAGACACATCATAATCTGTCCAAGCACGGATGACTAGTATTGGCAGGACAAAAATTGCAAATGACAGCAAGGGTTTACCGTTCTTAATAAACTGTATAGATTGCTGGTACAAATACACCACTAGAATTATAAACCCGACTGCAAATAGCATGGCGAGCAGTGGGCTAGTTTGAGGGTTGTCTTCATCTTCTTCAGTATCTACAACCACAGTAAATAATGGATTCCCATTCTCTTCAATAACAATACCAGAAGCATTAGGATCTGTTGTTATACTAGCTTTATGATGAAAACCAAAGTCACTCTGAAAACTACTCTCTAGGTATTTATTTTCATACTGATACTCCGTTTTTATTAATGATAAGGCATACAGTGTAAACTCCTTACCTTGATCTTCATTAACTAGGTACCATCCATTGCTTAACTGAACGATTTTTTCACCTAGAAGCTCTTCATTATTTAAAGGAACAGGTACTTTATTATCGGACCAATAGACCAGCTCTCCATTCTTGTAAGCCGCAATAAAAACGCCATTTGACTTTTGTAAATCAGAAAAATCTTGATGAACTGTTTCGAATTTATTCGCTTTTAAAGCCCTAAAGTCAAACTTTTCCAGCTGGGATTCCGCAAACCTTCTTTTCTCAACTATTTCTTCTTCAAGCGAGCGCTTAGCGTCATCCGCATCAATGTTTCGAAAACTTTGATACAGCATGTAGCTGATACTCATAAGTAAAACTGCCAATACAACTGGCCATAGTTTTTTAATATAGTCAAGTATGTTCACGCTCGCAGAAAGATAAAAAAATCCAATCAGACCTAGGCGTGCTACTAACAAATATCGTGCTATGAATAACATTTAATCGAATTTCTTCTCGATTTGAAAGTCGTTTTTTCAATTTGAAAAAATCTCTGGTAAAACGGCATCCTTGTACTTACAAGCACAAGTCACTATTGACAGTAGATTGAGCAGTGTTTTGGTGGTTTTATATTTCTAATGGCATAGCATTCGCAAACTATACATCAAACGAAATTATAAACCAAAAAACTAGAAATTATGAAATTACTTAAGTTATCAATGATTGCTCTTTCAGCCTTAATGTTCACCACAAGTTCTTGTAACAAAGAAGATGAGATGGAGAATGAGGCAAGAAACCCAGGGAATTCAATGCAGGTGAAAATGACAGATGCACCAGGTGATTATGCCGCGCTTGATGTCGAAATTTTGAAAGTAGAGGCATATCTACAAGATTCTGGATGGATTACTTTAAATAATAGTGCGCAAATGGTAAGTGTACTTGATTTAACTAATGGTGCAGAAACGAGTATTGCATTCAACTCAAACGTAAGTGCTGGATTGTATACACAGGTGAAATTAACGTTTGGATCTTCTAACACCCTAACCCTGTTGGCAGATGGAAGTTTAGGGGGAACCAATGGCTCAGTAGATATTGAATTGGGATGGACTGGCTCACAAGAGGTAATAATAGATATTAACGAAGAAGTTAGTTCTGAGTCAGGTGCTGTTGTATTACTTGATTTTAATGTCGCACAGTCGATAATTGAAACTGGACAAGATTACATTTTAACGCCGATTATTACTGAAGTAAAAAATGCGTCTACTGGTGTTCAAGGTGAGGTTGAAGGCGCTGCAAATGCTGCTGTAATTCTTACTGATGGGAATAACACCGTTAGTACTTATATAGATGCAAATGGTAGGTTCTTACTTAGAGGTGTACCAAGTGGAGTATATGACTTATTAATCTTACCATCATCGGAAGACATTGACAACGGAATGCCTTCACAACATCAAATTGAAGGTGTAGTTGTGGCGAGTGGAGAATTCACACAAATGGGCAGTATTTCCTTGTAATACATCATGACGCAACATGACATGATAAAGGGGGCTCAAAAGCCCCCTTTAATTATTACCTTTTATAGGACTCAAGATATTCCGTTAACTTCCCTGATTTATTAATACCTTCTAATTGCTCGCTTAGATCAGCTATTCTTTTTTTGATTTGGCCTGCGTGCTTAGTAGCATAATCATCCTTGTACTCAAGCATACCGTTAGAGCTAGACAATGTTTTTACTCGCCTTTCTAGAGCAAGATAATCGGTAATAGATATTTCCTCTTCGTCCTCAAATGCCCTAATCTCATTCCCCACAGTATCACACATTGCTGACAACTCATGGTGAGCCTCATCTAACATTTCAATTTTATTATAATATGACAAATCTAATTGATGTTTAAGAAAAGAGGGCTTAAAGTTTATACTTTCAATTACATCATTAATAATGTTAGCAGAGTCCATTTTATCTTCACTTATCAACTCTAATCGAAAGCTTCCTAGTTGGTATAAATAATTATTGGCAATATTGTTATCATAGCCCTTAGCAGAGTTTAATCCATCATAGATATAAGTCTTAGTATAATTTTTATATGCGGATGCTGAGTTAATTGGTATATCTCTCTCCAAATGATGTTTCTCTTTAAATATATGAACCATTCCATTGTCATATAAATGGGCGTTTAATCCAAAGAAATGCGTTGAGCTTTTGGCAAAGGCAAATGTTCTATCTGGATTGGCGTCAATTAAATCGTAAACAACTAAATCTGAGCGCAGAAATGAACGATTTAAATTCACTTCAATCCTATCAGATCTCAAGCTTATTTCTGACCCATTAAATGAATAAATATCCGTGCTGATATCTGGGTTAATCTCCACTGCATCCTGAATTTCGGACAGCTTAACTGACCCAAGTTTGTTATTTACATAAAAGTACCCTGCCTCCTCGCTCTCAATAAATGATAAGGGTAAAGTATGGTTTAGGCTATCTAAATCAATAAATTGAGCGTAGTAATCAAATAGGGACAATAGACTTGTGTTCATAATAATCACATCCGTTCTGAAGTTGTGATACATCTGTAAATACAGAAGAGGGTAGGTGTCATTATCTCCATACGTAAATAATACGGTACCTTCAGAACAAGACGCTAATAAGTTTTTCGCATGATTTAACACAGCATCAGAATAGTTAATCTCCTCCATTCCCTTAGTTCCAAAATCTCTATTCGTTCTATATCGCGCTGTCATATGGAAATCCATAATGGTATTTGCATATTTATTTTGGGCACTTCCAATAGCAGTTGGATGATTTGGGTGCTTAGTTACTAGCGTTTTGTAGGCTTCAGTTGCTTTTTGAGCATCTTGTACAAATTCATCAAGCGACTCCGCATTCAAAAGGCTCATGTTTCCTTTCTTCTCATAGACATAGGTCGTGATTTTTTCATCTGGCGCAAGTTGCTTTGCTCTTTTTTGAATCGAGATGTGATCGTAGGCTCTTGCCAGTCCATACATATCATTGGCGGTAAGATTAGATTTGGACTCTAGAATCCTAATCGCGTCAAGTGCCCAGCCTGAATACCCATGAACGGGAACTGCATCAATAGATCCATTTCTGATAACATTATAGTTAATGAACATAGCAGTCAGGTTTGGCATCAGTTGTGGTTCTGTTAGACCATTAAATCCAAGGTTTAAT
The DNA here is from genome assembly GCA_964230215.1 of Flavobacteriales bacterium. Classification (GTDB taxonomy): domain Bacteria; phylum Bacteroidota; class Bacteroidia; order Flavobacteriales_D; family JAUILH01; genus JAUILH01. The sequence goes on from CAXRGQ010000007.1 coordinate 484,547, forward strand.
TTCAACTCGCCATTACTATCCATAATTTTGAACTCCTCTAATGCTGTTTGTTCTTGCGGTGCAAGGAGCGATAAATAAAAACCATCCTGACGCTTAATCAAAGTTGCCCTAAAACCCTGAGCAAATCCATAATTCTCCGCAAATAACTCAGCTACCTGGATAGCCTTTAATTCTGAAAATGAATTTTTCTGACTTTGTGTAGTATCTTCGGAACTATTATTAGACTCAGAGCCACCACAGCTATAACTTACTAACAGGATGGCTATTACGATATATTTCATACAATTGTTTTTATCAAATATATGGTAATTCTAGCGGACTTTTAAACCACTATATTATGGACACAAATAACATATACTGCTCGTATCATGTGTTAGAACAAAAGAATTGCGTTTTCCCTCACCCACCTCAAAGGGTTTACCCGAATCAAGATACCATCTATCATTCTCTATGACACCTCCAGGTGATAGCTCTTCTCTATCAAAATCTAGTTTTTGGGGATCGATAGGTGGCTCATAGTAGGGTACATAGGCTCCCTTGTGAAGTTTAAAGGCCCTTTCCGTTTCAACAAAACCATATTTTCCTTCGGGTAAATTCAATGTTAGGTTACCCAATGAGTCACTAATAACCTGTTTGATAACCCTTGGCTTTTTATCTGGCCCAAGGTATTCAACCAGCCACAACCTAGTGTTTGGCATTGGTTTAGGGCTCGTATACTCGGGGAGCAATTCAGCTCCTCCTTGATGATAAGACAAGCTTTTGAAGCTTCCGTATACCTTGTATGTTTGTGCAACTATTGCGGCACTAGAGAAGGCCAGTAAAAAAGTAATAAGCAGTGTTTTCATGTTTGCTTGTACACCAATTTACTTATTTGGTTCAAATGTATCACGAGATGAAATCTCGCGACAGCATAGGATGATCGACTTCATTTACATTTCGTCGATTACAAAAATCTCGCGATAGCAAAAAAAATCCCAAGTAGATGTCTACTTGGGATTTATATTTTAATTGAAGTTTATTCTAATTATTCAGCGCTTCTGCACCACCAACAATTTCAAGAATTTCGTTAGTAATTGCTGCCTGACGTGCTTTGTTGTAGCTAAGCTTAAGTTCTTTCTGAAGTTCAGATGCGTTATCCGTTGCTTTGTGCATTGCTGTCATACGTGCGCCGTGCTCAGATGCGTTCGAATCTAATAGAGCCTTATAGAACTGTGTCTTAAGTGAGTTCGGAATAAGATTCTCAACTATCTCAGTCTTACTTGGTTCAAAAATATAATCAGCAGCAGCATTAGATGTCTCTCCAGAAGTCATTTCTATTGGAAGGAAAGGTTCTTCCATCACTTCTTGCATTGCTGCGTTTTTAAACTTGTTGTAAACAATAACAACTTTGTCGAACTGCCCAGAAGTAAAGCTATCCATTACAGCTTGCGCCATTGCACTTGCATCAGTGAAGTTTAGATCATTCCAAATCTCTAATGCGTCCTGTGGCAAGTTTTCTGGCTTAGTATTAAAGTCTAAGTTCTTGAAGAAATCACCGGCCTTTTTACCTACACACAAAATAGCTGGATTTAGACCGTTAGCGATATCCACTTTACACTTATCGCGAACTAATTTATTGACGTTGTTATTGAATCCACCACACAATCCTCTATTTGATGTAACTGCAACGTAAAGAATGCTCTTTACCTCACGAGTTGCGCCATACGCGTTTTCTGATACATCCAGACTCTGGCTTAAGTTACCTAGAATTTCCTGCAGTTTTTCGGCATAAGGTCGCATCTGAACGATACGGTCTTGTGCTCTTTTCAACTTTGCAGCCGATACCATTTTCATGGCAGAAGTAATCTGCATTGTTGATCCTACGGACGAAATTCTATTTCTTATCTCTTTAAGATTAGCCATGTTTTATGGTTAAATGGCTTCTAGCCTATATTATTAATACTTAGATGAAACGTCATTCGCAACCTTTTCGATTACGCTTGTAATTTCATCGTTTATTTTTCCACTTCTAATTTGCTCTAAAGTCTCTTTATGATTGTTTCTCATCATTGTTAAGAACTGCTCTTCAAATTCTTTTACCTTGTCAACTGGAACATTTTTTAGAAGTCCCTTAGTACCAACGTAAATAATAGCAGTTTGCTCTTCAACTGGAAGTGGCGAACCTTCGTTTTGCTTAAGGATCTCCACGTTCTTAGCACCTTTATCAAGAACTGCTTTAGTTGCAGCATCAAGGTCAGAACCGAACTTAGCAAATGCTTCAAGCTCTCTATACTGTGCCTGGTCTAACTTAAGTGTACCAGATACTTTCTTCATTGATTTAATCTGAGCAGAACCACCTACACGAGATACCGAGATACCTACGTTAATCGCTGGACGCACACCAGAGTTAAACAAGTTAGACTCCAAGAATATCTGACCATCTGTAATCGAAATTACGTTGGTTGGGATATACGCAGAAACGTCACCAGCTTGAGTTTCAATGATTGGAAGTGCAGTTAAGGAACCACCACCTTTTACCATTCCTTTTAAAGATTCAGGTAAATCGTTCATTTGCTGCGCGATTTCATCTGATGCGTTAAGCTTTGCTGCTCTTTCTAAGATTCTCGAGTGAAGGTAGAATACATCTCCTGGGTATGCCTCACGTCCTGGAGGTCTTTTAAGAAGAAGTGATACCTCACGGTAAGCAACTGCCTGCTTAGATAAATCATCAAATACGATTAATGCTGGACGACCAGTGTCTCTAAAGAACTCACCGATAGCTGTTCCCCCCATTGGAGCGTAGAACTGCATTGGTGCAGGATCAGAAGCATTTGCAGCAACAACAACTGTATAAGCCATTGCTCCAGCTTCTTCTAATTTCTTAACGATACCAGCAACTGTAGAACCTTTCTGTCCACAAGCCACATAAATACAGTATACAGGCTCACCTCTGTCGTAGAATTCTTTCTGGTTGATGATCGTGTCAATCGCAACCGTTGTTTTACCAGTTTGACGGTCACCAATGATAAGCTCTCTCTGCCCTCTACCAATTGGAATCATCGAGTCAACTGACTTTAATCCAGTTTGAAGTGGCTCGTTTACAGGTTGTCTATAAATTACACCTGGTGCCTTTCTTTCAAGTGGCATTTCGTAAAGCTCACCTTCTAATGGACCTTTACCGTCGAGTGGGTTACCTAATGTATCAACAACACGTCCTAACATTCCTTCACCTACTTTTAATGAAGCAATTGTACCTGTTCTTTTTACAGTGTCACCTTCTTTAATATCTTTTGAACCACCTAAAATTACCGCACCAACGTTATCTTCTTCTAGGTTAAGTACGATAGCCTTAAGACCGTTATCAAATTCAACAAGCTCTCCAGACTGTACGCTTGACAATCCGTAAATACGTGCAATACCGTCACCTACTTGTAATACGGTACCTACTTCTTCTAATTCAGCTTCAGATTTGAATCCTGAAAGTTGTTCGCGTAATATTGCTGATACTTCTGCTGGTTTTACCTCTGGCATAACTATGTGTTTTTATCGTCCGCTATTGCGGGTTTGAACTAAATCTTTGTTTTAAATCATTAAATTTTCTGGCGATACTAGCGTCAATTTGCTTATCACCAATTCTAACTACAAGGCCTCCGATTAAATCTGGATCTACAGACTCTGTAATCTCCACTTTCTTTTGTTCTGCTTCCTCAATCATTTTCTGAAGTCTCTGAACTATGGCTTTGTCTAGTTTGCTTGCGCTGATAATTTCAGCACTAGTAATATTTTTGCTAATCTTATATTTCGCAATGTATTCATCAGCAATTAACGCTAACAGCTCTTCTCTTCCATTCCCGGTTAGTGTAGCTATAAACTTCTTCGTGATATCGCCAATATGTGCATCAAACACCATTGACAAGACCACTTGTTTCTTATTTGCTTTAACCACAGGACTGTAAAGCATTAACTCTAGGTCTCTACTACCGTCAATTGTTGAGGCGATGAACTCCATATCTTTCAATACGGCATCCTCCGCTTTCTTTTCAGTAGCGAATTCTATAAGTGCTTTTGCATATCTTGCTGCTGCTCTAGAACCTTTCATTTACTCTTAGTTAAGATTCATATCATCCACTAATTGACTAGCAAGTGCTTTCTGCTTATCATTTGATGACAATTCGTTTTTAACAATTTTCTCAGCGATTTCAATTGACAAGGCAGCTACCTGGCTCTTAAGCTCAGCCACTGCAGCATTTTTTTCGCTTCTAATTGACTCTCTTGCTGCTGCAATTAATCTGTCTGCTTCATCGGTTGCTTTCTTTTTTGCGTCAGAAACGATTTTATCTTTCATTTCTTTTGCCTCCTTAAGAATAGCATCTCTTTCATCTTTCGCCTGTCTTAATAAAGACTCATTGTCAGACTTAAGCTTTGCCATTTCTTCTTTAGCAGATTCAGCTGATTTCAATGCGTCAGCAATTGCAGACTCTCTATTATTAACCGCTTTAAGAATTGGCTTCCAAGCATACTTGGCAAGCAACCAAATTAGAATAAGCAGAATTGCTGTCTGCCAAACGATTAAACCTAAATTGGGGGATATTAACGGATTATCCATATTCCTATATAATTATTCTGTTAAGCTTTTTAATCAAATAAATTTTTCCGGCTGCCAACCGCAGCCGGAAAAATTTTGCTTTTAGTTAGCCATAAGACCAACAACAACACCAAATAGTGCTACACCTTCAACAAGCGCTGCTGCAATTAACATTGCTGTTTGAATCTTGTCTGCAGATTCTGGTTGTCTTGCGATTCCTTCCATCGCTCTTCCACCAATTAAACCGATTCCTATTCCGGCACCGATTACTGCTAATCCTGCTCCAACTGCTCCCATTTTACTTTATTTTTAGGGTTAATAATTACTAATTAATGATGTGCGTGTTCCTTCACTGCCGACCCTATAAATAGTGCCGATAGCATTGTGAACACGTAAGCTTGAAGTGCCGCCACTAAAAGCTCCAATACCAACACAAATAGTGTCATTGGAACAGATAGTCCAGCCCATCCAATGCTTTCCATCTTAAACATTACACCAATCAAACTCATCACAACAATGTGACCCGCCGTTATGTTTGCAAACAAACGAATCATAAGTGCTGCTGGCTTAATCAACAAACCTGCTAATTCGATTGGTATCATAATAGGCAACAACGCAACTGGCACTCCCGGAGGTGCAAATACGTGTCCCCAATAATCTTTATTTCCATTAATATTCGTCAGAATAAAAGTGAAGATTGCTAGTGTAAACGTCACTGCAATGTTTCCTGTTAGGTTAAATCCAAACGGCAGTAAACCTACTAAGTTCGAAACCCAGATAAAGAAGAACACTGTCAATAAATAAGGCATAAACCTCATATACTTATGCTCACCAATTTGAGGCTTTGCAATTTCGTCTCTAACAAACAATATCAGAGGCTCAACAAATCCAGCAATTCCTCTAGGCGCAGACAACTCACCATTTCTTTGGTAGAACTTGGCAGCAGATCTAAATATCAACCACAATAGAATTAAAGCAATAAACATTGCCACTACACTTTTTGTGATTGAAAAATCGATAACTGAAATCTCACTTCCACCTTTCATTGCTACTACTTGGTCGTGCTCATTCAATGCAAACGTAACATCTCCTTTCTCTACAGCCGCATGACCGTGTTCGAACTCGGAAGACATAAAAAAGTGAATACCTCCGTCAGCATATAGTATTACAGGTAACGGAATAGAAACAGGCTTATATTTCCCATCTCCCGCAGGCATGTCAAATAAATGCCAATCATGCGCGTCCAAAACGTGCTTAATTGCGTATTCCGGAGTAAATTCTGTTGCTTCAATTAAATGACCGTCATGTGATTCTCCGTGATGTGCATCAGCATGATGATCTTCATGATCGTGGCCGTGATGATGGTCTCCCTCGTGTGGCTCGGTTGCCAACCCGCTAAAAGACAGGGTAATTGCGGCAATCGCGGTAAATAGTTTCTTCAAAAAATTATACTTTCTCATCTCCGCTTTCAGTAAAGTCCTTCTTCAAATTTGCGGCAAAGGTATAACATTTATTGTAATTGAACCTTAATTTTAAGCTCGAGTTATGATTTTTTATAATTGCCACTGATAATTCGCTTAACAAGTAGGGTTTCGGCAACTAAGAGCAGGGCTGCGGGGATTAAAGTATGTAGCATTATTGGTACTTTTTCATAAGTTGTGTTAAGCTTAGACAAAACCAGAATTGTAATTGCTATAGCCAATAGTTTAACTACACTCAACATGGAATACGTTATTGCCGTTTTACCACTATCTTTCCGACTCGCTCTTTGAGTGGCAAATATTATTAAGAAACTTAGGGTTGTCAACATTGGTGTTAACCAATACGCATAATCCACTTTCCAATCACCTGTCAATACAACACTCACCAATACAAGGTGTGCCGTGATGATAATTAGACCTATTAAACCAATTATTGATGTCGCCTTCATTCTTTATCTTTCCCAATGTTACTAACCTCACGAATAACTTGAAACATTGCTAAACCTACACCTAATAATGTAAGTATAATTGTATATAGCTTTCCATCGCCACCATTTCTATGATCTAGATAGTAGCCCAACCAAGCAAAACCGCCAATAACGGCTGCCATTTGAAATGCAATTTGTGTAAACCTAACAAGGTTCGAACGTTCCTTGTTACCCAACTACCGTCTCTTTTGCTTGTTCTATCTCCTTCTTAGCAACGGGTGCGTTAATCTTAACATCCGATTTTCCGCCCATATTACAAGACCCTGAGAAATTAGCTCCCGGCTCAATGGCTAACTTACCTGTTAAAATATCGCCCTTAAGGTTAGCCGTAGATTTCAGACTAAGAACTTGTTCAACGCTTATCTTTCCGTTTAGGGTGCCTTCTATATCTGCATTTTGACAACGAATCTCACCTTCAATAATTCCGGATTTACCAATAACTACACGTCCCTTTGTCACAATTGTGCCAACTAATTTTCCATCAATTCTAATATTGCTGTCACTTTTAATATCTCCCTGAATATTAGTGCCCTCAACAATACGATTTAATCTGTCTGGCGAATTTAAGTCTGCCGTGCGTGTATTACTTGCTCCGTTGCCGTTTCCTTTAAACATAAGTCCTCTATTAATCTGTACATACAAATATATTCAAAAGCCCGTCCAAATCCAATTTTCACCAAGCAATTAAGAGATTTTAACACAATGACGGATTATTACAATCATAAACGTAAATTTGTCGGCAATAAAAAACACACAGAAATGTATAGATCTCACACTAACGGCGAACTAAGAATTGAAAACGTAGGCGAAAAAGTCACTCTATGTGGTTGGGTACAAAAACGAAGAGATTTAGGAGGAATGACCTTCGTTGATCTACGTGATCGCTACGGAATTACGCAGTTAGTTCTTGGTGAGGATACGGCGGATATTGCCAGAACACTTGGTCGTGAGTTTGTGATACAGATTGAAGGTGAAGTAATTGAACGAGAGAGTAAAAACAAAAACCTGCCAACTGGAGATATTGAAATTACTGTTAAGGCTGGAGGTATTAAAGTTCTTAATAAAGCCAAAACGCCTCCGTTTACCATTGAAGATGAGACAGACGGTGGAGAAGAATTAAGAATGCAATATCGCTACCTAGATTTAAGGCGAAATCCGGTTAGAAAAAGCTTAGAATTAAGGCATAAACTATCCATAGAAACAAGAAAATATATGGATAGCATCAACTTCCTTGAAGTAGAAACACCTTACTTAATAAAATCAACGCCAGAAGGTGCGCGTGATTTTGTGGTGCCTTCAAGAATGAATCCGGGAGAGTTTTATGCGCTACCACAATCGCCACAAACGTTTAAGCAGTTGCTTATGGTGAGTGGATATGATAGATACTATCAAATTGTAAAGTGTTTTAGAGATGAAGATTTACGTGCTGATAGACAACCAGAATTCACACAGATAGACTGTGAAATGGCTTTTGTAGAACAGGAAGACGTATTAAATACATTTGAAGGTTTAACCAAACATCTATTTAAATCTATTCTAGGAAAAGACCTTCCAGCATTTGAGCGAATGTCGTATGAAAAAGCTATGGAGCTTTATGGATCAGATAAGCCAGACTTGAGATTTGGCATGGAATTCAATAATCTTAATTCCCTTACTCAGAATAAAGGTTTTAATGTGTTTGATCAAGCAGAAATTGTTCTCGGAATTGTTGCAAAAGGCGCTGCAGATTACTCACGCAAACAATTAGACGCCTTAACAGATTTCGTAAAACGCCCTCAAGTAGGTGCAAAAGGAATGGTTTACGTTAAATGTAACGAAGACGGCACTTACAAATCTAGCGTTGACAAGTTCTACTCACAAGAAGATTTAGAAGCATGGGCTCAGCACTGTGGGGCGGCGCAAGGCGATTTAATCTTAGTACTTAGCGGTGAACTAAACGCCACACGAAAACAAATGAATGAACTCCGCTTACACATGGGCGATCAGCTAGGTATAAAAAACACAGGAGAGTATAAAGTTCTTTGGGTGGTAGACTTTCCACTATTAGAATGGGATGAAGACAGCCAACGTTTTCATGCAATGCACCATCCGTTTACATCCCCTAAGGCAGAAGACTTGAGCAAACTAGAATCTGCTCCCGGAGAAGTGCGTGCCAATGCATATGACCTTGTAATTAATGGTGTTGAAATTGGTGGGGGCTCTATTCGTATTCACGACAGAGGCGTTCAGGAGCGTATGTTTGACTTGCTTGGATTCTCAAAGGAAGAAGCAAAAGCACAGTTTGGTTTCTTGATGGATGCTTTTGAATACGGCGCGCCACCTCACGGCGGTATTGCATTTGGTTTTGATAGACTTTGTGCTACGCTTGCAGGTAAGGAATCAATAAGAGATTTCATTGCTTTCCCGAAGAATAATAATGGAAGAGATGTGATGATTGATGCACCAGCTCCTGTAGCTCAAGAACAATTAGACGAGCTTTTTTTGAACTCAACTGCTGAAAAAGCAGAAGAAGCATAATAAGATATACACACAAGCCCAGTCCATTTTATTCGCTCAGTTTGGGTGATTAGTCGTTCGTTTTGTTGAAAATAAATTTTCAGCGCATGGCGGTATATTCGTTCCTTTGTAAAAACTTTTTTGATGAACGTATTAGTACTAGGATCGGGCGGGAGAGAACACGCAATTTCATGGAAGCTTGCGCAAAGTTCTCAACTTGACAAACTTTTTATTGCACCAGGAAATGCAGGGACTTCAAGTCTTGGAACCAATGTTGACCTGGATGTAATGGACTTTGCAGCAGTTAAAAAGTTCAGCATAGAAAACGCTATTGATATTCTTGTTGTTGGTCCGGAGGCACCATTGGTAGCAGGTATTCATGATGCCTTTGTGGAAGATGATAGCACCAAACATATCACGGTGATTGGTCCCAAAAAAGAAGGTGCACAACTAGAGGGTAGTAAGGACTTCTCCAAAGAGTTTATGGCTAAATACAATATTCCCACAGCCAAATACTTAACCGTTACAAAAAAGAACATTGACGATGGTATAGCTTTCCTTGGCAAACTTAAGGCCCCATACGTTTTAAAGGCAGATGGATTGGCAGCAGGAAAGGGTGTGCTTATCTTGGATTCGCTAAAAGAAGCCGAAAAAGAATTAAAGAGCATGCTAAACGGTAAGTTTGGAGATGCCTCTGCTAAGGTAGTCATTGAGGAGTTTTTAAATGGTGTAGAAGTGTCATGCTTTGTAATCACTGATGGTAGATCTTACAAAATTCTTCCTTCTGCTAAAGATTACAAAAGAATTGGTGAGGGAGATACTGGTTTAAATACAGGCGGAATGGGTGCTGTATCTCCCGTATCGTTTGCGAATAGGGAATTTATCGACAAGGTAGAAAACCAGGTGATTATACCTACAATAAAGGGACTTATTGCTGAGGGGATTGAATACTCAGGCTTTATTTTCTTTGGCCTAATGGTGGTTAAGGGAGATCCATATATGATAGAATACAATTGCAGAATGGGTGATCCCGAGACTGAAGTTGTAATGCCTAGGCTAAAATCTGATTTATTGGATTTATTCGATGGAATTGCCTCAGATACTTTGTCTGAGAGAGATGTTGAAATCGATCCAAGAACAGCCGTAACTGTTATGATGGTTAGCGGTGGTTATCCAGAGGCGTATGAGAAAGGAAAAACTATCTCCGGGCTCTCAAATACCCAAAACAGCATAGTGTTCCACGCTGGCACCAAAGAATCGGGAGGTTTACCTGTGACTAACGGAGGCAGAGTATTGGCGGTAACTTCATACGGAAAAGACGTTGAACGAGCACTTCAGCAATCCTACGATAGTATAGACAACATTAGCTTTGAAGGCGCATACTACCGCAAAGACATTGGTCAAGATTTATTATTAGCTGGGGAGAAAAAATAAGCCTAGCCAACCCTATATCGATTTAATCGTCTATTCAAGTGCTATCACGAGCACGTGATTTGCCAATTAATAAGTATATTTAGACTATGAATGTAGGCGACTTTATAGAAAGTTTAGAGGAGAGTTTTGATGATATTGAACCTGGCACATTAAAGCCTGAAACAAAATATCGCGATACTGACGAATGGAGTTCAATGCACGCGCTGATTGTTATTGCATTAGCGGACACAGATTATGATGTTACCATTACAGGAGATGATTTAAAGTCGTGTACAACCATTCAAGATTTATTCGAATTGATTAAAAGCAGACAATAATGGCTAAGTTCAAAGTTGGCAACGTAGCTATTAAGGGGATAAGTTCATGTGTTCCATCTAAGGAACTGTCCAACCATAACTACGAGTACCTGACTGAACAAGAGCGAAAAATGCTTATTAAAACTACCGGGATTGAAAAAAGACGGGTAGCTGACGACGGGGTAACTACTTCTGACCTAAGTTACAAAGCAGCAGAAGATCTTATTAAGTCGTTAAAGTGGGCTAAGGAGGATATCGATATTGTGGTTTTAGTTACGCAATCACAAGATTACTTTTTGCCCGCCACATCTATCACCCTTCAAGAAAGACTGGGCTTATCTAAAAATTGTCTTGCATTTGACATTAGCTTGGGGTGTTCTGGTTATGTGTACGCTTTATCCGTAATATCGAGCATGATGAGTGCAGGTTATCTAAAAAAGGGGTTACTGCTAGCGGGTGATATTTCAACTTTCTCACTTAATTACAAAGATAAAAGTGCCTATCCCTTGTTTGGAGATGCGGGCACCGCTACTGCACTTGAATTTAACGCCAATCAATCAATGGCCTTTAATGCTGGTAGTGATGGCTCGGGGTATGAAGCTATAATCATTCCCGATGGTGGACTGAGAAACCCCCTCAATGATGAATCTTTCAAAGAATCAGAGGACGAAAATGGTTTAATCAGGTGTAATAGAAATTTGCATTTGAAAGGTCTGGATATTATGAATTTCTCCTTGAGAGAAGTACCCGCAAATATTAAAGAATTAAGTGAATTTGCAGATACACCAATCGACAATATGGACTATTTTGTTCTGCATCAAGCCAATAAATTGATAAACAATTCAATTAGAAAAAAGCTTAAACTAGAAGAATCAAAGTTTCCATTGAGCTTAAATACTTATGGAAATACTAGCTCAGCCTCTATTCCTCTTACAATCTGTGCCGAGTTGAAAGGTCAGATAGAAAAAGTGCCTAAAAAAATTCTTATGTCTGGTTTTGGTGTTGGTCTGTCGTGGGCAAGTGCATTAATAAATTCAGAGACTATTGAATCCTTAAACATAATTGATTATAAGCTTGGACGCATTTAGCTTACATAACAAAACCATTTTGATTACCGGGGCATCTGGAGGAATTGGAAGTGCGCACGTTCAACGTTTACTAGCGTTAGGAGCCAATGTAATCGGACTTGTGAGAGAGATGAATAAAGCTCAAGCTATTGAGGGCGTTGATTATATTGAAGTTGATTATACGCAAAACTCTTCGGTTGAGACTATGTGCAATTCGATTGGCCAAATAGACGGCATTGTGCATTGCGCAGGGGTTGTACAGCCTTTCCCAATAAAGTTCTTATCAGAAGATAAACTGAAAGAAACCATGTTCATCAACTTTGAGGTTCCAGTAATGCTAAGCAGATTACTTCTAAAAAAGAAAAAATTTAACGAAGGCGCTAGTCATGTTTTTATTTCATCCATAAGTGCTGATCATCCACACAAAGGGGGCGCAGCCTATGCTTCTTCTAAAGCTGCATTACAAGCCTTTAGTAAAGTTGTTGCGCTAGAGACTTCACATTTAAAAATGCGTGCAAATTGCATTAGTCCTGCCATGATAAAGACAGCCATGTACGATATTGCTGAAAAAGGTATGTCAAAAGAGAACATGGACGAACATATTTCGCACTACCCTTTAGGTATGGGGTTTCCAGAAGACGTTGCAAATACTTCCGCCTTTCTTCTATCCAACGCTTCAAGATGGATTACAGGGATAAACATTACATTAGATGGAGGATTTCTTTTAGACGGTAAGTGAGTAATCAAAAAAACATATCATTAATCATTCCTGGATATAACGCCGCAAACCATATTGGCGAACTAATAAATACAGTACATGCTGAAATTAGTGACCGATTGTTAGAGATCATTGTTGTAGATGATGGGAGTAAGGACGATACATGGAAAGTAATATCTAATTGCCAAAAATCAATTTCATGTCTCAGGGGAATTCGCTTTGCCAGCAACGCAGGGCAGCATAATGCCACTATGTGCGGATTAATTCATGCAAATGGTGAAATAATCATTACAATGGACGATGATTTTAGACACGACCCCTTAACGCTTAAACGATTGATTGAGGAGCATGAAAGCAATCAATTTGATTTTAGTTATGGTATTAATGTCAACAATACAAGTAAGTCAGGACGTAAACTAATGAGTAATGGCATTAAAGCCTCAACAAAATACTTTAGCAGTCATTCGTTTGGAGAAGGTTCGAGCTTTAGAATCATTAATCGGTCTATTCTTGATGAACTGAAATCCAACGTCAGTCGGAACGTATTTATTGACGAAATAATTCATTGGTATACAACCAATATTGGTGTAGTATACTTGGATAATAAGGTAGTTAAGCGTAAATCAAGATATACAAATATTAGGCTCTTTAAAATGTACACGGATATTGTGCACAACTACGCAGAGTGGCCGTTAAAATTGATGGTTAGATTTGGAGCACTATTTTCAGTAATAAGTGCCATTCTATCAGTCCGATATATTATTCGTCGAATAAACGGTGTAGTTGATGTAGAAGGGTTTACAACACTAATTGTAGCTATTCTGTTTTCATCAAGTTTAATCATTCTTTCACTAGGCGTTATTGGTTTATATGTTTTCAAACTTTACCACATTCGCAGCGGAAAACCGAACTACATAATCAAAGAGACCATATGATTGTTAGGGGGTACGGAATTGAATTACACCGATTGACTGAAGATAAGATCGAGATGGTCAGGCAATGGCGAAATTCCGATATCATCCAAAAGCACATGCAGTATAGGAAGCAAATCACGCAAGACATGCAGAAAAAATGGTTTGCTTCAATAAACAACATTGAGAACAATTACATGCTAATCAAGGTTAAAGACGAGTTTATTGGGGTAATTAACGGCGCCAAAATAAACTGGGAAACCAAGATTACCGGATCAGGAGGTATTTTTATTGGTCAATTAGAGTACTGGAGTACCTCCTACCCCATTGCAGCATCCTTGCTCTTAACTGATATAAGTTCACTACTAGGATTTATAAGTACTAAAGTTGAAGTGATCAAAAGCAATAAAAGGGCCATAGCTTACAACAAATTCTTGGGGTATGAACTCATCAAGGAGAGCAGTGATGGAGTTTTAGACATGGAATTGAAAATGTCGACTTATCAGAAAAAGCGATCATTAATTAGAGATATGTATTTTTCACATATTGAATCATACACACCTGATATAATTGTAGACAACAAGGACAACGCTATTGAATCTTTTTATCTGCCCAAACTAGAGGTTCTTGCTGCGGACATGCTAATAAAACTTGAGGTCTTGTAAATGTCAGAACTTTGGTTTTCATATCATAAACATGACTATAGTGAACAATTAGTCGACTTTTTTATCCCTGATGAATGGGCGATTAAACTGAATGGCTATATACAGGACAACCTCAGCACTATCAAAGCTTCAATTGAGGACAAACAATCAAAATTTGAGCCCTATTTTAACGAGCATATCTCAAGCGAAGAGGGGGGCTGGAGCACCATCTCATTTATGTTTTGGGGAGAGGAATACGACAATATTTTAGACTTTAAAGCCCTTTGGAACGAACTAGCAAATGTGCCAAACATTGTTGGAGCAGGGTTTAGCAGATTAAAATCAGGAGCAACAATCACAGCGCATAGAGGTGAAACAAATGCCATTGTTCGGTCGCATTTTACAATAAGCTCAGACCCCGATATTGCTAATAGTTATTTTAAAGTAAATGAAAGTAAAAGGGCGTGGACCCACAAAGAACCATTATCATTTTGTGATGCACAGCTTCATGAAGCAGTGAATAGATATAAACAAGACCGTATAATATTAATCGTTGATACAATTCGCCCAGAATTTGTAGAACAAAAGCAAATGATATGTGCACATGCTCAAGCCATACTAAGTGCACAACAGGATTGTAAAAAAACGGAATTCAAAGTTGGAAGCGACTATTTCTATAACTGTCTGGAGAGTCAACTGAATAAAAGAGCTCAAACATTATTTATCCCATGATGCAGTATGGCTTTATTCATATCCCAAAAACAGGCGGTTCAACGCTTCAAGATATTATTAATCGCAATTACAAGAAAAGCGACCTTGCTAATCTAAAACACGATGGTTCTAGTACTGACAGCATTTCCAATGCTAAGTTACTTAAGGGTCATGTCGACATTCGCACACTTAAACAAATTAACCCTGATATAGGCTTGTTAAGCTGTGTGCGCTCTCCATTAAGCAGACTTGTGTCACATTACGCTTTTATCTGTAAAAGGGAGCATCATGGCAACCACAGACAAATCATGGACAATGGCTACTCTATAATTGATTGTATCGAGCAAAAAGTAGACACTGTTTTTGATAATTTACTCATACGCTATATCGGAGGATTTAGAGATTTGCCATTCGGTAAAATCAAGGAAGCACACTTAGAAACTGCCATAAAAAACATCCATGAATTTGTTTGGATAGGCGTATTAGAAGACTTTGATAACTCAGTTCTTATGCTGCAGAAAGAACTAGATTGGGGCAAATTGTATTATCGAAAAAGGAAAGTAAATACCAGCAGTAAACAACTAATTTCCAGCTTGAATTCTAAAGAGATGTCGCTATTGAAGTCCAGTCAATCATTGGATCAAAAACTATACTGTGCTATCTTGGAGCTACATAAAGAAAAACTAGCTGCTCACAAAGATTATGTGTCACGTAAAATGCGTTCTTTACAGTTCAGAAACAAACTATTTTCGGGGATAATGTCATGGAAAAACGATTAATATTCATTCATATTCCTAAGTCAGGAGGTTCAACTTTTGACAGTGTGCTCTCTCGGCAATATAAAAAACGATCTATTGTTTCTGTCCGTGACAATCGTGAGGCGCAGGCATTAATCAAACGAAAGAATGACTTGCAAAACATTCGCCTTATCAAAGGACACATGGCTTTTGGCTTGCACACTATGTTTAAAGACCCAGCGGACTATATAAGTATTTTAAGACATCCTGTTGAACGTATACTTTCAAATTACTCGTTCATCAAAGAGCGACCACAACACAAGCTTCACGACGAAATCTTTGTAAAGCATAAGATGGGGGTAGCAGAATATGTAAGAAGCGGAGTAGCGCATAATACAGAGAATATACAAACCAGAATGTTCTCCAATGCCATCGATATTGAGTTTGGATCTAGCGATAACAGCATGTTAAACACGGCCGTGTACAATATGGATACTTATTTTCCAGTAGTCGGCGTGACAGATATGTACGATCAATTTTTAATATTAGCCCAACAGCACTATAAATGGCGCAACATTAAATATGCTCGTTTAAATACCACAAAAAGTCGTGTGCGTGTTGAAAACATTGATGATGAAACAATTGATGTCATTTTGAAATACAACTCCCTAGACATGGAGCTCTACTTATTGGCCAAAAACCGTTTCAAAGTAATGTGGAATGAAAATTTGGAGCAGAACGAAAAGTTACTATCCTCCTTTAAAGCCTCTAATAAACGCTATCAAAAACTGGTCAACTTAAAACGCAGATTTATCGGGTAATCACGGATGACTTTCTTTTACCTATATCCTTAATTTTACCTGTCTCGATCATCTGAATTAAGTTCACGTCCGCATAATTTTTGTAGGACACCCAAAATGGAGGGTTAAATGCAAACATCTCTAAAAATGCATACAATGGTGCTTGTCGCATGCTGTACCATGGAGTGAATGTACGATATCCGATTCCAATGCTATCCGTTGGGTTTTTTACTGCGTGCCACATGTAAGGCGAATTAAAAAACACATCTCCTGGCTTTAAATGTACTTTGTAAGTGTCAATATAGCGGTATAAAGGAAAGTCATCGTAGTTGTTATCGAAAGGATTAAAATCTTTACCATTTCTGATAGGTGCGCTCCTATACATATTTCTAGCTGGAGACGGATCTATAACAGGCGCATAATAGTTCGGAATTAAGCGCCATTCTTTTTCACCATACACTTGCACAAACATATTAGGGGTAGCAGCATTATGAATAGGTGTATAGCTATCCTTACCTCCGATAAATACATGAAAGGCCTCTCCCCATGTCTTTTTAACGCGCCAGTTTCTTAAAAATTCGTAATCCAGATCATTTAGGTGTTCGGGATGGTTCTTTAACAAAGGGTAAAACCGATAATATGTGCCTTTTCCGCCCCTTATGTCATCAATAATCTCTGCCAGTGTTAATTCTCTATGTCCCTTGTTAACAATGTCGGTCTGATCTAAGAATACAACCTTATCATCCCCGTGCAAACCCTTAAAATAATCTAGAGACCACTCCTTTACACATGGCCAATCCTTGGCTTTGCCATCCAAAATAACAGGTATACCTTTCAAATAATAATTGCGCCTAAAATCTTCATAAGAGATATCTTTTACACGATCGACCTCATAACACGTACCTTCACCAGAAGCCTCCAGTTTCTTTCTTAAACTATCATAATAACGTCTTCTGCTATTTTTAGTCCATTTGAAAAATCGCTCCCTTCCCAAAAAATGATCGAAGAACTGATAATATCCGTACTTGAACTTTTTTGAAAACCCTATGTTAGTTTTGTATGGGTGCATATTTAAATTTAACAAAAAGATAATTATTTATTTTTAAGGCATCTTACTATTTATTCAAAAAGTCAATAATTATCTAAATCTTTGTCTAGTGAGATTATATCTGTTATTACTACTTTCTAGTGCCACGCTATTACTCTCTTGTAACAAAGAAAAGGGGATAGATATAAATCTCGTATCTACAAAAATTTCGGACAGTCCCATCGAGAAGGTGCTCGTTAAAAATGATTCGCTAATGTTCGCGTGTGGGGGTGTAAGGTTTTACAATGGAGTCTTGCTCAGCACAATGAATGCAGGCACAGACTGGAGCCTGCAAAGTATATTTTACAATGAAAAGAAAGTATTTGACATCTACTTTGTAAACGATTCACTAGGTTTTGCTGGCACCGAAGATGTGTTTATCTATAAAACGACAGACGGCGGCAACTCATGGCAAGCACAATGGAATACACCTACAGCTTACCATGAAGTGCATAGGCCGATCGTTAGAGAAATCGAGTTTTATAATGATTCGATAGGTTATTTTGTTGGAGGAGAAAATTACCAAACAGGTGCCATATATATGACTCAGGATGCGGGAGATACCTGGGTGCTTGACACCTTGCTACACGACTTAAGAAGTATTGAATTAACGTCTAACGGAAAAGCTATTGTTGCAGGGCATGGTTATGTCGGTATGACCGATGGTTTAACACTAAACTTGACTCAGCTTGACCACCCCGACGGCAATTTTGTCTCCGTAAAAAAACTAAACGATTCAGAATTTCTAGTCCTTGATCAAAATGGAGGTCTACTAAAGTTTACGAATAGCGGAGACGCGTGGGAACAACTAATCAACTCTAATGGTTTACTTTCAAACAGGGATTTCTTTTGTGACCTAGCTGTTATGGGCAATACTTACCTCATTTCCGGGGATGATGGCTTACTTTTGCTGTCATATAATCGCGGTGAATCGTGGGACAGAATAAGCGGAACCGGAGATTATAAATACAACAAGATTACTTCATACAAGGGCTCTTTTTACATTGCCAGAGAAGATGGAAGTATGGTAGTAGTAAAGCCTTAAATATTAATTCCGAGCCTAATACACGTATAATCAGCTTTACCACCAATCGTTTTCAAGGCCAAACTTATATAAGGATTTAAGCGATAGACTTTTTCAACACGCTTAAAGTAGTAGTTGAGTCCTACCAAGTTGGAAAGATTTCTATGCATGAAATTATCCGAAAAACTATTGAGTTTGATCATTTCATCACGGAACGGAAACGATACATTGAAGCCCAGATCAAATTGAAAACTAAGATGACCCATAAGGAATTCATGCCCTGCATAGACGACCCATTTATCAGCTAGTCGCCCGTTTTCATCGACAAACAATCCTTGACTCACTATATAATCATCAATGGATGGATAGTAATTGTAATTGACTCCGTAATGCAACTTACTCTTGTCTGAAATTCGTTGATTTACACGAATGTTAGCAAAATAAACAGGATACAAAGGCCCGTCAAATGGATAAACAGTCCCTTCAATTTCATGAAAACCTAAACCCGTATTCACGCCAAATGACCACCTCCTTTCTGTTGACACTGAATCTAGCACATCAACTATCTTATGTTCTCTTATTTTGTGGGAGAATACGAGACCCGCCAAAAGGGAGTTGGCGCCAATGTTTGGAACACGGACATGACCATTTGAATAATGCCAGAACTCAAAACTAGCTCCGATTGATGTTAATTTCGAGATGCTATACCTAAGCTCTGCGCCTGCGGTTACTAATGCGGTTACTCTAGATCCAATTACCAAATTGCCCGGATTAGCCTTAACATCAAATGGCTTGTTAAACCACGCCAAACCTGCCCCCAACTTTAGGCTAGTGGTAAGTTTATTATGTATTCTTTGAAATGCAATTTTAGGTCGCACTCCTATGGCGCTTCCTAATGTATCTGAGTTTCCTAAATAGTGATAACTAAGGCCCACTCCAAGTTTTGGATAATTATAGGATGAATGAATCGACTTAGTCCCCGTAGTTTGGGTCAATAGCGAAAACTCACTTGCATGATTTATTTCCGTGTTTGGATAAAAGGGGTGAATATCGAGCATGGGGCCCACCAATTGCCGATACTCCAGGACAATGGGCTTCTGCGATTGAATAAATCCCGAAATATGCAGCAGGCAAAGGCCTAACACACACTTTTTCAACATTAGTTCTCAAACTTTACCAGCTCTTGAGAACCTGTTAACTTGCCTTTTTTATTGTAATACTCAGACTTAACAATTCCAACACCTGGCACATACCAGTCTTTTCCTTTAGTCTGAACTTTGATAATCGTTTTTGCTTCTACGTCATATGTTATAACATAAGCGTCAAATTCGCCAGCGCCTACAGTGACTTTTTCTTGAGCCTCTACCTTTCTATTATATACCCTTGTGGTTAAAGACATCATCGGAATTCCTGCAGTGCTATTTACCATTGAAACCTTTAAATTGGCGTCATTAAGCCTTTTCCCAACACTTAGATTGGTCGGAAACTCAATATCATCTCCTTCAATTTCAACTTCCATACCCTTAAATGAAGCCATCGATTCGCTGGTCATCATGCGCTCCATACTTACTTTGTAGATACCACGATTACATGTCATTGCATAATCGCTTTCAGCCACTAACTCATCCTTCTTATCTTTAAGAACCTGATGAATCTCCACCTTCTTTCCTTCTTCTGTTTCACTAACGCCAGTCACTTTTTGTGTCATTACATCCTCTGGGTTTCCTTTTTTGTCGTATGATTGGATTTCCCACAAGGTGCCTTCCTCAAATGGCACAAGAGCTTCACAGTCTTGGGAAATAGAATGAGTTAGTGTGGTAAATAGTGTGAGTGCTAGTAGTAGTTTCTTCATTTCAATTATCTTATATTTAACAAAGGTAAAAATAAAGCATATCGCATCAAAACAGTTTGAGTGCTGCAATTAATAGCTTTCCGTAACCTTTGTTAATGATTTGAGTAATAAATAATTTATCTTTATAACATGAATCAACTGATTTATAGTGTGTTGCTCATATCATTCCTTGGACTTAGTGTATCAACACAATCTCAAGAAAATCTAAACAACTGTGAAAGACTTTGTCTGGTTAAGAAAGAGGTGCACGATGGTGCCTTCCTTGGCTTGGAGCTAACAAGAGCTTGCGGCGAAAAAGGAGGCATTGTGGTACGTGTTATCAATGATTCGCCCGCAGATATTGCCGGACTCAAACCTGGAGATCACATAGTTAAAGTGAATGCAGATAGCCCAGATAATTTTTTAGAAATTGTTGAGACAGTGAAGGCCTGCGACCCTTTTGCTCTCAACACAATTTCATTTTACCGAGAGGGGGTTTATTCAACGGTTAATGTAAAAATGAGTGCTATTAATCTACGAATGGAGGAGCTCACTCTTTGTTGCGATAAGAAAGATGAATTAGGTCTTGACTTTGATTTGTATCCGAACCCAAGCATAGATAATTCATTTGTAAGAATTAATCACTCGCAGGAAGACATTAACAATATTCAAGTATTCTCTTTGAGCGGTCAATTGCTATATTCCTACACCATCAATATAGCTGAAAACAATATTCACACCTTGGACATAAGTAATATGTCAAATGGCGTCTACACTATTAGAGTTGGCAACCAATCTGGCTCTCTTTCCAAGCGTCTAATCGTAGCTAACTAGCATGAGAGTACTTATAGTTGCTAGTATACTGTTTATCTCTTTTACCGGGCTATCGCAATCATGGCTCGATGATTACACAACCATGTCTACCAAAATATTTGAAGGTGACTTTGAATCAGCGCGTGCTATTGGAGAGGAACTAAAAGAGACCCTAGAAAAAAACGGTGTTAATGACACTAGTTACACGAACGTCTTAGCTGGTTTATCCTACACTTATCATGCGTATCAAGAATACGACAAGGCCATGCAGCTTAGTGATCAAGAAATAAAACTGCGCAAAGAGCAAGGAGACACGAATAGTCAAATTTACGTTGAAAGCATTTATTATAACGCCATCTATCATAGTTATAATAATGATTTTGAAGGAACGGTCCAATCACTTGAAGCCACTTATAGAGCTTACGAGAGAACGGGAATTGGAACAGAAGATCAAATTATTAGTGTACGGTATCAGCTGGCCAGCATTTACGACGGACTGCAGCAATATCAAAAATCAGAAGCACATTACTTGGCAACCGAAAAGTATTTAGAGGCAACCGTTGAGCCTCTCGATAGCACACTGCTTACTGTCAAGAACGCCATTTCAGCCGTTTACTTTAGGCAAGGTAAATATGATGAAGCTGAGCCCTATTATTTGCATGCATGTAATGTAGTTAAACGCAAAGTAGGAGAAAAAACGGAGAGTTATTTACTCTCTCTTAACTCGCTTGGTGAGTTTTATATTTATGCGGGGAAGTATGAAAAGGCAGAGAAAACATTCGATAAAAACGCCGAGCTAAGCAAGGAGGTTTATGGCGATAATAGCGCTGATTATGCCACCTCTCTTAACAATTTAGCTGTTGCAAAAGAAAACCTCAACAAGATTGATGAAGCCATTTCTATCTACAAAACGGTTCTTAATATTAAGGAAGAAGTATTTGATACAACTAGTGATTATTACGCTCTAAGTCTCCTCAATTTAGGTGTAGCATATGAAAGAAAAGGGGATATTATTGCCGCCGAACACTATGTTAAACGGGCCTTAAACACTTATCGAAAAATAAAGCCTGAAATAAGTGAAAATCACGCTACTACCCTTTCTCGCTATGCAGCAATTCTAGGTAAAAAAGGACAAAACACAGATGCGCTCACCTATGGCTTAATGGCCGTGAATATGCAGAAAGAACTCTATGGAGAGAATCATCAGGGCTATTGCCTATCACTTCAGTCCTATGCGATGAGTGTTATGAATTCTGGAAACTTTAAAAACGCCGAAAGCCTCTTTAAAGAATGCATTGAATTACAAACAAAAGTGATGGGCGAAGAACACCCGAGCACTATTGTGAGTTTTATGTGTTTGGCCCAAGTGGAAAGCGAACTCAGCAAGGTAGAAGAAGCCATGGCGAGCACACTACACGCCAAAGAACTGAGCAAACGTGTGCACGGAAGAAAAAGTCCCGAATATGCGCGCGCGCTTAACACAGAGGCCAATATTTACTTTCAGACGCACCAATACACAAAATGCCGTGGCGCCTATAATCAAGCATTAAAATTGTTCAAATCGGTACTTGGTGAAGACCATTTAGAATATGCCACTGTTCTAAACAACATAGCCCTGTTCTACACATCCATCGGCGATTATAATAAGTCCCTGGAGTATTTACAGCAAGCCATGGCGATACAGAAAAAGCACTCAAGCAACCCTGAGGCTCTTTCTGGCATGATATATACTTTGAACAATTTCAGTAACAACTATGCAAGCATGGATGATTTTGCGGCTGCAGAAAAGGCGCTTAATCAATCAGAAAGTATAGCCCTTGATTTGCTGGGTGATAAACATCCTGATTATACCAGAATCATAATGAATAAGGCCAATCTTTACGCTGATATTGGCGTCTATGACAAATCTATAAGTCTTTATAAAAAAGCCCTTGCAACACAGGAAGAAGTGTATGGCAAAAACAGTATCATCTCGGCCACCACACTAAACAACATGGCGACTGTTTACCTTTATAAAGCGCAGTCCAGTAACATAGACATTAAAGGCGCACACGAATTTGCTCATCAAGCTATTGATTTGATCGACCAAGCCATTTCTATCACTAAGAATAATCACAAAGGCGCGGGCAACCTAGCTGCCGATTATAATAATTTGGCCGAGTGTTACCGCGTTCTTGGGGAGATGGATAATGCT
Organism: Flavobacteriales bacterium; assembly: GCA_964230215.1. Classification (GTDB taxonomy): domain Bacteria; phylum Bacteroidota; class Bacteroidia; order Flavobacteriales_D; family JAUILH01; genus JAUILH01. Next base: position 507,843 of record CAXRGQ010000007.1, read on the forward strand.
GTTGCGAATTACGATAAGGCCATTGCAATAGAAAGAGAAAATGGAACTGAAGAGGCCGTAATAGCCGTTACACAGCATAATAAAGCATTGGCACTTTTGGGTGCTGGCGAGAACAAAAAGGCACTTGAAATCGCACAGGCAGGGATTAAAGTACGTGAAGAAAAATATGGTGTTAATTCACCCGTTCTTCGTGATGCCTATCTCAGTTTAGCACAGATTTACATCCACAACAGCATGATGAAGGAGGCAGGAAATATTCTTCTTACCACTAAACAAATCTTTGAAGATGAAATAGAAACTAAATTCTCATACTTTTCGGAAAAAGAGAAGTTAGCATGGCTAGAAACAAATGGTGTTTATCTGGAACTAAATAGAATGTACGCCTATTCGCAGCAAGATGAGAATCCTGAATTTCTTATTAAACATGCTGAAAGCGAGCTTAAATTATCAGGGCTTTTGTTGCGTTCATCTGAGCGTATGAAACATCAAATAACGCAAAGCAATGATCCTGAGTTGCTTCAAAACTTCAATGCATGGCAGGATGCTAAACGAGCCTTTGCTTTATCCTTAGATGAAAACTTAAGCGAAGATAGTTTGCAGAATATGCGCAATAAGATTGATTTACTTGAGAAAACGCTGTCTGAACAAACAAAAAACACACTTATTCAAGATGAAGTGAATCTTAACTCAATCACACAAAATCTTGGTGAAAACGAATACTATGTGCAGTTTAGTAGTTTTAACTGGACTAGCGATAGTATAACAGACCGCACGTATTTTGCACTTGTCTATAAAAACAATGACAAGCAACCAGACTTTATCAAACTGTGCTCTGAACATTCGATCTTAAAACACTTTAATAGCAAGGCGGCGACTCGCAAAAAAGGTGTGGATCAATTGTATGGAAAGGGAAACACCTTAAATGCGGCCCTTGGTAAATCCCTGTTGGATTCATTATTATCAGAGATGCCCTTGAATAGCACGGTTTTTTATACACCCGATGGTATACTCCATAAAATAAGTTTTGCGGCACTGGCCAAAGATGATAGCTCTTACTTTTCGGATAATTACAATTTTGTGATGATTAATGACCCGCTTTCCTTTTTCAAGAATAAGCGTGGTGATATCGATTTACAGAAGTTCGAATTAATAGGTGCGGTGGACTATGGACAAGATGGGGATTGGAAATATTTAGATGGTACTGAGTCTGAAATACAGACAATTCATGGTATCCTCAGCAGTCATAACAAGGAGGACAGATTAAGAACACAAAGCAATGCTAAGGAATCAACATTGCTGGAGGACATTGCCGAATTTAAACCAGACGCCTTGCACATTGCGAGTCACGGTTTCTTCTATCCAGATCCAGATGAAATCATCGTTCAGGAAGTCGTAATAGAGGAAGATCTTGCATTTAGAGGAAGTAATTCGGTTGCCGCATTAAGTATGCATAAGAACCCTATGCTTAGGTCGGGCATTGTTTTAGCGGGTGCCAACAATGTTGAAAGCAACTCAGAAGGCATACTAAGTGCCTATGAAGTTGCCATGGCAGACCTTAGCTCACTCCAATTAGTCGTGCTAAGTGCATGTGAAACTGGTTTAGGTGATGTGAGCGGAAGTCAAGGGGTGTATGGCCTACAGCGCGCCTTCAAAATGTCAGGTGTAAATAAATTAGTAATGTCCTTATGGCAAGTACCCGATAAAGAAACCGCTGAGTTTATGACTAACTTTTACAGAGAGTTAAGCGAAAACAAGAGTGTTGAGGAAGCATTTAGCTTAACACAGAAAGGGATGAAAGTCAAATACGACCCCTATTTCTGGGCGGCATTCACACTTGTAAACTAGATAGGGCGCGAATAAATTCGCGCCCTACCACATTGTGCTATTTGACTTTAAAAGTCTACTTGAAAAAATTTATGTACGATTCGCTTGCCTTGATATGAACCGGTCCAGGAAAATCTGCATGTACAATTAATGCGTTTTTATGATGTTGTTCTAAATTGCTCATCTTATCTCTATTAAGAAGTAAAACTGTAGAGTGACCGTAATGATCTAGCTTATCTAATAAAGTTGTCTTATTGAATTCACAAATCCAATGTGTTTCAGCCATATTTTCGGCGTAAGCCACTTCTATTGTAGGTACTTGGTAATACTCATGCTCACCAATACCTTCCATATCGAACACCAATCTTAGATTACCACTCTCTACTACTAAATCCTCATCTTTTAAGCCTAAATCAGCGAAGGATTGTTTTCCTGCCAATGGCGTTTCAAATTTTACTTTTATCTCTCCTTGATTAATGTCTATCATAGCTTTTGTTTTAATTTTCTTTTCCAAAAGTATTGCAGCATGTTTAGTTCACTTATGATGTTTGTCATACATTAACATGATTATTATTAATTTACGGTGCGATTCTTGATATTTATCCGACTAGATGATTAGCAGAAGTTTAATAGCGATAATTCTTATATTTTCAATTGTTGGATGCAACAAGCATACCCCGCCCAACAACTACAACAATGGCTACAATTATCCTACTCCAGACGCTGAGTTTTATACCAATTTTAGTGAAGACTGGGATAATTGGATAATGGAGATTGATGACACCCTCTGTGTTGTTCAGACAGCATTTTCAGAAGATTGGGACAACTGGGACTTTACTTACGGGAACATTAACGGTGATATTTATACCAATTTTAGTGAGGATTGGGATAACTGGCGCTTATCTTCCAATGGCAATACAATTCAAATAAACACCAATTTTTCAGAGGACTGGGATAATTGGCGCATTTTTGACCCATCTGATGGAACAATAATTTACGTGCGTACTAGCTTCAGTGAAAACTGGGACAATTGGGATGTGACAGTTAACGGAGATCATTTTGCAGATATTCAGACGGCATTTTCAGATGATTTTGACAACTGGGATGTTTATGGTGATTTAGCTTTATTAAGCCCCCAGCAAAGAATAGCCGTGCTATTTATTCCCCTTTTTGCAGGAGCGATACATAGTCAAGACATTCACCTTGATTAATCTACCTTAATGATCTTATGTGTATGTGTGTTTCCAAGCATATCAGTACCGACAATAAAATAAGTGCCTGCATTGAAACTTTCTAAACTATATGTTGAAGTAGAAATCTTGGAACTTGACAAAAGTCTTCTCCCCTCCAAATCAAAGACTTCCACTGTTTTTAAGGTATATGGGAACTGAATCAACCCTATTGTAGGATTTGGAAATATCTTTGATAGGCCCATAGATTCCAGTACTGATAGGGATTCTGATGAATGTAGCTTAAACAATACAATGTCTGTATATCCAGGTCCAGATATAGTACTTGAATACCCCCCTAAATACACACTATTATCTGCCATGGATATCGCATTTGCGCCAATTTCATTTCCCAAATTAAGATCATATTCGCCAATCGAGTTATTTGCGAAACTATTGATGGGAGAATAATCATTTCGCAATGCCACTAGGCTAGCAAAATCACTCTCATATCCAGGATGAGTATTCCAGGGTTCCTTTGAGTATCCAGCTAACAGGACATTTCCGTTATCATCAATTAATGCTTCTTTAGATGTTTCAATTCTGCCAGCACAATCCAAGTAATCGGTATGATGAAAGACACCTAGTGTGTCCACTTCTCTTATGATGAAGTCCTTTAATAAGTCGGGCTCTTCAGCATCACAAAACAATAATATTCTATTATCACCTAAAACATGAATATCGGTGACAGAATTGTTCATGTTGGGACTTAAATCAAATACTAAAACCCCGTTCTGAGAGTAGTACTGATTCATTGTACCATCACTATTAAATATCGCACTTAAACAGACTGATCTTTCTCCTAAATAATACCATCCGCCCAGAAATATCTTATCATTTTTAAGGCATATATGGGGCAGTTGGGCTCCATCAAAATGACGTGATTCTGCTCCTTGAAACGACATTGGACTCCAACCGCCAACTGGTCGCCAACTTACTTCACCGGTTCCGCTAAAGCTTGTGTCTAGACTTCCATTGCTGAGTAGCCTTCCTAGAACGGGCACTTCCAGGTGATTGTAAGCCGAATCATAAGCAGTTAATGTGTAGTAAACATCTCCGTTATCACTTGCTTCAATTTCACCCGCAGTATTGTAGGTACCTATGTATTCTTTATAAAAAAATCCATTGGTATTAAAGCTGGCATCTATGCTTCCATCACGGAAAAAGCGGGCAATAAAAACATCTTGTGTATCTGCCCTACCGTACTCATAACTATCGCCTATCACGTAGATAAATGTATCTGTAATAGCTGCGTCTGTTATGGCTGTACAGGTGTTTAAGGGGCAATCGAAGAATAACTTCCCGCCTTGTCCAAACGAAGGGTCATAATCACCGTTTTCATCAAGCTTAATAATGAGTGCATCAAAATCGAAACCAATTGTATCGGGCAAACCGCTTGAGCCAAAAATAAAAACCCCTCCATCGTCTGCACTAATTACGTCTCTACAATTGTCAAAATGACCTATATCGATGACAACAGCACCATTGCTACCAAAACTATTATCAAGCGTTCCAATTCCTTGTGAAAAGGAATTGGAAACGCCTATAAAAAGTAATATTAATAGTGTTTGAAGCATTATTTTATAACAGACACCATTTCTGAGCTTGTCGCTTTTGTGTCATTATTTGTAATGTTCACCAAGTAATATCCAGAAACCAAGTCACTCAAGTCGATAACTGTGTTATCTGTAAAGCTCTGCGTCAGAATGGTTCTTCCACTTAGGTCCAAAACCACTAGCATATTTTGCCCTTCTGCCTGAATGTTTAAAGTAGACTCGGTTGGATTTGGGTACATTTCAGCTTCTAGTTCATCAATGTCGTTTGTGCTTGTTCCAACACCACAGCTTGCAGATCCGGGAATCGTTCCATTTGTACCAGACTGAATGTCTGCTGTGCTAATAACACCGTAGTATTGTAAGCCCATTAAATAAGGGAAAGCAGGGTCTCCATTAGAATCTGTACTCATAAAATAAGCATAGGTGCCACCTGGGTATTCAGGTGTAACACATAATCTACCTCCATACTCGTCTACGTCTCCAGACACATATTCATAGTCTTCAATATAGGTCCCTAGTGGGTAAGTTGAGTTAATTGGTGGTCCTGGCGGTGTTGATGTTGATCCATCTGGCAAAGTAGTTCTATCTGTTATGCTTCTTAATTGATAACCACTCATCATTCTGGTAACCGGGCTGTTTGAATCATTTGGATTACTATATCCAAAAGGCCCATAAATTGGATAACCATCAAATGCGAATCCTATAATAGGTGAATGAGATGTAGATGGGTCACTATACAATGAAATTGGATTGGCGTGATAATGATATTGACCTTGCTGTTGAGGGTGACCATTTCCGTTTGCATCCATAGTTGAACCTTCCGATACCCATGCATCTGTGTTCCATACACCGGCACCACTTCCACTATTGTTTCCAGTCATAGGGTCATAAGATCTTGCGTCACTAATTCCATATAATGCAACACCGTTTAACGCAGCTCCTAAGGGGCCTGTTGATGGCTGATCTGTGTGTGTTCCTGTTTCTGCCTGCGGATTTCTAGTGATTCTCCAAATTAAATCTTGTCCAGCAGGAACGTTTGGATTCATTGGGAAAGGTCCCATTTCATAACTTGGAAGACCTTCAGCAACAACGTATACATTGTTGTTATTGTAACACACCATTGTTACGTCTGCCGAATCTGACATATTCACAGTACCTGCGCCAACATTGTAGCTTGCCGTCCCAGTGGTATTCATAATCCAACTAGTTAAAATTGGATCTTGCCCAAAACTAATTGAGCTTGCCGCAATTAATGCAGCGCTTAGTAAAGTTTTTACATTCATAGTAATACAGTTTGATTTAGGATAAGACTTCCGAAACCTTATTTGGTTTAATTGGTTTCAAAAATAAGATTAATATTTCATCTTTGTAGTAGATGATTTGAGGCCACAATATGGTCCTGACCTGCCTTTTTAAAGCTTATAGACAACCATTGTCACTATTTAACACCATACGTAAATCAATTAGTTCATCACCATCTCGATTTGGTGTTGTGATCATTTCTTGTCTGTTTATTTATAAGTTTTTTGAATTTGGTGCATGGAATAAAAATGGTGTGATTATGCAGGATGTAGAAAGTTACTACTCATACCTACCGGCAACATTTATCTACAATGACCATGACCTTGGCTATGCACAGGAGGTTCAACAGAAGTACCCAAACTTAGTGTTTTGGCATTATCAAATGTCAGAAATTGATAAGCCCGTGCAGAAGATGACTTGTGGTATGTCCATTATGTATGCCCCCTTCTTTTTTACGGCGCATGGGATTGCATCTATAGCTCCGGTAGAAGCAGACGGATACTCCAAAATCTATCATTTCTTTCTTGCCCTAGCAGGTCTTGTCTACACAATATTGGGTCTAGTCCTATTAAGAAAGATACTTGTGAGATGGTTTAGCGAGCTTGCGACAACGCTTGCACTACTATCTATTTATTTGGCTAGCAACATTTACTATTACGTGATTTATGAGGGGGCAATGTCCCATATCTATAACCTGTTTTTGATTATTTGTTTATTACATTTTACCATTAGATATTATGAAAACAGACACATTCGATTAGTGTTTGCCATCGGATTTGTTTCTGGTCTTCTTGTCCTAATCCGTCCAACAAACGTTCTATTCACTCTAATTTTTGTCTTGTATGGTCTATCCTCCAAAGAGACTATTATAGCTAGATACAAACTGCTTACTAAGCAATGGCACGACCTTGCATTAATGATAATCTCTGCTTTTTTGGTTTGTAGCCTACAGCTTATCTATTGGAAGATGCAGAGTGGATCATGGGTCTATTATTCTTACAACCAAGAGACTTTCTACTTTCTAAACCCACATATTCTTGATGGACTATTCAGTTATAGAAAAGGTTATTTTGTGTACTCACCCTTAATGATACTTTCTCTTGTTGGTCTTCCTATAGCCATATATAGAAATAAAGAGCTGCGCGCCTCATTATTGATCATTTACCCACTGTTTATTTGGATTGTTTTTAGCTGGTGGTGTTGGTGGTATGGCGGGAGCTTTGGCAACCGAGCAATGATTGAATTATGTGCGCTTGGTGTATTTGGGTTGACGGCCTTTTATCAATGGGGCATTTCCCTCTATAAGCACCTAAAAATTGCCTTTTTTGCGCTACTTGCATTGGCTGTTTTCCTGAATATATTTCAAACACACCAGTATGTGGTAAGCATGATTCACTATGATTCAATGACAAAAGAGGCCTATTGGCATATTTTTATGAAAAACTCTGTTGATCAAGATGAATTTGCGGAACTATTAATGCATCCCGACTTAGATAACGCAGGTCTGGGCAAGGAAGAGTATGTTGGATGGTCTAGTTTGGATAAATCAAACCCTCAATCTGAAGAAGTTTTACTTTCAAACAATAATGACACATCCAATCAAATAACTTGCACACTTTATGGTTTTCATCAAGCCAAAAACGGCCATCTATTATTGGTTTTTGATGAAGATGACCATTTTTTTAATGGGGCGATTTATATTGATACCATTAAAGCGGAAAGTCTACCTACCGTTAGGCACAATAGATATATTAAGCAAGCACCCTCATTTGATGGAAATCTAAAATGCTACTTACGTTATAATGGAAGGGGCACTTTGTTTTATAAGGAATTTGGCGTGTATAAGAACTAAGGCTTGATGATTATCGGTGTCTTGTTCACGATAACATAAGGGTAAATCTCTTCTACATCTTTGTTTTTCATCGATACACATCCCCAGGTCCAATTTTTTGCCTCATCTACCAAATAATCTTTGCCCTCAGGGACTCCATGAATCCCTATCTCACTTCCAATAGTTGCGTCTTCGGGAATTAAGCCCTTACTTTTGGCCTTCTGGTGCTTTTGCCAGGACTCTTTACTTGGGTAATCAACCCATAAAAACTTATTCCAGGATTTATGAGGATACTTATCTCTTATGTAAAACTTGCCCTCAGGTGTGCACATGTCCCCCTCGCAACGTTTATCATCGATAGGGTTTTTACCTAATACAATTGGATAAGATTTCACAATGGTGTCTGCAGCAACTATATGAAGTATATATTCACTTTTTATTACATGAATAGCTATATCATCGTCAGCAGAAATTAATTGATCCAATGGCACATGATAATTCTTAAACACCACATTACGATCATTCCCTTCTTCGATTGATGAACAGGCTACCAATAAAAACAGAAAATAGACAAGATATACCCCTCTCACAATCACTGCTACGTTTCTACATGAATAAAGTTCGTAGATTAATGTATCTTCATGCTATTAAGCGACCAGATGTCAAGTATAATAAAACATATTAGTTATTATTTACCTCAAGAGGTACTTGATAATAAGGCATTAGAAAGTGATTTTCCAGGTATTTCGCGCGATGAAAACCTTCAAAAAATCGGTATATCAGAGCGAAGAATTATTGACAAGCATGAAACAGCGTCTGATTTGGCTTATAAAGCAGCTCAGGCCTTATTTAAAGAAGCTCAAATCGCTCCATCAGAAATAGATGTTTTACTTTTCTGTGCTCAAGAATTTGATCATTACACACCGGCAACAGCCTGTTTGCTTCAAGATAGACTTGGGATAGGCACTAACTGCGCAAGCCTAGATTATAATCAGGGATGTACCGGCTTTGTATATGGGTTAAGTTTGGCTGATGGATTTATACGCAATAGCGGTGCAAAAAATGTACTTTTAATCACAAGTTCAGCCGTAAGTAAAATGCTTCACAAAAAGGACAAAAACTCGCGCTATGTTTTTGGGGATGGGGCTGCAGCAACTTTAGTTCAAAAAAGCGATACTGCGCGGGACCTCAGCTTCAACTTTAAAACAGATGGCTCTAGAGGGAAGTATATCAAAGTTGAAGATGGTGGAGCTCGAAATCCAATAAATGAGCAATCCTATAATAAGTTGAGCGACGAATTCGGAAATGTATATTCAAAAGCAAACGTTTTTATGAATGGTACAGCCGTATTTGTTTTAGCTATTAAGACCGTACCTGGTTACGTATTGAATGAACTAACAAACAGAGGTTTAACCATAGATGATGTTGATTATTTTGTCTTTCACCAAGCGAACGCCTTTATGCTGAATACGTTGCGAAAAAAGCTCTCCATACCCGAAGAAAAATTTATTATTAGCATGGATAATACGGGGAATACTGTTTCAGCTACGATTCCAATTGCCTTAAGAAATAGTTTAGATGAGGGCAAACTAAAAAATGGTGACAGAATTATGCTAGTTGCTTTCGGCACTGGCTTTACCTGGGCATCAACTATAATTGAATGGCGCTTAGTCTAATCTTACTTTGTCTTGTAGGCGCTCGTAATACCTTCCCCAGAACCCACTCATACCAGGCTTTTTTGGCTTAATTCTTTTCTTAAACAAATGCTTAATGTCATGTTTAAAAATGCTTGGATAATGAATCGTGGGGTTCATTAGCCATCTAAAATGTCGACTACAAAACCATCTGTGAGAACCAGGAAATTTAGCTATATCAATAGCTGGCGTTAGTTGCTTTGCCGCAGATTTAAACAATAATTTATTATGATTAAGGTATTGATGATTGCCCCAATTGCGAACCAAGTCATAACCAATGTGCTGTGTAAGATGAAGATTTCCGAATAGCTTAAAATTTGCACTATGGGCTAATAGATTGTAGAACAAGGTATTTCCAACATGTGGGATACCAATGCACACATCCGCTAAATTCATTTTTTCATAAACCGATCTATGTATTAAGAAACAATCATTACCTGAATGATACAGTCCACTATCTGCATACCTTAGGTTAGTTGACTCGCTTCTTAAGTAACTTTCATCAATTCTCCTTCGATTTATTACAGCCGCATCAATACCCGTAGCTGCAATATCATCTAAACACGCATAAAAGTATGGCAGTACTGCAATATCAACATTCGTATAAACCAAGTAGTCCACTGATTCATCGTTAAAGCCATGATCCAAAATGTCACTCAGTAAAGGCAATTTCTTTTCCGTACAACTAGAATTTATATCGCAAACTGAGCGCTGGAGAATACTTGTTTTATCAAAGAAATCAGGCACGCTTGTAACATCTTCTTCAAAACAGCTAGCATGTAATTCAATTCTAAGTCCAGTGCTCTCCTTGGCATAGTTTCGAGCACGCTGCATACTCTCATATGTTATTTGCTGTGCCACATGATGCTCACTGCCTTTAGATGCATTAAAGGGGTTCAGAATATGCGCTATTTTCATCACGCTTAAAGATATGTGAAAAATCTCAGTTCTGATTTTAATTTCATACATTGCTTGTCATGGCGGTATCTGACTGGCTTAAAAAAGGTAAAAACGCACTCTTTCGATCCGACGGCAGTGTCACAAGCAAATTGATTGGTGAAATCCGCGATACGGATACTTTTATCTGTTCGTATCCAAAATCGGGCAACACATGGCTTAGATTTATCATTGCAAATGGCTTAAGCAACGAAGAAATAAGCTTGATTTCTGTTAACAAACATGTTCCTGACATCTATAATTTTAGCAAAGAAATAAAATCAGCAGAGGGTCCTAGGTATATTAAAACGCATCATCCAGAATTCAGTCATTTCCCTTCATGCATTTGCATTACGAGGGACTATCGTGATGTGTTGGTCTCGTATTATCATTATCTTAAAGGACATGGAAATAACATCAGCTGGGATCACTTTATAAATAGCTCCGAATTACTAAGCAGACCCTTCGGCTATTGGTATCAACACGTAGCCTTAGCTAAAAAACATCAAGCTGAACATCCCAAGCAAATACTAGTTCTCCGGTATGAAGATTTGCTGGATAACTCAAAAGAGCTCATCAAGTCAATATTTAATTATTTGAATATTACTCCCATTAAGCCAATTGAACAAATTGATGCGCTCTGTCGATTTGATACATTGGTCGATAACGAAAAGAAAAACGGCAAACTTTCAAAAAGCCCCGACTTCACATTTTTTAGACAAGGAGACAAAAAACAATGGGAAAGCTATATGAGCGACACTGAATGGAGGACCTACTTGAACGATAAGGAGAAGCATGCAATGGAGAGTTTAGGATATGCACTTTGATACACTTAGACATGTACCCACCAAACAAACTGCACCATAGAATATACAACAGCTACTGCTATAACAAGATAGTAAAGAATGCATTGGTGCCGTTAACGTTTAACGCCCCAAGTGACACGAGTGCGGTTTGGCTGACCGGCTTGTTTCGATCTGGAACAACTATTCTCTCTAAATGTCTGGAGCTTTGCGGAGCTAACTTTGGGCCAACAGAAGATTTACTCCAGAGCAAAGGAGCAAGAGCATCATTAGCGCCAGATGGTTTTTTGGAAAACTATATGTTTATGGAATATTCCGTTTTTCAACTTTATCATGCTGGTGGTTGGGGAGATATAGAGCCTTCTAAACCATTTAAAAACCCCGTTGATATTAAACACGACGAGTTTGTTGACCATTGTGTGCGCAAAATGCACGATGATCGCATCTCTAATATAAACAAAGTGCGACTTCTTAAGTCTTATGGGCCAAACAATCTAGACCAGTATTTAAATTCATTTGATACTGATAAACCCTACGTTAAGAACCCTCATTTTTGTCTTATGGCAGATCATTTAAAGCAGTGGTGGCCGAACAGTAAGTTTGTGGTCATATTTAAACACCCCGCGCATGCTATAGAAAGTGCCAAAAAGGTAAGTCCAAGGGTGGATGAAACCCTATATAATAGCTATTACTCCAAGCTCATTGGACAAAAAAACGTTCATTTAGTATTCTATAATGAGCTAATTTCTCACACTGAAAAAATTATCTCAGCCCTGTGCCAAGAACTATCATTAGAATTTAATAGTGACTGCCTAGGTCTGATTAACAAAAATTCAGCAATTTTTAGTGATGGCTCGGATAATACAGTGTTTAATGAGCTCATGAGCAATCGAGTTGGACAATGAAAATAGTGCATGTATCTACATATCAAACAGGAGGTGCGGCTATAGCTGCTAGAAGGCTTCACCAACTCATGCTTAAGAATGGCATTAACTCTAAATTAATTGTCTTATATAAAACAATTGATGAAGAAGAAGTATATGATTTTAGAGATGCCCTAAGTAGCTCAAAGAAGCTGATGACCAAAGTCAATAACAAGCTATATACTTTAAAGCAAAGTCAAAGACTAAAACAAATGAACGAGCTTTTCAGTCCAGTAAACACAGCTTGGAAATTGGAGGATCATCCACTCATCCAGTCTGCTGATATTGTTCACCTACATTGGGTTGAGGGTTTTGTGAATGTATATTCTTTTCTAGATAACTGTCCAGCTAAAATAGTATGGACATTGCATGATTTTGCTCCCATTTCTGGAGGTGAACATTACCCGGGCTCAGGATATCAGCCTGATGACAAACGAATCGCAAAGACGGCGGCAGCAGTTAATAAAGGCAAACTTAGTTTTATCGCCCCATCCGAATACATGTTGCGCAATGTGCCCTATCAAACATGCTCTACACATATTCCTAATGCCCCAGATATAGATAATTACAACTCAATTAACCGACCTGTCTACAGCAATACTATCTTGTATATTAACGCTGACCTTAATTACAAAAGAAAAGCTCATGATTTAGTTGAAGCAACTTTGTTTGAGCTTGATCAAACCGAAAAACTTGTTTCAATTGGAGCATTTATTCCAAAGAAGGGTAAGCACATTCCAGCATGTAATGACCCTAAAGTTATCGCAAGCGAATTAAAACGTGCTAAGCTTCTACTATTTCCAACACGTAACGATAACTTGCCCAACATGGCTATTGAATCCATTCTGTGCGGAACACCTGTTTTGAGTCACAAGGTTGGCGGTGTTCCAGAAATAATCAATGCAAGCAATGGCTACCTTTGTGAAGCAGGTTCCGAAATGACGCTCAATGATGTACATCAAGCCATGCAAACAAACTCCCACGAAGAAATTGCAAGAGAAGCAGTAAAATCCTTTAATCCCACTACAATTTTAAATCAGCATTTGGATTATCTTCAGCGCGTTTGTAGATAACAGAAATCGATTTCTGTAAGATTACGTTGTTAGGAATGCTAACATCTTCTCCATTATCTGTTCTTAGTTTAATAAAGAAGAACGCTATGTCTTTTACTGTTCCCTCTAAAGGCATGTCCTTGTCTAGAACCTTAATATAGGAGCCAATTTTCATGGGATGGCTGAAGAATAAAATCATACTCGCAGTAATATTGGACAGAATAGACCAGGCTGCAAAGAATGCAACACCTAAAATAGTAGCCGTTGATGATATGAACAGCATAACCTGACTTGAGTTAACGCCCCAAACAGCAAGTAAGACGATAATTATCGCAATCAGAAAAAAGAGATTGAGCATTTTTGCTATTAAGACTTTTCTATCTAGGGTAAAATCAAGGCTTCTGATACGCCTTAAGGCCACCTTATTCGCCAGAAATTTCATGACGTACAGGACAGCCACCGCCACGATTGTGCTAACCACCTTTAAATCATACTCTTGAATAAACTCTCTAAAGTCGCTCATTGATATCAATTTTTTGCAAGATTACTACCTATCCCTAATATACACAACAGAATGTAGACACTAATATTTTTTATTTTTTTGATGATAAACTATCTAAGTGTATAAAAAAAAGTTCTACCATTGCTCGGTAAATATTTTTTAGAGTAAAATGAAGATTTGTTTTATCATGTATCCGTGGGAGCGCGTGAATCCTAAGCAAGATTCAACCCTGCGTATTATTCATGAATCAGTAAGTAGAGGACATGAGGTTGCTATCACTCACCCCTACAACCTAACTATTAGAGACAGTGTTACACTTAGTCAGTGTAAAAACATTATAGTAAATGGCAAAGTAAGCAGTAGAGTACCGCATTTTTATAAAACAGTACAGTTTGAGTCTGAAATGCGCCAGTTAAATGAGTTTGATGTGATATTTATGCGCGATAATCCACCAATGGATCCTTTAGTGCTAAATTTCTTGGACTCTATTAAAGATGACGTGTTCATTATTAATGCAATTGATGGGCTTAGAGAAGCCAATAATAAAATATACACGGCGGCCTATTATGATCCCGACAGAGAGCTAATACCTGTTACTCACGTATCGAAAAATATTGAGTATTTACAGCGTATAATCGAGGAATCTCCCAGCGATAAAATGATAATGAAGCCGCTTGATGGTATGGGAGGAAGTGGTGTAATCGTGATTGAAAAATCTGCAATGCACAACATAAAGTCTTTGCTTGAATTCTATATTCATAGAGATAAAAACACCAGCAACTATGTTATCCTTCAGGAATATGTAGAGGGAGCTGAGAATGGAGATGTCCGTGTTTTGATGCTCGGTGGCAAACCAATTGGGGCCTTAAGAAGAAGACCTGCAAAAGGAGATGCACGTTCAAATATTTCGGCTGGTGGAAGTGTAGAAAAATACAAGCTTACCGCTGCGGATAAAATGCTATGTAAAAAGATTGGTGAAAAACTCGTTAGAGACGGTATTTATTATGCAGGCTTGGACATTATCGGAGGTAAACTAATTGAAGTAAACGTTATGAGTCCTGGAACTATAACGGATATTAACAAGCTGAACAACACCAAGATTCAATCTAAAATTATAGACTACTTAGAAGGTGTTGTGGCAGGTAAAATCATACTAAAGTAAGACTATGAAACGTCTGGAAATCGAAGAAATCATTCGTTTAATTCAAGCTCAAAAGAAGTTTGAAGCAGAGGCTTTTGATGGCTCATTTAGGATTAAGGTGTCAAGATATTTGCCCTATTTCTGCACGGCTATTCACGATGGATCTAAACTGCGTGATGGCTTAAAATCAAAAATTGCTCTAGACGAGTTTAGTCGATGGTATGAAGAAGATCCACATACTGGCAAGTTCATTGAATCTATGCCAATAACACTTATTGGAAATGACTCAAGGTTTGAATATGACCTCAACCGTGATCCGGATTCATGCATTTACGAGGAAGCTTGGGGGAAAAAGGTTTGGAAAAAAAAGCTAAGTCCAAAAGAAAGAGAGATCAGCTTAAGAAAACACAGTAACTATTATCGCGTTACACATGCGCTAGTTGCAAAGCTGGAAGAGATGTATGGAGGTTGTTTGGTGTACGATTTTCACTCTTACAACTTTGAGCGTTGGGATAGACCCGTGCCACTATTTAACATAGGTGCTGAACGTGTGGATATGAAAAAATTCGGCCAGAGCATAGACAACTGGAAAAACGAATTGGCATCCATCAAACTAAAAGACATTAAGAATACTACTGCCGTTAATGATGTCTTTTTAGGTCGTGGTTATAACTTACAATACATTACTGAAAACTTTGATAATACACTGGTCTTAGCAACTGAGCTTAAAAAGGTCTATTGTAACGAATTGACGGGCGAAGACTATCCAAAAAGGATAAAGGAGCTTCAACAAAAGATTAAAAAGGCCATACTCAACAACGCAAACGAGTTTAGCAAAAAGCATACAAACTGGCAGCATAGTAAAGCGAACAAACTGTTAGCGAAGGACATGGATCCTGCCGTGCTTACGGCAGATAAGCAGCTCTATAACTTGCTTAAACAGTTTGAGCTACTTGCATATGTTAACCCAGTAAATAGCACAACGGAAAAGAAGCGCTTCTTTAAACATAAAGCCACAGAGTTACCAAGATTTAGATACAGTCCTATCAGAATTAACCCCTACGAGTTAAAACAAAAACTGAGCAACATCAAGACTGGTAATATCTCTGATGTGAGTATTAGGCACCTATATGAATCTGTTATCAACAGTTATTTTGATAAGATTGATATGTTGTCTACCCTGGGCACTGACAAGTTTTTATATAACTCATTAAGGTATTTTGGAAGACCTTCAAAAAAGGATCTACAAAACGCTCAGTATTTACTGCATTTGCCTCCCATTGCAAGCGAACCAAAACGCTCTCCCTCACTTACCGTTGATAGTGCGATTGCAAGCTTTAAAGATGCTCTTGATGACTATGGATTTGATTGTAAGATTGAGCTAAACAACAAAGTTATCTCGCAGGTAATGGTGTTGAACTCAAGAAAACTTATTCAGTTTAGACCTGATGCTAAATTCACCCGACCAGAGATAAATGCATTAATTGAGCACGAGATTGGCGTGCATATGGTAACCACAATGAACTCAAGTCAGCAGGATTTAAAAATCTTTAATCTTGGTTTACCGGTAAATACTAAAACACAGGAAGGTGTTGCAATATTGTCAGAATACTTGAGCGGTAATATCAGCATGAAACGCTTAAAAAAGTTAGCCTTACGCGTTGTGGTAGTAGATATGATGTGTAGTGGGGCAAGTTTTATTGATTGCTATAAGTACCTAGTTGACAACCATCTGGACAGCCCTAATGAAGCATTCAGTCTGGTTACACGCATATTTAGAGGTGGCGGGTTTACCAAGGATTACTTGTACCTAAGTGGATTTGTACAGATTCTACGTTTTTGGGAGAGGGAAAACAATCTTAATCCATTGCTTATCGGAAAGACTAGTATCGAGTTTTACAATGTAATTAGCGAAATGATTGAGCGTGAGATGATTGAGCAACCTCAGTTTATCACTAAGAGTTTTGTGCAACCAAAGTCAGAAAATAATAGCGAAATCTACGAGTATATTCTAAGTGGATTGAAATAAAGGCTTCATCTGCCTAAAAGTAAGATTTATACGGGGCGTTTTTACCTTCTTGCTTTTAGGCAGAGCGTGTTGCCAGTACTCTTGCGTACTACCCTTCATTAGTAACAAACTCCCATGCTGTAGGATTATCTCTACTTTTTCCCTAGACTGTTTGTGTCTAAAAACGAATTTTCGTGTCGCTCCCAAGCTGTATGAGGCTATTACACCTTGGTTTTTCAACTCTGGTTCATCGTCTGAATGCCATGACATGCCAACATCTCCATCCATATACAAATTGCCAAGACAAGAATTAAAAGATTCATTTGCCGCTTCTTCAATTCTACTTTTTATGCCCCTTACCTCATCTGGCCATTCTTCCGCTACTTTTTGAATATTTGAATACGTGTAGGGATATGGTTTATCTCCCCACCAAGCCACCTTACGACTGGTCTGTATCTTTTTTCCATACATGCTGACCACATCATTTTTCCAGCTTCCATTTAACATAAGCCAAGCTAGGTACTGGTTGGTTTCTTCCACTGCACAAATTGAGGGAATGTATATTAATTCACCATCGTATGGCAAGAGTTGTTCATTATCTCTAAAAACACTTGTTTGCATTGTTCTGCTAGTTTACAGCATAATGTGTACTTTTAAAAGAAAAACATGTATACGGAAAGGAGGTTTTCATTTAAAAGCGTGATTATTTGGACAAAGCGAGAGTTAATCTTCTTTGCGGTTTTTGCCACTCTTATAACCGTTGTATATGAACTCCTAGATATAAAATGGCTTCAAGTTCCGCTAGCCCCTGTTGCACTTATAGGTACGGCAGTGGCGTTTATGGTGGGCTTTCAGAATAATGCTGCATACGACAGAATATGGGAAGCGCGCAAGATTTGGGGCGGTATTGTGAACACCTCACGCTCGCTGATTATAACGATAAAAGACAGTTTTTACATGCATAACCCAAGTGCCAATAAAGATGAGAAGGCACAGCTCAAAACAATTACAAATAGACATATTGCTTGGTTAACGGCACTGCGATATGCCATGAGATCCAAGAAACAATGGGAGTCTAGCTATGATAAAATGCATGAAAAAACAGATTTCAAGTATATTGTGCCTGAGTTCACAGGAAATCTTGAAGACGATCTTAGACCCTATTTAAGTGAGGAAGAGTTCAACTATGTAATGTCAAAAGACAATAAGCCTAACGCAATTATTAGCCTTCAATCCAAACATTTAAGAAAGCTAAATGATCAAGGTATAATTTGGGATTTTAGCCTACTCAATCTCCAAAAAATGTTAGAAGAATTAACGGCTTTGCAAGGTAAGTCAGAAAGGATTAAAAACTTCCCTTATCCTAAACAATACGGAAGTATTGGCTATCATTTTGTGCATATATTCATGTGGTTACTCCCTATGGCCATAATACCTGCGTTTGCTGAAATGGGGCAAAAGATTTCAATCAATCATGAGCTTATAGGTGAGAATTTTGTCTGGTTCAACATTCCCTTTACGGTAATTGTAATTTGGGTGTTTAATACCATGCTTAGAATAGGTTTAGCGGGGGAAAACCCATTTGAAGGCTCGCCAAATGATGTTCCAATCTCTAATATTTCAAGAGGAATCACTCGTGACATTCTTCAAATCATTGATGAAGACGAGAAAGACATACCAGAGCATTTTGAAAACATTAATGGGATACAGATGTAGAATTTATATGTTTAAGGCCATGTACAAGCTACTTGCTATACTTCTACTTTTTACCTCAACACTGACTCTGTCTCAGAGTAATAAGCGGGACTCACTTTTACAAGTCTGTAAAAAAGAAGGTGATTTCGCTTACTTAGAGCATGGCAGAACAATCATTGGATTATGCTCTTCACCTTCCGATACTTCCATAATTAATACTGTTCTTGGCGGAGTATGGCGACTGGTAGAATCTTGTGATGTGTCACAAGACAGCTGTAATCGCCTTAAAAGTGAAGCTGAGCGCGTAGCTATTTACCTAGCTGGGTTTACCAAACGTGTTTTAAAAGACCCATACAAAGCTGAAGCTGTTATTGAAGCCTCAACCGAAAGATTAATGGAAATTAATGATTCCTCTGCCATAGCTGGAAACTATATTAGTCTTGGTATTTTCAAACGAAACCGAGCAGAATATGAGGGAGCCTTAAAAGCTTATCGTCAAGCATTAGAAATGTTTGAATTAATTGGTGATTATAATGGTGCGGCTAACTGCTATCACAATATTTCTAATGTGTTTTCCAGCATGAATAATTTGGATGATGCATTCACATATCAGCATAAGGCTATGCAAATAAGGACTGAACATGATCTGAAATCAAGTTTGCCGTACTCATTTAGTGCCATGTGTAATTTACACAATAAATCAGATAATCCAGATAGTTGTGAATACTACCTTAATAAGCTACTTAACTACGACGGAGAAATTAATAAGGCGCTCATAGCTCTGGCGTATAGTAATACCGGCATTGCCTGGGCCAATGCAGATGATTACGAAAAAGCCAAGCCTTATTATTTTAAGTCGCTTGAGATTCGTGAGCAAATTGGAAATCGATCTGATATAGCAAACTCCAAAATAAATATTGGTTATATGCTAATGAATACTGGAGATGCCAGCAAAACCGAGCGGTATTGCTTAGATGGATACCAAATTGCCGAAGAAGAGGACCTTCTGTTTATGAAAATGAATGCATGTGGTTGTTTGTACAAGTATTACGAGGAATTCGGTCAAGCAAGTGATGCTCTTAAGTTTTACAAATTATACAACACTTATTCAGACTCATTAAGAAGCGAAGAAGACCGTCTAAATCTGTCTAGAGAGCAGCTGAAATATAATTATGAAAAAACCAAACTTAAAGACAGTATAGAGTTTGCGAAAAAAGAAGAATTGACGAGGGCTGAAAATGCACGTCTCCAGGCATTATCTGATAAAAACAAATCGGATTTGGAGCGCAAACGTGCCGAGCAGATGATACTCTATGGTGGATTAGTAATCATCTTGTTATTCGCCGTGTTTATCGTAAATAGACTCATGATAAGTCGTAAACAAAAGTTGAAATTACATGAGCAGAATGAAGAACTGGAATCACAGCGCGCTATTCTAGCCGAAAAGAATAAAGAAATTACGGATTCGATTCACTATGCAAAAAGAATCCAACTAGCAGTGCTTCCACCAAAAGCTCGAATTAACACTGCACTACCTAACAGTTTTGTCCTTTATAAACCTAAAGACATTGTGGCAGGAGATTTTTATTGGATGGAAGTAGTTAAGGAGTCCGGTAATTCCACCCCCTCTAACTCCCCCGAAGGTGGAGAACCAGAATTACCGGTTGATCCGGACGATTCATCATTTGGGTACATAACAACGCAATCAAAGAACTACAAACATTTAAAGCAGTTCGCGAAAGACATGCGCAAAAATCCAACAGAGGCAGAAAGGGCAGCATGGGAATTATTGCGTAACAAAAAAACGGGTTTCAATATTCGCCGCCAACATATTATTGACGAATACATTGTGGATTTTGTTTGCTTGGATAAGCGATTAGTAATTGAAATTGATGGAGGCATACATGATGAAACAAAAGAGCAAGATTTCATTAGAGATACAGCATTGAATAATTTAGGATTTGATGTTATGCGTTTTACGAATGATGAGGTTTTGCAATCCCCTGAAGAATTCACTAACAAAATAACTAGTGCTTTAGTCGATAGGCAGAGTGTAAGTTCCAAGCCTGGTTCTCCTCCTTTGGAGGAGTTAGAGGAGGTAGGCTTGGAACAATCAAAAACCATTCTTTTCGCAGCGGCAGACTGCACAGGACACGGCGTGCCTGGAGCTATGGTAAGTGTGGTTTGTAATAATGGTTTGAATAGATCTGTGCGTGAGCATGGATTGACTGATCCAGGACAAATATTGGATAAAACGCGAGAGATAGTTATCGCTGAGTTTGAAAAAAGTGAGGATGCCAGTGGTAATGATTCTTCATATGACACTATCAAGGATGGGATGGACATTGCGCTATGCTCACTGTCGTTCGCACAGAAACAGAATCAGAGCGGGAGCGGAAAACAGAAGGAGGAACAGAGTGAGAGCGGTTCCAGTGTCGAGAGTGAGTTGGAAGAAAAGGACCGTTCTGTATCTGATTACTCCGCTCTGCTTAAGTACGCTGGTGCAAACAACCCACTTTGGATTATTAGGCGGACTGTGTCGTCCGAAACTGAAAGCAGCTTTGGGCTGGATAAAGTGAAAGCAGAGTTCTCTACTGAAGCCAAGCTAGAACAACATGGCGATTACTTGTTTATTGAGATAAAAGCAGACAAACAACCCATCGGAAAATACGATAACCCTCTACCGTATACAAGCCATACTATTCAATTGGAAAAAGGGGATCGAATCTACCTCTTCTCCGATGGATTTGCGGACCAATTTGGTGGGCAAAAAGGTAAAAAGTTAAAAGCGAAAAACTTGAAAGCACTTATTTTATCGATTCAATCAGAATCCATGTCTACGCAAAAATCAAGTCTTGATAAAGCCTTCGAAAATTGGAAAGGCAATTTCGAACAACTAGATGACGTATGCATTTTTGGAGTTGAGGTCTGATTGGTTTCCTGATTAAACCATTTTACAGTCAGTCAGTCAAAAGACAAACCAAAAACTTAAACAATGAAAAAAATTAACGTTATTCTGGCTTTGTTTTTTGGAGCATTCAGTCTTCAAGTAAGCGCTCAAGATGGATCTGTGCCCGACTCAACAGGGCTGTACGGTGATGGCTTAGTTCTTACAGCCGTATTAAATCTATTCCAAGAATCAGAGTCATTGGAGAAATTCGAAGAAAATCTAAACAAAGAAAAATCAGGCATAAACAATTTGGATCTGAATGAAGATGGTGAAACGGATTACATCAGAATAGAAGATCAGATGGAAGGAGATGTTCATGCGATAATTCTTCAGGTCGCGATTAGTGAATCGGAGTCACAAGACATTGCGGCCATTGAAATCGAAAAAACAGGGGCAGAAGAGGCCTCTTTACAGATAGTTGGAGATGAAGAAATATACGGTGAAGATTATATTGTGGAACCAGTAGATAATTCTACGGACAAATCACCAAACGCCTCAGCTCCGCGCGTAATAGTAAATGTTTGGCTCTGGCCAAGTGTTCGCTTTATTTATGCCCCTGGGTATAAGCGCTGGGTGTCTCCTTGGAGATGGGCTGTATATCCAAAATGGTGGAAGCCTTGGCGTCCTGTAAGATGGGGAGTATATCATAGAAGACATGTTATGTTCCATCGCAGTTACAGAGTAGTTAGAGTGCACAGATGCACAAGGGCGCATGCAATCTATAGGACACACAGACGAACATCTGCAGTGGTACACAAACGTCATGCAGCCGCTCATAAACATCACAAAGCAGCAACAAAATCAAATCCAAAAACGAACCAAAGAAAAGATCCTGCTACAAGTAAAAAGAAAACAGGTAAGGCAAAAGTGGATAAACGATCGAGTAAGACAAAAACAGCTGTCAAACCAAGAAACGCAAGTAAACCAAACAGAGTTGGAGGCTCTCACGCGAGAGGCAAATCGAATAGATAGTGTACTTAGAAAAGGTCTTCTTAACTGGAAGGCCTTTTTTCGTTACTAACACACCAAATACAGCAACTATTTTAAATGAGAAACTTCATCATCATTCCTAAACGTATATTTGTTACGTGAAACGTAGGTTTAAATCGGAGTTTGTTCAAAATGCTGTTACGCTGATGTCGGCAACTTTTGTGGCTCAGATATTCTCGTATCTCCTAACACCGATAATCACAAGTTTATACACACCAGAAGAAGCTGGGCAGCTTGGCTTATTTCTGCGTATTGTAGCTGTTTGTTCGGCACTTGCCACGCTTAGGTATGAATATGCCTTGCCAATTGTACAGAATGAAGGACATGCCTACCGACTTTATAGATTGATCAACAGAATTGTTATCGTCTTTTCGGTTTTTGCTTTTTTACTGCTACTTATTCCTGTTTTTACGGATGGTGATAGTGATACCTATGTCTATTATGCCCTGATGCCTCTAGCGATAGGTCTTACCGCAAGGTTTAATCTGCAAACTAATTGGTCAATCCGCTTAAAGGCAATAAAAAAAATCGGCTTAAGTCGTATGTCTAACGCGATTGGATCATCCGTCGCAAAAATTGGTTTTGCCTATCTTAATTGTGGCTATTTAGGCTTGATATACGGAACCATTGTCGGACTATTTTTAGCCAACCTATCCTTTTTTGGCTTAAATAAACGATTCGCCACTTTTAAGGATAAAATTGGGGCTAGAAATTATCTTATCGCTAAAGGACAAAAGGATTTTCCTTTCATCAACTTGCCACATGCCCTAATGGATTTTGGAAGAGACTTGTTAATAGGAATTCTCTTCTTTTACTATTTCTCGGGTGCCGAATATGGACTTTACGACCTTTCGTATCGAATGTTAAGGCTTCCTTTAATTTTGGCGGGGGTTTCCTTGAGTCAAGTCTTTTTTCAACGTATTTCAGAAATGATACGCGAGCATCAAGATATTAGGCCGCTTATTACCAAATCCATGAAAGTTTTGGTCCTAATAAGCCTTATTCCGTTCTCAATAATCATATTCTTCGGACCTGATTTATTCTCGTTTGTGTTCGGTGAAAATTGGAGAATTGCAGGTGAGTATGCTCAAGTTATGACACCCTGGTTCGCAATGAACTTTGTGATATCCCCAATTAGTTCCATTCCTATGGTAATTGGCAGACAAAAGGAGTTTTTTAAGCTCGCAATACTTGGCACAACCCTGATGGTGGGATCGCTACTATTTACACAAGAAGTACTTGATATGCCACCAACAGATGCCTTGCTTGTAGTGAGTATCTCTCAGTTTGCGTATCTGATACTCGTAATGGTTCGCATCTTCCATTTTCTTAATCTTCACAGCAAAGAGAGTAAAACAGAATATGAGACTTAATAGTTAACTACAATAGTTCTTGTTCTAAGTTTATGCTTCTAGGGAATAGCACATTGTTTTCAATGTGAATGTGTGTATGTAAGTCCTGCTCAAATTCCTGCAATAGGATATAGAGATTTTTAAAACTTACGCAGGCACCTTGAGGCGGTGAAAAATTCTTACTTAATACCTTAATACGTGCAAATCGCTCTCCTTCATCATCATGTTCACTTTCCATTTGACAAATCACAGATGTAATGCTATCAAGAGAGGTGGTCTCATTCGATAAACCATTCCTCTCGGCAATTACTAATTGATTAATCTGTGGGAACAAAATTAGCTCCTCCTTCTTCATGTGTTTTGTTAAACGTGATGCAGCTTCTATAAATAATGTACTAATTTCAAAAAGTTCTGGATGCTCATTACCATGTACTTGTGTCACTTTATCCAAACAGTCTTTAATAATCGGGATTTTCTCTTCTACGTAACGATGATGCTTGTCTTGAATATATTTTGTTAAAACATCAAGTGGTATCAAATTCATATCAATTCCTGTATATGGCGAGGATGATAATTTCAAGTTTATTTCTGTGATAATCTCCTCTACTTCAAGGTTTAGTTCCTCACAGACTTGAATTAGAGACCTGTTACCATTACAACAATAATCGATATTATACTGTTCAAAAACATAAATACTATTATAGTTTGAAACGGCTATATCTTTAATTAAAGTAGATTCTGTAATAGTCATGATAGTTAGTTATTTAAAGGTGTTAATAATTAATAAAACTAAGATTATAAGCTTAAATGTTTCACCTAAAACATAGCAGATATGTAAATATGATTTTTCAACCTCCATACCTTGAATGTGTCGTTCCGCCCGTGCATCAAGCTTTGGCAATAGCCAAAATGTTTGCAGCATTAGAATTGCAGATAAACAGGCTAGAAATACCAGTATAGTATTACCAATATAAGCGACTTCAATCGCAGTTATAATGCCACAAATACATAGAAATATCCATTCAATTTTATTCAAGGTGTTGAATATTATTCTTCCTATACCTAATCCTATTGCAAGCGTAACTCCAGGTGCTCTGAACTTAAGCCATGCTTCCATAAAACTTATAGCCAGCAGAAATCCTATCCATAAAATTAGAGTAATTGTAATAATTGGATACGGGACTACATACATATTAATCTATGATTTGATGTGATGGATTTTGTGATGAAACACATTTGCTATATTAATCGCACGCGCCTTTGCAAGCTCGGCTGTTTTACCTATAAAATGAGAATCCACTGTTTCAATAAAGAGTGCGACCCAAGTGTTAAAGTGTTCTAATCCAATTGCAAGTTTAGCGTGTGGAGGAAATGGTTTTCCTCTATACGTTATCTTTTGAAAAAGTAAGGTTTCCCAAAATGCATACATTTTTTTAAGATGCTTTGACCAATCGTCGATATGTTCGTTGAAAATTGGTCCCAATACCTTATTGGCCCTTACTTTATCGTAGAAAGCATTCACCATTATAACTATATCGGCTTTTGATTCAATTTCTTTCATAAATCTTAGCTTAGGAAATAGGCTATCAATAATATAAGATTAACTATCACACTAAAATTGAACACACCTACACTCCAATTTGCGGGTGCTTGAGCAATAAATACTGCATTTGATGCCATAGTAACCACAGCGCAAGTCGCAAGCAGAAACGTTGAGTCAAACGAAATCATATACATAGCTGCAATAGAACCAAGACAGCTTTGAAAAGTCATCATTACGGCCATTGCACCATATCGATTCTCTTCATAGTAATTAATCATTTTTGCTATAATCCCAATATTTTTCATGTTATCCGATATTAATACCTTTTTATCTTTTTTTTGTGTAAAAAAACCTATCTTTTTAATACAGTCTTACCATTTTCGATATCTATCATTAAATCTCTTAGTGTGGTATTCTTAAGCATCTTTTTTAGGTCGTTTCTTATACTAATGAAGTGATCATGCACAGCACAGGGTTTATTTGCATTACATTCGCTTAATCCCAAACCACACCCATTGAATATTCGATCACCATCAATTGCTTCTACAATATCAGCTAGACTAACCATATTAATTCTAGATGCTGTAATATGAAATCCACCTGTGGGGCCTTTGTAAGAATCAATTACACCGCTTTTTGCTAATTGCTGTAGTATTTTTGCGGTAAATGGGGCAGGAATATCTGTTTCAGTGGCAATTTCTTTCACACCAACCTTTGATCCTTCATCAGAACGTTTCGCTACGTAAAGGGTAGCCAGTATTCCATATTCACATGATTTCGAAAACAAATTATCTTTTATTTTCAAATATAACAAATAAAAGATAATTATATCCTTTATTGGTTGTGTATTTTAAATTTCAATATAGTCGGCTTATCTCGTTTTCCCTCGTTAGAGATTAATATATCACCACTATCCAAAAACGTAATGCCCTCTGCTTTCTGAAAGAGGTTTTTATCAAGTGGGTATAAGTCCTGAATCTCTCCTTTAGAATTAGTGATTATCAATAAATGGTCTTTTGCCGATAAAATGTAATAATTGTCATTAGCAGAGTTTACCGCAATAGCAGATATTGCTACCTTTACTGTAACCACTTCCTTATTAGATTTCTTCTTTAGTTTCGTTGGTAAGTCTATGTTATTTTTATTGGCGTAGTCAATTACATCAGATCTATATATGCTAACAACAGGCTCTTTAGAAATCTGCCTTGTTTTCAAATCGTATTCATAAACTCCTCTAATGTCCTTGTAAGCTGATCCCTTCCCTAATTTTGATTTTGAGCCAATCAATAATCGGTCGCGATTCTTATCATAACACAATCCTTCGTTATCTATCGCTGGGATATTTGTATTTATCGAATCTACCTCTGTCACAGTAGTAAAATCCTTCGATAATACACAAGATATTAAAACTGCATCACTTCTCAACACATATAGATGTGAGCCAGTATATGTTATGCCTTCATAATCACCATTTGGTCCAAACTGGATTTTATTAAGAATTTCTTCCTTTTCTAAATCATAAATAAATATTAATCCTAGTTCGTCTTGCACACAGGCTACCACATTGTTTGAAAGGTCTGTAAGTCCTGATATTTCGTGTAAAACTGGTGGAAGATGGTACACTTTATCTGGTTGACTAAAGTTATATCGTTTTCCATGATCTTCAATATGAGTAACAGGACTATACACCTCCATAGCCATCATAAATATTAATTTCATTAACATATTTCATCAATCTTTAAGGCACGTTAGTAAATTTAATGATTTTAACCAGTTGTATTTGATTCTCTGATCTAATTCGCAATACGTCATCAACCTTCTGTGCGTAAACAGCACACCCCAGGTCCGAGAAAATGGATATTTTGCCTTCCTTTGAGTTTGCTTCCGCTGGTAATACAATTTGCAAATTGTGATGCTCGCCTTGTTTGTTAATTATTGAAAAAGATGTGCCAAGTGATATGATATTACCTGGTAGATTCTCTTTTGAACAAGTAATACAGTTTGCCAATTTCTGTTTAAGTATTAGTTTTATTCTGATGTCGTTGTCACCTTGAGGGGTTGCAGCACACACAAATCTTAACAAAAACTCACGTTCAGTTTTTTCAACGACATAACTCATTTTGAAAGGTTTAAATCATTAAGTATATTGTTTAAGCCCAAATTTGCATCCGACATCAACAAGTAACAATTTTGTGCTTCAAGAAGAGGATTTATTACACCAGCATATCCGTGGCTTAAACTTCTTTTAATCACCAAAACTTTTTCTGCCTTGTAAGCTTGTATAATTGGCATTCCAAATATTGGACTGGTTTGGTCTGTCTCGGCTGACGTGTTTACTGTGTCATTTGCGCCAATTATTATACAGTAATCACAATCATTTAGATAATCATTCCCTTCACTAAGATCTAGGATATCATCATAATTTATCTTGGCTTCTGCAAGCAACACGTTCATATGGCCCGGCATTCGCCCAGCTACTGGGTGAATTATAAACTTAACCTCAGCCTCATTTGCTTCCATTATATCTTTTAGTTTTTTACAGGTATGTTGCGCATGGGATATGGCCATTCCAAAGCCTGGCACTATAGCAATCTTTTTAGATAATAATAGGTCACTCGCTATTGACACAGTGCTAATTTCTTTAATGTTCTCATATGATGTATCTGTGTTATTTGATGTATCCCCCAGATTATTTTTAAAGAAAATATTAATCAACTTTCTATTCATTGCATTGCTCATCTGAATAGTTAACACAATCCCTGTAAACCCAACTATAACGCCAAGCAAAATCATTATTGTACTCTGAAAATATATCCCAGACAGTGTTGTGATTACCCCTGTGATACCATTAAGAACTGCTATCAGCACTGGCATGTCAGCGCCTCCTACACCCTTAGCAAAATAATATCCAGTTAACAAGCTAAATATTATGGCCAAAATCGCAGTTAGAACAAAATGCGTTACTTCTATGCCTAACATTATTTGTGTCCAGAATAACATGGAGAACATAAAACACCATGCCATATACATTTTACTATTATTCACGGCCTTTTGACTTTGCCCAGATAGTTTGAGCTTAGCAATTATGCTAGCTGAGAATGTTGACAAGCCCAGAAACAATGATGATAGTAATAGTGTTAATTCATAAGTGGGGACGTTTCTTTCCCAAATACTCAGCAAACTTGCTGCACTGATTACAGCAGCAGCTAGGCCTCCCAAACCATTAAAGAGTGCAATTAACTCAGGCATTTTTGTTACGTTATATCTAAATGATAAATTTTTACCTAACAAAATGCCGACTAATGTTACCAGTGTAATAGCTGTTACTTTTACTATTACATCATTTGCTGTAAAATCCGCATAATGTATGGTTGTGCTTAGGATTGCCAACAACATACCAACAACAAGGATAATATTTCCCTTTTTTGCCTTTCCGGGATCACTCATCAGTATCACGCCAAAAATCAGGGAGCCTACTGATGCCAAATAACCAATGTTCCCAGCTACAATCATTTAGATTTGCTTTTAAACATTTTTAACATTCTATGTGTGACAAAAAACCCTCCGGCTATGTTCATAACACCTAACAACAAACCAACAAACGATAAAAGGGTTATAGCATTAAGCTGTATATCATTGCTCATAATCTGTATAATACTTCCTGCTACAACTATTCCACTAATTGCGTTTGAACCAGACATTAATGGCGTGTGCAAAACTGGAGGCACCTTTCTTACCACTTCCATTCCAATGAAGGCACTAAGAATTATCACATAAATCCCGTCCAGCGGAGTTAGGTAGAATATCTCATTCATTACATTTCATTTACTAATTCAATAATATCTTTGTTTACAATTATTCCGCTACGGAGAAGCTGTGTTGAATTTATAATATCGTCATTACTGCTTTCACGATTCTGAAGTAAGTACATGATAAAGGATTGAAAATTATTCCCGATTAAATTAGAGGCAGCTTTAGGAGCTTGATTGTAGTAAGCAGACTCTCCAACTATTACTACACCATTAATGACAGAAGTTTTGCCTTCTCTGGTAAATATGCAATTCCCTCCAGAATCGCCAGCTAAATCAATTACAACAGCTCCTTTTCTTAGGCTATTAAAACCATTTTCGTCTATTAATACTGGTGCTTTTTTACCTTTGATTTTGGCCGTCGTAATTACAATGTCTACTTCCTTAAGATGCTGGCGAATGGTTGTCAATATTTTTGCCTGAAAGTCTATGCTTTGTTCTACTGCATAACCACCACTTTCAGAATTCTCACTGGCACCATCTATCTCAATAAATTTTGCACCTAGGCTTTCCACCTCAACTTTAGATTGCCTCCTCACATCAAATGCGCTCACAACTGCGCCCATTCTTTTTGAAGTTGCTATTGCTTGAAGACCTGCTACTCCCGCTCCTAAAACTAAAACTTTAGCAGGCCTAAGTGTTCCACCAGCACCACTAATCATAGGAACAATTGAGTCATAATGCCAGAATGCACTTATTGCAGCTTGATACCCATTTATAGAAGTTAAACTAGACAAGACATCCATTGATTGAGCTATTGTGGTTCTAGGTAAAAGATTAAGGGTATACAAATCTGTATTATTACCAATATAAGGCATCAATACAGAGTAGTCCTGATCAGTATTGTAGTTAGAAACAATTGTATTTGTTTCTTGAGGCCTGAAGTATTTAATTGGCTCGTTAAAAGTAACGAGCCAATCAGAGTTATGTATTAATTCAGATTCCGAGTTAAACATTTTTGCACCAGCATTTACATACTCATCATCAGAGTATCCTGCTTCTAAGCCAGCACCAAGCTCTACATTAACAATAAAGTGCTGGGATAGTTTTTCAATGTTTTGGGGCGTTAAAGCAACAATTCTTAGGGACTTTTCCTTTATTAAGCCTAGTGTTTTCATCTTTAATTATGGGAATACGCCTCTTTCGATATATGTTTTCTCTAATCTCTCTAGAGCAACTATATATGCGGCTGTTCTTAAGTCTTGATTGTATTTATTAGCAGTTTCGTACACTAAATCATAAGCATCTGATAGTTTCTCTTCAATCTTATTAAGTACTTCAGTTTGCTTCCAGTTTTCACTTCTTTTATTTTGTAACCACTCCAAATAACTTCCTGTTACACCCCCAGCATTGCATAAAATGTCTGGAATAATCTCAATCCCTTTTCCCCACAAATACTTCTCTGCCTCAACGTTTACCGGTCCGTTTGCGCCTTCGGCAATCACAGCTGCTTTTATCTGGCTATAATTTTCAATCGTTATCTGATTACCTAAGGCCGCTGGAACTACAATATCACATTCCACACCAAAAAATGCATCATTAGACACCTTCTTTGCAAATCCATAATCACAAATATTTCCATTGTTGCCAGTTGCATATGCTAACAAGTCATTAACATCTATTCCTTTAGCTTCATGAATACTTCCACTCACGTCTTGAACACCAACAAGTACTGCTCCTTCTTCTTGTAAAAATTTAGCCGCCCAATATCCAACATTTCCAAAGCCTTGGACGATAAATCTCTTATCTCTGATATTCTCATTTCTTTTTTCGTGCCATTTCTTAAGTGAAACAACTACACCAAAACCAGTAGCTCTATCGCGGCCCTCTAATCCTCCTGAATTAACTGGCTTGCCCGTTACAACGTGCATGTTTTTTTGTCGAACAGAAGGCGACTTAATCGAAGAATAGGTATCTGCTATCCATGCCATAATTTGAGCATTTGTGTTCACATCCGGTGCCGGAATATCAAGGTCTGGACCAATGTTGTCCCCTAAGGCATAGGTAAATCGTCTAGTAATACGTTCAAGTTCTCCTAACGAATACTGGGATGGGTCTATTTGAATCCCTCCTTTACCGCCTCCATAGGGTAACCCAACTAAGGCAGTCTTCCATGTCATCCAAATTGCCAGAGCTCTAGCCGAATCTATGTCAACGGTTGGATGGTAACGCAGACCTCCTTTGTATGGTCCTAATGCATTATTATGCTGAACACGATATCCAGTGAATACCTCTATTCTTCCATCGTCCATCTTTACCGGGAAGTGTACAACAATCTCGGTATTCGTTTTTTCCAATATTTTTCTTACCCCATCGTTTAATTCCATGATGTTAGCGGCATGGTTAAACTGACTAAGTACATTCTCGTACATACCAGCCTTTTTCTTTTTGTTAATCGTTACGCTCATTTTTATTTGTTTATAGATAGTCTTCACACTCAAATATGAAGTCATTGTTTTCTTTCCAATTACAGTTATTTTTAAACTCACACGAAGAACATAGGTCGTGAGTACTAGATGTTTCAATCAGCGGTGTCAAAACACCTATAGCGTGTTCATCCATAGATGAATGATTAATATCTTTCACCTCATGCATGTCACAATGCGATATTGGAGAGTAAGCACTACTGTTTGAATTGACACAACCAACTAGATTAATACAGTTGTAACATATCGAGCTTTTCATTCGTTTGTTTATTAGTTGGTTGCATAATGCCAATACCAATGCCAAACAAAACTCCAAGGCAAATTAAAACACCTAAAATGTTGTTTCTGTGTGTTTTAAAAATTTAGTCG
The DNA here is from genome assembly GCA_964230215.1 of Flavobacteriales bacterium. GTDB lineage: Bacteria > Bacteroidota > Bacteroidia > Flavobacteriales_D > JAUILH01 > JAUILH01. Next base: position 539,778 of record CAXRGQ010000007.1, read on the forward strand.
CGGGTGGCACTACTTCAGCTGATAGTACAAATTGGGGTATAGTTCCTCATCGGTGGGGAATAATTCCTCAGGGCAACTATTTAAGTTTATCTCTAAGCGTTTTTCGATCAATATTAAGGATTCGCGCAGCTTCACTTTTATTGTTACCCGTTGCAATTAACACGCTTTTAATATATCTCTTTTCATGATCTTTTAATGTTTCCAGAAGAGGAGTGTCATCTTGTTGATCAATTTGAATCTTCATATGGTTTGGCAAGTCATTCATAGTAACAACATCATCCGTCATAATCACTATCCGTTGAATGAAGTTTTCGAGTTCTCTAACATTTCCGGGCCAAGAATACGTTGATATGGTGTTTAAGACTCCCTTATCATACTTCAACCGGGGTTTTCCATATTCTTTACAGAATTTTGCCGTGAATGAATTAATCAACTTGATAATATCATCGCCTCTATTTCGCAGTGGCGGAATCTCTATGGAAATAACATTTAAACGATAATACAAGTCCTCTCTAAACTTTCCTTGCTTAACTAAGTCCATTATGTCCATATTTGTTGCGGCAAGAATACGTACGTCAACCTTTTGTGGTTTTTCACTACCTAAAGCTGTTACTTTCTTTTCCTGAATTACCCTAAGCAACTTAGCTTGTAGCTCTAATGTAGTGTTACTTATCTCGTCAAGGAATATTGTTCCGCCATTTGCTGCTTGAAAAAAACCTGCACGGTTTGAAATTGCTCCTGTAAAGCTGCCTTTTATATGTCCAAATAACTCGCTTTCTATCAGTTGTTCAGGAATCGCACCACAATTAACAGGAACAAATGGTGCAGATGAAAAATCTGAATTATAATGTATTGCTCTTGCAACAAGCTCCTTTCCAGTTCCACTTTCGCCAGTAATTAAAACCGTGGCTTTGTTAGATTTTGTCTTTTCAATCACTCGGTATACTTCCTGCATTTCTACAGAAGCCCCAATGATATCCATAAAACCATCTCGCCTAAAATCACTTCTCTGATCTAATTCTAATGGCTTTTCTATGGTCCAGATTTTTTCAATCGCTGCGTACAATTCATCCTCAGTAAATGGCTTTATCAAATACTCCAATACTCCTTGCTTCATTACCTCCACTGCCGTGTTTATATCAGGGTATCCTGTAATCACCAATATAGCCACACTTGGGTGATGTTCCGCAGTATACCGAACTAACTTATCACCACTAATTTTTGGGATGTTAATATCCGTAATAAGAATGTCAATTTGAGTGTTATCTAACACTTCTATACCATCCAAAACATTATCTGCAGCAAAAGGATTTAAACCAAAATTCCGCAGCTGTCGCTGTAATAATTCGAGTAAGTCTCTATTGTCATCAACGATAAGTATTGAACACTTCTTATCCATCTACGCTTTTGTTAAAACAATTGTAAACGTTGTTCCTCTCCCAATTTGAGAGTCAACTTCTATTCTTCCACCGTGCGCCTGAATAATTCCGTGGCTCACTGATAATCCAAGGCCTGTACCATTATTATTTTGTTTTTTTGAATAGAAAGGGGAAAATATTTTAGAAAGTTCTTCTTCCGACATTCCATGCCCTTTATCCGAAATTTTCATGCGCACATCTCTATTAACGCTAGCCGTAGATATTGTTATAACACCTCCACTGGGCATAGCATCAATAGCATTTAGTATCAAATTAAAAATCACTTGAGTGAATTGGTTAGTGTCCATATTTACCATAGCCAGTTCTTCTTGTAAATGAAGGTTTACAGATACGTTGTTTTCAGTTAATTGGATCTTTAATAAATCGAGACACTCATTTATTAAGCGATTTAGGCTATAAGATTTGAAATTTGAGGGCATTTCACAAGAAAAGTACATTAGCTTCTTTACTATTTCACGCGCATGTGTAGCAGATTTCAATACTTTATTAAGATCGTCATATAGCTGCCCTGAAGCATTTTCCTTTAGAATCAACTCGCTATACCCAATAATATTATTTAATGGTGTGTTTATTTCATGAGCTATCCCTGCCGTAATTTCGCTTAACAGCTTAAGCCTATCATTGTTTATCAAATTTTCATTAATGACTTTCTCGCGCTTATTTCTTTCATCAATTTCTACTAACACAGCTATTTCGTGTCCAATCTGATTCAAAAGAAATTGTTCTTCAGGTAAAAAATAGTTCGACCAATCTTCAATTTTAGATTCATCTTTGAAATATATTACTAACTGGCCCTGCAAGGATTTGCTAATATCAAGATAAGTCTGTTGACATCTTTTGCCATTATAAACTGTGCCATACACGTTGTCACCGTACTCGAGATAAACTGCCATCCTTTCTGGGTGTTGCCAGCCGTTAGGAATCTCTTTAATGATCAAGTCCAACGCCTTATCTAAGTTGTTTTTATTGACAGATGCAATTCTAGAGATTTTGTATAAACACTCTAGTTCCTTTACCCTTTCTGATAAGTTTTTAGAAAGATCTTCAACGTTAAATTCACTCATAATTCCCACCAATGTTAATCGAAGATACAATGATTAAACAAATCGTGCAGTAATATTATGTCCTGATTAAAATAATGGATACTATTATAAAATTCTATAGAACTCAAGGAATACCATATTGATGTATTCCTTATTATTGCCTATTCGATTAAGATATTGTACCAGTGGAAGCAAATAAAACGACCAACCGCCTTTTGTTTATAATAGCATTGCCACTTGCAATCTATTCTATGCAGATGCTTGGCTTCATCTTAGTTCCGCTGATATCCTCTATGTTTATAGCCCTTCTTTTTGTTCCAATGTTGAGGCGTTTGAACAAAAAAGGTTGGCCAAAATGGCTGGGTGTTACAGCAGCTACTTCATTGATGATTCTGATAGGTTTCATAATATTTCTTTTAATGGATTTATCCAGCAAAGAGATTATGGAAACCAAGGACGAGTTTCTCGACAAGGCTGAAGTTAAAATTGATGAAACGCTTGCCTTAATTGACCCTTACACTAATGGCAGTGCTGCAGACTCAACTGATGATTTAGAAAAGGAGGTTACCATGCGTGTTGTAGAGCCAACCTTGAATTTATTGGCCGGGCTGGTTCCTCAACTTTTGATGACTCTCTTTTTCGTAGTTCTGTGGTTTTCAGAATCCATAAACTTTGAAAAACTCCTGAACAATTTTCTCATAAAAAATCGGCGTTCTTCTATTAAAGTATTTCGAAGGATAGAAAAAGATATAGTACTATTCCTTAGAGTTAAATTCCTTATTAGTTTGGGAACAGGCGTCTGTACTGGACTTCTATGCTATGCCTTTGGTGTGAGCTTTCCGATATTCTGGGGCTTTTTTGCATTTGCAATAAATTTTGTTCAAATGATTGGGTCTATAATAGCTGTTGTATGTTGCTCGATTTTCGCCTACGTAGATATGGACACTTCTAGCATGCTGCTCATCTTTGCCTTATCCATTACAGGCGTACAAGTTTTATTTGGTTCGATTTTAGAACCAATCTACATGGGAAGGTCCTTTTCAATAAACGTAATTACAGTTCTGGTGATGCTAATGTTCTGGGGCTTTGTATGGGGTGTTCCCGGTATGATTATGTCCATCCCGATTACCGTATTTCTGAAAATCGTTTTTGAGCAATTTGAGAAGACCGAGAAGATTGCCAAACTGATGAGCTAGCCCCTCAATTTACATTCGCGTAGCAATTTTATAAGCATAACTTAAAATAGCTGCATAATTTCTCGTAAATTGAGGCATCAAAACAAACCATTCATACCTAATTATTGCATGCTTGTTTTCACTTTTTGTGGGAAATGCATGGGCTGGTGGATTTCAACTAAACCTCCAGGGTACACGCCAGTTGGGAATGGCTCATACGGGCACAGGTTTTGGTAAAGATGCTGCCACTTTATTTTTTAATCCTTCGGGAATGTCATTTCTTGAGGATAAAATTTCTGTTTCATTAGGAGTTAATGCCATTCGTGCACGAGTATTATATACAGAAGAGGCACCAGGGCAGTACTCAGCCTATAACAATGAATTGATAGGAACGCCGTTTTCATTTTATGCAGTGATGAAGCCAAGTGCTGAGAGTGATTTGGCGTTTGGTTTAGGCGTTTACACGCCGTTTGGTAGCAGAATACAGTATGAAGACGATTGGAAAGGGCAGTTTTTATTGCGTGAAATGAGTCTGCAGACCATATTCATTCAGCCATCAGTGAGTTATAGATTACACCCAAATATATCGATTGGTGCAGGTGCTGTAATTGCCACAGGAGATTTCTCATTGAGAAAAGGCGTTCCGGTACAATTCCAAGAGGATGGTTCTTATGGAGAAGCTACTCTTAGTGGAAAGGCGTCTGGTTTTGGTTTTAATACGGGAGTTTACTATAAGAACGACAATGGTCTTAGTGCAGGTCTATCCTATCGTTCTGGTGTGCAAGTAAACGTTGATAATGGTAGTGCTGATTTCAGCGTCCCTTCTTCATTACAAGAGTATTTCCCAAGTACAAGCTTTAGCACTGGACTAAATCTGCCTGCTTCCATTAATCTAGGTGTGGCTTATCAAATGGGGAAGTTAACCATAGCTGCAGATATTAACTACGTAACATGGAGTGTATATGACTCCTTGATAATAGACTTTGAACAGAATACAGAAAAGCTTGCTGATCAACGATCGCCACGACATTATAAAAACGCTCCAATATTTAGACTTGGAGCCGAATACACCGTAAACGAATCTCTACTAGTAAGAGCGGGTGTTTATTTGGATCAAACACCTGTAGATGACGGCTATCTGACGCCTGAAACACCTGATTCGAAAAAGATTGGCCTTACCACAGGTATGTCTTACATACACAAAAGTGGTTTTGGAGCGGACCTTTGTTTCCTGTTTATTGATGGACAAGAAAGATTCGATACGAACTTAGAAACACAATTTACCGGCACGTGGAAGTCCAGAGCATGGTCTTTGGGTGTCGGTATTCATTATAATTTATAACTATGAAGCAACTATACACAATTCTTGGAGCCTTATTAATTGGTTCTGCAGCCTATGGTCAGTGTGGCCCTAGATATCATGAATTTATGTTCGCGAGTTCGGTTAGTTCTGATATTCAATATGGACAAAATGATGATGTTAATGGTAATAATCAAAACCTAACGTTAGATGTTTACACCCCTATGGGAGATACCGAGACATCTCGTCCCTTGGTAATCATTGCGCACGGTGGTAATTTCCTAGGTGGGTCTAAAACTGGAGCGGATGTAGTGCCGTTATGTGAAGATTTATCTAAAATGGGCTACGTTGCGGCTTCAATAAACTACAGGTTAGGAATGGAGAATTTCCCTTTTCCGGGACCAGATAGTGCTGATGCAACTGAAGCTGTAATTAGAGCTTCTCATGATGCGAAGGCGTCTGTACGATTCTTTAGAGAAAGTTTTGAAAATGGAAATCCTTATGGAATTGATACGAGTTTGATATTCTATGCAGGAGTTTCTGCTGGAGGGTTTATGGCATTAAACGTGGCGTATTTTGACGACATGGCGGAATACCCGACATACATAGATACTGTTAACAGCTCGGGTCTTAATGGTGGTATTGAAGGTCTCAGTGGATCTCCAGGTTATTCGTCAAATGTTAGAGGAATTATAAACCTATGTGGTGCTATTAGAGACACAGCCTGGATGAAGGTCGGAGATGTGCCTGTCTTAAATTTTCACGGTGATCAAGACGGAACTGTTCCGTTTGGCTCAGACGAAATAGTATTGCTTGGTGCTTATCCCTTACTTCAAGTGGACGGTAGCGAATCAATTGCTGCAAGAGCTGATGAGCTGGGAATAACTAACTGTTTTGAAATACACGAGGGTGAGGGTCATACACCGCACGTGAGTGATGCAAACTATTATGACACAACGCTTAATATTACACGTAATTTCCTAGTTCATTTCGTATGCAACGATCCGCTAGATTGTAACTACGGTGCATCTTACTTGGGTATTGATGAGGAAGTAAGCTATAGCCCAATTTCGATTTATCCTAACCCAACAAACAATCAGTTTACAATTGACTTAGATGGAAATGAAACTGCAAGCTTAATTATTACTGATCTTCAAGGACGTATTGTATTGCAGGATGAAATTACTGGACCGAGCTGCACAATGAATAAACCGAATGTAAGTTCAGGGGCTTATTTTATTAGAGTAAAGCAAGGTAAGCATGAATATGGTGGTAAGATCATATTTGAATAGCTAATTCAAAATATTAGATTATGATTAAGGGAGGCATGGCCTCCCTTATTTTTTATCTTTTGATAAGAATTAGGTCTGTCTAGTGGAACAAAACACCGTTACAATCCTGGCAATTTAAAATCGGAATAGAGGAACCGTACTGAGCGTTAATAGCCTTAATCATACCATTAACAATTATTTCATTCCCCTGTTGGTTTGGATGGAAGCCGTCTAGGCTAAAAAATCCTCCACTAACAAACTCTAAACCAAAATCAACACCATCCCATTTAATACCAGATTGTAGCTGAGTATACAGTACTTCAGTATCATACAAAGCAAGTGCATAGGCTTGAGCAATAGACCTAATAGCGGAATTATAAGACTCTATAGCTGCATCCAAAGCTGCCACTTCAGCAGAATCAAGTACATATCTATCATGAATTGCGGTAAATAATACACCGTAGAATTCGCACTTCATAGAGTCCAAAGGAACGCTCAAGGTCAAATATTCACCCGCCTTCATCTGACGATAACCACTTGAGTGATTCGGGTCATCCATCACAAAGTAATTACTTCCTTCCTCAAAGTTTATGTGTGTTAGCCCTGCAGGGTGGTAGATGTCGTTAAGCGAATCGGCTTTTTGTTGCGTCAATTCTGCTCCGTTTGCTGGAATAAGCGAATACGCTGGGAAATGTCTGAAATCAGGGATAGTCATTAGAATCCCTTTAGCGTTATTATCAGCTAAGGGTTTTATTATTGAATCCAAATACGCTTCAAAATCACTAGCGCTTAAAAGGGTTTGTTGATAGCCCCCATCACGCGCATATCTATATACATCTTCCATCCCCAACCACGCCGCAAAAAACGTTGGATTTGCTGCCTGAATTGCATTGTTAAGGGAAGTGCTTCCAATAGATGCAGAAAAGCGGTTGTAAAACTCGTTTTCGCTTGCCAAATTCACATTCGAATAATCAGTAATTCCTGCGAATGGAACTGCAAAATCTGAAAGCTGATTAAGCGATACTGGCGACAAGTAAGTGCTTTCTTCCCCAGAATTATAAGGATTCTTAACAGGACCAATAGACACCTCTCCAGTACAGTCTGTCCGATCACCCATAACACTTGCTCCGGTATAAACAACGTCCCAAGGCTTAGAATTTCTCCCAAGACCATTATTGTCTTGAATAAGCGCTTGGGTAAAGCTTAACGAATTGCCTTCAGCATCAGCTACATAATCGAGTTGCCTAAATAGTAATGCTCCAATCGAACGACTTTGACCATCTTTAAACAATGCGCCATCCTGATAGCCTGCCATGTAACTATCTCCAATTACCACGTATCTAGATGCATCAATCTCTCCAAAAGAAGCTGGCTCAATATCTGGCTCTGGCTTACAAGAGGAGACTAATAGAATACCGCAAACTGTTAAGGCTGCCCAATTGATTTTCATTCCATTAAGATAAGTAATTGATACGCATGTTTGGCTTCATCGTCAAATATTTTCTCTAACAGCCCTAAATCTGGACACAAAAAAACCCCACCAAAACTGAGCAAGCTCAATTTAGATGGGGAAAAAATATCTTAAATCTGTTTGTTTAGTGTAATTGATCAGGATTGTTGTCTGCTTCCTTATCATATTTCCCTTGAAGGAACAACCAAAACGCTAGGCCTGCAATTCCAACCATTGCTGCACCCCATTCAAATCCTCTTCTACCTATAGCTTCACCAATTGGAACTAAAACTGAATCAAAGGTCCAAACGATGATATCTGCTAACGGAAGTACTATGTCTTGTAGATTCATAATCCTAAATTTGTACTACAAATAAAGTAAATATTTCAATTACCCCGAAAATTATAAGCGTATATTCGTTCAAGATGCTGCAAATTTTTCGCTCTAACTATGCATTTATTAATGTGCTTCTGGCTGTTTTAACAGGGGCATGTGGTTTTTTTGTATTTATCTGCGATATTGATTATCAGCATACTGACTCTGGCCCCCTATCATTTTTATTGAATGAAATACCAGATAGCTTTCGACTAGTTTTGGGTGCAGCGCTTATATTTGCTCAGGGCCTTATCCTAAATACCATTTTTAATAATGCGCCATTTGCAAATAAGGCAAGTTCAGTTCCTGCCATGATATATATTCTTGCGTGTCTGTATGATCCAAGATCATTTTACTTACAAGGAGACCATATATTTATTAGCCTTTTTATGCTTGGTTTACTAAGGCTCAATAAGGTAATGCGGAATTTTTCGGCCATAGAACATGTCTTTGTCTATGGTGTTTTGATTGGAATTGCTTGTTTATTCTATGTTCCAGCATTTGTAGCAGTAATTTTTGCCTGGATTCTGCTTATGGTCTTTAGACCCTTTGTTTGGCGTGAATATTTGGCTCCATTTTTCGGCTTTTCGATTGCACCTTTGCTTGTTATTTTTGTACAACTTTTTAAGCACAGTGGGAGTCTACATCTATTGGGAGACAAAACGCACTATGGCCTGATTCCTGAGTACACTCAAAAAGAACTGTGGTATCTCGGAATTCTGTTTGCAGGAATCATTTTATTACTTGGTTTGCGTTATTTTATTGTCAACCATTCAAGCAGCACGGTTAGGATTAAAAAGTTAGGCAGAATAAACCTTCTCGGCCTAGGATACCTGGCTGCGATACTTTATTTAGGAGTGCAGTTTAACTACCCCGTAGCCAGTTTTTCAGCAGCTGGCTTGTTATTCGCCTTTGTTAGCGCATTTTACTTTATGGAAGTGAGGAAGCGTCCTTTTATTCAATCACTGATATTCTACATATTTATAGGCATATTGATTGGGCAAGCAACTGTGACACATATATTATAGTTGCAGGGAAATCTAATCTGTTCGGAATATATAAAGTAGCGTTAATAAAAATTAAAAACTAAACTGTTTGTAAGGATGGTTAATTTCTAACTTTGCAGCGAACAAATAGACAGAACATGAAGTTTGGGGTAATTACTTTTCCTGGATCTAACTGCGATCAGGATATGATTTATGTACTTAGAGATATTCTAGGTCAAGATGTTGTTGAATTATGGCACAAAGACACCGATTTACAGGGTGCAGATTGTGTCGTTTTACCGGGAGGATTTTCGTATGGTGATTATCTTCGCTCAGGTGCAATTGCTAGATTCAGCCCTATAATGCAATCGGTTATTGAACATTGTAAAAATGGAGGGTATGCCTTAGGCGTTTGTAATGGATTCCAGATTTTATGTGAAGCGGGTCTATTACCGGGTGCACTTTTACATAACAATAGTCAAAAGTTTATTTGTAAAAATGTTGAGTTGAAAGCAATCTCAAACTCTGCACCAATAACTCAACACCTAGATAAAAACAAGACGTATACTATTCCTATTGCACATGGCGAGGGAAGATTTCATGCTGATAACGAAACGCTAGATAAGCTTGAAGCCAACGATCAGGTATTATTTAAGTATTGTGATACTGAAGGCAATGTGACTGCTGACGCCAATCCGAATGGTGCGGCAAGATCAATCGCTGGTGTATGTTCTGAAAATAAACGCGTAATGGGAATGATGCCACACCCAGAAAGAGCGGCAGACAGTGTCCTAGCGAATGAAGACGGCAGACTGTTATTTGAAAGCATGTTAAATCTGATAAATCAATAAACTATGAAAGGAAAAATTTTAGGATTACTGACAATCGTTATTTTGATCTCCAGCTGTGGGACCAACAAAGATTTTCACAAAAAGCACCATAAGCACAGAAAATGGATAAAAGTTGGTGAAAAGACTAATCCTGACTTTGCGGCTAAAGAAGAGAACGATAAGTCGCTTAAGCAAGAAGTAGAGATTGAAAAAGCAGAAATAGCAAACACTGTTGAAGATAAAGTGTCTCAAGAGCGCGTTATAACAACAAGTCCAACACGTAATAACGAGACAACAATAGACACTCCAAAGATTAACGAAGATTCAAGTGCACCAGTATCAGATGAAGCAGCATCTAAGGAGTCTAATCAGGCAGTTGTGTCTCATGATATTGATTCGTCAACGAATCAGCAGCACGAGGAGAGTGCTATCACTAAGAAAACTGTTAAGCAAAGGGTTATAGATGGTCGCAAGGAGATAAAAGAAAAGAGCGTTGGAGAGTTACTTTTGCTTGCAGTATTAATAGCACTAATAATTATAGTATTCAGCATATTGGATGGTTTTTTGAAAGGATTGCTGAGCACTATCTTATTTATCTTCCTTGTGCTTTTACTCCTTAGATACTTTGGGATAATCTGATGCGGGTATTAATTGGAATAACTCTATTATTCCTGCTGTCGGCCTGCTCTTCTGAAGATAAAAACGCTGACAATGAGCAAGGAGCTAATGGTAAAACACCTGCTGCATTAGCCGAAGAAGCAGCAAGCATCAACAAAAAGACAATAATTGATATGGTAGAGCTGCTGCAAAGCGGTTCTGCTACTATCGATAACGTTGATAGCCTATATGATGCATCAAAATCCGAACTCCTTAAGTATGGCAAACTTGCGGCTAAAATGCCGAAAGATGATTACGCTAGTTATGCTCAAAACTACCAGGTAATGGCTTACGAGGGCAACGATAGTTTAATGCTGATTATTTCACATTACAGAGATAGCATAATTCAATCAGACCCTGGTGATGTGTTGGCTTTGGAATTGCAGTCATACTTATCTCTAGGTGTATTTGCTGATCCTGAGATGACAAGGAGAGTTTTTCCTAGCGAATATGAGTTGATATACTCTAAATAGCATAAGAGAGCCCTATTCGCGCTCCTCCAATATATTTTGAGCCATTGTTATAAACGTTTAACTCGTTTATAAAGTTATGTAAGGGACGTGTAAGCTGAACTTTCGCAGTTACACTAAAACGTTTCGATATAGCATACTCAACACTTGAATAAGCATTTGTGAATAGTGCCGAACTAGCCGTAATAACTTCTGATTGTCTGGATTTAACCAATTCTCCATTTTCATATTTGTCGAAGGTCATTATGGAGTTATCCGTGTGTATAGCGCTTAGAGATACGCCTAGATTGATTCTAAAGCGGTTTCTATCTATTAGCACATATTCAGGTCCTAGAGATATTCCAGCCATATTTAACTCTCCCGATTTCTTAACGTAGGAGTTCTGAATAACATTGGACACACTTCTGCCCTTCATGTGGTAAAAAGTTAGGTCTCCGCGAATGCTTAATCGTCTCGATAAGTTGCGTTCTACACCGATACTTACAACAATTGGCATTTGATTTTCGAATGAGCCAAATCTCCATAACATATTGTTGGGCACCGATTCAGTGTTAAACAGAGCTGACTTTTGTTTAATGGCGTAATTTGTAAAGTCTGATCCTCCCTCAGCATTAATTTGCCATTTAGCCTGTTTTGCTTGATAAGGCACAAAATAAGACGTATCATCTATTGTTAGACCACCATAGTTAAGTTCGATTGCCTCTGGTTCCAAATTAACTAAGTCCAACTCCTTCTTTTTACTATGCTTTTCACTCATTGAAGATTCAATCACTTCTGCTGCATCCACATTCTTCGTTTGAGCGCTCATGTAATCAAAGCTGTCGTTCTCAGTTGGTTTATTCACTAACTTTTGTTGTGCTTCCTCGTCTAGATTGTTAAGCACTACTTCCTGAACTTGTTCAATGATATGAGGATTACTTGCGACCAATCCGTCCAACACATAAACAGGGTAAATCATTGCTACAACTAGTGCAGCATAGGCAATATAGGATCTATAAACACTGTATTTTTTTCTCAGCCTTGCAACACGAGCAGCATTATTAGGTCCCATTTTTTGTTCAATTTTGGACCATAGCAGGATAGAAGGCATGCTTTCTGCATCCTTAAAGCGCTTATCAATACCATTTTGATTATACTGCTTTTCCACTTCTGCTGTATTCGTGTTCAATTGCTTTACGAATTGCAGCGCGTGCTCGACTGTACTGAGATTTGGATGTACTCTCACTGATGCTTAGCATGTCGCCAATTTCTTTGTGAGAATAGCCTTCAATCGCATAAAGGTTAAATACTACTCTGTATCCCTCTGGAAGCTGTCTTACCACCGCCATTAAGTCGTTCGCTGCAAGTTGCTCAATAATGTAATCACGCGAGTACATTCCGTATAAATGATCCTCAACGTCACGATTTAAATTGTGCTTCTTCTCTTTGCGATAAACTTCCGCGGCAGTATTTACAACCACCCTTCTAACCCATGCGCCCAATGGCCCATCCTGTTTAAAAGTGTCGATTTTACTGAAAACACGAATGAAGGCCTCTTGTAGCATGTCCTCTGCTTCTTCCTTAGAAGCGGAATAGCGCATGCAAATGGCCATCATTTTAGGCGCAAACTGAATGTATAATTGTTTCTGACAATGTACACTCCCAGCTATGCATCCTTGAACAATCTGGTTCTCAGTCATTAACTGCAATATAAAACAAATTTGTTAATTGTTGTAGAGTCTCTGATGAACTTACTGTTATAAAGGTTGCAAGTACGTTACAGAATTGTTAGCGGTAAAAATTCATCTCATCAATATATTTAAAAACCTCAGAGGTAAGCAAATACCGCACATCCTTGCCTTCTTTGATAGACGAACGGATAAAACTTGACGAAATATGCATTACCGGAACGTCTTTTACCCACGAAACATTCGGGTGATTAATCACCTCAGCCTGTCCCTTATCTTGCTTTTGATAAGCTTCTATTTCATCGGGTACCAGTGGTCTTGGATAGACATAGATAGTATAATTATTAAGTATATGCTCATAATTATACCACTTGTGAAAAGTTCTGATGTTGTCCTCTCCCATAATCAAAGAAAAGCTGTAATCAGGATAATCTTCTTCTAGGTGGGCCAATGTTTTTGATGTGTAAGAAGGCACGGGCAGACTGAACTCTACATCTGATGCTTTTATTTTGAGGTCGTCTTCCAGCGCAATTTTCATTAAGGCCATGCGGTGGTAGTCTTCCAATAAACTCGCCTTCTTTTTGTGTGGATTCTGAGGACTCACAACCATCCAGATCTCGTCTAAATCGCTGTTTTGAACCATAAAACTGGCAATCGCTAGGTGCCCAACATGAACTGGGTTAAAACTACCAAAATATAAGCCTACTTTTTTCATGCCTCTTGCAGGAAGTTGTATACTTTTTCTTCTGCTATTTTGAGTGCTCTGCTCAATTCATCATTCAGAAGTATGGTGTCAAATTTATTGGCAAAATCTAGCTCTGTCTTGGCTTTATTCATGCGAATCTGAATCTTCTCCTCAGTTTCGGTTTGTCTGCTTCTTAATCTTGTTTCAAGTGCATCCACAGAAGGGGGCATCACAAAGATTGCCAATGCTTTATCTCCAAAATGCTTTTTTAAGCTTAAACCTCCAACTACATCCACATCAAAAATTACATTCTTTCCCTCTGCCCAAATGCGTTCGATTTCAGACTTTAATGTGCCGTAGAAATTGTCTTTGTAAACTTCCTCCCACTCAATAAATGCATCTTCATCTATTCGCTTTTTAAAAGTGTCAACATCTAAGAAATAATAGTCCTTTGTGTCTTCTTCCCCTGGTCTTGCTGGTCTACTGCAGGCTGAAATGGAAAATTGCAGGTTAAGCAATTCGTTGTTTAAAAGATGTTTTACAATAGTCGTCTTTCCCGCTCCACTTGGCGCAGAAAAAATAATGCACTTACCTCCTGTTACTTCACGCATCTTGTTTGGTTAAATTGTCAGATATAAATAAGTTGAGGTTTGTGTTGCGCTCTCGAATGGTAGATATAAAGCGCTTAATTTCATTTGTTTCCATGTATACCAATGGAATCTTCACATTCTTATTTCTTGGATAATTGAAGAACAATTCATTGAAATCTTTTTCGATGGAAACTAAGTGGTCATAAGGAATCGTGTACATCTCACGGGTAAGTACTACAGCTCCATTATTAGTAAGCCCCACACCAAAACGATTATAGTTTACTAGAAGAAATAATAGTTGTTCTATACACATTATAACGGTAAGAACACCCGGTACAAAAGCATCCTCACTTAAACTAAAAAACGCGTAGCTAAAACAAAGGTATAGGAGCATTTCTAATGCCGTGTACGTAATTATTCTAGACTTTCCAGACGATGGTACTTGCGCAAAATAGACAAAGCGTTGAGACCTGCTCTTTTTACTAAACAAGGCTAATCCCGACCATCGATTAATAACTTTTAAGACAAATGGAATAAAGGTGAGTAGAGCGAAAAACACGAAGATGTCTGACAATTTAATGCCCACCTTATCTGCCAATAGGTTTTTTAAGTCGTCTACGGTGTACTTTCCCCAAGACACTTCATACCCAACAGCTGCCACCAAGATAAAGCAAAGTATTAGCAGAATAAATATGAGTATGTTCCTTCTTACGCTCATTTGAAATTCTCAACACAAAAATACACTGTATAATTGGCTTATCAACAATTTGGCTCGATTTGTGTAAAATTTGTTGTAACACTTCAGTCACTTATTCGTTAACTTGGAGTGTTTAATTCGCTTACTTACCTATGGGTGCAAATAAACTTAGCATATTTCTAAATCAACATTGCAGATTTGTTTTACGATCTGGAAAAGAAGTGTTTGGTGTAATCTGGGAAGTACAATCACATGGTAATTCTAAGTACTTTTTCTCATCTGTGTCTGAGCATAGACAGTATCTTGAAGAACAAAATTTATCTGCATTAAATGGAACGCTTCAGGTGAACCTGGAAGACATTATTCACGCCGAGAAATTAGTCGGCTAATACCTATCAAATCTTCCTTTATCTACTGCTGGTCGTCCATTCTCTAACCAATCAGGTGCCTCTTGATCATGTAAATAGTGATCAAAGAACTGCTTCATTCGTATACTTAAATCCACACGATTAGCTCTTCGCATTAGATTGTGCTCGTCGTCATTGTAGTTAAGCATCCATACTGGCTTATTTAACCTTCGCAGAGCCACAAAATACTCTATACCTTGATACCATGGAACGGCCCCGTCTCCATCGTTATGCATTATTAATAATGGCGTTTCCACTTCTGGAGCAAAAAACACTGGAGAGTTCTCTATATACAATTCTAAACTATCCCAAATAGTATATCCAATTCTACTTTGTGTTCTCTCGTACTGGAACATACGGCTATAGCCGCCTCCCCATCTTATTCCTCCATATGCAGAAGTCATGTTAGATACTGGAGCGCCGGCCATTGCGGCGGCATATTTATCCGTTTGAGTTATTAGAAAGGCCGTTTGATATCCTCCCCAACTTTGACCTTGCAGTCCAAGTTTAGTTGAATCTACAAAGCTGTAATTGTCAACTATGAAATCTGTCCCACTAACAATACAATCATATGCACTTTTCCCTGGTTGGCCCGGTGTATATTCAATATTCGGTATAAACACCACATAGTCATTGCTAACGTACTCCGTCGGGAAAACAATAGAAGCCGTCGGTCGTGGTGGGATGTGATTGTGTAATTGGTGATCATATCGCTCATAGAAATACACGATCATTGGATACTTTTTATTTGGATCCAAATTCTCTGGTGTGTACAATAAACCTTCAAGCGGAATTCCGCTATACGAATTCCATTTTACTAAGCTAACATCTCCCCATTTGTAATCTTTCATTTGAGGGTTGATATCTGTTAATTGCTTTGGATTCTTTAAATCCATTCCAGACAGCATAAGATCTGGGAAGGTTTTAAAATCCTCTTTCATCCACAATAGTTTATCTGCATGCTTTGCCTTTTTCGGTTTACTCAATTGATAGGGCCCTTTATCTATTATTTCGTACTTACCTGATTGTACATCAATTTTTACAAATCCTGCATCCTTGTTACGTCTATCGAAAATACTGGCATAGAGTGGCTCTCTTACATTAAGTGTTCGGATATCTCTATCCCAATGAATGTAATCGTGGCGAATTGAGTCGCTTTCGGATGTACTTAACTTCACGGCTGGCGCTTTACCATCAGGATCAACTTTCCATAAATGATGTTCAGATGAAATCATCATGGCATCATCATTCTCAAACCACCACACATTGCTATAGGCACCCGGCGTGTATGGAGAGCCATTATTATCACTCCATAGCTCATCTTCTATGCCTTTGCTAACAATCTTTTCAATGTTGCTATCCAAATGGATAGTTCTCCATGTGCTGTCTGCATGTTCGTAGAACACGAAATACTTGCCGCCAATTGATAAACTAGCATGATAGCCCAAATCCTTTTTTAATTCGGTTCTTTCTCCAGTCTCAATATTATGAAGATAATAATCCTGCAACCAAGGCATGGCCCAAGAATATGATTTTTCGTGCCGCTCCACATTACTGATTAACACATATGGATGATCTTGTTTAGAGTCGAATCGCATGCTTTCTTGACGTGTAGTTTCAATTTGATGCCACTGCTTATCTTCAAATCTATAGACACATTGGAACTGATGTGAAAGGTCTCTACTTCTCTCCTTTAGTTGTTGAGGCTGGAGTCTATCATCTGTCCAGCTCCATATATCCAGTTTATATTTCTCTGAATCTAATAGAGTATCCTTTGGTTCGTTATATGGTCGCTCACCTATTCCGAAAAACATATATTTGTTATCCTCAGAAAATGTAATGAGCGATGGCCCTACACACCATCCATCAGGAATTCCCGCAGAACTAGTGTCTAACATCACGATGGCAGAATCCATGTCTGGCGTATAGTGATAAAGGCTATAAATTTTGTTTTTGCTGGTGTCTTGTGAGGCATAGAATGCAAAGTGTTCGCCCTCAACAGACGCCTTAAAATACTTTAGATCAGTAGTCTTATCATCAAATGTTTTGATGAGTTTTCTTTGATTAGTTTCAAGGTCGATAACAAACACTTTTCGAGTGTCAATAGTATCAAGCGCTGTGTGTTCCGCATACAACAAATGAGTACCATGATTAGTCAGGTCGTAATCAGACACGTTATAAATTAGCTGGTAATCTTTGGTAAGCGCATTCCACAACAATAAATCCTTACCATCACTTTTAAACTTAGGCGTGTCCTCTTTTTTCTTGCGTTTAAACAGTTTACACTTTCTTTCTTTTGGTTTTGGGTGCACGTAAGTGGATTTCTCCATGTAGCTTAAAAAGTGATTGCCCTGTTCTGGGATAGACACCGTTTTTAAGTCAGGAAGTTTAATTATACTATCTGAATCCAAGAAACGAACAAAGATTGAATCATTAGGCATTTTATCCCTTTTAGCTTTTTTCAGCTTTAAGGTCCGTGTTGTATCATAACCTGGATCTATTTCAAGCACCACATAATTACTTTCTGGGCCGAAACTTGCACGTTCTGCACGTGGGTATGTCTCAAGGACGTCTCCATTTCCATTATAAAGCTTCATGGTTTCATCACCTACCTGAGGCCCAGTGCCTACTGTGATCCACTCTCCATTATTTGAAATTGTAGCGTTCTTCAATTCTCCCCAGCTATCGTAAACCGTGTGGTCTAGAGCTTTCTTCTGAGCGTGTGAAGATGTTACGGCTACACTTAGCCCGAGAACTAGCATCCATCTATTCATAGCTCCAATTTACTAATTCTTTGAATATTAAAGGTAGAGACTTTGAATAACCTCTAGGGACTTGATCTCGCGCAAGCCATGCAAATGAGTCAAATAATAATCACAGCTTAGATTTAGCAATTGTTTGCGAAGGTCATTGCTTAGTTTGATGTCATGATGAAATTTGGCCTGATTTACTTCACATAAGGCACGATATAAATCTCCTTCGATATAGTTTGGATGGATGGGAGCATAAGGCAAACTAACAGCCTCCTGAAAATCGAAGAACGGGTGCTTTTCTGGGTTTAAGTAGGGACCTATGCCTAAAAACCTAGCAAACTTCCATAAAAACCATACGTGAAAATCGAGATATACATCACTATCATCTAAGGTTATTAGTGCGGCACGTATAAAATCATAAAGGTCTTCATCATCTGAGGCATCAACAATGGATTTAGATAAGATTTCACCGAGAAATATGGCGATGGCCCGTTTGTCAAAATCGTGAGAAATGGATTTATAAGGAATTGATAATTGAATCTCTTTGGGATGAATGACTTCCGCACGACCAGGTGCGTAACTTATTTCAATAATCGATAACTGTTCTTTTAGTGCTTGTCTGTTATTCTTTTTAGAGGTTCTAAGCATTACAGAGACTACACCATCAAGCCGAGTATACACCTTTAAAATGTAAGCGCTGGACGTATATTGTGTAGCGCGAAGAACAATACCCTCAGTGCTAATCACTAGTTAACGAATAAGATTTTTGCAACTTCTCCAAAATCGCCGTTGGCGTCTGTGGCAAAAACAAAGTACACGCCCGTTTGGGCTCTTTCGCCATTAAAATTATTTCCATTCCAAATAGCGGTACCACCGGTGGATTTAGTGAAATAAACTACTCTTCCACTTACATCTGTTATTTTCACATCAGAATCTCTTGCAAGCCCTTTTATGGCAATGTCTCCGTAGTAGGTTTCTTTAACGGGGTTAGGAAATACCAAAACATCATTAAATCTACTATCGGGATCGGTAGCAGTGCCTCTATACGAGATGAGCCCTTTTTGTGTGCCGAAGAACACCTCTCCTGACTCACCATTAATCGCAATTGATTGAATTTCATTTGACAGGAGTGGACTATTATCTTCTGTGAAATGATGAATTTGTTTGGTGCCATCCTCTGACATCAGAAAGACGCCATTACTAGATGTTCCCAACCATTTTCGGTTACCTCCATCCACAGCAATAGCGGTGATTTCTTCCGTTTCCAATAATAATTGGAAGTTCCCATCCTGTTCGATTAAGATCTGTTGTGCATCAAAATTATTACCACTAAAGACGCTTTCTGGCGAATAAAACACTGCTGGGCCTGCACTGGTTCCTACCCAAACTTCTCCATCCAAATCTACTGCTATTGAAAGGAGTTGTGAGCTTGGAAGGTTACCATTTCCAAGAGAGGTAGTCAGTAGTTTAGTCTGGTCATCGCTATCATCGGTAATGGTTCCGTTATCATTAAACACTGTAATACCTGTGCCTGGAGCAAGAATCCATTTTTGTCCCGACTCGTCAATAGCAAGTTTAGTGGTTAAGGTAGGGTTAGTCCCATTCATTCCAACGTTATAAGAACGCCACGAACCCGCTTCTGTGCGTACAGATAGTTTTTCGTTAACATACATATTAACTAGCCAGAGATTGCCATCGCTATCAAAGGCCATGTCCGGAATTCCAACTGTGCCCGCAATATCATTTCTAACCTGTAAAGAGCTATTGCTTTCATCGTAGGACCCAATATATACTCCACTTTGGAACTCCAATAAACCAGTCTGCGAGTGTGAGCCAGCAAATACATGTTCTGGGTCATTAGGGTCTATGGCAACAGATAAAATATCGAATAAAGTATCGTCAAAAAACTCTGGAACCGTTGAGTATGAGTAGCGTTTCCATTCATTATCGATATAAGACGAAATGCCAGGTTGGGTAAAGGTTCTATTCCACCCTGTTCCTGCCACGTTTCCTGCACAGTTCCATACATGTCCCGCGCTGCTGTACAAATCAAAAGAGCCAATACTCTCTGGCCCAGAAGGGTGTACAGAAAACCAAGATGTTGGTCCCGTGTGATACACAAGCCCCCTATTATTACTAGCACTGTAGAGGATGTTATTTACAAACATGCATGTGTAAGGGTCAAAATCGAATGGCTCATAAAATACCTCTTGTGAAACATAACTTCCATCGTACGCTTCAACCGAGTCCCTGTGGCAAACGTATAGTCTATTCGCGGTAGGAAACACCCCTCTAATTCGTTTACCGTTCATGCTAGTTATTTGGGACCAGGTTCCGTCCAATACATACAACTCGTTTTCTGGATAGTCCGCGGATTTTACGTGGAGTTTTCCATCAAACTCAAACACGTTTAGCAATGAATCGTTTACGATACCCGCTGGTAAATCACTGCGTTTTGACCAATTATTAAAATCAACTAAGAAAGGTTCATCCTTATCTGCTGCATATAAACCTTCACTTGTAGATGCATAGATACTGTCTTGAAATACTGTGGTTGCGGTAACATATACATAGCTACTATTATTTCCGATAATGTAGGTCTCTTTAACTTCTAGTTTATCCAGGTCTAAGACCACAATGCCAAAACCACATGATAGGTAGGCAAAATCACCATCCACACGAATGCTGTTAACAGACTTGTTTCCAATAATGCTTGAATTGATTTTAATAAACGGAAGATTGATTCCCTTTCCGTCGATAATAACGTCTAGGTTTCCGTTTGAATAGCCGACTAGAAGCTGTTGTCTAGCTGCATCATACTTCATAGAGGAAATACCAACATCTGACAAGCTATTGGTTTTACTTAATCGGGTCATTTCCCCGGAGTTTACATCATAGGAGAATAGAGCATACTGACTTGCGCAAAAAACTTCATTGCCGCCCACCTCAACCATTCTAGCTTTATGGTACGGAAAATGATCTAGCCATTCGCCAATAGCCACGTCCTGCCCAAAGGAAAAGATCGAAATAACACATGAAAGCAACAAGCTCAAAAACCGCATACAAGAGATTAGTTTAGTTGAGAAACGCAAATTTAATGGCTTTCTTGTATGTATGGTGCATTTTTTAGCATATCTGATACGGGATTAAGTTCAAATAGGGTTTCAATTTCATCGCAAGCATCACGCATTGCTTGTCTAGGATATTCTGCCGCCAACTTAAATTCATCCGAACCGTCTGCTTCCCAGTGACCTTTGCTTGGCCATTGCGCGTAGGCAATATACTCGTTGTGATTTTGTGATTTGTGCAGTCTGCTACCTAATGAGTCACAATGTTGATAGATGAGCTCGGTTAGTTTTTCCCACGAGTCAATGAGTTGAACTTCCCGCCCATCTTTAACTTTAAACCTATAAATCACACAAAACATAGGGGAAAGATATTAAGAATTAAAGACTCTGTAAAGCGCTGACTTTTCTTTATATTTGTGGCGCTGAAAAGGCATAGTAACAACGCAATTTTTGACAAGTTACTCCGCCAAAAAAAATGGCTCCGTAGCTCAACTGAATTTTGGGATTTAGTTGCTCTACTCCGCCAAAAAAAATGGCTCCGTAGCTCAACTGAATAGAGCACTGGATTTCGGCTCCAGCGGTTGGGGGTTTGAATCCCTCCGGGGTCACAGAGACAGGTTAGAGTGTGAGGCAGCAGGAACTGGTTGATTGCTGCCCGCACTTGATTTTTTGAACCTGTATCCTGTCAAAAAACCCTTAGAGTCACTCGCAGAGGACTCTGAGCTCTAACCCCAAAAGGTCTGTTTTTACTGACATTAGTACTCTCTACAGTCAAATAACTCAACAACACACTCTTCACCCAACTCATAATGTCTAGCAGATGAGTATTTATAATCAAGATAGTTCTCAACTAAATTCCACTTGCCAGAAACCGGGTTTTTATGGATATAATCTAGTACCTTAAACGTGCTTGCAAGGCTGGTTAGTTCTTTGGCGTCAAATGATAATCTAAAAACCTGGTGCTTCTTTCCTTTTTTTGCCTCATTTTTTGCAACTCCTGCTTTTAATTGCTCTAGAATTTCAGTTTTATTATCATTATACAATCGATCAATGATTTTATAAGCTAGAAACCTTTTTGCATTTCCTATGACTTTATTCGGATTTTCACAGTTTTCATCAACAAATACGATTAAGTGAATGTGGTTTGGCATAATAACGTAAGCGCTCACTTTCACCCCGTGTTTATTTAAATTATCAAACCATATTGGGATATAATCATACATGTTGGTTTCATCTAACAAGGACAGCCATTTATAACATGTAAATGTTATGAAGTAATAAGTGTTGGTAGTGTATAACTGATGATGAGTAGCCATGCTGAGCGTTTAAGATCACAATGTTACTGCTTCACATCATAATCTATTTGAGTTCTGAATAAGAATGAATACTGATTGGGGGAAGACTTAGTGTGTGCAAGCCTAGCTCAGAGTCCTCTCCGAGTGACTCTGAGGGTTGGGGGAACAGAGACAGGTTTGAGTGTGAGGCAGCAGGAACAGGTTTGTGGCATATATGTTGGGACTATAATATATGCATACAAAGCTCAGAGTCCTCTTCGAGTGACTCTGAGGGTGGAGTAATGGTGAGATAAGAGACGGTTTTAATCAAACGTTGGGCAGTCGCAGTCTTTTTTGTTTACCATATATTCGTATCTCAACCCAACAGAAATAGAATGATAATGATAATTTGCCATTCCCCATGGTTTGTTATTGATTCGCTTTTTTCTCGCTTGCGTGCTATAGTTCATATATATGCCAAGCAGGTTCGGCGTTGATTTGAAATTATACTTTAGTTGTAACTCCGCAAATGCATTGAGCACATTAACGCCGTCAAAGGTAAATCCTTGCTCAGTGTAATAGAGGTCGTTATTGGCAGGGTTTTTTTCTTGGTATTTGTAATAAATGTTAGCTTGAGTAGATATGCCAACTAAGGGTATAATTCTGATATTAGAATTGCTATATATTTTGTATCCCGCTGAAATAGGGATAGTTAAGAGATATTCCGTATACTCTTCTTTTCGAAACCAACCTCCTTGATTCGCCCAGTCTTCTATCATTTTTAAGCGTTGAATTGAAAACCCTATTCCAAAAATAAACTTCTTAAACGTCCAGTTATAATTTGCCCCAAAAGAATAACTGTGTGGAACTATTCGAAAATCTCTATAACGGACATCAGTCGTATCTCCTTCATCCGGTCTCAGTTTATATTTAGAATATCCTCCAAAAACAGCCACGGTGTGCTCGCTCTGGCTATTTACATTTATCACCCAAAACAAACACGCTATGATTAAACCTAATCTCACATCTTCAATTTAGGAAATAATGAGCAATAATAGACATCTAAAAACCCACCAGATGCACTTCTAATCTCTCAGAGTCCTCTGCAAGTCACGCTGAGGGGGTGGAAACTGTAATACGATAAAACAAAAAAGGGCACCAATGGTGCCCTTTGTAATTAGTTATACTGTAAGGTCTATTTAGAAACCTGTAGTTTTTTAGTGGTTTTCACTCCGTCCTTATCCATGATAGAATAGAAATAAGTGCCAGAACTAAATCCAGTCACGTCTAGCTTGTATTGACTTGTTCCTTCCATTAATTGGTCAGTGAAAATCAACTTTCCTGTCATGTCCGTAATATTCAGTAATGCATTTGAGTTTAAAACATCAAACTCAATAGTTGTTAGGCTGTTTGATGGGTTTGGATACGCCGTAAGCTTTGCCATTGCCGCATCATATTCATCGTCAGATAACAAACCGTAGAACCAATCATGGCTGATGTGAATAATCTCTTCTGCATCCGCGGCGTTTTGGATCATTGCCATGTCAATTCCAAAATATGATGCTTTGTGCGTTGTGTGCTGACGAATTGCGCCAATTTTAGTTCCGCCATTGTAGTAATATGTCGCTGTTCCCGAATTGATCTCCGCCAATTCATCTGGATACATATTTCCGCCATGGATATCAACTATCGTCATCGTGTTGGTTGCGCCATAATACGGATCTGCCACCTCCGGATTCATTGAAGAGTTTGCTGTTGAACCATCTCCTACGTAGTCCACCCCAAAGTATGTGCTGATAAACTGACTTGTTGATGCAGAAACGTAAGGACTAACAGAGTCAAATGTTGACCAAGCAATATCTTGTCCAGCCATAAATACATCTCCCCCTGCATCCATAAATGCGGTTAATTCTGCTACCATTTCACTTTCGAAACATGGGAATGTCCATCCAACATTATAGTATAAATTGTTCACCCCTGTAATTTGAGCCGTGCTAGATGCCGTGATGAATAATGAAGCACTCATCATGTCATACGCTGCATTTCCTGCTGCTGCTAGACCGTCCAAAAATACTTGTTCAGATAAATCAGCCTCACCATCATTAGTAATAATTAAGTCTGTAATTCCAGACATTACTGTGTAAGATACTGTTTGGTGTGGTTTTGATGGATCATCTAATGACTCCAGCTCAAATGTGTACGTTGCAATAGCATTTGTTGCCCCTGGGTCAACATCTAAAGACATATTCTCTAAGGTTGCTGCGCCCACTGTCACATCTGCTGTGCTTGTATATGTTGAACCGCCAATTGTGAAGTCCGCTGACCAATCTGCTGGCGCGTCATCTGTTAGCGTAATTCTAAATAACTCAGGAGCAGTGCCATCATTCGTTACTCCAGAATTAAATGTAGATGTATTACCAGATGTTCCTTGTCCAAAAATAGATGAGTAATTGTTAAGCTCCCACTTAGCATCCTTAGACGAACCGGAGTTAATCACTTCTTTTGTGCTTGTTTCTTGCACCCATGCCATGATGTAAATCTCGTTTTGATCCCACGCTACATCCTCAGTATATGTATAGTTCATGGTTGTAGATGTACCTGTGCCTGGTAAAGTAATTGGGTCTCCGTTTGTACTGTTTGCAATAAACAATCTAAACACATTCGGGAAATCAGTTTCTCCGTTACTTCCTGGAGGTGTAGCATACGAAACCATGCCCTCAACCACAGCCACTCTAAGCACATAACTGCCAGTTGGAGCTGTACCAGTTGTTGTTACCGTAACATCCACATCATGCGTAGAACCGTTATCCACATCATTCACACGAATTTTAATTGGAGATCCAGGTGCAGCTGCTCCGTCAATATGGCCTTGCGTAAGTCCTGCCGGTCCACCTTCCCATTGATTTCCTAACATAATCATATCCGGAACCCCAGAAACTCCGTAAAAGCTTGTGCGTGTGCCTATTTCTGATGGGTTGTGATCATACATTGGGTCTACTCCCGGCCAAGATGTGTGGTAGGCAATGTGATGAATTGTTCCTGGATTGTCCGCATGCACGCCATTTTCAAATACTGGGTTTTGTGATGCACACGGCCCACAAGACGCCTGAGTAAAGTGCTCTAAAAGCACATACTTTTTTGATTGTGCTTGAACACTGGTTGCGCCAAATAACGCTATGCCCAAACCAATCGTCGCTGTAATTTTCATATCCTAAAGTCTTTGTTTGATAAATAGTAAGCACAAGGTAGTGAAATTTAGTGTCTTAACTAATTAAAGAACAGTATATATGGCCCATGCGCAATACGTTAGGATTACAAGAGTTGTCCTGTTGAATTGCTATCGTGTGTTTTGTAAGGCCACTGATTTCAATTAGCGATTAGAAGTTAATTCCTAACTTATTTCACGCCAACGACGGTTGCTTAAGATGCACTTGCGAACCTTTTATAAAACAGAATGTTATATATTTTTTTCCTATCTTGAGACTATTCAATTTTAGATCAATATGAGTGCTAAATCACAAATACTAGAAAAAATAGATGAGGCCACTAGGTTGTGTGTAGGTATGGACTATTTCATAAACACGGCGAAACTAATTGAGGAAGTTGTAGAAGCCGACTATACGTTTCTTTCTAAAATTGATAGAGAAACCATGCGTGCAATTCCATTAATTTCAATCAAACAAGGAGAGCTAGTTGAAAACAAGCCATATGCATTGGAACACACACCGTGCATGGAAGTTACCGATACATGTGTTGGGTATTACCCATCGAATGTGCAAGAACTCTTTCCTTCAGATGAGTATTTAAAAACCATCAATATTGATGGATATATTGGGGCTGCAGTTTTCACTGGAGGCTCGGACAAGCCCTTTGGTATAATCACCTGTTTATATGAACAAGCCCCGACTGAACCAAAGAAACACTTGGAGGCTATGCAGTTTATTGCCGAATCCATTGAAAGCCGTTTAGAACGAGAATACCTGCTCGTAAAAAATTATGAGTTAAAGAAATCTGTAGATGAAAAGCAGCTGCTCTTGAAAGAAATTCACCACAGGGTAAAGAATAATCTGCAGATTATTTCGAGCATTTTGAATCTACAAAAAAACAAAGCCACCGATGGGGCTACAAAGGAGATTCTAGATGTGTGTAAGTCTAGGGTACAATCAATGGCGCTTGTTCATGAAATGTTGTATGGCTCAAGCTCATATAAATCGGCTAGTATAAAAGGTTATATATCTAAATTGATTCAGCACTCGATAGATAAAACAGACACGCCAAATCTAGCCGTTAATTTGAAAGTCGCGGACGAAATGATTGATTTGGATGTATTGATTCCCTTAGGACTAATTTCATCTGAAGTAGTCTCAAATTTTTTAAAGTACTCTTATGCGGTTGACCCTAGGTTGGATCTTTCGTTCTATAGAGATGAAGAGGAATACGTGTTTACTATAAGAGATTATGGAAATGGCTTCCCAGACGCCATTTTAAACGGTCATTATGAATCGCTTGGAATGGAGCTTGTGCACGCCTTAGTCGACCAAATTGGTGGCAGAGTTAGCTTGTATAATGATGGAGGCGCTATCATCTCGATAAGATATTCAGCAGAACAAGAATAGGCTTTCGCCACTATCTCCTAGATAGTGCTATACTGCTCCCCGGTATTCTACTCAAGCAATATCTAGGATAAAGATTATGCGCTTTGCTGGAGCTTATACTCCTCAACCAAATAGCCTCCCCAATCGGCAATAGAGCTAAAAATAGGAATAAGACTTTCGCCTCTCTCTGTTAAGGAGTATTCTACACGCGGCGGTGTTTCTGCATAAGATGTGCGCACCACTAAACCATCCGACACTAGTTCGTTTAACTGAGCTGTCAACACTTTTCTAGATATGCCAGGTATCACATGATCTAACTGCCCAAAACGCTTGGGCGACCTATATAATTGATATAAAATAACGGGCTTCCATTTACCCCCAATAACGGTTAGTGCCTGGGTCAACGGACAAAGTGGATTGCTACATGCCTTCATATTCCTACGATTGTTACTTTGAGGTAACTAGTTTTTTTATCAATAAAATCAATATTTGGTACTTTTTGTAACTATTAAAAGTAACTTTGTGTAACAAATATAAACAAATAATTATGAGCAAAGTAATTTTTATCACAGGAACTAATAGCGGATTTGGATATATAACCACTAAAAAGGCCGCTGCAAAAGGATATAAGGTTTACGCAGGTATGCGCAATACAACTACTAAAAACAAAGAAAGAGCTGATGAGCTAAACACTGTTGACAATGTAGAGGTAATTGACGTTGACGTAACGGATGCAACCGCTGTAAAGAATGCAGTAAATCATATTATTAATAACGAAGGCAGACTGGATGTGCTTGTAAACAACGCTGGTTATTTTGGCGGTGGTTTAGCAGAAGCTTACACTGAGGAAGATTTAGAAGCCATGTTTGATGTGAACTTGAAGGGAGTATGGAGAACAACGCGAAATGCTCTTCCTCAAATGAGAAAGCAGGGAGAAGGCTTAATTATCAATATCTCAAGTTCATTAGGTAGGTTTTCTGCTCCTTTTATGACGGTATACAACAGCACTAAATTCGCGGTAGAGGGCTTGTCCGAAGGCCTGCATTATGAGGTGCGACCTTTAGGTGTAGATGTGTCCATTGTTGAACCGGGAGCATTTCCTACAGAGATTTTCAGCAAGACCGCCTTTGGAAGTGATCAGTCAGTAACTCAGGGCTATGGCGAATTGGCCAATGTACCTCAACAGGTGAATGAGGGAATGGGGCAAATGTTTGAGGCGTTAAAGCCAAATCCAGAGTTGGTACCAGATGCTATTTTAGATCTAATTGAAAAACCAAAAGGTCAAAGACCGTTAAGAACTGTAGTGGATGCTGTTACGGGCGAGTTTGTTGAGAAGACAAATATACGAGCTAAGGAGGACTACAATAGCTTCTTGATCGCGTTTGGAATGGAAGGAATGCTGAACTAAGCTAAAATTCACAAAGTAAAAAGGGAAGCAATGGCTTCCCTTTTTCTATGCTTCTACGATTTCTTTTCTGTTTACAATAACCTGTGAACCATCAAATAACTGAACAGATTCAGGTGACTGCTCATTTAAGTGTTTGAATTCGTTTCCAAATACTCTTCCAAAGTCAAAGTTGATCTTATAATCTAAAACATCATGAGAACGCCAATCGGGATGTTCAATTTCATAAATAGTTGAGGCCTTGGGGTTGATTCTGGACGTGCCCCAATAATGTTTTGAGAAGAAATCCTCGTCTGAGTTTTTATTAATCTTCCGTGTAGTTTTTGCACTGAGCACTTCACAACTATTCCACACATCCGTCTTAAGACCATAACTGGTAAACAATCTGCCTTCCTTTTCTTCCCAGACGTGTTCCATCCTAGCAGTCTGATAATTCTCTTTATAAATTGTTTTTGCCACAAAAGTAAGCGCTCTCTTGGGGAAATATAGTTTAGTGAATGCTACTTCTGACCTCCACTTACCAGGAGTTATTTCACGTTTGACATAGAAACGAAGGTTTACTTCTTCAAATCTCTGGTAGCCAGGAATTCGGACATTAAGCAGGCGTGTATTTGCATATCTAAATGCTACTAAGCTAACATAGTGCTTACCGTCGTGAGCTTCCAATTCTGTTCCAGCAGGCACGTAGTCCATCAGAAGCGCTGGATCAATCTCGTAGTTAGCAGATACTAGTCTTTGCCACTTACCCTTTAAGAATACTTTATTTTTTTTTGGTCTTGGCATACGATCTGCGCTCGGTTGTTTAACAATTAATGGGCGTCTGTGTTCAGCAATTTCTTTACTTTGTTGCTACATGCATCCATTAATTTTAGATAAAATTCAGAAAGATTATCCTTCTGAGCAACAAGAACTGGTAATATCCCTACTTTCATCTATTAGCCTACATGATGTCATGGCAAACTCCGAGATAAATTTACTTAACACACGCCTTGCAGTGCTTCATATCTCAGTTGGGAAAATAGATGATTTGAAGCATTATCTTAATGCAGCCAAGACTGATTTTAGAGATGTCATTCTGTGGGCTCTTGAGTCTAGTGAGTTCAAGCAAGTGATCTAATCCAAATAAAACGCCTCATCTACAAGCTCGCCTTCCGTGTTATATTCGCTAGTATACTCGCCAATGACTTCCTTGTTGTAAGAGATTTGAATAATAACTTCAATAATAGGTGTAGTATCATTATTTATGTAGTTGAGAGATGTTTTTGAACTCTCAATCTGAATATCATCCAAACTACAATTTGGTGGAAATGCTGGCTTAATTTCGTTTTGATCTTCACCCGCTAATGCGTCTTGAAGAAGCGCGTTTAGACTTTCAAGTGTCTCTTGATAATATCGGGTGCGGTCTGTCTCTGAGAATTTTATTGTTGTGTCCATATATCTTATCTAATGAAGGCTTATACACTTAGTTAGACAATTAGTTACAGTTACATTCGTTTATCTTTTTTTTGGTACTGTTTTGTCGTGCAACACAAATACCGTTTCATCTGCAGTATAGTTTTAAACCCGCACGCCCAGCACACATCACTGACGAATTCGTGCCTCATTTTCAGGATGGTGTTATCTGGCCTTCGATTGCTTCACACTCTTAGTGTCCTCTATATGACACCCTAACACTAGTTGTAATCTCTGCTCTCAATTCACACATAATGACGAACTCGTCCCTCGTTGTCATCATGGTGTTATCTGGCCTTCGATTGCTTCACACTCTTAGTGCCCTCTATAAGACACCCTAGCACTAGTTGTAATCTCTGTTCTCAATTCACACATAATGACGAACTCGTCCCTCGTTGTCATCATGGTGTTATCTGGCCTTCGATTGCTTCACACTCTCAGTGTCCTCTATAAGACACCCTAGCACTAGTTGTAATCTCTGCTCTCAATTCACACATAATGACGAACTCGTCCCTCGTTGTCATCATGGTGTTATCTGGCCTTCGATTGCTTCACACTCTCAGGCCGATAACACACACATCATCAATCTGCTCAATATCTCGCTTCCAACTAACGAATTCCTCATCTAACAATTGCTTTTGAGTTGCAAGCTCTTTAGTGTGATTTTCGAGTAAGAAGCGTTTGAAGTTTGCGTACTTATATTTCTTAGTTCTTGGACCCCCGAATTGATCCGCATAACCATCTGTGAAAATGTAAATCGAGTCTCCTTTTTCTAACTGAATTTGATGGGTTGTAAATGGTTTGTGGTCAAAATATTTACCAATTGGTTGTCTATCGGCTTTGTATTCGACAAGTGCGTATGCCCCGTCCGCATCTCCATACTTCTGGTTCTCATCTGTGCTCTTACACACGTGATATAAGGAGTTATTTGCGCCAGCATAGTGTAGTGTGTTTGTTGAGTAATCCATCAAACATAGAGCGATATCCATGCCGTCTCTAATGTCTTTTCCGTGTGAACCCTTTAAGCTTTTTGCATTAAATGAATTAATTACAAGCTCGGTTGTTTTGTCTAGAATTTCCCCGGGCCTAGTTAAACCAAACTCCCTTGTTGCACGGTTCAAAGCATTCGCACAAACTACACTCACCATTGCTCCAGGCACTCCGTGACCCGTACAATCTGCCGCCGCGAAAAGAATTTTGTTGCTTACCTCCTCTAACTCCTCCAAAGGAGCAGAACCAGGCAACAACGACATCCAATAGAAATCCCCCGCCACTATGTCTTTTGGTTTATACAGAATAAAACTATTTGGCAACAGTTCTTTCACTAACTCTTCTTGCGGGAGAATCGCCTCCTGAAGACGTTTGGCGTATTTGATAGAGTCGGTAATTTCTTTGTTTTTCTCTTCTACCAATGCACGCTGCTCGTTGGCTAAATCACGTTGGTTTTCAACCTCAACTTTCTGCTGAGAGATGATCGCATTTGCCTTTTTCTTGTTGTTATAACCCAAGAAAATGCCGCCACCTAGAATGACTAGAATTGCGATACCGCCATACAGCAAGTATTTTTGATTTTGCTCTTCAACCAGTTCTTTTTCATGCGCAATTTTTTCTCGTTCTCTTCGTGCTTTTTCTTCTGACAGTTTTAATTCGCTCAATTCTTTTTCTTTTGCTAAGTCCAGACTGTCTTTAAAGTAATCGTAGCGATACTGCTCCTTAATAATGGCTCTTTGATTGGACTCTTTCGATATACTATCCTTAATGCTAATATTATAGCGATAGGTCTCAAATGCTTCTTTGTGCATGCCTAAGCTCCAGTATATCGAATATAATATCTCAGAACCCGCCTCCTGATCATTCATGGCTCCATGGCTTTTTGAGAGCTCTAGACCTTTAATGGCATATGGTAATCCTGTCCGTGGCTGATTTAATTTTAAGTAACAACGTGCGGCATTACTATAAGCGTTCATCAGTTGACGATCCACATTCACGTCCGTAGGGTAGTTAATTACATCATTATATGCTTTAAGTGCTTTTTCATATAAGTCTTGATCAAAATAGGCAGTTGCTATATTATTGAGCGTAGAAACAATCTTGGATGGGTTATTTTGTTTTAAGCGGATATTTAGCGCCGAATCTAGGTTAACAAGCCCCTCATCAAACTTCTTAAGTTTAATCTGTGCACTTCCAAGCATGTGGTAGGCAATTGACTTTCTTTCAATATGTCCCGACTCTAATGATAGGGTGAGCGCTTCCTTATAATAGTTCTCGGCAGAAGCATAATCCTCTTGCAGCATATGGATATTCCCCAAATTAATTAAGGCAGCCGCCGCGCTTCCTTCAAAACCTGGTGTAACCGAATAGTAGTTTAAACACTCGGCATAAAACTTAACGGCATCATCTAGTTGCCCTCTAATGTAATGGGTTATGGCAACCTGCATCTTGGAACGCATTTGAAATCGCTCCCGAATCTTTTTATCTTTTATATTTTCTGCTGTTTTAATAGAGAGTTCAAATAATGTCTGGGCACTATCTGGATCCTCATATAGCAGCGTGTTTCTGGTAAAATGGTGAAGAGCTTCTAGCCTTGCGGTGTCATGCTCATCGCTTTCCCATACCGACCACAATGAATCATTAACTGTGTCCTGAGCAATTCCGGAAAACACAGCTCCAAGAGCCAACAGAATGATACACAGTTTTTTCACAGATGTAATATAACAAAAATTAAACGACTCTGCCCTTTGTCCCTGCACTACTTAAACGCACCATAATCTATGTCCACACTATCTGGTCCATTTAATTCACCCTTTAGTTTTTCTTCGTATTGGAAGTAAATAAATTTGCTATTATAGTTTCTGGCTATAGAAGCATATTCAGCTGAAACCGCATCTGCAGATCTATCGAGTAAGTAGCTCATTACATTCGTTTGCTCGTTTAGCATGATTTCTTCCAATGTCTTGTTGGACAGAATCTCATCAAGAAGCTCTTTATACACTTCAATGTTATGAATGTCTTGTGTCTTTTTAATTCTATTCAATGAATCAAGCGGGCTAGGTACCAATGTCCATAGTTTTTTCCATGGATCAGCAAGAATGGTATCTATATCCCATCCCCAAATGGACTTCATAGATGCATAAAAACGCTTGCTAGCTCTTCTTTGAGATATTAACGCCTTTAAGTCCTTTTCAGGCTCATCCCAGCGTCTCAATTTCATCTTACATAGATGGTAGTCCCACAATGATTTTGCGAATTGAAGCACTACCGTCATTTCGGTTATAAAACGGTAATTCCGCTTTTGATTTATCTGGTTTTGAATCTCAATATTGTACGATAATTGATCGTCGCAATTTGAATTTCTTGCAACCTCCGCTAAGGATTTAAATTGCTTTTTGAAGCTCTTATTATTAGGGTCTAAGGCCTCATATATGGGGCCATAAATATCTAACAAGTCTTCGCTTACAATTTTCCATAGGAGCTTCTCTTGCTCTAGAATGATGTTCATTTCCAATAAATCATCCGTGCGGTTTTTCACATTAAAGATATCCTCATAGGCCTTTTCAGCATTTTTACGATACCCTTGTTTTTTAACCGCTTCATATGCTGCATTGTACTGAGAAAGAAATTCTTCTACACTTGGCAAATTCTGCTGAGCATTTTCAATTTGACCGTGCTGCTCTTCAGTTTGATTCACTGCTGGTTGACTCGCCTTTGTAATAAGTGTCGTTTGCTTAGCCTCAAGACCTGAACTATTGAACTCTGCCATAAAGGCCATCATGTCGTTGTGCTTTTCTCCCAATGCGTTTACGTCACTTTTATACGTCTCAATTTCTGCTGCTACATCAGGATTATTGCATGGAATGTTATCAAATACAGATAAATACCCATTTACTAATTGTTGAATCATTGCGTCCATAACTTACCTCCCTTCTTCTCTTGGTTCAACATATAAATACTCTCCCCCTTCTTCGTCAGGCGGGATTGCTATGTAAACTTTACGCTTACTTCTGGCCTCCTCCGCCTTACCAATTTCTTTGATTTTGTCCTTCTGCTCCTTCAGCTTAGGCCAAAGCTCATTGAACTCTTCATCACAGCCTTTGGGGTCAAAATGGTGACCTATATTGCCGGTATTTAATTCAATTATACAACGTACAAACTCCTGATATGCCTGATCATTCAATTCAACATGCTCCCGATTATACGAGTCATTAAGTGCATCTGCAAGCTCTGATCCATTCCCATGAATTTCATTTGCAAGATTTCTAACTTTTGTGACATATTCCATGGGATCCTCGTAATCATTCCGACTTAAGAATTGTAAATACAATTGGAATAGTGCATTCACTGCGCCTACTATATTTCCGATTTTGTTCAACTTTCTTGCAACTTCTTGCTCGTACCCTGTCGCATAAGCTTGTGAGTAATCTGCTGCTACCTCTTTATATTTTTGGTCGTAGGTCTCAGCTACCTCATTAAATCCGTTAACCAAAGCAGCATCTCGTAAGCTTGCCATCTTATCCATAAACAAGGCTTGTGCAGGTTTCTCGTAAAAGCCTTGACTTTTCATTTTAGAATGTATCTCTTCATAGCTAGAACATGTCTTAACCAGTTCTAACAACTCCTTGTGCACTTGAAGCTGATGGGGACTTCTTCCAGATGCAGTGAATTTATCTATCACTAATTGGTAATAGTGTTGTGTACGCTGAATTTTATCCATGTATAGTTCGTTTTGATTGCTCAACAAAATACTAAATAATGTTAAAACTAACTAGTTAAACATACTAACTGTAACAAATCAGCGCTTGTGTCGTCACATTGATAAAAAAGCAAGAAAATGAAAAACACAATCCTACTTTTAAGCCTATTGTTAATGAGTTCGTTAGCAATGGCAAAACACAATCCAAGCAAAAATGATTCTAAAGACTTCTCTAGTTTATTCAACAATTATGTTGAATATCCTGCGGAGGCAAAAGAAGCTAAAGTTGAATCTACCGTAATTATCAAGTTTAAGGTAGAGGAAGACGGTAGTATTTCAAATATCAAAGGTCTCACAAACGAGGGGTACAATTTAGAAAATGAAGCCATTAGAGTATTGTCTTTAATGAGTCAGAAGCATAAAGACCAAATTGCAAAAGCAGGCATGAAAGGTGTTTACACAATGCCCGTAATATTTGATCTTCAATAAGGTTTTCCTAGCTCTTAGCATACAAAGAAACCGTGCTAACCATTATGGTAGAGCGGTTTTTTTTTTGAACTTTATTCTTTAACGACTGTAGGCGAAATGGCTCATTCCTTCCCATTGTCTTTACCGTCCAACACAATCCTATATGTTTATGGTTTATAATTCATAAATTGACAGAAGAAATCAGTCTGTTTATGATGAAGATGACCGCCATATCATATCTTATTCTTCTATGCTCATTTAGCTCTAGGGCTGTTGACATGATGTATGTGCCAAATGTCACCGCAGCATTTAAAGCTCACAATATTGTAAGCGGAGAAGTTGTTTCGTTCTCAGAAGATACCCGCACATATACCTTTGTTGTCGACGACAGCTTTAAGGGAACGGACATTGATAAAGGACAAACGATCACAATTCATCAGCCGAGATATGGCGCATTGCAAGTAAACGATGGTGATAACGACAAAAAGTATTTACTGTATTTAACAAAAAACAAAAACAACTATGTTTTATACGGTAGAACACAAAATGTTTATTCGATTAAAGACGGCTACATTCCATTTACGACTTGCGGAAAAACCTATAAGATGCGCAACCATGAATTTAAGAGCATGCTTAGAGACTTGTTTAATTGTTTTGAATATGAGAGCATGTATAAATTCAAGGCCAAAGTATCTCGTGTTGCCTACTATAGCGATGATCAACACCATGATGCTGTCTTAAACTTTTATGCTTGTCACGATAATGCCGAAAGCGGACAATTTATTGAGGAGCCACTGGTAATGGCACCTGAAAATCACGTAGATGAAATACAGGTTGATGAAATCTCTGACTTCTGTGAAGTTGAGCCTAAGCCCATAAACGGCATACAAGGCTTAATGGACTATATAACGACCGCTATACCAGATTCTGTGTTCACACAAGAAGATATAGGAAGCACTCGGTGGTATGTTCGTTTTGTTGTAGAAAAGGATAGTTCCATTTCCAATGTAGAGATGGCGAAATCGTTTAATAGCAAATACGATAAGATGATCCTGGAAATTGTTGAAAAAATGGACAAATGGGTGCCGGGTCAAAATTACAATCAGCTCGCTAGATGCAGAGCAACTATTCCCGTTGTGGTACGGCTGGAATGAAAATCAGCCCTAAACACACCGATTTTGATTTAAAAATCCTCCTGTTCAAGCACTATTGTGTTATATCTCTAACCCAGCTAACGAAACATCCATGTATTCAATATCTTAGTAAAAAACCTAATACATGAAACTACTTATAAGCGTTCTCATTAGTTCCTTGCTGTCCCAAGCATTAGTAGCACAAACAAATACTTACTTGTCAAACCCAGACATGATTGACGTGCTCTCTGGAAACTATAACCCGTCAGATTACGCCGCTTCTATTGTTATTGATGATCGAGCTACCATAGTGTCGGGTATTACGAGTGAGGTATCGCCTGATTCTCTAAATGTCATTTTAGACAATCTTGTGAGCTTTGGAACGCGTCATACATTCACTGACACAGTCTCTAATACG
Source organism: Flavobacteriales bacterium (assembly GCA_964230215.1). Classification (GTDB taxonomy): domain Bacteria; phylum Bacteroidota; class Bacteroidia; order Flavobacteriales_D; family JAUILH01; genus JAUILH01. The sequence continues at coordinate 576,077 of CAXRGQ010000007.1, forward strand.
CGGGGTATTGGTGCAGCTAGACGTTGGGTTGTTTCACAATTTGAACGCATCAGTAATAACAATGAAAACCGTTTGTTGACTGGCTATTTAGATTTTGATTACGACCCAACCAACGTCTGCGATTCGCTGGGTGGTGCACCGCATCACCATAGAAATCCTGTGGCAATATTACCAGGAACTAATTTAAACACGCCAGACTTTATGCTAATTGAAGCGCACTTGGATTCACGTTGTACAGACCCGTGCGATACTACCTGTGATGCACCAGGTCGTGAAGATGATGGGACGGGTGTAGCTATGTTATTAGAGCTTGCAAGAGTAATGAGCAAGTATAGTTTCGATAGAACTATAGTGTTTACTGCTACAACCGGAGAAGAACTTGGGTTGATAGGAGCCACGGCCTGGGCCAACTATATTAATTCGAATAGTTGGGACTTTGGTGTTTGTTTGAACAATGACATGGCGGGTGGAATTTTATGCGGTCCTGTATCATCGCCTCCCGGGTGCTCGCCGGCTGGAAGTATCGATAGCACTAGCATTCGTGTGTTTTCCCTTTCATCACTTAATAATCCGTTTATCAATAGCCCTCACAAGCAACTGGCGCGTTATATTAAGCTTCAGCAAATAGAGGAAATTAACCCTACTGCGGATGTTCCGATGGAAATTCGTGTAATGCTTCAACATGATAGACAGGGGAGAAACGGAGATCATTCCCCATTCCATGGACTTGGATATAGAGCCGTTCGCTTTACCTCAACTAACGAACATGGAGACGGAAGCGGTGGTTTAGGGCATTTGCAACATACCTCATTCGATACCCTAGTTGACAATAATTACCTGGCACGAAACGTAAGAACCAATGGCGTAAACCTTGGATTGCTGGCACTAGCACCTCCTGCCCCAACACCTAACATTTACGTTGAAACAGGAGGCATTCGCTTTGAAATGACCGGCCCGGATGCACAATACATGAAATATAGGGTTGGCGTAAGGGACCATGATGCATCCGACTTATATTGGGATGACGTTTATACCTTCACTGGAGACACGGTAATTCATATGCTCGGTTTCCCAGATGGTGACAAATACTATTTCAGCGTAATGAATGTGGATAATGACGACATAGAAAGTTTACCGTCTGATGAATATACCGTTACAATCAACTCGGTGTTTGAGCCTGCAGCCCAGTATGGCATTACCTTATTACAGAATTATCCCAACCCATTTGGAGAGAGCACAATCATTGAAGTTGATTTAGACCGTCAGGTACAAGGTGACTTGCGATTAGTTTTTAGAGATGTTTTGGGACGCATTATCGACAACAAATCGCTTGGAAACTTTGGCAATCAGCGTATAGAGTTTCAAACCCCAAGTCATGTTAGCGGGATTATATCGTATGCTGTGGTGTTAGACGGGCAGGTGTTGACTTCTAGAAAGATGATTGCAAAGTAGAATTAATGTCTTTCCATAAAATGATGAGGTTTGCATTATAACCTAACCCCAATCACACACATCATAACGAGTTCATTCCTCGCTGTTATGACAAGCTATCATCTAACACTGACGAAAACATGGGCCTCTAGATTCGTTCATGCTTGTATTCGCTTTATCAGCAGTGGTGATGTTGCAAGTCATATTCTGAGTGCCTCCGCTAGCTCCTCTGCTAGTGCCTCTGCTAAAGCTACGGGCGACACGCAGAAAGCTACGGGCGGCACGCAGAAAGCTATGGTGACACGCGGACGCCTATGACGCACACATCATCCAGCTGCTCAAAATTACCCCTCCAGTTTTCGAAGGCCTCATCAATCAATTCCCGTTGGTGCTCCATAGATTCTTCCTGGATTGATAATAGCAGTTGTTTAAAGTTTTTGGCCTTTAGTTTCTTTCCTTTGTCGCCGCCAAATTGATCCGCAAAACCGTCTGTGAAAATGTAGAAACTATCACCTCTGTTCAGCTCAATAGTGTGAGTTGTATATGGCATTGGGTCATCATACTTGCCTATAGGCTGCTTATCTGCCTTAATCTCTTCAATCTCTTGAGAATCCTTCCTTATTATCCATAATGGGTTGTGAGCGCCAGCATACTTAAGAGTGCTTCCATCAAGCGCGCATAATGCAATATCCATTCCATCCTTTACCTCTTCTTCTGATTTTTCGAATTCAGAAATTACAATCTCTCTAGTCTTGTCTAAAATCTTTCCAGGCTCATGAAGACCGTATTCTCTTACGGAGCGATTTAATCCATTATTACACACAACACTGACCATTGCTCCAGGCACACCATGCCCAGTACAGTCTGCGGCAGCAAAAAGAACACTGCTTTTATTGGCTCCTTCAGAGTCCGTAGCTTGTGCGAAGGATTCTAGCCAATAGAAGTCACCTGCAACAATATCTTTTGGTCTGTATAATATAAAGCATTCTTGTAAATACTCTTTTACCAATTTATTTGGGGGAAGTATAGCAGACTGGATGCGCTTAGCGTAATTAATTGAATCCGTAATCTCTTTATTCTTTTCCTCAACAATTTCCCTTTGGCGGTCTGCTTCTTGTTTCTGTTTTTTAATTTCAATATTGGAGGCTTCAACAAGAACGTTTTTCTCTTGAACGAGCTTATACGTCTTTTTGATCTTACGCAGCATCACAACAATTACTATTACAATTGCAGCAGCCAGCACCAGCACTGCAATTAAGAATTGCTGACTCTTTTTGGATGCATTCAAAGCTTCTTGACTAAGTTCTTTTTCTTTCTTTTCATGCTTGCTGATCGCCTCAATTCTAGCGTTTTTTTCCCTCAACTTCTGATTAATCAGCTCCTTAGTGGCAATTTCATGTTGAGCTTCTTGTCTTGCGATATCTTCTTGGCTAGACAGTTCTTTAAGGCTATCATGGTACCAGAAATATTCGTCCAATACCTCATAAGCCATTTTATAGTTCCCAAGGTTTTTATAACCCCGAATTACGTTTGTATAAATGTTTTTTAATGATGCCCGCAAGCCATGTTCTTTCGCTACTTGCATACCTTTTAAAGCAAATGACATGGCAGTTTCGTATTGTTTTCGCTCTTCATAAACGTTACTCAGGTTACCATAAGTAGCAGCCAACCCCATGTAGTTACTAGTAGCTGAACATAGCTCGGCAGCTTTCATTAAATATACTTCAGCTTGAGGCCAATTATCACCATTAGCATATGCATTCGCAATGTTATTATAGGCGTCTATTAGGCCATCTTTATCGTCTATTTCAGCACGAATTGCAATGGCTTTATTAATATAAAAAATAGCTGTCGTAACAGAGTCAAGCGACTTATATACGATTCCGATATTATTATAAGCGTTCGCTATACCCTTCTTATTATCTAAACTATCATTTAAAACTAAAGCCTTTCTAAAATATTCTAGAGCCAAATCATACTTATTTACCCTTGTGTAAATGTTTCCTATATTGTTTGTGTAGGAAGCGCGCATTTCCATAATATTATGCTCTTCTGACAACTCTAATCCTTCCATAAAAAGTTTCAGTGCTTCTGTAGTATTGCCTTGTCTGTAGTAAGCTATAGCTACCGAGTTAATCGCACTTAGTGATTGATTAAAACTGCTATTCAGTTTGGCCTGATCCAGGGCTAATTGGGAGTATCGCAACGACGAGTCAACATTTATATTTTGATACTCTTTAGAAAGATTAAATAAGAGTTCAAATCGAATAGAATCGTCCTGAATGACTTCAAGCTGACTTTTTAAACTGTCAATTTGTGAAATAGCTACGTTTTGCTTAAGAAATGTTAGAGAAAGTATCCATATAAAACTTATGCGAATAGCCATGATACTGCAATTTAGACAATTATATCATGGAATATGCGTTTTATTACAATCTTATACATGAATGAGGCTTGCAATACATGTTTTATATTCTGTGCAACGATCATTGTAGATGGAATTGCTATATTCTAACATAGAAGAAGACTATTTTTTCCTTGTCCTGTTTGATTTTTCTCTGGCTTTATTAGTATTAGAGATGTTGTAAGTCATATTCTGAGTGCCTCCGCAAGCTCCTCTGCTAAAGCTACGGGCGGCACGCAGAAAGCTATGGCTAACGCTTAGGCTGAAGCTCCAGCGCAGGCACTACACGCGGATCCCAATTACGCACACGTCATCCAGCTGCTCGTAATTGCCTTTCCAAGATTCGAACGCCTCATCGATGAGTTCTCGCTGTCGCTCCATAGATTCATGTTGCACGGAGAGCAGGAGGGTTTTAAAGTTCTTAGCCTTTAACTTCTTGCCCTTTTCTCCACCAAATTGATCAGCATAGCCGTCTGAGAAAATGTAAAAACTGTCTCCTGGGGTAAGTTCTATTAAGTGGGTGGTGTATGGCTGTGGTTCATCGTATTTGCCTATGGGCTGTTTGTCAGCCTTCACTTCCTCTAGAACAAAGCTTTCGCCAGTTTTGGCCGATACGGTCTTTCTAATGATCCATAGTGGGTTGTGAGCGCCGGCGTATTTTAGAGTTGTTCCTTTCAGTGAGCATAACGCTATGTCCATTCCGTCTTTAACTTCTTCTTCTGATTTCTCGAACTCGGAGATGACGATTTCTCTTGTTTTATCCAATATCTGCCCTGGGTCTGATAAGCCGTGCTCACGCACAGAACGATTGAGACCGTTGTTACAAACTACCGATACCATTGCGCCGGGCACACCGTGTCCAGTACAATCTGCTGCTGCGAAGAGTACACCGTCTTTAGTCGGCTCCATCCAGTAAAAATCACCTGCTACTATGTCTTTGGGTTTGTAGAGGATAAAGGATGATTGCAAATACTCTTTAACTAGTTTGTTTGGGGGAAGTATGGCTGACTGGATGCGTTTTGCGTAGTTGATGGAGTCCAGGATTTCTGTGTTCTTTTCTTCCAATTCATCGTAGGCGTCATCTACTTTCTTCTTTTGCTCCTCAATGATGCCTTTCTGTTTGCTGGTAACACGGAAACGGTTGAAAACGAACCCTCCAAACAAAAGTGCTAGTGCGAGCCCTCCGAAGAGAAAATACTTCTGTTGCTCTTGTTGTTTGGCTTCTAGTTGGTGTTGTTTGTTTTCTGCTTGCTCTGCCGCCAGTTGGGCGTCTTTTACTTTGGCGGCTTCTGCGGACTTAATGCTGTCTGCTGCAGCTTGTTTTTCATATGAATATTTAAATTTCTGCCTCATCGCAGCTTTAACGTTGCTTTTACGGTTTAAGCTATCGCGATACAAAATGTAGTCCTCATAGCTAAATAGGGCTGCTTTGCTATTATTTATCGACTTATAGTATTTGTAGAGTCCTGCAGCTGAAGTCTCTAGTTGTGGTAAGGTACCAATGTCCGTTGCCATTTGATGGGCTCTACTAGCACATTGAATTGCTTTGGCAGAATTACCTGTTGCGTAATAGGATTCTGCAAGGTTTATTAAAATCGAACTTTGTCCAAGGACATTGTTTAAGCTTTCGTGAACCGATAATGCACGATCATACATTTCTATAGCGTCCTGATATTGCCCACGCTTATGTTTAATTGTTGCCAACCTCCCTAGAACACTTGCTTGCTCTCCATTGTAGTCTCCATTATTTACAAGTATTCTTACCGCTTTCTGATAAAGATTTTCCGCCCTCAAGAGACTATCCGATTTCATCATAATATCTCCTAATTGAGCAATTGAAATAGCAATGCCCAGCGAATCTCCAGATCGCTTTTGAAGTTCAATGGCCTCCTGATAATAAGATTGCGCCGTTTCTAGCTCACCCTGATGAATGTACATCCAACCAATGTTGCTCAATACCATGGCAATTCCCTTCTTTTTGCCTCTCTGCTTTCTAATTAACAAGGCTTGATTTAAGTAGTCCAGGGCTTTTTCATAATCTCCCAACTCGGTGTACGATAGTCCAATGTTTACTAAGGGGCCAGTAAGACCTTTTTTCAAGCCATCTTCGCGTTGCATGTCTGAGCACTCTTTCCACGCCGATATGGCATTTTCATACTGCCCCAATCGATAATAAAGCCCTCCTAAATCATGTAGCGACCTTCTTCTTAAGTCTCTAAGCTCCAGTAAATCTTCTTTTGACAGTCTATTGTCTTTAACTATGCTTTTATAAGTGCTGTCAAGCAATGAATGGTAATAGATGCTTTTTGCGGCATCCGTTTGGGCTGTCTCCATCGCCTTTTTGAGCAGATCCTGTAAGCGCTCATAATGTGGCTTGGACTTTTCTCGGGAATCGTTATCGTTCTCTTGATTCTTGTTGACGGTCTTTGATTCTGTATTTTTCTTTCCAAGGCCTCTGCCCCCTCCATTTCCTCTGCCTCCCTGTGCATAAACAAGGACATTTGTCACGAGAATTACTATAATGCAAAATGCTTTCAGAATCAGGGTTTTTTTCAATTATATCCAAATATATAGACAAAAAATGTAAGGCTCCATGGATATAATATGTTGTCGTTTACCTTTTTACAGGTAAGAGCCTGGGTGCTAAACCCGAACGCCGATAACACAGACATCATCCAATTGCTCAAATGTACCCTTCCATTTTTCAAAAGCTTCATCGATAAGCTCTTTTTGCTTTTCCATGGGCTCGTTTTGCATGGAGAGCAGTAAGTTTTTAAAGTTTTTAGCCTTGAGTTTTTTACCCTTTTCTCCACCGAATTGGTCTGCATAGCCGTCAGAAAAAGTATAAAACGTATCGCCTTGATTAAGTTCAATAGTGTGCGTTATGTAGGGTTGTGGTTCATCAAACTTCCCTATTGGCTGTTTGTCTGCTTTCACCTCAATAAATAAGTAGTCGCCATGTTGTTCTAGCTTGGTTGCAGCAGAGAACTCTGCTTTCACTTCCTCTAGCACAAAGCTATCGCCAGTTTCGGCCGACACAGTCTTTCTAATGATCCAGAGAGGGTTATGTGCACCAGCGTATTGTAACAGGGCGGGGGAATCAGAAACAGGGCGGTCTTGTGCCTCCAAGTCAGCTGAATTGTTGGAACCGCTCACGCTCTGTTTCTCGCTCTGTGCGAACGTTAGTGCGCACAGCGCAATGTCCATCCCGTCTTTTACCTCTTCCTCCGATTTTTCAAATTCCGATATTACTATCTCCCTTGTTTTGTCTAAAATTTTACCAGGATCTGTCAATCCGTATTCTCTTACGGACCTGTTTAGTCCGTTATTACAAACCACTGATACCATTGCTCCTGGCACACCGTGACCGGTGCAATCTGCCGCAGCAAACAAAACACCCTCTTTAGTTGGTTCCATCCAGTAGAAGTCGCCTGCCACAATGTCCTTTGGCTTATATAAAATAAATGATTCATGGAGGTACTCTCTAACCAACTTTTGAGGAGGTAGGATGGCAGATTGTATGCGCTTAGCGTAATTTATAGAGTCCAGTATTTCTTGATTTTTCTCATCAACAATATCCTTTTGGTGCTCCACTTCCTTTTTTTGACTCTCTATGAGTATGTTTTGTTTTTTCGTTAGTTGGAATCTACGATATGCAAAAACAGCAAATCCAATAACTAGGACAATCACAATTCCCATGCCCCAGCGTACAATGGCGTCTTTACTAGCCTGCGTTTCTAATCGCTCTTTTTCAGCAGTATTTGCTCTTTCCTTAGCTGACAATGCTTCATATTCCATGTCCTTGATTTCTAACTCCTTTGCATATGAGATACTGTCCATCATTGCTTGCTTATCATATGCGTACTGTGTTTCTAAGCGAATAACCTCTCTTTGCTTGTCCTCATTAGTAAGTGAGTCCTTCCAGGCTATTGATGTCTCATAATGAAACAATGACCTGCTAGGATTACCAAGCTCCTTGTACGCTTTATACAAACAATCATGACATGCCATTAAACCCTGACTGTTTTGCGTTTTCTCTGCAATTACAAGAGCTTTTTCACAGCTCGTTCTTGCCTCAGCATATCGACCGCTAAAGTTGTAAATAGCACCTAAGTTCATGTAGCCTGCCAACAAGCCACCCTGATCATTTAACTCCTCTCTGAGCTGGATTGCTGTTTTCATTTGAGCAATTGCATCCGGGTATCGACCCATATCGCGATATAGATTTCCACGATTGTTATAAAGGTTTGACAAGCCCGATTTATGCTCAATCGATTCGTATATCTTTTCACATTCGTTATATGCAGCTAACGACCCCTCATAATCCCCTTCGTCCTTTTTAATTAGACCGATATTCATCAGCATTAAGCCATGTGCATAATCTTCTCCGGCTATCTGAAAAACGCTGTCCGCTCTATATATGGTTTCAAGTGCTTTAACATTATCTCCCATTGTTCTATATAGATTGCCAATATTCCCTAAGTTTCGTGCAACTCCAATGGTGTCTTGTAGCTCCTCTTTAAGTTTTGTTGACTCCATATAGAGCTCCATGGCTTTACCATATTGCCCATTGTTTTTGTAACACAATCCGAGATTTGAAAGTGATTTGGCGACATGAGACTTTTCGCCTAATTCTTTATTGATTTTTGTGTTTTCAGATAAAAAAGGAATCGCATCATTATATAGCCCTCGGACTAAATATGATATCCCCACACAGCTTAGACCATGCGATAACCAGATTTTGTTTTTTGCTTTTCTCGCACGAGTAAGCAATTCATTGCCATAAAATTCGGCCGAATCAGGGATGACGTACATATATTCCCATGAAAGGTCGTAGAACGCCTTATATCGCACCGTATCATGAACTGACTTATCTTTAGAAATAGATAGTAGACTATCAACGGTGCTCGCGCTACCTATATTACTTATTAATAGGCACGCAAAGATGGTAAAATATCGCAGCATGGCGTTTTAAATAAATTCTTAGACGCCACAAGATAAAAAAAGAGGCACTTAAATAAGTGCCTCTAACAATAATTGTTTACTTACTGTTAATGTAAGTGCTTAGTTCTTCTTTTGAGTCGCTAAAATCAAACACCTCATCTATGATGTAATAATTGTCTGGATCATATGAATGATCGTACGCATATTTAGCAAAATCAAGACGATTATCTTCAAAATCAAACTTCAGACAGATGGACTTAATATCTGCTGAGCTCAAACATTTCTTAGCAACCACTCTCTTAGCTAAAGCCAATTTGTCGTCTTCAAAATCTTCGGCGTCTAAAGCTTTGTTTACTGATGCCATGTCTGCGTTTGGATATATGCACCCAGAATTTCCATAGCTTGTTGTCCCTGACCCAGTTGATGTACCTTCAGTCGATTCGTATCCACCACCACTTGTTGACGTTGAAGAGCTTACAGTAGTAGTTGACGAGCTTGTTGTAGTAGTTGTTGAACTTGAGTTTACATTGCCACTTCCGTCATCGCTAACATTAATATTAACTCCCATGTTGATACCACCCATGTTCATATCAACTGAGACAGACTCATTGCCAGATCCGTTTGACGTAGTTGTCTCCGTCACTGTAGTAGTTGTTGTTACAGCCGAACCGTTATTTCCATTAGATGTACCTGATTGATTAACCTTAGCGGTACTAGAGCTAGAAGCTGTTTCCTTATCAACCGAAACTTTACTATAGTCGTACTCCGTTGCTCCACTATTAGTAGCATCTCCCATAGCAACTTCACCGAAGAATCGCATTACCTTTTCGCCTTTACGGTTAGTAGTTACCTTAAACGTGTACTGCTTGTTTGGCTCAATCATAGCGTTCTTAGATATATGCTTAAGACTTGTGTTCTCAAACATCACTTTAACGCTATAAGCGCCTTCATCAATGCTATTAACTTTTACGTTAGTTTCAGGACGCGCATTTTGCATTGCTCCATTAATAAGTAAATAAAATGGGTCGCCCGAATCTGAAAATACAATCAGGTTTGCTTTTCCCTGCCCCATAGCAGAGAGGCCTCCAAGCATACAAGAAATAATAAGTAAATATGTTTTCATATAGTTAGATTTAAATTGTTTAGGTGGGTCATTGTTCAAAGGCTGTGCCAGAAAATTTATTTTTCGAAAGATAGGAGATAATATTAATTTATTAGCCGTTATTCTTCATAATGCGGATGTGACTTACACGCGGAGTCCCTCCGCTGAAGCTACGGCTAACGCTTAGGCTGAAGCTCCAGCGCAGGAACTACATGCGGACGCCGATAACACACACATCATCTAACTGTTCAATCTCACCTTTCCATTTCTCAAAGGCTTCATCGATAATTATTCTTTGACGCTCCATGGGTTCTGATTGGATAGAGAGAAGTAGGTTTTTGAAGTTGGCTGCTTTAAACTTTTTACCCTTCTCTCCGCCAAATTGATCTGCATATCCGTCTGAAAAGATATAGAAACTATCGCCTTCATTAAGTTCAATTGTGTGCGTGGTGTAAGGCTTTGGATTATCGTATTTTCCTATAGGTTGTTTGTCTGCTTTCACCTCAATAAACAAGTAATCATCATGTTGTTCTAGTTTGGTTGCAATAGAGAACTCTGCTTTCACCTCCTCTAGCGCAAAGCCCTCAGCGGTTTCGGCCGACATAATCCGCCTAATAACCCACAATGGATTATGCGCTCCTGCATATTCTAGAGTTGTACCTTGAAGCGAGCATAACGCTATGTCCATACCGTCCTTTACTTCCTCTTCACTCTTCTCAAACTCTGCAATTACGATTTCTCTTGTCTTATCCAAAATTCTACCAGGATCTGAAAGACCATGCTCTCTAACAGACCTGTTAAGTCCGTTATTACAAACTACACTCACCATAGCCCCTGGGACGCCATGACCTGTACAGTCTGCTGCTGCAAATAATACACCGTTCTCATTTTCTTTCTCGCTCTGATAAGGCTCCATCCAGTAAAAATCACCTGCTACAATGTCTTTGGGCTTGTATAAAACAAATGAGTTTGCGAGATATTCTTTTACCAGTTTGTTTGGTGGCAGAATCGCCGTCTGGATGCGCTTAGCGTAGTTGATAGAGTCCAATATTTCCTGATTTTTTTCTTCGAGTTCATCACGTTGTTCTGTAATTAACTCATTTGCTTTTTTCTTGTTTTTATATCCTCTAAAGATTACAAAAGCGGTTATTGCCATTAAAAGAAACCCAATCAAAAAACCGTAGCGCAATAGCTCATCTTGCTTGGCTTGTGCTTCTGCTTCTCTACTCTTTTTTTCTGCAGCCGCTTTTTCATTTTGACGTTCTTGCTGTTCTTTAGCTAAGGCTGCGTCCTTCTGTGCGATTTCTTTTTCTTTCTCAGCAGATTTAAATTTCGCCTCAAGCGTTTGGACTAACTCTTTATTCTCTTTATTCAGCAAACTGTCCTTTAAGGTGGCAAACTCAACATAATTTTCATAGGCTAATTTGTAGTTCTTGGTTGCCGCAAAATGTTCCGAAATTGCTAAACTTGCTCGCAATGATATCCTCAAGTTTTTAAGTTCTTCAGCCATCGCCTTGGACTCGTTGAAATACTTAATAGCAAGGTCATGTCTTCCTGTTAATTGATACACTTTTCCAATAGCGTTTAATGACTCTGCCCACCCAATTTTATTGTTGATTTCTTTTCGAATTTCCAGCGCTTTTAGGTCTGCCTCTAATGCTTCATCATAACGTCCCATGGCAGACAACGCTGTCCCCATATTTGCTAAAGCATTCGATTCAACCCGCTTAAGATTAGCTTTCCTTGAAATTTCATAGACATTGGTATAAATCGAAAGTGCTTCCTTATAGTTTTCGCGATTAAACATGATTGTACCCATATTAATCTTAGCAGATAATTCACAATTCATGTCACCACCCTCTTCACAAGCTGCAGCTCCATCTTTATAGTATTCATAGGCTGTTTCGGCCTCATTCATTTGCTCATAAACACCACCTACATTAATGTAAGACATTCCTATTCCAACCTTATCTCCTATTTCCTTTCTCTTATCTAAGGCTTTTATGCTGTTTGACAAGGCCAACTTTAGTTTACCCTCATGCAAGTATATCAAGCCGATATTAGAGTAGAGGTTTGCTTCATATTGCGTTGGTTCATCAAGCTTAGGGATAAAGCTTAAAGCAAGATTGTAATAATATAAACCAGAGTCAGGCTGACCCATGTAATTCTTTGTGTATCCAATATTAGTTAACTGATCAACAACATTTTCGAAATCTTTTACTGATAGGGAAAGGTCCTTGGATAAGACAAAATAATGTAATGCAGAATCTGCGCTTACCTCAAAAATCATTCTGTAACCAATATTAGCCGCAATGTATGCCGCCTGTTTCTCCTTGCGGTTGGATATCCCTAGCTCTATTCCCTGATTACCTATTTTGCTGGCGTCTTGAGTTTGAGGTAAAACGTTGCAAATATCAGTATATGCCTTAAGTTTAGCGTCAATATCTGCGTCACCATCAATGATTTGCTGAAGACTATCCGTGCCAGATTGAGCTTTTATTAATAAAGGCAGTATCAACAGCATTAATATGGTAAGTCTCTTCATGTCAGACCACAAGATATAGAATCTAAATTACTTTTAGTCTTACAATAAGAGCATATTATACCTTCAACAAGGTGATTCCAATTTACCTTTCTATATTTGCCTTCAAAGAAATTTAGCTATGAGTCTATTAACTGTTGGAACTGTTGCGTTTGATGCTATTGAAACGCCTTTCGGAAAAACCGATAAAATTGTGGGTGGAGCAGCCACTTATATCTGCTATTCAGCTTCTTATTTTGTTGAGAAGAGTAACATTGTATCTGTTGTTGGGAATGACTTTCCACAGGACAGATTAGAGCATTTAAAAAGCAAAGGAGTAAACCTTGATGGTCTTCAAATTAAAGAGGATGAGAAGACATTCTTTTGGTCTGGAAAATACCACATGGACATGAATACGCGAGACACGCTGGACACTCAGTTAAACGTGCTTGAGACTTTTGACCCTGTCGTACCTGAGTCCTATCAAGATTGTACCTACTTAATGCTTGGAAACTTAGCACCTGCCGTTCAGATGTCCGTAATTAAGCAATTAAAAAACAGACCTAAGTTGGTGGTTATGGATACCATGAATTTCTGGATGGATATTGCTTTGGATGAATTAAAAGAGACGCTTAAGCACGTTGATGTTTTAACCATCAATGATGAAGAAGCTCGCCAATTATCCGGAGAGTACAGCTTAGTTAAGGCAGCAGATGTCATACGTAAAATGGGTCCTAAGTACCTAATCATTAAGAAGGGTGAGCACGGCGCCTTGTTATTTTACAACGAAGAGACGTTCTATGCTCCTGCGCTTCCTTTACCAGAAGTAAAAGATCCAACTGGCGCTGGTGATACTTTTGCTGGTGGTTTTATTGGATATTTAGCAAGCACTGATGATATCTCATTTGATAACATGAAGCGCGCAATTATAGTGGGCTCTGCATTGGCATCTTATACATGTGAGGAGTTCGGAACGGATAAGATTGATAGTTTAAGCAGAGAAGAAATTGATAAGCGTATTAAGCGATTTAGCTCTCTTGTTCATTTTGATGGAGAGAATATCGTATAGATCTGTGAGTTATTAAATATACATTAGGAAGCCCGGCTATAAGCTGGGCTTTTTTGTTAATTCCCAAATATGATAACTGGCAAGTTTTTGAACTCACTTACTCTGAGTGCTTGCATCCCGTTTTTTCTAGCCACCTTCATAGATGGTTCATTATCAATGTGAATGATAGAAATTAGCTTATTCAGACCCATGTTATCGACCCCATAACGCTTCATTGTCTTTGCCATCTCAGTGGCATAGCCATTGCCCCAATAATTAGGTTTTAGTGAATACGCCACCTCATAAATCACCTCACCATCAATCTCCCTTTTTAATAGGCCTGTCATTCCGATAAAAGCATTGTCAGACTTGCGAATTACAGCTAGGTGGCCCACATGATCGTCTTTATATCGCTCAATTTGCAAATGAATCCAATCCTTTGCTAGTTCTTGAACCGGTTTACTTAGATCAAATCCAAAGAAGTGTAATCGATCGTTATTGACGAAGAACTCAGTCCAGCTTGAAATGTCTTTTTCTGTTAGCTGACGGTATTTTAGTCGTTCACTTTCTTGGTTGAAATAGTTCATAGATGTAAAACTTAATTATATCGCTATTTTAATCCCACGGTTCGCCGCTCTGATAGTGCCTAACTTTATACACGCGCTGACTACGTACATAATGACGAACTCGATTCTAGTTGTTATGCTATCATCTATATTGACGAATTCGTGCCTCATTATCATCATCACCACACTCTCAATGTTTATAGCTAGATGTTTGCTTGAACTTTATTCGTGCAAACTAGTCACACATCCTGACGAATTCGTGCCTCATTGTCAGCATGGTGTTATCTGGCCTTCGATTGCTTCACACTCTCACGCCGATAACACACACATCATCTAACTGCTCAAAGTCCCCTTTCCATTTTTCGAATACTTTCATTAGTTCTTTACCTTGCTCTTCCATTGAAAGATTTTGAATAGATAGTAACAAGGTTTTAAAATTTTTCGCTTTAAACTTTTTGCCTTTTTCCCCTCCGAACTGATCTATAAAACCGTCTGAAAAAACATAAATTGCATCTTTCGGTTCTAACTCAATTTCATTTGTTTTATAGGGCTGTGGATCTGGATATTGTCCTATTGGCTGTTTGTCTGCTTTTATTTCAATGAGTGTATAACCTTCTAACTCTTCAATTTGAACTTCTGAGGAATAAATGCCATCATTTGATCCATTCTCTGGCGTTTTTCTCACCACCCAGAGTGGATTGTGCGCACCCGCATATTTAAGCAGTGCAGAGTAATCAGAAACAGTACGGTCCTTTGCATCCGACTCAGTCGATTTGACGGAACCGCTCTCGCTCTTTTTCACATTCTGTGTGAACGTTAGTGAGCATAAAGCGATATCCATGCCGTCTTTTACCTCATCTGCAGACTTAACAAACTCTTCAATAATAATGTCTCTTGTTTTATCAAGTATGCGTCCTGGGTCTGTCAATCCATGCTCTCTAACGGATCTGTTTAGGCCGTTGTGACAAACAACGCTTACCATGGCGCCAGGGACTCCGTGCCCTGTACAATCAGCAGCCGCAAATAACACCCCGCTCTCATTCTGTTTCTCTCCCTGAAACGGCTCCATCCAATAAAAGTCCCCAGCCACAATGTCTTTAGGTTCATAAACTATAAAGGCATCTCTCAAGTGTTCTTTTACCGTTTCTGGTGGCGGCAAAATCGCGTTTTGAATTCGTTTAGCGTAATTAATCGAGTCTAGTATTTCTTTATTCTTTTCACCGAGCTCAGCATATGCATGGTCAACTTCTGCTTTTTGTTTGCTGATAAGTGTATTGGCTTTTCTTTTTTGTATATATCCTCGATATACAAAGCCCGACATGATTAATAAGATTCCCAAGCCAATAAGGGACAGCATTAATTGAGAGTTTCTCTTTTCATTTTCAATTTCCGCACGTTCTATTTCAGCTAGGCGTTTTTTATCACGAAGATCCTTTTCTCTCAATTCTGCCTCTTTTAGTGCCAATTCTTTTTCTTTCTTATCTGTCTGATACTTAACATTAAGATCGTTGATAGCTTCCATGTTATCAGTTCTGGTTATGCTGTCATGCATATCAAACTGAAGCACTTTCATTTCATAGGCGTTTTTGTACTGCCCCCAATCAACATAAATTTCACTCAGCAGTTTAGAGCTTCTTATTATATCCCTCGGATAACCCAGCTTTTTCGATAGCTCTAAGGCTTTATTGAGATGATATTCTGCTTCTTTTAACTTGCCTGTCGACTTGTAGAATTCGCCCAGAGAATTGTGAGTGTCACACAGATCAGAGGTAATATTGTTTTTCAAGCTAATCTCCAAGGCCTGTTTTAAGAACTCAATTGCCTTATCTGGTTCGTCTAGTTTGTAATACAAGGAGCCAAGGTTTCTTAAAATATTTGAATGACGCGTACGGTTTTCAATCGTTTTACTGAGTTCAAACGCTGCTAATAGATGTTTTTTCGCCTCCACAAGCTTGTTCTGCTTCCCTTCGACACTCGCCATCCCTTCAAGCGCAGCAATTTCATCACTTATGCTGTTAGTTTTTTTGCTGATCGCCATAAGCTCCTTGAAGGTCTCAAGTGCCAGCTCATGCTGACCTGATTCATTATATAGAATTCCAATGTTATTTAGATTACCACAAACTGACGACCACTGGTTCATTTTTCGGTTCAATGCAAGTGATTTTTGATAATACTCCACTGCTTTTTCAAAATTTCCTTGATTATTTAGCACGTATGCCATGTTTCCCAAAGAGTTTGCAATACCATTGCTGTCGCCTATTTCCTCTCGCATTTCAAGAGCCTTCTGTAAATACTCGAGACATGTTTCTGAGTCTCCAGAACGCATATAAAGAATAGCGACATTATTGTAGCTCTGAGCTAGATCTTTTTTGGGGGCAAACTCTTCCCTGATGCTTAAGGCTTCTAAAAACAGAGTTTGTGCAGAGTCCACTTCTCCCACATAGTACAAGGCTAATGCTAAGTTGTTTATGCTTGATGCATATTCCTTTTTATCATCCAGTTTGTTACTTAGTTTAACCGCCTTTGAATGCGCCCAAATGGAAGAGTCTAGCTTAGATACAAAGCCATACAGTGTGCCCAAGGAATTGTAGCTTGTTATTAATTTACGCAGCTTTAATTCTGATTTTTGTGCTTTTCTTAAAACATCTATGGTTTTATTTGCCCACTTTATAGCGGTTAAATTGTTCCCTTTTTTATTGTAGATTGCAGCAAAACTCGTGTATGAACCCGCCACGTTATAGACGTGCACCATATCACCCGCTAAAAACTTAGGTTCAGATATACTAAGGCTTTTTTTGTACGATTCGTAACAACTGTCTAAGTTTACCTCAGACCACTTTTGTCCCCTTAAGTTGTATAGTTCAGCTCGAAGGCTATCATCTGTAACTGTTGGGATGATATTGTCAATGCTGTCGATGGCAGTGGGTCTTTGGCCTGATACGATTTGTGAAATCATCAGGGCCCCTAGTAGTATGATTGACCTTGTTAGTTGAGTCATGGTAATCAAATATAGGTGTAAATAGGCGATTTGCCCGGTTTGCATAAAATTATCCATGTAAATTGAGGTAATCTTAACCTTAACAAGATAGTTATTCGATATACTGGCATTTAAACTCTTACACCGATAACACACACGTCATCTAATTGCTCAAAGTCACCCTTCCAAGTTTCAAAAGCTTCATCAATGAGCTCTCGTTGACGCTCCATTGGTTCTTTTTGAATGGATAATAACAAGTTTTTGAAGTTTTTAGCTTTCAGCTTCTTTCCTTTGTCTCCACCAAATTGGTCCGCATAGCCATCAGAGAAAGTATAGAAGGTGTCGCCAGGATTCAATTCTATAGTGTGTGTTTCATAGGGTGTAGGCTCGTCATACTTGCCGATTGGCTGCTTGTCGGCTTTAATTTCTTCAACATCTTCAGCTCCACTGCGTATTATCCACAGTGGATTGTGGGCACCTGCGTATTTAAGCATGTTACCTTCTAACGAACAGAGGGCTATGTCCATACCATCTTTCACCTCTTCCTCAGATTTCTCAAATTCAGATATAACGATTTCTCTTGTTTTGTCTAGTATTTGACCCGGCTCCTTAAGTCCATGTTCTCGCACAGAGCGATTTAAGCCATTATTACACAATACACTTACCATTGCCCCAGGAACACCATGCCCTGTGCAATCTGCAGCTGCAAATAAAACGCCATTTTCATGCGGTTCCATCCAATAAAAATCGCCAGCAACAATATCTTTTGGTTTGTATAGTACAAACGAATCCTTAAGATATTCTTTAACCAGTTTGTTTGGAGGTAGAATGGCTGATTGAATCCGTTTTGCATAGTTAATCGAGTCCAGAATTTCTGTATTCTTTTCTTCAAGCTGTTCATAGGCCCTATCAACTTTAATTTTTTGCTCTTCGATAATGCCTTTTTGCTTATTTGTCAAACGATATCTACTATAAATTACGCCACCAAAAATTAATGCTAGAGCAAGAATGCCTGAGAGATAATACTTTTGTCGTTCTTTCTGTTTTCCTTCAAGCTCTAATCGTTTACTTTCGGCACGCTCAGCCGCGAGCTCGGCGTCTTTGACTTTAGCAGCTTCTGCAACTTTTATAGAGTCTGCCACGGCTTGTTTTTCATACTGATATTTATACTCTTGTCTTATCACTTCCTTCTGGTTTTCCACTGATGCTATGCTGTCACGACTTCTAATAAATAGCTCGTACATTTCCAGGCTATTTTTAAATTGTCCCTGTCCTTTATACGCCACCCACAAAGCGGCAGACGCCTCCCTTATCCTTGGTAATGCCCCAATTTCTTGGGCAACTTTTAACGCCTCTAAACTATATTTCACAGATTTATTAAGATTACCTTTTAATTGATAAGTATTGCCAAGGTTTTGAAGCGCCATAGAAATGCCATGTTTATCGCCCAGCTCTTCGTTTATGACCAAACTTTGGGAAAAACAGTCAATTGCAAGGTCAAACTCACCATGTGTTTGATGAATAGCCCCAATGTTCATTAATATACCCTGGGTACCATATTTATCGTCATGTTGCTTATGTATCTCAAGTGCCTTTTCGTAGTATTCCACCGCTTTTTTGAGTTCGTTCAATTGCTTATATGCATTACCCAAATTGTTAAACGATGGCGCAATTATCGCAACATTATTAAGGGACTCTCCTATTTCTAAGCTCCGAAGATGATATTCAATCGCTTTCTCAAGATTTTCCTGAGCAGCGTGTATGTTGCCAATATTGTTAAGCGTCTTAGCCACCATAGGCTGGTCACTGATTTCTTCACTAATCTTAAGGCTGCGGGTGTAATGATCTATCGCTTCTGCAAATTCTCCTTGATCAAAATAAATTACTCCTAGATTATTTAGCGCTTCAGTAATACCACTTTTATTACCTAATTCTTTACGAATCTCTAAACTTTGCTTTAAATAATTCAAGGCGACATCAAACTCACCTTGACTTTTGTAAATTATTCCCAAAATATTTAATGCTCCTCCTCTAGCATTTAAGAACTTTCTTCTCTCCTTTTTTCCTAGATTTTTCTTGAGATTTAGGGAACATAAACTGTCAATTTTGGAGTTCAGTTGAAAATCTAGCAAGGGATCATAGGCATAGATAATATTGTCCCATGCTTGCCAAGCATTAATAATGACAGTATCATTGGGTGCGTTATAAATGAGTAGTTTAAGGCTGTCAATTTGTTTTTCTTGTTCAGGGGGCAATTGGGCAACCCCTGAAGTTGACAGAAAGTATATTACAAAAAGTAATCTCTTCACAAAGCCAAAATAAGGAATTATATGAGCCGTTGCGGCACAAACTAGATATTTATAGGATTAAATAAGAAGTAGCATCTGCGATGATTATGTATATCTTACATGACATGGAAGAACTAAGTGGGAAAAACCGTAAAAACATAAAAGTTGGTGATTGGGTTGCTATTGTTCAAAAGCATCATCAAAGGAGTGGCGAAGAAACTGAGGGTGAAGTTAAGCGCATACTTACTAAATCTTCTACGCATCCTCACGGAATTAAAGTAATGTTAACAACGGGTGAAGTAGGAAGGGTAACGGTGGTCTTCTCCGAAGAAGACTAATTCAAATAAGCCCTTATTATTAGATTTCCTTCTCGTAGGTAACTCCGTCGGCCCAAAGCTTGTATCCTTGCTTCTCAAGAAAACCTGTATGAGCAGGAATTTCTGTTTTACAGATAATTGAATTTACCCCCTTGGCTCTCAACTCAGGCGTGATTACAGTCATTAAATAATCAACGTTTTGACCATCTCTAAACTTGGGGACCACATAATCTAAATCCACCACTATGCTTGGGCCCTTTTTAGTGTAGACAAACGCTCCTGAAACAGTAAAATCTCGAAGGGTTAAGATAATGTTCTTTTGCTCTATGTTACTTAAGCTAAATTCTGGAAAGTGTTGAAGTATGTCCTTTTCATACGCTTGGTATAGTTTGTCAAATGCATCACCCCGCTCATAGCTAACATTAAGCAAATCGAATCTAGAAACTTGTGAGAGAATTTTATTTAAGTGATAGATATTGAGCAGTGCAATAATTATGTTCAGTACAGCTACTGGATAACTATCTATCATAAAACCATAAACAGCCATAATCAATGCACCAACTAAGTTAAGCGCACGGAGCAATACGATTTTTGAGAAAAAAAACGATACCGCAATAAACGCTAGACCCAAATACCCTAAAATCTCAGAGATTTCCATGTTTACAAGTTACACTTTTTTAGTCCACTAAAATTAACTGAGTCAATAATTAGTATTAAATAAATGTCAGTGTGCTAAGTGCTGCGCTCGATTTTATACAGGGCATTGTTACATTGTCGCTCCTAGAATAAAGAACTAAATCATGTCATCAATTGTTGGCCACGGTTTCTGTATTTGTTGACTCAGCAAGATGAATATCGTCTATGCGATAAAGCAAAAGTGACTTATCTTGATACTCTCCGTCACCTTCTGTACACTCTTCATTTATACATTTTAATGGTTCAGGAAAATTAAACGGTGCTATTTGAAGATTTAATGTCCGCCAATCGCCAGTAACAATGTCAAAGTTTAGATTATGATTGATAAAAGATGTAGTTAGCAGGTATTTACACCCTGATGATTTAATATTATGTAACGCGGCAAAAATGTCCGCATACGACAAATGCACTAAGCAATCTCTGCAAATTATTATGTCGGATTTTGGCAAAGGATCTGAGATTAAGTTTATGACTTCAAATCGAATGTTTTCTCCTTTGTAAGTTTTGTTATTGTTGTCTATTAGGTCATCGACAATGTCTCCTCCAATATAGGTAATTCCGTCCTTCTTAACAGATTTCATCCACTTGTAGTCACCACATGGAAGATCAAGTATCGATTGTATTTTCAGGTCATCAATTAGGCCGTCTATCTTTTTAATTAGGGATTCGGTTTGCCCCATGTCAGACCCGGTACCCGATATGCTCTCTTTTCCCTTCCAATGATTAGTGTCATATATTTCTGTGAACGCTTCTTTCGCAGACTTTTGATAGAACATTGATTTCTTCCCATCATACCTGTACTTTCTTAATGCCAGTTTCAAGGAGTTTGGAACCAGTTTTTTGACTAATTTTTTCATTTTGATTTCCCTTACAATGTTTGATCTTCTAAGTTATCAAATAAAACTTGGTTATTGTCACATGAAGATTAGTCTACTACGTTTATTTTTATTGCCTTATGGTTGTTGCTGCTCGTTAAAATCAAGGTGTACAAACCAGTAGAAATATCGCTAGGCAATGTAATATTAATTTGACCACTTATATTTTGCTTAGCATACACAAGATCGCCCTTAATGTCAATTAGCTTGATAGAAATATTATCGCCGTAAGTGTTTGTCAGCGTTATGTTGCTGCTATTCGAAAGACTCACAGGGTTTGGATATGCGGTAATTGATTCCAAATTATATCCTGCCCCTCTATCTACGATTTCAATATCAGATACGGTCGTAGTGCCATCAAAGTCGTACTGTCTTAATCTGTAATACGAAACCCCTTCAAGCGGATTATTGTCTTGAGCAAGATAACTCAGAGTTTGCGAGCTGTTGCCCGCGCCATCCAAATGAATGATTCCTTCCCAATCAATTGAGTTGGCACTTCTTTCAACCACAAAATAGTCATTGTTAATTTCCGTTGCCGTTACCCACAATAAGTCAACATGCTCAGAATTGTTTCTTGCCGAGAAATCCAGCAATTCAATAGGCAAACCGCTACCACCAGAGATGCCAATAATAAACTCAGTACTCGCCGCCGTTGCTGTAAGTGTATTTGCCACAGTATTTACCGCAGCTCCGGAGTTTGTCCATGGTGTTGCTGCATTGTCGCTTCTTGTGTGCAGAATCAAATTATTTTCATCAATCATAGGCCAAGAATTCTGGAAGGCATCATTCTCAGTATAATCATAAACAGCCGTATATGTTGTTGCCAGCTCCTCTCCTGCTTTAAACACACCATAGTAGTGATCGTTATCGCCTAGTCCAACTATTCCTGCTGTTGTATTAGGAACAGACTCAACATGATAGATATGTACCCCCTTTGTATAGCCCGAAAAATTACTTAATGTAAGATTATCCGCCTCAGGTGATGTATGACTAATTGGTCCAGACACACAGTTTCCTGCCCCAGATGCTACCCAGTCACTTGCTGGTGCCATGTTGGTCAAAGTTCCGTTGAAGGTCCCTGTACCGTCTGTCGCTGTGGTTCCTGCGCCATCGTTAAAGTTATAATACCTAACTAGTCCCGCTTCTCCTCCTGTCAGCTCAGAACATAGATTATCTGCAATTTCAGTTGGTGTTCTTGAATAATTCCACACTCTAAAGTCATCGACTTGACCTTGATAATATCCATACACCAATCCTCCCACACGTGCACTTGGATATACATTTGTTCGTCCGCTTGTTAGTCCTGTTCTTACCAAGTTTCCATTCAAATAAATTTGAGGTTGCTTTGCTGTGTAAACCACCGCTATATGGTTCCAACCTGATATTGTGCCGCTATAGCTGGCTAGTGCTGGTAAATAGCCTGCCGCATGCTCGTATACTTGAATTCCGTTGGTCCCCACAGAAATTCCAGCACCTGCAACTCCAGGAGAGGCCCCTCCATGTTCTGGGTATACCGCAAAACGCTGATTTGGCGTGCCTGTTCCAGATACACAAGATGCACAATTTTGCTCAGGATGAATAGTAATCGTGCTGGTTGGATTTACCCACATTTCTATAGTGAAATTATCCGTAATTCCGAAGAGGTCTCCCGCATATCCTTGGACATAATCATTTGTGCCGTCAAAATCTAAGGCACTTCCTCCCCAATCCGTTGGGTAAGAGTGCACACTAGTATTTCCAATTGCGGCTCCTGAGGTAATCCAATCTGTAGCGGGGTCCATGCTTCCCATTGTAGCGTTTTGATTTCCGGTAAGGTCCGTTAGGGTCGTTCCTGCACCTTCATCGAATCTGTAGTAGCGAACTAATCCTGCTTCACTTCCGACTAACTTTTGACACATATTGTCTCTAATCTCCGCTTGAGTTCTAACGTCACTCCAAATTCTAAACTCATCTACATCTCCTTGATGATAACCATAGCCTGCTCCTCCAATTCTGCCGCTTGGAAAACATGCTGTTCTTAGGCTAGTTAGACCGGTTCTAACAAGAATGCCATTCACATACAAACGTGGTTGTTTGGCGTTATACACCACAGCGATATGATTCCAACCAGTAAGTGTTGCATCATACACCAATAGCGCTGGCATGTAACCTGATCCGTGCTCATATACACTCACGCCGTTGGTGCCAATAGAAATTCCAACACCACCATTAGAAGCACCGCCGTGTGCGGGATAAACGACATACTTCTGACCGTTACCAGTGGTTCCGGTAATACCCGTGTTTGCCTCAGGTTTAGTCGTTCTTGTGGTGGTTGATTGCACCCAAAATTCGATTGTAAAATTATTGGTATAGGTATTTAAATCTGCAGCACTTCCGTTTGCAAAATCATTAACACCATCAAAATTAAGGGCGTATCCCGAACCAGGTTGTTGCGCGTTCACATGCACAACTAATCCTAATAAAACAGGCAATAAGAGTCTTTTCATACAAAGTATTTAGTGGAGTGAGTAGTGTAAGGCGCTGCAATTTAGTTGATTGGGGGCTGATATCAAAATAATGAGGTGGTTGATTGGATTATTTTACCCATGTATAGTTCCTTTAAAATTAGTATCTTAATACATTAGCAACATTAATGAGAGGACTACAACTTATATGTGGATTGTTTTTCATGATTCTAATTGACCTTAGTACTATGGGTCAGTCGCCAATATTTGAAAAGATTTTGGGAGAGAAAACGATTGGAGAATATGCGGCTGAATGCGCACAATTGAATTCTGGCTCAATTTATCTCATGGGGCATGCGGACATTGACAGTATCGGCTCGTACGACTTGTCTCTGAGTAAGCTTGATTCAGCAGGAAATTTACTGTGGCACAAGTATTTTGGCACTACAGACGCCGACTACTGCAACTTTGGACTAAAGACAAGTGATCATTGTTTTGTTCTTGGGGGACAATCGTATAGCTCAACAGGAAGTGGATACGTGATAAAGGTGGATACGAATGGTAATTTGATGTGGCAACACATACTACAATCACCAACCTATCAAACAGGCTACCACAGAGTGTGTGAGGGAAGTGACAGCACTTATTACATTTGCGGCTTTCAAACAGACACTACTGGGGGATCAGGAAATAACATCTTCTTGGAAAAGCTAGATTATCTTGGCAATACTGTTTGGAAAAAAAGCTTTGGCAGCAATTTAAACGACTATGCACAATCCATTGAGTTCACATCTGATTCTAACTTAATAATCGTAAGTGACAGAATCGCGCCTAACTTCTACTATGACATTGTAATTAGTAAGCTTGACACTGCTGGCAATTTGCTGTGGGACGTGTATCAATACAAGGCCGCATATAATTCTGGGAGTCAGAGCATACATGAATTAAACGACGGTAATTACTTGGCCATTGGGGAGTCTGGATTAATAATCAACGGCACGTTTGATATAAGCTTAACTAAGGTATCGCCTACGGGTGTCGTTTTGATGGATACCTTAGTGATGGGCACTAATGAGAGTGAGGCAGGCTTTGATTTTGTGGAAGACACCATAAACGGTGATCTATTCATGGTAGGTTACGGCTGGGACACCACTATTGCTGAGCACCAGTTGATATTTTGGCAGACAGACGCGGTGGGTAATGTTAAGGCAAAGTCCTTCTACGGTACAAATAATGCTGCCGACATTGCCTACGATATTGAACCTTCGGTTTATGGCGGTTATATTTTTTGTGGTGAGACGAATGTGGCGAGTAAGCAGTATTATGTTATTTATGATTCTGTGCCGGACGCCATCATCTCCTCAACCCATGAGTTATCAAATGTTGACATTTCTGTATATCCCAACCCTGTGAAGAGGGGTTCAGAATTACACATTTCACACAATGGCAAAGCATGTAATATTATGCTATATAATGTTGCTGGAGAGGTTCTTATGCTCACGCGGCTCTCTGCATATGAGGAAACAATAGACCTTCCTGTTGGTTGCTATGGCGTAATAATGCTTGAAGTTGAAATTGATGGAAATGCTTTTAAGAGGAAAGTTGTCATTGAATAAGCACATGAACTATCTGTTGTTAATCAAGCTTTTTCACTTATCAATAAACAATTAATACCGTTTACATTGCATTTCTTGAAACACTAAATAAATGGCTTATATTGAACTTACTAATACTGTACTATGAGGACATTACTCTTAATATTAGCACTAATTTTTGTTTCAATTCAGGAAGCCAGATCATGCCATGCTACAGCTTTGTTAAACTATGCTCAACAGCAGTATAGTGCTGGACTTGGCATCCAGATTACGGCTGACTCTGATGCACCTACGTGTGGGTGCGATGGCTATTGGATGGATATTGAGGTACGTGAGCTTGGTACTGCATTTGATGCTGCGCCGTTTGCCCCTGGATTCTATGGCCCATTATCTTCTATGCCATACTATCAATCTGCAACCATGATGAAGCCTGATTGTGTAATTCAAACCTACCCTTGGGTGACTATCCCCGATTCGATTTTATGTAATGGCGCTACATACTTGTATAGGCTGAGAGAGAATCATAACGGGACGGTAGGCCCTTGGACGCCAATACAGTCTTTTGTAGCTACTAATGGTGCTCTAACACCGTTTCCTGCAAGTGTTGACTTTAGTTATCACAATGTTTGTTTGGGTGATTCCATTGAGTTCATATCAAGCGTTACAGGACAGTCCCCCACCTCCTATAATTGGTATATGGGAGACTCTGTTAGTATTCAAAACGATACCATGTTTAATTATTTGTATACAGTTCCGGGAACGTATGAGGTTTCATTAGAAATTGGTGATGGAACAGGCTGTCCCGAGGGGGTCGTGCATACGGTGCATGTTAACCCTATACCTATAGTTGACTTTAGTCCAAGCTCTTTTATGGCATGTGGAGAGGCCTGTATATCATTCGTTGATTTAAGTACAATTGTAAGTGGTAGCATTGATACTTGGCTGTGGGATTTTGACGATGGTGATACATCACATCTACAGGATCCCAATCATTGCTATTACAACACAGGTACCGACACATTAATTTATTCGCCAAGCTTGGTTCTGGTGTCTGATAGTGGTTGTACGGACTCTGTAATTCATCCACTATCTGTTGTCGTTTATGAGGACTTTAGTCCCCCTGTTCTTACCTCTAACGGAACGGAGCTTTATGTAAATGCTCACGACAGTATTCAGTGGTATGTTAATGGTAATCCTATTTTTGGGGCAAATGACACTATGCATATAGCTATACACAACGGTCATCATTATGCAATTGTATGGAATGAATATGGTTGCTCTGAGAGTACAGACTCTATTTATTTCAATTTTAGTTATATAGAGGAAATGTCTGATACATGGAACACTATATACCCCAATCCCGTTTCCTTACCAGGTAGAATATATATGAGTGAATTAAGCTCTGATGGAAGCATAAAAGTGTTTAGCGTTGGGGGAAAACTACTGTATCAAGGACATTTAAACGCAGGTGTAAATTCGCTCGAATTACCTCAACTACCTAATGGCTTAGTTATAATTGGGGTTTCTGGCGATGAGGGGGTTCTGAGATACAAGCTTATTGTTGAGTGACATAGTAGATGAAGATGGGTTTCAAAACACTGTGAAGCTAATTAATAAAAGAATTTACTCGGTGTTTCATGGGTACAAAGAAGATAGGCTTTTTTGGTTTTGATGCTTTGTAGAATGTGGGTTAGTGCACACTCGCACGAGTTATAAACTCGCGGGAGCGGGGGGGAATTAAATTAGCCCTTAGAATGATTTACGCTTGTCGTCCCACAACCATAGTCGAAACAATTAAACCTTATGCCTAAAACCCATAGCTTTCAACCTCAACGGTTGTTTCATAGGATATTGTAGTTAAATTAACGCCAGGCTTTGAATCAGGATAAATTGGATAAAAATAAACGTGATTTTTGTTGCCTATCCAAGAATACCATCTCACAACTTCTTCCCCATTGCGTTCACTTTTATACGTTTGAGTTATAGCACCATATTTTTCTTTCAACCCCTCTCTAATTTTAATGTTTTGCTCGTAATTAAGTCCGCTGAATTCAATTTTTATTTTGATTAGTTTATTATTATGAAACTTAAACCCAATATTCCACACTTTGAAGCCTCCTATGTTCATGTCTGGTTTGAATAAATTATAATAATTGGGTGTGTGCTTATCTTTGTTTTCCTCACTTAGTCCACATTCGGAAACTGACATACCAAACTCATATTTGGCAACACCATTAACTTTATCAATCGCATTTTTTTGTGCAAAAAAAGAAGACGATGAAAACAAGATAATAAATAGTACGAGTACTCTCATACGCCTAATTTAACAAAACAACTGCCAACTTTATATGAGTTAAAAAAATTTATCCCCTTTATTGTGATATTTCTAAATAATTAAGATCTCCACTCCTTCTAATCTTAGCAAAGGAATGGTCTGGTGTTTTGTTTGTCCTTTTACTGGGAAGAAATGTCGAAACATATCCGATGGATGGTTTTACTACAAAGAAGCATTTAACAACTGCTATTACGAATCTCAAATAAGAAGCAAAAATCGTAGGTAGATTGACGATAACCATGGCGACTGTTTTAGGTTAGATGGACTCTTCGAAGAAGTGTGTGCAAAACACTTCACTAAATTCTATAACGGTCACCCGACTAAAAGGTATCGTCGAGTTATGGATAGAATACAAAACGCTAAGAAGGTGACGGCAACAGAAATAGAAGCCTTAATATTAGGCTAAAGGAGGGTTTCAGTTTTCTCAAAATTGCATCCATAATATGCCAAATAATAAGACAAATATTATTAGCCTAATTCCAAACACTCCCCAACCTACATATTGGTATTCATCATCCTCGTTCTGCTTAAAAGGATTAAAAACACTAAGCCCTTGAACAGCTAATAAATAACAACAGAGTTTATAATACCAAGCATGCTCCTTGTATGAGTCATAAAATTCCGAGCTAACCAAATCTGAATCGAACAAAAACATTGGAAGTAGAGTAATGAACGTGATGGCGAACAGTATGTTCACCCTCATCGCCAACTTTTGATTTATTATGCCTTTATCGTCATATGCATAATAGAGGTTAAGATTAATCATGTTTGTACAATCAACTACTAATAATGTTCCTGGAATAGAAACGGGAGTCCTTTTTCCTGAGATTAGCTTGTACCTTTTTGCTTTTTCAAGTACTACGCGGTCCAATTTAGTACAATCTTTGTCGGATAGCTCATAATCTACTACAATCCCAGAATACAATATGTTTTCACTATTTGTATCAACCAAAATATCCGCCTTCGTAAACAAGTGTTTTCCCTGATTCGTTCCTAAGTGCTTGTACTTCTTTATTGCGGTAGTTTTACCAGAAAACAAATAGAACCAGCTATTCTTAAACCTTAACAACTTAAACTTTGCATCAACACCTAATATTCTCACCATCCTTCCTGATACAGCGCCAATTAATAGAGAGCACACGAAATGAAATCCGATAAAAGGCGCAACATCATTCTTAAGGTGTTTGTTTAGCGTATAAGGGTTGGCCTCATCATTTAAAACTTGCGTGTATACATCAATTATATTGTCAATTCTAATGGTATCAAAAGCGTAATTGTACACAATCGATACTATTAAAAGCAATAACATTCCTGGAATTGAAGATACAGTGAGGAGCCAAACAAGATTGTAGCCTGTGTGGAATTGTTTGGAAAAATCACCATAGAAATACAGCTTTCTATAAAGAAGCCCCGGCAAAAGAATTAAAAGAGTGATTACAATGAATCCAAGTGAAATGCTCATTGTACCAGATATTATTTAGGAACTACACTGCTTTTATCATCAAACCTGCTATCAACACTATCGTCTTCCGACAGAAGCTTTCTACCCTTCTTTGAAACAATCTTGCTATTGTCATTTTCAAACAACGACTTGATGATGAAAATTCCGAGAATTCCAATTATGAATGCAATCCACTTGTCGCTATTATCTTTATTTGCCATACAATTGTGTTTACGGAATGCTATCTCTATCGTTACATAAAGGAATCTATTCCAATGGTTAAGTTAACACTATTTACGTAAATCAAAACTTCCAACGTCATTACTTAATTGCTTGTTGTGTTACAATTTCAATCAAAAAAGGCCTCACATTTCTGTGAAGCCTTTGTCTCTCGCAGCGCTCCTTCCTGGGCTCGAACCAGGGACCCTCTGATTAACAGTCAGATGCTCTAACCAGCTGAGCTAAAGAAGCGTTTTCCCTTAGAGGGACTGCAAATATAATAGAAATATTAATTCGCAAAAGTTTTAGCAGAATTTTTTCAAGGGTGCATAATCAATTCTATTGTTGCGCTAATTGTTTCCGAATCCTTGGTTTGTCTTTTTCCCATTTTCGCTCTTCGCGGCCATCACTGTAACGCCAATACCAACCGCTTTCGTGGGCTATTGGAATGAGCTTTGTCCTGAGTATTTTAGGATAGAAATACTTTCGCCTTGTTTTGCGGAAGCCATGGGCCTTTATCACTCCAATCTGACCTAGGATGTCTGCAACATTACTCGCGCAGCGATAACCTATAAATGCATAATCGTAAGGAGTTTTGTTAACATAGTTATTCAGGACCTCATGCAGCTTGAGCGCTTGTGAGTGATTTAAGGGAATTCTAATTTCTAATTGCCTTTGGAAGTTGTTATGTGAAAACCCCCTGTCCGCACTGGAAGAAAATTTTCCAGCAATGTTCTTTTTGTGTGCTAGTACGTGAAAGTCCCCGTAAGGGCCAAAATCATATACAGAGTCTCTGTAACGGATGTTTACGTGTCCACCATGGATGCCTCCAAAGTATTTGCTTTCTGTGTCTTTATATCCTTTGTTTGGTTTTGATCCGTACATAAAAAGGACGGTTAGCGTATCTTGGGAGAAAACAGGTAATACGCTGCATAATAAAAGAAAACCCAGAATTAGTCGTCTCATCAATAGTTAAACGTAAATTATGGCTTGTTGTTATACCATTGTTGTACGCATGTTGTGATAGGTAACAATACGCGTCTCCCTCATTAAATACGCAGTGCCTTCGATTGCTTCACACTCTCAGTGCATCCACCACAACTCGATTAATCGCTATTGCTGCTCACTTTTCACACATAATGACGAACTCGTCCCTCGTTGTCATCATCACACCCTCAAGCCCAACACACATCCTGACGAATTCGTGCCTCATTGTCAGCATGGTGTTATCTGGCCTTCGATTGCTTCACACTCTCAGTGTCCGCTATAAGACTCACTAACACTAGATGTAATCGGTGCCCTCAATTCACACACCCTGACGAATTCGTGCCTCATTGTCAGCATGGTGTTATCTGGCCTTCGATTGCTTCACACTCTCAGTGTCCGCTATAAGACTCACTAACACTAGATGTAATCGGTGCCCTTAATTCACACATCCTGACGAATTCGTGCCTCATTGTCAGGATGGTGTTATCTGGCGTTCGATTGCTTCACACTCTCACGCCGATAACACACACATCATCTAACTGCTCTAAATCTCCTCGCCAATCAATGAATGACCTGCTTAATATCTCTTTCTGCTGATCGGTTGTCTGAGAAGAGATGGACAATAAAAGCTTCTTAAAGTTTGATTTCTTTAACTTTTTACCCTTCTTTTTGATGCCGTATTTTTCTAGGGCTTCAACGCTATTACCACCGAATTGATCTGCATAACCGTCTGAGAAGGTATAGACCATATCTCCTTTTTGTAATTTGAAGTGGTGTGTCTTAAATGGCGTGGCGTTGTCATAAACTCCAATAGGCTGTTTATCCGGTAAAACCTCTATCAAGCTAGTGTTGTTTTCGAATAATACCTTAATATTCTCATCGCTAAATTGATGCTCGCCCGCTCGTACTATCCAAACAGGGTTATGCGCGCCAGCGTACGAAATCGTGTCCCCATCGATTTTGACTAGAGCAATGTCCATTCCGTCTCTTACTTCTGCTGAGCCCTGATCAAACTCTTCAATTACAATCTCTCTAACCTTATCCAAAATTTCTCCTGGATCTGATAATTTGAACTCTTTTACCGCTCTGTTGATAGCATTATTACACACTACGGACACCATTGCACCTGGCACACCATGTCCAGTACAATCAGCGGCGGCATACAATGTTTTACCGTCAACGGTTTTATCCAGCCAATAGAAATCACCCGCAACTATATCCTTTGGCTGATAGAATATAAATGCATTGCCTAATAGTTTTTCAACTTTCTCTTCAGATGGTAAAATAGCATGCTGAATGCGTTTAGCATACTCTATACTATCCACAATTTCTTTTTGTTGAATCTCAATTTCTAGTTTTTGATGTTGAATTTTTTTTGTTCTATTATCTACCTCCTGCTCCAGCTTCTCTTGTCGCTTCCTAAGAGCGCTCGTTCTCCAACGAATAATTAAATACACAACAATAATGAGCAATACAAACATTAATGCCTTAAACCAGATGGTTTCCCAATATGCCTTCTCTATCGTAAACTTGTACAAGATTTCATCGCTTTCTAAACCAACTTTATTGATAGCCTTTATGTGGAGCGTGTATGAACCAGAAGGTAGGTTTTCGAAACTTACATAGCGATTAGTGCTTGGCTCTCTCCAATCCTTGTCATAACCCTCCAAATAAATTTTGAATTTAAGTTGAGATATGTCATCCCAATCAATACCCCCAAACTTAAAATAGACATTGTTGTTTGAATGAGAAAGTACCAAAGACTTGGGAATATCAAACTTTCCAGCAACACCATATTTAGAGTTTTCGTTGAAATTGGTACCATCTGAAATGTTTTTGCCATTAACATTAATCCATTGAAGAAAAACCACTGGTTCACTTTTGTCTGCGCCTTCTAAACTTGATCGGAATAACAAATTACCTGCCCTGGTAGGCAACCACACATCTCCGTTAGCGGTATAATATACCTTGTTATGACTGTCGTGAAATTCGCCCCAATTAGATTGTATTCCATCCTTAAAATCAAAGTGTTTAATGGTGTAATTTTCGAGTATATCTGTGATTGTGTCAATTTTTATGGGTCCTGGTTTTATAGGGTCAAGCCTGTAATATCCCATGCTAGAAGCAATCCAAAGTCTCCCCAAGTGATCATTGCGAACACCCCAAGTGTCGTTCTCAATTTGTCCATTAAGGTCTCCCAGGCCAACAAATTTTTCGCCGTTGTACACAGATAGTCCTGTGCCCTGACCTGAGAGCCACCATCGCCCATACTCGTCCTCGGTAAATGTGCGTGCAATGTGTGTAAAGTAGTCTCTGCCCATAGACTCAATCGAATCACCGTTCACTCGATACACGTAGTCTCCCCATGTGGCAAATAATATTTCACCAGATTCTGTCTGTGCCGAAAACGGAACCCAGGCTGGCACCTCAAATCTTTCGACAATGCTTACCCATACTCCTTTGTCATACATCCAGGTGTTGGTGTTACTTGTAACGTACACGCGGTCTGAGTTTATATCTGCAAGCACTTTATTGATTTTATCGAAGGTATGGTGCAATTTAAATGGTCCTTCGCCTTCTTTTAAATACAGATGCTTGTTGGTGTATATCCAGATTTTGTCTTTCTGAAAAGACATACCAATTATTGCTGAAACCGTATCTGATTTTTCAAACACTGTCCTGATATCACATCCATTCATTACTCCCAAATACTTTCCTTCCTTTATTGCCCATATGTCACCATTTGGCGCCTGCTCAACGATTCTTAGTTTAGTGTCCTTACATATCAAATCAGGATTATCCCAGTCTTTAAAAAAGACAGTATGTGAAGCCGTATCGTTGTAGTAGTTCAGCACAAGTGAGCCATCGTTTAAGCGGTGCAGACCTTCACTCTTAAAGTTCGCACTGATACCTGGTCTATGAATTAACCAATCTTTAACGAATGATATATGGTTGTTTGTGCACATCCACAGTTGATTGTTGTGTGTAAAGAATTCTCTTAATCCCTTGTCTTCAGTCCCTACAAGATGCTCTATCAGTATTTCTTCATTTTGGCCTTCTTTATATCGTATGAAGCTGTAGCCTACGTCCAGCCAAATTTCATCATTTAGAAAATCAAAACCTTTAATTTTTTTGCAATTAAATTGGATTGAATCCATTTGATTAGTTGCTGTATTTAATGTGTAAAGCGTATTGGCCCCTGTGGTAAACCATAGTTTTCCATCTGGCTCCATCCTGCCTAGCCACCTGTCAGACTTAACTTTTGGGGCTTTAAATACAGTGTCAATGCCGTTACTATTTATTTTTAGAAGCGCATTACTCATTTCTGATGCTAACCAAATATTTCCTTTACCATCTTCTAAAGCAAAGCTTATTGGATATCGACTTTCATCTAGATCCAAAGCAAGCGTAGTAATAGAGTCATTATTCAATTTGAATGCCCCTCCAAAAGCTGTTATCGCCCATACTCCTCCATCTGGAGCTGGTTGAAGTAGTTTAATGTGCACGTCTGGAATGTATCTGCCCCCATAATGCTTCACCTTGTTGCCATCCAAACAATACACCCCATATCCATTGCTTCCCACCCATACACGGTTTTTATTATCGATAGTAATGCATGTAAATCGGTCTCCAAGGCCCTGTCTAACGCTATATCTGTGGACGTTTTCTCCATCAATCATGCCCAGACCCGTGGTAAAACTATAGTACCAAATTCTATCAAGATGGTCTATGGTAAACCCTCCAAGTCTTTCGCTAAAAAGGCCGTTGTTTATTGAAAAATTTTTGGTGTTATACAGTGCTGCTCTCGAATGATTTGGCAGACCCAAAGGGTATACGTCCGGACTTTTAAGTTCAATATCGAAAAAGGAAACCGTATCCTTTTTAATAATGGTATCCTGAGCAATAGCGGGTTGAAGACTAAAGCCTAATAACAATAATATTGTGAGTCGACAAAGCATTTTACCAAACGTAAATCTAGGATATTATTCGCAAGGATGTATATTTCAAACGATTATGTTGATGTTATTAAAGCCTCCGAATAGGTCTTTCGGTATCATTAATAAAGTCTCATTTTTGACATAAAGCCTATATTTGACATATGCGTCAAGCTACTATTGAAGATATAGAGCATATATCTAAGCTATTGAGTAGGGCTTATATTAACAACCCCACAGTAGACTTGTTATTCAAGTCTGCTCCCACTGAAAAGGAAAAACAAAGTTTATTCAATCACCTCATGGAGGAACAAATTCTACTTGAGCGCGTCTATCTCACCGATAACGGATTGGGTGTGGCCGTATATCACAGATCTCAATTTGCGGTGAAAAAGTGGGTGAAAAGTACCTTGTTAAGACTGCGAGTGGTTCTCGGTGTGTCAGGCATAAAAAGAGGTATTGCAGCTATGCGCCGACAGAAGAAAGTGGCTACAAGACGGAAGAATAATCCGCATATTTTCTTCTGGATTTTGGCCGTTGATCCAGATAACAGGGGTTTAGAAACCATCATTGAAATACGCGACCATATATTTGAATTATCCAGAAAGTATCAAATTCCAGTCTATGCTGAAACGCCACTTGAACGCACAAAAAACCTATACGTGCGCTATGGGTTTCAGGTCTATGATGAAGTCAACTTCAAAGAAGGGTATACCATATATATGCTTGAAAGAAATCCTGATTAAAGGAAGTTGGTAATGCCATTTACATATGACTCAAACTCCTTTAGTTTTGGTTTAAGATCTAAAAGTTCATCTACCAATTTATTGTCTTTTAACTCTTCCAATGCATTTGTTTGGTTTACATAAACACTTAGTTTCTGGATAATGATTCCCGCTATAATGACTTTCTGAATGTTTGTGGCATCATTTTTTGATTGTGTTTTTTCAGCTTTACGTAATTCACTCCGTTCTGAAAAGCTTAAGTTTTCTATGTTTCTGTAGTTGTCAATAAGCTTTTTACTTTCCTCTGGATTGTTTTTTAATTCTTGACTAATGATTTCTGCTAAAATATTCCATTCATCCAGCTTGGTGTGCTTTGATGATATTTCATGATATGCAAGCAGGCTTTCCTTTGCTTTGCTTTTCATGTCTTTATCGGGCATGTTCATATACGCCATTCCTTCCATTAATAAGATTAAACCCTCAATTCTTGATTTAATCTCATCATCAGAATCCGAATCATTTTTATGCATGGCCCACGAATGTGAGAATGTACCTGACAGTTCGTTTACGCTTGATAGATATTGTTTTGAAGCCTCTAATTCCTCAACGGCTAAATAGGGAAAATCATGCAACATCAGCTGACTGCTTTTTAGCATAGATGAAATGAGACGCAACTCATTATCGTCTATGTTACTTAGTTCTAGGCTATTCAGCTCATACATAGCAATCGTATCGCTAAAGCCAAGCTGGTCTAAGGATATAGCAATAAGCAAAGACTCGTATTCCTTTTTCCATGATGAGGGCACTCCATCATAATCGGCTAGTGCAGCGATACTGTTTAAAAGCGGCGCATAGGCGTTTTCATTCTCCAGGTTTAAGTCTCTTAATGGTTCGCTAAATAAAGTCTGCAATTTCATTAGCGTGGGCAGATCTTGTATAACTTGTGAGGCAGTAGGATAATCATCCATCGCTATCCTATAAACATATTTGCCAGCAGTTTTATACATGTCCGCATTCAACTTATCGGGAACATTATCTGATCCAATTGCGCGAATTATGGTTTTATACTTTAAATAGGTGTTTAGTTCTTCCGAATGAGAAAGCATGGAATCTAATCGCTCTTTTTCTAAACTTAAATAATCTGGTTTTTGAATTTCTTGTTTTTCCTCCTCTTCACTTCCGTTATTTTGGGAACATGATGTCATGGACAAGAAAATAAGTGAAAAAATTACAACAATCTGATTACGTGCTATATACGACATTTGTTCGGTTTTAATTCTTTGATTTAGTGGGGATTACAAAAGGGCCTTTTTTCTCGCGTTTGGAGGGGTTTCTCGAATTTAACGACCCACAACACCAAAAGGATGCTAAAAACGCGTTAAAAAACGTTAAACGGCCGATTTCTTGTTAAAAACATAGATTTGGGAGGAGTAAGAATCGTTTTTGGCCTTCATGTTTGATTTTAGTCCTTTAAATATTCCTCGCCATTTATTTTTTCCCATGTGCTCTTCTGACAACATTGAGACATAATATGCATCCCATTTCATTGGAACGATTTCCTTTAAATCAAGATTATATTTCTCCGCTATCAATTTCATGTCACTTGGCTTAAAGTGATAAAGGTGGATGGGTAGATCATAGGCGGCCCAATACTTTTTATAGTGCTGTGCATCCCAACTTGTGTGATTTGGTACGGCGACAACAAAATAGCCGCCTGGTTTTAAGATTTCTACTATGCGTTTTAATTCTCTATCCAAATGATATACATGCTCTAAAACATGCCACATAGTTATGATATCACATGAACTGGATTCAAGTGTATGCAGAGCGTCAACATGCTCAACATCTATGTCTTTTCCCACAGCAATTCTTCTTGCATCATCATCAGGCTCAAGACCCTTAACATTCCAATTTGCCCCCTTCATGTGCAATAAAAAATCGCCTGTGCCGCATCCGATATCTAATAAATTCCCGCTGGACACATTAGACTCAATTAAGGCTTGTTTAGATTTCATTGCCCGTTTTCTAACGGCCTTGTAAATTTTATTAAACAGTCCTTTATTTGAATCTGTGTGTGATATATAGTGACTGGATTTATAGTACTGACCAATCTTGTTTTCTGCTGGAATGGGGTTTGTAAACCTAAACGAACACGTACTACATTCCACAATTTTGAAGTCTTCTTTGGACACAGAATAATCCTTTGACTCTAGAAATAATTCAAAAGATTCGCCCCCACACAAAGGGCACTTTTCTATATTATTCAAGTTATGTTCCACGTGAAACATTTGCTAATTATCGGCCCAAAAACACAAGTAAAACAGACACATCAGAGGGGCTAATTCCGCTAATTCTGCTCGCTTGACCAATGGTCTCAGGCTTCATTGATTTTAATTTTTCCTTTGCTTCAGCCGACAATGATTCAAGTTTGTCATACTCCATAGAACTAGGAATTTTTACATAATCCAGGCGCTCTAATTTGTTAGCATGATCCTGTTCTCTCTGGATATATCCATCGTACTTAACATTAATCTCTGCTTGTTCTACAATCTCATGATTAAGTTTTTCATAGTCGCTCAGTTTATCATTAAACCATGCAACACTCTTTCTTACATCTCTAAATGTAAGTTGCGGTCTGCTAAGCACATTTCTAAGTTTGACAGAGTGCTTTAAAGGAGATGTTCCTGCCTCCTCCATGGTTTCGTTAATCTCTTCTGGCACTATACTTTTCTCGTCTATAAAGCGCATTAAATCGTTTGTGTTAGACACTTTTTCTTCCACCTTTTTTAATCGTTCATCACTTGCCAAACCAATTTTATGACCCAACGGCGTTAAGCGTAAATCAGCATTATCTTGTCTCAGCAGAATACGATACTCTGCTCGGCTTGTAAACATCCTATAAGGCTCCTCGGTGCCCTTTGTTATAAGATCATCTATAAGAACACCAATATACGCTTCTGAACGTTTTAGAATCAAGGGCTCCTTTTCTTTTACAGATAAAGCTGCATTAATCCCAGCCATTAATCCCTGACAAGCCGCCTCCTCATAACCCGTTGTTCCGTTAATCTGACCAGCAAAATACAGACCTTTTACCTTCTTTGTTTCCAGCGTATATGCTAGCTGTGTTGGAGGAAAATAGTCATACTCGATTGCGTATCCCGGTCTAAACATTTTAGCATTCTCAAACCCCGGAATTAAACTTAGTGCTTTCGCTTGCACATCTTCAGGAAGTGAAGTGCTAAAACCATTGACATATATTTCTACTGTATTCCACCCCTCTGGTTCAACAAAAATTTGATGCCTATTTCGCTCTGCAAAACGATTGATTTTGTCTTCTATACTTGGACAATATCTCGGGCCTGATGATTTAATTGCGCCATTGAACATTGGGCTCCTATCAAATCCTGATCGCAGAATATCATGTACATCATCATTTGTATATGTAATATGACATGGCAACTGATTAGAAGGCTTTTTTGTATTTGTAAAGCTAAAACCTATTACTTCATCATCGCCCACTTGTTCTTCCATTTTAGAATAATCTAGCGACCTTCCATCGACCCTAGGTGGTGTGCCCGTTTTCATTCGGCCAGTTTCAAACCCAAGCTCGACCAATTGCTCTGTAATACCGAAAGCCGCCTTTTCACCCGCTCTTCCTCCACCAAAATTCTTTTCTCCAAGGTGAATTAATCCATTCAAAAATGTTCCGTTTGTAAGAACTACTTTCTTTGCACGAATCTCAATTCCAATCCCCGTAGTCACCCCTCTTACCTCATCGTCTTCAACAATAAGTCCATTGACCATGTCTTGCCAAAAATCGACATTAGGGGTCTTCTCCAGCATCAAGCGCCACTTCTCAGCAAACCGCATGCGATCAGACTGTGCTCTTGGGCTCCACATAGCTGGTCCTTTGCTTCTGTTAAGCATACGGAATTGAATCATGGTTTCATCCGTAACAATACCCGAATACCCTCCAAGCGCATCAATCTCCCTTACGATTTGCCCCTTAGCAATTCCGCCCATTGCAGGATTACATGACATTTGAGCGATTGTATTCATATTCATTGTTACCAACAAGACACTCGCTCCAAGATTTGCGGCAGCTGCTGCTGCTTCACATCCAGCATGACCTGCACCTACTACTATTATGTCGTATTCTTTTAACATTGTTTCACGTGGAACATTAAATTTTTCGCAAAGATAGACACATTTCTTCCTGCTTACGCATCTCTAGTGCCTCTGATTCAGTCTTATCGCCAAACCCAACAAGATGGAGCAGACCATGAGCCATTACTCTATCTCTCTCGTCTTCAAAAGACTCTCCTCTATCTTTAGCGTTTTCAGCAACCCTGTCTAAACTAATAAACAAGTCGCCAAATATTTGATTATCAACACAATAATCAAGCGTGATGATATCTGTATAATAGTCATGATTTAAGATCTCTCTGTTCTTTTCTAGTAGGTACTCATCACTACAAAAAACAATGCACAACTCAGCAAGCTCCTTTCCATGTTTGTCACAGATATCATTCATCCACTCCTCGGTATTAAACGAAAAAAAGACCGGCGATTGCCAGTCTTCATATAATATCTCTATCATCTTAGATTATGAAAGGTGAAAATTTAATTCAACAACTCTACCGTTGTCTTCGAAATTTACCTCATCTGCCAAGTTTCTCATTAGGAAAACACCCCGTCCATTTGGCTTTTCAATATTCGCCGGGTCCGTTGGGTCTGGTAGATTGTCAAAATCAAAACCTTGTCCCTGGTCCTTCACCGTGAAAGTTAGTTTTTCCTCGTCACTTGCGCACACAACCGAAAACTTCTTTAAGGGATCCTTTTTATTGCCATGAACGATTGCATTATTAACAGCCTCCGTTATTGCAATTAATATATTTCCGTAATAGTCTTGATTAACTTTGTTAATCTCACAAACCTCATCAATGAGTTTTTCGACTTCCGCAATACTGTCAGAGTTCGAGTTGAGTTCAATTTGTTGAGTCATTATAAGCTCTTGTTCCATTTCTTACTACAAATCTGCGCTGTTAAAATAAGCATTTACCTTCTGTTTGTAATAAATTCTCAAATCCGGCGGAATAGTGCGCAGCATCTCCAATTCCTTTTGCTTTCTCCTCTTATACTCTAAAAATTTCTCAGGGTTACTAATTTCGTCATTTTTTGCTTCTTTCGACTCTCTTTTTTCTTCTTGGTCGCGCTCACGCTCAGCCTTTTCGTGCTCTAAAAGCCTAGTTAATATGTCCTTTTGGCGCATTAATGTCTTGTCTGAAATTTTATTAAAAATAATATCTTCTTCCGTTTTTTCCATGTCTTCTATTACCTTATCAAGACCATTTCCGTTCCCACTTCCGTCTTCGTTCAGAGCCTGTTTTAACTTCTTGATTTGTTCGCGTATAGCAGCCTGCTGTGCAGCAAGTTTGGCCATTGACTCACTTTGCCCATCTCCCGGCGTATCTCCACCATTACCTCCCTGCTTGCCGTCGCCAGATTTGTTTCCAGGTTTGTCGCCAGGCTTATCTCCTGGTTTATTACCCGACTTGTCTCCTGACTTTTGACCGTCTTGCATGCCTTTCTTCATCTTTTCGAGCTGTTTTGACAACTGCTCTTGCATTTCTTGCAGGCTCGGAATCGAACTCGGTTTACCATTTCCTCCCGGCTTTTGACATTGACCCGTTCCAGGCATCTGACTAGCCATTTGTTGCTGCATCTGTTTAAGTGCCTCATCCAACAACAAGGCAAGGTTGTTAGTGGATGTCATTATCACCTGTTGTTTATACTTAGCTTCATTGGTCCTTCTTTCGCCTATGTCTTCTAAGGTCTTATCCATGTAATAATTAATCTCTGAAATCTCTTTATTAACAATTGGTTGGATTTGCATTACACGCTTACTTAATGCAAGTAGCGAATCTTTGATTATCTGTGAGTCGTCTAGTAGCTTTCTTTGTTTACGTCCAACCTCAAAGTATTGTGGGTCGTGAGCACTCAAGCCCTCGATATCATCCATCACTTCTTCCTGAGTAAAAGACATTTCAATTAGATTCTCCAAGAGTTGCCTTAGTGCGTCCATGTCCTCTTGCTGCTGTTGCTGAGACGCTGACGCCTGCATGCTTTGCATCTCCTTGGACATTTGCTCCATGCTTTCACCTGCCTTTTTTTGCTCTTGTCCAGCCTTTTTCATCTTATTATTCTGCAGCTGCTGTTCTGACTCTTTTTGAGACTGTTCTGATTCATCTTGTTTCTTTTCGGATTCCTCCATGTCATGCTTTTTACCAAGCTTATCATTCTTCTCCTTAAGCTCCTCCATTTTGTCCTTCAGGTCCTCCATCTTTTTATCGATTTCATCCTGTTTCTTCTCGGCCTCTTCCTTACTAATCTCCTTATCTTCCATCTTCTCGCCCAGATCCTTTTGTTCTTTGGCTAGCTCCTCACTCTTTTTAATGGCATCATCAAGCTTTTCTTGAAACTGAAGCTGCTTCATATGCTCCAGAGCTCTTTCAAGCTCGTTTTTCATGTCTTCGTTTTCCATGGATATTCGTTCCATGTTATTCTGAATTTGGTCTTTATTCAGCTCTTGCATTAATTTTTGAAGCTCTTCGAGCATCTCCTTCATCTCTGGAGTAAACAGCTCGTCCATGAGCTCTTCTAGCTGGTCTCTTTTTTCCTGGGTCTCTTCTTTTAGTTCCTTATACTTTTCTTGATCTTCATTGTTTTTCTTAAACTCTTCTTTAAGTTTTTCAACCTGCTCTTGAAGGCTAAGCTGTTTGTCTAATAATGATTGGAGTTTCTCCTTTTGCTGCCAGCTCATGGACTTAGAGTTCGACATCTCATTCTTTAGAGCGTCCATTTCTTTCTTAAGCTTAGATGCTTCATTTATTGCTTGCTCCATCTCAGACAGGGTGTTTTCTGTTTTTGAAGAAAACTCCTTTTCCAGCTCTTCTTCAGATTTCATCTGAAATACTCGAGACCCTGTGCTAACACTTTTTCTTCCGTTAACACCGTCGTTATCCCAAACTGTAAAGAAGTAGGACACCTCATCTCCAGGCATTAACTTTAGATCGTCAAAGTTGATGTAGTGCATAAACTGTTCGGCTAAGGCATTTTGGGATACGTGCACCGTTTTTGTCTCCGACTTACCTTTTCTTTCTCCTTTTCTGAAGTTCACTGTAAAACTCAAAGCAGAAACGCCATAGTCATCCGCTACCTGCCCCATGAAGTATCTAATAGCCGCATTGTTTGAATCTACATCTTCCTCTACATCAATCTGAGGGTATTCGTCTTTTGTTACATCAATTAAGTAGGCCGAAGAGTCCGCGTTTTTGATGTAATCATTGCTAGTATACACCCAGTATCGCTCGCTCTCCATTAATTTTCTACTTAATTGAAGATTGTTTTTAGTAAGTGCTGTATCAAGTGAGTTTGAAACTACCGAGAGTTCGCTCACGTTTTTTGTATCAAACTCCCACTTAGCCACCGTCCCTTCTGGAACGTTTAAATCTCCAACCCCTTCTAATACTTCATCCTTCTTGCCTGTATAATCTGGGTAATCAAGTAAAACCTTAAAATTGCTTATTGATGGTCGGGGTAACACATTTAATGAATACTGCCTTGAGGAAACCTCTCCAGAAGTAAAACGAAGATTCATTGACTTGTCCGCCTTTACTGTGTATGCAAATCTATTTTTTGAAAGCTTCTTCATTCTAAATTTACTGCCATTCTTAAGGACCGAAATACTTGATGGCACTTCACTACCCTCAACTTTTACTATAAGCTGTATACTTTCCTGCTCAACCACATCAAGAGATTCGTTTTCCAATTGAATCGAGTAAGGAGCAGGCGGTTCGTAAGACTTATCGTAGTTCACTAGACGTTCTGATGGGTCAGTAATCCAGCTGGCATTTGTAAACAACAGCAGAACCAATACACTTGCCGGAATCAGCACAAACTTTAAATACCGTCTATTGTCGCTAAACTTAATGGCGCTAGAGAAGGGGACAGGAGTGAGTGATTTAACTCTGGCCTCTATACTTGCGATTAGGAGTTCATTGTTGTTACTCGCTGCGTCACGGTGCAACTGAAGTGTATTCAGCAACTTATCATTAACGTCTGGGAAGTGCTTCCCTAAAATTTCTGCCGCTTGATCATGATTAATCGTTTTTGTTAGCTGCAAGAGCTTACTCAAGGGCACTAAGACGTACTTAAATAATATAAGACCAATGCATCCTATAAACGAAAAGAATAAAAGCTGTCTTGTAATACCATTGAACCTTCCAACAGCCTCTAGACTTGTAACCACTAAAAACGCAAGAATGCCTAGCCCAACAAATAACATAGCACCCTTTAAAAGCTCGTTTTTATAGAACTTCCGAATAAACGCGTCTAGTTTGTCAACGATATGTTGTATTCCGGTT
This sequence comes from Flavobacteriales bacterium, assembly GCA_964230215.1. GTDB lineage: Bacteria > Bacteroidota > Bacteroidia > Flavobacteriales_D > JAUILH01 > JAUILH01. The sequence goes on from CAXRGQ010000007.1 coordinate 619,353, forward strand.
GAACTCACAATTTTCAGTACAATTAAGTTTAAAGATAGTTCAATTTGTATAACGTATCATACTATGCAATGTTGCAGTATAAGATAAGAAAGCATAACCTTTCAAACATAATTCCGTAATAGCTACAAATTCTTTACTATGAAATTTACGATTGCCCTTGCTGCTATTGCTTTGTATTCAACTGCCTATTCACAACAAGTACAACTTAAAGAATTTCCTGATGTGAAGTGGCCTATCAAACATTACGAAAACAGCAGAGCCAATGTTAATTGTGACGTTGACACCGTGACCTTTGTGGCAGCAAAAACAACTGCTGTTGAGACTAAAATTCTATACTCTGATGGTTCATATTCATCAAGTGCTTCCCAAATGTTTGGGGCGAGTGTACAAAATCCCGTGACAGTTCATGGATTTAGGTGGTATGGCTATAGCTATGACCCAATAGGTGGAGGAAGCCCAGTGATTAACATTACATGTGAATTATATAGTGTTGGAAGTGATAGCTTACCGACAGGTAGTCCTTTGGCGACGACCAGTATCAGTGTTGATGCAAACATAGCGAACGCTAAAAGAGATGTGTTGTTTCCTACACCTGTCGCAGTAACATCTAACTATGCACTTGTAATCACTAACCCGAATACGGATTGGCTAATTCTATCGTCTAACGACGAAGATGTAAATGATGGCATGAATCAAGGTCTATCAGCAAGTTTTTACGAACCAGCGAATACTTGGACAAAAAACTTAAACCTTTGGGCTTTAGGTGATTTTGACTTTATAATTGAGCCTTTTGCAAGCCATGTGATTGACGCCAAATACAATGCTCCTACCCAAGGTTGTGTCGGTATTCCTGTTGCGTCAACCAACACATCAAAAGGCTCGTTTAATTCGATTTACTACAATCAAGACAAATTTAATGGTGGGCCAATTAGCTATCACTGGACATATGGTGACGGAAATTCATCTTCATTTCAATTGAACGGAAATAACACTTATGCGGCGCCGGGAACATACAGCGTAAAACTAAAAGATACCTTACATATGTGGACTGGTTACTGTGTAGACTCGGTTTCCAAAACAATCGACATATATGCTATACCTGCTGCGCCTACCTCAACTCCGCCTGCCCCTGTGTGCGAATATACCCCAGCTTTAGACTTAACGGCATCTGGAAGTGGCACTAATTTTACTTGGTATGGTGATGCTGGGCTAAGTAATCAAATCGGAACGGGAAGCCCATTTGCATCAGGAATAATTCTGGCAGACACAGTATATGTCACCGTGACCGTTAATGGGTGCGAAAGTGCGGGTACCCAGGTAATTCTGGATTTCCTGCCAAACGCTATTCCTACATTCACTCCTGTGTTTTTGGGTGCCTTTCAAGTCGATTTTACGGGTGCACCGGTTGCAGATACTTGGGCTTGGGATTTTGGTGATGGTCTCGGGTCGTCTGCCTTACAAAACCCAAACTATACTTACATTAGTGCTGGACCACATAATGCGTGTCTAGATGTGACATACAGTAATGGTTGTACAAATCAATATTGTGAAAACATAAGCTTTGTTGGGGTGAATGAGGAAGTGTTTGAAAACGTTGCTATCTATCCAAACCCTGCAAATACTGCAATCACGGTTGACCTGCCATTCGGACTTGAAGGAACGGAGTGTGCTCTCTACGATCTTAATGGTAAACTAATTACTCGCACGGCCTTAAATGGCTTAATTACAAACATCAATATTTCACACCTATCTTCTGGTGTATATGTTCTAAGGCTCTTTAAGGACAAGGCTGTGAGCAGCTACAGAATTAGTAAGCTCTAGGGATTTTATTGAATTAGTGTCAAATAAATTCGGCACATCCGCTATCTTTGCCAAAATTTTTAACGATGGCAGAGAAGGAAGTTCGTGTAAGATTTGCGCCTAGCCCAACAGGGCCGCTTCACATGGGTGGGGTTAGAACGGCGCTATATAACTATCTATTTGCAAAAAAGCACGGTGGATCATTCATACTGAGAATTGAAGACACCGATCAAACAAGGTTTGTAGCCGGTGCAGAAGAGTATATTGTGGACGCCTTAGAGTGGTGCGGCATTTCCCCCGACGAAAGCCCACAAAAAGGAGGGAATTACGGTCCGTATGTCCAGTCTCACAGAAGCGAGATTTACAAGCCTTATGCCGAACAGCTAATTGCATCTGGACATGCTTACTATGCCTTTGATACTAGCGAGGAATTAGACGCGGCAAGGGAAGCAGCAAAAAAAGCAGGTCTCCCAGGGTGGCAGTATAATCATATTACACGCTCGTCAATGAAAAACTCTGAGAGTTTATCAGAGGATGAGGTAAAAACAAAGCTTGAAAGTGGTGATCCTTATGTGATTCGTGCTAAAATGCCCAGAAACCAAGAGGTACGCTTTCACGATGAAATTAGAGGCTGGGTAGTGGTTAATACAAACAACCTAGACGATAAAGTCTTGTTTAAATCTGATGGGCTTCCAACCTATCACATGGCCAATGTTATTGACGATCACCTGATGGAGATTACACATGTTATAAGGGGTGAGGAATGGCTTCCTTCTGCACCTCTACATGTCTTGTTGTATGAATTTCTGGGCTGGGAGAAACCATTGTTTGCTCATCTACCTCTGCTACTAAAGCCTGATGGAAATGGAAAGTTAAGCAAGCGCGATGGCGATAGGCTAGGTTTCCCTGTATTCCCAACAAAGTGGCATGTCCCAAATTCGGATGAGACATTTAATGGCTATAGAGAAGACGGTTATTTTCCTGAAGCATTCGTAAATATGCTTGCTATGCTTGGGTGGAACCCAGGAACAAATCAAGAAATCTTTTCACTTGAAGAGCTGGTAGAGGCTTTTAGTTTAGATCGAGTAGGGAAGAGCGGTGCAAAATTTGACCCTGAAAAGGCTAAGTGGTTCAACCAACAATATCTGCGCGCAAAAAGCGGAGAAGAATTAGCTGAACTAGTTCAGCCAATGTTAGATAATGATGTTGATTCAGCTTTTCTTGCAAAAGTATGTGAGCAGGTAAAAGAACGCGCTACATTCTTGCATGATATTCTTGATAACAGTACTTACTTCTTCAGTGTTCCAGAAGATTACGATGAAAAAACTGTCCGAAAGAAATGGAAAGATCAGACAGCTGAAATAATGAGTGAACTGGTTGAAGTTCTTAATGCGATTTCTGACTTTAAAGCCGCTACAATAGAGACGGACTTTAAGGCCTTTTTAGAAAAGAAAGAACTTGGTTTAGGACAAGTATTGCCAAACTTTAGACTTTTAGTAACAGGCATGGGTGCAGGACCATCAATGTTTGATATTTGTGAGATTCTAGGAAAAGAGGAGGTCGTAAACCGCATCAAGACTGGGATTGAAAAAGTAAGCCAAATTAAAGCTGAAGCGTGAACAGTTCGATAGAGGTTAATGGTATCCGTGTTTATGGTTATCATGGGTGCATGGAGGAAGAAGCTATGATAGGCACATGGTTTGAGGCAGATGTTGCTGTTGACTATGACTTTACAGAATCTGCGCTTACAGATGATCTTAGCAAGACAATTGATTATGTTACTATCAGGGAGATTGCTGAAAAGAACATTTTAAAAAGGAGTGACCTTATTGAGACCGTTATTAAACGCATTGCCGATGAGCTAAAAACCAGTTTTAGTGAGATCACAGGTCTTCGCATCACCCTCAGAAAATACAATCCGCCTATAAACGGAGACGTAAATCATGTGGCTGTAAAGTGGGAAGAAAGCTTATAAATTAACGATTATATCAATTTTTCTTTTAAATTTGCACCCCACCAATGGTCTCTTGGCCGAGCGGCTAGGCAACGGTCTGCAAAACCGTGTACAGCGGTTCGAATCCGCTAGAGACCTCAACAAAGTGAAAGCCATCAGAGGAAAATCTGGTGGCTTTTTTTAAATTCACCCTATAGACACCTTACGAAACATAGCTTGGTACAGAAAAACAGAGAATGTTTTACTCATCTTATGGGGGGTAATTTGCGTTATTCAAGCATACTTTACAGAGCTGCACCCTGATGAGGCCTACTATTGGGTATACAGTCAGAATATAGACTGGGGACATTTTCATCAGCCACCAATGATTGCCCTGTTTATTAAAATGGGCTATTCAGTTTTTGAAAACGAATTAGGCGTTCGTCTTCTTACCATACTTGCAAATCTGGCCACAATTAGACTTCTTTATGATTTGTGTAAGCCAAATAAACCTTGGGTGTTCTGGATGCTCATAGGAAGTCTGTTTTTAATGCATGCACATAGCTTGTTGGCTGTCCCAGATTCTCCATTAATATTCTTTTGCGTTCTCTTTCTTTGGTGCTACAAAAAGTATCGGGATGAACTTAATTTGACACGTAGCTTTATACTTGGGTTTATTGCGCTGGCCATTATCTACAGCAAATATCATGGTGGGCTATTTCTAATAGTTCTGCTGCTAAGCGATATGCAAATTCTGAAAAACAAGTGGTTCTATTTAATACCAAGCATTTGCGTGGCTGGGTACATTCCTCACATCTTGTGGCAGGTAGACCACGATTGGGCAGCTATCAGGTTTCATTTATTCAACAGAGAAAATGCAGCATGGGAATTTACTTGGGTGCTTGAGTTTATTGGTGCTCAACTTATAATGCTTATGCCATTAGGAGTATTTCTTCTTCCCGGCTTAATAAAAAAACCTCAACAAGCTTTTAATCTGGTTCTAAGACGTTTAGTCCTCGGTGTTTTTGGTTTTCTTTTGCTTCTTAGCTTTAGAAATAGAGTAGAGGCCAATTGGATTGCAATGGCATATATTCCGCTTATTATTCTAGCTTATCCGCAGATTGAAAAAATTAAGCCCGGGGCAATAAAAGGTCTTGGATTTACTGCTCTGGCTCTGTTCTCGATCATCCGTGTTGAAATGGGAAGTAAGCTCGTCAAGCCTCCCGTTAATCTCAACTTTCGATATAAATACTACGAGAACTGGGCTGCTGCCATTAAGCAAAAAGCAGGGGATAGGCCCGTCTTGTTTATGAATAGCTATCAAATGCCCTCTATTTATAGTTTTTACAGTGGTGACGATAGTCATTCCATCAACACCTGTTTAAGCCCTGGTAATCAATATGACTTTTATAACTCATCTCGGTTTGACGGCAAAGACATTATTGTTGTAAATGGGTTTAAGGAGATGCATATCGATACGATATCGGTTGAGGGAGAGTCCATCCCAATAGGCCTAATTGAAGATTATAGGTCGTATCAAGGGATATGGATCACCCCAGAGCTAAAGACGGAATATCCAGCAAATAGCGAAGAAATATTGGACGTTCAAGTGGACAATATCCTTGACTTTGTTCCTGATTTAAGTAAACGCCGCAATGGAAACGAACCCTTTATTGCCTTTAACTGGATTGATGAAGATGGCAATATGACCGTACAGTTTTCGTTTACAGTTTTAACAAAGGAAGACATAAATACATCCATGAAGGTGAGACTAAAAACGCCCGAAACTCCTGGAAAATACAAACTTGCTGTCGGAATAAGCACGTATACCTATTACCCCATCCGAAATTCATACTTTTACACGGTTGAAATTAAATAGTGAAGGACTTTATACAGCTCATACGCCCTAAGCAGTGGATTAAAAATGGATTTATATTCTTCCCTGCCTTCTTTGCTTCCGTGGATTGGGAGGCAGCACTTATTCTTAAGTTGATTGGAGGGTTTGTCGCTTATTCAATTGCGGCAAGCGCTGTATATATTATGAATGACTGGTTTGACGCTCCTCTTGACAGGCTGCATCCAGAGAAGAAAAATCGGCCTATAGCTTCTGGCAGAATAGGAACTGAAAGGGTAGGCATTATGATCCTTGCCCTCCTAACACTCTCACTGCTGATATCTGGCTTAATTGTTCCGAAACTTGCCATGTATATTATGGCCTACTTTGGTATAAACGTGGCCTACTCGGCGGGCTTAAAAAACTTCCCTATTCTAGATGTAATGGTAATTGCAGTTGGATTTATTCTGCGCATACTCTGTGGAGGTGTAATCGCGGAGGTTCCTCTGTCATTCTGGATTATAATCGTAACCTTCTTCCTTGCTCTGTTTTTGGCCTTCGCTAAGCGCAGACACGATTTTATCCTATTTAAAGACTCGGGAAAAATCACTAGAAAGTCGATTAGTATGTATAGCATGACCATGATAAACATTGGTATAATTTTTAGCTCATTTGCCACTCTGGTATTTTACTTCTTATACACCATTTCGCCCACTGCAACCGGCAGAATTAGTGAGCACCTTTATATCACCGCCATATTTGTTTTAGGGGGCTTAGTTCGCTATTACTATTTAATCTTTGCGAAAAATCTAAGTGGTAAGCCAACACAAATATTATATAAGGATCTGGTACTTCAGTTAATAATTATCGCTTGGATAATCACCTTTGGTATTCTTATTTATGGCTGATAAAAAAGACATAGTAGGGTGGGGAATGTTTCCAAAAATCAAGGGTTATGAGAAAACAATTAGCTCAACCCAGGAGCTGTCCAACATTCTAACTGAACAAATATGCATAAGAGGAAATGGGAGAAGTTATGGTGACTCTGCCAGCGATATACTCTGCATTAAGCCGAGGGGGTTCTCTGATATAGTCAGCTTTGAAAACGGAGTAATAGAATGTGGCAGTGGTGTTCTGCTTTCCGAAATTCTAGAATATATCGTTCCCTTAGGCTACTTTTTGCCTGTTACCCCCGGAACAAAATTTGTCTCTCTCGGGGGCGCCTTGGCAGCAGATGTGCACGGTAAAAACCATCATGTTGACGGAAACATCTCAAGCTTTGTTCGGGCGTTTGAATTAATAACAGAGGACGGAAAGGCGCACAAATGCTCTAGAAAAGAAAACGAGGAATTGTTTTGGGCCACTATGGGTGGCATGGGCTTAACGGGACTAATTACCACCATAGAGCTTCAGTGTATCCAGATAGAAAGCAGTTATATTAGATTAAGAAGCATTAAAACAAAATCACTAGAAGACACCGTTGACGAGATTATAAAAAACAAAGACGCCAAATATTCTGTAGCATGGATTGATTGTGTTACTAAAGGATCTAAAATGGGCCGTTCTTTACTTACTGTTGGAGACCATGCGCCCTTGTCTACGCTGACAGAAAAACAGAAGAAAAACGCTCTTCTTGTCCATCCTAACAAACAGAAAAACGTACCGTTTTATCTTCCATCGTTTGTTATGAATCGCTTTACAGTTAAGCTTTTTAACACATTGCGATACCACAGGCAAACAAAAAGAGAGCTTGAAAAAATTAGTCACTATAACCCTTTCTTCTATCCGCTTGACGCACTTGCTAACTGGAATCGGGTTTATGGAAAGAAGGGTTTTATACAATATCAATTTGTTCTTCCAGTAGATAACAGCAAAGAAGGGATGCGCGTAATTCTAAAAAAAATAGCGGACAGTGGTCTTGCTAGTGCGCTTGCTGTGCTGAAAATGTTTGGGCCTGAAAGAGAGAATAATTATATCGCATTCCCTAAAGAAGGATTAAACCTTGCCCTCGATATCAAGCTTACCAGAAAGGCGCTTAGTTTGTTAGATGAGTTGGACACGTTAGTTTTGGAATATAAAGGGCGCACCTATCTGGCAAAAGATTCGAGACAAGAGCTAAAAATGATGGTTGAAGCCTATCCAAACTATGAAAAATTCACTTCATTAGTTGCCGATTACAACCCAAATATGCGTTTCTCTTCACATCAAGCAAAACGATTGAAGATGACACCAGACAATACTCCCGATGAAAACACAGTTAAAAGAATAACCATGAAAAACGTATTAATTCTTGGGGCTAACTCAGATATTGCTAAAGCCTGCGCCAAACAGTTTATTAGTAATGGGTTTAGTGCAACCTTGGCCAGCAGAAATACCGAATCTTTAGCCGAGTTCGCAGAATCATTCGATCAGAAAAACGTAACTATTAAATCTTTTGACGCATGCGACTTTGACTCACATAAAGACTTCTATCAAAACCTAGAAACTAAGCCTGATGTCGTAATATGTGCTTTCGGTTATCTACCGGATAATGATCAAGCCAAAACAGAATGGAGTGAAGCCCTAAAAAGTATTCAAACCAACTACACGGGAGCTGTGAGTATTCTTAACATCATTGCAAACGACTTTAAAAACAGAGGGGAGGGGAGTATACTTGGCATTTCATCTGTGGCTGGTGATAGAGGGCGTGGAAGCAACTATTTATATGGAGCGCCTAAGGCTGGTTTCTCCGCCTATTTATCAGGTTTAAGAAATGATTTAATAAAAACGGGCGTCCATGTAGCCACAATAAAACCAGGGTTTGTTCGGACAAAAATGATTGATGGTATAGAAACTCCTGGACCGCTTACTGCTCAAGCGGAAGAAGTTGCTAAAACATGCTACAAAGCCTACCGAAATAAGCGCAGTGTTGTCTATGTAAAATCAGTTTGGCGACCAGTAATGTGGATTATTAAGCATTTGCCAGAATTCATGTTTAAGAAGTCGTCTATATGAGTAGTATCGCCTTTATAGATTTTGATGGCACCCTTTATGATGGCGACAGCATGCTAGACTTCATTCGCTTTTGTAAGGGTGATAAAAAACTTAAATGGAATCTCTTTTTAACATCTCCACAAATTCTATTAAAAAAGCTTTCTATTATACCATCACAAGTAGCTAAAGAAAAGCTTTTGCGCCTATCTCTGGGCGGAATGGACAAAAAAGAGCTTCAAGGGTTGGCAAAACAATTCTCCCTCACATTGGACAAAAAACTCTATCCCAAAGCTGAACTTAAACTAAAAGAACTCATCAATAACAAAACACAAATTGTCATAGTTAGCGCAAGCTGTGAGCTTTGGTTAAACGATTGGTGTCAAGATAAGGGATTCGATTTAATCGCTTCAAAAGAGGCCTATCTCGACAATAAAATGACGGGTAAACTTACTGGCAAAAACTGCAAAGGTCCAGAAAAAGCTAAACGGATTATTTCTAGGTTTCCGCTTGATTCCTATCAACACATTTATGCCTATGGAAATGACGCGTCAGATCAAGATATGATTGAGCTAGCCAACCAACCAACTGAAGCTCTTTACGAATAATTAGGTATATTGCAATTATGATTGCTATGAGACATATACTGTGCGCTATTGTGTGTGTCTTCTTCTTTCAATCAAGTGCCCAAAAACATCATTTTGCTCAGTACTCAATAGACATGGGCCTCAGCCAATCTCAGGTCACGAGTATTTCTCAATTTAAGACAGGCGAGTTGCTTGTGGCCACTCAAAGTGGGGGCCTAAACGTTTTTGATGGCAAGGAATTTCATCCACTATTTACTGAAGTAATAAACGGTGCGGCCATTTGGCAATTATTTAGAGCAAAGGATGGCACGGTTTGGGTGGCCAGCGACAATGGCTTATATCATATTAATAGCCTAAATTCTATAGAAAGACTTGGGTCATTTAAAGACCTAAAAACATCCTCAGTATGGTCAGTATATGAAGATTCCAAGGGATTAATTTGGATAGGCACCAGCGATCAAGGCTTGTATGTTTACAACGGGAAAACTTTTCGCCATTTTGGTATAAACGATGGGCTAGAGTTTAGTGCTATCAATTCAATAGGTGAAGACAAAGAGGGAACAATTTGGGTGGGATCATTTGGATACGGAATTGCCAAAATTTCTAACTATGTTGCTGAAAATGTTACCCGGTTTTATGGTTTAGATGCCAGTGTTATCTACAAAATTTATTCTAGCAGTGATAGCACATTGATGTTAGCAACTGATGCTGGGGTGTGGTACAAAGATGAGGAAAGGTTCATACAGGTCCCCTACTTAAGTGAAGACGATCAATCTCTTGCATATTCAGGAATCGCACAGGATAGCTCGGGCATAATGTGGTTTGTAACCGAGAGCAAAGGCATCATTCAGTACGATACTCGCGACAATACCAAGTCTTATATCACACACGATAACGGCCTAGAGACAAATTACTTCTTTAATGTCTATGTTGACCACAACGCAAATTGCTGGTTCGGAACAGATGGAACCGGTGTTCTGCTATATAAAGGCGCAGCATTTAAGTCGTATGACAGAACTACAGGGCTTTCTAGTAATCAAGTACTCGTTATTCACGAAGAAAAGGACGGTAGTGTTTGGGTTGGAACGGATAGGGGTCTCGACTTGATGTTGCCTGACTCCTCCATGAGTCCAAAATTACACTTTGACGTATCAAATAGTGTCTTACTGGACAATATGGTGCACTGTATTTTTCGTCAAAACGATACATTGTATGTAGGTACCGACTTAGGTCTTAATTACATAGTAAATAAAGAGCTGCACACGGTTAAAGGGTTTTCTTCTCCTGTGTATCGAATTGTTCGTTTTCATGGGAGACTATTAATTGCTTCCGAATTAGGAGTTTATAGTTTAAAAAAAGGTTTAATTAGCTTAGATAGTGAGCACTCTAATGATCAAGAGGGGGTTAACGAGCTTTGGGTCTCCAGTAAAGGAGATCTTTTTGTCTTGTCGTCTGAAAAGGTCTATCAATTCACGAGCAAGGGAAGAATCACTCTTGACACGCCAAACGAAACAAAGGGCTTTATCGGAATATGTGAAGACAAGAATAGCAACACATATATAGCTCACCAAGGAGGTATTTTACTCAAGCGTAGCAATGGTTCTTGGAAAAACTATACTACCGCAAATGGTTTAAATCACAGTACTTCTTATTTTATTGAGTTTGCTGATAGTTTTTTATGGTACGGGCACTCATCTGGTTTAGACCGTATTACAATTGACAGCGTTGGAAATATTCTCGACATATATTCATTTAACCAAGATGATGGTTTTATGGGTATTGAAACCAATGACAAGGCCTTTGCAAAATCTGCAAATAGCACATACTGGATAGGCACCGTAAAAGGTTTGTTCTACTTTGATGCCAACAAGTTTATTCCAGACAACCACCCGCCAGTCTTGAGTATTTCTGGTCTTAAAATTGACCATGGCGCCATTGATTGGAAGGAGGAATACCCCGATTTCGACAAAGGAGGACTTTTACCATCAAACCCTGTTTTTTCTTATACGCACAACAACATCACCATCGACTTTAAAGCCTTAGATTACATTAACCCCGATAAAGTGCGCTACTCATTTAAGCTTGATGGCTATGACCCGGACTGGAGCCCGCTAAGCTCGGATGTAACTGTTTCATACACCTCTCTTCCGCCCGGCCAATATACCTTTATGGTAAAGTCGGTTGACCAGAATGGTAACTGGAGCAATGTTGCGAGCTACTCCTTCGAAATTGAGGGACCTTTTTATACTAAAACCTGGTTTCTGATAGTGTGTACTGTTCTGGCCGCAATACTTATCTATCTATTTATGATGATAAGAACTCGCAGGCTATCAAGATCAAAACGCCGCCTAGAAGAATTAGTTCGGCAACGAACAGACGAGCTTAGGGGCATTAACAGAAACTTAGAGCGACTAAGCCTTGTTGCAAGAGAAATCTATGACGCTGTGTTAATATGTGATGGAAATGGAGAGATTGAGTGGTATAACCATAGTTTTCATCAAATGGCTGGCTATAAGTCGCTAGAGGAGTTTCAGCGCTCAAAACTGTCAGAAATACACAACTTAAAACAACTAAGCTCCTACGAAAACATTCACGCTGTAATTCAGGGCTTTCACTCCAATAAAAAGCCCCATAGGTATGACAGTTACCATCTAAACAAGCTGGGTGAAAAGCGTTGGACAAGCGGTACATTAACCCCGATCTATAATAAACAGGGTGAATTGGCGAATATTATTGGTGTCTACACCGATATCACCGACAGAAAACGTTTTGAAGAAGAGCTCAAGGCAAAAAATAGGGAGCTAGAACAGCTATCCATGGTTGCCAGAAGGATGAATGAAGCCGTTATTATTTGTGACGAGCTTGGTTATATACAGTATTATAATCACAGTTACCATAATAGTCTAGGGTATAACGAAAACGAGTTCAAAGAACTAATGAAAGACAAACCCCGACTTCATGACTTAACCACCGAGTTTGATGTTGAGGCACTTATACAAGGTTTTCATACAGATTCCACTCCATCTATTCAGGAGACACGTCAAACAACCAAAACAGGAGAGACAAGATGGACAACTAGTTCACTGACACCAGTATATAGAGACGGTATCTTACGAAACATAGTAATTGTGTCTACCGACATAACACAAAGACGTCTATTATCAGACCGAATTACTAAATACAATAAAGACCTAACTGACAGTATAGTTTACGCCAAACAGATTCAGCGAGCGGTCTTACCATCACCAGAAATACTTGATAAACATTTTGAAGACAACTTCATACTGTATAAACCAAAGGATATTGTATCGGGAGATTTTTATTGGTTTTCTAACATTCGTGGAGTATTTATTTTAGCGGCGGCTGATTGCACTGGACATGGCGTTCCTGGTGCATTTATGAGTATGATTGGTAATGAGTTTTTACATCAAATTGTAAACAACAGCTATGTTGACTCTCCTGGTAAAGCCTTAGCAGAGCTAGATAAGCTTATCGTGCGCTCCTTACATCAAGATGTTAAAGGATCAAACAACACAACTAAAGATGGAATGGACATTGCCTTGATGGCGATTGAAATGGAGTCTTTAAACGCACAGTTTTCAGGCGCGTTTAATCCGTTATACATTATAAGAAATGGCGAGATAATAATTTATAACGCTACAAAAGAATCAATTGGAGGAAGCTATACAGGGCAAAAGACGTTTGATGTTCATGATATTCAGCTCCAAAAGGGAGATTGTGTATATATGTTTAGCGATGGTTTTACAGATCAGTTTGGCGGCCCAAAAGAAGCCAGTCAAGAAAGCATAGGTCTTGGTAAAAAGTTCACTAGAAAACAGTTTAGGTCTCTTCTAATTGAAGTATCTGGTCTTCCTATGCAAGAACAACATGATATCCTCAACAAACATTACGAAGAATGGAAGGGCGACTTAAACCAAATTGATGATGTACTGGTTGTAGGCTTCAGGGTTTAACGAATGATTAACCTCTTTTTAATTGGGTCTATCGTTTCCCCTTCTTTTGTTCCAATGAATATTACTACAAAGTATGTGCCCTTTTTAAGTGTGGCTCCAGACGCATCCTTTCCGCTCCAGTTCATGTCTTCAAGTCGGTGTGTCTCGAAAACCTTTTCTTGTGTTCTTCCATCCATTACAACCATGGAGAATACCTCAACTTCTTGGATATTCGAGCAGTTGAACTTAAGCTCTTTTTTGTCAAACCCGCTAGGTGTTAAGACAATTCCACCATCAAAATCTAATAAAGACTCATCTATACTACAGGTAAAATTCGATTTAACGTTTACTGCAAACTCTTGATAGTCTTTGGCGTCACCTAAATTGCTTGTACAGCTTATAAAGTATGAACCCGGCTTTTCAAGCTCCACCTCATGTAATGGGCCCGAAAATGAAGTCGTGTTTCCTTGTTCATCTCTAAGCATCCACGTCACATCACCATTAGATTTCGCATCAAAATTAACTGTCAAAGGAGCATACCCTTCTTGTTTATCAACTGACGCAATTAATGAAAGCTCTTCCTTCTCTTCTTTCTTACTATCATCCTGTTTGTCCGGGCTGCTGCTATTAGAGTTATTTGCTGAGGCCATGTTATTGTCACCAGTTCTATTATTAGATGATTCTGATGACTCCCCAGGGTTTTGATTCGAAGATGGCGAATTTGCACCAGAGCTTTCTTCATTGCGCTCTGGGGTCTCATTATGCTCACCAGCGTTATTTTTAACTGGATTCTCCTGCGTATTTTGAGTTGATGGTTCAATATTCTCCTTACCAGACTCTTCCTGTTCTGGATTATAGTCATTTAATTCAACGGTCTCTTTAACCGTCTCTGTTAATTTTTCTGGAGTCTCTTCAACAATTTGCTGTTGTTGCTCATTCTCTTTATTGGTAGTGCTGTCATCTGAACTTGAAATATAAAGAGCAACTCCAACGCTTACAGCTGCCACAGCTGAAACACCAATTACAATCATTTTTGCAATAGACATACCGCCAGCAGCAGACGCTCCTGCACCACTCATTAAACCAGACTGAACGCCTGCCCAAACCGAAGGGTCCACAGGTGCCTCAAAGTTTTTAAATCCTTCTTTAAAGGCTTCTTCTATGTGATCTTTTTTACTCAATTTATCTCAAATCGTATTGTTCTACTATATTTCTAAGAAAAGCTTTTGCTCTTGAAAACTGGGATTTTGATGTGTTAACTGAAATATCTAACTCATCTGCAATTTCCTTGTGGCTGTAACCTTCAATAACATACATGTTAAAAACGGCTCTATAACCCGATGGAATTTTTTGCAAAATATTGAGAAGATCCTCCGTAGCTAACCTGCTAAAAGCGTCATCATTATCGCTAGGTGCTAGGTATTCTGCTTCATCAATGTCTACAGAAAAACGCATATGCTTGTTTTTTCGTAAATGATCAAGCGCTGTGTTAACCACAATCCTTCTAATCCAACCCTCAAACGAACCCTTTTGTTCGTATGAGCTTAACTTATCAAAGACCTTTATGAACCCATCTTGTAAAATATCTGTGGCATCATCGTGACTATCTGCATAGCGTAAACACACACCCATCATTTTACCAGCGTACTTTTCATACAGCTTTTTTTGCGCAACCCTATCACCCTTAACGCATCCTTCAATAAGTTGCTCATCTGTCATATTTGCACTGGTTCGTTGATAAGACTCAAACTTTGTTTAAAAAGTTGCACCAAGATAAATTTTCTTTCAAGTTAATCCCAAGCATTTAGAATACAACCCCCTATTTTCTTACATTTGCCCATATACTTTACATGAAAAATACGTACTTATATTTAATTGTTGCTTTCCTCATTTCCGCTTGTACAAGCCAACAGAAGGGCCAAAGCGCAGCAAATATAGACACACCATCTCTTTTAGGAAGGTGGGTGGTAAACATGGACCTGGGAAATGGTCAATATTTACCTTTCGAGCTTAGTTTTGAATCTGAAAGCAGTGCGAAAATCATTAATGGAGACGAAAATATCTTCTTACAAGATATTACTAGAAAGGGAGATTCGATCTTTATTTCATTACCTGTATTCGATTCTGAGATAAAAGCTAAACTGGTTGCAGACAAAACAATGACGGGTGCATGGTATAATCATGCTAAAGGAGCCAATTACAAAATTTTGTTCACAGCAGACAGATCAGATCAGCCAAGATTTTCTTTTGAGGGTAATAAGGAGTCCTCCATTACATTCACGGGGCAGAAGTGGCAAGTTACTTTCTCTCCCAATACCGATGATAGCTATGATGCAATTGGTGTGTTTAAAGAAGACTCCGAGGGTCGTTTGAGCGGAACCTTTATGACAGAAACGGGAGACTATCGATACTTATCAGGAAACCGATCTGGTAACGAAATAATGCTAAGTTGTTTTGATGGGTCACATGCGTTTTTGTTTACGGGGACCATTGACGATAAAAACAAAATTTCCGGGGTGTTTTGTTCGGGTACTCACTGGAAAGAACCTTGGAAGGCCTTACAAAACGATGACGTTAAGCTAGCAGACCCATATGAGCTTACCTACTTGAAGGAAGGCTATGAAGGCATATCATTTCAGTTCCCCGATTTAGACAGCACAATCTTATCATATCCAAGTCAAGCACAAGAGGGAAAAGTTGTGCTGATTCAAGTTATAGGCTCTTGGTGTCCAAACTGTATGGATGAAACTAGGCTTCTAAATAATTTTATAGAAAAATATCCAAACAATCAGCTAGAAGTTATTGGCTTGTGCTTTGAAGTGCCAAACGATTTTAATGATGCGGTTAGAAACATTCGCCGTATGCAGGCGTCTCTTGATGTGAAATATACCTTACTGTATGCTGGCAAGGCAAGCAAGTCAGAAGCCGCAAAAAAACTGCCCATGCTTAATCACATCATGTCTTACCCAACATTAATCTTCATTGACAAAAAAGGATCTATTAGAAAAATTCACACTGGTTTTTATGGTCCTGGTACGGGTGAAAGATATAATCAAACTGTATCAGAGTTTACTTCATTACTAGACCAGCTTATAAACGAGTAAGTTTAGCCATAACTCTGCCTTTAGGTCTTAGTGTAATTAGTGGGTCGACATCTATATACTCTTCTATATCAATTGAGGTGTTTTGCAGAATTTTAACCGCTGTAATCTGCATTTCCAGCATAGCAAAATTATTTCCTATGCAGAACCTTGGGCCACCACCAAAAGGGAAATATTGAAACTTATCATAACTTTTGTCTCCCAAAAATCTATCTGGATTAAATAGCAATGGCTCATCCCAATACTCGTCGCTAATATGAATTTGCTTAGTACATATAAGAATGTTGTCCCCTCTTTTCACCTTGGTAGGACCAATTTGATCATCTCCAATTGCTCGCCTACCTACAATCCAAACAGGAGGATATAAGCGCATGGTTTCTTCTAAACAAGCCTTCAAATATGGGTTAGCATAGCTCCATGCATCATTCTTTAACTCTTCTTGTAGCTTGGTTCTTATCTCTGGGTGTTTGCTCATTAAATATACCCACCAAGTAAGGGCGTTCGCTGTAGTTTCATGACCAGCTAAAAAGAGTGTCATTACCTCATCCCTCAGCTGAGTGTTGTTCATCATGGCTCCGGTCTCCTCGTCTTCTGCGTACATCAACATATCCAGTAAATCGTCGTTACGTGCTCCAGATGCTCGTCTTTCATCAATAATACCATTTACAACACTGTTGAGGTCGTATATCGCCTTTCTGAACTTTTTATTGTCTGGACTTGGCACCCACAATGGCCAATTTGCTAATCGCTTAATTCGTCCATAACTCATTTCCATCGCATCCGCTAAGGCATCTTCCACAATATCCTCTTTTCCTTTAACGTTGGTTGAAAAAAGTGTTTTGCTCACAATGTCCATCGTTAAGCGCATCATAAAGTCATGAATATCTGTTCTTTGTTGGTCCATTAATTTCGAAATCCACTCATCTATGGTGTCCTCCATTACTTTTTGAAAACCTGCTATTTTCTTTTTGTGAAAAGCGGGCTGCGCTAATCTTCTTTGTGATAACCAGCTCTCGCCTTCATTTGTAAGCAAACCAAGGCCTAATAATGGCATCAGTTGTCTATACTCAATACCTTTGTGATAATTTTTGTTGTTGGTCTGAAGGACGTGTTTAACAAGATCGGGCGCCGTAATGTTAATCATTGGTAAATAGCCAAATCGAAATGACTGAATTCCCTTGTTTTCTTTGGCCATGTTTTCAAAGAACCCAATAGGGTCCTTCTTGAACTCAAAGCCCTGTCCAAAAATAAAATGTCCTTTAACGTAGTGGTGCTTATAATCAGCCATGACACGTGGTATTACAAAATTTAGTAACTTTTCACTTCCAAAATCATCGCTATGAAGATACTAATTCCTTTGGGCCTTACATTTTTACTGTTTAAATCACATGTAAGTATTGCTCAATGTACTACTTCAGACGGAACTTCTTGCGTTTGCAAAGATGGTTCTAATGACTGCGATTTACTGCCAGACATTACAGTCTCGTGGTATGCTATGGATATATATTTAGGTGGGCCAACAGAATTCTCACAATCTGGGAATGGGGCTGATGATGGAAAACTAAAACTCACGGGGTCTACTCCCAACATTGGACATGGACCATTAACTGTATTGGGCTCAGAATACTTTGTGTGTGATGGAGACACCTTGTTCGGTGATCCCGGTGTGTGCCCAGACGGATCAGCACCGAGACAATTAATCACACAAAGGATTTATCATAAAAATAGCGATGGCACCATGACCTACACAGATCATTGGGCAGGCGCAATGACTTATCACCCAACACATGGTCACAATCATGTTGATGACTGGGGTGTCTTTACTCTAAGATTAGAGGATCCTAACGAACCCAATCCGCTGAACTGGCCTATTGTTGGAGAAGGCGCCAAGCTTGGGTTTTGCTTAATGGATTATGGAACTTGCTCTGGTTACAACAACCATTGCAAGGACGATAATACGCTGTACAGCAATGGAAATACACTTTTAAACGGAGACTTTCCGAACTGGGGCTTGGGAGGCGGAAACTACAATTGTTCGCCAATTGAACAGGGAATTTCAGTTGGTTACACCGATATTTATAACGAAAACCTAGACGGAATGTGGATTACGATTCCGCCAGGCACGTGCAACGGAAACTATTGGATAGTAGCCGAAATAGATCCATTAAATCACTTTATTGAGGAAGACGAAACAAATAACTATACAGCCATCCCATTTACACTGACGCTTCAAGACGCTCCAGGCAACCCCAACTTTACCATAAGTTCTAATATGGGAACAGAAATTTGTGATGGTCAGCTCGTAACCCTCACTGCTCCTGCCGGATTAAACTACATGTGGAGCACGGGAGATACCACACAGTCAATTCAAGTATCACAGGCGGGCACTTATGATGTAAGTCTTGAAAATCATTGCGGTGCTGCCACGAGTGCTCCCATTACCATAGACGTACTTCCTGCTCCCGACACAATTAGCGTTAGTGGCGACACATTAGTGTGTGAAGGAACCAGCGTAACACTAACAGCCACAGATAGTGATGTTAACTGGTACAATGAAAATGGGTTCTTGGTTGGAAATGGTCAGACATTTACTTCTGCATCCTTAAGTTCGGCCACAACATTTTACGCAGAACCGCTGGAAGTTACCGCTGGTGTAACCGTGTCTACCGGAATTCCTGATACAGTAAGTGCTGGTGGTGCTTATTTCTCTGGGTCTCAATACATGTTGTTTGACGTTATGACACCAATTCGATTAAAGTCTGTTAAGGTATATGCAAACGGTGCTGGAGCACGTGACTTTCAGCTCCTTGATCAAGGTGGTAATTTAGTTTATGGTGGTAGTTATAATTTGCCTGATGGAGAATCTGTTGTAGAGTTAAATTATGACATTCCTGTTGGAACAGACTATCAGTTCACCGCAGTAAACAGTCCCAACCTCTTCAGAAGCAATACAGGCATTAACTATCCATACGAGATAACAGATACTATTTCGATTTTTGGATCAACTGCTGGTCCTGGCTTTTACTACTATTTTTATGATTGGGTAATAGAAGCAGGTCTGAGCGAATGTGCTGGAGACCTTGTTTCCTTTAACGTAAACGTGGAGGACTGCACTGGCATACAAGAAGAAGAAGGAATAGAGATTAGTGTTTATCCAAACCCTAGTAATGGTCAAGCTGTGGAAATTGAATTAGGTTCTGTCGTACAAAATGGAAAGCTTCTTATCTATGATAGTGCAAGCAGACTAGTATACTCTCAATCAATTAGTGGAAAAACTCACACAATGGTATCCAATGATCTAAGTGCTGGAATATATACCATCGTTGTATCTGATAAAAACGGTAATTCTAGCCCTAAGCAGCTAGTTATTCAATAACATGAAATACCTTATTAGCGCACTCTTTCTATTGGCCTTTTTGCCTTCTATAGGGCAAGAAACATGGGACATATATAACACAAGTAATAGCCCCCTCGCTAGTAATACTATAAGATGTATCAGTGGTGATAACGCAGGAAACTTATGGGTGGGCACGGACAACGGGCTTTACACCTTTGACGGCAGCAACTGGACGAGCTTTGATACTAGCAATTCTGACATTCCGTCTAATCATATTCGCTCCCTCTTTATTGATGAATACGATAGTGTTTGGGTGGGTACACAAGATGCAGGGCTCGCTATATTCGATGGAAGCAACTGGCTTAATTGGAATACCCAAAACTCCGACTTACAAGATGATTTTATCAAGGCCATTTATAAAAACGACTCAGTGTTAATGCTTGGAAGCACTTATGGCTTAATGCGTTATTTTAATGGGGTTTTTCGCCACTGGACGGTATCCAATTCAAATATGTGGTCAAACAATATTTCGAGCATTAAAGCTCTTGGTGATACCATACTATTTGGGTCTTTTAATGGTGGCTTAAGTCTATTAATTGACACAAGCATTACTGTCTACAATTCTTATACTAGTAGCTTTTCTGATAACACCGTTCTTGGGCTTGACGTGTATGAAAACAAAGTGTGGTGCGCAACCCCATCTGGTGGCCTGGCAACACATACACCCCCGGGAAGCTTTGCGGTATTTTCAAGCTCAAACAGCACCATTCCTAGCAATAGTTTAACGTGTATAGACGCTGGTCCTGCGGTTTCAATTGGCAGCTATAATCAAGGCCTTATTCGATATGAGTTTGGGGGTTTCAAGTATTACAACACATCCAATTCATCTATTCCTGATGATTATGTTTTATCTGTGCTTGAGTTGAATAACTCGATTTGGATCGGCACTAACAATGGTGGACTTGCTAGATTAAGAAACTATACCTCAACAACAAGTTTTGATGCTAATACCAGCACAATAATCATTCACGATGAATTGATAGAAATCGTTTCTCAAGGGCAATTTAGTATTAGGGTCTTCTCAATTGACGGTAGCTTGGAATATTCCGATTCATTTGTAGACTCAGCTTTAATTCCGTTTACAATTAGCACAACAGGGGTATACCTAATAGAACTCACTAGTGATAGTGGGGAGCGACTTGTAAGAAAGTTCTATAAATAGTCTTCATGTCCACAGCGTTGGTGTTTGTACATGGGTAGATGTTTATTTCTTTAATCCTGCTTACAACAATCATTTATAAACAGCCCTATATTTGTAATAGGTGAAAAAGCTACTTAATTATATACGTGCAAGAAGAAGAAAACGCCGAGCAGAGTCAAGTCGTCCAATCATGATTTATGGTGTTGATGTAAATGGAGTGCAGCTTCCACTGACCAGAATTGGTAGTCATACCAGTATTGTTGGTGAAGCTAATTTAGATTTGGCTAATGATGTTTTTATTGGACAATTCAACTTTATTGAGGCCTCCAATGGAATTAAGATTTCCGAAGGCTGTCAGATAACGAATTACATCTCTATTCTTAGTCACAGTAGTCATCAGTCAATTCGATTATACGGAAAAGAATATAGGACACAGAGCGACTTAAAAGCATACGTTAAAGGCAAGGTTGAGATTGGTAAGTACTCCTTTATTGGTCCACATTCAACCATCCTACCAAATACAAAAATTGGTAAGGGCAGTATTGTGTCTGCTTACAGCATGGTTAAAGGTGATTTCCCCGACTTTGCCATAATTGCTGGAAACCCCGCAAAAGTAGTCGGTGATACAAGAGACAAGGACAAAGAGTGGCTTGAAAAACATCCCGAACTAACCAATTATTATGAGCAATGGGCAAAAGACTAAAAGTGCTCATAGTTGGTCTACCTCTATTTGC
The DNA here is from genome assembly GCA_964230215.1 of Flavobacteriales bacterium. Taxonomy (GTDB): domain Bacteria; phylum Bacteroidota; class Bacteroidia; order Flavobacteriales_D; family JAUILH01; genus JAUILH01. The sequence goes on from CAXRGQ010000007.1 coordinate 640,803, forward strand.
TGAAAGATTGCAAAAAGACCTGTCTTCCTTTGATAAGGAAAATACTTACTACTGGCTCAACACCTATTACAACAAACTGGACAAAATAAAAGCGCGTCTTCTAATTCCTGCGGTTGACGTTGTTTACTCTATAAATGGAACCTTAGGTAAAAGTCGTGTTTTTGATTTAGCACTGAAGAAGAACAAGAAGCTCATGATGACGTGGGTGGGCACTGATGTTACCAAATCAAAACAAATTGCTAATCCCAACCTAGACTACCTGAATAAGGCACATCATTTTTGTGAGGTTTCTTGGATTCAAGAAGAATTGAGAGACATGAATATAGAAGCACGTATTCTTAATTTTTTCAACTTTAATAAGGATATCCCTTATGTCTTTCCTTCTAACAAAACCTTATCAGTATTGAGTTATATGGCATCTGGGAGAGAAGAATATTATGGATATTCTAAACTAATGGCTGCCGCTAAAGCACATCCTGACGTAAATTTTACTATTGTTGGGTCCGAAGGCTTGGATGACGTGTTAGACAATGTTAGTTTTCTTGGCTGGGTAGACAATATGCCTGAGCTTATGGACAATCACCATGCGTGTGTGCGTCTTGTTGAGCACGATGGTCTATCTGGCTTTGTACTTGAATCCCTTCTAAAAGCAAGGCAGGTTATTTACAGCGAGCCTTTAAATTATACTTTGCGTGCTCAAAACAAAGACACCCTTATTGAGAAGATAGAATTATTAAAGAATCAACTCAATTCGGGTAATAGCCTTGAAAACAAAGGGGGTAGAGATTTTGTACAAAGCACCTTTAATAGAGAGAAAATACTAGGTGAATTAATTCAAGAATTCAAACGTTGAAAGGACTAATTATCGCATATTCATTTCCTCCAAACACCGGGGTAGGCGCGTTAAGGCCTGCATATTGGGCTAAACACTTTTGCGAACATGGCGTTGAAGTTGAGGTTGTTTCTGCCTTTGATCATTCTGGAGCGGCCGAGTTTAGGCATCACTATGTTCCATTAAAATCATCATCTCCTTTGCAAGGAATAATTAAAGATGAAGGCTTGCGATGGCGTAAGGATGTTCTTGAGTACTTAAAAACTCATTCACTTTCCAACTTTGATTTTGTAATTATAACTGGCGGTCCCTTTTTTCATTTTTCTCTTGCTAGATACTTTAAAAAACAAGGAATCAAAGTTTTTTTAGACTTTAGAGACCCTTTCAGTTATAACCCTAGAATGAATGAAAAGGGTTTAAAAAAACGCATCAAACAATCTTTTGAAAACCATTGTTTAAAATATGCTGATGCAGTAATTACAGTTAATAAAGAATGTCACGAATACATTGCTCCTAAAAACACGCATATTGCTAGATGGATAATTCCTAATGGCTTTAATGATGATGAGCTTCCTAAAGAACATAAGAGCTCGGTTGAAGGCTTGTTTTATGCAGGAAAGTTTTATTGGCCTCCTACTAATTTCTTTTCTGTTTTGGCGAAAAATAATTACAGCCTATTTCATGCCGGAAATAAGCTGGAAATAGACCATGATTATCTTAATTCAAATGGGTATAAATATCTCGGGTACTTGAGTCAGGCGGAATTATATAAAGAGCTCAACAATGCCGAGATAGGCGTGGTGTTTACTATGAATATTCCTTTCGAGTCAACCACAAAAATTTACGATTACATTGCCCTAAACAAAAAAATTCTTGTGATAACTCAAGGCAAACCGAATATCGGCGCTCTCAAAAGAGAGTTAGACAACTACCCCTACCACCAATGGGTAAGTAATGACCCCGCTGAAATTGCAGCCGCAATAGCTAAACTAAAGGAGATGAAGGTTGAAGTATTTGATCCGCATCCTTTTTCTAGAAAACACGCATTAGTGCTACTCTCTAATAAAATTTTTGACTGCTTTAATGCCTAAGTGGAAATACATATTTGTTTTGTATATCGCGCTCTGTTTAATAATAGACGTTGTTTTACCTTCAAGTCTGCACTTATCCTACGTCAATTACTTGTTTCCTCTTGTTTTTGTTTTGCTTATTAGCGAGTATATACAAAAGTCCGCATTCATGTATAGTATGATACTCGCCGGCGGATATTGTGTATATCAGGTCGGTGTTAATGCATTTATTCAGCCTCTTTCGTTTGCAGAAGCCTTGTGGTCCTTTCAATACCTTAAGGTTTTAACCCTTTTTTGGTGTGGGTATTTCGCTTGGGAACACAACAAACATCTTTATAGTGGTTTAATTGATCTTGTATTTGTTTTGCTTGCTCTGATCAACATTTTACAACTAATGGAGGTTAGTGTCATTCTAGAGTTTTATGCACCAAGCGCGAATTATCTTCAGGAATCAAGCTACTCAATCTTAGATTATCGCTTGTATGGATCATTTTTAAATCCTAACAACAACGCCCTAGCTCTTCTACTATTCCTTGTTTATTATCTATTTAGTGAGCGTGATTTAAAGTGGTCGTTTGTTGTCATCTCAGGATGTATTTTGTTTATGACACAAAGCAGAACCGCCCTATTATTAATGTTGATGGCACTCGGAATATACGTCTTATTTAAATCAACGATTAGTCAGAAAAAACTAGCGATTATTGGTGTACTCGGCATTGCTCTTTTTTCCGGGCTTCTTGCTGTTTTTAAGTTCGACTACATACTTATGCTGATCGATGGCCGTATTTTTTCTTCTTCCAGTTTTTTAACAAGGGCAGATGCAATCAATGCTGTTATAGACATTAACAAAGGGAGTTGGCTAATTGGGCAGGGAAAAGTAAGCGACATCCCCTCATTAATTGGGTACTCAGTTGATAATCAATACATGTATACCTATTTGGAATATGGAGTTGTTGGCATAATTCTTTTTGCTTTACTTGTTGTTTATGCTTTTAAAAAAGCGATAAAACCTTTAAACCTAATGTCCACAACACTTCTCCTGTGTTTAACTTTTGCGGGCTTAAGCAACCTCAGCTTTTCTAATGGCGAATTGCTTTCTATTTACACTGCTTTGTTAGCGTCTTCCTTTTTTCTAAATACAGAGAGCTCTAGCATTAAGCAAAGTAGATAAATAAGTAGAGCTAGACCTAAACTTTTTCCAAGTGGTTTACTTGAACCAAAGCTGCTAATGCTTACCGTTTTCGGGGTTTCAATTTCGTAATTATTGAAGTATGTGTCTGCTTCTGATTTGTTATAAGTATCAGTTTTTGTAAACACTCTCAATTCGAATCTTCTTACGCCTTCTTCAATAAGGCTATCACCTAATGACTCCCAGTTTGCTTGAAAGTAAATATCCTCGGTTTTGTAGCTATTCATGCTGTCCTTGTAGCTAGCGTAATCTTTGGATGAACACTCAAATGTTTGTCGATATTCATGCCACTTAGTTTCCATCAAAAAAAAGTGAATGCTAAAGCCAACAAGTGCACCTGCAATGCCTATTTTCTGTAACAAACTGATATTTTTAATCAATTTCATTTAGGTATATAAATAGTTTACTTTTGTCTATGTTGAGCTCAAACAAAAGTATATTAATCTTAGCAGATGTAAATTCTAGCCACACCAAAAAGTGGGTGATTTCATTATGCGGAAATTTTGATGTGAGTTTATACTCCTTGACAGCACCCAAAGAGCCATGGATAAAAAACTATCCAGTGCGATTTAAATCGTTTGAAGCAAATGACGATTTAAGCAAACAGAAAAGCGACCGAAAAAAGTTAGTTTATTACAAAGCCATAAAATCTCTTAAGGCGTTTTATAAAGATGTTGATCCAGAGCTTGTTCATGCCCATTATGCCACGTCATATGGTATGTTAGCTAGAAAGTTAGGACATAACAAGACCATTATCTCTGTTTGGGGGAGTGATGTATTAGAGTTTCCTAATAAAAGTATCCTACACAAGTTTTTTCTAAAGCGAATTTTAAAATCTGCTGCTATAGTTTGCTCTACCTCAAAAAACATGTCTCTTGCACTGAATGAACTGGGCTTTAAAAATGTTCTCATCATTCCTTTTGGAATAGACACCAATACATTTAATTGTACCACTAGGCAGAATAAAACTTACACCATTGGCACGGTGAAAGCGCTAGAAGAAGTATATGGTATAGATATTTTACTCCGCGTTTACGCACAATATCGAGAAATATCAAGCGTTTCTAGCCAACTTAAAATATTTGGTAAAGGCAATCAACTTGCTGACTTAAAAAAATTGGCCAGTGAACTAAGCATTCAGGATGTCGTTAGCTTTGAAGGGTTCATCCCTCATGACAATATTAAGTCCGCCTATGAAAAATTAGATGTGTATTGTGCTTTTTCAAGACGAGAAAGTTTTGGTGTAGCGGTGTTGGAAGCACAATCAACAGAATTACCTGTTTTATGCTCAAATATCGGAGGTTTGCCTGAAGTATGTGATCCTGCGTCTGGTGCCTTGTTTAGTTTAGATCAGTTTTCTGAGGCCGCAAATCACCTTAAAACTCTAGAAAACGAAGAAATAAGAATAGAAAAAGGTAAACAAGCAAGACAATTTGTTTGTGACAATTATGACTGGTCTAAATCCGTTGAAAAAATGATAGCCGTATATGATAAACTCGCTTAAGTCAAATATGACATTTGTGTTTGTTGCTGGTGTTCTTCTGCCAATAAGCGTATTTATGGCATCTAAAATGATTGCGGTATTTACCATGCTATTCTTGCTGGCACACTTTCCATATCGATTAAAGTTGGAAAAAAAGAACTGGTCGTTTTTTGTCATTCCTGGGTTTATGATTCTGTTTTATGTGTTTAATCTTCTTGGATTAATAAACAGTGAGCATATATCAGAAGCTTGGGATAAATTGGAAACAAAGCTTGCGTTTATAGCTTTCGGGCTTCATATGATTCTTTATTCTGATAAAAAAGCGCAAGGTGTCCTTGGCATCAAATGGGGATTAATAATTGGTGGCGGATTAAGTATGTTGTTTTCCTTTTTTCGTGCCGCGTATTACTATGGGTCAGACCCAGAAATACTACAATCCAACAACTTTGGTTGGCAGCTTCATCCTTCATATTTGGCCCTGCTTCTTATCGTTTCCTGCCTTATAATTTGGACTATAAAATTTGATATTAAGCGTGCGTTCTTAGTTAAGTCTATATATTGCTTGCTCGCTCTTTTGGTAATCATCATCCTTAGATCTCTGGGAAGTTATATCTGCATTGTTATTATTCTTTTTAGTTTGCCTTTGTTGTTATCATATCAAAGTAAAAACTGGAAACTCCTCCTTATTCTTCCTGTTGGAATAGGTCTTTTTCTTGGATTAAGAAGTCAAATGGCCGCAATGAATGGCGATATGACTCATTCTTTAAAATTAGCACAAGAATGGTCTAGTGATCCTGACGAATTTGTTGTAAAAAACAGAAATAATATTGAGTCCAGTACAGTTCGTCTTGTGTCATGGACCCTATCGTATAATATGATAATGGAAAACAAACAAGGTTTTGGCACCGGTGATTCTCAGCACGAACTTAATAATGTGTATAAAGCAAATGGATATACCTTTTATGCATATCGCAGTCTAGACCCCCACAATCAATTTCTTAATACCGGCATTCAGATTGGTCTTCTTGGAGTGCTGTTCCTTGCTGTTGGATTAGTCATAATACTATGGATGGATATTAAAACTTTGGATCCCTTCCTTATAAGTATTGCATTGTGTGTGTTTGCTAGTTTGTTTTTTGAGTCCTTTTTAGAAAGGCAAGTTGGTATATTGACCCTTGTATTTTATCTATTGATAAGTCAAACAAGACGCTTAGAAAACGCAAGTGGACATTAGTTCCAGTCAATCGGTTGATCTACCTTAATTCTTGTTTCACGATTAACTAAGTCCCAAGCTGTGAAATATATCAGCTTCAGAATAGTGGACATTTTATCAAATTCTATCTTGTCAACCGTATCTGTTGGTTCATGGTAATCCTCGTGGGTACCGCTGAAATAAAATATCGCAGGAATTCCTTTTCTCGCAAAGTTGTAATGATCTGATCTGTAATAAAACTGATTAGGATCGTCTTCTTCATTATAAGTATAATCCAAATCCAAGGCAGTGTATATTTTGTTGGCGTTTTCATTTATCTCATGCAGTTCAGAACTTAACCTATCTGCGCCAATTACATAAACATAATTTGAGTTTTCATGGTACTCATCGTGTCTTCCAATCATATCAATGTTAAGATTGGCAATCGTTTTATCCAGCTCATAAACGGGGTTTTCAGAATAGTAAGCAGAACCTAACAATCCCTTTTCTTCACCTGAAACAGCCATAAATAATATTGACCTATCTGGTCCATGTCCATTCTTTTTTGCTGCAACAAATGCCTGAGCGATTTCTAATAAACCAACCGTTCCTGAGCCATCATCATCTGCTCCGTTGTATATTAGATCTCCTTGTTTCCCTAGGTGGTCATAATGTGCCGTTATAACGAGTATTTCTTCTTTTTTTGAATCACCCTCCAAATAGCCCAGTACATTCGACGATTTTAGCAAATCACCTTCTGGAAGAAAATCTATCTTAATAGATGCGTCTATTTCCGCAGTAATTGTGGTTTTCTTTTTTGCTATATGCTTTATCACGTCATCATAATCCAAATCTGCCTTCTCTAATAATTGACTTCCTAGTTTTTCAGATATATAAATACATGGTGCAGAATCGCTGTATTCATCAGGTTCCCTATCATTTAATAAACTCATCTTTGGTGATCCCTGATAGTCCTTTATTAATTCTACTTTGTTTTCAAAATCCTTTACGATAGTAATTACACCAATCGCTCCTTTTTCAACTGCCGTTAAATATTTTTTTTGCCAATTGTAGGCCCAGTCCGAATCTTCATTTGTTCCTGTAATAATTGAGCGGTCTTTTTTATCTAAAGGTTCGTCTTCAAGAATTATTAAAAACTTTCCTTTAACGTCTACATCTTGGTAATCTGAATAGTTTGGAGCATCAATTCCGTATCCCAAAAACATCAATTGATCTACATTAATATCATTTTCAAATTTCTGGTAGAAATAAAACTGATCGTAAAAGTCATACTTCCTTCCATCTATTGTAATATCTGCGTCTGGGTTATAATTAACTACATCAAAATATTGCAAATAGCTACCATTATTTCCTGGTGCTAGGCCTAATTCTTTAAATGCATTCTCTAGATATTTCTCCGTGAGTTTTTGACCAATCATACCGGTTTCCCTTCCCGCATATTCATCGGAAGCAATAACACTTAAGTGTCTTTTTAAGTCGTCAGCATCAATTTCTGTTGAATATTTTATGGCAAGTGAATCTTGTGCTTTTATAGTAAAAACAAAAAAAATCACAGGTATGGTAAGCCATTTCATTGGTACTAGCAGTTTATCTTATTCACTCTTCTTTCGTGACGTCCTCCTTCAAATTCAGTGCCTAAAAATGATTTAACCATATCTAAGGCAAGACTATCGTCTACAAATCTTGCAGGAATTGCCAGAACATTGGCATTATTGTGTTGTCTTGCTAATTCCGCCAATTCAACATTCCAACAAAGAGCCGATCTAACATCTTCATGCTTATTAGCTGCCATGTTCACCCCATTTCCACTTCCGCATATCAATATGCCTAGGCACTCATTATCCACCACATGAATAGCAACAGGATGTGCATAATCAGGATAATCTGTACTTTCCTCTGAGTCCGTTCCATAATCCGTAACAGCATAACCTTTCTGTTCCAAATACTCAATAACCTTGGCTTTTAATCCGAATCCTGCGTGATCACTCCCTATTGCAATTTGTTCCATAATTTGTATGTTATTTAATAATGATAACTATTTTATATATTGATAATCAATAAATTAAAACTCCACTTTGTAAACAGATTTTCCTGTTCTATATTAATTACTTGTTAATAATCTCTTGTAATTTTTCCCAACATGCAAAGCATATTTTTTTAATGAGAAAAAATGATCTTCAAAAATTGCAAAGTTATCCGAAACCATCACAAGTTTGTTAACAATAAATACTCTTGGTTTACTGTTTAACTTATGAGTAAACATAAAACCTTTATCATTGTTAATAAGGTAGTCAAACTAATTAAAATAAACTCATTACAGTTTAATAATGTGTTTAAAAGTAAGGCATGTATCTTGATAAGTTATAGATTGCTTATCTTTAAAAATCACTTATTAACAAAATCAACAGACTAATAAGTATGTATAATACCTTTTTAAAAGAATATAGAATAAGTATAGTACAGATACTAACATGTATTCTTTGCTTGTTTTTCAGTTTTGCTATTATTGCACAAACAAACCCAAATGGCTACAACAAATTTTATGACGACGAAGGAAACTTAATTAGCGAAGGTAACATGTCGGAAGGAAAGCCTGTGGGTGAGTGGAAAACTTATTACAAAAATGGGCAACTAAAGTCTGTTGGTAAATGGGAAGAAGGACAACTGCATGATAACTGGAAGTTTTACAGGGCTGATGGGACAATTGAGAATAGTTTTACTTACAAAAACGGACTTAAATCTGGATTAGCAAAAATTTATGATGCTGAAGGAAATCTAATTGAAGAAACCTACTTTAAATCCAACAAAAAAGATAGCATTTCCAGAATTTATTATCCAAGCGGCGTTTTGCGTCAAGAAATACAATTTGTTGATGGCAAAGAAGATGGCAAATCGGTTGAATTTGCAGAAGACGGTAGAGTAATAACAAACTACACGTACGACTCTGGTTTTACAACGAGGGTAGAAAAAATAAACCGCTACGACGAGAATAATAAAAAAGTGGGGGTTTGGAAGGAATTCTATAAAGACGGTATTGTAAAAAGCGAACAGGAATATGAAAACGGTATTCCCAATGGAATATCAAAATCCTATGACAGAAATGGGAGCTTAGTAGATATGAAAAAGTATGATGATGGGGTAATAGAAGAAAATGCTCCAGAATTGTTCTTTATTGATTTGTATCGAGAGTATCATCCGGATGGATCAGAGAGACTTGTTGGCGGAAAAAAGAACGGAAAAAAGCAAGGAATATTTAGAGAATACGACCAAAAAGGAAATATAGTAAATGGCTATCTTTATGAGGATGACAAGGTAATTGCTGAGGGGATTATTGATGCTAAAGGAAATTACGAAGGAGATTGGAAGTATTATTATTTAACGGGTGAATTAAAAGCGGAAGGCAAGTACGTGAACGGTGTAAAAGATGATGAGTGGATTTATTATCACCGCAACGGAAAACAAGAGCAAAAAGGAAAATATAAGAAAGGAGAACCAACAGGTTTTTGGAAATGGACCTATTCAAACGGAATAACACAAAGAGAGGAATATTACAGAAAAGGAAAAAGAGAAGGGGCTTCTGTTGAATATGATACCACGGGCGAAATTATTGCTCAGGGAGAATACATATATGATTTACACGAAGGTGATTGGTATTATAAATACAATGATTATTCGGAAAAAGGATCTTATAGGGATGGACAAAAGGAAGGTGTTTGGAAACAATGGTATGGTGATGATCAGCTGAGATTTGAGGGGGAGTATATAAGCGGATACGAAGAAGGAAAGCATAAATACTATTATCCAAATGGAAGAATTAAAATGGAAGGAAAATATAAATCTGGAAGGCGGATAGGGACTTGGAAAAAGTATTCACCTGAAGGACTGGTAACAATGGAAATTACCTACAAAAATGGAGTAGAGTATAAAATAAATGGTAAAAAAATAAAACCTAACTTGTGATGATGTAAATGGGAGAACGCGCTACTACTACACTACCTATTGTTTCAATTGTGATAAGCATAAGCTTGGTGTTTATGCTATATCTGCCGGATACATCAATGCTTACCTATGTATTTGCGGCAGCCGTTTTTCTTTTATCTGCCGCACAATTCGAAAAGAAAAGACAAGGATATATCTTTATTTCTATACTTGCAGTTCTTGGAATAATAGCTGCATTTATCAATTCGGATTTTGAATCAGACGACAAATTTATTGTAGTAGCAGCAAACGCACTTTGTTTTGCTTTGTACCATGTGGTTTATGCTTCTAGCTTAAGCGAAAATATAAACGAGAGGTATAAAGGACACCTTCTTAAACAGGTGTATAATACTGCACCAGATGCGATATTATTACTTGATTTCTACTCAAAAAAAGTAGTGGATTGTAATGATACTGCGTTGCTAATGTATGGTTATGATGAAAAAAAGGAACTCGTTGGCCAGGAAAGAGACAACTTTATCTTAAATAAATTGAGTGAGAGCGAGTTTACACAGTGCAGAAAAGATATTGCACTACATGGAAAGTGGACAAAAACCCTTAAACACGAAACGCTCTCGGGACAGCCATTTTGGGCAAAAGTGAGTGTTCGACCACTTCAGCTAGAAAAGAACAAGTATTATATCCTACGTATTTCTGATATTGACGAAAAGATAAAAGTAGAGAAAGACCTGACGCATACACATGAACAACTTGACACGCTAATAAACGGAATTGAGAGTCTGGTAATCAGTACTTCATTCGTAGGGAAAAACAGAAAGGAAGAAATAGACTTTGTATCCAATAAAACAAAAGAAGTCTATGGATTGACTAAGGAAGAGTTTCTTTCACGCTTTAAGAACAATTCGATAGAGCATTTAATAATTGATGATTTAGAGGTGCTTCTAAAAGAAAAGTATTTAGGCGATAAAAACGGAAAACCATATATGCTTCATTATCAAATAAGAAGAGGAGATGGTAATGAAGTAAGATGGATAGAGGAACATGTTTTTCCTAAACATAATAGTGAGAGAGAATTAATTGCAAAAACCAGCATATTAACTGACATTACGCTGCGTAAAACTTACGAAAACCAGCTTAAAGAATCAGAAGAAAGGTACCGCACAATCTTTGAGAAAAACTTGGCAGGGGTTTATAAAATCAAAGCAAAAGACAAGGTAATTATTGATTGTAATGACGCCTTTGCCCAAATGCTCGGATATAATTCTAAAAAAGAAATTATTGGCAAAGTGTCAAGTGACTTGTACGATGGCAGTTCTGATCAAGGACAGTTCCATGAAAACCTCCTTGATAAAAAGTCAATTATAAATCACGAAAGCAAACTCCATCTAAAAAATGGAAAAGATGTTTGGCTGCTAGAAAATAGCAGGGTTGTAGAAGATGATAAGGGCGTGCATTCGGTTGAAGGGACAGTAATTGATATCACAGAATTAAAGGCAGCTCAGGAAGCATTAAAACATAGTGAGGAATCGCTATCCATGATTATTAATAACCTGGATGATATTGTATACAACTTATCAGTGGATACAGATGGCGTAAGAAAATTCAATTACATATCTCCTCAGATGAGCAAGGTGTTCGGCATAAGTGTGAGCGAGTATGAAGAGCATTTGCAAAAAGGAACCTTTATAAACCTTGTTCATGATGAAGATAAAGACCATGTCAAGTTAATGTTTGATATAGCAATTCAAAAACAAAAACCAATCTCCTTAACATATCGAATAATTAATCAAAAGACCAACAACCCGCATTGGATTGAAGAGAATATATATCCGAATGCAGTTGATAGAGAAAAACTGGTCTTTTTTGGAATTATAAGAGATATTACACAAAAACGTGTAGCCGAGGAGGCAATGAGACTTTCGGAAAGAAGATACAGAGGGTTGTTTGAAAGAAACATGGCGGGTGTTTTCAGAATATATAGTCCAGAAGACCGTCTTTTAGAGTGCAATCAATCATTGGTTTCCATATTGGGCTACGACTCAATAGAAGAGTTAAAAAACATACCAGTAAGGGCGTATTATTTTAATGAAGCTGATCAGGATAAGTTTGTTGCAAAATTAAAAAGCGATAGGGCGCTCAACAATTATGAGGTTTGTTTAAGAAGAAAGGATGGAGAAGAACTTTGGTGTATTGTAAATGCAACGTATAATTCCGAAGACAAAACGACCGAGGGGACATTAATAGACATATCAGAGCTAAAATTAACTTCTGAGGCACTCGCAATAAGCGAACACGCCTTGTCTACTATTTTAGATAAGCTTCCAGGTATGGCATATAGATGCAAACTTGATGAGGATTGGACAATGGAGTACTTGAGCGACGGTTGTTTAGAAATCACCGGGTATGAACCAGAAGAATTACTTTTCAATAATAGCTTAAGTTTTAATTCACTAATACTACCCGAATACGATTTGAGCTATCAAGACGTCATAGATAGATCTAAAAATCAAAGAAGATTCGTTTATGAATATAAAATCAAAGACAAGTCAGGAAAGATAAAGTGGGTATGGGAGCAAGCAGAGGTAATTCTTGATATAGAAGGAAACCCAATTGGGCTAGAGGGATTTATAACGGACATAACCGCAAGAAAAAACTATGAAGAGGAAATCAATGAAAAACGGGTGGAATACCAAAACATTATTGATGGATCTCCATATGGAATTGTAATTCATAAAGATGGAAAAATTTTATTCGCCAATACTCACGCCTATGATCTTTTAGGTATTAACGAAGAAAATAAAAACCAAGCACGAAAAATGACCATCTATGATTTCTTAAGTGATGAGTTTCATCAAGAAGCTATAGAAAGAAAGGAGCGTCTCTTGCAAGGAGAAACACTAGATTTTATTGAAGTTAAATTAAAAAGAGAAACAGGAGAAACTATTGATGTTGAAACACGATCTATGCTTACAACATTCAATGGAGAAAAGGCAATTCACGTTGTACTGAATGACATTTCCGCTAAAAAGGAACTTATTTTAGAAAGAGAAAGAGCACGAATTGCAGAAGAGCAAAACACGCTTTTAGAACAGGAAATATTTCAGCACAAAAAAACCCAAGAACAACTAAAAAGTAATCAACGCTTTACCAAAAACCTTCTTGATAGCTCCTTAGACATGATTCTTGGATCAAGTATGGAAAACGTGATTACAGAGGTTAATCAGGCAGGTCTGGATAGATTTGGATATACCCTTGAAGAGTTTAGGTCTATGCATCCAAAACAACTGTATGCAAACGAAAAAGACTTTGAGTTTGTTAATACCCAATTATTAAAGCACGGAAAGTTCATTGGAGAAGTAGAAAACAAGGATAAAAATGGTAAAGTGTTTAGCTCTATCCTTTCTTCTTCGCTTGTTAGAGACGATAAAGGTAATATTGTGGGTGTAATGGGGATTAGCCGTGATATTACTGAGATAAAAGACGTTGAAAGAGTGGTGAGCGAACAGAGCTCAACAATTAAGTCAATTTTTGAAAGTAACACTAACATGCTTATCTGGGTGGTAGACAAACAGATGAACTATATTTCATATAACAAGAGCTACTATAACGCTGCAAAATTGCTATTGGCGGTAGAGCCGAGTAAAGGAGAAAACCTGCTAGAGCAATTCAAAACAAGACTATCAGACGAGGATAGTAACTACTTTAAAGGCTTCTTTAACAAAGCATTAAAAGGCTCGGCTCAGCATTTTGAAATCAGCATGAAAGACGTCCGAAATAATGAGTTTTGGCTAGAAGTTTATCTGAGTCCGATAGTGTTAGAAGACGGTGCTATCAATGAAATCGCCTGCTTGGCACACGAAATTACCGATAAAAAATATGCAGAAAGCAAGATAAAAGAATCGCTAAACGAAAAAGAGGTATTACTTAAAGAAGTGCACCACCGAGTAAAAAACAATTTACAAGTAATTTCCAGCATACTAAATCTGCAATCCTCCTATGTAAATGACGCCAATACTCTGAGTATTTTAAGAGAGAGCCAAAACAGAATAAAGTCAATGTCCTTTATTCATGAGAGCCTATATCAAACAAAGAACTTTAGCTCAATTAACTTTTCAGAATATATTACCAACCTTACTAAAAACCTGGTTCACACTTATCAAATATCGCCAAACAAAACCAGCTTAAGATATGAAATTGAAGAGCTTAGTTTAAACTTAGACCAGGCAATTCCGTGTGGATTAATAGTAAACGAGCTGGTTTCTAACGCCCTAAAATATGCGTTTCCGGATGATACCGATGGAGAACTCTTCATAGGTCTATCAGCGGATGGAGACACGGTTCAAATAAAAGTCGAAGACAACGGCGTTGGTCTTCCAAAAGACTTTGATTACGAAAACACTAACACCCTAGGACTTCAGCTGGTGTTGACATTAGTGGAGCAGCTAGATGGCAACTTAAAGCTTGATAGTGAGGATGGCACAAAATATTTCATTACTTTTACACGAATAAACGAGAAATCCAATGGCTAAAACAAACGTTCTTGTGGTTGAAGATGAAAGCATTGTCTCAAAAGACATTCAGCACAGTCTTAAAAAACTAGGTTACAACGTAGTTGGAGCAGCAGCTACAGGAGAGAAAGCTTTGGAGCTTGCAAACTCAGAAAACCCAGATATCGTTCTAATGGATATCATGTTGAAAGGAGACATGACAGGAATAGATACGGCCGCAAAAATAAAAGAATCAAAGGGCATACCTGTAATATTCCTAACGGCCTACGCAGACGAGTCTACCCTATCTAAAGCGAAGATTACTGAACCATACGGATACATTATAAAACCGTTTAAAGAAATTGACCTTCACACCTCTATTGAAATGGCGCTATATAAGCACGGTAGAGAAAAGGAGGTTGAAAAAGAAAGAGATCTGTTGTACAACATAGTTGAAAACAAAGAGAATAAAGACTTCATTTTCGTTAAATCTAACTCTCGATTGGTTAAGCTTAAGACAGATGACATTTATTTTGTGGAAGCGCTAAAAGACTATGTGGTGATAAACACTTTGAATAGTAGATATACCATTCATTCAACCATGAAGGATATTGAAAAGAAGTTGCCGTCTGATGGCTTTATTCGTGTACACAGATCGTATATTGTAAGGTTGGATAAAATTGCTGCCATAGAGCAACCAAATCTAATTCTTGAAAACGACAAAAAGACCATTCCAATTGGTGGGTCTTACAAAGACGAGTTAGTTAAGAGAATTAATCTTATCTAGAAAAAATCTTCGTCAACTAATTCGAAATCAATTTGCTTCTTGAGAATATCTGTGTGCTTAACCAACACCTCTACAGGATCTCCTAAGAAAAACTCTTTACCCGTTCGTTTACCCACAACAACATAATGGCGCTCATCAAACTGATAGTTGTCATCACCCAAAGAAGTAAGGCGGATCATTCCTTCACATCTTGATTCAAGTAATTCAACAAATATTCCCGTTGAAGACAAGCCTGAAACCTTTCCACTAAACACCAATCCAACTTTGTCTTGCATGTACTCAACCTGCTTATATTTGATTGATTCTCTCTCGGCCTCTGCTGCTACACGTTCCATATTACTTGTGTGTTTACACGCTTCAGGAAGGTCAATTGAATATTTGTCAGCCTTGTCTATATATTGATGTAGCAAACGGTGTGCAATTAAATCAGGATAACGCCTAATAGGGGATGTAAAATGACTGTAGTATCTAAATGCAAGACCGTAATGGCCTAGAATTTCGGTGGAATACTCAGCTTTTGACATTGTTCGTATCGCCATGGTGGAAATAATGTTTCGCATTGAATCATCTTCCATTTCTTTTAATAGGCTGTTTATCTTGGTGGTATAATTATCAGGTGTTAGGTTACCTATTGTGAAGCCAATATGTTTTAAAAATCCAACAAAGCGCTCTAGTTTATCGGCTGCGGGAGGCTCGTGCACACGATAAATAAACGGTTTTGGAGGTGTTTTACCTGTTGGTTTTCCAATATGCATGGCAACATACTTGTTGGCAAGGAGCATGAACTCTTCTATTAGCTTGTTAGCGTCTTTAGAAACTTTTTGGAATACTTCAGTTGGTTTTCCTTCTTCATCCAGTCTAAACTTAACTTCTTCACTGGCAATTTCCATTGCGCCCCCATCCATTCGGTTCCTGCGCAGAATTTTTGCCAAAGCGTCCATTTGTATTATTTCTTCAGCCAAATCACCTTTACCTGTTTCAATGCGTTCTTGTGCTTCTTCGTAAGTAAATCTGCGGGAAGAATGAATAATTGTTTTTACAATGTTATACGATTTGACAGTGGCTTTATCTGTAATTTCAAAAACAACACCATAACACAACTTATCTTCATTTGGTCGGAGAGAACACACCCCGTTTGACAAAACCTCAGGAAGCATAGGAACTACCCTATCAACAAGATATACAGAAGTCGCCCTACTGTATGCTTCTTGGTCAATCAAGTCTCCTGGTTGAACGTAGTGTGATACATCAGCGATATGCACACCAATCTCAAAGTTGCCATTGTCGAGGGTTTTAATTGATAGGGCATCATCAAAATCCTTAGCGTCCTCTGGATCGATTGTAAAGGTTAATGTGTCTCTAAAATCTATTCGATTACTCAGCTCAGCATCTGAAATAGAAAAAGAAATTTTATCGGCAGCCCGCTCCACTTCATCTGGAAACTTGTACGGTAGATCATATGCGGCCAGAATTGCGTGCATTTCGGTATTGTGGTCACCTGGCTCACCAATGTCTTCAAGCACCTTAGCACTAGGACTATCATCCCCTTCTTTCCAATCAATTAACTCGATAATAACCTTGTGTCCATCCACCGCGCCATTAAAATTGCTTTTAGCAATGTAAAAGTCAACGTGCATAAAGGGGTCGTCTGTTTGCACAAAACCAAAATCTTTGCTTTCACGGAATATGCCTACGTATTGCTTTTTGTTTCTTTCAATAACGCGCACAACTTTGCCCTCAAGCTTGTTGTCTCTGCCGCGTCTCTTTAATTGAACTTCAACTTGGTCTCTATTAAACGCGTCCAGGGTGTTGGATGGATGAATAAATATATCATCCATTTCATCATTAACCACGTACCCAGCGCCACGTCTGGTTATCTCAATTTTACCAATAATTGTGCGTGCGCTTTGTGCTATTGAAAACTTCCCACGAGATGTTTCCTTAATGACCTTACTGGCACGTAATTCGGCCAAAACCTGTAATACAGCCTGTCTGGTTGGTGCGTCTGTAATCTTAAGCCATGCTGCAATTTGTTTGTAGTTGTAAGACTTTTTTGGATTGTCTTCAAAAATTGCAATTATCCCGGGTTTCAAGCGTCTTATTAGCTGATCCGGGTTGTGTTTTTTGGGTTTTTTCCCCTTTCTTCCCATATGATACTAAGATACTGCATATAGTAATGGATATAAAAGATATTTTGCGAGTTCATAACATCCGGTTGTCAAGAAGTGGCATCACTTAATCATTTAGCCAAAAGATATATTGGTATTTTTGAGTAATATTGGAACATTTTGCACTGATAGTCAGTATAAGCAAGTCGTTGCTTTTACTCGATTAAAGGCAAACACTACTTGTGATTAGAAAACAATTGCTACATATAAGTCTGCTTCTATTGTGTATGCTGGGTCTAAAAGCCTATGCACAGCCTGTAAGCATAGATAGCCTAACGGTTGTAAACCCTGGTTGTGGCGCAAGTGATGGCTCCATACATATTCATGCTAGCGGGGGAGCAACGGGCTTGGTATATTCAATTGATAGCCTTGCAAGTACAAGTACAGACTCAATTTTTACAAACCTACCAGCGGGTATTTATCAAATTGTTGTTGGCGATTCTGTTGGCTTTTCGGATACCTTAACATACACATTATACGGAACCGGAGGAGTATCTATTGACGTATTGACACCAACAGATATTACTTGTTTTTCATTCAATGATGGAATGATTGATGTGACAGCAAGTGGGGGCGATGGCCCATTAAGTTATGAGCTAGTAGGGGACACGATCCAATCAAGCAATGTTTTTATAGACCTTGGACCAGGAAACTATACGGTTGTTGTGCATGACACGGCTTTTTGTGTTGACACACTTACGACCACGATAAATGAGCCTTTAGAAATAGACTTTTCTTCTACTACTGTAGATGCGTCTTGCCCTGCAACGGATGGCGAAATTGATATATCAGCCTCTGGTGGGGATGGGTCTTACATGTATAGCATAGACAACGGGTCCAACTTCCAAGCAGGGTCATTATTTACTGGACTTGGAGCAGGCATCTATTCAGTGGTGGTTATGGATGGGGTTGGTTGCACAGACACAGCAAATGTGTTTGTAAATAGTGCGGCAGGCTTTGGCCCAAACATTCTTACGCTTAACTTTATAAACCCCCTTTGTAATGCGGCAAATGATGGGTCCATTACGGTCTTTGCCACGGGGGTTCAACCAATTGTTTATTCGAATGATGGCGGTCAAAACTTTCAAGCAGGAAATACATTTACAGGCTTAGGGCCCGGCACATATGACGTGATGATTGAGGACGCCAATGGTTGTCCGGTTGGTAGCTCTATTACTATGGTTGAGCCAGATGTACTTGAGGCAGGATTAATTGCTCTAGACGAAACCTGTGTTGGTGGAAACGGCTCTCTAAGCTTTACGCCAACGGGAGGAACACCATCTTATTCTTATTCTATTGACAGTGGAGCAACATTCACATCACAGGCAAGCTATTCACCTATAACTGCAGGAACGTATTACTATGTTGTTAGAGATGTGAATGGATGTGTTGATACAGGAAATGTTGTTATTAACGCTGGCGGCGGACCAACGATTCAATCATTAGACCTTGTTCAGCCCACATGTCCCCTTGATGAAGATGGATCAATCGTGATCAACGCCTTGGCACAAAATGGACCAATTTCATACAGTATAGATGGTGGAAACGTGTTATTTCCAACAGACTCTTTCCCGAACCTAGGGGTAGGCATATATGACATTGTGCTTGTGGATGCAGATGGCTGTGTAACACTAGATCAAGTAACGCTGAGTGGACCAGGAACACCAGTGGCCGACTTTTCAGCCATACCTGTTAGTGGATTTGCTCCGCTTACAGTTTCCTTTACAGACAACAGTATTGGCGCAAGTACTTACCTGTGGGACTTTGGCAACGGGGCAAGTGATAATGTGGCAAACCCAAGCTACACTTACACTTCATCAGGCATGTTTACGGTTATTCAGACGGTTTCAGATGGAAATTGCTCAGATACGGCTAGTATTGTGATTGAAGTTATTGGCGACCCATCTATAAAGGTGCCTAATGTCTTTACACCTAATGGTGACGGCATTAACGACTTGTTTAAACCAGAGGTGTTGGGTATAGTTGAACTTCACGGTCAAATATTTAATAGATACGGTGCGCAGGTATATGAGTGGTATGGTCCAGAAGGATGGTGGGACGGATTCACTGCGCCTGCAGGTCAAAGGTGTGCTGACGGAACCTACTACTACGTAATTTCAGCTGTTGCCTACGACGGTACTCAGTTTAATGAGAAGGGCTTTGTTACCATGGTTAGACAAACACCTCTAAAGTAATTTAGAATCATTCAACGTACTTATTCACTTTATCCTTAGTAACTTTGGTACAAAACAAAATCTATGTTACTAAAGGCAATTGAAGACGTATTAAATCAACAAATTAAAATCGAGTCTGATTCATCTCAGCTATATCTTTCTATGGCATCATGGTCAGAGGCTCAAGGTTTAGGCGGTACAGCGCAGTTCTTATATGCTCACTCAGATGAGGAAAGAATGCACATGTTAAAGCTTGTAAAGTTTGTGAACGAGCGCGGAGGAAAGGTTGTAGTGCCTGAGGTAGAAAAACCAGCACAAGACTTTAAATCGCTCCAAAACATCTTTGAAAACTTACTAAGCCATGAAGAAATGGTGACCGACAGCATTAACAATGTTGTGGATGTATGTTTAACGAACAAAGACTACACAACGCACAACTTTATGCAGTGGTATGTTTCAGAGCAAATTGAAGAAGAAGCTTTGGCGCGCACTATTCTTGATAAATTAAATATGATAGGTAACGACAAAGGAGGCTTATATCTTTTCGATAGAGACATTGAAAAAATGATTGGCCAGTCACCTACAGAAGCAAGCAACGGATAGGTTTATATTCTTAGTAATCAAGGAATAACTCGAACAGGTTTTGGTAGAATTCAACATGATTTTACCGAACAATTTTGCCTGCCTAACGTTTACTATAGTAAGTACACACTATAAACTTATATGGTAAGACTCGTTTTAATATCTCTTTTGTTCCTAAGCTTTAGCTTTAAATCTTCAGCTCAGTCCGCGGCGAGAGAAAAAGCACTTGATTATTTAATGGAAGGAGATCGATATTTGCAGCAAGGCAATTGGCAGGATGCGTTGTTTTCATACACCAATGCAATCAATACTGACCAAACGTATGCAGCCGCATTCATGAAGCGAGCCAAACTGTATGAGGCCTTAAACCGATATAAGGAAGCTAAGATTGATTACAACTATGCTATTCGATTAAACCCATATTCGGACTTTTTTTATGATAGTAGAGCCCTAGTAAAAATGTTGGACATGGACTATGAGGGTGCCGAATCGGACTTTGACCAAGCTCTAGTTATTAACCCCAATAGTATAGAAGTTAGGTCTCATAAAGTAGACAACTATATTGCATTTAAGCAATATGAGAAGGCGCTTGAAGAAATAGACTCAATAGATATTCTTGGAGGGAACAAGGCTACTGTGTATGAAAAAAGAGCCATAGTTTGTTATTTAAAAAAGGACTTTGACTGTGCAAGTAATACATCAGATTCACTAATTGCGCTTGACACCTTAAAAGAGCGAGCTTACGATTTAAAAGGTATCACCCTGTTAGAGCAGGGAATGGTTCAACAGTCAATCGAATACTTCACTTGGGCTATAGAGGAGGACTCAAGTTATTACCTGGCTTATTATAATCGAGGACTTGCATTTAAACGACAAGGAGAACACTCAAAAGCAATTTTAGATTTTAACCGAGCCATCGACCTGAACAAAGAAATTGAGAATATATATCTGGCAAGAGCACGCTCCAAAAATAAGCTTGGAGATAAAGATGGCGCATTAGAAGACTATACAAAAAGCCTGAATAATGATGTTAAATCAAACGAGATTGCCCTATACGACCGCACCTTTGTCAACAAAGTGTTAGGCAATTATGAGGCGGCCTTGAGAGATGCGGAGCTATTGCTCGAAAAAGACCCAGACAATCATGAATATATGAATGCTTTGGGTAACGTATACCTGCTTTATGGTGATTATTACAAGGCAATTGAAAGCTACACAGAGGCGATTTCATACGACATGGATTTCGCAAAAGCCTATTACAATCGAGGAATAGCTTATGTAATGACAAATCAATCTAGACAGGGCTGTTTAGACTTGCAATACAGTTCACAATTGGGCAATAAAAAAGCGCAAGAAATGATGCTTTACCTCTGCGGAAACTAGCCGTGTAACTAACATTACTAATAAGCTCATCAATATTTAATAATTTTATAGTTGAATGCGTCTATTAATCCTCATATTGTTTTCTTTTGGACTAATGAATTCTTCGTTTTCTCAGAAAGGAGGAAAAACGAAGGATTCAAAAAAATCCACCTTTAATCAAAAGAACAAATCGCCGCGAAAAAAAGAGCTCGGAGGATCATTTGGTTATAAATCAGCCAGAAAAAAATCTACAAAAACAGGGGATAGCTTTAAGCAATCTGGCAAGAAAACAAAGCACAAAAAGCAGAAGAATAGTTTTGAGTCTAATTATGCTAAAAAGAGTAAAAGAAAGTCAAAAGATAGTTTCACCTATCGAGATAAAACAAGGCGGAAAAAAACGACAAGAAAAAAAGGACTATTCAATTATAAAGTTGGTAAGAAACCAAAACTCAGAAAAAAAGATCCTTTTGGTGGAGGAACGGGCGGCAAAATAGATAAGCAAAAAGGCACGGGAAAAGGGAAAAAACACAAAGACAAAAAGTTCAAAAAGAAGGTCAAAAAAGACAAAGATCATCCCGGTCATAAAAAGAAAAAATTAAAAAAGTCGAAAAAGAAAAAGCGACTGGAGAAGGACAAGAATAAAAATCCAGACTTTGTTACAAATCGTCGCAAAGTGGACAAAATGAAACGTAAGCAGGACGAAAATAGTGGCAACCTGGACCTGTACCCGCGTAAAGTCAGACCCGGTCAAAACCCATTTGATTTTGGAAAAAAGAAGAAAAAATCAAAAAAACCTAAGTACAAAAAAGAAGATAAAGACGGTGAAAAATGAAAAGCTCTTTTAATGATATAATAAACTCTGAACGTCCAGTTTTAGTGGATGTATATGCCGAATGGTGCGGGCCATGTAAAACAATGATGCCAATTCTAAGCGACTTTAAAAAACAAATAGGTGACAAGGTGCGCGTGATTAAGATAGACTCTGATAAAAACCAAACCTTAATGCAAAAATACGGCATAAGAGGTGTACCAACCTTAATGTTGTTTCAGAACGGCGAATTATTATGGAGACAGTCAGGGGTGGTGCCAGCAAGCCAGTTAACTGAAATTGTTGGGCCATATGTGGAGAGCTAATTGCCAGTGTTTAACACTTTAGGATAACAATTTGCTCGGTGAGATATTTCAATAATCACGGTATCCCCAATCTCGCTAAATAGTGAGTCAAGTTTTATTTCGATAGCGGATACTTGCAATTGTGCTGAGTCCAAAATAACTAGCTTATTGACCATTACCTCCGTCATACAAAAACTACCTTTAAAATAAGGGTTTTGAACATATAGATTTTTGTCTTGAAAAGTGCCTTCGAGAATTATTGGTTTTATGGGTGCGTTGCTGTTATCACTACTCTTGTGCTCATTCTTTGCAGTAGCGCATGACATAAGCACCAAACAAGACAAATAACTACTTAAACGACCAATCATAAGAATCAAGCTCGCTTACGCTCGCTTTTAAAAGGTCTATACAAGCTCTTATATCGGCTTTATGAGCCATTTCTACCACTTGGTGTAAATGTCTAGTTGGAATGGACACCGCTCCCGAAATAGAGCCTCCTGCAGTCATTTGTTGAATGGCAGATGTATCCGTGCCACCCGCCGTCAAAATTTCTGGCTGCCACTTAATACCATTCTTGTCTGCTGTCTTTTTCATGTAATCGACCATACGGTAATCACAAATACAGCGACTATCCATTACTTTAATAGCAGCACCATGACCAAGAGAGGTTACTTTTTCATGTTCTGCCGCACCAGGCAAATCAAAGGCTATAGTTGTATCAAGCCCAAAACCAAAATCTGGCTGAATTTTTTGGGCAGAAACCTGAGCCCCGCGCACACCCACTTCTTCTTGAACAGTGAACACACCGTACAAGTCAAATGGTATTTCAACATCTTTTAGTTCACGCATTGCTTCAAGAAGGATAAATACCGCAAGACGATTGTCTAGTGATTTTGCGTTCACACAATCACCCATTTCAATTAATTCTCGCTCGCGCGTAACAGGATCGCCAATGGAAACAATTTTTTCCACCTCTTCTTTAGGCATACCCAAGTCAATGAAATAATCCGTCGTTTTAGGGTTTTTTGTGCGCTCTTCAGCCGTCATCACATGAATGGGCTTAGAGCTCATCACTCCAATAATATCCTTTTTCCCGTGCACGATTACGCGTTGCGCAGTTAAGGTTTTTGGGTCAAACCCTCCTAAAGTATGAAAACGTAAAAAACCATCCTTATCAATATGTGTCACTATAAAACCAATCTCGTCCATGTGTGCCCCCACCATGACACGCTTGTCCTGCTTGCCTTTTTTAAGAGCAGTAACATTGCCCATATTGTCTATTTCAACATTATCGCATATTTCTTTGAGCTCTTCAACAACTAAATTCCGAATTTCTTTTTCAAAACCGGGAGCTCCGGGAGCTTTACATATCTTCGAGAGTAATTCTACATTTATTGACATATCGATTATTTTAACTTAATTGAAAGATACAGATTTCTGTTTTATATGTATTTAAATCGTATAGGAAAAGAACTTAAGGACATCCTCAAATTCTTTGTTAAGTGCATCAATTGTTTCTGGTTTTAATACTTGTTTAAATTCGCCCGGCTTTGCTTTGCGATGATGGCTAGTGCTGCTACCGTCGGTCTTTTGATTCAGGCGAGATTGACAAAAAGAAAGACTTGATTCGCTGTAAGTTAAAGCGCTGTAGGATGAGATTTGGGATAGCCACACATCAGGATTAAGCACCATATCTTCGAACTTAAGCAGACCAACCTGTTTCATATCAAGGTGTTGCATATAGTTTTGATATACGGCTTTAAATCGAGGGGCAAGGTCTAGGACATGTCCATCTAAACCAAGACGAAGAGCTCTTCGTTTTGCATGGACGCCCTTTTTTTGATGGATTTTATTGATAAAAATAGTACCATGGTAATGAGACACAAGTAAGTCCCTGGGGTCTCTTACTTGAAGAAGAACCTTATACTTGTCTAACATAGGAATAGAAATGTAGTTTCTGTGCGCGCCATAAAAAAACCCCTTGTTTTGATATGCTCGATTGAGAAATGCGTCATCTTTATAGAGCTCTTTACCTTCGGGATAACAACTAGAAAAGTAGCCGTCATAATTAATGTGTTTTAGCCCAATATCCTCGTGTAATTTGCTTAATAGTTGTGTGCCAATTGCAGAACCAGCTTTGTGAAGTGAAAAGAACACAAGGGAGGTTTCGTCAGACTTTGGTGTGAGAATATCCCCATTAACCACGCTTTTTTCAAGGCTGTTTTTATACCGTCTCTTGGCTGATGGACGGTTGATAAGATGCATGGCAAGCGTGGGAAACCGTCGGTTTATATACTTGCCAAATTGACCCATATCTATGCTTAGACGTAGCTTAACTTTATCATGTTCGATTGGCCCTTTTCTTCAATCGGCATACTTGCAATGTTTATTACCATGTCGCCCTCTTGAAGAATACCTTTTTTACGCATAAGATACTTGATGTCGGCAATCGTATGATCTGTTGACACCATTTTATCGTAGAAGTAACAAGACACCCCCCACACCAAACTAAGTTGTGACATAATACGTCTGTTACCTGTAAAAACAACTATGTGAGAATTTGGCCGCTGACTACTAATTTTATATGCTGTATAGCCCGAATGTGTCATGGTTATAATGGCCTTTGCCTCAACACGCTTTGCAAGCCTAGTGGCATTAAAACAAATACTATCTGTGATAAACCTATTTTGATTCCTTTCTGGCAATGTCTCACGATAATAGATTTGAGACTCTGTTTCACATTGCTTCACAATTAAAGTCATGCTTTTTATAACCTCTATAGGGTGATTCCCAACAGATGTCTCTCCACTTAACATAACCGCATCAGCGCCATCTAATACAGCGTTGGCAACATCATTTACCTCAGCGCGAGTCGGAGATATATTGGTAATCATGCTTTCCATCATTTGAGTGGCAATAATAACTGGTTTGGCACACCTTAATGCCTTTCGCACGATCATCTTTTGAATCAATGGTACGTTTTCCATAGGAGTTTCTACACCAAGATCACCACGCGCAACCATCAAACCATCAGTTTCTTTAACAATATTATCTATATCGTCTAAGGCTTCTGGCTTTTCAATTTTAGCGATAATTCGTGTAGACTTTCCAGACTTTTTAATTAAGTGTTTAAGCTCAATAATGTCTCTACCTGATCGCACAAACGATAAACCTATCCAATCTACCTCCTGCTCCAACGCAAACTGGAGGTCTACCAAGTCTTTTTCTGTAAGACAAGGTAGAGAGATGTTTGTATGTGGTAAATTAAAGCCCTTCTTAGAACTTAATACACCACCATGAGTAACCTCTGCTTTAACCTCTTTTTCACCATCCGATGATAGTATTGTCAGCACTAGTTTTCCATCATCCAATAAGACCTTTTCGCCTGGCTTCACATCCGATGGAAACTGCATGTAGTTGATGCTAATTTTATCTTTTGTGCCAACAAAGTCATCCGTTGATATGGTTATGGTACTACCGGTTTCTAGGACCTGGTCTTCTTCCATATTACCAATTCTAAGCTTAGGGCCTTGTAGGTCCGCTAAAATAGCAACGTTGGTGCCTAGTTCGGCATTAATGTCTCTAATTGTCTTAATTAGCTTGACTTTGGTTTCGTGATCACCGTGAGAAAAGTTCAATCGACAAACATTCACCCCCTCTAAAATCATTTGCTTTAATACCTCTCGATCGCTTGATGCTGGACCTAAGGTTGCAACAATTTTCGTCTTTTTTGTTCTTGCTTTTTCGTTCATCATTAGTTAAAAATACGCAATTTTAGTTTATCAGGATAAGCTCGCAATATAGTTCATAGCTTATTAAGAAAGACTTAAGCTATAATTAAACGGTGATCAAGTTTTCTCTTTCGGGAACGGATTCAATCGGAATAGTAAAACCAAGCCTAACGTGACTGATTTTTCTTATCTGCTCGCAAATCTCGTCCTCACTAAAAAGTATGTTGTCATACACTAGCAAAAAGTAGTTGATCTGTTTTTGTTTGCTAATGAGGTGTCCCGCACTTCCTTTGTTAGACAGTAACTCATAATTGATATGAGTGTCCTCGCAATAGAAGCTATACATGGAGTGTAAACTTTCTTGAGATTGAAAGAAAATGGAATAATCTTCTTCTGTCCGTGCGAGATTAATTTCAAGCGACTTGTTTAACGAAAGCGCCATCTGATAATCCTTAACAGAAGAACAAATTCCAAATAATTGAAATTCAAACTCATAATCAAGATCTAGCACCATCTTAGTCATATGGCTAAAGTACTAAGCTTGGTCACTGATTATGGGTACGAAAAAAATATCTTTCGACCGTCAATTGTTAAGTACCTTGAATTTTGACTAAGGCTTCTTTGGCGGCGAGCTGTTCCGCCTTCTTTTTTGACCCTGCCGTTCCACTGCCTTTTATTTCGGAGTCAATAAGCACCTGTATGGTGTATTCACGCTCAAACCCCTTATCAATATCACTAATCAAACTAAACTCAAGCTCGAACTTGTTCTTTTGAGACCAAATTAACAACTGACTTTTATAATCCTTGTTTTCATGTACAAGCTTGTTGAGGTCTGTGTGCTGACTAAATACATGTAATAATGAGGCTTTAGCGGCCTTATATCCCTTATCAAGATATATAGCGCCTATAACGGCTTCAAAGGCATTACCGCAGATTGTAAGTTTATTGACATAAGGTCCATCAACAAATTCAACATACCGATCCAAAGCCACTGCTTTACCGAGCTTACCTAAGCTTTGTCGACTTACTATTCTTGCTTTCATTTGGGTCAGTGCTCCCTCGCTGGCTTGTCGGTGATTTTCAAATAAATATCGGGCTACAACACTATCAATTACCGCGTCTCCTAAAAACTCTAGTCGTTCATTGTTGTGCAGCTTGTTTTCGCTGGTAATCGACTTGTGACGCAAAGCTTCTTCGTAGAATCTAATATTTCTTGGGCGCACAGAAAACTGTGACTTAAAGTAATTTCTTAAAACTTTTTGTTGAGGAGTATAGGACTTAAAAAACCCGAACAAGGCTTATCCTTTAAACTTCTTAACGATTACAGATGTATTATGTCCACCAAATCCGAACGTGTTGCTAAGAGCAGCATTTACCGTTCTTTTTTGTGGTTCATGGAAAGTGAAGTTAAGCTTATTATCAAGCTCAGGGTCATCTGTAAAATGATTGATGGTTGGAGGAACTATGTCTTCTTGAACCGCCTTAATACAAGCAATTGCCTCAATAGCACCAGCAGCACCTAAGAGGTGACCAGTCATTGATTTTGTTGAACTAATATTAAGGTCATATGCGCTTGCACCAAATACTTCTTTAATTGCAATAGTTTCTGCAATATCACCCAACGGGGTAGACGTACCGTGAACATTCACATAATCGATTTCTGAAGGATCCATCTCTGCATCTTCTAATGCTGTTTTCATTACATTAATTGCACCGAGTCCCTCAGGGTGTGGTGCAGTCATGTGGTGCGCATCTGCTGAAAGACCACCGCCGGCAATTTCTGCATAAATTTTCGCGCCACGAGCAACAGCATGCTCGTATTCTTCAAGGATTAATGCACCAGAACCTTCGCCCAAAACAAAGCCATCTCTGTCTTTATCAAATGGTCTTGAAGCGGTTGCTGGAGAATCATTCCTGGTCGACAGTGCTTTTAAGGCGTTAAATCCACCCATTCCTGCTTCCCAAACAGTTGCTTCAGATCCACCAGAAATAATAACGTCAGCCTTACCCAATCTTATGTAGTTAAAGGCGTCAATTAATGCATTGGTTGATGAAGCACATGCAGATACGGTCGTAAAGTTTGGTCCTCTAAAGCCATATTTAATGGAAATGTGACCAGACGCGATATCCGCAATCATTTTAGGAATAAAGAAAGGATTAAAACGTGGTGTTCCGTCGCCATGAGCAAAATCAATACACTCATCTTGGAAAGTCTTTAGACCCCCAATTCCAGAACCCCAAATTACACCAGCTCTATCTACGTTAATTTTTTCCAAATCTAACCCGGAGTCAAGGATTGCTTCTTCGGTTGTAACCATTGCATATTGTGAAAAGAGGTCAAGTTTCCTCGCCTCTTTTCTATGCATGTGATCTTCCACATTAAATCCTTTTACCTCACAGGCAAATTGTGTCTTGAACAAAGAGGCATCAAAGTGTGTTATAGGCGCAGCTCCACTTACCCCCTTCAAAAGGTTTGTCCAATAATCGTTTAGATTATTTCCAATTGGGGTAAGCGCCCCTAGACCAGTAACAACAACTCGTTTTAACTCCATGTCCAGAAAAAATTGAAAATAAGGCTATTACTTAGCGTTTTCTTCAATGTAAGAAATTGCATCTCCAACAGTTCCAATCTTTTCAGCCTGGTCGTCCGGAATAGCAATATTGAATTCTTTTTCGAATTCCATAATAAGTTCTACAGTGTCTAATGAATCAGCTCCAAGATCATTCGTGAAGCTTGCTTCTGGAGTAACTTCTCCCTCATCAACACCCAATTTGTCTACTATTATTGAGACAACTCTTGATTTTATGTCAGACATAATCTCCTTTATTTATAGGTTAATTCAGACCGCAAATAAAACACATTTAAGTATTACGGCAAAATTTTTTTATTCATAATAACATACGACCTCATTTAGGTCTTTACGCTTCAAATCTGGAACACTTGCATTATCAGCAGGAAACCCAACCGGAAGAAGCAAAAAAGGACGCTCGTTTTCGGGCCTATTTAATGCCTTGGCTAAAAAATTCATGGGGCTAGGTGTGTGTGTTAGCGTTACTAAGCCGGCATTATGTATTGCAGCTATTAAAAACCCGCATGCTAGACCAACACTTTCGTTTACATAATAGTTGTTGTATTTCTGACCATCCTCAATTTCGTATACACGTTTCATAGCAACTATTATCCATGGTGCAACATCAATAAATTCCTTAACAGCATCTGTTCCTAATGGCGCTAGATCCTTTAACCATCGCTCACTCATTCTGCCATTATAGCTTTTTTGCTCTTCTTCTTCTGCCATAGCTCTAATCTTGGATTTGAGCTCGGCATTTGAGATTAAACAAAAGGTCCAAGGCTGCTTATGAGCTCCCGATGGAGCAGTAGAGGCTGTCCGAATGATATTTTCAACAACTTCCCTGGGAACAGCTTTATCAGAAAAATGACGCACCGAACGACGACCATCCATCAACTTAAAAAACGATCTGCTGCGTTCAAGCATTTCTTCTTCACCATAACTATCTGTTCTGTAGGGTATAAAAGGGTATTCGGAATCACTCATAACAAATATTTGCGCTCCTAAATATAATCATTTAAACTAAGGTGGTTTTCGATAAACCATATACCTTTGCCCATTATTATTGAATTATGACAAAACTTGCACTATTTGCATCTGGATCAGGAAGTAACGTAGAGAACATTCTAAAGTTCTGTGCCGGTGTGGAAGATATGAGGGCCGAAATAGTTGTTAGTGAGAAGAAACATTGTGGTGCTTTTGATCATGCTGAAAAATTCGGCGTAGACACGCTATCGGTAAACTGGCAAGATGAGGCTGCAATAGACAAAATGATTGACACTCTTCAGGATAAAAAAATAGACATTGTCGTGCTGGCTGGCTTTATGAAGTTGATTCCGCCAAGCCTGATTAGTGCATATCCAGATAAAATTGTTAATATTCACCCTGCTTTATTACCAAAATATGGGGGCAAAGGTATGTATGGCAAAAACGTGCATAAAGCTGTTAATGCCGCAAATGAAAATGAAAGCGGAATTACCATACACCTTGTGAATGAAGAATATGACAAGGGTAGAATCTTGTTTCAAGCAAAGGATGATGTTTTGCCAAATGATGATGAGAACGACATTGAACAAAAAGTAAGAAGATTAGAAATATTACACTATCCATCTGTGATATATAAATTTGCCAAGAATGCACTTTGACGGAAACGAAATATTTAAAGCAACTATGGTATTGTTTGCGGTTATTGACGTAGTCGGATCAATTCCAATTATAATTAACATCAAAAAGAAAGCGGGAGAAATCCACCCATTAAGAGCAACCCTGGTAGCAATGGGAATAATGATTGGGTTCTTGTTTTTGGGAGAAAAGATATTGGGTCTTTTTCATGTTACCGTAAACGAGTTTGCTGTGGCAGGTGCATTTATCCTATTCTTTATGGCTTTAGAAATGATATTAGGCGTTAAGTTATTTAAAGAAGATGACTCAGGATCATCAAAAGTAGCCTCTGTGGTACCGCTGGCATTTCCAATTTTGGCGGGAGCAGGTACTATGACTACGCTTGTTGCTTTAAGAGCTGAATATGCGTTTGAAAATATTTTAGTAGCGATTGTTATCAATATCGTTTTTGTATTTGTAGTGCTTAAGCTAACCAAGCGCATTGAGAAGGTATTAGGTCCAAACGGAATTGCAGTATTGCAAAAGGTGTTTGGAATTATAATTTTAGCCATTGCAATAAAGTTATTCAGCACCAACATCCAAGCCTTGGTGAATTAGCATGGCAGGCAAAACAAAATACTATGTCGTTTGGCAAGGACACAAGCCTGGAATTTATACCTCATGGGATGAGGCTCAAAAACAAGTTTCGGGATTTAAAGACGCCAAGTTCAAATCATTTAACTCAAAAGCAGAGGCAGAGCAAGCCTATAATGACCCGACTTCTGTAAAATCAAGCCCAAAGAATAAAAAACCCATGTATTATGTGGTTTGGAGGGGCTCAAAGCCTGGCATCTACACTGATTGGGGAGAGGCACAGAAAGCAATTGCTGGCGTTAGTGGACCAATTTTTAAAACATTTGGAAGTAAAGAACTGGCTGAACAAGCGTTTAACGATCACCCTGATAATTATAGGGACGGCTCGTTCAAAAAAACACGAGATCTGTCTGAAGCAGAGCGAAAAAAGATTGGTGAGCCAATTGAGTTGAGTTTGTGTGTAGATGCTGCTTGCAACAACAAAGGAGACTTTGAATACAAGGGGGTGTGGACTTTCAATCAAGAAGAAGATGTTTTCCTTGTTGGGCCGTATAAAAACGGATCCAATAATATCGGAGAATTTTTAGCCCTCGTGCATGCTTTAGCTTATCTGAATAGTCACAAGGATGATAAAATGAAAAGCATGCCGATCTATTCAGACTCTAGGATTGCAATGGGCTGGGTAAGGGCTGGGCACTGCAGAACTAAGAAACAACCAGGCCCAGACGTCTTGGACCTAATTGCACGAGCGGAAAAGTGGCTAAACACGAATACGTTTAAAAACCCAATTCTAAAGTGGGAAACGAAAGCATGGGGAGAGATTCCGGCTGATTTTGGCAGGAAGTAGGGCCTAAAGGGCCATCGTTCACTTACACCGTGTTTGTGATAAATTGGCACACACTTTAGTATATTCGCTACAATTATAACCAAACACTCTTATGCCTAAGTACTTAATCCTGATTACACTGTTTTCTCTCGCTGCCGCCACAAGAGCCCAGAACGCGACAGACGCTAGACAAAAGAGCATGGATAGCCTTAACAAAATATCCACCAACATCTCTTTGCACGATACAAGCCGAATTGTAGCCTACATGACTATGACAGAAATTGCATCCAACCAGTCCTCTAAGGCATACTATGAAGCAAGCAAGGACGCATATAATTTTATAAAAAAAACGGCTTCCAAGACAGCAAGCAAACCCTTTGCTCAAAGGCTGAAAGTTTTTGAGGCTAAGTCATTAACCTACCTAGGGTATGCTCAGGTTAATGTAGGACTAATTGATTCGGCGCATATTTCACTAGAACGGGCAGAGCAATTAGCGCACTTTGCGAACAATCAAAAAATCTTGAGTGATGCGCTCAACTTCAGGGGACTAGCGTATTATCAGCAAACAAATTATCTGAAGGCGAAAGAGTTTTTTGAGGAGGCTTTAGAAGTTAGGCTCACAATAAAAGACACATCTGCTATAGCAGAGAGCTATGGTAATATTGGTCAGGCATATAGGTCGCTAGGCGATATGGATAAAAACATTGAATATTTGAAGAAAGGTTTGGATCTGTATTTAGAGATGGGAGACAAGGACGGTATTGCAATAGGTTATGGAAACTTAGGCCTTTATTATAGCAATGTTGGCGACCTAGAGAAATCGGTTGAATATTATTTTAAAGCACTCAAAATTCTTGAGGAGAAGAATGATCAGTCGGGCATAGCCTCCCTCTATGATAACTTGGTTACCACGTATGCTAGTCAAAAAGATTTTGATCAAGCGCTTTCATACGCTACAAAATCGTTGAATATTCGGCTTGAGCTGGGCCAAGGGTCAAAAATTGCCGACTCCTACAACAAAATAGGGTATGTCTATTTTAGAAAGGGAGTGTATGATTCAGCAATCGCTCAGTTTCATCTAGCATTGCCACATGCTGAAGCTCAAGGGGCAAAAGCGAAGATAGGCAGAATCTATAATAACCTTGGCGCAAACTATCAAAGGCTGGACAAAATCGAACTTGCCCGAGAAAACTTTGAAAAAGGACTAAGAATCAGAGAGGAAATGGGAGTACCGAACGAAATAATAAGCAGTTTACTTAACCTGTCCACTTTCAATGCACGGTATATAAAAAACTACAAAGAAGCTGAAAGACTTGCCCAGCGAGCGATGGACATTGCAAAAGAAATTAAATCACCCTCTTATCAAAAGTTTAGCGCCAAAAGCCTACATGAGGTTGCTTTACTAAAGCAGAACTGGAAGGATGCATATCACTGGTTTAAAATTCAAACCACCCTTGAGGATAGTTTGTTTAATGCACAAACGGTTAAGCAAGCAGAAAGCGAAAAAGCAAAGCACCAGTACGAAAAACAAGCTGCTGCTGACTCCGTTAAGGCCGCAGAAGCCGCTAAAGTTAAAGACGCACTTCTGTTAGCAGAAAAGGCAGAAAATAAGCAACATAAGCTAGAGGTGAAAAACCAAGAACAGCAAAAATACTTTTTGTTTGGCGGACTGGCACTAGCTTTGTTGTTTGGAGGCTTCATATTCAATCGTTTTAGAGTCACCAGCAAGCAAAAAAGCATCATAGAAGAACAGAAAACCAAAGTAGATGAGGCATATGATGAATTAGAAGAAAAGAACACGGAGATTCTAGACTCCATAAACTATGCTAAGCGCATACAATCTGCCATTCTTCCGCCGAACAAAGTGGTAAAAGAGTACTTAAACTCCTCCTTTATTCTATATAAACCAAAAGACATTGTAGCCGGAGATTTCTATTGGATGGAACCAACTAAAGAAGGCGTTTTATTCGCCGCCGCAGATTGTACAGGACACGGTGTGCCGGGCGCCATGGTGTCTGTAGTTTGTAATAACGGCTTAAACAGATCGGTAAGAGAATACGGCTTAACAGATCCTGGGAAAATTCTGGATAAAACCAGAGAAATAGTAATCTCTGAGTTTGAAAAATCAGAAGAAGAAGTAAAAGATGGCATGGATATCGCGCTATGCTTGCTAGAAGGAACAACCCTTAAATATGCCGGAGCACACAACCCGCTTTGGGTCATCCGAAAAGACTCTACTGAAGTAGAAGAAATCAAAGCCGAGTTCTCTGCTGAAACTAAAGTGGAGCGACATGGTGATTATTTGTTTATTGAGGTGAAAGCAGATAAACAACCTATCGGGAAGTATGACGAGCCCACGCCATATACCACGCATACCATAGAACTAAACGAGGGCGACAGCTTCTACATATTCTCAGACGGGTATGCCGATCAATTTGGTGGCGAGAATGGCAAAAAATTTAAGGCAGCGAACTTCAAGAAATTACTTCAATCTATTCAATCAGAACCAATGGAACTTCAGAAAGAATTGATTGATGGGGCATTTGAAAATTGGAAAGGTGAGTTGGAGCAGCTGGATGATGTATGCGTTATAGGGGTTAGAGTTTAATTTCCTAAATTGTAGGACATGATGCGGCTATTTTTCATCCTTTCATTTGTGGTTTGTAATGCTGCACCGTGCTTAGCTAACACAGATTCATTGTGGGCTGCATGGAACAATAAGTCTTTAAATGATAGTCTGCGCATGGACGCTCTCGCAAATTATGCATGGGACGCCCATCTTTATACAAACCCAGATAGCAGTTTATATTATGCGAAAAAGCTAAAATCATTTGCAGAGAAACGAGACAACATTGAGTTTGTTGCTAGGGCAGTAAAGGTTATGGCGGTTGCATCACAAGTACAAGGAAAGTATGATGAGGCGGAAAAATTCTATGCTGAAAGTATAGAGTACACTAAAAAACGTGGTGATGATAAAGGTCTAGGAAACATCTACTTTAATATGGGAACTATGTATTATATGAAGGGAGATCCTGATAATGCAATAAAGTGGTATCTATCCAGCTTGGAAATCCGAGAGAAAATTAGCGATAGCTCAGGAATTGCAGGTTCGCTAAACAACATAGGAGGCGTTTATAATATGATAGGAGAATATAATAAATCGATTAACTATTTTGAAAAAAGCTTGGAAATTAAAACAGCTATTGGAGATAATGCTGGCGCGGCCAGAACTGTAACTAATATTGGAATTATCTCCTATAATCACGGAGACTATGCCAATGCAAGTAAATACTTCACGAGGGGCTTAAAAATGTCTGAAGCGGAAGGTGACAAGAATGGTACCGCAACCGCGTTGATAAACTTAGGAAATCTATATAACTCCCAGTCTAACTCTAAGAAGGCGATTAGCTATTTTGAAAAAGGAGGTCAACTTATGAAAGAATCTGGCAATCTCAAAGGTTATGCATCAGCGCTTAACAATATTGGCAGTGTGTACAGAGATTTAGAGGAGTTTGACAAAGCCCTAGAGTATTACGATAAATGTGCCGAATTAAACATACAGATGCAAGACAGACTTCTGTATGCATCCACATTAAATAATATGGGCCTGATCTTCTTGGAGCAAAAGCGATTGGATACAGCCATGTATTTTTTTGACAAGAGTCTTTTTATCAAAGACTCGATTGGAGACAAAGAAGGGATAATTAATGCGACAAATAATTTGGGTGCTATATATTTAATGAAAGGACAGGTTGATCAGGCAATAGAATCAACCAATAAGGCCCTATCCTTAGCCAAAGAAATAAACCTTCTTTCGCAAATAAAAGAGTCGGCAGGGCAGCTTTGGAAAGCATACAAAGCCAAAGGGAACTATTCAAAGTCACTTGAAATGTATGAGTTGTTTATTGAGTCGCGTGACAGTATTGCGTCAGAAAAGAATGAGAAAGAAATAATCCGTCAAGAATTTAAATATAAGTATGAAAAACAAGCTACTTCAGACTCCATTAAATCAGCAGAAGAATCAAAAGTCAAGGATGCTTTGTTGGCGACGGAAAGAGCAGAAAACAAACAAAATAAGCTAGAAGCTAAACAGCAAGAGCAGCAGAAATTTTATCTATTTGGAGGACTAGCCTTGGCAGTCCTATTTGGTGGTTTTGTGTTCAACAGATATAGAGTAACCAACAATCAGAAGAGAATAATAGAGGATCAGAAAGAAAAAGTAGATGCTGCATACGATGAGTTGGAAGTAAAAAACACAGAAATCCTAGATTCCATCAACTACGCAAAACGCATTCAATCTGCCATTCTGCCTCCAGATAAATTAGTTAAAGAATATCTATCGAATTCGTTTATTATCTACAAGCCAAAGGACATTGTAGCAGGAGACTTTTACTGGATGGAAACCAAGGACAACAAGGTGCTCTTTGCAGCTGCAGATTGCACTGGTCACGGTGTTCCAGGCGCAATGGTAAGTGTTGTGTGTAATAATGGCCTTAATAGATCAGTGAGAGAGCACGGACTCACTGACCCAGGGCAAATCTTGGATAAAACACGAGAAATCGTAATTGCAGAGTTTGAGAAATCAGAGGAAGATGTTAAGGACGGAATGGATATAGCATTATGCTCACTAACGTTCGCACAGAGCGAGAAACAGAGCGTGAGCGGTTCCAACAATTCAGCTGACTCGGAGACACAAGACCGCCCTGTTTCTGATTCCCCCGCACTGTTACAATACGCTGGTGCCCACAACCCACTATGGATAATTAGAAAGACAGTGTCGGCCGAAACCGGCGAGAGCTTTGTGCTGGAGGAGGTGAAGGCTGACAAACAACCCATAGGTAAATATGATGAGCCAAAGCCGTATACTACCCATTCAATAGAACTAAACCCTGGAGACAGTTTCTACATCTTCTCAGATGGATATGCCGATCAATTCGGTGGTGAAAAAGGCAAGAAACTAAAAGCAAAGAATTTTAAAACCCTCCTTCTCTCCATTCAAAACGAATCCATGGAAAAGCAACGTGAGCTCATTGATGAGGCCTTTGAAAAGTGGAAAGGTACGTTTGAGCAGTTAGATGACGTCTGCGTAATTGGTGTGCGTATCTGACGCAAACCAAGTGCGCTAGAAAGTCACTAATACTGACAAAGCGAAGAATAGCATGAACGAATCTAAAGGCCCATGCTTTCGTCAGTATAGGATGATAGCTTGTCATAACAGCGAGGAATGAGCTCGTTATGATGTGTGCGTCATAGGCGTCCGCGTGTAGTGCCTGCGCTGGAGCTTTAGCCTGAGCGTTAGCCATAGCTTTCTGCGTGCCGCCCGTAGCTTTCTGCGTGTCGCCCGTAGCTTTAGCAGAGGCACTACGTATTTAGTTCCTACGCCTTAGTTTCAGCCATGACTTGTGTTGAGGCTCTTTAATTACCCGAAATCTATTATTTCTAAACACCAAAGCAGATATCTGTTGTATTCAAAACGGTTTTGATGTCGCGCACGAAAACACCAATAGATATAAGGCATAGATATTCAAGCCTTTAAGACGTTTTTCATTTCTTTAGATTCCAAGAAAGACATATAACTTTAGTTAGCGCTTAGATTGATTTTTCAGTAAATTAGGGCAGCTTGTTTCTAAAACATCAAATTTTATGAAAGTTTTTACTAGTCTCTTATTCGGAGCGCTGTTTATTGTAAGTGCTTCTGCACAAGAAGTTTATCGTTGGTATCAAGATGGGAAAGTAATTTTTCAGTTAGAGGAAAACGTTCCAATGCCCAAGACCGCTAACGGCTTAGTTGAAAAAGGGCAGATGTCATTTTTGGATGGCTTATCGGGTCAATTCGGAATACAATCTATTAAGCATTTGCATCCAGACATAAATGATAGAAACCTATTTAGAACCTACCAAATTGAATTTTCTGAAATAGAAAGAGTTGACGAGCTGGTTGAAATCGTGGGAAAATCTGCTGAAGTAGTTTATGCAGAGAAGAAGGAGTTGCACGAGTCTTTCTTGACACCTAACGACCAATATTATACTAATTCCTTTAATAATGGACAGTGGGCCTTATTTCAAATTGATGCAGATTTGGCGTGGGACATATCTACTGGATCATCAAGTATTATAGTGGCGGTAACAGATAACGCTATCCAAACCGCTCATCCAGATTTAGTGAATAAACTAGTGCCTGGGTATGATGCGGCTGAAAATGATAATGACCCTAGCCCTTGTGGTGGAAATGATGGATTTCACGGGTCTCATGTGTCAGGGATTGTTGGCGCCGAAACAAATAACAATATTGGAATAGCATCAATAGGTTTTGATGTGAGTATTATGCCTGTAAAAATTGGAAATTGTGCCACAGGTGCGCTTACAGCGGGATATGATGGTATAATTTGGGCAGCAGATAACGGCGCTCACGTTATTAATATGTCTTGGGGTGGCGGTGGCCAGTCTACCTACGGTCAAAACGTTTGTACCTATGCGTGGAATGAGGGGTCGATTCTAGTCGCTGCGGCAGGAAATGATGGTGTAAATTCTGTTTTCTACCCTGCTGGATACAACAACGTAATTTCAGTTGCATCTTCTACTAACGGAGACGCAAAGTCAAGTTTTTCTAACTATGGTAGTTGGATTGATGTGACAGCTCCTGGGTCAAGCATTTTGTCATGTAATGAAAATACGGGTTATCAGTTCACACAGGGAACATCAATGGCGTCTCCAATGGTGGCAGGACTAGTTGGACTAATGATTTCACATGCGCCCTCAACATCACAACAAGATGTAGTCAATTGTTTGTTAAGCTCATGCGACAATATCGATGGAGCAAATCCAAGCTATATTGGTCAACTAGGCGCAGGAAGAATAAACGCACATCAGGCACTGTTGTGCATGAATCAATATACCTTCACTTTAGACGTGGGTATTGCAGAAATTAGCAGTCCAGAAGGGGCGATATGTGGAAGCTCAGTAGATCCGGTTGTTGAACTAAAAAACTATGGGGCAAACACACTAACACAAGTTGACATCAATTATCAAGTGGATGCAGGACCTGTTCAAACCTTAAACTGGACGGGTAGTCTTGCTCAAGGACAATCTGATATCGTTAGTTTGCCTACACAAACGCCTGGAGCGGGAGCACACACTTTAACGGTATTCACTTCATCTCCAAATGCAAGTACGGATCAAAATAGTTCGAACGACTCAGAGACCTCAAGCTTTACTATCGTTGCAAATGGCCAGATAGCGGACTTAACAATTATTACAGATTGTTATGGCTCGGAAATTTCTTGGACAATTGAAGAAGATGGTACCGGCATACAATGGGCACAAGGTGGTGGATATGCAAACGTAACCGGAGGTGAAACGATTAATGAAAGCGTGTGTCTTGAATCAGGATGTTATGTGTTCACAATAGACGATACATATGGTGATGGACTTTATGGTAGTCAGTGGACATGCACCGTGGATGGTGATTATTTTATGGATGATGCTACGGGAGCAAACCTATTTAGTATGACTGCTCCAAATGGAGATTTTGGAAACCAGGCAACACACAACTTTTGTATTACCTCTAATCTTTCTTTAGATGCTGGTATATCGAACATTGTTGATCCGAATGGAAGTTATTGTAGCTCAAGTATAACGCCGACGGTTGAACTATATAACTACGGTTCTACCACTTTAACTAGCGTTGATATAGTGTATAACACAGGTGGAGCCAATCAGGTGTTTAATTGGTCTGGCAGTTTAGCGCAAGGAGCGAGTACAACGGTAACACTACCCTCAATTACGGTGAGTAGCGGATCGTATACTTTCTCAGCGTCTACTGACAACCCGAATAGTGGTACAGATCAAAACACAGTGAACGATCTAAGCACGAATTCGTTTGCAATATTCACCGCTGCGCTACCTTTGCCATTTCAGGAAGACTTTGAGAGCAACTCCTTTGCAACAAATAGCTGGACCATTGACAACCCAGATGGTGGTATCACTTGGGAAATTACTACAATCGCGGGGAGCGCACCTGGAGACAAGGCCGCAAAAATGGACTTCTATAATTATGGAAATGGTTCTGAAAGAGACGGGATGCAAACACCTCCTCTAGATTTCAGTAGTTACACTAACGTTAGTATGACTTATGACCATGCATTCCGCAGATATAACACCAGTTCTGCCGACTCTATGATTATATATGTGTCTACAGATTGCGGAAACACATTTGACAGAATAGTTGGCTATGCCGAAGATGGAACAGGCAGCTTTGCAACCGCCACAACCAATACGGCTCCTTTTACACCTGGCAATGGAGATTGGTGTACAGGTACTGTAGGCGCTAACTGCTTTACGGTAAATCTTGGTGCTTACGATGGACAGCCGTCAGTAATTGTTCGTTTTGAAGGCTTTAACAACGGTATTGCAGGAAACAACTTATTCATCGATAACATTAACATTGATGGCACATTAACCAGCGCACCGCCTATTGCTGATTTTTCAAGTAACACACAAGAGTTATGTGAAGGTAACACGGTGTCATTCACCGACCAGTCCAACGGAGCTCCAACAAGCTGGTTATGGGATTTTGGCGATGGAAATACATCTACTCAGCAGAACCCAACTCACACTTATGCTTCTGCAGGAACATATACGGTTACAATGACAGCAAGCAATGCATTTGGTTCAGATGTCGAAACTATTACAAACTATATTACTGTATATGGTCCTGTGAGTTATAGTCAGAACCTAACGATTTGTGATGGCGGCTCGGTAAGTGTTGGATCAAGCACCTATACAACGGCAGGCACTTATACAGATGTATTAGTTGGCCCAACGGGTTGCGATAGTACGGTCACTACGACACTCGCAGTAAACCCATTACCAACAGTGGATTTAACTTCACCTGTCGATACCTTATGTGAGTACCACGGGTCACAAACGCTAGTAGGAACACCAGCGGGTGGAACATACTCAGGACCAGGTATGTCCGGCTCAACTTTTGACCCCAATCAAGCAGGAGTGGGGACGCACACTATAAGCTATACTTTCACAGACGGAAATGGTTGTGCAGGATCTAGCAGCGTTAGCATTATGGTAGACGCATGCTTAGGTCTGGAGAACCAGGCACTACAATCTCTTAGCGTTTATCCAAACCCAACGCAAGGAGAATTTGTGATTGATGGATTATCGGCAGGAACACAGGTGATTATATTGGATGCTATTGGTAAAAAAGTTGCCGAACTCACTGCGACAACACAATTGCATACAATGCAACTTAATGATCTTGAGACAGGAGTATATTACGTGAGAGCTATTAAGGGAGAGTATACCAAAGTAATTCCAATAATCTTATCGAAATAGAAATTAGAACTCCAAAGTGAAAGGCGACCGTATGGTCGCTTTTTTTTGCTTGATATGTTCATAATACAAGTCGATCAGTAGCAATTTCACGATGGGGCATTATTCCTAGAGTTGGGGTATGGTTTAATTTGTAAAATTGCAAGCATGCAGCGATTGCTTGTTATATGCCTATTTATGTGTGTTAGCTTCACTGGCCTCTCAAACTCCGACAGTTAATGTCAGAAGAATTTGAGAATTGGCGGGGAGATATTGAACAGATTGATGATGTGTGCGTGATTGGTGTCAAGGTATAATTTCAAAATGAGCTTCAAGTTGTTTTCTTTGTTCCTTAAATTCCATACCTTTCATATTAAACTTAAGCCATGAGATTATTTATTATTCTTTTAATTACAATTGGGCTTACATCATGCAGTAATAGTGATAGCTCAAATGAAAGTAAGGACAAAGAAACGTCAAGCCAAGAGAAGGCTGAATCAGATATGGATTTTTGTGATTGTGGCCTGCTAGCAATTGAAAAGGCTAAATTAATAGACAGCGATCCAGATGAGCTTGAACAGTATGAAGAGGAATTCAGACCATGCAAAGAGCTTTTTGATGCAATCTCAATTGAGGAACGCATGACACAACTAATGAATTGCCCAGAGGTAATGGAGCAGTCTAAGGATTTAATGAATCATATTGATGCTGGGGGATTTCTTGAAAAGGCGCGTGAAAAATCTGAAGATGTGGATTTAGAACTGAAAGAGCTGGAGGAGAAGGGCATGGATACATTAAATTAGGACAGACCATAATTCAAGAATCGTTATAATCTTGGGGTATATGGCATGTAATTTGCCAACAAAAAACCCAAAAATCATTCAGCTATGAAAACAGCTCTACTTCTTATTATCATAAGCATTGCAGGATCTTTATTCGCCCAAAACACACACAAACTTTATCCTGTCAAAAACAGTAAAAAAAAGCACGGCTATATCAATGCTGAGGGCACACAAGTTATTGACTTTATATACGATTGGGCGGGTGAGTTCGACAAATTCAACCAAGGAATGGTACGCAAAGGCGACTTATATGGATTGATAAATCATGAAGGTGAAGTTATTATTCCTATTGAGCAGCCAGGGTTCTTTTATCAAGTAGGGGACTATTACATAATCGTTGACTGGGGAAGCGAGGATAAAAAGAAGTTGGTATTCGATAAAGAGGGAAAGTCAATTGATGCACAACATATTCAGTCCGCGTATGAAAGAAAGTTGGAAGGTATAGGCGACTTATTTGTAGTTAGGCCAGAAAAAAAAACAGGTGTAGTTTCACTTGACGGAACGTTTGCAATTGAAGCTAAACATAATTCAATACATGCAGGCGAAGATCACTTTCTCGGATTTGATAGTAAAATACGTACGTTTTATAACAATAAAGGACAAGAGCTATTTAGCACTAAGTACACGGTTGAAAGAATGAGCTCGATACAGCAAAACCGAATTCCGTTTAGGGACTCAACAGGATACGCAGGCTATATGGATACGCTGGGAAATGTAATAATAGACGTGCAGTTTGCGGAGGCAAGACCTTTTGATAATGGTCGTGCCATGGTTAAAAATATTGACAAAGAGTGGGCAATTATTAATTTGAAAGGAGAAGTAATTGGAGATTACTCATCGTCAAGAACTAAGTTCGAATATGTCAGCATGGGAAGCAGTCGAAAGTTTGGAGTGATTAACCAAAAAGGCACTCAAGTTGTTCCAAACAAATATATTTCATGGTTTAACTTCTGTAATAACCGGGCATTTGGGCAGCTTAGCTGGGAAGGGGACTATGAACTTATAGACACAACAGGCAAATCTTACGGCAAGTTCAAAGGTCAGTTTGATGGATATACCCCTGTTTGTTTTGACGAGAACGGAATAGTCGCTTGTGGATTTTACGATGACGCAAAGGGCGCTCAGTACGATCAATATGTTACACGTGATGGAAAGGTAATATGGAAAGCGGGACCGTTTTATGAGTGCTTTCCTGGAGATGCGCAGGTAAACATGGCTGACGGATCCTTAAAGAGAATTTCAGAAATTATTGTAGGGGATGAAGTACTTTCTAAAAGCGGGACAACGATTGTAACTGGGGTTGATATACACACAGGGTACTATCCTTTGCTTACAATCAAAACATTAAATAGTGGTTCTTTACATACAAGTGTTCATGAAGCTTCAGGTGCTGGGCAACAAACCTTAAGAGTAACAAAAGGACACCCAATTATGCCGCCTGACGGGCCTGTGCGCGCGTCAGAACTATTTGAGGGTCAACAAGTATCTATACGTGATAGTTTCACAGGAGAGCGTGTAAATTCAAGAGTTATGTCAATAAGCTCAGAGGACACTGTTGAGAAAGTTTGGAACCTCAAAACCGAAGATGACAACTATTTTGTAAATGGAATTATGGTGCTGATGAAGTAGGTCACTTATTCTTTAACCAGTTTATTCGTGTATGTCAGAACGCCTTCCGACTGACATCTTAGAACATAGACACCATTCGCCCACTCTTTTGTGTTTATTTGGATAGAAGAGAATCCATTTTGCTTGTGCAGTAGTCTTCCTCCCAGGCTATAAACCTCAACTAAAACTTCATTGGTATGCTCAATTTGTATAAGAATATTATCATTGATAGGGTTTGGACTCTGAATCTCCAACCAGTCCACAGTATTTATAGAGGGAGTAGAGGTTAAATTACTTTTATCATAGCGACTAAAGAATTTCCAAATTTCTATTGAAGCATCAAAGTCTTGATTGGTTACGCCTATTGTAACGGATGCACCTGGCCATGTGTGTCCTCCATTTGTTATTTTGTAATGCACCACGTCAGCTCCTGATGCTGCACCAGTATACTCAATTAGCTCAGCAGTGCAACCATCGGATGTATTAATGTCTGGCACTGAAGTGACAGTTGGTACAGTGTTACAATTATTGTGCGCCGCCCAATAGTTTAATACAGAATCTACACCTAAAAAATACTGGTCACCAGTATAACTAACAGTTGGGTCTGCGGTACCATGAATTTGCATAACAGGCATAGGCCCAACGACCGTGTTTTGTGGGATTTGAATAGTAGACATAGTGCCAGTCACTGAAGCCACAGCAGTAATTTTACTGCTTAATTGCCCAGCAAGTGTAAGACTCATGAATCCACCATTACTCATACCTGTTGAGTAAACACGATTTAAGTTGATGTTATAGTCGGAAGCAATGCTATCTATTAAAGCACTTAAAAACGACAGGTCATCAACACCTGTTCCCCAACTAGCATTCCAATGAGCAGTGCCCGTGCCATCATTAAGCCC
This sequence comes from Flavobacteriales bacterium, assembly GCA_964230215.1. Taxonomy (GTDB): domain Bacteria; phylum Bacteroidota; class Bacteroidia; order Flavobacteriales_D; family JAUILH01; genus JAUILH01. The sequence continues at coordinate 685,201 of CAXRGQ010000007.1, forward strand.
CTGAGGTGCCAAAATTAAAAAGTTGGCCGTGTCCGCAATACCCTTAAAATCTCCGTATAGCATCTGCTGGGTATTATTACTTCCATATCCATGAAGATTTAGCACTAGTGGCACTGGCATATTTCCATCATATATTGCAGGCAAATACAATTGATATGATCGCGTGCCTGATGTGTGAGAAATGGTGCCTGAAACAGTCGTTTGGCTGTGTGATTGAATGCCAACGAAAAATAATATGGTGGAAAGGATTAAGGATCTCATAGTATAAAAATAGCATTTTCATTTCACTTCTTATTAGCCGCAGTATTTCTTCAGGGGTAAAGAAAGCCCGCTCAATTCAATTATTGGATACCTTTATGCCTATCAATAAAACTGATTAAAGATGAAGAACGTTATTGTAACTGGAGCATCAAGCGGAATAGGTGAAGCTATATGCAGGATACTATTGGAAAAAGGCCATCGCGTTGCTGGTTTAGCGAGAAGAACCGAAATGATGTCGGGGCTTAAATCCGATTATACTTCAAATTTTATAGCCATCTCGTGTGATGTAACAAAAACAGATGATGTTGTAGCAGCGAAAGAAACTATCCTTACTAAATGGGGTACAGTGGATGTTCTAATTAACAACGCTGGTGTAGGTTATCTTGGCAAGATGGAAGACACACCTTTGGCCGAATGGCACAAGATGTTTGATGTTAATGTAAACGGGTTAATGACTTGCATCCATACGTTTCAAGATCAGTTGTTTAATTCAAGAGGTCAAATTATCAATATAGATTCGGTAGCAGGCCATGAAGTGTACCCTGAGGCTGTTGTTTACTGCGCGACTAAACACGCGGTTAGAGCACTGTCTGTAGGCATGGAAAAAGAGTTTAAGGGCAGAATAAAAATCACCAATATATCTCCTGGAGCCGTTGAAACCGAATTCCATACTCATACAACGCATCCCGAAAAAGCAGAACAAATGGAAAAGCAGTTTTTCAATGTTTTAAAGGCAGATGATATCGCAAGAGCAGTTGAATTTGCAATCGATCAGCCAGGGCATGTTGCTATAAATGAGTTAACTATTAGGCCGTTTAAATAAGGTTAGAATCATTTTGTCCAAATGTTTGTCGTTCCTCAGCCACAGAAACTATTTTGGTATAAATCATGCACTAACAGTTATCCTACTCTGCCTACTGCGCAGCTTACGTAAGATTTGACCTTTTGTCCAATTGAGTTACCCTCTCCAACAACTGGGTATCCTTTCATGGAGAGATTTTGTTTAATCTCATCAAGCGAGCTCTCATCCAATAAATCAAAGCTAAGTTCTCCCAAGTCCGTATCGACATTTATGTTGCTTGTGCCTTTAGTTTTAGCAACGGTCTTAGTAATGGTGTTTGCACATCCACCGCATTTTAAATTTTGTAATTCTAATTTGTATGTATTCATAATTCGCTTTTTATGAAGTAACTAAATAAAAAGCACTACATGTGTAACAATAGTTACATATTACAGGGTATAGAAACGAATAGGCAATGAGGACCTGCCTACCACCTCAATATATGGGCAGCAAACTCGCCGCCGTAAGAAGTACTATCACAACCAATCAGTTCTAATGAACCACAAATTTCGTTGTTAGTATAGGTGCTGATGTCCATACTACCATAGTCATCACCATCCAGCTTGCATAATTTTTTACGGTCTTTGCCTATGTTGAGACTAATTGTATTCATATTATCCAGCTTTATTTTACCAGGAATTTTATCAAGTTCAAAACCAAACTGAATAATAACAGCCCCATCGGGAAAGTCAGAACTATAGTCGATATCACTCAAATCAACATCAGATACAATAATATCTCCAAATGAATTGTGAATATTAGATTTAAAGAATGGCTTATCAATGGTTTTTTGCACTATAAGGGTATCTTCCATGTAAGCAATTGTAAATGAAGATCCAGAACAACTAAGTTGTGGTAAGGTAACCTCACATTCTGCAAAAGTGGCTTCAGCGTCTTTGCCAAGCTTATCATGCAAAGCGTTACACTTTTTATTCATTGCTGTTGTTTCTTCAACTGCGCCATATCGAATATCAGAAGTGTATTGTGCACACTCACAAGGAGAGATTTCATCACTCCCTGATGCTTCATCCTTACTTTTCTCATCGCCGCAGGCACTTATAATAAGAGCAGAAAGCGCCACTAAACCTAAGACATATCTTTTCACGTTCTAAAATTTTTGAGAAATATACGAATTGATTTTTATCCACCTATCTCCATAGATGCGCCGCTATCAATGAAGTCTAAAATTTGTTCGTTGGTTTCTTGAGTCTTCAGTTCCTCAAGTATTTTATCCAAGGCATCAAACATCTTCTTGTTTTCTTCCATTTCTCTCTGCTTAAGGTTAATGTCAGATGAAGAGGCACCCTCAGACTCTAGTCGCTTAATTTCCTTGTCTGCTTCAGACATCCCAACAAAATAGTTTTCTCTAAATTTCATGATAGTTTGATACCCTGCAAAGTACTTAACCCACATTGTACCGCCATTCTTAGCTACTTCTTTAAAAATACCCATACCCTCAAGTATTGTGGCATCATCTTGTTGTTTAAGGTAGGCTGAATATGTATTTAAGAAACTAATTTTCTCAAAACCACCAATGGCCGTCCAGTTTTTCTTAAAAAACGCATGATCTTCTTTGTTTCCTTTTTTAGAGTAAATACTTCCAACAGTTGTAAGAATAGAAGAGCTGGTCTCGTTTTCATAAGTTTTAGCAAGCTCATATGCCTTGTCTAAGTTACTCTCTGCCAACGAACCTAGTGCAACGCTGTTCACGTAGAAAGAGGAATCTTTTGAGGCCTCAACATACAACTCAGTAAAGTCGTCACTTTTATAATATTTCTGTAGTGCAGTTAATGCAGCTGCTCTAACCGATGATTGTGGATCGTTTTTAATCATGTCCATAAGCACAGGCTTTAATTCTTCAGGACGCTTACGAGCAACTTTTCGTAGGTTCCTTACGGCAAGTTCCCTAATCCCCCAGAATTTGTCTTTAAGGGCCGTCATCATTAGGTCGATTGCCTCATCGTCGCTTTTGCTTTTACAATAAAGCACAGCCTCTTTCCTGTTTGCGTATTTCGGCGCGTGAGTGTATTGATAAATGATGGCATCCAGGTCCTTATCATACTCCATTTCTGCCAATAAACTCTTTGTGGCATCAATGTCCACTAGCTTAACCGTTTCTTTTGCATTTACGTCCAGATAGAAGGTGTCTACACTAGCATCTAGCCAAATAATGTGAGAGCTAAGTGTTGGGCCACCTTTGCTTTCATCTCCAGTAGGAGTCGTGCGCTCAGAGTATACGTTTACAGCAATAGGTAATTTATACAATGGTGCGATTTCAAGATTTTGCTCTTGCTTAGAAATAATCATCACCCTATCATCTCCCGCTGTATAGTCAACATCAAATGATACAATCGGATGCCCTTTATCTAAGAACCACTGATTAAAGAACCAGTGTAAATCTTCGCCTGTTACTTCTTCAAATGCCAATCTTAAATGGTCAATTTCAGCATTCTTGAATTTATTATCATTCAAGTACTTTTTAAGTCCCAAGAAGAAGGCCTCATCTCCAATGTATTTTCTTAACATGTGCAGAATTCTGCCACCCTTATTGTATGAGTTACCATCAAACATTTCCTCTTTGTCGCCATAATTATATCGAATCATGTCAACATAACCTGATTGTTTAGCAGTATACATATAACCCATCATTTCATTTTCAGCGTTGTATTCTGCCTCATCCATACCGTGGGCATACTCATCCCATAAAAACTGACTATAGTTTGCAAAGGACTCGTTTAAGGGAAGGTTAGCCCAACTTTCACAGGTCACTAAATCTCCAAACCAATGGTGGAACAACTCGTGCGCAATAATCGATTCATTATGTTGGTCTAGTAGTTCTCTTTTTGTTCTGTGAAGGAATTCACCATGAATAGTCGCTGTGGTGTTTTCCATTGCCCCAGAAACATAATCCCTAACAACTACCTGAGAATATTTTTCCCATGGATATTCTACACCTAGAAGTTCAGAGAAATAAGTAATCATGCGTGGGGTTTCTCCAAAAATGTCTTTAGCATATTGTTCATACTCTTTCTCTACATAGTAGTTTACTTCCATTTTTTTGCCATTTGGACGTTTCCAAGTGTCTTTAACTAAGGCAAAATCCCCAATAGCCATCATGGCTAAGTAAGGAGTATGAGGAAGGCTTTGCTTCCATAAATCTGTTCTTGTTCCGTCTCCATTTTCAGTCGAGAAAATTAGGAGTCCGTTGGAGAGCGTTTTATATTTTTTGTCGACAGTAATTTCAATTTCCTGCGTCATTTTTTCATTTGGCGCATCAATTGTCGGAAACCATCTAGAGCTTGCTTCAGTTTCACCTTGTGTCCAAATTTGCGTGGGTTTGCCAACTTCTGAGCTATCGGCGTTAATAAAGTATAATCCTTTATCTCCAGCAATAGCGTTGCTACCGCCCATTTCAAATTCATCGGGTTTAGCCGTATACTTTACATAAATCTTATATTCTTCACCGCGCTTGTAGGTTTTGTCGAGTTTGATTCGCAAGAATAAGTGGTCATCGTAAGTGTATTCTAAATCCTTGTAAGCCTTGTTGTGAATAAGCGCAACGCGATGAATTTCCATTCCTTTAGCATCTAAAGTGAGACTATCAGTTGGATAAAAATATGGCGTCATATCAAGTGTTGCTTCACCATTTAAATAATGATTTTTCCAATCGAAAGATACCTCCAGCTTGGTATGGATAACATCATTTATTCGTTTTTCAGCTGCTTGATAAATAGGTCGCTCTATCACCTTCACCTGTTCTTCATCGTGTGCATCATCTAAATCAGAGAACATATCATTTACTGAAGAGTCAATTTCTTCCTTAATCTCCTCCGGAGATTTCTGCACATCTTTTTTAGATTTACAAGCTACCAAGCCCAATCCAAGGGCCGTTCCAATTATTAATAATTTATTCATCTTCATACACTTAGTGTCGTTTAACGGAATGTGGCTACAATATTACCATATTTTACCGATATCTTTTAGCATATTGGTATATGCGTCAAAATGAGTAGTTTTACCTTATAAAAATTAGTGTAAACGGTGTATAAGGTAAAGGTAAACGGTAAAGTTGAGCACGATTTGAGCTATGATGATGCAAGCTCAACGGTGCGAATAGACGGAAAAGAAAGCAAGATTGATGCCATCTCATATAGCGGAGGCATTAAGCATGTAATAATGGACGGTAAGTCATATAATGTTGAGGTACTGTCTATAGATAAGGCTTTGAAAAAGGCAGAAATTAAAGTAAACGGCTCGATTTACTCGATTGATGCAAAAGATGAAATGGACCAACTGCTAGAAAAGCTGGGCATGGATACGGCATTAACAGCCGCTGTAAAAGACTTAAAAGCTCCAATGCCTGGATTGGTGGTCGAGATTAAGGTTGAGCCTGGTCAAGAACTGGCGGCGGGTGATCCCGTGCTTGTTTTGGAGGCAATGAAAATGGAGAATGTATTAAAAGCGCCAGCAGATTTAGTGGTTGATCAAATCAAGGTGGATGCTGGTAATACGATAGAGAAAAATACTGTTTTAGTTACATTTAAATAAGAAGGATATGTATAAGAAAATTGTTTTTGTAGGATTATTGTCTGGCTTGTTTCTAGCATCATGTGGTGGAGATGAAAAGGATGAGTCTAAGGAAAAAGAGTCTACAAAGAAAGAGACTGAGAAAGATGACGCGCCAGAAATGGACTGTTCCTATACTTTTGTAGACGCCAAAACGGAAGTTAACTGGGTTGGATTTAAGCATTCAACAAGAGTTGCGGTTAGAGGTCTATTCAGAGATGTACAATACAAAGGAGAGCACACGGCTTCTGATATTCAAAGTTTAATTGGAGGGATTGAAGGATTTGTGGTAACGAGTTCTGTGTGGTCAAACGACACAACAAGAGACCGAAAGTTAAGAGACAACTTTTTTAGTGTGTTAACAGCAAGTGATACCGTAAGTGCCCGCGTTAGCAGCTTCATGCCTAAGTTTGATGATGAAGGAAATGCGAGCGGTGAGTGTATGCTGGCCCTAAATTTTAACGGAAGGGAAAACCTCATTCCTGCAACTTATACTGTTAAAAACGAAGAAGAGCTTATGATTGAGGCATCTCTAAGTTTAAACGAATGGAAAGCAGAGGAAGCTTTAGCATCAATTCATGAAGTTTGTTCAGAGAAGCACACGCTAGCGGATGATGGTGAAGCGATTACTCATGAAGATGTGAAAATCGAACTTAAGACACGCATAGAAAAGAATTGTGTGCCTGTGAAATAAGGAAAAAAGAGAACAGTAAAAAAGGGGGCCATGCCCCCTTTTTCTATATATCACCGTAACAACGGTTAATAATTAAGCTTAGTGCTGATGTCCACCTTCACCGTGCACATGACCATGCTCTATTTCTTCTTGGCTTGCGTCACGCACCTCAATTATATCAACATCAAAGTGCAACTCTGTGTCTGCTAAAGGATGATTAAGATCAAGAGTAACTTCTTCACCTTCAATTTCTGCGATAACTGCTAAGGCTGGTCCTTGCTCAGTCTCAAGTTGCACCTGCATTCCAACAGCCATTTCCTCGCTTCCTTGGAAACCACTTTTTGGCACCTTGTGTAATAATTCTTCTCGTCTTTTACCGTAAGCATCTTCTGGAGCAATAACAGTGTTTACTTTGTCTCCTGAAGTTTTGCCTTCAAGTTCTTTTTCAAGTCCTGGAATTAACGCACCAACACCATGAAGATAAACCAAGGGCTCTCTTCCATCAGAAGTGTCTAATAATTCACCATTGCTGTTTTTTAAAGTGTAGTCCAGCTTAACTACTTTGTTTTCAGTAATTGTCATAAATCAATATTGTGTACTAAACTGAATTAGTACTAAATGTTTAAATTCAATGCAAAGGTACCTATTCTGATTTACTTTGTAATACCTGGTTCAAATCCTGGTATATATTTCGCCCTTTTTTGTTGAACCATGGCTGCCTGAATAAGACAACCCCACGATTATCCACTAAGTATGCACATGATGGACCAGCGGCAAACTTTCTTAGGTAGAAATTATTAGAGTTATCAAGATATGTCCGGCGCTCAAGACCAAATTTTTTAGCGTGTAATCGAGCTGCTTTTTGTCTTTGAAACATATAAGTATGTTTTGAGTACGTGCTTTGGTTATTAAGATGAATAACAGGACCTCCTTCACTATTTGTGAATGGGGATGCGCCATCGCTTGTGTGGGCTTCATCTAAATAGACAAATATCACGCTCACATCCTTATATGCCTGACTAATTCGTAATGGAGTATCCCCTTCTTTCTGCGTTTTAGGACAGGAGGAGCTTCCCGAAACAACAAGCAAATACTTTCGTGATAAAAATAGACTATCTAAGTTTATTGGCCGCAAACTTGTTGAAAGCAAGCTATCTAGAGACAATGTGTCGCCTTTCTGCAGCCCAAGCGAGGGAAATTCATCAGTGTCATAGCAATGTACTTTACATGGTGTAATCAAGCTAGAATCAGCGCAGACAGTTTGCTGTGATACCACTGTTTTAAAAAAAGACAGGCAGACTATTATGGATAGAAAAACTCTCAACTACGTTGTGAAAACAATAAATAGCGAAATATACGGCCCACTATTTAATAATAAGTGGTTTTGTAATCGCTGTACCTTCGTTAAGCAAACGTACAAAGTAGGCGCCTGCTGGATACTCTGCAGCATCAATAAAGTAGTTTGATTCCCCCATCGGGGCATATCCATTATGAATTGTTTTCACATGCTTGCCTGTTACATCTAACAAGTCAATTCTAATGTCAGTACCAATTTTTGCATTCACAGGAATACATGTAATGGCATTTGCAGGGTTTGGATATATATCCATAAGACTTAAGCCTGCCGTTGGATCATCATTTATACTGCTAAGTCCTAGAACCTCAAAGCTCCAGTAACCATCAGGAGCAACAATTGGCCTAACTTGTTGCTTGCCGCTATTAGCTTCAGCATGCACATAATAATAAAGTTTTGTTCCTACCGCATGCGCTGGTATGTCTGCGGTGTAATTATCGCTTCCAATAGAAGTCATAACCACTGGAGTATATGCAGTCGTTGGGTCAGTTGTCCAGTACAAGGTGGCGTTAGCTATACCCGAACGGTGCTTAATATAAGCGTCTACTGTATAGGGATTGGCATCATCATACGTGTCTTCCAAAGCTTGATGCGAAATCAACATGGGATCTTCAACACCAATTGTGTGAGTAATACAGTGAATAGCTCCACTAGATGATATTAGGTTTTCACCTGGGTTATCCACATCAATTCCAACAATGTTATAACCTGGAAGCGCTTCTTCTAAGGTTCTTTGTGCTACTGTGTCATATTCCTCTCTAAAAAAGGGCACTAGTACAGTTTTATTAATGAACACATTGTTGGCGTAAGTTCGATAATACCCGCCATTATCTGGATAAAGACCACCTGTGCTTGGTGGAACAACAATGCGTTTTAGTTTATATGGCGTACCATACATTGAGTTGAACGTGCTTAGTACATATTGAATGTTAGCCTCAATTTGTGGACCATCAGCCACCCCGGTTGGATATTCACTTACAAGCAGTGTTTCCTCGTCTAAGAGCTTCATGTGCATGTCAATGTGATGAATATTGTCATATGGAAGTACTGGCATCTTAATGTAGCGATCAATACCCATAAAGTCATCCATTATCTGATCAATTTGTGGTTCCGTTTTAGCGGTTACGCTGTATGGGTTGCCAGGCTCATTTTCTTCAAGGATTAGTTCGGATGCGAATGCAGTTCCAAAACCATCGCTCATCCAGTTTCCACCTGTATTTACTAAATCGGTAGGGGCTACAGTCGTTTCATATAAATCTATGTTATGAAAATCTGCGTGCTCTTGTGGCATCACGTCATCATCAGGTCTTGGTCTGTTATATATCCAGTCCACCAAGAAAAGCGAATCTACATCATTTTTATACATTGTGTTACCAGCGTAATCTCTTATCCACACACTGTTAAAGTCCACCTCTAAAAACGCTAGATTATTTAATGGCACACCATTACCTGACAATGTTGATTTAACTTGATTTGAGTCATTGCACGCTATAAGCACTAAGCACTCTTCTTGCGCCGCGTCTACAATTTGCGAATGAATATTATCATATTGGCCGGTCCACGTAATTACAAGCGACTGCACTTCTTCCCACTCTGCGGCACAACGAATATCGCCTGTTGGGGGTGTGGTTATGCCTCTAGATCCGACTGAATAGGAGCTGTAATAATCGCGCATAATGCTCTCCTCTTGGGGGGTGAGTCCTTTAGGTAGGTTTTGTTGCGCGTAACTCGTCAATCCAAATAGACCAATAAATACAAGGGATAATAGTTTCATCGTGTGAAAATTTTTCCCCAAGTTATTCAATTTTCCGCTTAGCGCCAAATGTAGTGATAGAGTGAATTATCTAGAATTTATTTAAATTTCAGACATGAAATATTTTTGGATAAGTATAATTGCAATCACAATTGCCTCATGTGGTGCAGATAAAGACGGCAAACCAACTAATGACGCGTCTGCATCCCAAAACAATGTGGAATCGAATGAAAATGCAGCCATCGCGGATACTTTGGAAGAAATGAAAACAGAGCTAGAGGCAGAAGAGAAAGAAGAAGAAGCCGAAATTAAGATGTATGAGCCAACGGAGTTATCTAAACATTTCACGCATCCAATTGATGACTGTTTGCAATCCAATAAAGTTGAAAGTTTAATCATTCCTCCTGGAAAAGACGATGATGAATATGCTGAATTTGCGAGTATACCGGCAGAAGCATTTGATGCACTTAACAACGAAGAAAAACTGATTTATTGTCTCAAATACCCAGAATGGTTTGACCAGGTGTGTGCTGAGTCTATGCCATACGACCCAAAGAGGTTAAAATCAGACTTGCCTTGGGATAACTCGGGAAGAAGCATGAGTACACGTCAAGAAGGCTTTATTAAAGAGCACCCGGGCTATGTCTTGGAGACAATCACGGACTGCATAGGATCAAGTAATGTAATCTCAGAAGGATATTTAAGGTTATTCAGTTGGCTACATTATACGGAACACATACCGCAGGTTTTAGAAAAGTATAAAAGCTCGAAAAACACAAATTACTTAACTCTTTGCATGGAAATGATGCGAAAAGATGAGTATCCACCCTATTTTGAGTGGATTAAAACCACTCCGTTTAACGAGCCTAATTTTGATGTTATGATGGCTGGTGTTGAATTAACGGATGAAATAGAATCGTCTTTGCTAAAGTTAATTGAGCAATATTACAGCTCTGAGAATAGAACGGATTCGACGATATAAAAAGGGGGCAAAGCCCCCATAGTTCTATCTAACCACCAGTTTCTTGGTGATGGTATTATATTCACTCTTTATTGTAAGCATGTATATTCCTGCACTCAAATTATGGTTAAGTCTAATGAGCTGAGATGACGCTTCATAGTTTTTGTTAAATACTAGCTTACCATTTAAATCTATAATAGATAACTCGGCATTTTCTAATCCGTTTAAAGCAACGTTTAACTCTCCATTGGTGTTTGGATTAGGATAAATTAATACATCTTCTTCGCCGTCTTCTAGTCTTACCATTCGAATGTCTGAGTAAGAATAGCTTCCATCAAAATCTGTTTGTTTTAAACGATAGAATGATGTGCCTGAGTATGGTGAATTATCCTCTGAAGAATAGCTTAACATACTTGAGCTATTACCAGCGCCATCTACATATATTATATCTTCCCAAACTAATCCGTCCTTACTTCTTTCTACCGTAAAATAGTCATTATTAGATTCGGAAGCTGTCGTCCATCTCAAGTCTACCACTCCATTTACCGGAGTAGCGACAAAGCTTAACAACTCGATTGGTAAGGGATTTAGATTCGAAAGAGAAGCAAATGTAAACCACTGACCATTGTTAAAGTTAATGTTTGCAAAGAAGGCTTCAGATCCTCCAACACTAGTGGCAGGGATTACTGTTGCATTTGCAAAATCTCCATCATCAGAATCTATCATCATCACAATATCAGCGCCACTGCCTATTGTCCACTGACTAAGATCAGCTCTTACATTCACTGTTCCAACATCTCCGCCGAGCTCACTAACACGCCAAACTCTATGCAGCGCATTATCAACACCAGGAGGCAGTGTCCAAGCTACTGGTGCAGCAGGATGAGTGTACTTCACACTATCATGGCCCCAGATTAGATAATCGCCTGGATCAAGAGATGAGGGCTGATTTATTCTAACTATTGCAGTACCTCTTGCGTCTGTATGACTTTCTGTTAAATTGGCCTGCCCAATGCCAGCCACTTCATGCTGATATGTTCCAGAATAAGCGGTGTTGTAGAACTGGTTAGCACCTAATGTAACATTGTACTTAGACGACAAATGATTGTCCAAAATCACGCGTCTGGCCGTATTAACTGGGGCGTCAGTAAAGTGAATCACCTCTTGTATGCTTCCATCAAAGTAATTCTGAGCACCCGAGTTATCATGATACCTTGTACCACCAATAACCCCACCAATGCCACCATTGTCTCCGTGTGTGTATAGTCTTGGTGGAACACCGGAGCCAGTGACCACAGTAGACGTTCCTTGACTCACGCCATTAATATATCCTTCAAGAGTGCCTGTGTTTGTGGCATCTATGGTGTATTCTAAAACAGCAATATATGTCTGACCTGCCACAATTGGCGTTGTGCCAGCAACATGAACTGCACCTGTAGCACTTCCAACACCCCAGGCTGAATTAGCCCCATTGTCGTCGTTATTACTCCAGATATTAAAATGAGCTCGTGAATCAGTATCTAAGTATATACTAATACCTCTGGTTCCGCCACCTTGCTCATAAATCATCTGTCTATTGCCCACAGTTCCAGCGGTGAATACAACCCAAATATGTTTAGCCGTATAAAAGGTGTTAGTATTAATATTGGCGTCATCATTTATATCATAAACATCACTAGTTCCGTTAAACACGAGTTCTTTTTCGCCATTAGGACCTGCAAAGTTCATGTTTGCTTGATTTCCGACTACCGTTTGATTTACCACATTTCCGTTTGGAGAGCTGTCAAGAAAATCTTGCACGTTTGCTCCATCTGCATCAGGCAAGAGACCGGCTTTAAGCCATAAAATATTATCTACAGCTTGGCCAACACCAGCAGCGCCTGTCCACTCAAAACTAGAGTAATCTTTTATAGTATACGTGTGAGTTGTGTTTACGCCTAACGTTGCATTTGATATAGTCGCGCCATTTAAACTAAAGTCAATTGTCTCATCAGGCTCTGGTAATCCATCATTCACGATTACTAGTGGTAAATACTCAACGGTGTCTCCTGGCATAAATATTATTGGGTTTGTAACGGCTATCGTATAATCAGCACCAGACGTTGCTGTTCCCGTCAAATTATCAACGTAGTTTATTGAAACAGTCTGAGTTGATGGACCAGACAGAATAACCGCAATTTGAGGAAGACCTACCGGTTCAGGTCCTTGTGAGTTTACAATTGCAAACTGAACAGTTGGAGGCGAGTCATTGTCAATTATAGTAAGCGTATGCTCTGTGAAGCCAGCATCTAAATCTGCATTAACATTGTTGTACAGCTCAAATATGATAGTTTCATTAGGTTCATCAAGTAAATCGTCCACAATACTCACAGGCATCATAAAGCTTGTAGCCCCAATCGGGAAGTTTGCTGTTCCCTGTACATACGTGTAATCCACTACATCCGTGGCGGTTCCAGAACCCCCAGGAATTCTTAATCTGTAATCACATGATGCTGCTGCTACGGTGCTTCCTGATCGCACAATTTCCACTGTAACCGCACCAGCGTTTTCAGGATGACTGGATGTAATCACGTTAAATCCAATTTTGGGAATATTGTCGTCATCGTAAATGACAAACGTATGCGTGCTAACAGCGCCAATGTCTATTCCTGCGGTCGTGCCGCTTGCATTGATAGTGAACGTAAAGTCTTCTGTTGACTCTGGGTTAGAATCACCCATTATGTCAAAACTAATATTTAGTTTTTGATTTCCAGGTGTAAATACTAGAGCTCCCGCACCCACGGCTGGCGTAATGTTATCATAATCGTTAGCAGGTGCAACACCTTCTGTGGCAGTGTTGTCAGTGTTGGCATATCCAACATTCACTGTGGTTGCTGGGATATAATTTAAGCTAACTTCTACAGTCATCGGGTTGTTTACCCCCACACCCGTGAGCTCAAATCCAGATTGCGTGGCGTTAGTAAAATACACCTCAGGGTCAACTGCCGCAAAGGTTATATATGCGCCATCTGGAATTGTAGTAGTAATTTCATATGTAGTACCAGCAGTGTTGGTCATTTCAAGAATCTGCGTACTAGCTTGATTAAAGTCACTTGTTGCCCCATTTGACGGGTCGATAACTAAACAAATTTTTGTAAATCCAGCTGGCAGTGCTGGCAAGTCATTAGCGTCTAAGGTAACTGTTATGTCTCCAAGGTCTCCACTATGATCTGCTCTCCACTCACGTGTAATTCGTCTAGTTTTTACTCCAAGGTTTGGGGCATTAGAAACGGTCCAGCTTGACAAGTCGGCATCATTGTTTCCAATCAGAAAATACTCTGTTGCATTCCCATCAAACTCTGCTGGTGCTGCTTGTATTTGGAATAAATTTCTGGCTTGGCTAATATTATGGTTTACCAAACCCGCTCCACCGTCATTTTCTTGTCCAATACCAATCACTTCTTTCCCATGGTTGACTTGATGGTCAAAATAATCGTTCACAGTTAGGTTAGCGAAATACTTTGCACCCAAATAATTCTCCACAATTATGCGTTCAGCATCATTTAATATGTCGCCGTACCCTATAAATTCGGACATATCGCCTAAAAACGGCTGTGATCCTGCGCCAGTGTTTACTGGGCCTAATTCATTATAAGATTGGCCATTTACTGCTCCAAGTCCCGGCTCATTTGGGTGTGACCACAATGAACCAACCGGAGAAGCAGGGACACCGTTAACGGGGTCAATTGAAACAAATAGCTCACCGTTTAAATACCCATAAATAGTCCCGTCGTTTGTGGCAGGGTTTCCGTCTGGATCTCCTTCAAAAACATGAGAAACTACATAAGGTGTGCTTGGCGAAATTGGAACACGTGTAAAAACATACCCCCATGCCGGTGCACCATCCGCATCAACCTGAAGATCATATCCTCCAAACCAAAGAAAGTTGTTAAAAATGAAAATGTTCAACCCTCTTACGTTACCGCCTTGTTCCCAAAGCATTTGACGTGTTGTTACATCAGCGCCCGTTCTAAAGGCTAAAAGGGTTGTTCTAGAGAGGTTAGGGCTACTTGTGTTTATATCAACTGAGCTATTTACTTCAAAAAAACGATTCGGTACAAACCTCAAAATAGGTTCTCCGTTGATGCTTTCTGCTGGGTCATTCCTGTAAATGGGTTGATTTACCGGCGTAGCTTGAAACGGGGAGTTGTTAATTGCTGAAAGCGACTCATCATTCCATGAGTTAATGGGCGCACCATCTGCAGCTCCAATAGATCCTGCATCTAACCACATTTTACAATCGCTATCGGGTCCAGCAATTTCGGTGCTTACACCTCCAGGCCCCCTTTGAGCATAGTTTATATGGCACACAAACAAAAAGCTAATTGCAGCAACAGATTTTAAAAATAATTTCATTCGTAAGTAGTTTTTAACACCGTAAAAATAAGAAAATTAACATTTCATCCGCATTATTAACAAAGGCCTTATTAAATGGTTTGCGTTAACAAGCGAATTTCTGTGATGGTAGCTCAAAATACGGTGATTAACGTATGGCATAGTTTTAATGACTACTCTATGTTTGGACAAACTTTATGAATCATGAAAAAAGCCTTTCTTGTTGCTGCTTTAGTTGTTTGCGGACAATTTGCCCTTAGCCAGTTTGAACATGGTTTTATACGCGCTGGCTGGTTGTTTGGCGATACTAAGCTCGAAAACTATCGCTATGAAATCACAAATGCGGATTTTACGACTAATAGCATAGTAGCTTCTGGTTTTGAGGAAGTTCACATAAGAAATAGACACATTCCAGTGGAGATGGAGCTATATACGGAAAATGTAATGTTTAGCATGGGATGTGCTTTTAGGCCAAAGAAATGGAGAAAGGAACACGAAAAATCACCAGGATTTATAGGTCTGGATGGATCATTATTTAATATTGATTTAGCATTTGGCGGATATTTTAGTGAATCGGTGGGCTTAATGGTGGGAGCACAATATCATTGGTATCCTACGGAGTCTTATAGTGACTCGATAGTAAGAAACGGTACGTATTATACACACTTACAACCAAGTAATGATGGTTTAGGGAACTATTATCACAGTTTTAACGGGGGAAATCAGCGTGGTTTTGGGGCGCACTTATTGATTAATGGAGGCAACATCTTTATGCTAAGATGCTCATTTATGTATGATTGGATACGCCGTAGAACGCGTCCAGGAAACGATAGCATGAGTCCTTTCGAAATTGAGGGTACCGCCATGACGCCTGAAGCAGCACTTTACATAATGTTTGATGAAGATGAGAATTTCGGCATCTCGTTTTCTGCATCTTACATCATGAGACAGACCAACTTTGTGCAAGTAGAGGATCAAGACGCACCTCAAATGATTTATGATCCAGGTATGAAGATGACAGGTTTACACTTTAGTTTAAATCTTTTGATACCTGCAGAAATTTTTGCATCTCCGTCTTACACTGTTACAAGGATTGAGGTCTTGAACTAAGTAAATATGCCTACCTTAGGGAGATGTTTAAATGGATCGTATCTCCCTTTTTGTTGCTTTTGTTCGGGTGTCAAACTTCACCCGAATCGAAAGAACATGATCAAAGCGATGAATTGAACTTTGTCCAGATTGAGAAAGGGCACTATATGGTTGGCAAATCCCAACATCCTATTAACCCTAATAGGGAGGTGGACATTGAAACATTCGAGATAAGCACTACTGAGGTCACCAACAAAATGTGGTCAAGATTCATTGAAGAAACGGGTTACCTTACCACCGCAGAAAAACTTAAAAACGCGATGGTTTTCTACCCCGGTCTGGACGAGTTTGAATGGGTCGGAGACAGCACGGCCAACTGGCGCTATCCTTTTGGAAAAGACCATGAAGGAATTAAGGGAAAGGAGGATTATCCAGTATCCTGTATTAGCTATATAGATGCACTTGCATTTTGTGAATGGGGCGGATATCGTTTGCCAACTTTAGACGAATGGGAGACTGCTTGCAGAGCGGGCACAAATGATGCGTATCATTTCGAGGGAGGATACGATAGCCTTGTCATTTATGCTAACATTTGGCAAAGCAAAACACACAAAAGCGTGGACGTACAAGAAGATTATTTGTATCATTCTCCTGTTGCGACATACAAACCAAATCCTTGGGGCTTGTACGATATGTATGGAAATTGTTTTGAATTCTGCGCCGATAAACCTGAAAAATGGGCTGACAACGAAAGCATGGTGTGCGCCCGAGGAGGATCATGGTGGTGTTCTAAGAATTCTTGTAATTACTTTAACTCTTATGATATTGGTCGTGTGCACAAGGCCGCATCATTCTCAAATCACGGCTTTAGAGTGGTTAAGCTTTAATCCGCACTAATTTCCAAAGAGTCTTTTGGTATGAATTTGATGGAAGCTGAATTTACGCAGTGACGTGTGTTTTTGTCTGTAAACTGCTCGCCAATAAACACATGACCAAGGTGCCCACTGCAGTTGTTGCAAATTATTTCAGTGCGCCTTCCATCTGCATCCGGCACACGTGTTACTGCCCCGTCAATCTCATCATCAAAACTTGGCCACCCACAGTGTGACGGAAACTTCTCTTGACTTGTATAGAGAGGGGCATTGCACCTGCGACATATATAAATGCCCTCGCCTTCAAAATCATGGTATTCGCCAGTAAAAGCACGTTCTGTGCCCTTATGCTCAATTATGTTTTCTTCAAATGGGGAGAGTGGATTATACTCTGTACTGTCCTTTGCGACTTTATATTTACTTGACATAACATCTGTTTTATTGGTGTTGCCTGTGCTCGTCTTCTGCGCGCATGCACTCGTTAAAATTACTAAAAACATTAGGCACACAGAAGTGCTAAATCTTATGTGAAATGGTCTCATATAGTATAAACGCTTAAACTTATATAATAGTTCATATTTGTTAATATTGAATTAAATTTTTAATATTAAGGCATGTATGTGCAGAGTATAGTAATATATCTATACATTTGCGGAGATTCGGAAACAATTAATTCATTATGGGAAAATTAATTTTAGTGCCAACTGACTTTACAAAAGTTGCACGCACAGCGTTTGAACACGCTATTCAGACCGCTAAAGTAATTAACGGCAATATTGCTTTACTTCACGTTGTAGATGAGGCGGATGAAGTGGAAAACGCAAGAAAAAGATTAAAAGAAGAAGCTGATTGGGCTAGAAACAATGGAGCTAACATGCTAATCGATGAGGAAGTTAGAATCGGTAGTATTTTTGATGATATAGGTGATACCGCGGTTGAGATGAATGCCGAACTAATCTTTATGGGTACACATGGAGCGACAGGATGGCAAAAAATTGTTGGTAGCCACGCATTAAAAGTGATTACACATTCAGAAGTACCGTTTGTGGTTGTTCAAGACAAGGGAATTAAAGAGTCAGGATATGATGATATTGTTGTTCCATTAGACTTACACAAAGAGACAAAGCAGAAACTAGAAGTAGTAGCTAACTTAGCTAAGTATTTCAACTCTAAGGTGCACATTATTACACCAAAAGAATCAGATGAATATTTTGTAAATCAGCTTGAAAGAAACCTATACTTTGCTAAAAAGTATTTGGGAGAGCGTGATATTGAATTTACAACTAAAGTTGCTCCTAAGAGAGATTTTGACGATCAAATAATTGAGCACGCTAACAATATAGATGCGGATTTAATTACTATCATGAACCTTCAAAAGAATAGTTTGATGGGCATGGGCTTACTGGGGTCAAATTACGAGCAGCACTTAATTACAAATAAGTATAAAATTCCAGTGTTACTTGTGAATCCTGTTGAAACAGGAATTGGAGTAGGTAGCGTTATTAGTGGGTCTATTTAATTTAGACTAACAGAGATATCTAGAACCCGCAACCTTGGTTGCGGGTTTTTTGTGTTTTATCAGTGGGGATTATTTAGCTATTTGAACCCAACCGGATTCTTGTATCCCCAAATCAATGAGCTCGATCACATAGAAATACGTGCCGTTAACAAGCGGTTCTCCCTTCTTGTTGGTGCCGTCCCAAACGGATGTGATATTGTCGTAATTAGAGAACTCAGCAACTTGATCTCCCCAACGATTCATGATATACACATTGTTTGCTCCAAAGCTAGTAATACCCGGAATCACCCATGTGTCATTAACATTGTCACTATTAGGGCTGAAGGCATTAACCGTCACAAAGTTGAAAGGAGACATCTCAATTGAGTAAGGTATTTGCTCAAAGCCTTGAGTTAAGGTATAGTTTGTTGAAGATCCTGTGGCTACAACGCTTTCTCCCATATTATAGCTATACTCTCCAAATGAGGTTGTAGTTGAGCTACCATAACAACCAACAACTTGTCTTGAGATTGTTATTTGACTTCTCCCAACAATGGAGATTAAAAGAATGATATTAAGGACTACTAATTTCATACTAATCGGCATAAACTAGATGACCACTAAAGGAAGATTGATCGCGATAAAAACTTGCTCCTCCATTTGTGTTATACATTTCTACCCAAACACTTTCACCAGCATTCAAATGGACAGTAACCGTGATTGTTTCTGAATTCCAGGCCTGAGTAATTGTGTTGAAGAATCCATTTTTCTCAGCAATATGATTACCAGAACTATGCACTAAATTCAATTTGAAGTATCCAGACACCGCACCAGCGGTGATGATGTTGACGTTAAACTGATATACGCCTGCCACAGGTGCTTGAAACTGGCCTGATGCATTGTTATAGCCTCCACCGTCATTTAATGCAAATGAAGATGTTCCAGACTGAAATACTAATGTAGTTGGCACGTTTTGAGAAACCGTTTGTGTTCCACCTGAAGGGTCCATACCAGCGTAAAATGCCACGGATTTAGGCTTCCACGTGGCGTTTCCAGCAGCGTCTGATGTCAGAATATGCCCTGCTCCCTCTGTTCCGTTTTGAATTCGCATATCCCCGTTGAGGTGAAGGTCTGTTGAAGGATTAACCGTCCCAATCCCGATTCTGTTATCACCAGTGATGCGCATGGCTTCAGTGATATTGGCTGGTTCTCTAGTCATAAACACAAGATCACTTGACATGCTGCCTGCAGTATGATTTTGATTTACAGCAGCAATTCTAGCAGAGTTATAAGTTCCGTTGTTTGAAGCTCTCGTTGTAAATGACAAAGAACTATAGTTACTATTTCCTAGGTCATCGTTATGTATGGCTATGGTAGTTGAAGGCGAACCATTAAAAGTATAGAGGTTACTTTCATTGCTAGTTCCAAAAACTTCTAGCTTAGTGGTAGGCGAAAAGGTTCCAATTCCTACAGAATCGGTAACGTTATAGATTACATTTGTGCCCGTTGTCCAATCATTGTCTGCTGAAGGTAATGCCCACACCGCGTTTCCTGTTCCATCGTCAGTTAAGACATTACCAGATGTACCTGCTCCTGAGGATACAGTTAGGGTATTGGTTTGAGTTCTATTATAAACTTCCACATTTCCTCCGGCGTGAATTCTCATTCTCTCAGTGTTTCCAGTATAGAAATGCATGTTTCCAGCATTTCCGTTATTCCCAGTAATTCTTATCTGATTGTTTGTTAGATGAAGTCCAGTTCCTTGACCTGTTGTGCGGATATCACCACTTGTTAACAAGGCATAGTTGCCAGCTCCCGTTGTGGCAGGGGTCAGAGTTACCAATCCTGTATTTGATACTTGAATACCTTCATTATCGCCATCATTTGAAATAAAGTTGCCTCCCGTTTGAAAATTACCTGTCATTGAAACCGAGCCGTTTGCGAAGAAATCCCCAGCAGATATATTTTGCCAACTTGTATTCCCCGCACCATCTGTGCTAAGCACTTCTCCAGGATTACCATCCGATAGAGGGAAAGTATATTCCTCACCAACGCTTAAGGAACCAAATATTTTAAGCGAGTCAGAGGCAAGGTTACCATAGATTAATGGCATCACGGTTCCTTGATTGTCTATATAAAGCTTGTTGTTACCCGTGTCATTTGCGCCTGCGCCTGCACCAATCTTGATGTTTCCTGATTGGTTGGTAGTCACACCTGTAGATCCCGCGTTATAACCAATTAAAACGTTTTGGGACCCCCCTGTTATATATGATCCGGCATTTCTACCAATGGCAATATTGGTATTTCCAGAAGTAACAAGTTCTAAAGTACGAGACCCTAACGCGATATTGTCTGCTCCACTTACAAGGCCGGGCAGGGCATCTCTACCAATAGCAACGTTTTCAACCCCTCCATTGACATTCTGTAAGGTGTTTAGTCCAATACCAACATTCCATCCACCTGTTGTTTCGGAAGCTAGAGCTGCTTGGCCAATACCAATATTTACACTTCCAGTGGTAATGTTGTTTAAACTTGAGCTACCTATACCTATATTGCCTGCCCCAGACGTTAATGTTGTTCCTCCTGGGTTACCTCCCATAAACATATTTCCGTTGCTCTGAGGCATTGCGATTCTGCTATCATCACCTAACACATAATGGGGATTTCCAGCAAATCCAATATCCACCTGATTATTATTAATGGCAGATACAAAAGTGTTTGCCGCATTCTTAATAATCGGAAGTGTGTCGCTTGTGTTAAGAGGGGATAAGTCAATAGTTGTGCTACCACCAGCATCTGTAATTATTAAATCCGTTCCAGATAATGACCCTCCTGTGATTAATTCGTTGTTAGGATCCGCATCAGCGTCATCCACTGATAAAGTCACCGAATTTCCTCCACTTATGTCCAAAGCTTGAGTGGCAGGTGTATACGTTAAAGTTTGGTCATCAGTTAAATCACCGTTAACACTCAAGGGACTAGTTGTAGTTCCATCTCCGTTAAGTGTTGCGTCTGATTCGACTACTTGAGCGCCCCAATCATCGCCTGACCCACCACTTAGACCAGAAAGATCAATCGTTGTGGTTCCTCCAGCATCTGTTATTTCAAGGTCAGTTCCGTTTAAAGTACCACCCGTAATTAACTCATTAGTTGCATCTGCATCTGCATCATCTACCTGATCATTTTCCACTGTTTTAGCATGTAAAGCATAGGGTACAGACAATAATTGAGTTGTTCCAATGGCTTCAAAACCTGAGCCACCATCAATCTCGACCCTCATAAAGTGTGAAGTACCTCCCCAATTGATATCAGAAAAATTGGCTTGATTCCCTCCGCCAGTGCTTGAGCCCATACCAACAACTAGGTCGAAAAGACCATAGCTATTAGTAGTTACACCATGTGTTTCTTCCCATTCTAAGTTGCCAGAAGCAGATGAAGACAATATCCCAATTCTAACTGTAATTGTTTGGCCACTAAGGGGTTCTCCCGAAATGTCATGAGCAACGGCTTGATAATTAATTCCTTGTGGAGCCTGTGAAAAACTTGAAATAGCGATTAATAGAATCGCAAGAGTAAGTAGATGTCGCATGATACTAATTTGAAGAAACTAAATTACTAAATATCAAGGGATAAAACTAAGCAAGGAGGCTGCTTTTATCAGCTAATATTGGACACTCGACACAAAATATTCATAACAAGTATAGGAAGATTATCAATCTTTATAGTTGTCCTCTTCCAGTCTTTTACGGATATCTTCAAGGTGTTTTTCCTTGCCAGGCTGCCTAGTGGCGATAGCAGATTTAGTGAAGTATTTGTGCTGTGTGAGGAATTTAATTTGAATTTCATCCCAGAGTCTGTCACTGTTGATTTTCCCATGTTCACGTAGTTCTCTTCTGAGTTTATCGGCAATTTCATGGAAGTCTTCTCTACCTAAATAATCTAAATCTGCATCACAAATAATCTCTTCTAAATGATTTTTTGGTTGATGTGGAATTTTGGTAGCGTGTATAAGATCTGAGATAATTTTAATCTGATCTTCAGTATACCCGTATTTAGGCAAGATTCTTTCTGCCATTGCTGCACCAACCGGCTCGTTTGCATCATATTGTTCAACAAAGCCCGCGTCATGATAGGTAGCTGCTGTTTGTAATAAAAAGAGATCTTCACCTTTAATTCCTTCAAGAAGCGCTATTCTTTCGGCCGCCTCCGTTACATCTCTTGTGTGATCAATACTATGATAATGTAGTTTTGGAGATAGTTTCTTTTCAAGTAAACGCATGATGTACCTTTCGGCTTTCATGTAATTAATGGAGCTGAATAGATGAAGATGTACGTAATCCCAAAATTGCTGATTGGGCTCTTCTCCTAGTCCATCAATAGAAAGCTCGGGTTTAATCCTATTGACATAATACATGTCAATATCGCCTTTGTTTTTTGCCGGTATTTTTCCTCGATAAGTACAATCAAAATAGGGCTCAATGTAATTATAGGTTGCTCCGGATACGTTTACTTTTCCCGGTTCACAGCTTGCTTCTAGTCTAGCCGCAACGTTAACCGAATTCCCCCAAATATCATATGCAAATCGCTTTGAACCAATTACGCCGGCAATGGTTTCCCCAGTATTAATTCCTATGCGCAGCTCCCAGTGATCGTCTTGCTTTCTTTCAGGGTTTAGATTAGTTAAGCTATGCATGTAGCGCTGAATTTCAAGTGCAGCAAGAACCGTGTGAATCGGGTTTTCTTTATCACGTACCGGTACACCACCAGCACACATATAAGCATCACCTATGGTCTTAATTTTCTCAAGATTATGAGACTCAATAATTTTATCAAACTCTGTAAAGTAACTATCTAAACGAGCAACTAGCTCTTGTGGTTTTAAATCCTCTGCAATACGAGTAAAGTTTTTAAAATCCGTGAACATTACACTAACTCTTCTGTAGTGACGAGCTGAGGCTTTACCTTTTGATTTTAGCTCTTGTGCAGTCTCCTCAGGAAGTATGTTGAGCAGGAGTTGTTCCGCTTTGTCTTTTTCTAGTTGTAGAAGTTCTTTTTGTTTCTCTATCTCATTTTTTTGCTCGATAACTTTCATGGTTTTTTGTTCAACCAAGTTGGCCAAGCGAATTTTTTGTCGTCTGATATCCCTTACGCGCATCCAATATATACCGTATGCTAGGGCAAGAACAACCGCAATCATTAATACTTGAAACCAGGTTGTTTTCCAGTAAGGAGGCTGCACAATGATTTCAATTTTGTCCGGAGTTTCGGTCCAAACACCATCACTATTTGCAGCGTATACCTTAAAAGTGTATTTGCCAGGTGAGAGGTTGGTATAATGTGCTCTGTGCTCTGAACTGGTAATGGTGTAGTCTTTGTCAACACCTTCAAGCATGTACTTAAATGTGTTGTTTTCAGGATTGGTATAATGCAGGGCAGCAAAGTCGATAATTACTGATGCGTTTTTGTAGGATACGGTGTAGGTAGAATTGTTTCTGATGTCACCTGCACCAACAATTGTTCCTCCCAAGTTTAAACCGATTATGGCGACTTTTGGAGGAATGGTGTTTATACTGATGTCTCTAGGTCTAAAGAAATTTATACCGTTTATACCACCAAAAATTAATTCACTAGTACTGGTTTTTGCGTAGGCCCCAGTATTAAACTCATTAGATT
The DNA here is from genome assembly GCA_964230215.1 of Flavobacteriales bacterium. Taxonomy (GTDB): domain Bacteria; phylum Bacteroidota; class Bacteroidia; order Flavobacteriales_D; family JAUILH01; genus JAUILH01. The sequence goes on from CAXRGQ010000007.1 coordinate 709,116, forward strand.
GCAGCCCATCTTTTTTATCGTAGTTCGTAAACTTATTATTGGTTCTGTTAAACTTAGATAAACCGTTGTTGGTTGAAATCCACAGATTATTGTCTTGATCACCAAGAACACCATATACTGCATTATTTGCTAATCCTTGTTCTGTTGTGTAATGAATAAAGGTATGCTTATCAATAATCATTTTGTTCACACCACCACCATAAGTTCCAACCCAAAGCTCATTTGCTTTGTCTTGCCATAAAGAGGTAACTAGATTATTGCTTAGGCTTTTAGAGTTACTCGCGGAGAACTGATAGTTTTCAAAATATACGCTATCACCCTTTTCAATAATCTTGCTCAGGCCGTTATCAGTAGCAGCCCATTTTACATTTCCTATGCCCAATAAGATTTGACGCACCTTTAAACCAGCTATGGATCTGTCATTGCCAACAATTGGTCTAAAATACTTTATGTCACCACTTTCTTGTTTAAACAGCACCAATCCATCTGATGTGCCAATCCAATATCGGCCTCTCCTATCTTCTTTAATATAATAGACGATGGGGTTTGACTCTTTAAGTCGTTCGTTTTTGTATTCAACAGGCTTTATGTCAACCGTTTTGTACTTAATGGAGAAGGAGCATATATAAAGTCCATCTGCGGTACTTATCCAATACTGCCCTTTACTGTCTTTAAAGAAGAAGAAGACATCCTTATCTCCCTTGCGATCAACGTTGTTTGCAGAGAATAAGAAGTTAGTGAAACTATTGTTTATTCTGTCGTACCTTGATAGGCCCTTATTAGTTCCTATCCAAAATAAGTCATTAGTTTCCGGAAATATGGACCAAATTGTATTTGACGGAAGACTGTTATTACTATCATAGTTTTGTTTTAAATGTACAAAACCTTGTTTCATCGCATCAAATCTGCTAATACCGTTCTTTGTGCCAATCCAAACGCATCCGGTTTTATCAGGGAAAATACAGTATACGTCATCAGATATTAAACTTGATGGTAAATAGTGGATATTGCGGTTTCTGTAAAACTTACTTGCGCCTGTTTGGTCTTCAAAATACTTGTAAAGTCCTTGGCCTTTAGTTCCAATCCATACCACACCTTTTTTGTCGATATAGATAGAGGTAATATTAACGGATTCTTTTAATGTTGTGTCTTGTATGCTGAATTGCGAGAAATAGGGTTTGTCATCTATCATTTGCAACTTGGTGATTCCGTCTTGCGTACCTAGCCACAAAATGCCTGATGAGTCTGCATGAATACAGTTGATTGCTTCATTCCCAAGTGTATTTAGAGTATTGGAATAACGAATATATGATATGACATGTCCTTCTTGGTCGAACACGTTGAGACCTTTTAGCGTGCTAGCCCAAATTCGGCCGTTATCATCTACGTAAATATCCGTTATAGAATTGTCAGATAGCCCGCTATTCCTGGTGGTGTAGCGTGTAGATTCGTTATTTTCTAAGTTTATTTTGTTTAGGCCCCTTGATTTAGTACCAACCCAAATATTACCTTCAGTATCCTCTGCTATACAACTAATGTCATTGGACGATATGGACTTATCATTTCTCGCATTATAATTAAAGTGTTTAAAGACTTGTTTAATGGGGTCCATTACATTCAGTCCACCTTGCGTTCCAACCCAAATTCTATTCTCCTTATCTAACAGTAGACAAGTAATAAAGTTATTGCTAATAGATTGCGGGTCATTTGGTAGATGGATATGCTTAGTAAACTCCCTACCGTCATACATGTTAAGACCGTCCTGAGTACCAATCCATATAAACCCATAAGGGTCTTGTAAGATGCAATTAACTGAGCTTTGAGACAGTCCGTTCTCTATGGATAGATTTCGAAACTTAATCGAGTTATCTTGTCCATATAGAGAGATTGACCATAGGCATGCTATGAAAAGGACTAATTGTCTCATTAAAGGCCGTGAGTTTATTCGTCGTCAGAAGGTTCTACGATTTCCGCATCTGCAGCCGTGTTGTCTGTTGCATTATCCTTTTTTCTAAGATAATCAGGTAACTCCATACCCGCCATGTTAAACATTTCCTCTAGAGGTGGCACAGATTTGTATAAACCAGAAATAAACCCAGCTGTTGATGACTTTCCATCTTTCCCTCCTTGGCCGCCATCCCAAACTGTAACTTTATCGATTTTGATGTTTTTAATCGCCTCTGCTTGAATTCTAACTAATTCTGGTAACTGATCAGCAATTAATAGTAATACGGCGTTTTTAGAATCACCACCAGCAGCACTCACTATTTTATCTAGACCTTGTGCTTGCTTGGTAAGGACTTCCATTATACCCTGCGCCTCAGCTTGTTTCTGCAGGATTACCGCATCTGCCTCACCTTTTGCAATACGTCTAATTCGTTCAGCCTCAGCTTCTGCTTGAATCTCAATTTTAGATTTGTCAATTTCAGCAGGAACAACCGTGTTAGCATATTGTGTTGCTTTATCTCTAAGTGCTCTTGCTGCTTCAGCTTTTTGTTCGGCTGAATAGGCCTCTTCAAGAGCCATCGCTGCCTGAACTTTTTCGGAAGCTATCGCTCGTTTTTCTGCCTCAGCCTCTCTTTCTCTTCGCAATGCATCAGATTCAGCAATGGATATTTTGGCTGTGTTTTCACCTTCAATTGCTGTTGCGTTTGCTGCGGCTACCGAAACCCTTTCAGTTTGTTGTGCATTCGCCTCACCAATAGTGGCCTTTGCATTGGCGTCAGCAACTTTCACCCTTTGATCTTGATGTGCATTCGCTTCACCAATCGAACCGTCTCTATTCTTCTCAGCAACACTCTTACGTGCATCATTAATTGCTCTTGCAGCCGCTTCTTTACCAAGTGCTTCAATATAGCCAGACTCATCTCGGATATCAGTGACGTTTACGTTGATAAGTTTTAACCCTACTTTTTTAAGCTCGGCTTCAACATTGCTCGATATGTTTGCAAGGAACTTCTCTCTGTTTGAGTTGATTTCCTCAATATCCATTGTTGCAATAACTAAACGCAGCTGACCAAATATAATGTCTTTTGCAAGCATTTGAATGCCTTCTCTGTTCTGACCTAATAGTCGTTCTGCTGCATTGTTCATTATAGCAGGCTCAGTGGATACACCTACCGTGAAAATAGAAGGCACATCTACTCGAATGTTTTGCTTGGATAGAGCGTTTGTCAACTCAACGTTAATCGGAATTGGGCTTAGGTCAAGGAATTCGTAGTCCTGAATAATTGGCCAAATAAAGGACGCTCCACCATGGATACATTTAGCGGTTCTTCCCTCGGTTGAACCAACCTTACCATATTTTACCAAGATCTTATCTGATGGACAACGCTTATACCTTCTTATGAATGTGGAAATAAGAAGAAAGAAGAATCCAGCGATTACTGCAATTAGGATTAACAGGTTCTGTGGTAACCCTCCAACTGACTCAAGTAGTGTAGTTTGTACGTTCATGTTCTTTAGTTAAATATCGTTATTTGTTGGCCTTTACAACCAAAATTTCATTGTTTTCTACGGCAATTACGGTTGCCAATCTTCCGGTTGCAATTGATTCGTCATCATCAGTGACTGCCTCTAGTTCGTGAAGACGTCCCTGAATTCTTATCTGAACTTTCCCAAAGCCAGTTCTCCTGGGAGGAATGGTCAAGTAAACTTCACCCATATGATTGATTGCGTTGGACATTACAAGTGTACCATCGTCCGTAACCTTGCTCATTAGGTAGAAAACCCCGGCAATTATAAACATCATAGCTAGTCCAGATCCTGCAGCAATAAGAATTGAGCTGGTGTTGCTTTGTCCAGATTCTAGCGCGGCCAAGCCAGCCCAGCTAAACACGGTAAAGAATCCCAGCAAACTCTTTAGAGAGATAAACTGAAAGCCTATACCACCATCGTGGCCATCCCCATCAATGTCTCCCTCAACGTCCATGTCTGCACCAGCTCCAGAAACCAGTGACATCACTAAAAAGACCAAAAACAAAGCTGTACTAGGAATAGCTATTACCCAGTATATTTTTTCAATCATTGTGTAGTCTGCCCAATTCATAATTTTATTTTAAAAACCTCCGATATAGCCGCGGCTACACGCGGACACCCATTAATAATATGTCATCTATTTGCTCATATTGACCTTTCCATTTTTCAATTTCCTCACTAAATATCTGTCCCTGCTCTGCCATGGGCTTGTCGCTTATAGATAGGATTAATTTACGAAATTTACTGTACATGAACTTTTTCCCTTTTGGCCCTCCAAACTGATCGGCATAACCGTCTGAGAAAATATATATTTTGTCGCCTTCTTTTAACTTTATTTTATGATTGGTGTAAAATTGATCTGTCATGCTTCCAATGGCAAATTTATCGGCTTTAGTAATTTCAATCTTACCGTCCCTCACCAAATATAGAGGATTGTTGGCCCCAGCGTATTCCAACTCCAAATTATCACGATCAAGTGCACACATGGCTAAGTCCATTCCATCTCTAACCGAGTTGTCTTCGGTAGTTTTATTTAAGGTTGCAGATGCATTGCGATTTAGATCGTCCAAAATTTTTGCTGGCTCCGCCAATTGGTGTTCACGCACTGCCTGATTCAGCGCATTCGCCCCTACAAGACTCATGAAGGCTCCTGGCACACCATGCCCCGTACAATCTACAGCGGCAAACAAAGTTTTCCCCTTACATTGCCCAAACCAGTAGAAGTCACCCGAAACAATGTCTTTTGGCTTAAATAAAACAAAAGATTCAGGAACCAACTCCTTAATTAGACTCTCAGGAGGAAGTATAGAATCCTGCAATCTCTTTGCATAACGAATACTGTCTGTAACATCTTTGTAGAGCTCTTCAACCTTTAGACGCTGTCTTTCGATTTCATCTCTTTGACGCACCACTTCTTCCGTTCGTTCTACTACCTTCTGCTCAAGAATACGCTCATTTTCGGCAAGGTCATCGCGCATTTTTAGTAGCGCATGTCCAAGGGTATCTTCGTCACTTAATGGTTGATAGTCATAGTCAAAGTTACCAGAACCCACTTGATGAGAGAACTCCGTAGTCCTTTCAAAACCATCAATCATACGATTTAGTGCAGCTGCCATTTCACCTACTTCATCATTGGATGGTTTAAGTCGATTATCCGGAATAACACCGCGCCCCATTTTATTGAGCATCCCCTTAAGCTTGTTAACGGGTTTTACAATAGAGCTTGTGGTATAGACGCCCACTACGATACATGATCCAACAAATACAAATGCTAAAATGGCTACCTGTTTAAGAAGCTGTTTAAGAGACTCGTCTGTTCGTGCAGTTGCCTCATTTCTCTTGGCTGTTGCCTTGCGCTCACTTGACTCGTGTCGTCGAATTAAGTCACTTAAGTTGTCTTGAATTTTCTTGGAAATGACATCCATTTTACCACCAGAAGCGATTACGTTGTCGGCTTCAGCATATCTTATAAAGTCGCTGTAGTCCTCCATTTGCGCTAAATTTGTTCTTACAACCATGTACATTTCAAACAGGCTGTCTAGCTGTGCTTCAAGCATAATGGAGATTTCTTTCTCCGTTTCGTTGTCCCAGCTACTTCTAAGTTCACGAATAAACTCCAGTTCTTTTGGAATTTCTTCGTCAACTAAGTAACGTAAGCGAACTTTGTCTTTGTCGTCGTCTCTACTTTCGGATTTAACCCAGATAGTAATCAGCTTTTTTGATTCTAATACTTGGGTTTTTATTTCATTAAGGGTTTGAAGAGATGGAGTATATACTTCCTCAATTTTCTTTTTAAGTCGATTGGACTCTTCATTGGCGTCATTGGATGCCGTAACATTTAGGAAAATCAAGATAAATATTACGATCGTAAGCAGGATGAGCAAGCCAAAACCAAGTCCGATTCTACGTCCTATTGTAAACCTGAATTTACTCATATTGACGAATCTACGATATTATTCGTTAGATTCTTGGAGTTCCTTCTTCTTTTTGCGCCACATTTCAACTTTTTCTGGTTGATTTAGCTCATAATCGATACCCTCGAGACCAGTTAAGATATCAATATTTTTTGGGTCTAATTGATGTGCTTTAACCATGTATGGTCTTGACTTTAAGAATAGAACAACCGTTTTATCTTGGGTGTCAAAAATAACTTCCATGCTACCATCTTCGGGAATAGATAGAAGAAGGTCAACACCCTTGTTGTAGTACAGAATACCAATCTCGTAATTAGCATCAACATTTAATGAGTCGATTTCGAGTGTTTTAGAGTAGGCGTCTATGGCCTTATCCCACAACTCAGCTTGTCCTTTCTTGTCAGAATTGTAGGTAGCATGTAAGATAAATCCAAGAGAGTTATAGAACTCAATGTTTTTAGCCCTTAGGTCAACATTTGGCCTTGCAATTTTCATTAATCGTCTGAAATTATCAAAGCTTTCCCCAGCTAAATGATAGTCCTTATCATTCATTGACCGTGCTGCCTCATTATTATAAGATACGGCGATATTATAAAGTCCTTTATTGGCTTTTTCAGTAAAGTTTCCAGCAGTATCTAGCTCAAGAATTTTGCTAAAAGCTTCTTCAGCCACATCTCTTGACTCAGCGTCACGAGACATCTTATCAAGCTTTGTAAACTTGTCATAATATACAAACCCTCGAATTAACCAGGTCTGCGGGTCGCTTGGAGACCCAACTTCCATTACAGATGAGTCTGAATATGTGCATGCAATAGCAATTTCGCCTTTTTTGTAAGCTTCAAACGCGCGATTAACATAAGACACTTGAGCACTACCAAGTACACTTACCATAAGCACAAACACTAGGGGCAATATGTTTAATAGTTTTCTCATTTTACGTTTGCGGCATAACTCACTATACGCGAATTGATAATTAGTTTATTTTGTTGAGCATTGGTTTTGCTTAGCTCAAATACGGTTCTATTATTTTGGGCAAAAAAGTTTATTACAGCACCATTTTCCAGACCCTCCGGAGACTCGGAAATGACTAAGGTGCTTTTGCTTTTAAATTTAGACGCAAGGCTTTTTACACTTGAACTTTTGTCCTCGGCTACATATAAAATGTGACATTTTTTAATGTCGGATACAGTGTTAAATTTTACGATTTTAATGGGTTGCGAACCAACGGTTTTTCCCGAATGGTTCTTAACCAGCTCGTCATACAGCGATTCATTACCATAAACTCCAATTAGGAAAGTGCCAGTTTTGAATTCTTTTGGCCAATCTATCTGCGTTGCAAACTGATACAGCATTAAGGACTTAAGTCTATTTCGCCCATCCTGCGGTGCAGGAGCATTCATCGACATAAATGTCAAAGCAAGAATCGTTATGTAGATGAGTTTCTTCATTAAAGAAGTTGGCAAAATAGCAGTTGCAATATACTAATTTTTAATTCCACTGGCGACTATTGCGATAATTGTGCCAAATTACAAATGTTCTATGAAATCATTGAAGCTACAAAGCTAAAAAAGGCACCAACGATCAGATATCTGATGGCATAATTTAAATGATGCCAAGGACTAATGACGAAATCAATTTCCTCTAGCTTCATAAATTTTGGTTGTAACTTAGAATAAATTAAAAAATCCATTACCAATAAATCGGCGAGTATATAAATACCATAAATCATAATGTTTATCACAAATAAACTGACTTGGCTAAAGGATGAATTATAGCTAAGTAATTGTGTGTCGCAATAATTTAAAAAGCCAACCAATACCCCAAAGAATAGGACTAAATATATATAGTATGCGCCGGAACTTCCCTTTAGTTTTCCATTGCTAAGCTCAGATAACCAAATGTTTTTATCAATGCGCCAGGTAAGCAAGTAAAACATTATATAAATAGCAGATAATAGAAGACCTTTTTCCACTATGTAGCTCTGTAGTTCAGCCGATATGTTCATTCAATAATATGATTATGCCGATATAAATCAATGTATAGGCTGGTTTGTTTCATTGAACTAGGGGTAATTTCATCTATTGTTTGCTCGTACGGAATTATATGCACTTTATATTCTCGCCATGGCAAATATGCAACAGATCTAGAAACGGATAGATTTTCAAAGGCAACTTCTAACTCATTTTCTATCTCAATAGGGTCGTAATACTGCAATATTAGCTCTAAGGCTCTTCGTTTAGAAGGGTGGGCATTCCATGGACTTTTTGTTAACGCATGTTGCAGGGTTAGCACCAAAGCGCTATCGGTTTGACCTAATTTCTCATGACATGCTGCCCTCAACCTATCTAATTCAATAGCGTGTTTTTTAAGTGAAGCTGCGCTGTCCGAATAGTATGGATATATAAATGTGCTGTTATTGAAGTATTTAAGTGCGGCGCGATACTCACCCCATTCATAGTATAGAGCACCAATATTTTTACAAGCAATATGTTTGTAATTAGCACGTGTCTCCCCAATATCTCTAGAACTATCTTTTTCTTGATCATCGATATCCAGCCTAAGTAGCCTTTGATAGCGTTGATAGGCTAGCGCGTTGCTGTCTATTTCATCATAGATGATAGCAGCGTTGAATATATTTTTTACCGTAAAATTTGATTCTGGATATTTCTCTACCATTTTGTCAAACATAAGGGCTGCCTTGTATTTTTCACCATCGCCATAATACTCGAAAGCCTTTACAGCTCTTTTTTTCACCTTAAGTTCGGCATCACATGAGCTCGCTAAGAAGCCCAGAAATATTACTATGTAAACAAATGTTCGCACCAAGCAAAACTACGAAAGAAGATATACTCCATGAATACTTGTTTAAGATTTGTGTGGGATTCGCTAAATTCGCACTCCTAAACATCACATCATGAGTCAAAAATACAAAGAGTATAGTGGTTTAAACCTGCCTATTGTAGCATCTGAGGAGCTTTCATTTTGGAAAGAACACAATGTCTTTGAAAAAAGCATGGATGACAGCGGTGATAAACCCGGTTACGTGTTTTTTGAAGGGCCTCCATCTGCAAATGGTTTGCCGGGAATTCACCATGTAATGGCCAGAGCAATCAAAGATATTTTTTGTAGATATAAGACTTTAAAAGGTCATGTGGTTAAGAGAAAGGCTGGCTGGGACACACACGGTTTACCAGTTGAGCTAGGCGTTGAAAAAGAACTTGGCATTACCAAGGAAGACATAGGGAAGAAAATTTCGATAGAAGAGTATAATCAAGCTTGTAAGGAAGCAGTTATGCGATATACCGATATCTGGAATGATCTTACGGAAAAGATGGGGTATTGGGTTGACATGGATGATCCATACATCACTTACAAGTCCAAATACATGGAGTCGGTTTGGTGGTTGTTAAAGCAGATTTATAACAAGGAGTTCCTATATAAGGGGTATACAATTCAACCGTATAGCCCAGCAGCAGGAACAGGATTGAGTTCACACGAACTAAACCAACCAGGGTGCTATCGAGATGTAAAGGACACAACTGTGGTTGCTCAGTTTTTATTGAAGGAGGATGAAATGAAAAAGGCCTTATTTGGAGAGATGCCTGTTCACTTTATCGCTTGGACAACAACTCCTTGGACCTTGCCCTCTAACACTGCACTTGCAGTAGGGCCAAAAATTAAATACGTTTTAGTTGAGTCGTATAACCAGTATACTGGCGATAAGATATATGTAGTGCTTGCAGAAGCTTTGGTGGGAAAACAATTCAATGGAAAATATCAGGCAGCTAGCATTGACTGTCCGATCAACTCATACACGCATGGAGATAAGAAAATTCCTTATCAAACTCTGAAGGAATTTGTGGGGCAAGATTTATGTGGCCTTAGTTTTCATCAACTTATAGACGCATGTCAACCCTATCAGGATGCAGACAAGGCGTTTAGAGTTATTCCTGGCGACTATGTTACAACTGAAGACGGAACAGGGATTGTTCATATAGCACCTACATTTGGTGCGGATGATGCCTTAGTTGCAAAAGAAGCAGGTGTCCCGCCTATGCTGGTTCTAGATAAAAATGACAACCCAGTTCCTCTAGTGGACTTGCAAGGTAGGTTTGTTGAGCAAATGGGAGAATTGGGCGGTAAGTATGTCAAGAATGAATACTATACTGAAGGTGAAGCGCCCGAAAAGTCGGTTGATGTGGAGATTGCTATCATGCTGAAAGAGCAAAACAAAGCCTTTAAAGTTGAAAAGTATGAGCACAGCTACCCACATTGTTGGAGAACAGATAAGCCAGTTTTGTATTACCCACTTGATTCATGGTTTATCAAGGTTACAGAATACAAGCAACGATTAGTTGCTTTGAACAAAACAATCAATTGGAAACCTAAGTCAACAGGAGAAGGGCGTTTTGGAAATTGGTTAGAAAACGCAAATGATTGGAACCTATCAAGATCGCGTTTTTGGGGTATTCCATTACCAATTTGGCGCACCGAAGACGGGTCGGAAACCATTTGTATTGGATCGGCAAAAGAGCTGAAAGAGGCATGTGAGAAGTCGGTGGCTGCTGGGATGATGACGGAAAATCCACTTGCAAATTTTGATCCTTCAGACATGTCAGAGGAAAACTATGATAAAATTGATTTACACAAAAACTATGTGGACAAGATTATCTTGGTATCTGAGTCTGGGCAGGCAATGAAGAGAGAAGCCGACTTAATTGATGTCTGGTTTGACTCTGGTTCTATGCCTTATGCGCAATGGCACTATCCGTTCGAAAACAAAGACTTAATTGACGGTAATAAAGCTTATCCAGCTGATTTTATTGCTGAGGGGGTTGATCAAACCAGAGGTTGGTTTTACACCTTACATACAATAGCGGGCTTGTGTTTTGACTCTGTTGCTTATAAAAATGTTATTTCTAACGGTTTGGTATTAGATAAGAATGGTCAAAAAATGTCGAAGAGACTTGGTAATGCCGTTGACCCGTTTGAAACATTAGCTAAATATGGACCAGACGCTACTCGATGGTATATGATTACGAATGCGCAGCCTTGGGATAACTTAAAGTTTGATGAGGAAGGGATTGTTGAAGTGCAAAGAAAACTATTCGGGACACTATACAATACCTATGGTTTTTTCTCTCTTTATGCAAACGTAGATGGATTTGCATATCAAGAGGAAGAGGTGCCTTATGCCGTAAGACCAGAAATTGACAGGTGGATTTTATCCAAATTAAATTCTTTAATAAAGGATGTGGATGCTGCGTATGATGATTATGAGCCAACAAGAGCAGGCAGATTAATTCAAGATTTTGTGAACGACCAACTAAGTAACTGGTATGTTAGATTATGTAGAAGGCGTTTTTGGAAGGGGGATTATACTAGCGATAAAATTGCAGCCTATCAAACACTATATACCTGTCTTGAATCTGTGGCAAAATTGATGGCTCCAATTGCACCGTTTTATTCGGATAGACTATTTAAAGACTTAAATGTTGTAAGCGGTAAGGACATGTCTGAATCGGTGCATCTGTCAAGTTTCCCTAAGTCAATGGAAGCAAGTATTGATAGTAATCTTGAGTATAGAATGGAGATAGCTCAGAAAGTGTCTTCTATGGTACTGAGTCTGCGTAAAAAGGAGAAGTTAAAGGTAAGACAGCCGCTCCAGAAATTAATGGTGCCTGTGTTGTCCGATGAATTCGCTGTAGGTATAAAGCAAGTTGAAGATTTGATTCTTAGTGAAGTAAACATAAAGGAGTTGGAGCTACTAACTGACACAAGCGGTGTATTAGTTAAAAAGGTTAAGCCAAACTTTAAAACGATTGGTAAAAAGTATGGCAAACACATGAAGGCTATCATAGCAATGGTTAATCAATGGGGGCAGGAAGAAATCGCATCCTTAGAGAAAAATCAGGGCTGGAGTGGAAGTATTGAAGGAGACGATCTTTCCTTAGATATGGATGATTTTGAATTAAGCACTGACGATATTCCTGGGTGGTTAGTTGCAACAGAGGGAGGATTGACAGTGGCCTTAGATATTACGCTTACAGACGCCCTTATCCAAGAAGGTTTGGCAAGAGAGTTGGTCAACCGAATTCAGAACATCCGAAAAGAAGAAGGATTGGAGCTTACAGACCGCATAAACCTTAGCATTGCATCAGATAATCGAATAATAGATGCAATCAATAATAATTTAAATTATATTTGTTCGGAAACGCTGGCAAATGAAGTGGATGTGAAGGATAGAGTTGATGGCGGAAAAGAAGTTGAAATTGATGATGTAAAAGCTAGCATATCCATTCATAAATTGAATTAATATGAGCGAAAAAGAAAAGACTAGATTCAGTGATCAGGAGCTTGCAGAGTTTCGTGAAATCATTGAAGGAAAACTGGCAGAGGCTAGACAAGATTTGGAATTATTAAGAGGTTCCTTATCGCATAAAGATGACCATGGCACTGATGATACAGGGAGATCTTTTAACATGATGGAAGATGGATCTGAAACCTTATCACGAGAAGAAATGGCTCAATTAGCATCTCGTCAGGAAAAATTCATTCGAAATCTTGAAAACGCTCTTATACGAATAGAGAATAAAACGTATGGGGTTTGTAGAGCAACGGGTAAACTAATCCGAAAAGAAAGACTACGTTTAGTACCGCATGCAACACTTAGTATTGAAGCAAAAAACGCTCAGTCGTAGACAAGCAAATTAGAAATAGAATTATTATAGCAACGGTCAGCATCCTGACCGTTTTGCTTTTGGACCAAATTGTCAAAATTTGGATAAAGACGCATCTTGCCCTGCATGAAGTTGGATGGGATATAGGCTTTTTTCAAATTCACTTCATTGAAAACAATGGAATGGCCTTTGGAACCGAGTTTGGTGGTTCTTGGGGTAAGTTAGCATTGAGCTTATTTAGGGTATTTGCCATCGGTTTAATTGCTTGGTATCTCTATAAACTTGTTAAATCTAAGGCTAACATTGGGCTGATTATAAGTATTGGTCTTGTGTTCGCTGGTGCGTTTGGCAATATCATAGACAGTATATTTTATGGTATGATGTTCGATCAAACCTGTACTGGAAGTGAAATGTACTGTACAGGAACAATTGTGGCAGAAAGAGTGCCATGGGGAGAAGGATATGAAGGCGTGTTTTATGGTAAAGTGGTGGATATGATGCAGTTTACTGTGAATTGGCCATCCTGGGTTCCGGGCATAGGGGGCAATGAAGTGTTTCCGTTCATATTTAATATTGCAGATGCCGCAATAACCATTGGGGTAATAATTATTATTCTTTTCAGTAAGCGCTTTTTCCCTGAAGCATCTAATTCGGATTGGAGTATATCTCGCATATTTAAGAAGAGGCAAACGGTCAACGATCAAAACGAAGGCAATATGGATGATGCTATCTCATCATCAGATGAGTAGTTCTTGTCACGTCAGGAGCCAAAAGCATGGCTCTGTGAATAAATCCCTACCCAGAGACGCTATAGGAATACAATAGTAAAAAGAAAAGGCCCTGGTAACACCAGAGCCTTCAACATCATCAGATTAATCAATTCGTTATTTGCTAACAATGAACTTTCTTGTAACTAAGACAGCGTTCTTGCTCTTAACAGTATAGAAGTATACACCGTTGCTTAGGTCTTCTGTGTTCAGTCGAGTCGTAAGATTAGTGATTGACTGTCTTTTAACAATTGCCCCAACCATGTTGCTTACAACTAAGCTTGCATCATTAGGAAGTTCGTTTAAACTAATCATTAAAACATCATTTGCCGGATTTGGGTACTCCTTAGCGGTGATGTTCGTTTTCTCTATATCGCTTGTGCTGGTCGTAACATCAAATACAATGTCAATATATGCCGAATCGTTCGTGTTGTTTCCATCAAAGGCAACATATCTGTATGTCGCAGATTGACACGTCCCGTTTGGCAGGTGATGCGCAAAGAAATTAGTATCTGTTTGACCAGCAGTCAGTGTCCTTTTGTGATTGTACTGACCCATTCCGTTAACTGGCCACTCATAATAAACACCTGATGGCTGAGCGGCGTAACAAACAAACCAACAGAAATAATTTTCAGTGGTTGACGGCACACTTGTCTCAAAACGTTTGATTTTTACATCAAGCGTACTGTTGCCAATGTTTTTTACGCTTATTCCATAAGCGCCCACATCCAATGAGCCATTTGCGGTTATATCTGCACAAGATATTGACTTAGTTATTGTTGTGCCGGATATATCTGTACCTTGATCGTCAACAAATTGCAGAGATTGAGCGTTGGCTCCCCAGCCTGCAGTAAGTCCTAAAATTAATAGAGTGTATAGTTTTCTCATATATTCTTGGTTTATTATGCTTTTGTAAATATAGTCGATTTTGGGCACTTTAGAAAGATAGTTGGCTCAATGAACACTACACATCAATAGATTAGGAATCCAATCTACCTGTGAACATTTTTATTAAATGTTAGCATTTCATTTCATAAATTTACTCCTAACGCAATAACAAATTTATTAACGATTAATTAAAAACTATGAAAAAAGGTTTACTAGCGGCGGCAATAATGAGTGGCTCAATGGCTATGGCTCAGCTGCCAGATGGGACAACAGCCCCGGACTTTACAATTACCGATATAAACGGTACTACTCATTCGCTTTCAACTTATATGGCGCAGGGAAAAACAGTGATAATTGATTTTTATGCTACATGGTGTGGACCTTGTTGGTCATACAAGAACACGCATGCAATGGCTGACTTATGGGATTCTTATGGTCCGCATGGTTCAGACGAACTTGTAATCATTGCAATTGAGGCCGATGGAAGTACGACTACAGCAGACTTGAACGGCACTGGATCCAATACTCAGGGAGACTGGGTTACAGGAACTGAATATTACATGGCGGACAATGCGTCATTGAATTCGGATTATGCCATAGCATATTTCCCAACTATATATAGAATTTGTGGTTCGGGACCTGATGCAGGAAAAACTTTTGAAATAGGACAGTTTACAAACACTGCGGGAGCTTCAGATATCATGGGCACTTGTGGCGTAGTTGGAGTTACTGACCACGCAGCAGTTTATGATACTGACATTGCAATGTGTTCTACGACTGGTGCACCTGAAGTTGAAATTAAAAACTTTGGTACTAACAACCTTACTTCTTTAACTGTAGAGCTTAAAGAAAACGGTTCTACCATTGCAACAGAAAACTGGTCTGGGAACTTAGCTCAATTTGCTGAAGGAACAGTAACTTTTGCTAGTCAAACTATGAATGTGGCTAACAACTATACAATTGATATTACTGCTCCAAACGGAGGAACACTGGCTAACGCTGCACATGGATCGGCTGATTTAGACGTTACAATGGCAGAGCTAACGGGTTACAATATCACAGTTGAGATCTATACAGATAATTACCCATCTGAAACTTCATGGGAAATTAGAGATGGAAGTAACGCTGTAGTTGCTTCTGGAGGACCTTACCAAGCTGGGACGGATGATCAATGGGGTGCTGGGGGACCAGACGCATTGACTACAAAAACTCATCAAGTAACGCTTCCAAATGGCGTTGACTGCTATTCTTTCCACTTTGATGATTCATTTGGTGATGGATTCGCTTATGGAACAAACCCTGCAGGACAGTTTGGTGTTGAAGTTACATCAGGAGGAAATGTTGTTTACAACGATGATCCAGGAAACTTTGGAAACGGCTACGTGAGAGAAGCAGCATTTAGAACAGATGCTACAAGTTCAATCGAAGAAGCGTTTGAAAATACGGTTTCGATTTACCCTAACCCATTCTCAGACAACACAACAATTGCTCTTGATAACGAAGGTGATGATGTTGTTGTTGAAGTTTACAACTCTGTTGGTGCTAGAGTTATAGATCGTAACTACGGCAAGGTAAATACAATTCAACTTAACGGTAGTGAGTTGTCAGCAGGTATGTACACTGTAAGAATTATTGCAGGAACAAAAGTTGCTGTAAAGAAAGTAACAGTACAATAATAATTGTAGTTTAAAGCGGGCCCTACCCATCACAAGGTAGGGCCTTTTTTATTAATTTTATCTTATGAAGAATTTACTGATTTGTTTACTCTTTTTGACTGCTTTTTCAGCAAAAGCGAACGACACTCTGTATATTGTCAAGGGCCAAGTGCAATTGGATAACAATTCAACATACATGTGCGTATTCAATGATTCTAGTAACTTCTTCCCAAGAAATGCAACACTATATTTGCCAAGCGCACCCTCCTTTAATATAACCATAGTTAATCTTGACACATCTGTTCATACCTTTACTATTGATGGACACGTGACCACAAATAATAGCATTAATCCCCAAGACACCGCTACTTTTTTACTTAGCGGGCTTTCGGACGGCACATATCGTTACTATTCAGATGTCTCGTATGGCAGATTGATTGGGGCCTCTGGAACTATTATTGTCGGATATAACCAGTACAGTCGATTTTCATGGAATTTATTAGATGTAGACACTAGTTCTTTCACCAATTTAGCTAATGGGTCTGCAGTCGCTCATCCCGCAAATTATACAGCTAGCTTCTTTTTAATAAACGGCTTGATGCATCCACAAACCCTTAGTGACAGAGAAACAGCCATCGAAGGCGACCTGGGGGATACTCTAATAATTTGTGTTGTGAATTCTGGTCAAATGATTAATTCATTCCATTTTCATGGCTTTCATGTAACGATTTTGGACGCAAAAAAATCCACAGATTACATTGGCTGGACTAAGGATAGTATGCCATTTCTGAGAGGTGAGGCTATGACACTTATGCTAGTTGCAAATCAAGTGGGCACATATCCTGTACATTCACACAACCTAATGGCTGTGACCAACAGTGGGTTATATCCAGGGGGTATGTTAACCCACATAACTATAGATCCATGATAAGATTGATTCTTTTATTTAGCCTTTTTTCGGTGTCTGGACTAGCACAAGTTAGCCACAACTATGTTGCCGCGAAAATGAACGGCGTTATGGCCAACGAAGATGGAACAACGATTCCTATTTGGGGTTATGGAAACTATTCTGCAGGTGTTATAGACACAATAACATTACCTGGGCCATTATTGAGATATAATTTCAATGATTCGGTGAATATTCATTTTTGGAATGACAGCCCTGAGGACCACACAATACATCTGCATGGTCTTGACGCGTCTCAGGCTAATGACGGCGTTCCAACAACCTCTGTGGCTATTAACCCCAACGACTCTATTACCTATAAATTTAAGGCAAAACATGCCGGCACGTTTTTGTATCACTGTCATGTCACAACTACACTTCACCTAACCATGGGGATGTATGGTATGTTGGTAGTTGATTATCCTGGAAATTTGCTATATCAGAATGGACCGGGCTACAATAAAGAGTATACTTATTTATACTCAGACATGGATAGGACGTGGAATTTTTCACCCATATCTCCTGGGCCGTTTTATCTTTACGATCCAACAGATTTTTATTTAAACGGGCTATCTGGTACACAGCTATTTGATGATACGACTCAAATAATTAGGATCTACCCACAAGATTCAGTCCTTTTGAGACTTGCTAATGTGGGATACACTATTGTTGAATACATATTTCCATCTCTTATGAATGCAACAATAGAGATGAGTGATGGAAGGCCAGCGCCATCGCCATTAGCTAAGGATACACTAAGAATATATCCAGGCGAAAGGTTTAGCGTCATGATGAGACCAGATTTTATGCATTATGGATACATTGAGGTGAATTCGATAAATATGTTCACGGACTCAACACTTTATACCAATTACATAGGTATTAACGAACAATTCCATCCGACAGGAATAGCGGACTCATCCAGGGATCCCGACTGGACAATCTATCCCAACCCGAACAATGGGCAGTTTACTATTCAGTCCATTAGTGCAGGAAACTACCACATTTATAACATTTCGGGCGCACTGATAAAACAAATGTCATTAGAATCAGGTGACCACCAAATTTCCTTAGATGACCTTAATAATGGCGTATATTATATTGTTGACGCGGAATCTGGTCTCTATAAGCAATTTGTGGTTGCACGCTAGACTAATTTATTGCTTACCAAGTACTCTGCTATTTGAATGGCATTTGTTGCTGCTCCCTTGCGCAAGTTGTCGGATACTATCCACATATCTAAACCATAAGGTACAGAGTTATCTCGACGAATTCTCCCCACAAAAACATCATCTTTATCGTGAGCATATAGAGGCATTGGATAGACATTCACATCAGGGTTATCCTGAACAGTTATGCCATCACTATTAGCTAATAATTGACGCACCTCATTAATGTCAAAATCGTTTTTCAATTCAATATTCACTGCTTCTGAGTGACCGCCTACTACAGGTACTCGAACCACAGTAGCAGTAATCTGAATGGAGTCGTCGCCAAGTATTTTACGGGTCTCATTAACTAATTTCATCTCCTCGGAGGTATAACCATTGTCTTCAAAATCGCCTCCATGCGGCAAACAGTTTTTATCTATAGGATAAGGATATACCATATCACCTTTGGTGCCAACACGTTCATTTTCCATTTGTTGCACCGCTGCGACTCCCGTACCAGTGACAGATTGATAGGTTGAAATAACTAATCGTTTAATTCCGTACTTAGCATGTATTGGAGCTAAGGCTAACACCATTTGAATGGTTGAACAGTTGGGGTTTGCAATAATTTTATCATTTGATGATAATTTCTTAGCGTTGATCTCGGGGACTACCAAGTGTTTGTCAGCATCCATGCGCCACGCAGAGGAATTATCAACTACTGTCGTGCCAGCCTCAGCAAACTTTTCCGCCCAAGCTTTACTTGTTGAGCCTCCTGCCGAAAAAATGGCAATGTCGGGCTTCATCTCCAAGGCATCTGCCAAACCTACAAGCGTGTATTCATCGCCTCCCCATTGCATTTTTTTTCCTTTGCTTCTCTCGGATGCGACTAAGATAAGTTCACTAATCGGAAAGCTTCTTTCGGCCAATACTTTCAACATTACATTGCCAACCATTCCTGTGGCCCCTACAACTGCTACTTTCATTTTTAAAAATTTTCGTTAAATGTAGTATATTTACCTAGCTGAAAATCACTTAATCTGCCAAAAAGCCACATGCGTTATTATCTGCCTACACTTTTGCTATTATTTGTAAATACTTTCACAGGTAATGCTCAATTTTCTGATGATTTTACGGATGGTGATTTTACTACATCACCCACATGGATTGGTCAAGATACTAGTTTTGAAGTAGCCTCTCAAGTGTTACATCTTAATACCTTTCCTGCTGCTGATACTTCTTCGTTGGTTACAGCAAGTGCAGCTATTAATAATGCAGTTTGGGAGTTTTATGTTGAGCTTGATTTTAATCCCTCTTCGTCGAACCTTGCAAGAATATATTTGACGTCTTCCTCAGCAGATCTAAACGGAAACCTCAATGGCTATTTTGTGATGGTGGGTAATTCGGCTGATGAAATTAGTCTTTATCGACAAGATGGCACAACAACAAGCAAGATTATAGATGGTGTTGACGGAACAGTTAATGTCTCAGTGGTGACTGCTAGAGTTCAGGTAACCAGAGACGCAACGGGTAACTGGGAATTATTGCATGATGTAACAGGCGGTACGTCTTATACCTCAGAAGGAACAGTGTTTGATGACGCTCACCTTAGCAGTCAATATTTTGGTGTGCATTGCAAGTATACCAGCACACGCTCAGATAAGTTCTATTTTGATGATTTTAATGTAACTGGATCAGGCTTTGTGGATGTAATAGCACCACAAGCACTAAGCGCAATGGCGACAGGCGCAAATTCTGTAGATGTTCAATTTGATGAGCCGCTGGATCAAGCAACGGCTGAGACGACTTCAAATTACTCAATCAACGGGGGAATTGGAACGCCATCTACAGCAACTTTAGATGGGTCAGACCCGAGCCTTGTGCACCTAAACCTAGCTACAGGTTTAACTGTTGGAAATTCTTATACAGCTGATGTGTCCAACGTAGAAGATTTGGCTGGAAATGTAGTATCTAACACACAACTTCCATTTACTTATGTGGTCTTTTCCACACCATCCAGTCGTGACGTAATTTTTACCGAGTTTTTACCAGATCCATCCCCTCAGGTTGGTTTGCCAGATGCTGAGTATCTGGAAATATATAACGCCACAACAAGTGATTATTTTGATTTATCAGGATGGGAAATTTCTGATGGTACTTCTACAGCGACATTGCCGTCAATAATTATGGCTCCTGGTGATTATATCGCATTCTGTGATGATAGCGATTCTGCACTTTTTACGGCTGCAGGTTATACGGTTATTGGCGTATCAAGCTTTCCATCCCTGAATAATGCAGCTGACAACATGACCCTGACGGACGGCACTAACCTTATAGACGCAGTTAACTACGAAGATTCGTGGTATAATGACACAAATAAAGATGACGGAGGCTATAGCCTAGAACTAATTAATCCAACAAAACCGTGCTCATACGCAAGTAATTGGTCTGCGTCAAACGATAATGATGGCGGTACACCCGGTCTTGTCAATTCAATTGCGGATTTTACACCGGACACGAGTGCGCCTGCAATTGTCGATTACTATATACATAGTTCCGACAGTATAAGAATACAATTTAGTGAAGCGTTAGACGCCACCGCGTTGGGAGCATTATCCATTATTTTTAGTGACGGTAATGGTTATCTTGAATCCATTGACGCGAACAATCCTGCAGTGTTATGGTTACAAGTAAGCACGCCATTTGCATTAGGGGCTAGTTTTACCGTTACTATAGACGGTATCCAAGATTGTTCCGGAAATATTATGTTGGCGGCTCAGCTATTATTTCAGGTCCCAGAACCCGCGGATAGCGATGATATTATAATCAATGAAGTACTGTTTAATCCCGGTGATGATGGGGCTGATTTTGTTGAGATATACAATATCAGCGACAAGGTAATCTCACTAAGAGATTGGTATATCGCGGACTGGGATGGAGGTATTGCCAATCAAAAGTTAATAAGCACATCACAGCTAGTTATTAATCCTAATAGCTTTCTGGTATTAACTGAGGACTCGGCCGCGGTGAAATTGGAACATCCAAATGCCGTTCCAGGTGCGTTTGTTCAAATAGACCTTCCGTCATACACCAATGATTCATCAACGGTCTATATACTGGATGATCAAATGGATGTAATGGATAAATTCTCGTATACAGAAGACATGCATTTTGATATGTTGCAAGATCTGAATGGTGTTTCGCTTGAGCGAATTGATTATTTAAGACCGAGCGATGATGTTACCAATTGGCACTCGGCTGCCGAAACGGTTGGATTCGCTACCCCTGGATTTGAGAATTCTCAATACAACCCGGTTTTGGAAGGGTTTGCAGAAAACAATGTTGTGCTAAGTCCTGATGTGTTTTCACCTGATAATGATGGTTATCAAGATGTACTTAATATAGCATATGTATTTGATGAGCCAGGCTATGTGGCGACGATAGCTGTATATGATTTACACGGTAGATTTATTAAGTCAATCGCTCAAAATCTATTGCTGGATGTTGAAGGAGTGATATCCTGGGATGGTCTAGACGAGAATATGCTAAAGGCGGTTTCAGGGCCATATGTTGTATACTTTGAGGTGTTTAATCTTAGCGGAGTGGTTGACAGGTTTAAGAAACCGTGTGCGGTTGCAACTAAATTTTAATTAATGAAATACTATTTTCTCCTATTGGCATTAGCGTGTAATTCGATTACTATTGCTCAAGAATTGAAAAAGCCGAAACACGTTTATGGTATGTTACCTTACTCAGATGATGGGCTGAGCTGGCTGGATCAAGCTGAAGTATCTATGATTGATTGGTATGGTTTTCTGAGTGATTTGTCGGGCAATGGCGATCAAGCTCTGGCATTGGAGTTGTTGCCATCTAAGGTGTTTAACGAGATCAGTGAAGTTGTTGATATAATGCGCTATAATCTAGACGAAACTATATACGACGATGAGTCGGCAATTGTAACACGAGTGGGCGGCTATAAGATCTTGGTTAGTGCTGAACACTATGACAGGTATAGTGATTACTTGGATCGATATTTCAGCACGCCAGTGACGGGCATATCGTATGATGCAGTAGTGAAGTATTATATTCCGCACATGGAGGAATATGTAAATAGCTCAAAGCAAGTGCAAAAATCAGATTACCATGTTGAGCTGTCATTACCGTCAGAAGAGGAATTCATGCGCGTTGCTGAAGACAATCGTTTTTATGCAGACCCCGAGAACCCATCCGATTATCCAGATTCAGTTAACATCAAAGGATGTGCGCTATATGACTATAAAACTACGGTTGTATGCGAAGGAACTGAGGGAAAACAAGAGTACTATGGTTACACGGACGGGCCGGTAGAGGTCTACTCTTATAATCCCTCTAAGCAAGGCTTCTATGGTCTTCAAGGGAATGCCATGGAAATGTTACAAGAAAAAGGGTATGCTAAGGGAGGAAGCTATAATATGTATGCGTATCAAGCACATTTTAGCTTTTTATATGAATACACTGAACCAACTGCAGAACTTGGTTTTAGGTTGCATGGGAGATTAATCAAGGATTAAGGCCGACAAATCTTTTAAGTTTTTTGTCTATCTTTACTTGGATAAGTAATTAATAAACAAAGTAGTATGAAGATTGCATTCATTTTATTAGGGTTAGTATTATGCGTCCAGGCGACAGCACAAAACTTGCTCACTTTTGGACCAGAAATTCAGGTGGCTGATGGCTATGGAAATCTTAGACCTAGAATAGCTTTGAGCAATGGAAACCCAATAGTTATTTGGGGTGGAGGTTCTGGCACACAGCCGGTTTACTCTTCGTTTTATAATGGTACCTCATTTTCAAGTCCACAAGCAATTCACCCTACAAACATGGATGTTTTTTCTACATGGTGGGCAGGCCCCGATATTGCGGCCTATGGCGACACCGTTTATGTAGCTTTTAAAGGCGTTCCTGAAGATAGTCTTCCCGTGTATGTTGTCAAATCAATTGATGGAGGTCAATCTTGGGGAGACACCATTCCTCTTGGAGTTTATGGTGGATTCACACGGTTTCCTGAAATTGAAATTGCCAGTGGAGGAAACCCAGTAATAGCCTATATGGATTTTATGCCTGGGTGGTCAACACCTCAATATTCCTTTCAAAAGTCCAGCGACGGAGGATTATCATGGCAAAGTGTGCAAAATATATCTCAAGGCTCTAATGGTGAAGTGTGTGATTGTTGTGAATCGGAGCTGCTAACATACGGCCAAGATGTAGTGCTTGCCTATAGGAATAATGATGCGAACACAAGAGATATGTGGCTTTCACATTCTAATGATGGGGGAGCTAACTTTAGTAATGACATAGATATAGATGATATGAATTGGTTTATTAGTGTTTGTCCATCATCCGGTCCTGATATTGTGGCAACGAATGATAGTCTTTACTCTGTCTGGATGACGGGGTCGTCTGGAAACATCAGAGTTAGGCTAAGTAAATTAGATAAATCTTCTCTGACATTCAACGGGCAGTCGAAAGACCTTAGACCAAATTCTCTCTCAACGGTATATCAGAATTATCCAAGAATTGCATCTAACAATAATTCTCTTGCTGTTGTTTGGGAGCAGACAGAAGCAGGGAATAAAGACATTCAGTTGTTAGCGTCCATGAGTGGAAGCACTGGGTTGGGCGACACAAGCTTTATGGTTAACTCGGACCCAACAGGCTATCAAAGAAATCCTGACATTAAGATGGATAATAATAATGTGATGCATATCGTTTGGCAAGATGATCAAACTGGAAATGTGATGTACAGAACTGCTCAGTTTTCAGGAGTAGGAGTAGCTGAAAATAAAGATATCGATCTCAGCGTATACCCAAACCCTGCAAGCTCACGTATTAATATAGAAGCGAACGATATAATTCTAAGTTGTCAAATATCGGATAATTCAGGTAAAATTGTTAAGACCATTAAATCAATTAATGCATCTACTTTTTTCGTTAATATCTCCGATTTAGCCAATGGCAACTACTTGATTGATTTGATTAATATAGAAGGTAGGCATATAGTAGAAAAACTTATTGTGGAATAGAGGCTTTAAGGAGTAGGATAATGATGCTCCTGAATACTAATTTCAGTAATTTTGCGTTATAGAGTTAAAGGTGAGTACTAAAAGCACACATAAAATATTTGCCGCATGCTTGGCAGCACTGATATTTGTAATATCCTTAGGCGTTTCTGTGGATATACATTATTGTGGTGGTGAGCTTAAACATATAAGTTTAAATGGAAGAGCGGAGGTGTGTGATGCAATGAAGGAAGACCATCAGACACCTAAAAATGTGTGTTGTCATAGTAAGCCGTCAAAACATTTGACAAATGAGGTTAGTAACCAACCTGAAATACATGATGGCTGTTGTCACAATGAGACTTTTATTATTGAGTTAGACAAAGACTTTTCAAACAAATGGAAAACTATAGTGTTTGATCAAGATGTTGATTTTCAACCGAGAATACCTGTTGTGATTCCATTTCGATTAGACCAGAGTTTACGCTATAATGGAGGATTTTATCGCCCACCTCCTTTGGCTGGTATAAAGCGCTCCATAATCCAGACATATTTAATATGATTCTAAGATTTTGATTTTACCGGGCAACATTTATTGCCCAGGCTTCTTTGTGCATCAAAATTTAATTTAAATCATGTTAAATAATATCATAAAATTTTTCCTTGACAATAAATTAGTAGCATGGATATTACTAGGTTTATTTGTCATTTGGGGTTTAGTAACAGCTCCTTTTAATTTCGATTCTGATTGGTTACCCAGAGACCCTGTTTCTGTGGATGCAATACCTGATATTGGTGAAAATCAGCAAATTGTTTTTACGGAATGGATGGGAAGATCTCCACAAGATGTTGAAGACCAAATTACTTATCCGTTAACTTCCTCTTTATTGGGAATTCCTGGAGTAAAAAGCGTCCGTAGCAACTCAATGTTTGGGTTTTCAAGTATCTATTTAATTTTTGAAGAAGACGTTGAGTTCTATTGGAGCAGAAGTAGAATTCTTGAAAAATTGAATTCCCTTCCAGCCAATTTGTTACCTGATGGGGTACAGCCTTCTTTGGGTCCTGATGCAACAGCACTGGGTCAAATTTATTGGTACACGTTAGAAGGACGGGATAATAATGGACAACCCACAGGGGGTTGGGATTTACATGAGCTAAGAAGCATCCAAGATTTCTATGTGAAAAATGCCCTGCAATCGTCAGGTGGTGTTTCGGAAGTTGCTTCAATCGGAGGCTTTGTCCAAGAGTATCAAATTGATGTCGATCCAGATAAGATGAAAGCTTATGATGTGAGTCTTGCTCAAGTTATGAAAGCTGCAAAGGAAAGCAACTTGGATATTGGGGCACAGACCCTTGAGATAAATATGGCGGAGTATTTTGTGCGTGGACTGGGGTATGTAAAATCATTGAGCGATATTGAACAGGCTGTTGTTAAGGTCTCTGAAAACGTACCTATAAGAATTAAGGATGTCGCAGTTGTGCATCTTGGACCGAAAACAAGAAGAGGGATTCTTGACAAGTCTGGAGCACCTGCTGTTGGTGGTGTGGTAGTAGCTAGATATGGCGCAAATCCTTTGGAAGTAATAAATAACGTCAAAACCAAAATTCTTGAAATAGAAAATGGTTTACCCTCAAAAACGCTAGATGATGGAACAGTCTCAAAAGTAACTATAGTACCTTTTTATGATAGAACACAATTAATTAATGAAACGATTGGTACTCTGGAGGAAGCATTAACACTAGAAGTACTTATTACAATTATTGTAGTGATTTTGATGCTTTTAAATCTAAAGTCATCTTTACTGATTTCTGCATCACTACCAGTAGCTGTGTTGATGTGCTTTATAGCTATGCGATATACAGGAATTGATGCAAATATTGTTGCACTCTCAGGTATAGCCATTGCGGTTGGTACAATGGTAGATATGGGTATTGTTTTAACGGAGAGTATGATTGCTCAAATGAAAGTAGCACCACCTGAACAGTCTATTCAGAAAACCGTTTACTTGGCTACAACTGATGTAGCATCAGCTGTTATTACAGCTGTAGCAACAACAATTGTTAGTTTTTTACCTGTTTTCACTATGGAAGCAGCTGAGGGAAAGCTTTTCCGTCCTTTGGCATTTACAAAGTCATTTGCTTTACTTGCATCAATCATCTTAGCAATTACCATTTTGCCTGCGCTTGCTACCAAATTGTTCAGTTTTAAAAGTAGGGGAAAAATTTCGCAGTATTTCACAAATGGTGGCTTGGTTATTTTATCAATTGTACTGCTTTTTACTGATTATTCTTTCATTGGATTTTTTGGAGTTATCATAGGATTGGGTGGAATAATTACAACATACGCTAAAGATGAAAAGTCAGAATTATGGAATCTTCGTTTTGAGTATGTAAAAAATATCACCTATGCGATTTTAGTAGCATGGTTACTAGCCAAAATATGGATGCCTCTCGGTGTCTCGAAAAGCGAATTACAAAACTTTTTATTCGTAGTAATTGTGATTGGCGTATTAATAGGATCTTTTTATGTAATCATACATTACTATGAGAAAATATTACGATTCCTTATTAAGATTCGTGCGTTATTCATTGGGTTACTAATTCTCCTTTTATTCGCAGGGTATTCCATCTTTAAAAATACGGGGCAAGAATTTATGCCATCTCTAAACGAAGGGTCTTTCTTGTTAATGCCAACATCTATGCCTCACGCAGGAATGGAGATGAATGAGGCTAATTTGAGGTTGCTCGATATGTCTGTAAACTCTATTCCTGAAGTTGAAATGGTGGTAGGTAAAGCAGGAAGAGTTGAAAGTTCCCTTGATCCTGCTCCAATGTCTATGTACGAAAATATCATTTCGTATAAATCTGAATATAAGTTGGATGAGAATGGTCATAAAATTCGATTTAAGGTTGATGAAAATGGAAATTACGTATATGACGAAAAGGATGAATTAATTCCTGATAATAATGGTCAGTATTTCAGACAATGGAGAGACCATATTCAATCTCCAGACGATATCTGGGAAGAAATTGTAAGAGCTACTAAATTACCCGGTATAACCTCTGCTCCAAAACTACAACCAATTGAGACTAGATTGGTAATGCTCCAAACGGGAATGCGAGCTCCAATGGGAATTAAAGTCAAGGGAAATGATTTAAAAACAATTGAAGAGTTCGGGTTGAAGTTGGAAATGTTTTTAAAGGAAGTGGATGGAGTTAAAGCGTCAGCAGTTTTTGCTGAGAGAATTGTGGGTAAACCTTACCTAATGCTTAACATAAATAGAGATGTAATTAGTAAACATGGCTTAAGTATTCAGGAAGTTCAGAATCAAATTCAGGCAGCTATTGGTGGTATGGTTATGACATCCACTGTGGAAGGTAGAGAAAGATATGGAATTCGTGTGAGATACCCTTTGGAACTTAGAAATGATCCTGAAAAAATAAAAAACATATATGTGGCTAGTTCTAATGGGACACAAATTCCGCTAGGAGATTTAGTTGAAATCGAATATGAACAAGGTCCACAATCAATAAAAAGTGAAGATGGATTTTTAGTCGGTTATGTATTGTTCGATAAAGAAGATGGATATTCTGAGGTTGAATTGGTGAATAAAGCTCAAAATTATATTAATGAGAAGATTGAGGCTGGAGTTTTGAAAGTTCCAAATGGGATTACTTACCAGTTTGCAGGAAATTATGAGCAGCAATTAAGGGCAAATAAACGTTTGGGAATTGTTATACCAATAGCTCTCATATTAATCTTTTTAATCCTTTACTTTCAATTTAAATCGGTTATCACCTCATTATTCGTCTTTTCAGGTGTTTTTGTTGCCTTCTCTGGAGGATTTATTATGATTTGGCTCTATGGGCAAGGATGGTTCATGAACTTTGATTTTTTTGGAGCGAATATGCGTGAACTTTTCCAGATGGATACAATTAATTTAAGCGTAGCAGTTTGGGTAGGTTTCCTTGCTCTATTCGGTATTGCTACAGATGATGGAGTTTTAGTCGCAACATTCCTGAAGGATAGCTTTAAGGACAATAAACCAAAAAACCTAGGTGAGATTGAAGATGCGGTAGTTGAAGGCGGGCAAAGAAGAGTTAAACCTGCAATGATGACGACAGCCACAACAATACTGGCATTACTCCCTGTTCTCACATCAACTGGAAAAGGGTCTGATATTATGTTGCCAATGGCAATACCTTCTTTTGGGGGGATGGTGTTAAATATGATAACCATGTTTACTGTACCTGTTCTTTATTACACGTGGAAGGCAGGAGCATATAAATGGGGTGGAAATCGAAAAAAAAAATAAACAATGAGAATTATGAAGAATACATATAAAATCATACTCACATTTACCCTCACTTTGTTATTTCAATTTGGAGTAAATGCTCAAACTCTGGATTCTTTATTTCAATTGGCAGTTGAAAATAATTCAGAGTTAAAGGCAGTTAATTCAGAGTTTCAATCAATTTTACTGAAACAAGACCAAGTGAGTCAATTGCCTAATCCTCAAATTGGGGTTGGAGTGCCAATTCTTCGTCCTGAAACTCGGTTAGGACCTCAAGTTATGATGGTGAGTGCAACACAAATGTTTCCGTGGTTTGGAACTTTTGACGCAAAAAAAGAGGTTGTTCTACAAATGTCTAAAGCAAAATATGAAGAGCTTTCAGCTATTAAGCTTGATTTGTTCTATCAAATTAAGGTAGCATATTTTAAGATTCAATTTTTATCTCAAAAAGAACACCTCTATGAAGAGGCTATTTCGAATTATAAAACAATCGAGTCTATTGCCTTAGCTAAAGTAGAATCTGGTCAAGCAACATTAGCAGACGTTTTACGAATTCAAACAAAAGTTGAAGAATACACTAATTTAATGAAGCAAATTGAAAATGAGAAGACGGGCTTATATAGTCAAATAAATAATATCACTAATCAACCATTAGATCAGGAGGTGATAATAAAAGATAGTCTTGATTCAGATTTGATTTCTTATGATTTAGAAAGTTATCGGATTAAAATTGAGAATCATCATCCACTACTAAATAAATTGAATTATCAAATTGCTGCTTCTGAAAGTAGAATTATTGAAGATCAGAAAAATAATCTACCTACAATTGGAATTGGGGTTGACTACAGTTTAGTAAATCAAAGAACGGATGCAGATCCACTAAATAATGGAAGAGATATTTTAGTTCCTAAGGTTATGGTCAGTATTCCAATTTACCGAAAAAGTTATACCAGTTCAGTTAAGGAAGAGCAGTTATATCAGGAGTCAATTAATTTTCGAAAAGAGAACCTAACAGACCAAATGATAAGCAATATTATTTCTTATAAGGCTGAATATGACAATGCTAAATTGAACTTTGACCTTACAAAATCACAGATAGAAAAAATTTCCAGTGCGTATGAGATTCTATTGGGTAGTTATAGTGCAGATGGTAAAAAGATTGAAGAGTTATTATCTACTCAAAATGAATTAATAAATCTTAAACTGAAATCAGATTTCAGTGAATTAAACATGGCTATTTCAAAAGCTAAAATAGAACGATTAACTAATTATTAATCACTAATAAATAAAATAATGAAACATATATATAAAATATCGGGAATGACCTGCGGTGGTTGTAAAAGTCATGTCGAGAAAATACTCAAATCACATGAGTCAATAAAAGAGGTGAAAATAGACTTAGAATCAGGTAAAGCTGACATAGAATTTGATAGGCATGTCAACTTTGAAGAGTTAAAGAAGCTTTTTGAAGGGTCAAACTATATGATTCATACAATGGATGAAAAGCTTGTACAAAAAAGTAAACCTGACCCCGTAAAAGGAGCTAAGTACTACTGTCCAATGCATTGTGAAGGTGACAAGACGTATGACGAACCTAGGGATTGTCCTGTCTGTGGAATGGATCTAGTCCCAGAAGCTAAGCTCAAAACAAGTTCGCAAAAATATACTTGTCCAATGCACCCAGAAGTAGTTAAAGACGAAATGGGATCATGCCCAAAATGTGGAATGGATCTCGTTCCAATGGAAGCTGATGAAAGTGCTGAAGAAAAACAGTACAAGACTTTGCTTAAAAAGTTTTGGATTGCTGTAGCCTTTACATTGCCCATTTTTATCATTGCCATGTCAGAGATGATTCCTAATAATCCTCTTTATGACTTGCTAGCTATGAAGTATTGGAATTGGGTTCAGTTAATCTTATCTATTCCTGTGGTATTCTATGCTACTTGGATGTTTTTTAGACGAGCATATAGTTCTATTCGAACAATGAATCTGAATATGTTTACCTTAATTGGTATAGGAGCAGGTGCAGCTTGGCTATTTAGTTTGGGAGCAATATTATTTCCATCAATCTTCCCAGAAGATTTTAAAACAGAATCAGGAACCGTTCATGTGTATTTTGAGGCTGCAACTGTAATCTTAACGCTTGTCTTACTAGGACAACTATTAGAGGCAAAAGCTCATAGCAAGACAAATAATGCGGTAAAAGAGTTATTAAAATTAGCTCCTAACAAAGCGATTAAAGTCGTTAATGGGGAAGAACAGGAAATTTCCATAGACGATATTAAAGTTGGTGATTTATTAAGGGTTAAACCGGGAGACAAAATTCCTGTGGATGGTAAAATTGAAGATGGGGAAAGCTCTATTGATGAGTCAATGATAACGGGAGAACCAATTCCTGTTGACAAATCAAAAGGAGATAATGTAACATCAGGAACTATTAATGGAAATCAATCCTTTGTAATGAAAGCTGAAAAAATTGGTTCAGATACATTACTTTCTCAGATTATCCATATGGTTAATGATGCAAGCAGAAGTAGAGCTCCTATACAAAAGCTAGCGGATAAAATTTCAAGCTACTTTGTTCCAGCAGTAATATTAGTTTCTGTTTTAACATTTATTGCTTGGTATATTTTTGGTCCATCTCCTCAATTAGTATTTGCTTTTGTTAATGCCATAGCCGTTTTAATAATTGCTTGTCCATGTGCATTAGGTTTGGCTACACCTATGTCTGTAATGGTTGGCGTTGGAAAGGGAGCGCAAGAAGGTGTTCTTATTAAAAATGCTGAATCATTGGAAAAAATGAACAAGATTGATGTGTTAATTATAGATAAAACAGGAACAGTTACAGAAGGTAAACCATCTGTTGAAGAAGTAAAATCATACGCAAACTTCAGTGCGGACGAATTAACGGTACTAGTAGCTTCTGTGAATAATCAAAGTGAACACCCTTTAGCAGAAGCTACTGTGAAGTTTGCTAAAAATAAGGAACTAAAACTGAAAGAGATTGAAGCTTTTAATTCAATTACTGGCAAGGGGGTTGAAGCTAAGATTGATGGAAAATGGGTTTTTGTAGGTAATGATAAATTGATGAAGGATAATAACATTACTCTTTCATCTGAGCTTAAAGATGAATCGCAAAAGGTAAAATCGAAAGGTAAAACCGTTCCTTATATTGCTGTTGAAAATGAGGTTGTTGGTTTTGTAGTTATTTCAGATGCGATCAAATCAACCAGTAAAAAAGCGATTCACCAATTGCACAGTATGGGTGTTGAAGTTATTATGATGACAGGAGACAACCAACATACAGCAAAAGCAGTAGCAGAAGAATTAAACCTTGATAATTATGTTGCAGATTGTCTTCCTGAGGACAAGCTTAACAAGGTAAAAGAATTACAAGGAAATGGGAAGATAGTTGCTATGGCAGGTGATGGCATAAATGATGCTCCTGCTTTAGCACTAGCCAATGTTGGTATTGCAATGGGAACAGGAACGGATGTTGCTATTGAAAGCTCAGAGATAACGCTAGTAAAAGGAGACTTACACGGTATTGTAAAGGCACGAAACCTTAGTCACAAAGTTATGCGAAATATCAAGCAAAACTTATTTTTCGCTCTAGCCTACAACACACTCGGAATTCCAATAGCAGCAGGCTTATTGTATCCAGTTTTTGGAACGCTACTTTCTCCAATGATTGCTGCTCTTGCAATGAGCTTTAGCTCTGTATCGGTGATTGCAAATGCACTTAGGTTAAGAACTCAAAACATAAAATAAACTGAGATGAAAAAGTATTTAATATATACAAGCTTCTTGCTAGCAGGCCTGCTTTTAGGATGGTTCATTTTTAATAATTCTTCGAATAACGAGGATGAAACTGATCATAAACACAGTGAAAGTGAGGAACAAATTTGGACGTGTTCTATGCACCCTCAAATACGGCAACCTGAACCTGGAGATTGTCCTATTTGTGGAATGGATTTAATTCCATTAGAGGAGAATTCTAACGAAAACCCTTTAGTATTTTCCATGTCTGATGAAGCCGTTAAAATTTCCAATATTCAAACTACGAAAATTGGAGAAACGGGGAATTCAGAAAATGGGATTGCATTATCTGGGAAAATCAAACCTGATGAAACTGCCGCTTCAAGTGTGGTTACTCATGTTTCGGGAAGAATAGAAAAGCTCTATGTATCATATACGGGACAATCAGTAGCTAAAGGACAAAAGGTAGCTGAAATTTATTCGCCTCAACTGATTTCTGCCCAAAAGGAATTGATAGAAGCAAGCAAAGTTAAATCCAGTAATCCAAGTTTATATCAAGCAGCCTATAATAAGCTTAAAAACTGGAAATTAAATGATAATCAAATTGAATCAATTCTCGAAAGCGAATCAATTATTGAAACATTTAGCATTTATGCTCAATTCTCGGGAGTTATAAAGACGAAGAAAGTATCCGTAGGTGATTATCTCAAGGAAGGTGAGGTATTATTCGATTTACAGAGTCTTTCTAAAATTTGGGCGGTGTTTGATGTTTATGAAACGGATATAGCAAATGTAAAAATTGGTGATCCCATAGAATTTACTACAACTAGTTACCCAGATGAAAAGTTCACTGCAAAAGTTAATTTTATTGATCCCCTGATCAATCCTTCAACCAGAACGATTTCTGTTCGAGCAAATATTCAAAATAACAACTCAAAATTAAAGCCAGACATGTTTATAAATGGATGGGTTAAAGGCTCACCAAATCAAAAAGCAACCGTACTTGTACCTAAAACGGCGGTATTATGGACTGGCAGGAGATCTGTTGTATATTTAAAACTACCTAATCAGTCAGTTCCTTCTTTTGAATATAGAAATGTTGAAATTGGTGATGCTATTGGAGATTCTTATAAAGTGATTTCTGGTATAGAAACAGGTGATGAAGTAGTTACAAATGGAGCCTTTGTAATTGATGCTTCTGCTCAATTGAATAATCAATCAAGCATGATGAATCAGAATTTGGTCAACGCAAGAGACAAATCCATGCCGGATGAAATAATTGATTATTCAGCACAAGTAGACGAATATTTTAGGAATGAATTTAAACATTTAATTTCCGAGTATCTCTTATTAAAGAATGCACTTACTGTTGATGATAAAAATGGGGCGCTAGAAACTATTGAGAATGTTAACACTGCCCTCACAAACATACATCATCACCACATTAATGGGAATGCGTTAGATTATTGGAAGAAAACATCTCATCAGCTCAGTACAATCTTAGAGGAACTTAAATCTGCTGGGGAAATTGAAGATTTAAGAAAGGGATTTGTTAAACTATCAAATGAAATTATTCACGCTTCCAAGTCTTTCGGTGTAGAGCAGACTTATTACATTCAATATTGTCCAATGGCAAATGACAAAAAAGGGGCTTATTGGCTGAGCCAGTCTGAAATAATAAAGAATCCATATTTTGGATCAAGCATGCTTGGTTGTGGAGAGGTAACTGAAAATTTATCGCCTGCGGAAGACTAGTAGAATTATACCACCCTAACAATCCCACCACAAACAATAACTAGTACGCTTTTGTGACCATCATTTAAAGCTCTGTCTATTCCTGACAGGGCAGCACCACACGCGGGCTCTGGGTTGCGATTAAAATTTCTTCTAAAACGTTCACAAGCTTTAATGGTGGACATATCATCTACAACATGTGGAATCGTTTTAAATACGCTTAATCGCTTAAACGCCTCATCAGCGATTTTTCTTGCGCCCAAACTACTTGCAATGGTTGTTACAGAATTTAGTTCAACATGCTTTCCAGATATAATACAATCTGCCATTGAAGCCGCACCAGTAGTCTCACAGGCATAAATAGTCGAATTCCATCCGAGTTTTTTCATGCCTTCACTTACCCCGATAAACAGACCTCCGCCTCCAACACTCAAGATAATGGCATCAGGTTCACTCATCTCAGAACATTCCTCTATCATGGTACTATGACCCTCCCATAACAACGGATCATCAAAAGGATGAATTAAATGGGCACCATGCTCTTCTGCCATTAGCGCAGCACGTGCATGTGCTTCCTGCCAATCGTTTCCATGTATTATTATATCGGCCTTAGTAGTCTTAATTTTATCTAATGCTGTGCGCTTTGTGTTGCGCGGAAGCACTACAGTAATGGGGAGTTTCAATCCATCGCACACCATGGCGGCAGAATACCCTGCGTTACCACCGGAGGACGAAACAAACCTATCAGTTCCACTCTCCGACTTGGCTTTAATCAGGTGAGACATGCCTCTTATTTTAAAGGATTCTGATGGCTGGTCTATTTCCATTTTGTAATGGATTATAGCACCGTTTCGTTCTTCCTTTATCAGTGGCGTAGGCTTATACATTTTGTTCTTTTAGCTTTGTTAGGGCATTCTGTATATGGTCTTCTATCTTCATCTGAGATCTAAACTTATAGATTAGCTCTCCTTTCGCATTAAACACAAAGGTCTCTCTGCCCGGAATCAAACCTAATAAATCCCCTTTAACATTGAATAAATTGCGCAATGTTTTATCCTTATCAGAAAGTAAAATGTAAGGTAATCGGTGATGATTTTTAAATTTCTCATGTGATTTTACAGAATCTGCACTAATTCCAATCACCTCAGCGCCTACTTCCTTGAAGTCCTCATAGCTATCTCTAAACGAGCACGCTTGAGCCGTGCACCCTTTAGTCTCGTTTTTAGGATAAAAGTAAATCACAGCTGGGTTCCCAACTAAATCAGATGTTTTGAGTTGATTTCCTTTGTCTGTCTTTGCCGAAAACTCCGGAATTTTGTCACCAATTTCCATTATTGTTTTTTTGATATTCCACTTAAAGTTACATAACTCAATTTAAGTATGCATAGGTTCTTCACAAATCAATTTTTATAAATAAGCTTTCATACTGAATAACGGCTATACAATAACCCTATTTTTACAAATTATGACTCCCTTAAAGGTTTTAGTATTCATGCTATGTGTAGGAGCCGCACTGGTCGGCTTAACATTTCTAGCTTCCGAAAACGATCGGGGAGAAAGCTATTTGGGGTCTACCGGCATTAAATATCCCACGGCAGCAAGTTTTTTGGAGTATGCACAGGTAGAAGAGGCCAATATTGATTCTGTGGAAAATGCTGCTATGGATGAAGATGAAATGGACAGCCTTCTAATGGACATGAAAAACATCCAGTATGATACGGCCTTTAATAAACAAGATACAAGCTTAAAAGGTTTACAAGTACCTAAGTCAAATGAGGAGCTTGGTTTAACTGCAGATGGGGTTATGCCAATTGCTTTTCCCAATGACGATAGATCATTGTTTATTCCATTGTTCCAAAAGTTAGAAGCGGCTGACATCCAAAAGAAACCAATTCGGATTGTGCATTACGGTGATTCTCAGATAGAGGGGGATAGAATAACCGCCTACGTGAGGGATAAGTTTCAGAAACTATTTGGCGGTAACGGCCCTGGTTTTGTACCGCTTATGCCCAAATACAGTCAAATTAGTATTGCGCTGGAGCATTCTGATAACTGGATGAGACATACCGTTTTTGGACCGGGTAAACTTCCCCACAATAGATATGGGGCATTTGCAAGTTTATCAAGGTTTACAAAAGAACTGCCAGATTCTATGATCACAGATTCAACCCCTGTCGTAACCGCTTGGGTTGAGGTCGGTGGTTCCAAGAAGACCAGATATGCTAATATTAGAGCATTTAATAAAGTGCAAGTACATTATGGGAATTGTAAGTATCCAACGTCTATTAAAGTATATAACGGTGAGGAGCTAATTGTTAATGATAGCTTAAGAACTGACGGAGCATATCATCCCTACACTATTCAGTTAGGTGCTACCCCAAGCAATTTGAAAATCGAGTTTTCAGGTATTCAGAGTCCAGACTTCTATGGCCTAACATGCGATGGTAATTACGGCGTAAACATGGATAACGTGGCCATGAGAGGTTCTGGAGGAACCATTTTTGGAAAAATTAATTTCACTGAATTAGACTTAATGTTGGATGGGCTTCACACTGAATTTATCATAATGCAGTACGGTGGAAATCTTATGCCGTATTTGAAAGATGAAGCACACGCAAAAAGCAGTGCTAGTTGGTTTAAGAGTCAAATTTACAAGCTGAAACAAGCAAGACCAACAGCACAAATCTTAGTTATTGGACCATCGGATATGGCTACTTCTATTGAAGGAGAATATCAAACTTACCCTTTAATGGAATACTTTATTGATGAATGGAAAGGTGCGGCGTTGGAAGCAGGTGCGGCCTACTGGGACATGTATCGAGCAATGGGAGGCGAAAACTCTATGATTTCGTGGGTAGAGAAAGGATGGGCAGCTGATGACCATACGCATTTCTCTAATGCAGGAATGAATGCAATTTCATCTCTTTTAATGAAGGCACTATTGTTGGAATATCAATACTATAAAACAAATCAAGGAGGTCAAAATGCAGCTCAATAAGTTTATAGTTGGTATATCATTAATTCTGTTTAGTTCAATAGGACAATCGCAGACATTTTTGTTGGATTCAAATCTCAGAATCAAATATGATTTTGTGAGTTGGGAACGCAATCGTTTTGATTTTTATGGTGAATCGCCAGCATTTAACAAGTTCTACAATAAGCTGAATAGTGTCTACAATGGAACTTCAAAGGAGCAAATAAACATTTTCCATATTGGGGGCTCTCATCTTCAAGCGGGTACCTACGCCCACAGGGTAAGACGATATCTTACTCAAATGAATGATAACATGAAGGCGGAGCGAGGAGTTGTGTTTCCTTACACCCTTGCGCATACAAATAATCCATGGAATTACAGGATTGAATACACGGGAGAATGGGAAGGAGCGAGAAACTCAGTATTGAAAGATGAAGGCATTTGGGGCATGGAAGGGATCAATGCATCCACGTCAGATTCAGTGGCAACAGTAAAGCTGGACATTAGACGAAATAACGCCTACAGATTTGAGTATGATAGATTCCGCGTATTTCATAATACGTGGGATTCAGCCTATAAAGTTTTGCCAGTAGATAGTGCCAGTGTAATAGAAATTATCCGAAACGATAGTTTAAACTATACCGAATTTGTTTTACCAGAACGCACAGAATCATTTGAGTTTAAGGTAGCTAGAATGAATGATGACATCAACGCTAAGTTTATCATTTTAGGAATTGATTTAAAGAATGATGATCCTGGCGTTACCTATCATACGATTGGAGTGAACGGCTCTAGCTTCAAATCATATAGACGTTGTGAATTATTCGAGTTTCAACTTAAACAATATCCGCCAGACATGTTCATCATTTCAGTCGGGACAAATGACACCTACACAAGGGACTTTGATAAGGACAAATACGAAGAGTATTACGATGATTTCTTACAAATGATATGGCGTGCAAACCCGGATGCTGCGGTGGTACTTACAGTTCCGAATGACAGCTATTATCGAAAGCGCTATGCAAACCCTTTTACAAAAGACGCAGCAGACGTCATAATTAAGCTTGCGAAGAAATACGACATGGCCGTTTGGAATTTTTATGAAATAATGGGAGGCAAAGGCTCGTCACAGCGCTGGTATCGCAACAAACTAATGCCATCAGATCGCATCCACTTCTCAGGTAAAGGCTATGATTTAAAGGCGGATTTATTTACAAAAGCTTTATTTGATTCATGGGACAGCATTGTTGGAAGAGATAGCGGATACCTTGTACAAAAACACTTATGGAAAGAGTATGACGTAGCGCAATGGAAAGACGTGAATCAGCGCATCAAAGAAGGACGCGTTGTTAAGCCTGAGCCTGAATACAAGACCCCTGTAGCGGATGGAAAAGCTGTCTATCATACTGTAAACAGTGGCGAAACATTAGGTCATATTGCGAATCGTTATGGTGTGAGTGTGAACAGTATAATGTACTGGAACGACTTAAATTCAACAACCATCTATCCAGGACAGACATTCAAGATATACGGAAAGGCGGCTCCTAAGCCAAAAAAGACAGAAAACACATCAAAGCCAAAACCAAAAGAGACTAAAACATATAGCGGTAAATACTACTATTACACCATCAAAAGTGGAGATACATTGTGGGATATTGCCGTTGCGCATAATACCAGCGTAGAACGTATTCAAGCCCTGAACAATGGTCTAAAACCAAGGGATTTAAAAGTAGGAGATAAGATCAAACTGGATAAATAGCAAATGTTAGATGGTGTAAATATATGGGGCAGACTTGAGGACTTGTTTACGAGGATTCCGGTTGAAGAGGTTGGCAATCTTTCGGATGCGGCAGAGCAAGCGGTGAAATCGGGCTTCCATTTTGCACAGGCACAGTTCTGGTTATTTGTCATCATAGCCTACATAGGATTTGCTATAGTTTACAAGCAGAAGCTAGTTAGAAGCGGATACTTAATGCTTGCCAGTTTATTTTTCTATTGGAAAGTGGGCGCACCATTTGTATGGATCTTAGTATTCTCCACAGTTATTGATTTCTTTCTAGGAAAAGCAGTTTACTCAGCCAAAACGGATCTGCGGAAAAAGCTCTTCATTTCCGTCAGCATGGTCACCAACTTGGGTATGCTGGCCTACTTCAAATACTTTAACTTTTTTGCTACCGAGTGGAATAGTTTGATTGGGGAAAGAGGACTGCCAGACTGGATGCATATAATGCACGCAAAGGAGAATGCCATTGGAATTTGGTTAAATGGCGGATTAACCGGTGATATTTTTATTGAGGCACTCCCCATGGTGGTCGGAATATCCTACTTCACCTTCCAAACAATGAGTTACACCATAGATATTTACCGGGGACAGATTAAACCCCTGAATAACATAATTGATTTTGGGTTTTTCGTCTCCTTCTTCCCTCAACTAGTGGCAGGGCCAATTGTAAGAGCATCTGAGTTTGTGCCGCAGATTCACAATGACTATAAGCTTACGAAATCGGATTTTGGATGGTCTTTATATATGATTTTGAAAGGCCTTATTAAGAAAATGGTTTTTGCGGATTATATAGCCGTGTACTTTCTAGATTATGTTTTTGCCGACCCTGGACAGTTCTCAGGGATGGCCAATGTCATTGCAATTTTTGGGTATTCACTACAAATTTATGGCGATTTTGCGGGCTACACCGACATGGCTATCGGAGTGGCAAAACTCTTTGGCTATCAGCTGCCCACTAACTTTAATTCGCCCTACAAAGCCACGCATTGTGGAGGGTTTTGGAAGCGATGGCATATCACGCTATCAAGCTGGTTAAAGGACTATCTGTATATTCCGCTGGGAGGCAACCGTGGTGGCACCAAAGGCAGCTATATAGTCTTGGGGCTAATTCTAGCGGGCGTATTATATGCCGTCGATTCTTGGCCCGCAACGGTCATCGTATGCGCTATTGTTGCCAGCGTAGCGGCCATTTCCTGGTATTCAAAAACATTCTTTAATCACATTAACACCAATATTAATATCAGTTTAACTATGCTACTTGGGGGATTATGGCATGGAGCTAGTTGGCAGTTCGTAATTTGGGGCGGCCTTAACGGAATTGGCGTTTTGTCTAGTAAGTATTGGAACCGAATGAAGGGCTTTCAGAAACCAATCGCAGCACTTATTGTGGCGGTTGTTATGTATGTTGTGAAAGTAGTCAGTGGCGCGGATATATGGATAATTGCAGTATTCTGGGCCTTAGTTGTAGCCGCAGTATCAGCTGTATTCTCACTGGTGGATACGTACAGTAAAGAAGGGTGGAATCCTGCATGGTATTACACAAAAGCTATATGGGGTATGATTCATACATTATTCTTTATCACGTTTACCCGTGTGTACTTTAGAGGAGAGAGTATGGACAAAATCGATACATTCTATAACCAGATACTACATAATTTTAAATTCTATTTTGGTGATGCATGGCTCTATGCAGACGGCGTAAATGCCAAGAATACACTTGAATTTAGCTCAACCGTGTTCGCCGTGATTATCTTGGGATATTTAATTCATTGGGTGCCCACTTTTATTAAGAAAAAGATTGAAAACACCTTTATTTCGTCCAATATTGTGATACAAGGTGTAATAGCCTTTTTGGTAGTTGTAATGTGCTACCAAGCATATTCATCTGAATCTGCCGCGTTTATCTATTACGCATTTTAAACATGATTTCAAGAGAGCTGCAAAATAGAATAATGCTTTTAGCTATTGTTCTCTACAGTGCTTATATGATCATTGATTTGGGTGCGAATCAGACCAATAATTTCTGGGATTTTGAAGTGTATTACTATGCAGTGGATAGTGATCTTAACATTTATTCGGATGGATTTGCGCCCGAGATAAGCGGCGAACATGGTGCACTATCTTACAAATATCCGCCACTTACTAAGTATTTGTTCGCACCGTTTACGATGATGGATATTGGCACGGCAAAACTAGTTTGGTTTGCAATAATTCTAATTATTTCTGGATTACTGGTCTACATGTTTAGTAGGATGATAAGGCAAGACATGCCGCCATACCTATGGTTAGTTCTGCTCTTTGGGTTTAATGCATGTTTGTATACTTCACTTCAAACAGGCAATATAAATGTGCTCGTGTGCCTATTAGTTTATCTCGGGTTTGCTAACTATTTATCGGGCAATTACAAATGGTTTATTGTATGTATACTAATGGCTGGGGTCTTTAAGTTTACGCCTCTTGTTTTTCTGGTTTTGTTGTGGTTTGAAGGTGAACGAAAACTTTTATATATGGCACTGTTGTGTGTGATGGGATATGTAGGATTAAACGCTTTGACACCCGAATTTCCAGAGTTTGTAGACGGTTTGTTGGCAGGCACTGGTGAGCGTGGAATTGTCAATCCAAGTTTATATACCTTCTTTGGTGATATTCAATTGTATCTATCGATTAAGTTTGATACAGCGATTACTTGGCTCGATGAGGCCCTCTACATAACATCTGTTTTACTGATTTCAGCCCTTAGCTGGAAGTCCTTGCAAACATCAGATACAAAGTCCGAAAAGCTTGTAATTGTTTTGTTGGCAGGCTTGCTGATACTTCCGCGCATCAAAAATTATGAGTATTTGTGGATTATACCCATTGCAATAATGATGGTGATACATTGGAAACACTACTTAAGTGCTGCATGGATAGTGGTAATTTTTGTACTATCTGCTCTACGAATGAGTGCACCTGGAACTGAATTTGTGTTTAGTCTCATTTGGGATTATTATCCACTGATATTGCTAGTATTTATGTGGTACAAGCACATCATGATTAAGTCACCCTATCAACTTAATTCGATTTCTTTAGAGCCTCAAATACATGGGTAGTGATAAGTAGCATTAACAGACTATAAATTGTATCCTCAATCGGAATGGTGACTAGCCTAAGGCCCATATTATGGAGCTTATTGTACCATACAATTTCGCCATCAATTCCAGTGCCTGTAAGTACACCATTAACTATAAGAAAAGGTATCAAAGAGATGACATAAGCCATTATAAATGCCCTTAAATAATGACTTTGCCTATAGACATGATATAAGAGATAAAATCCAGCCGTTAAGAAGGTAATGGACGTGTATAGTCTGCCGTAGTTCATGGCGCCAACAGTAATTAGTGTAAGTGCAAAAAGACGAGCACCACCAAAAAATAACTTAGATGTCCCTGATACTTTTGGAAAATAACTTAGTACACAGGCGTAAATAAACACACATGCGTAAGGCACTACAATAAAAAACAACCATTCTTCTAGTGGAAGATTAAACAAGGACACTCCTGTGAGATAGCGTTCGTTAAAACCCCAAATTCCCTCGTTTGTAAATGCAATGTCCCAAGGAATAAACGCAAGCATCATTACTAGTATACCAGCGAATAATGCCTTCCAATGTCTGTAAAACCGAACGCGTTTATCAAAACTCAGAAAGAGAGGCCCAGCTAAGGTTAATAAGTCTATATAAAGATAGAGGCCCTTCATTTATGAGATGCCTGGTATGCCTTTTTAGCTTCTTTAAAGTACTTTCGGGGGACAATCAACATTCCAAAACACTCTCCGTTCTCCCAACTTAAGTGTTTATGATGCATTTTATGTGCTTTTCTAAGCGCTCTGAAGTAAGGGTTCTGAATGTTGTCAAACCATTTAAATCTGCGGTGAATCAGAACATCATGTACAAGAAAGTAACAAACACCATACACAGCTATGCCTGCTCCTATGGCGACTACTTCATAGATGCCGTTCATTAAGCCCAGCATTATGCAGAGCCAACTAGGAATAGCAAATACGAGAAAGAAAACATCATTTTTTTCAAAAAATCCTTTTGACGGAACGTGATGATCTTCATGAAAATACCACATAAAACCATGCATGATGAATTTATGCGTAAACCAAGCCACAAACTCCATAAAAAAGAAGGTGACAACAACTATTGATATGTATAACAAGGCCATCATAGAACAATGTTCAATATACTGAAAAACAGAATTTGTATCAAGAACAATCCACTTACTATTTTGTTTTTGCTCTCTTTCACATAAAAATGATAAACAGCCTGAATAATAAAAGCGACTATACCCCAAGCCAAGTAGTTTTGAAGTGGAATTGAATTGCCAGCCCACGACCAAAAGTTCAGCTCAATTGCCACTGGCTCAATCAATACATCTAGCCCAACAAGCATAAGTGCGCCCACTATGCTTTTTAGCAGTGCATGTAACTTTAAATCCGAGACAATCTTTGCAGCGCCATAGCTTAGTAGAAGCCAGTTTACGCCTATCATCAATGGTGTGTCAAATAGATGGATACCAAGGACGTGAGAATATTTGTATTCACCAAAAATCACCCCTGTTTGAACACCAGCAACTTCAACCCCAAAACCAATGACAAAGGCAAATAAACACCACAGCAATATCTTTGACGTTCGGTGAGTATATGCGATCATAATACAAGCCGTAAGACATAAATTAAGCGGAGTTAAGTCTATAAATGCACTGTGAAACTCTTCTGTGCTCAAGCCCACAACACCAACGGCATAAATAATAGCCATAAAGCCTAGGACGTGGGTTCTATATTGTTCCAGTTTATCGATCATTCTATGGAATCAAATCTACAGCAATTTTTGCCGATTGCAGGCATAAAGGAATGCCACCACCTGGATGCACGCTGCCACCACAAAAATAAAGGCCTTTGATGTTTGAATTGGTATTGGCATGTCTCAAAAAGGCGGCATACTTGCCATTTGAACTGGTACCATAAAGCGCACCTAAATACGATCCAGTATTACTGTCAATACTTGCCGGGTTTAATCTGTGTTCAACTTCAATAAGCGATTCAAGGTTTGTGTTTAGGACAGCGTTTATTTTATCGATAACAGTTTGTCTATACTCATCTTGGATAGCATTCCAATTATCTTTCTTTGCCGCAGGGGCATTAATCATTACAAACCAATTTTCACATCCATTTGGGGCGTCTTCTTGCTCTAAAGGCGAACTCCTATGAATATATATTGTGGGATCTTTCGGCAATTGCTTGTCTTGAAATATTGACTTGAACTCTTTTTTGTAGTCATCACTGAAAAGGATATTATGAATATCCAGTTCAGGAAACGCCTGCTTTACCCCCCAGTAATATATTACAGCTGAGGATGAACGCTCTTGCTCTAGCTGTTTTTTGGGAGGATTGGTATTTGGTAATAGTTTGTTGTAAGTATACCAAACATCTACGTTCGTTAGGACAAGATTACATGGGTATTCGTGATGTTTGGTTTTAACAGATGTCACCTTCTTTTTTGAAAGGGATATGGACTGCACTTCCTCATCAAACCTAAACTGCACGCCCAGCTCCTCTGCCAGGGTTTTAAGTGCTGTAGGAATGGACCGCATGCCTCCTTTGGGGAAGAATGCTCCAAAACCATGCTCCAAATGGGGAATCATATTTAGGATAGCTGGTGCCTCATAAGGGTTAGACCCGTTGTATGTGGCGTACCGATCAAAAAGCTGAACAAGCTTAGCATCAGAAAAGTCCTTGCTGTTTTCTTGATGCATTGAAGAGTTCAGTTTATAGGAAGGTAGTTTGGTCAAGGCTTTTGCAACATCTTTGCTCAACCAAGTTCGTGCAGAACGAAGATTTTTTTCGGTAAAAATGTGACCTATACGTTCATAGCGCAAGGCAGCTTTCTCAAGACGCTTTTGTACAGCCTGGTTTTCATTTGGGAATACCTTATCTAATTCTTGACTAAGCTTATTCTCCTCTGCATACATTGTAAATGTAGTGCCGTCCTTCCAGAAATATTTGCAATCAGCATCCAGCTTCTGGTAGTTAAAGTAAGTCCGTGGGTCTTTTCCAGCCAGCTCGAAAAGTTCGTCAAGGAACTGAGGCATAGTAAATAGGGAAGGACCAAGGTCAAATCGATACCCATTTTTAGACCATTGCGCTAGTTTGCCTCCAAAACTTGGATTGCGCTCAAGAACTAAAACGTCAAATCCTTTTAATGAGAGTCTTATCGCACCAGCAAGCCCAGCAACACC
Organism: Flavobacteriales bacterium; assembly: GCA_964230215.1. Taxonomy (GTDB): domain Bacteria; phylum Bacteroidota; class Bacteroidia; order Flavobacteriales_D; family JAUILH01; genus JAUILH01. Next base: position 753,955 of record CAXRGQ010000007.1, read on the forward strand.
AGATCCTATGACAACGGCTTTTTGCATTCTAGTTTAACAAGCTTGGTGCGTTAATGTTCGAATTAATTAGTTTCAATTTCAATCAATATTAAGCCTCCACATTCGTCCTAAATATAGGATATAAAGAAATTTTAAGAATTTTTAACAGTTAAAATCCAATAATGCGAACAAAACGCTGGTTTATCTGTTGTAAAAGTAAACATGTATAACGATATTTGTTTTAACAACAATTATTAAGCGAACAATATAACATATATGAGACAATTAAAGATAGAACAAAGTATTACAAAGAGAGACTCCATGTCGCTCAATGCATACTTTACCGAACTAAACACAATGGATATGATTAGTGCGGACGAAGAAGTCGAACTGGCTCAGAGAATAAAGAAAGGTGATGAAGTTGCTTTCCAAAAGTTGGTAAAATCCAATTTGAGGTTTGTGGTTTCTGTGGCAAAACAATATCAAAACTTTGGGGTAAGTCTTAATGACCTTATCAATGAAGGAAATATTGGATTGATGAAGGCGGCGAGAAAGTTTGATGAGACAAAAGGATTCAAATTTATATCCTACGCAGTGTGGTGGATTAGACAATCTATTCATAATGCTATTCAGCAAAAAGGGAAATTGGTTAGACTTCCAGCAAACAAAGCAGGTTTGATGTTGCGCATTAGAAGGGCTGAAGATCAGTTTATCCAACAAAACGAAAGAAAGCCAGATGCTGAAGAGTTAGCGCAAATGTTGGACATGAACGAGTCTGCGATTACATCTACATTATCAGCGCAGTTTTCATCGTATAGTCTAGACGAACCGGTGGCAGAAGATAGTGGAACGTCTAAAATAGACTTGTTTGAGTCGGACGAAGACAACAATATTGACAGTGAGATTGAAAGAAGTTCACTGAGACAAGAAATCAATAGATTGTTGGGCAGATTAAACAACAACGAACGTACAGTATTAAGCAACTTCTATGGTCTTGGAACGGATTCAAGAACCCTAAGTGAAATCAGCTCTGAGCTGCATTTGTCAAAGGAAAGAATTCGCCAAATCAAATCAAGAGCTTTAAAGAAGCTTAATAGTATGAAGGGCGGACATTTGCAATCGTTTGTATAGATGCACCAGCTAAGGCAAACACAAGATTTACCCTTAAGTCTGAAAGAGGCATGGGAATTCTTTTCTTCGCCAAAAAACTTGAAAACGATCACACCTCCCTACATGGGTTTTGATATTGTAGGGGAGTGTCCAGACGAAATGTATGAAGGGGCTTTTATCCAATATAAGGTAAAGCCCCTTTTTAATGTTCCGACCACTTGGGTTACTGAGATTACCCACGTAAAAGCGCCCCATTATTTTGTTGATGAGCAAAGACATGGTCCATATAAGATCTGGCATCATCAACATTTCTTTGAAGAAATTGAAGGGGGTGTGCGAATGACTGATATTATAGACTATAGACTTCCAATGGGCGCCTTAGGAAAACTAGCACACCCGCTAATTGTCAAGAAAAAACTGAATGAAATATTCCGTTTCAGAAAGGAAAAGCTAGATCAATTATTTGGAGAATTTAAGCCCTAGCAAGCAGCTTTTCAGAGTGCTTTTGAAGGCAGATTTTAAACCAAGGCGTATATAATTCTGGATTTTGGCTGATATCGTTCAACAAGTCCTCAACAGCCACATATTTCCATGTGTGCACTTCTTGTTTGTTCGGTAATGGTTCTACGTCAGAAACGCCAGTAAAAACATGATCAAGTTCATGCTCTATTAAGTCATTATCAAACGTGCATTTATAGATAAAATGAAAGGCGGGCTCTAAGTCACAGCTCATTCCCATCTCTTCCATCAATCGCCTATTGGCACCATCGTGATAAGACTCATTAGGACGAGGATGCGAGCAACATGTATTTGTCCATAAACCGGGCGAGTGGTATTTGCTTAAGGCACGCTGGTGAATGAGCATTTCGCCCTTTGAATTAAATACAAAAACCGAAAATGCGCGATGGAGTTTGCCCTCAACATGCGCCTGCATTTTTTCCATTGAACCGAGTACTTCATCGGCCTCATTTACCAATACAACTAACTCTTGCTGTGCCATTAAAGAATGTTAAAGTTGTGTCTTAGGTATGACCCTACAAACAAGGTATATTTTCGCTTATTCGGTATACGGATTCTCTTTTTCAAGATTTGAGACGCATCTAAACCTTGAATTTTCCTGAAAAGCTTATAATAGTACACATAGGCTATGTATACCCCAAACCTAGAAGACTTAGGCAGCATTTGTATGCCCTTAAAGCCCTCCTTAAAGTCGTGTTCAATATCTTTTTCGATTTGTTTTTTAGTGGCATTGTCAAAGTTGCTCAAGTCAACACCCGGAAAATATGTCCGACCAAGCTTCTCATAATCTTCTTGCGCATCTCTTAAAAAGTTGATTTTTTGAAATGCAGACCCTAAACTCATTGCTTGTGGTTTTGCTTTCTGATAGAGTTTCTCGTCTCCATAACAAAACACTTTAAGACACATTAATCCAACCACTTCAGCCGAACCAAGTATGTAAGTTTCATAGTTGGACTGATCATAATCAACAGGGTTTAGATCCATTTCCATACTCTTTAGAAAGGTGTCAATTAATTCCCAGTCTATCGAGTATTCATTCACTGTATGCTGAAACGCATTTAAAATTGGGTTTAGACTAATTCCTTGTTCGATTGCAAGCATGGTGTCTTCACGGAATTTTTGTAGAAGTTCAGCTTTTGGGTAGTCGTGAAATGTGTCTACAATTTCATCCGCAAAACGCACGAAACCGTAGATCGAATAAACGTGCTTACGAATTTCTTTATCTAAAAAACGAATGCCCATCGAAAAGGAAGTGCTGTAAGTTTTAGTGGTCAATTTGCTTGACTCAAATGATACATCATCATAAAGTCTTTTCATAGTCCATGGTTTTTTAAAATTAACTGGCTTACCACTTTCCCCGAAATTAAGGAAGGAGGAACACCCGGCCCTGGAACGGTTAACTGCCCAGTATAATACATATTTTCTAGTTTCTTGTGGCGCATCTTAGGTTTTAAGATAGCCGTTTGTTTTAATGTGTTAGCTAAGCCATAAGCATTGCCTCCAAAAGCGTTGTAGTCTTTTTTGAAGTCCTTGATACAATAGGAGCGCTTCACAATGATATGCTCTCGGAGAACTTGACCAGTTCTCTTTTCTAGTCTATCCATCAGTAGATCAAAATATTTTTCACGCAATTCATCACTATCAGATATGTTAGTAGCAATAGGCATTAACATGAATAAATTTTCCATACCCTCTGGGGCCACAGAAATATCTGTTAAAGATGGCGCACACACGTAAAACAAAGGCTTGCTTGGCCACTTTGGATCATCATAAATCTCTTCGGCATGAACACCAAAGTCTTCATCAAAGAACAAATTATGATGCTGTAAACCTTCCACGCGTTTGTTAATTCCCAAATAAAACAACAAGCATGAGGGGGCAAATGTTCTTTTCTCCCAATAATTTTCAGTGTAATTAGACTTTTTACCTAGCAACTTGTCTGTGTTCGCATAGTCTGCAGAACTCACCGTGATATCCGATACATGCATTTCCGAATTAACCAGAAACGAATCAACAATTTTATTAGAATGAGAAAATTTATCCACGGCGGCGTTTGTATGTATACTTACGCCATTTTCGGTGGCTATGGATTTCATACCCTCAATAATCTTGTACATACCGCCCATTGGATACCATGTGCCTAGTGACATATCTGCATAATTCATTAAGCTATACAGAGCAGGCGTATTACCAGGCTTAGCACCCAAAAATAATATGGGAAACTCCACAAGCTGCAGAAGCTTTTCGGATTTAAAATATTTTCTAGCGTATTTACTAAAGGACTTTAAAAGGTCCATTTTTAGAAGTCCCCCAAGCACACGCTTATCTGCGTATTCTCCTAGCTTTAGAGAGGGTTTATAGACAAGATCATTTATCCCTACCTCATATTTGTACTGGCTATCTTTAAGAAAGGCCTGTAGTTTATTTCCCGCACCTGGTTCAATTGACTCAAATAAAGCCTCCAACTCACCCATGTTAGCCGGGATGTCTACGGTGTCATCCGAGAAGAATACGCGGTAAGATGGGTCTAACCTCTTAAGTTCATAGAAATCCGATGGTTTATGGCCAAAGTCTGAGAAGAATTTTTCGAAAACATCTGGCATCCAGTACCAACTAGGCCCCATATCAAAGGTAAAACCACCTTGTTTCCACACTCTACAACGTCCGCCTACATCTTCATTCTTTTCAAATAAGTGTACATCATACCCTGCCTTAGCTAGGTAGGCCGCACTGGCCAGCCCACTAAATCCTCCTCCTATAACACTTACTTTTTTAGGCATATAATGCGTTCACCTGAGTTGATAATATTTTTCTGGATGTATGGATTCTGCTCTTTACTGTCCCAATTGGAATGTCTAATTGTTCAGCAATCTCTTTATACTTATATCCTTCGTAGTGTAAGGTAAAGCAAATACGTAAGTCTTCATCCAATTTGTCCACCAATTTTTGAATTTCTTTTGCCGTAATTGATGAAGTAGTGCTAATGGACTGATTCTGTGATGCAGTATTCATTGCATACATCTGCGCATCCTGAATCTCACGAAATTTAGATTTCCTTCTATAATTGTTGATAAAGATATTTCTCATGATAGTATACAACCACGCTTTCAAGTTGGTTTCACTTTCATATTTATCTCTATAATTAAGCGCCCTATAGTATGTTTCCTGCATAAGGTCATTAGCGTCCTCATTGGATGAGGTAAGAGATAAGGCGAAGGCTTTGAGTTTATCACTCATTTTTCGCACACTGTAATCGAATTCTAAAGCTGTCATTGTTTAATCATTTTGGTTAAACGTTAAACAAATATATGGAAAAGATGTTTAACAAAACAAATAAAAAGTTAAACAAAATACACGATATTATCTTAAAGCCTTGAAAAACAGGCGCAAAAACTACGATAATTGTAGTGCTAAAATTTGTTAAAACAACAATTCGGCATGTTCAATAGCTATTTGTTTAAGAAATTGATGCACGAAACGGAAGAAATTGAATGAGAATTAGAGTTCAGAAACGAATTCTTGGTATTTGCTTACAACTGAAAAGTTCTCCCCACTAGAAATCTGATTGTGGTGTAATTGATATCCTGTGGCATAAATTGTTTGAGAGGAAAAGTCTTGCTTTAATTGCTTGATGTATGCTTCTAACTCACCTTTATCGATACCGTTTACAAAACATGTTATTAAAGCATCTACTTTCTTTAGCTTACCCACAGACAATAAATCTTGATATGGCACAGCTTGTCCAAGGTAAACGACATTATACCCTCTACTTTGCAGTATATACGAGTAGAACAAGAGCCCTATCTCATGCATTTCCTTCTCGTGTAAGAAAAGTAGATAGGTTTTTGCTTCTGGATTGAATACTTGCCCCAATTGGTCAATTGCAGTGATTAGTTTTTGTCTAATGAGGTTTGATATAAAGTGTTCTTGAGCAGGTGTAACAGAGCCTACTTGCCATAACACACCTACCTTTTCTAAGAATGGATAAACATGATTGGAGAAAAATTTTTCTATACCAAGTTTGGCAATACCCTTCTCCACCGTTTTCACAAAGCGGGTTTCATCAATGTCTAACATGCAAGTAACAAGGGAGTCTATCAAAGTATCTTCTAGATTCTCTGATGAAACGCCCAATACTCTTTCGGATATCTCTTCTTCACTTAGTTTAGAGACTTTAGAGATTTTCTCGCCAAACTTAATTAGCATAGAAACGTTTAAGAGTTTCTTTAAGTCCTCATCTTTATAGTAACGAATGTTGGTATCGGTGCGCTCGGGGTTTAATAACTCATAGCGTTGCTCCCAAATACGAATAGTGTGGGCCTTAATTCCCGATAACTGTTCTAAGTCTTTAATTGAGTACGTTGCCATTGTTTAAACTTTCTGCTAGATAAAACAAGCGTCCCTAAGAAATGTTCAAGCCTAGAAGAAATACTTCACTGCTGATATCTACTTTCTTTGTGTAATTTTACTATACAAATATGCAAAACTCTGCCTTACAAACTCAAGTTTCTGTACTTCCAGATCTTCCTGGGGTCTACAAATACTACGATAGTAGTGGAAAGTTGATCTATGTTGGCAAAGCTAAAAACCTTAAAAAACGGGTTGGTTCGTACTTCACGAATAAAAGACACGACAGCGCTAAAACAAAAATTCTTGTTTCAAAAATTGAGACCCTAGAATTTATTGTTGTGGAAACTGAGCAAGACGCTCTTTTTCTGGAGAACAACTTAATCAAGGAGCATCAACCTAAATACAATATCCAACTTAAAGATGATAAGACCTTCCCCTGGATTTGTGTTAAAAAGGAACCGTTCCCTCGTGTCTTTCCGACCAGAAACAAGAGAAGGGATGGGTCCGATTATTTCGGTCCTTACACTTCCGTAAAAATGATGCGCTCGATCTTGGATCTTGTCAAACAACTCTACAAAATAAGGACCTGTAATCTTGATTTAAGCAGGGATAAAGTTGAGGCCGGTAAATATAAGGTTTGCTTAGAGTATCATATTGGAAATTGCGATGGCCCATGCGTTGATTATTCAAAGAAGGCAGAGTATGATGAGCAAGTGGCTGCAATTAAAGACATAATCAAAGGTAAAACCTCAGCGGTGATAAAGCGATTAAAAGTCATGATGCAAAAAGCATCTGAAGATCTTGACTTTGAAAAGGCGCAGCTTATAAAATCGAAATTGGAGTACCTAGAAAATTACCAATCAAAATCCACGGTTGTTAGCAGTACTATAAAAAATGTGGATGTATTTAGTATTGTGTCTGATATTAATCATGCCTATGTCAACTACCTACATGTAATTGATGGAGCGATTGTAAACTCGCATGTGCAGACGATTAAAAAACGCATGGATGAGGATGATGGTAATTTACTGATGTATGGAATTAATGCCATTCGTGAGCATTTCCAATCAGACGCAAAGGAATTAATTGTTCCCATGATTCCTGAATTTGTTGATGAAAACTTGCATTACCACGTTCCGCAAAGGGGAGATAAAAAGCAGCTGCTTGATTTATCAGAAAGAAACGCAAAGTATTTCATGCTGGATAAACATAAACAATCAGCCAACAAGGACCCAAATAGACATCAAAATCGCATCTTAGAAACTATAAAGCGAGATTTTAGACTAACTGAATTGCCAGTACACATTGAGTGTTTTGATAACTCGAACTTCCACGGAACCAATGCCGTTGCGGCGTGTGTTGTATTTAAAAATGCAAAGCCTAGTAAGAAAGATTATAGGCATTTTAATATTAAAACAGTTGATGGTCCAGATGATTTTGCATCTATGGAAGAGGTGGTATATAGGCGATACAAACGACTAATGGAGGAAAATCAAGCTTTGCCACAATTAATAGTCATAGACGGTGGTAAAGGACAATTAAGCTCGGCATGTAAAAGCCTTGAGAAACTTGGCTTAATGGGTAAAATTGCGATTGTTGGTATTGCAAAAAAGCTTGAAGAAATATTTTTTCCAGGCGACTCAGTACCGGTCTATATTGATAAACGCTCAGAATCCTTAAAGGTCATTCAATACCTAAGAAATGAAGCACACCGATTTGGCATCACTCATCATAGAAACAAACGCTCGAAAGCCGCAATTGGCAGCACATTAGATAGCATTGAAGGAGTTGGGCCAAAAACTGTAGAAAAACTATTGTCTCATTTCGGATCGGTTAGTAGAATAAAGGCGGCAGAAATAGAGGAAATAGAGAAGCTAATTGGTAAGGATAAGGCGGAGAAAGTGGTTAAGCATCTCATTTAAAATACTTGCCAAAATAATCTTCAAGTTGAGCAGGAAGAATCATGGCAACTCTAAAACCAACGGTGCACCTAGCGACATTTGCATCACTTGCCACCCTTGAGGCTGATTGCAAATATGCAGGAGAATCTGCCCACGAGCCTCCTTTTATTATACGTGCGTTTAACGGGTCTAGTCCCTCTAATAATGCCAAATCATGTTTAAGTTGAAGTGCGATTACGTCTATTTTTTCTTTGTGATAAGGGTCTGCAAAATTAGCACGGTTGTTTAATAGGGGGTATTGTGTAAGAATCAAAGACTTTATATCATCCGTGCTACTTATGCCTTTTAATTCATACAACGAGATGATTCGCGCGGCATCTTCCACCCATTCGGCAGCATTTCCTGCCATGTCGTATAGGCCCATTTCGTTAGCGGGGTAGTTCCCGACCTTTGTCGTATGAAGGGCTCCGTCAGCTGAAAACGAATGGAGCTGAACACCATTTTCATCATAGCAATAACCTCCATTTGCCATGTAAATACTTAGGTTTCTTTTTTTACCATGTAACCCAATATATTCGGAACCCCAAGGGTATAGTTTTCTTCCATCAATTTCGCTAGGATTAGGATTTGCTAAAGCAGCGTACTCCCATTCGGCTTCTGTTGGTAGTCGAAAACGAGGGAATTCATCATGTACTCCTTGCTCAATCAAGGCCTCTTTTAAGCGTCTGCTCAACCAATCGCAATATGCCTTGGCTTGATGCCAGTCAACACCGACTACTGGATATTTATCGTATGCTGGGTGCCAATAATACAAGTTTGTCATGGGTTCATTATACCCATAATTAAAATCTTTTTGCCAACGCGTAGTATCAGGGTAAACATTCACCACTGAGCCGTCTGGATACCTATACTTACATTGTTCAGTATCGTAATATTTAAGTTTGTAGAATCGTTCTGATACGGGCAAATAGAATTTGTCGATTGCGACACTATCACCATCGCTTAACTCTCTGGTAAAATCAATGGTTTTTTTACTAGTATCTTTATAAAATTCGGGTTTGTTTCTTGCTATTTCTGCGCGTAAACAAGAGTCTCTTACCCATGAAGTGAATTTTTTATAGTCGCCATTGCTTACCTCATACTTGTTTAATATGAAGCTGGCAACAGTAACCCGTCTGGGGACATTAGACAATAGAAGTGAACTATCTATTTTGCGTGCGCTGGTGTATGATGAAGTCCCAAGCGTAAATGTACCACCCTTAATAAGCGTCATGCCTTCCATTATTTGTCGCACTTCCTTAGACGGCTTTTTCAGATTGATTTGCTCAACTTCAGAGGTGTAATCTTTGTTATCATTATTATAAGCCAAACCTGTCGTTGAAGACTCTTGAGCAAATGAAGCATTAGCTAGGCATAAAATAACTAAAGAAGAAGATATTATAATTCGCATAGTTTGGTTTTTTGGCATAAACACAATCAAGTAACACAACAATAACCAGAATCACATGATGATTCTATACGTGAATTTACGTATTTAGGTCAGCTGCTTAGTAAGTAGACGCATTTCAATAGCTGGAGAAATTCTCTCGTAAAGTATATTGTGCACCGCCTGGACAATGGGAATGTCTACTTCAAATTTCTTATTGATCTCTATGATGCTTTTAGTGGCGTAATAGCCTTCTGCAATCATATCCATCTCAAGTTGTGCAGTTTTCACTGAATATCCTTTCCCAATCATAAAGCCAAAAGTGCGATTTCGTGAGAATTTAGAATAGGCGGTTACGAGCAAGTCCCCAAGATAAGCAGATGTCAAAACGTCTCTGTGAAGTGGATGCACTTTGTCTATAAAGCGCTCCATCTCCTGAGCTGCATTGGAAATAAGGACTGCGTTAAAGTTGTCTCCGTAACCTAATCCGGAGCAAATACCAGCTGCAATGGCATATATGTTTTTCATGATAGCGCTAATCTCCGTGCCAAACAGGTCGTCGCTTTCTTGTGTAATCATGTAACGACATTCTAGCACGCTTGAAATGAGTTTCGCTAACTCTTCGTTTTGAGATGATATAGTTAGATAACTCAATCGCTCAAGCGCTACTTCTTCAGCATGACAAGGACCACTGATCATGCCAATATTTTCATATGGTACGTTGAGATCTTTGTGAAAATATCGCGCAGGAATGTGATGTGATTTTGGTAATATACCTTTAACGGCACTCACTATATGTTTTCCAGCCAAAATGGACTTAGATACAGATTTAAAAGCATCCTCCAAAAATGCTGAGGGTATCGCTACTACTAAAATATCTGAATTGCTAATGGTTTCAAGTAAGTCAATGCTAACGTTGATTTTGTCTCTGCTAAACTCAACAGATTGAAGGTACTTGGGATTGTGTTTGTACTTTATAATATGACGCGCCTGGCTATCATCCCGCACCCACCAATTAACGGATGAGACGTTGTTACAGAGTAACTTCACTAATGCAGTAGCCCAGCTACCTCCACCTAATACCGCTATTCGATTGCCTTTTGACACAGCGCAAATGTACACATATATCAGATTGAATTTGGAATAATCACTACGTAATGCAATACGGTCTAAAAATTAAATTTAATATCTTTGCATCATGCCTAGAATAAAAAACGCCCTTCTTAGATACAGAATAATTGATAAATGTATTCGCAATAAATACAAGCCTTTTCCTACGAAAGATCAGCTAAGACGTGCTTGTGAAGAAGCGCTATTTGGCTCATCTCATGGTGATAATATTTCTGACTCTACCATCGAAAAAGACTTGTTTGCCATGCGAATGGAACATGATGCACCAATAAAGTACAGTAAACGTGAAAAAGGCTACTTCTACGAAGATCCGGAATTCACAATGGATGAAATTCCTCTTAATGAAGATGATGTTGATGCCATTAAGTTTGCGGCAAATGTATTTTACCAATTCAAAGGCGTTGAGGTGTTCAGAAAATTTGAGTTTGCCATTGATAAAATATTGGATAGAGTAAACATATCGGATAAGTTCACGGATAAGTCTATCGAAAAATTTGTTCAATTCGAGACCGCACCTATCTATGGGGGCTCAGAATTCCTATCTGAAATTTTGGACGGGATTAAGCGTCAAAGAAGCATCCAGTTCGAATATGAAAAATTTGACGGTACAGATAAAAAATTGAGACGCGTAGACCCTTATCTATTGAAGGAATACCGCAACCGATGGTATATGATAGGTAAAACATTAGTAAAGGGAAAAACGCAAACCTTTGGACTTGATAGGATGTCAAATCTTGTGGTGCTAAACGAGAAGTTTGATCGCGATAAAAGTTTTGATCCTGATGTGTATTTTAAGCATGCTATCGGCATAACAACTAACAGCGACATGCCTGAAAAGGTAGTGATTGAGGCGAATAGTATTTTAAGTAACTACCTTATAACACAGCCTATTCATACATCTCAGGAACTAGTGAAAGAAAAGAAAAAGTGGATGCGATTTCAATATGATGTCTTGATAAATAACGAATTGATTATGCTTTTGCTGAGTTATGGGCCGCAAGTTCGTGTGCTTGAGCCTCAATCACTTAAAGATGAACTGAGCAATAGAATGACAGAAGCGCTTGGGCACTACGTTTCTTAAAGTGTTGAGAATTGTTTCAAGAAGCGAATGTCGTTCTCAAAGAACATTCTAAGATCGTTTACCTGATATTTTAGCATGGCAATGCGCTCTATGCCCATTCCGAAGGCAAAGCCTGTATATTTTTTACTATCAATTCCGCAATTTTCTAGAACCGCAGGGTCTACCATTCCGCAACCTAATATTTCTAAGTAGCCCGTGTATTTACACACATTACAACCCTCACCTTTACAAATATTACAACTTACATCTACTTCAGCACTCGGTTCCGTGAATGGAAAATAAGAAGGGCGTAATCGAATCTCAGTATGCTCGCCAAACATTTCCTTAGCAAAGTATAACAGGGTTTGTTTTAAATCAGCAAATGAAACATTCTCATCTATGTACAAGCCCTCTACTTGATGAAATATGCAATGTGCACGTGCAGAGATAGCTTCATTTCTAAAAACACGTCCAGGAGAAATCGTTCTAATAGGAACTGGATTATTTTCCATATATCTCACCTGTACAGATGAAGTATGTGTTCGCAGCAAAACATCCGGGTTTGTCTGAATGAAAAAGGTGTCCTGCATATCTCTGGCTGGATGCTCCTCTGGCAGATTTAACGCCGTGAAGTTGTGCCAATCGTCCTCAATTTCTGGTCCTTCAGAAATATTGAATCCAATGCGCTCAAAAATACTTACGATTTCGTTCTTTACAAGAGACAAGGGATGACGAGAACCAACATTTAAAGGAATGCCAGGACGCGTATAATCTACATAATCCTTATCCCCATCTTGATCGCTGGAAAGCGCATCTTTTTTATCATCAAAAATGCCTTGAGCCTTTTGTTTTAGGTCGTTTACAAGCTGACCCATTTCCTTTTTCTCTTCGTTTGGGACGTCCCTAAACTCAGCAAATAGCCCTTGAATGGAGCCTTTTTTACTCAAGTATTTTAATCTATACTCCTCTAGTTCTTGAGCATTGGTGATGGCAAGCGAATCAAGCTCGGCACTCAAGCTTTCTATTTTTTCTCTAAGCGACATTGGCTGCGAATTTCCGAAAAAATTTTAGATTGCGTGTAACATTTATAGTCCTAATTCTGTTCAAACTATAGAAACAATGTTGAAAACTGAAGTTATTTGATTAACTTTGGTAAACGATTGACTTATAACTTACTGATATGAAAAAGTTTGCGTTTGGTACAATTATGTTATTTGCTCTGTTACTGAGCATGTCTACTGTGCTAAGTTCATGTGGCAAAGTAAAAGAATCTATTGCCAAAATCACCGTTATTGATGGTACAACTGGAGACCCTGTGGTTGGCTCATTAGTATATCTAAGAGCGGTATCCACCAACGGAAATACTGCTTATAGGTTTACTCCAATTTCAGCTCAAACAGATGCTAAGGGTGTTGCTACCTTCAATTTAAGCGAGTACTATGAAGCTGGTCAAGCTGGACTTATGGTATTAACAATTGATGTGGATGCACAAACAGATGTTGGTATCATTAAGATTGTCGAGCAAGAAGTAAACGAAAAGACGGTAGAGCTTTGATCCAATCAAGTTTAAAATATTTTGCAATTGCAGCCTTGTTAATCTCAGGGCTGTTTTTGTATAGTTGTAACAAAGAAAATCCCGAATCGTTTGTTCACGTGAGGGTGGAGGATAAAAGCGGTAACCCAATTTCTGGTGCAGATGTAAGACTATTCGGAGAGCCTAGTGATACGGTTTATGTGAATTCGCTTAGTCTCTACGACCTTAATGCTACTACAGATGATTCAGGTCTAGCCATATTTAGATTCACTGATTTTTACGATCAGGGCTCAACTGGCTTTGCGGTGCTCAGAATAGAAGTTACTAAAGACACCTTGTCTGGAGAGTCATTCGTAACCATTAGAGAAGACGAAACGGTTGAACAAACTGTGCGCGTGGACTAGAGTGCGCTGAAATAATCAATAATTGCTTCCTTAATTAATTGTTCTTGCTGTTTTTCATCAAGTGGGGGTAGATTACTCGTATTTTCAAAGTGTGGCCAACCATCCTCATCAATGCCTAGATAACTATAATATCCGTGTGGTTCAAGTAAGGTACATATAGCAATGTGCATCAGGTTGACTTTGTCATCTTTTTTGAATTTTTGATACCCTTTACCCAGCTCCTGCACGCCAATTAGAAACAGGGTTGATTGCAAATCCATTGGTCCAAATTCTGGCTCCAATTTCTTAAGGGTTTCCCTAAACTTTATCTCTACTGCGTAATCCATCTTACTTAAACCAAGAGCTGTATTTAACGTAATTATCCGCGATACGAGCTATTTCTCCATCGCGCAATACTGGACTAACTTGTTTAATAAATTTTGCTGGAACACCCGCATACAAGCTACCGGCTTTGATATGAGTGCCCTGTGTTACCACCGCACCTGCACCGATAATGCTTCCTTCTTCAATCACACAATCATCCATAATGATAGCACCCATACCAATAAGAACATTATCATGAATTGTGCAACCATGCACGATAGCATTATGACCTATGGACACTCGATTTCCAATGGTAGTCGGTGACTTTTGATAAGTAGCATGAATAACGGCTCCATCCTGCACGTTTACCATATTGCCCATTTTAATGAAATGTACATCTCCTCGAATAACTGCGTTGAACCACACACTGCAATTATCTCCCATGCTAACTTCACCAACAATAGTGGCGTTTTCTGCAAACCAACAATCGTTTCCAAATTGTGGGCTCTTTCCTTCTACATCTCTTAATAAAGCCATGATACTTTTTTCTGCAAATGTACAATTGAAATACTATGCTTGGCACATTGTTTGTTATATTGATACCGAACACAAACACTTTAGCTATGAAATTAATACAAACCATAACGCTCAGCCTCCTTACATTGGCTGCTTCTGCAGTGCCAAAAGGATTTGACTACAAAGAAGTAGCAGCCGTTGGATTTAGAACGGTTTCTAACAAGGCTTTTAAGGCCGGTGAAGAGCTTAGATATCGCCTACACTACGGTATTGTAGATGCCGGAGAGGTCGTTGTTAAGGTAAATCAATCCAGCAAAAAAGTTAAGGGAAGATCCTTGCTTCATGTGGTGGCAACGGGTAGATCTCTGCCAACATTTGATGTGGTTTATAAGGTGAGAGACAGATACGAATCATACATAGACAAAGACGGTTTATTTCCATGGGTCTTTGTAAGACGCGTAAATGAAGGCGGATATAAGATTAATCAAGATTATACATTTTTCCAGCACCAGAACAAGGTAGATATTGGGAAAAACAAAAAACCAATGGATGTTCCTGGCTTTGTGCAGGATATGGTTTCCTCATATTATTATGCAAGAACCTTAGACTTCTCAAATGCCAAGGTTGGAGATGTGTTTACTATCACAACTTTTGTAGATGAAGAGACTTTTGACCTGAAGATAAAATACATGGGTAAGGAAACGATCAAGCTGAGAAAAGGAAAGTTTAAGTGTATGAAGTTCCAGCCTGTAGTTATCGAAGGAAGAACATTTAAAGATTCAGAGGACTTAAAAGTATGGATAACGGATGATGCTAACAGAATTCCAATACTCGTACAAGCAGAGATATTTTTAGGCTCTATCAAAATGGAAGTGGTAGAGTACAAGAATCTTCTAAACCCTATAGCTAAGGTTGAGAAGTAATTAGTGTTCAAAGAAAAGAGAGGCGCCATTGGCGCCTCTCTTTTTGTGTACAGATCTTAATTTTCACAAGGATTTCTGGTTCTTATAAAGCTCGGGAGTAATTGTGTATAAATCAATTGATTATATTTACTAGTAGTGCAAGAAACTATGTTGTTGAGATTGGAGAAATTTAAGTTGAGTGTTTGTATTAATAATCACGCGATTCAATCGCGCGCTAGCGGGGGGCCTTATGAAGATGCTTTGCCCTATAACTTTATCAAGATGCAAGGTATAGATGAGAGCACTGAGGAAGCTGAATTGATGAGCAACAATGCGATTAAAGTATATCCCAATCCATTTAACCAATACCTAACTGTAGAGGGCGAAATTAGCCAAGACTTCAATACTGCCATTATTGAAATATATTCTATTTCAGGCAAGTTGCTTATAAGCAAGTCCATACAAAACAAGTACTTTAATGAAGTACTGGATTTAGATACATTTAACACCGGTCTTTATCTAATACTAATCAAGGTAGATGACAGTGTAGTTGGAAGTTCTAAAATTGTGAAAGAATAAACAAGTTTGCGGTTTTTACTTATAACATATCTCTTCATATTTTGCCTGGGTAGCAAGGCACAGTCGCCCTATTATGTGAAGGTAATTAGTTCAGATTACCAAGAAACGTATAATAATATAACTATAATTGATTCAACTATCATCTTCTTTGGAAACACATTGGATACTGGGAATACACAAACCATATTATTTGAGAAAAGAGACTTTGATTTAAACCTATTGCAAAGAAGGGTGTATTTTAATGATTCTATTATTCACGTGAGTGCCAATGGCGAAATGCCGCTGATTTTGAATAACGCCATCTATTCGTTTTCCTTTGATTTTGGTGGTGCTACTGGCTATTCTACACCAATAATGTTAAAGGTTGATATGGATGGTGATACGCTAATGTTGAAGCGTTTTGATTTTGGAGTACCTGCAGGAGTTAACAATGGCGGTATTGATCAGGAAAAGAACTTTATTGTAAGTGGGATTTACGATGACAATGTATTTGTTATGAAAACAGACAGCATGGGAAATGTTTTATGGACAAGAGAAATTCCAAGCCCATATCCTGATTATACGTCTGCCCTAGCTATTACATCCGATACAGGGTGCATTATATCTGGTAATTTTAGTGTCAGTGGTACCACTTCTTCGGACGCATTTTATGCTAAACTGGACAGGCAAGGAAATGTGGAGTGGTTAAAGACATATGGGGATGTGGGAGGTGAGTATACTTATATAACAGCATTGGGTGACGGTAGTTATGTGCTGAGTGGAAATCATGCACCCTCGACTTTTTCGTCTCAACAAAATTGCCGGTTAAGGTTGATTGAAGAAAATGGAGATACTTTGTGGGACAGAATTTATGATTTTAACCCCGTTAAGTTTGATAGATTACTTTCTTCCGTTGTGCTTGCAGTAGATGGCTTTACTGTTTTAGGCACTTTTCGCCCCTTTACCAAGCAGCACCCACTCATCGCTAAGTTTGATTATTCAGGCAACTTGTTGTGGCATAGAAAATACATTCTCAACATCAATGGCTCATCTATCGTAGATCATGCCGCCCGTGCAGATGGCTCTTTTATGGTGGCAGGATTTATTTTTCCCGATACTGCAGGTCCGTCACAATTGCCACTATTAATGCACCTAAACTGCCTGGGTTACGACACCGTGCCCTATCCAAAATTCCTTATTACCAACGATACTACCATAGCTTTACCCCAAACCCTTACGTTTGAGAATCACAGCCGCTATGCAGATAGCTATCTTTGGGAATTTGGAGATGGTACTTCTTATTTTCATGCATCCAACCCTGCAGACACCTTGTCATCTGAGCCATTTATTGCGCACACTTACCAGCAACCCGGGCAATACACCGTTACCCTGCATGCCATAGCTTGTAAAGACACCACAAGCTATGAAAAAACGTATATCATAGAGCCTGGTCAAATCCAAGATGGAGAACTCTTATCCATCTATCCCAACCCGGCGCAAGAGCAATTAAATATTTGGTTGCATAATGCAGATATTAATCAGCAATACCAAATGCTTGTGCTAGACGCGTCTGGTAGGCTGGTAATGGACAAGTCATTAATGGGCAGCGCGTTGAACACTGGTTTTACAGTTGATGTATCTAACAGAGAAAGCGGGGTGTATATTTTGAGGGTTGGTGGACAAAGTAAGCGCTTTGTGATATCACCATGACGTTTTTACTCCAGACTTTTTAACTTTTCAAACAACTCCTCAGCAATCTGCTTACGGTTGAATTTCTTAGCAACGTAAGCACGACCATTTTTTCCAAAGCTTACAAGATCATCCTGCGCATTGCAGATTTCATTGATTTTTGACACTAAATCGCCTGTATCCTCTGGTTCAAAGTCCCAACCAGCTTTCCCTTCAGTAATAAACAAGTCTTTAGCTTCTCCTTTAACACCGAGTAATATGGGTTTCTCCATGGCAAGCACCTCAAATATTTTAGAAGGAATTGCACCAAGAAATAAAGGTAGATTTCTCAAAGGAATTAAGGAGATATCAATTTCTTTAATAACCCCACCCATTTCGGTTCTATTCACAGGATCAGCAAATATCACATTCTTGGTATCAAGCTTTGAAGATAATTGCATCAAATCATCTTTTAAGGGGCCACTTCCCATTAATATAAACTTGATATTATCCCTTTCCTTCAACTTGCTTGCTGCATGTATTATGATTTCTAAACCTTGAGCATGCCCTAGAACCCCGCCATAGAAAAACACCAAATCGCTGTCATTAATGCCGTATTTCTTTCGCAGTCCATAAGGTTGAACACTATCTGGAGCATAGCGCTCTAAATCCACGCCATTCGGCAACCAATAAACATCTTTGTGAGGAAATCTAGCCTTAATATCCTTAACAATACCTTGTGTCTGACCCGTTACCAATACTGATTTATTGTAGCATCTTGCCTCAAGATTATAAGCCATTTTAAGAAACACCTTATTGTTAACCAGTCCCAGTTTTTCGGCACTCTCTGGCCATAAATCTGACACGTTAAAGATGAGCTTTGCGTTTAGTTTCCTGCTCAGTTTCATAGCTGTATATCCTAGGAATAGTGGTGGCGACTCGCATAAGATGTAGTCAAAATTACCTAGCTTTTTTCCCACTTTATATGACGAGCGGACAAAGGAGAAGTAGTTACGCAGGCGCTTAGAAATACCTTTGCTTTTAGTCACATAAATGGCACTTCTATGGACCGTTATTCCCTCCATCTCTTCCTTCACATAGGACTTGCCTTTATAGCCCTCAAATAATTCCATTTTTGGGTAATTCGGCATGGCGGTTAGCACGGTAATTTCAATTCCTTTAGCTTTTAACTGCAGCGCAAGCTCAAACAAGCGATTCTGGGGAGCTCCAGTCTCAGGCGGAAAATACTGTGTTAAGATCAGAAGCTTCATTATGTGTCGTCAATAATTCCTTTTGGGGATATACCTATCTAATTCTAAGCAAACCTAAGAAAAAGCCACTAATTGAAAATCAATTACTCATCCATGCGTCAACAACACAGCTTGGAAAAGTATTTTCACCCAGTGTTACTTGAGCTTTATTATTTATTCAATTAGCATTGCGAAATAAAAAAGTGCAATGACAAAACATCTATCAATTCTTCTAATGCTTATCCTTGGAGTGTTAAGTGCGTGTAACGAGTCAAAAGACAATAAGGATGAAGGATCTGACGACTCCAAATCAAAGGATAGCGTTGTTGTGAAAGAACCAACCATTGCTTATGGGTTCGTATTGGACAGTTTTGTTGTGATCAATGATACTGTAAAAGAAAATCAAACGCTTAGCCATATATTTTTACCGCACGGGATAAATCAAGCAGAGATTAACACGCTCTATAATCTTTCAATTGATAGCTTGGTAGGGCTCAACTACATAACAACAGGCAAACCATATACAGTTTTGTACAAGCAAGGAGATACCACTCGTGCAGCTTATTTGATTTATGAAAACAACACGATCGACTATTTCATTTTTGATTTAAATGCTGATAAACTTAAGGTGAGCAAGCATCAAAAAGAGATTCAAACCGAGATGCGCCAGACAGCAGGCGTAATTAGCTCAAGCCTTTGGAATGCCTTTATTGACCAAGGATTAACACCAGATTTAGTCATGAGGGTAGTGAACACCTATCAGTGGAGTGTGGACTTCTTTAGTATTCAAAAAGGTGATTATTACAAGATTGTTTATGATGAGCGCAGTGTTGAAGGCACGCCTATTTCTGCTGGAAAGATACATGCGCTAGAGATACATACATTCGATTCGGCGTACTATGCAATACCATTTGAATCTGGAGACACCATTACAGGTTATTTCGATGGCGAGGGAGGTAGCTTGCGTAAAGCATTATTGAAAGCACCGCTAGATTATTTACGCATCAGTTCAGGCTTTTCATATAATAGATTACATCCGGTATTGGGTTATAGACGACCACACTTAGGTGTGGACTATGCAGCGCCATCTGGGACACCGGTTGTGAGCGTAGGTGATGGTACTGTTATTTTCTCTGGCTGGGGAGGCGGTGGCGGAAACACCATAAAGATCAAGCATAACCAGAACATTGTTACCTACTATTTACATTTGAGAAAACGGAATGTGAGCGTGGGTGATCACGTAGATCAAGGCCAACTAATTGGAGAAGTAGGAAGCACAGGTATATCTACGGGACCTCATCTAGATTACAGAATACAGATAAACGGAAAGTTTGTAGATCCTGTTAGTGCAGACATTCCAACCTCAGAACCACTGCCAGACGTTTTAGTGCCTGAGTTTATGGTTTTGCGAGATTCTATGGTAAACATTTTATCTAAAATCAGCGTTCCAGATATCAATCAGTCCCACGCTGCTGAATTAGACGCGCATAGAGACAGTGTTGAGAAGTCTATCGAACATGATGCACATTAAATCATAAGCATCTAGGATAGTTTCTAATTCATTTCGTAATTTTGTGATTCTAAACTATCTACAATGAAACACATTATTACCTTACTGGCAGTTACCATATCGCTGTCAATTAATGCTCAATATAAATTTCATACCACTCTTGGAACTGGAATCATGACGCAAGACCATCATGGAAAGGATATTGCCTTAGATTGGAACGGCGGTTTTTATAGTATTGTTGAAGACATGTCTGGAGGTGTATCTTATTTAAGTAGACACGACTCTGAAGGGTCTCTAGTGTTTTCAAAGTTTTACGATCAAGGAGGGACCAACCGAATGATTGATGCCATTACTGTAAATCCAGCTGACAGCACATTAATTATAATTGGTATTACAAGCGGAACTAACGGAATATTTATGCTTAATACGGATTCGTCTGGCACAGTGATCAGCTATTCGGAGTACACTAGGGCTGTATCTGGTAATTTTAATGTTTCGGAAGTATTTAGTAATTCAGACGGCACATTTACCATTTTCGGAACACTATACGAGTGCCCAGGAACATGTGCCAATTACGCCTATGCTGTTAGAATGGATGCAGGGGGAAATATACTTTCTTTCCTAACCTTTAATGCAACAGACACTAATACAGACATTGCAGGAGCTAATCAATTAAGCAACGGCAATTATTTCTTAAACCTACTTTCCAATAACACGGTTTCAGGTACAGATGCACGTCATTTAATGATTGTTAATCAGTCTGGAACGGTTATTTCTCAAACAGCCTATGAATCTGGTGGTTCAGGAATTTTTCTGAATCCATTTCAAGGAATGCTGCATAGCAATGGTAACTATTATGTTGTAGGTAGCCTTATTAGTGTGCCACCAGCTACCTCAAATGGAGATTATGGAATGATTATGGAGTTGAACTCATCTTTGGCTCTTCAAGATATTGAAACCATGCAGTATGCTTCAGGGGGCGCTTATGTAACTAATGCATTTGAAAATAGCTTAGGCGAAATTGAAACTACGGGAATTGTGTTTAACGGACCATTAGGAGATCAAGATGCTATGCGCACAACATTTGACCCATCTGGGCTAAGTCTTATTGAGACGAACGTTTATGGAACGGCTGCGGCAAATGAGATGTTTAAGTCGCTACGTGCTAGTGATGGTGGCATACTTTCTATGGGAAGTGACTATGATTCGGGACCAGGCGTGAGCAAGGCAGAATTTTTTAAGTTTGATAGTAATGGGGAGATAGGATGTAATTCGACTGATATTACATTGTCAACACATGCGTTTTCAGTTAGTTTGACATCCGTTCCTCTAACAGTTCAATCGGGTAGTTTAACTAGAGCAAACTTAACATGTAACGAATCTGTTTATTCAGCTACAGAAACTATATTTTGCTCTAGTCCAAGTTGTGCAATTGATGTTGTATACTCAAAGCAGGATGTTGATTGTAATGGGAATAGTACAGGATCTGTTACATTAAATGTTACCGGGGTTTCTGGTTCAGAGACTTATTCATGGACTGGACCAAATGGCTTCTCGGCTTCAACTGCAAATATTTCAAGTCTTGAGGCAGGGGTATATAATTTAACGATAACAGATGGCACATGCACTGAAATGGTTGTAGCAACTATTAATGAACCAAATGCACTAAGTTTGAGCTACACTTCAGCAAATCCAAGTTGTACGGGAGACAATGATGGAAGTATAAACATGACAATATCAGGAGGAACATCACCTTTTACACAAACATGGACCGGGCCTAATTCCTATACAAGTAGTTTGGAGGATATTAATGGCTTACTAGCTGGGACGTACAATGTAACTGTAAATGATGCCAACGGCTGTACAATAACAGGACAAGTCATCTTAATTGATCCGCCAGCATTAACGGTAACTGTATCTACCAACAGTGTTAGTTGTAATGGAGGTAATGATGGAACGGCATCTGCGTTTGCAACTGGTGGAACACCTGGATCTGGCTATACATTCAGCTGGAGTAATGGACAGACGAATCAAACGGCGATAAACTTGATCGCGGGCACATATAGCGTTACCGTTACAGACGCTAATGGATGTACCGCTATGGCCTCAGGTCTCGTTGGAGAACCACTTGCTTTATCTGTATCTGTAAATACAACACCTTCGGCATGTAATCTTGATGATGGATCGGCAGATGCTAATGTGACTGGTGGAACTAGCCCTTTTAATTATACTTGGTCTTCTGGCGGAAGTGGATCGACGGAAAGTGGACTAGCGGGAGGAAGTTATACACTTGATGTAACGGATGCAAATGGATGTGCTGCCAATCAGGAAAGCTTTGTAATCGGTGATACTACCTATGGCGTGGAGCTTTGTGTGATCATGGTCGATACGAGCTCTTCAATGAACGAACTGGTGTGGGAAAAACCGGGACCAACTGGTATTTCAGGCTTCAACATCTACAGAGATGTCGTAGGTACATATACCTTAATCGATTTCTGGCCTTATGATTCGATTAGCCAGTATGTTGACTCAAGTGCCGGAATTAACCCTAATAATACGTCATACAGATATAAGATATCGGTAGTTGATAGCTGTGGAGGAGAAAGCGAATTGAGTAACTATCACGAGACTATTCATGTGCAGCTTAATATAGGAGGAGGTCAAGCAAATCTTATATGGGATGAATATGAAGGCTTCACTTTTGGATACTATCGTATTATGAAGGATTCTCTGGGGAACAACAACTGGCAGGTACTAGATTCTGTGTCTTCGACCAACTTTACCTACACAGATCAAAACCCAGGCCTGGACACTAGATATCGAGTGGATGTGATTATACCATCGCAATGTACGAGTACTAGAGCTAATCATAATACAACTAGATCTAACAGAACTCAGCCTGCAAATGGCGGAAGCCAGAATGGTGTTGGCGAGCTTTCAGCTCATATTTTTGAAGTATATCCAAACCCAAGCACTGGTGACATCAACATTAATCACTCTGCGAATGCAGACGCTGAATTATTAGTGTACACGGGTGACGGAAGGCTGTTAGAAATAATTCCAATAAACAGAATACAAGGACCAATTCATTTAGATTACGTGCCTGGTATGTATGTTCTATCATTACGCGATGATAACGGTGTTACATCAAGACGCGTAGTGTTAAAGTAAAATATCAGGAGTTTAGATAATAAGAAAGGGCGGTATAACCGCCCTTTTACAATTGTTCTTTACATTATAAGTTTATTCGCATTCTTCCATTGCAGCGTCAAACTTTTCTTTTCCCATGTCATTTCGTGCCTTGAAACAAGCTTCTTTTTTGGATAGATATTCTTCGTTTAACTTGTCAACATCTTCACCCGCATCTACTCTCTCCATCATTTCTTCACCTGCTGCCTTACATTCACATGGCGTCATAGCTGTTTTACCATCCTTATCTTTTTCATCGTCTGACGATTCATCGCCACAAGAAACCATTGATATTGCTCCAATACATAGAGCTATCATCATCATTTTTTTCATATCTCTAAAGTTAATTTTGTGATAGAAAGGTACATTTTTTCTACGCATCTACCCAATCACCATGTGACTTAATCAATTCAATTAGCGCATCAACGGCTTCACTTTCTTGGATGTTTCGCTGAACAACTTCCTTCTCCTTGTATAAGGTGATTTTTCCTGGGCCAGTCCCAACATAGCCGTAATCGGCATCTGCCATTTCTCCTGGACCATTAACTATGCAGCCCATGATGCCAATTTTTAGACCTTTAAGGTGATCTGTTTTTGCTCTAATCTTTGCCGTAGTTTCTTGCAAATCAAAGAGTGTTCTTCCGCATGAAGGACATGAAATATACTCCGTTTTTGAAATACGCGTTCTAGTGGCTTGTAGTATGCCAAATTGCGTTGCATTGATTAACTGGGTGGATTGATGTTTGGCTATCAACCATACACCGTCTCCCATTCCATCTAGCAGTAATCCACCGAAATCCGTCCCTGCATATAACTGCACGGTGTCTCTGTCTGCTTGCGCTAGTTCACGTTTAAAGATTATTGGCACTTCTACCTCCGCCTGCATCAGTCGTATACAAGCTAAACGCATAGTTGGCATCCAATGACTTGCATCCGAACGCAATACAATTACAATGTTTGATCCTAGTTTGCTGTAATCGACACTTCCGTTAATTATTTCTTTGGCAGAGATGCTTACAAATAAAATAACGGGTTCTAAAGCTTGCGCTTTATCGATATCCTTGTAATCAAGAATAGGGTAATGTCGGTCTTTGTTTACGGATTTCTCGCGCCACGTATCAAATTCCTGAACGAGTCCTATGGTTCCTGGAATATCAAAATCGATAGTTTGATTCCCTAAGTACACATAATCAGCTGCTTGCTCTCCTAAATTCCACTTATCTAGCGGAACGGAATAGTTATATCCAAAACCATAAAAATGAGAGGGCTTAATATTATCAACGTGGCTTAAGTCTGCAAATACAACGGGTACTTGACCATCACCCACGTTGGCTACTTTAATTGTATTGCGCCTGGCATACGTATATGGAGAGTATGGAAGTTCCTCTATTTGTATTTCACTAGTTGCTTCACCCTCTCTGTTTGAATAGCGTTCTGCTAGTATTCTTGCTACCGGAATTTCATTTTCGGGCGCTTCTGTCAAAGAAACACGAATGGTATCTCCAAGACCATCTTCTAACAAAGTGCCAATGCCTACAGCTGATTTTATCCTGCCATCCTCTCCTTCGCCGGCCTCAGTTACTCCAAGATGTAGAGGGTAATTCATCCCCAATTCCATCATTCTAGCAACCAATAAGCGATATGCCTGCACCATAACTTGGGGGTTAGATGCTTTCATTGAAATCACTAGCTCATGATAATCATTATCAGCACAAATGGTAATAAATTCCATAGCAGAGGCTACCATACCTTCAGGCGTGTCCCCATATCTGCTCAGAATTCTATCCGACAAAGACCCGTGGTTAGTGCCGATTCTCATTGCTGTGCCGTGTTCCTTACATAATAGCACTAAGGGCGTAAATCGTTTACGAATGCGGTCTAATTCTGCCTGATAACTCTCATCAGTATATTCAATTGTCTCGAATTTCTTTTTGTCCGCGTAATTCCCTGGATTGACTCGTACCTTTTCCACAATTTTAGCGGCTATTTCTGCCGCATTGGGGGTGAAATGTATATCCGCAACCAGAGGGGTTTCATAACCAGCTTGCCGTATCTGCTCTCTGATGTTGGCTAGATTTTCTGCATCCTTTTTACTTGGTGCAGTAAGGCGCACAATCTCACATCCAGCCTCAATCATTCGAATAGATTCGTCAACGGAGGCTTGCGTATCCATGGTGTCCGCAGTGGTCATGGATTGTAAACGAATTGGATTGTCTCCGCCTAGCTTGACAGATCCAATTGTTACCTCACGTGTTAAATAACGTTTGTAGTTAACAAGACTATTACAATACTGCTTACTCATCGATACAAAAATACATAATGGCTTTTGACCATACGTCTATAACAGCTAATATAATTACTTGTTCATATTAAACTAAAAAACCCTGCTTAACATAGTCAAGCAGGGTTTAAACTATAAAGATTCTTTAATCTTATTGATTGTTTACATGAACTTTAGTTCCAACTTTACCAAAGTTAGTATTCATAACAACAATGTAGTTTCCGGTTGCAATTGAACCTACGTCAAATGTGTATCTTCCACCACTAACATAAGGCGTGTGGTAAGGAGTAACTGATCTTCCGTTGATGTCTAATACTTCAATTCCATCGATTGCTACACCTTCTACGATACCTTCAATTACGATTTGGTTGTTAGCGTAGTAAGTTTTTACTTCACTAACACCTTGCTCAGGCGTAGATAATGAAATGTTGTCGATCATAACAGCCATTAGGTTGTCAATTTCAAGACCCCATCCGCTTGTTCCATCGTTATAAGGTAACCATGTAGTACCATCACTCCAAAGTTCCCATGCTAATGAGTTAGAACATGGATCTTCAGTCGTAATAATACCAACAGTATCAGTACCATCAACTGTAACAGATGCAAAGAATCCGTTAGAAGCTGATACAGATGGAGAAATTGGGAATGCTGTCCATCCACCAGCAGCTGATGTATCAACAGCAGAAATGTTTACTGCTGAACTTGTACCAAGCACTGTCCCTGGAGTTCCACCACCATCTGCATAAATTTTTGCATTGTAGTTAGTGTTTCCACCTTGATCGTTCTTAGCACCATATAACACGAGTACACCAGAGATGTCTCCGCCAACTGTTGGGAAATACTGTGCTTTCTCTAAATCTGAATAATTATTTGTTCCTGCAACATAGCCGCTACTAGAGCTATAGATTACGAAAGAACACGCTCCAGTTGCAATCGCAGGAGCAACAATAGTATCTTGTGATCTTTCACCAGTAAGAGTGGTCAAATCAACATCAACACGCTCGACATTGCTAATTTCTCTTTGAGCATTAACAGACCCAACTGTTAACATAGCTAGAGCTAAAAAGTAGATTTTTTTCATATTTATTATTTTTTGATTTGTCACAAAGCTACTGAATTTTTAAACCAACGTCAAGCTAAGAATATGCTTGTTGTAACTAATTGTTAAGCCAGTACGCGGCCTGGGTGAAATATTTAGCACTCGCATCAGACCACTTAGTGTATATTCTTGTAAAGCCGCCATCAAGCAAAATTTTATAGCTATCTGATTGATAACTGGCGACTATTACTTGACCAACGCTTCCCATAAATTGCGGCTTCATCTGATTTGTTAAGCCAATTGATGATACCGTAAACCCTTCATAAATGTCTAAACTAGAGTCTTCATTAATATCGCATTGATCAGCAGGCACTCCATGATCATCTGCTATATAATTGCCTATAAATCCAGTGTTTCCAATAAGGTGTTGTGCTAGCAATTCCGCATCAACATCATACGGCTCATTGTCGGCAAGTAAGTATAAGCGTCCACCATAATTCATGTAGTCCTTAAAATCTTGATAATAACTACTATCAATGTGCTGCTTAAGATCAGATATTATCCATATTTGGCTGTATGCATACTTCAGTCTAGCGAATTCGCTTTTCGCAGGCATTGAGTCGAGATAATCAATCTCAAATCCGGCGCTTTGTAAAGTGGAGTCTAATTTTTCTGTTGTAAAGTGGTTAGACCGATAAAATTTTAAGCATAAAATTCTGCCCTCTATAAGCTGGGACATGCCTATATGACTCATGAACAGCGCGACAAATATCAATATATATTTCATACTGAATCATACAACATGCAAGCTCTTTCGTTCATTTATTTGGATAAAAATAAATTTGACTATACATTTGTTGCGTAAAGCCATCGGTTTTACAACTCTTTATAGAGATGAGGTGAGAGACAGGCTCTATGACCCTCGGGCAACCAACAGTCCTGCTGGAAAGGTGCCAAATCCTGAATCGTTTTAGGACGATGAATATAAATTGAGTATTAATGAAAACAGTGAATTGTACATTTAGTATTTGGTGTAATCCGTAGATCGGTTTATACACTATTTATTCAGTAATCGGGCGCAGTGTGTATGTGCCAGAAATCAGCTAATTATGGGAAAAACTAAGAAATTAGGTTTGTTTGGATACGGTTGTGTGGGTCAGGGCCTTCATGATGTATTGTTGGATAGTAAGGGGTTTAACTCAGATATCCATTCGATTGTAGTTAAAGACAGAAACAAAAAAAGAAGATTATCTCCAGAAGTCTTTTCATATGACAAAGAAGACATATTAAACAATGAAGATATAGATCTGGTTGTAGAACTAATAGACAACGCTGAAGATGCGTATGACATTGTTACTAGCGCTCTTAGAAATGGAAAATCGGTGGTATCTGCAAACAAGAAATTAATTGCAGAGAACTTTAAAGAACTTGTAGACCTGCAAAATGATTGCGGAAAAGCATTGCTGTATGAAGCTTCTGTTTGTGGTGGGATTCCGATAATCAGAAACTTAGAGGAGTATTATGATAATGAGTCACTAAAATCGGTCTCTGGCATCTTTAATGGCTCATCCAACTATATTTTAACAAAGGTTATAGATGAAGGCGCAAGTTATGAAGAAGCTTTAAAAGATGCACAAGACCTTGGTTTTGCTGAATCTGATCCTAGACTGGATGTTGGAGGCTTTGATACAAAATACAAACTTGTAATAGTAACAGGTCATGCCTATGGGGTTTTTGTGAAGCCAGACCAGGTGTTTAATTATGGTATCGAAAATCTATCACAATCTGCAATTGATTATGCCAGAGAAAATAATCTAAGTATTAAACTGGTCGCTCACGTGGAAAAACTGACTGATAAGACTATTTGTGCTTATGTATTACCAACGTTTGTTAACCAAGATGATTATTTATCGAACATTAAGAATGAATACAATGCCGTTGTAGTGGAAGCCGCATTCTCTGATAAGCAATTGTTTATTGGTAAAGGGGCTGGGGGTCATCCTACCGGCTCGGCGGTGTTGTCAGATATTTCAGCCAACGCGTATGATTATAAATACGAGTATAAAAAGGCTAATCAGGGGAATAAGTTTGTGCACACCAACAACATCTCGGTTGAGGTGTTTATTTCGTGTACGGACAAAAATCTCTTGGAGCGTATTGAAACTTTGAGTATTTCAGAGAAGGAAGATAACTACATTGTGGCTGACATAGCCTTAAGCGAATTGATTTCACTCAAGGATGAACTAGAATCGTCGGGTGCTATGATAATTAAAAGGGGTGAGCATAAATCCTTGCCAACTAGCTTGAAGAAAAGAGATTTGGCGGCGGTGTAGTTATGTACAAAGCGAGCTAAACAAAAAAGCCAACTATCAAGGATAGTTGGCTTTTTTAATGGTCAATATGTTTCCTATTCTTCTTCGTTAAGGAACACTCTTGTAAAGTCTCTGTATTCCATTCCGTTTATAGGGAAGTTTTTAACTTTTCTAGACATTAGTCTTTCATAGCTATCATAATAGATTGGCATTACCACAGCATCATCAATAAGAATCTGATCTGCTTTTGCGAATAAGGCCATTCTTTCTGCATCATCCAGAGTCTTAACAGCTTCATCATAAAGTCTGTCAAACTCAGGGTTGCTATAACGGTAAGCATTATAGAATGTGCTTTCGCTTGGATCATCTGGTATATGCTTACTGTGGAATAAGTTTAAGTAGTTCTCCGGACTTGGATAATCTGCTACCCATGCCGTTCTCCACAATGCCGAATTTCCAGATTCGAACTTACGTCTAAGTTGATTAAGCGTCATTTGCTTAGGCTCAATAGTTACACCTAAGTTTTCAAATAGTTGATTCTGGATAGCCGTTGCCAACATCATGTTAACGTTACCGTCATTATTGATGTGTAGTTCGATAGTTGGGAAACCTTCACCATTAGGATAACCGGCCTCAGCCAATAATTTTCTTGCTTCTTCTGGATTGTGTTCAAACCCTTTTATGTTTTCTTGAGGATAGCCATCAATTGCTGGAACAATACCATAATCTGCTGGCGTTCCTTCACCATATAGTGTGCTTCTAACAAGCTCCTCTCTATCAATTGCCATGTTGAACGCTTTTCTAACACGGATATCCTTAAATACTTCATGTGTATTTAAGAAACCATAGAACTGAATAGAAAGTGCATCTGCGCTTTGTAGGTACTGCTGAGCATTGTCCTGAGCGTCATTTAAATCTTGTAATACGTTGTTTAGCTCATCGATTGGAATTTTCCAAACCATGTCTAACTCTCCTTTGTTAAACGCTTGGAATTCCGTCTTCTTCTCAGACATGAAAGTAAACTTCAGGATTTCAAGATATGGAAGTTTATTACCATGCTCATCTTTATCCCAGTAGTTTTCGTTTCTCTGAAGGTAAACCGACTTACTTAAATCAACGTTCTTTTTCATGAAAGGACCTGTTCCAACTGGATTGTCTCTCATATCCTCGCCATAATGTTCAACAGCCTCTTTAGGGAAAACCCAACCAGCAGGTGTAGACATAATTCCATTGAATCCAGCAAACGCTGTTTCAAGTGTAATCTCTAGTGTGTAATCGTCAATAACTTTTACACCTTCTACGCCGCCTTCCATTGGCGAACCAGACTCGAATGAATCATAATAAGCTTGCGCTCCTTTAATCTTAGAAATAACTAGACCACCTAAATCGTTCTTTTTCGTTTTCGTTTCCGTATAAGGCGTACACAATTGATCTAGGCAATACTTAACATCATTAGCGGTCATTTCTCTACCTTTTCCACCACTGAAGCATGGATCATCGTGAAACTTAACACCCTTTCTTAGGTGGTATGTGAACACAGTACCATCATCATTTACTTCATAAGTTTCGGCTAAACATGGTTCAACCTTTAAAGTTGCCTGATTTAGTTTAACCAGACCTTCATATACTTGGTTTGCAATGTTGTGACCTGTAAGCTCACCTACTCCGTGTGGGAATAGTGTGGTCGGCTTACTAACCTGGTTCATCTTGAAGATTCCACCGCTATAAATGTCCACTTTACGGCCTTTCTCATCAACAGCCTGTCCTTTGGCTTTTTCTTGCTCAGCAACATCCTTCTTACCGCCTCCGCAGGCACTAAGTACTAGCGATAAACCAATCGCAAATACAACAGCAATTCTCATACGCTCAATAATTTCTTTAAACTAACACTCGTTAAGGACAACAAATATAAGAATATATCCAACATTTTAAACAAAATCCACAAGCTATACACAAGGATATTGATTAATTTTCGTTTTCAATTGGCTGCTTTGTTAATGATGACCAAGTTTTTACGGTCAAAAACTCAGATATAACGCACAGATATTAGGTGCTAAACTATGCAATTCGTTTCCTATCGACATATAGTTTTATTGTTCTTGATAATCAACGGATTATCATCTTCACTTATTGCACAAACAAATGTGATCTGTGATAGTATTTTCTTATCGACAAATGAGCTGATATTGGATTCGGCATATATTGCTGAAAGTTCAATAAACATAAACGGACTTAGCAGTGAAGATTTTGAATATGATGTAAGCACAAAATCTATTCGATTACTGGATGTTAAAAAATCGGGAGTGTATATGCTTTGTTATCGCACTTTCCCTGAAGTCTTCGGCACAACATACCAAGCTTTAGATACTAGTGTGATTAATTTCAAACAAGACCCCAAACAAACATCACCCTTCAAATTAACGGACTCATATAACTATAATGACTTGTTTGGGTCCTCATTGAATAAGTCGGGCAGCATTAGCCGTGGGATAAATGTTGGTAATAATCAGAACTTATCAGTGAACTCAAATCTTAACCTACAACTGTCAGGGCAATTGGCGCCAGAAATTCAGGTAACCGCCTCTGTTACGGATGATAATATACCTATTCAGCCTCAAGGGAACACCCAGCAGCTTCAAGATTTTGATCAAGTCTATATTCGAGTATTTAATGAGGAAAAATGGTCTTTAACGGCTGGAGATTTTTGGTTGTATAAGCCAAAAGGATACTTTATGACCTATAAAAAGAGAGCTCAAGGCGGCACATTTTCTGGTTTATTGACGAGTAATGAAGTCAAAAAAGATGAGTTGTCAGTGGAAGCCAGCGCGGCATTGTCAAAAGGGAAGTTTGCAAGAAATCAGATCCAAGGGGTTGAAGGAAATCAAGGACCGTATCGATTGAGTGGCGCAAATAATGAGCCTTTTATTATTGTTTTATCGGGTACAGAAAGGGTCTACATAGATGGGCAGTTACTAACTAGAGGTCAGAACAATGACTATGTTATAGATTACAACACGGCTGAGGTAAGTTTTACACCCAAAAACCTTATCACGAAAGATAGGAGAATTGTCATCGAGTTTCAGTATACAGACCAGAATTACGCAAGAAGCCTGTTTCAGTCTCATATCAATTATGCACGAAAAAAAGGACATGTGTTTTTAAATGTATACTCAGAACAAGACGCAAGAAATCAACCGCTCCAGCTTCAGTTGAATGATGTTCAACGACAAGTCTTGAGCTTTGCAGGAGACAACCCAAGTGCAGCCTTCGCGAGCAGTATTGATACAGCTGTGTATGCGGAAAATAGAATTCTTTATCGGCAGGTTGATACGGTGACAGGTAGTGGCAACTATACTATACTTGTGTATGAACCACAACCGGACACCAATCTTTACAAAGCCACGTTTTCAAACCTAGGGCAGGGAAAGGGTAATTACGTGCTGAATGAGATTACAGCAATTGGGCGCACATATCGATGGGTAGAGCCAATAGGGGGAGTACCCCAGGGTACACATGAGCCAGTAATTGAATTAGCTGCTCCAAGTATGCAGCAAATGATAAGTGCTGGCGGAGAAATAATAATCAATGAAAATAACACTCTCAATGCAGAAGGCGTCTTTTCAAATTATGATAAAAACACCTTCTCCAGCTTAGATAGCAGGGATAATCAGGGGTTTGGAGGAAAACTCAACTGGCGAATAAATAAGGAGCTTAGCGATAAAGCTAGAATTGAATCTAATATTGGGGCTGAGTTTGTACATGAAAACTTTCAACGAATTGAGCGATTTAGAGCGGTAGAGTTCGAAAGAAACTGGAATGTTCTTCAGTTACAGGATAAAGGGCATCAATTGTTAGGGAATGCTAATTTTCTCTACAAACGGAAAGGATTAGGTGGGATATCGTATGGGCTGAACACCTTTCAGCAATTCGGAGATTACGAGGGCTTGAGAAACCATCTCACCTTTGATTTAGGAAAACAATCATGGAAAACAAGAGCCAATGCTAGTTACTTGAGGTCACAAGGAAGACAAAACAGCAGTTTTTTAAGACATAAGGCTTATCTGAGTAAGACATTTGGAAAGGTAGCTATTGAGTACAATGATGAGCATGAATTAAATAGCCTTAGAGATACCGCCCTTATCAGCGCCTATCAGTTTTATGATTATCAGCTTAGTTTAAAAACGGTTGATTCAAGTAAGAATATATACGCCATATATTTTAGACAACGCCATGAAAAGCGACCAGATAGCAGTGAGGTCTTGAGAAACGCATCACTTGCGAATCATTTTGGATTTGACATGCAGTTTCTGAAAAATAGAAACAATCAGCTTAAATTAAACTTAGCGTATAGAAATCTCAATATTATAGATACGAACCTATTAAATCTTCAAGGTGATAACACCGTTGTTGGGCGATTGGAGCACAAAGGAAGGTGGTTAAAAGGAGCCATTATAACATCCACATACTACGAGCTAGGGTCTGGATTAGAACTAAAAAGAGAGTTTTTATATATAGAGGTGCAAGCAGGTCAGGGTGTGTATACATGGATAGATTACAATGAAGATGGTGTAAAAGACCTTAATGAGTTCGAAATAGCCGCATTTTCCGATCAAGCCAATTATGTGCGGGTCTTTGCACCGACGAATGAATATGTTAAAACGTTTACCAATCAGTTTTCGCAGTCATTATTTCTAAAACCTGGCAATGTATGGCGCAGCGAAAAAGGGATAAAGGGATTTATTGCGCGTCTGTCAAACCAATTAGTATACAGGGCCGATAGAAAAACCAATACATCCAATCCGGAAGAATTTTTAAACCCGCTTATTACAGAAATTGCAGACACGTCTCTTATCAGCCTAAGTAACACAATAAGAAATACCTTCTTTTTTAATAGGACGAATCAGAAATTTGGCATGGATTACACCTTCCAAAACAACAGCTCAAAAACCCTTTTAACATCTGGGTTTGACAGTAGAAATTTATCATCACATTTGGCGCGTTTAAGGTGGAATATAAGCAGGACGTTTACACTAATTTTGGAAGCAGAAGATGGTAACAAGGTTAACACTGCAGACTACGTAAGCGGCAGAAATTTTGACATTGAGTATAGCACAATACAAGCGAAATTTAGCTATCAACCAAGCACTAAGTTTAGAGTAAGCCTAGAAGGTATTTATGAGGATAAGCTGAATATTCTTGGGCTAGAGGAGGCTGTAATTAGCAACATTGGTACAGAGGTCCGCTATAACGTGCTTGAAAAAGGCAGTCTTTCAGCTAAGGTTAATTACGTCAATAATAAATATACTGGTGACGACAATACCAATCTTGCCTATGAGATGCTAGACGCCTTAAAAACTGGGAATAACCTCACGTGGCAAGTTCTCTATCAGAGAAGTATAAATGAGTTTATTCAGCTAAACCTGAACTATTCTGGGCGAAAAACACCAGATAACTCATCTATTCATACTGGTGGCGTACAAGTCCGTGCAATTTTCTGATTTATTTCAAATCAAAATTCGCGCTACCAATTTTGTGACCTTCAGCCCATATCTCGATTTTGTAAGTACCATCTGCAGGCGGTGTTTCAGCAAAAACGTGGTAAATACAAACATCCAAGTCTCTATTTTGATAATCGATTTCTCTACCAGATGAGTACACCACACTGCTACCATCTGCACCTTTAAATGTGCTACTTCCAAGTACATTACCGCCTGGGTCAATTACCCTTAGATAAAGAGATTTTACACCCGGTTTAGCAATGCTATTTTCCATCACCGTAAAACAAGTCTTAACTTGATTACAACGTTTTGCACGTGTAGTTTCGCGTTGATCTCCGCCTCTAGTTAAGCGAATACCAGTTGCCACTGCACCAGCCGCTTTTAAGACCATTCCCTCTTTGATGGTCTCCTCCATGCGATTGGTTTTTACCTCATAATTGGTGATTGTTTTATCTGCTTGATCTAACTGTTCTTGTGCTCCCTTCAGACGTTTACTTAGCTCTTGATTTTGAATAGTTAAAGAATCAATTCTTCTTACATATGTCTGCAGAACGCCACGTAAAACTTCAAGCTCTTCTTCCTTTTTTCTAAGTTGAGCGCCTCTCCATTTACCTGCTTTAACCTCATCTTCCAGTTGTTTAATAAGGTTTCTTTTGGCTTCAAGTGAATCCATTAATGACCTGTTCTTGCCTTTAAGGTGCGAACTAATTGCGATCATCGTATCATAGTCTTCTAACAGTATGCTTAAGTCTTTTAGAAAGTCTTCAGGATTACTCTCTAGATCTTGCACGGCAGAATTTAGTATGCTGTTCTTTTCCCCCAATTCCTTATTAATTGAAGTACATTCATCCAGTTTTCCCTTCTGATTTTGCATCTCCATAAACATCAGTCCAGCACCTATCAGTAACAATATGATAATTGTTATATATATCGGATCTCTAGATTTCTTGTCCTTGCTAGGAGCTGGTTTATGTACTGGTTTATCTTGTTCTGTCATAGCTACTTTATTCTACGCAAAATTAATGTATTAATTGTGTCATACTCGTATATGTTCACGAATGTTTCAACACTCCACTATAGATTATTTAATCAAGTTCAGTTACAAAGTTATGTAGGCTAAAATTGAGTTATTAATAAAACTTGGTGTAGATTAGAGATGACTTAGTTAAAAGTAGTTATGTCGTTTCTAGAAGATTTTTTGGCGCTTTTTTACCCTAAGGTTTGTTGTGGATGCAGTAAATCACTGCTTAAAGGAGAAAATGGAATTTGCCTTGAGTGCAAAATGATGTTGCCAACAGTTCCAATCCAAAGTCTGCAGAATAATCAAATTTCTAAAGTGTTATGGGGCAGAGTAAAGATTAGAGATAGCTTTAGCTTGGTTGAGTTTAATAAAGGCCATAGAATTCAGAAAATCCTACACGCCATTAAATATGAAAACAACCCAATTGCTGCGAATGAACTTGGGAGAATGATGGGCGAGTCGATTGAACAACTAGGAGGACATTATGATAGTATCGTTCCAGTGCCGCTTCATCCAAAACGGCAAAAAATAAGAGGCTACAACCAAGCAGAGGAAATAGCAAATGGCCTGGCTGAAGTGCTACACATACATGTCGAAACTAGAGCTTGCGAAAGAGTCGCTTACAACAAAACGCAAACCAATAAAGGTAGATTAGATCGATGGGAGAATGTGGAGGAAATATTTGAATTAAAACAGCCAGACTTACTATTAGAGCATGATGTTCTGGTGGTAGATGACGTCTTAACTACGGGTGCGACCCTGGAGGCTTTTACAGCACAACTGCTTTCTGGCCCATGTAAATCAGTAAGTATTGCAA
This sequence comes from Flavobacteriales bacterium, assembly GCA_964230215.1. Taxonomy (GTDB): domain Bacteria; phylum Bacteroidota; class Bacteroidia; order Flavobacteriales_D; family JAUILH01; genus JAUILH01. The sequence goes on from CAXRGQ010000007.1 coordinate 790,233, forward strand.
CGGCTGCTTGCGTGCTTTAATTTATATTTGCGCCATGGCAGAAAGCTTATATATCGAAAAGGGATTGGATAAAGAGGAGTTGTATACGCAGCTATACCCACAGTTAAAGGCACTTATAGAGGGGGAGGCAAACCTTATTGCAAACATGGCTAACTTTTGTGCCGTGCTCAATGAGGCTTTTGGCTTTTTATGGACTGGGTTTTATTTAGTGGATGGGAATGAGTTGGTTCTCGGGCCATTTCAAGGACCTATTGCTTGTACAAGAATTCAGCACGGTAAGGGTGTGTGCGGAACAGCGTGGAAAAACAACGAGACGATAGTTGTCCCAAATGTGGATGAATTTCCGGGGCATATTGCGTGTTCAAGTTTGTCAAAGTCTGAAATAGTTGTGCCGGGAAGACATAAAAATGGGGAAGTTGCGTTTATTCTTGATATCGATAGTGCCGAGCTAAATTCATTTGACGCAATTGATGAAAAGCATTTAGGTAAATACATTAATCTGATTGAAGCTTGTCTATAATTAGAACCATACACTATTTATTTGTTCTTGTACTTATAGCATCTTGCGCCACAATTTCGGCTCCTACTGGGGGAGATAAGGATACTGCAGCTCCTAAACCAGTGAGGTTTTATCCAGAAAATCAAGCACTAAACTTTTCGTCACAAAGCATTCTTATCGAGTTTGACGAGTTCATTTCACTCAACTCACCCAAACAAAATATAATAGTCTCTCCACCGCTTAAATATCCTTTGGAAGTGATTGCCAAGGGAAAAACGGCAACGATTAGTTTTAAAGACACGCTTAGAAAAAATACAACCTATAACTTCTACTTTGCTGGGGCAATAAAGGACTTTACAGAAGGGAACGACACTACCTTTTCATACGTGTTAAGTACGGGTGAAATGATTGATTCTTTGAGCTTATCGGTGCTTGTGAAAGACGCATTTACATCTAAACCACAAGCAGATGTTTGGGTCTTGGCTTATGATTCGCCCGAATCTGGCAACATTGATTCGTTGCGCCCACTATACCTAGCAAAAACAGATAAAGGAGGACGAGCCAAATTGAATTATTTGGCAAATAAACCATTATGGCTTTATGCACTCAATGATTTGAATGGAGACCTTAATCTGAATGTGGGTCAAGACAAACTAGGTTTTGTTGGTGAGCAGGTTATTCCGGGTGATTCGATTGTCCCATCCATCAGAATGTATGCAACGCTTGATACAAGCTTAAAAATTATTAGCAAGACCTATGATCATCCTGGACTTATAACTCTTGTGTTTAATAAGGAATGTGATTTAAGTAATAAGATACTGAGTGATGGTGTCGCAGACATAAGAGTGAGTAATGACTCTATGCAAGTGTTTTTATCAGATGATTATATTAAGAAAGGGAATTATACACTAAGTATCGACAATACTCGAGACACCTTAGTGTACACCTTTTATATTCCAAATGATTTAACAAGTTTTAGCTCTAATCTTGAAGGACCCGCAAGAAACTCATTCTCACACACAAATGGCTTGAGGTTTAAATGCGATAGACCAATAAAGCAATATCTGGAGGATAAGATAAGTGTGAAGTATGATAGTGTTGAACTGCCCATTCGCATTGAAATAGACTCTACGGATAAGCGATTCATTTGGATTAGAGGCGATTTTGCTCCATCAAAAGCATATACAGTTAAGATTCAAGAAGGAGCAATTCAAGGCAGTAATGCTTGGCAAAATGATAGTCTATTCAAGGCTTTTAACACATATCCAGAGAACTATTTTGGTAAGATAACCTACAGCGGCGAAAGGAAGGGACTATTGCAATTAACCAAGGAGGAAATAGTCGTTTGGGAGGGTGGTGTTGATGTGTCTTCTGTTATACTCCTTGACAAGCTAACACCGGGCAAGTATCAGTTTAGGATGATAGAGGATACTGACGGAAACGGAAAGTGGAGCCCTGGAAATCACCATATGGGCGTACAACCAGAAAAGGTCTATTACTACCCGAATGAAATTGACTTAAGAACGGGTTGGGACATTGAAATTGAGTGGCGTGAGCTAGAATTAGAGTAAATGCAATTGTTTAATCATAGATTCTTTTGGCATTGCCTTCTGATAATTGGAGTCGTGTTTTGCGTATCTGGCAATCATCTTTTTGATCAAACCATGTTTATGGATGGCCTTACGTATACGGACGTAAGTATTAACATGATGTCTGGCGAAGGAAGTATTTGGAGCCCCAAATATACAGAGGTCTGGAACCCCTTCTATGAACATCCTCCTTTGGCATATGCAACGCAGGCCACTGTTTTATCAATTACTGGCGCGCCGTTATGGGGAGACGCTTTATATGGAATAGTTTGTTTTATACTGGTGTTTATAGCTATAGTTAAGTCATTTAGATTCATAGCTAAATCTAACGGAAAGTCGGATGTTCTTCCCTTACTATTGTTCTTAAGCTGCCCAATTGTTTGGTGGAGTATAGGCAACAATATTTTAGAGAACACTTTGATGGTATTTACAACGTGGGCTAGCTATTATCTAATATCAAATATTCATCAGAAGACAGTATGGAGACCACTATTGGCAGGAATGCTTGTAGCGGCAGCATTTTTATCAAAAGGGTTTACAGGCTTATTTCCAATTTCATTGCCTTTTCTTTTAATGTTCTTAAGTAGACCATATGATTTTCGCTACTTCCTTCGTGAGACATTTACGGTAATAGTGGGGCTTGGCGTTATAATGGGCGCCATACTGATAGATAATAACGCACTAGCTTTTTTCGAAAACTACATGAATCAGCAGGTTATACGTAGCCTGAGCGGCATTCAAACGGTAAACTCACGATTCGACATCTTATTAAAATTCCTACTTGAGATATTACCTATGCTTGTTGTCTTCCTAAGCATATCCATCTATAAAAACATAAAAAACAAAACGATTTCAAACAGCTCATGGTTTTGGGTTTTAACCATATATAGTTTATGTCCTGTGCTACCAATTTGCGTGAGCCTTAAGCAAGGAGCGTTCTATATTTTAGCCGCGTATCCTATAGTTGCTTTGGCGATGGCGCTATGGCTGTATCAGAATATAGAACTTAAGCTTCATGCTAAATGGCATAGGCCAATTATAGCTTTGGTTTTTCTGGGGGGTTTAGGCAATGTTGCCTTCCATTTCAACAAATTAGGGGCGCATGCTGATATGATAAATGAAGTTGATGACATGGCAAAAACGATTGAGGGTACGGTAGCTTGTGATCATGAAACATATGTTGATTGGTCTTTTCAAACCTATTTATACCGCAGACACGGAATATCATTGGACAATAAAAATCCGTATGACCATGATTTCCTTATACTAGTTGCAGCCAGCAAAAACAGCGTGATACCTAATTACAGCTTATACAAGGATTATGGGAAACATGTGATATTTAAACGGCATGATTAATCTTCAATCGAAAATTTATCTGCGTCTTTGTGAACAGGAAACTTCTCTCTAAAATCCTTAAGAATAGAATATGATAGGCTAGATGTAATGACCGCTTCATTGTGATTTTCATCCCTCATAATATATTCGCCATACGGATCAATTATTGCACTGTCCCCAACAAACGTGAAGTCGTTCTTATCATTTCCAACCCTATTACATGCTATCACATAAGCTTGGTTTTCAATAGCTCGCGCAAGGAGCAAGGATTTCCAAGCGTTTCTCCTGGGTTCGGGCCAGTTGGCAACATATATTATAATATCCGCTTTTCCGTTTAGCTTTGACCATACTGGGAAACGCAAATCATAACATACATAGGGACTAATTTTCCATCCTTTATAGTCTATAATGAGCTGTTTGTTGCCAGGCGTATAGGAGATATGCTCTCCAGCCATAGAAAAGAGGTGCCTTTTATCGTATGATTCGTATGTTCCATCTGGATGAACAAACAAAAATCGATTATAATAGCGTCCAGTATCCTTAATTGCAAGCGAACCACAGACTGCCGCATTGTATTTTTTAGCTTGATTTTGCATCCAGTTTAAACTAAATGAATTTTCCATGTCTTCTGCAATGGGCGATGGTTTCATAGTGAATCCAGTACTAAACATCTCGGGCAAGACATATAAGTCGGTATTGTCATGATTAAAAAAGGCCTCATATCGTTTGCAATTTCCCTCGATATTTTCCCAGTCAATATCTACTTGAAGTGTTTTAACGTTTAAATCTTGCATAATATATCAGCTGCTTTAATAAGTGTATCATTATTTTTAGCAAAACACAATCTAAGGATCTTGTGGTCTTCTGCTGTACTGTAAAAGACAGAACACGGAATACTGGCGACCCCATACTCTATGGTCATTCTTTTGGCGAAATCAACATCATTTTCTTGACTGATTGCGCTATAATTCACTAGTTGAAAGTAGGTGCCATTTGATGGTAATAATTCAAATCTACTCCCACTCAAGGCAGTTTGTAAAAGATCTCTTTTCTTTTGAAAGAATGCAGGAAGTTCTTGATATGATTGATTCGGCACATATTCTGCAAGCGCCATTTGAATTGGAGTATTGCAACTAAACACAATGTACTGATGAAACTTTCTGAACTCCTTAGTTAATGAATGCGGAGCAACGCAGTAGCCCATTTTCCATCCTGTGGTATGATAGGTTTTCCCGAATGAGTAGCAGATAAAACTTCTTTCAAACAAGGCAGGATAGTCTAGGACAGAGATGTGATGCTTACCACCAAACACAATGTGTTCATACACTTCATCCGAAATAAGATAAAGATTATGTTTGAGCACAAGTTCTTCAATAGCCTGTAATTCCTCGTTTGAGATAATCGCTCCTGAGGGATTATGGGGAGAATTGATAATAATTGCTTTTGTCTTATTTGTGATTTTGGCGGCTAGATCCTCCAAAGGAATACTAAAATCAGGATAATTAAGTGAAATGTGTATTGTTTTACCGCCATATGCAGCAATCGCAGGCTCATAACAATCGTAGGCCGGGTCAAAAACAATCACCTCATCTCCTTTCTCAACAAGGCAACTAATGGCTGAAAATATTGCCTGGGTAGCTCCGGCGGTGATAGTAATGTTGTCCGCATTGATGGAGGTTGTATGCCTAGCAGTGTATTTTATTGCCAAGGCCTCTCTTAAGCTCAGATTACCAGGCATAGGAGCATATTGATTAAATCCCTTTTGCATGAAGGAATTTACTGATTCAATTAATCCTTCATCACAATTGAACTCGGGAAAACCCTGAGACAGATTTATGGCATTGTGTTTATTTGCAAGTGCAGACATCACTGAAAAGATAGTATCGCCTACTTGCGGTAGTTTACTTTTAAAACTCATGCATTAAATATGTACAAAATCTGTCAAATTTTGGGTTAAAATGACTGGTTTTTAAAGAATAAATGACTTGAAATATGAAAAACATTTGATATCTAACAGAAAAGCTCATTTCTTTGTTGGACTTAAAACTTAAATTATTTAGCAATGAAAAAAGTATTATTATCATTAGTAGTTGTTGCTGCAGTAGGAATGACTTCTTGCGGTGGAGGTGACGTATGTTCATGTTTGAAAGATGCAGAAAAGATGGCTGAAGAAGCTGGAGATGATGCTGACAAGCAAAAAGAAGCACAGGAAAAATCTCTAGAATGTTTAGATATGGTAAAAGACATGTCTGAAGAAGAGATTGAAGCTGAAATGAAAGATTGCGATCTTGAGTAAAAAAATCGAATCTAGTGATTCGGTTCACTAGACATAATTTAACCCACCTTTAGGTGGGTTTTTTTGTTTTTGAAGGGTGTATTTGTGCTTATTGATCTGATAAGGAGAAGTATTAAAATCAAAAAAATGCCTGAAAACTTGACTTGTATTGAAAAAGCATGTTAATTTGCGCCCTATTAAAAAAAACTTAAAAACTTAAATTATTTAGTTATGAAAAAGGTATTATTAGCAGTAGCTGTTGTAGCTGCATTTGGAATGACATCTTGTGGTGGTCCTGACGTATGTGACTGTATGAACTTAGAGTACGACGAAGAAGGAAAAGCAAAAGATGCTGATCTTGAGAAGAAATGTGAAGAAATGGGTAAAGACAAGTCTGAAGAGGAGTTGGAAGAGATGATGGAAGAGGCTAAAAAGTGTGATAAGAAAGACGAAGAATAGACCCATATTCTTTAAAAAAACAAAAGCCCAACCATTCGGTTGGGCTTTTTTTGTGTGCTAATGTATTCTCGGTTAGGACGGTATAGAAATTTCTAATAATCAAGCAAAGACATGGGCTTAAATGAGGTTTTTTGTATGTATTAGTTTGTTTTTTTGGACTTTAACAAATTTAGTCCTACATTTGCGCAGATTTTAAACGTTTAAATTATTTAGTTATGAAAAAAGTATTTTTATCAATGGCAGTAATAGCTGCTTTCGGTATGGTTTCTTGTGGTGGTCCAAGCGTATGTGACTGCGTTAACGAAGAAGAGGAATCAGAAGAGTGTAAAGAAATGAAGAAAGACTGGGAAAAGGAGTACAAAGATGCTTCTGACGAGGAGAAAGAAGAAATGATGAAAGAGGTAAAAGATTGCCAGAAAGAAGGAGAAGATAAAGAAGGAGAAGAATAAGTCACTCTTATTTGAAATTGAAAACCCCAAGCACTTGTGCTTGGGGTTTTTTTATGCGTATGTTTTTGGTGTTTTGGAGAAAATAGATTCTTGAATGCAATTTTTATATCTTGCGGGGTAACTAAAATTTATATAATGAAAAAACTAATAGTATCTATGGCAGTTCTAGCTGCTTTTGTTGCTACATCTTGTGGTGATGATAAAGAATCTGACGAGAAATCAAGTGGACCAAATGTATGTGACTGCGTAAATATGGAGTACGACGAAGATGGCAATCCAAAAGATATGGACCTAATGGAGAAGTGTGAAGAAATGGCGGAAGAAGTAAAAGGAGATGATGAGAAGATGAAAGAGCTGATGGAAGAGGCTAAAAAGTGTGAGAAAGAATAAGCACTCAATATAACAAACAAAAAAGCCCGTTTGACTATGTCAAACGGGCTTTTTGTAAATATCTCGTAAAAGACTAAACCAATTTCACGTTTACCGCGTTCAGTCCTTTTGCCCCTTGTTCAAGGTCAAAAGTTACTTTGTCGCCTTCTTTAATATCAACTGTTAGTGCACTTTGGTGTACAAAGGCATCTTTACCACCATCATCTGGAGTTATAAATCCAAATCCTTTAGTAGTGTTGAAAAATTTTACTGTACCGTTACTCATTATATATTGTATTAATTAAGTCGCGAAGGTAGACCTTTAAATCGTCCCGAACTATTTTTTTATTGATATTCAGCTATTTACATTAAGAGTGAAATCAAAGATACGAGTGATAACAGGGGATGCAGGGCATAAAATAGTTTAAAATAAATAGGCTTACCTTGGCTAATCGTGCTGTGATTTGATGAATTTCAGTTGTTTTTCCTACTTCATCGGCTTAAAATGAACGCGCAAGAGGACAGCCATACCTCTAAGTTTCATATCTTGCACTAAACAAAAACTACTTATAATGAAGAAACTACTATTATCACTTACACTTGGAGCTGGCTTAGTATTGGCTTCATGCGGTGGAGACACTGATGCAGCAGATATTAAAGCAGAAGACTTAGAAACAGCTTGTGACTGCGTAGACGCAATGAATACAATAGTAGATCGCATGATTGAACTACTGGATGAGGATGAAAGCGAAGAAGTTGACGCTGAATATGAAAAGCTGGAGGAGAAAATGAATGAAGTTACTAAGCACTGCACTAAAGAATTTAAGAAAGAAGATGCCGAAGGATGTGATGGATATGACGATATTTCTGAGAAAATGAGACAAATAAGATAATTCACTAATAGAAAGGATCTAGCCCAGCAACCATAAATTTATTGGTGCTGGGCTTTTTTAATTCCAATTTTTAAGGAACTTTAGCATATGAAAAGACTAGTTTATGTATTTGTCATACTATTCACAACTTGCTTGATCGCATGCGAAGACGAGGATTCAGACAATAAAGAACCCAGCGTTTGTGAGTGTGTTGAAAATGCAAATGAGGACGAAAAGTTAGCCGAAGAATGCGAAAAAATGTATGAGAATGCGTCTAATGAGCGACAGGAGGAAATAAAAAAAGAAGCCGAAGAGTGCATAAAAGAAATGTCTATTGAATAATGCTTAATCAGATGAAAAGATGGATATGGGTGGTCATTGCTACCATCAGCTTGGCAAGTTGTGGGAATGATAACGAGTCAAACGCAAAAAGCTTAGCTGATTGTACATGCGAGTGTGTTCAGGATAACGGCCTTAAATCTCTAATGGGTAATTCTTCACCAATTTCAGGAGTTGGGGCCATTCAAGATTGTCTACAAAAAAGCGCAAAGGACGAACTGGAGTATTATTTGGGTCTTCAAGAAAGTGAAAAAAAGGAATTTATTAAGACCTTTCTAAAAGCATTGGTTGATTCACAATGTACAGATTTAGCACTCCTAATGTCTATGCCATATATCGATAAATTAGTAGGAGAGGCATCTGAATAAACCAGAATGATTTCGTATGTTTAGTGTGAAAAACAAGAAATCATGAAAAATGTATTATTGGGTATTTTGTGCCTTTCGTTTGCACTAACTTCTTCTGCTCAAGTTGGGGAAAAAGGAAAAATTTATGTCGATTTAAATGGCGGTCTCGGTATTTATAGAACGCTTGCCACCTCAACGATTACAAGTGGAGGCTCAAGTATTTCGTCTGAGGTAAAAGACACAGCTGCAGCGACCTATGTAGCCATTGGAGCAGAATATGGCATTGTTGATTGGCTTAGTGCAGGTTTAAACCTAAGGTCAGGGAGCTATCTTTACGAGGACAATGATCAAAAACAATACAAAAGCAACAAGGTTAACACGCTTGAGGCTACTTCACACCTCTATTTTTTAAACCGAGATAAGTTCACGTTTTTCGGATCAATTGCGCTTGGATATACATTCTTCAAGAACAGCTATGACAATAACATTTATTCATCAGATGAAAAATATAATGGCTTGCATACCGGATTAGGACTAGGTTTTAAGTGGTTGTTTATTAAAGAAAGAGTTGGTTTGTTTTTTAACTATGAGTACAACACCTTCAACTTTGATTTAAAGGAGCGGATGATCAACGGAAATCAGCAGGATTTATCAAACCTAGAATACAATTTAAATGTTCGTGGAAGTGAATTACGTTTGGGCCTCAGTGTTAAGATTTAGTGCAATTATTTGGATGATTCTTTTTCTTGGATCTTGTAGTAGTGGCGGAGATGACAATAAGGCCTTGTGCGAATGCATTAAAGACCTGGATGCTTTGGATGCACAGATGCGCGAGGAAGGCAGTTCAAGAGAGCTGGCAAACGCATTTAAAAAACGAATGGCAAATTGCGCAAAGGTCATGAAGGACTATAAACCAGAGAAAAAGGAAGAAATTTTGAAGAACTGTGAGTGATAATGATTATCTTGCCCTCCAATAAACGTTATTAAAGATTAAAATGAAAAAAGTATTGTTTTCTGCTGCATTAGTTGCAGCACTAGGATTGTCTTCATGTGGTGGAGATAAAGATTATTGCGAGTGTATGGAAATCGGCCTTAAAGTTCTTGGTGGTGAAATGACCAAAGAAGAAGCTGAAGATGAAGCTAAAGGATGTGAGTACATTAAAGACTTATCACAAGAAGAGCAAGCTGAAAAAGCTAAAGATTGCGACTTCAGTGATATGAAGTAACTATCATACTTAACTAATTTAAGTTTTAACCTGTCTTCAGCAATAAGCGGAAGTCAGGTTTTTTCTTTTTATACCCCAAGAGACTAAGGTTTTAGTTATCTTGCATTACAAAATTATAGACTATGAAATCTCTAGCTTTATCTATTATATGTGTAAGTAGTGTAATGGTAATTACCTCTTGTGGCTCATCGTATTCTTCAGAAGCAGGTGATATGGCTGATGGCGTGTGCGACTGTGTGGGAGAAAATTATAGTGAAGATTTCGCAAAGGAATGCTTGTTTAAAGTAGTTACCTCATCAAAAAAGTATGAAGAGTTTGGAGACGATATTGACGCTGCACAGGCGTTTTCAATGGAGGTTCAGGACGCTCTCAAGGATAAATGCCCAGAAGTATATACAGTTCTTAAAGATTAAACGGCCCCAATAAACTTAGGTATGACTAGAGTATATTTCGCTTTCCTACTTATTTTTACTCTTGCTGTTGCATCATGTGGAAGCAAACAATCTGACACCATTTCAATTAAGGATATTAAAGAGCCATGTGACTGCACCAATCATCTTACTATTTATTTGGATGAGGCACTAGAAATCTCACAAAATTACGATTCTGGCAAGGATATAGAAGGCTCGGCTGATGAAGCAGAACTAGAGCTTTTATTGGATCGTATTGAGGCAACTCAGCGCAAATGTGAAAAAAAATTCGAATCTTCTGCAGTCCAATCGTGTAGTGGAAGCGAGCAAGTTGAGTCTAAGCTAATTGAGCTTTATAAATTATTGTCCGAATAGATTCCTTAGTTCTGGCTTACTGGACTATTCTCATGCCAACATGAGGTATACCGTCCTCTAGATATTCATCTGTATACTTTTCAAACCCAAACCCTTCGTAATAGTGCATTAAATGAGACTGTGCACTGATAGCAATTTTTAGCGGCTCATAATGTTTGTCTATGTGTGTCAGGGTGAACCGAATTAACCGTGATGCAAGTCCTTTAGATCTATAATTTACATCTGTCACCACGCGCCCAATTTTAATGATGTTATCCTGAACATAAAGACGCAAATAACAACATGCCACCATTCCGTCCATGATAAAAATATGCTCAGCGCTTTTATCTATCTCGTCTACATCAGGATAAGGACAGTCCTGCTCCACGACAAATACATCAACACGCAACTTGTAAATAGCGAATATTTCATCGTTACTTAAATCTTGGAATTTCTTTATATGGATGTTATCTAAAGGCAAAACCAATGTTGAATAATAAGTTGTTATTTAGACTAAGCCCTTGGTAGTAACCTTTCGACTTATAACCTAGCCTGGCTTGTACAAATGCGTTTCGGCGTTTAAATAGTTTGTAGTTAGCAATTATATTTCCCATTCCGCCAAAACCTTCGAATTGCTCAAACACTTGATTTACCTTAAAGCTCATTTCGGGCTGATTCCACAGGCCAATTAGCCCATCAAGGCTAAATCGTTTATCCTTTCCCAATAGTAAATTAAACATATTAATATCTATGCCCAAGGACTTAATTGCGCTTCCAGCCGTATGTCGAAAATCAAATTCGAGCATTGATTTTTCAAACTTAAAGTACTGCTTATAAAGCATTTCGATTCCATAAGGAGCGGTAAGGATATCAAAACTTGGCAAATACTTAACTTTTTCTCCAAACTTAATCCACAGTAGTTTGGCTTCTTCCTCACCTTTGGCTATATACTTAAATAACCCAGCCGCAGACGCCAGATTTACTGGGTCGAGAATCATATCTGCTATGGATAAGATCTGAAGCTTATCTAAATCTACATGCCCTTGACCATAAGTGGCATTAAGCTCGTTGGCATAACGCGTCAAACTCGAATCAACATACGATTTACCAGTGGCTATATGAAAGGCTAAATCATTATTAGAAAACAGATACAATAGGCCATCTTCAAATAACATATGATCGTTTAACAATGTGTTTTTGGCTGCCAGGTTTGATATCATCTGATTGGCTTCAAAGCCCCCTATGTAACTCAGCGCTCGCTCCTTTGGACTCAGAGAGTCTGAGAAAATTACTGACATTGTTGGCAAACCTTGGCCATACGGCTGTGGCACGCTTAGATTAGGAGCCGTGTAACTTGCTCCTAATTGTTCTGCCCTATACTGAGCACCAAATATTTGTCTCTGAGTAATAGCAGTAAGATAAGTTAGTGGATAATCCATCAACCCCGTTTTTACCACCCTGTACAAAATGTTTCCGGCTTTGGATAGTTTACTCTCTTTTTTGAAAATATCTGTAGGAATAAACTTATTCTCCAGTCGACTAACTAACTCATGATTTGCGAGCAACTGTTGAGCACCAAAGTTGGCCGAGAGTTCGTTTTCGTATACAAGGCTGTATATTGAGTTTTTATCGTCCTTATCGGATTTTTTGTCCTTGTCTTTGTCTTTTTTGTCCTTATTGAAGAATTGTGCACTTGTATCACAAACACTTAGTGATGCAATAAGAAGGCAGATTAGTTTGAACTGAAAGAGTCTTTGCAACATTAAAATAGTATTTGTGGCTAATTTAGGATTATCGTTGGAAATATACGGACATTTAAGCGCTTTCCTAATGCTTATATCTGCAAAACAGGGCGTGATGCAACCATCTTAACAAAATACTCGTTTTGTCATTGTTAATCAACTTGTTTACTCACAGAAGATAATCAGAAAATGAAAAAATTACTTGCTACACTCATACTATTGACTAGCATATCTTCAAGCTATGCTACACATATTGTGGGGGGTGATATTAGCTTACAATATGTATCTCCAAACACATATAATCTTACCGTAAGAGTGTATAAAGATTGTGGCTCATCAATAAACCCTAATCCAGCGGGTATGCCAACCTCAGTAACAGTTGGTTTATATGACCTATCAACAGATGCTCAGAATACCACTTGGGTTCTAAATAATCAAAGTGCTGACACTTTAAGCTTAGGTGATGATTGTTATACACCGGATGATATTTGCGTAATGGAAGGAATATTTACAACACAAGTTACTATCCCAAACAACCCAAATGGCTGGTATTTATCTACTCAATTATATGCTAGAAATGGTATTATAGACAATATCGTAGGTCCGGGGTCCACAGGAATGACATTCTACGCCGAGATTCCAGATCCTGCTATTGGTGTGAACTCTACACCGGATTTTGGTCCATATCCGACTGATGGATATTTGTGTATTAGTTATCGTAAGGAATTAGAGTTTAACGTATCTGATGCTGATGGCGATTCACTTGTATATTCTTTAGTGGACCCATTAGGATCTGTTGGAACAGCAAATGGTACTTTTGCTGGCCCATACACAGGCGTGAATTGGCAAGCGCCTTTCAGTTTAGCCGATATTTGCGGAGGAACACCACCAATGGATATAGATCCAATTACCGGTATAGTGTCCGCGCAGCCGTCGGCTTTGGGTGTATATGTGTTCTCTGTTCGAGTAGAAGAATATAGAAATGGCGTAAAAATAGGGGAGACAAGAAGAGACATGCAGTATGCGGCACTGAATTGTACGGTTGACAGCCCACCGAACTTTTTGGGATGGGATGACACCACTCAAACTGTGGAAGCATTGAGTGAATTATGCTTAGACTTTATTGTACAAGATGTTGATGCAGATGACACAATTTATATGGATATAGATTCAGACATTTTGTCTATCCATGGAGGTTATACCACAACGGGGACATTGGTGGCTACATCACCAGATACACTCTATGAATATGAGTATACATCCGGCGGAAGCACTTTCACTGTGCAACAAGATCAGAACGGCATCTTTTTAATACCACCGAGTAATGTACTTTATTTTAATGAAGGAACGGTAGCGCAGAGATTTTGCTGGACGCCTCAATGTGAGCACATAAGCACGCATCCTTACCCTGTAACGGTAGAATCTTACTCGCTGGGTTGTAGCGGTTCTGACACTACGCGCTTAAATGTTAACATTAACGTTGTTCCAATTCAGAATGGTTTCGAGAAAATTCCCAATGTGTTTACTCCTAACGGAGATGGTGTGAATGATTATTTCATGATTGATGGAAGGTTTGACGTGTGCAACGATTTTATGAACGTAAAAATAATGAATAGATGGGGTCAATTGATTTTTGAATCGGATGATCCATTGTTCAAATGGGATGGCAAAACCGAATCAGGTAAAGAATGTCAGGCTGGTACTTATTATGTTTTAATTGAGGGACAATATGGAGGTGAGGTAATCACTAACGATGATGTGGGCAGCCAAGACAGCAGGAATATTAGCAAATACGCTGTCACCCTTTTTAGATAGGATAAAAAAATAAAAGCTCTGCATAGCGCAGAGCTTATTTGTGGAGATAGTCGGAGTCGAACCGACGACCTCTACGCTGCCAGCGTAGCGCTCTAGCCAGCTGAGCTATACCCCCGCAGTGCGAATATAAGAATAGTCCCGAATTATTAATACATTAGTTTCCGTGGATTATTACATTATTTACAAGCCCTATAATATGCTTTCGCAATTTACCCAGGAAGGCAATAGAACGTCTCTAAAAGATTTGTATGATTTTCCTAGTGACGTTTATCCCGTGGGACGACTGGATGCAGATAGCGAGGGACTTCTAATTTTGACAAACGACACCTATCTAAATAATGCTCTGCTTAATCCAAAACATGGACATAACAGAAAATATTTAGTGCAAGTAGATGGGCAAATTACTGATGAGGCCATCAGAAAACTGCAAGACGGTGTTCAAATCAAAATCAACAAAAAGATATATCAAACTAAACCATGCAATTCATGTATAATTGATGCGCCGGAGCACCTTCCAGAACGCATTCCACCAGTAAGATATAGAGCAAACATTCCAACCTCATGGATAGAGCTCAACTTAAGCGAGGGTAAAAATAGGCAGGTGAGAAAGATGACTGCGAAAGTAGGTTTTCCAACCTTGCGGCTAATTCGTGAGCGAATAGAAGATTTGAGCATTGATCATTTACAAGGAGAAGCTGTGACGCAAATCGATCAAACAACGCTATATGAATTGCTCAGGATCAATAAATAAGAGATTCAATTGACGGAACTTGTCAAAATCCGTACTTTTAGACATGCGCTTATTCCTGAGTTTCATATGTCTTTTATCAGCGACTTTCGGCTTTGCTCAAAAGAACCAGATAGAACTCAGCTTGCAAACCGGGCACACGGGTGATATTACAGAAGTTCGACTCAGTCATGACAACCACCTAATTGCAAGTGCAGCTTCTGACCATAAAATAATAGTGTGGGACATCAAATCTGGTAAACAATTGGCTGCATTGTATGGCCATACAGACGTGATTAATGATATCGACTTTTTTCCAGGTGATTCTACATTGATTAGCTGTAGTGATGATGGGAGCGTCAGAATATGGGATTTAAATCACAAGAAAGAGATAAATAAATTACAAGACTTTAATGAAGCAGTGAAATGTGTAAGGGCAGGCAATGATGGTCTTACTTTCGCCACCGCCTCCAGCTTTATTAGAGTGTATAATAGGACAAGTCTTAACTTTAAACGACTAGATCTAGTGGCAAAGGAGCGATTTGATTGCCTTTCCTATTCTTCAGATGGATCTAGAATACTATTTGGGGGAGAGGAGGAGAATTGGGTGTACGCATATAATTTACATACAAACGCTGTTGATGTTAAGTTCTTTTCGCAAGCAATAGACCTTGATTTTTCCCCTGATGGAGAGGAAATATACGTATGCACACCATATGGAAAGCTTTATGTATGGAATGATAGTACTCGATTAAAAAACGGAGTTGCCAGTAATAAAATACTCAACAAGTTTAATGCCGTGGCAGTTACTAATTCTGAGTTTTTCTTGGGAAATGAGGAGGGCAATATATATAGCTATAAACATTCTAATTTCAAGAAAAGAGGGGTTTATCAAGCGCATTTAAGTTCAATTACTGCTCTGGATGTTAGTAATGATGACAGATTGCTTGTGTCCGCAGGAAGTGATCAGTTTATAGTTGTGTGGGATATTGCCACAGGTAGAATGCTTCAAACGCTAAGAGGGAGCGTTGACAAGTTGAATTGCGTGGGTTTTTCGACTGATGGTAAAGCGATGGCCTTGGGCTACAATAATGGGATCATACGTCACTGGAATACTTTATCCAACAAAATTGTGACGACTGTATTTCAGCCTAATATAGTAGACGAGATCCTTGGCTGGGATTACACAATAACGAATACAAACATTGACAATGATAGCATAGTAACAGTTCAGGCATACAAGCGCAAGAGGTCTTTCGAAAATAAAGATATCTATAGTGATATAATGCCCGTTCAGCTTACTTGGAATATAAATGAGAATCGATATGAAATATTACCTGGTTCAAAAAAACAAGAAACGCTTAAAAACCAGTATTTTAAAGACATAAGGAAAGGGCATGTACGAGATTTACAAGCTTATTTTTTAGATACAGCCAACTTTTACGATGAAAACGCATTGGTTAGTTGCAGAATACAATCAGATAGGTCCTTGATGATAAAATCGCTTGAAGATGGCACAGACAAGAAAATAATTACGGAGCACACGGATTTGATTTCTGCCGTTGCCATTAACCCAGTTTATTCTATGATTCTGACAACTAGCTGGGATGGGACTATGAGATATTGGGACATTGAAACAGGAGGGCTGATTGCTAAGATGGGATCTTTTGGGGTGGATGATTACATCTACATAGATAAGGACAATTATTACTATTCGTCAAAGGGAGCGCTTAAAAATGTTGCCTTCAGAATGGGTAATAAAGCATTTGATTTTGATCAGTTCGACATCATCTACAACCGACCAGATATAGTATTCTCACATTTCCCGTACTCTGAGCCTGAGCTCTTAGCCGACTATAAGCGCGCATATGAAAAACGTATGTCTAAGTTAGGGCTAACAACAGAAGATTTGAAAGTAAGCGAAGATGTCCCAACAATTAATGTTGAACTCCCTAGTGAGTTGTCAACTAGCGATGGCTTATTTACATTTCGAATATCTGCAGAAAGTAATCAGGAGAACCTTGAAAGATTATATGTGTACGTAAATGGTGTGCCAGAATTTGGAATAGGAGGTAAGCACATTGATGGTAAGAAGTATGAATCTGAAATCAAATTAGATTTGTGTTACGGGATTAATAAGGTTCAGGTTTTTGTTTCAAACGAGTCGGGACAAGCTTCTTACAAGGAATATTTTGAATTAACCAACAAAGAAAAAAGAAGTAAGCCAGACGTCTATCTTGTCACATTAGGAGCTTCTAAATTTAAACAAGAAGATTTTAATTTGACATATGCCGCAAAGGATGCAGACGACATTCAATCACAATTTCAAAGGAGCAGACTATACAAGAATGTGCACAGTCTAAATATCAAAAATGACGGTATTGTCAAGTCGAAAATAGACACAATAAACACATTTTTAGCAGCTGCTAATCCTGATGATGTGGTAATTCTATTTGCGGCTGGGCATGGTGTTCTAGATGCTAATCTGGATTACTATTATGCCTCCTACGATATGGATTTTGACTCACCCGAAGGCAAGGGTATTCCATATAGTTATTTTGAAGATGTCTTAGATAACACTAAAAGCAGAAATAAGGTGATGTTTCTGGACGCCTGTCATTCTGGGGAAGTTGACAAAGAAGAGGTAATCAAAACGGATGCAGCTGACACAGAAATTGAGGGCATCACATTTAGACATGTGGGCGTTGATATCTCGAATAAAAATATGGACAACATAAACAGCTTTGAATTATCCAAGAGGCTTTTTGCGGATACGAGAGCCAGTAATGGTAGTACCGTTATGAGTAGCGCTGGGGCGGGTGAGTATGCTATAGAAGGAGATCAGTGGAGCAACGGTGTTTTCACGTATTGTTTACTTGATGGTTTAAACTCAAAGGAAGCTGATTTAAACCATGATAAAAGAATTATGCTTAGTGAACTGCAGCGTTATCTAAAGACAAAAGTGAGCCGAATGACAGCTGGTCAACAGCAACCTAATGAGCGCTCAGAAAACCTACAAAACGATTTCCGTATATGGTAAGAATACTAATGATAGTAATCTGTTTTGCTGCACTTGATGTGCTTGGACAAAGTGTAGATTTAACAATTGGAGCAAGACATAATTTTAACCTAATTAACGGTAATTCTGATTATCAAATAGCTATTCCTGATCAGGATCAATGGCCTCTATTATCATCGTTTGATGATTACCAAATGGAAAGAAATACGGAACTGGAATTTGGCTTAAGGTTTAACATGAAAAACAATTGGTTTTTTGAGACTGGCTATAGCAATAGTAGACTGGTAATTAATTTATCGGGCACGAGTAATTATTCTGATTCCATATTAACGGATTTGGCGGACAATTCATTTAATGATCTTTATGCAAACATGGGAGGATCATATACGTATCAAGAGTTCTATGATTTATACTACCAGCGTGTTTATAACCAAACAAGGGCCGAGTGGGAGACTGATTTGGCATATACAGAAGAGTTAAAAACGCACAATATTTACTTTGGAGCGGGATATAGATTTTTTCAAAATAAACCAATCAGACCATATGTTAAAGGAGGGATAACTATAAAAAAGAAGTACGATAAATTTAGCTATCAATATCTTGAGCAGAATAACGCATTGGTGACTAACAAGATCGTTTTCTACAATAACATTCCGAGTATTTGGGATTTTATCACTTTTGGGAATATTGGTTTTGGTGTTGATATGTATCGATTACAAGCTGGTGTTAACTTAGAATTTAACATTGGTTCCATTGAAAGAGCTATACCCGTTGAGGAATTAGATACCACTGGAAACGTAGTAACCTATTATGATTTTAGCAAGCGTCTCTACAATAACTGGGTGCGCGTTGGCTTTCAGGTTACTTATGACTTAGTGTCGGCTGATGTGACTTCTAGAGTTAACAGGAAAGCGCTTGAGAATCTAGATCATATTACAACTGGTCGATACGAACGAAAAGAAAGAAAATTTGTCCTAGGCGCGAAACTTGCCCAGCCAATGATTAACAGTATGTCACGCACATTCGACTCGGTGTTAGTTTACCAAGACTATGTATATGATGTAGTTGAGTCTGACACAATATATCAAAGAGGGGCGTATCAGGATTTACTTTTTAATAGAGTAAAGAGAGTAGAGTTATCGCCTGAAGTGGCGGGATTTGCTCAGTTTAAGATTTTAGACTGGTTTTTCCTAGAAACAGACTTGGCCTATCAATTTGGGAAAGTTGATATAGGAACTGAAGAATGGAATGTTCCAGAATATGACCTTGATAATCCAGGGTCCGCATTTGATAATGTAATCCAAGATCTTGGGGCATTCCGATTTTCATATGACGCTGTTAAACTTAAACAACTATTCAAGTTTAGGGTACTTAATCATGATTTAGTGCGCATTTTACCATTCATTGGTGCTGGCGTGGAGACATGGACACCACGGGAATTTGATAACTCTACGCCTGGAGTAAACAGCTTAGAGATTCATAAGGATTTCTACAATCATTATTTTCTCGGAGAGCCAAATGAAACTTTACAAGCAGGATATCTTGATCTGTACTCAAATCATGAAGACCCGAACATAGACTTAACTAAAACGGCATGGGGCGGAACTAAGGTAATTGGCACCATTATTTTAGGAACAGAACTTGAGTTGGACAGAATTAAATTTGGAGTGAATTATGAATTCACTCCTGGATTTATTGATGAGTTAATGCTTTCCCATTACCAGTCATTGACGCTCTCCATGGCATATAACTTTATGCGTTAGACGAACAGTTTTAAAATGAGGGAGCTGATATAGTGCGATAGCGTGTCTTTGTAACCACTTGTTTTGCCTTAGGATATTTTATGGTATAACCTAGCTCGTAATTCTGAACTTTACTAGGTGCTAACTTAAGCCTCCATGATAGAATTCCGGTCTCTTCATTTTTATCCGCATCTGATATCTCATCTACATTCACATTAATCTCACTATTTTTAGAAATAGGGTATTGATCCTGAATTTCAATGTCAATTTCCTTCGAGTGCATGTTCTTAATCTTGATCTCGTAGGTATATGATTCCTTTCTGCTTCCGCCTAAAATTGACTTAGAAGAGTATTCCATCTTTTCAATTCGCTCAATAAGTACTTTATCATCACGCCCCAGAGAGATGCTCATAGTATCGGCAAATTCAACAGGATTAATCTTAGATTTTCCAACATATTTATTTCCAAAGTAGATATTGGATGGACCTTCTATCAAGTTGAGGTTTTCCCATCCAGTAATGTCAGCCATTAAGAATGCCTTTTTCTCTAATTTAGGTACTGTAAAATGAGAATAACTTGCTGGCAGTTTGTTTTCAGATATCCCTATTATATAAGGCTTAGCGTCTGCTGGGATAGTATATTTTTCTTCAATGTCAAATTGAACACTTACTTCAGAAACAAGAACTTCTTTGTACTTGACTTTTTGCATTTGATTATTATCCCATGTATCAGCACTTCTATTAGATACGCTAGAATTGTAGTTACTCACTTTTTCGGCTGACTGACGATATGTAGAGTGTGTTGTATAGTTCAAATACCAAGGTTTTAGTTCTGGTCTTGAAGCGCTTAAGTAAGGATCTGCACTAGATAAGTGCATAGTTACGTCATCCCAAGATATGGAGGTATTATTGAACACCTTGCCTTTATAAACGATAGTGATATCGCTATTAATGTCTTGCGCTTTTATATCATAAACAGGTTCCCAACCAGCCTGACTAGTAAGGTATCTAATGCCAACTTTTGCTGATGTCGTCGTTTTAGACTCAACTAAAACATGAATGTCATAACGTTTGGGATTGTTTTCATAGTTAAGGGTGTTTAGTTGTCGCTGTAGCTTGTTTTTCAAGTCAGATTCTAACTTTCTTTTGCGCGAAAGTGTATTGATCGCTTTGCCTATTTCCAGCACCCGTGTTCTAAAGAATTCAGTTGCCTTTTTGAGTTCATCTACAGATAAACCACTGGCCTCTCCACTTACTTTCTTGTTAGTCATCATCACATCTTTTTCAATTGAATACGCATCAATCTCATTATTTAATGATTCGATAGACAGTTCAAGAAATTCAATACTGTCTTTCAAGGTTTTTATGCGTGGCTCCAGTGTTTCAGGCACTAAATGATTAAGTTCTGAGCTAACACTAAGTATTTTCACGTCCTTATCCAATCCAATTTGCACAGATGAAGGATCCATAAAAGGAGATTGATTCTTAAATACTAGCTTGTTCTTGCCTGCAGTAAGATTGACATTAGCTTCTCTTTTAAGCTCTGCTCCAACTAAAAATATGGTAACATCTTTTATCTGAGCTTCAGAAACCTTAGGCGTCTGAGAAAATAGAAGCTTGCTAAGTAGCAAAGAGGTAATAACTAATGTGAAGGCCTTTATCATCGTTAATAGTTTTTATGTAGAACCACTAAGATTAAAATAAGTTACTGAGTTAACAAACTACACATGGTGAAATGCACATTTCACTTAGAGTTTTACTTCTTTTTACGCTTAAATAGATCTCCAAAGCCACTGTTAATGTCCACATCTCGGTTGTTTACAAGAGTGAATCTTAGTCGGATAAAAAATGTGTTGCATGTTACAAATTGGTCAGCTGGAGTCAAGAAATGATAGCCGGCTTGTAAATGAAAGCCCATTAAACGGTAGCCTAAAGATGGGCCAATGCCGAATCTGTTTTCATCAAAGTTAGTCCTTAGCACAGCATCCGCCCCAAAAGTGAGACCTAAGCGGCCTGATTTATACCAATAACCAGCCTCAAAGCCTAAAACATTGTGCTTAAAGTTGTAATCAAACCCTGTGTGGAAACCATGTGTTATAGGATGTATTAGTTTGACATGCTTATACATCCTCTCAATACCCAATTCAAAAGCATCATACTTACCTCTTGCATATCCAAAGTAAGGGCCAGTTTTAGTTACCCTGATATCAAGTAGGCGCTTTTTATTTTGGATGGCTGTTTGAGACTGTAAGTTTTGAGCACTTACAGAAAAAGTCAATGACGTCAGTATTAAAATGTATGTTGCCTTTAATAACATAATAAACGCAAAGGTAGTACTAAGCCTAATACATGAAACCAATCCTTGTAACAATTAGAAAAAAGCATGACATTTGTCAGAAATTAATTGATAATCAATTGCGTAATTGCATAAAAAAGAAGAATTATGAAGAAAATTTTACTTACTTCAATGTGTGCTGTTGCCTTATTTTCAAACGCTCAATTAGGCGTAGTTTATAACGGCGACCTTGAAACGTGGACAAGCTCTACAATATTTGAATCCCTTGATAATTGGAACACGTCTAATCAAGAGTGGCCAGGTGCCGGGACATGTATAAAAAGTACGGATGCACAGGATGGCTCATTTTCTCTAGAACTTAATACTGTGCTTGTAGATACAGACACAGCTTTTGGTTATGCTGCTTGGGGTGAAGTGGGGAACGACCTGGTTGGGAATCCATATAGCACAAGCGTAGATTCATTAGTGGCTTATTTTAAATACGATTTCACGAATAACGATTCAGCAACAGTACTTGCTGTTCAATTCACAGCCGCTGGACCTGTATTAAACATGTGGAAATTTGCCGGTTCTAACACTAGTACTTGGGAAAGAAAAGCTTTCAAACTATTATCGCCTGTACAGGATTCACTGCTTGTAGCATTTGCATCTGGAAATGCATTTGAAGAGTATTCAAATCCTGGCTCTATGCTGATGGTTGACAATGTGATGCTGACAACTGGTGCAGGAACTGGTCCAAATATCGGAAACCATTCTTTTGAGAACTGGACCCCAGTGACTATTGAAGATCCTAATGATTGGGAAACGACTAATAGATTTACTGAAATTGGTGGATTAGGAAGTAATGTAATTAAATCAACAGATGCACACTCAGGTTCATACGCTGCAGAGCTAACTACTGTGGGTGACTCTCAAGATTACATTCCTGGAATTATGACAAATGGGTTTATCTTTTTCGGTGGTGTTGATGGAGGTGTTGCGTATGAGGCCCAACCAACTGCATTGGAGTGTTATTATAAATATGCACCTGATGCATCAGATCAAGCCTTTATATCAGTGACGTTTTGGGGTTCTGGCGGAACGGTAATAGAACAGCAAGGAGGTACATTTACAGCAAATGGCAGCTATACACTTATGAGCGTTCCTCTTACCGTACCATCTATACCTGACTCCATGAACATTACTATTTATTCTGGAGACAGTGTTGGGTCTGTACTGCACATAGATGATATCGTGTTCACCGGCGGTAACGTAGGAATTGATGATCAAGATCTATTCATTCAGTTCGAAATGTACCCTAATCCAACTAATGACGGATTTTGGATGAACTCTGACTTAAAAGGAAAAGCGCAATACACCATTGTTGCAGTAGACGGAAAGACAGTAGCGAGTGGCTTGGTTAATTCAAACAAAACTTACATTAACACATCTAATTTAACTCCAGGAGTATACAATGTTATAATGACAAGTAAATACGCACGAGCTACTAAGAAACTTGTAGTTGAGTAAATAAACATTTAACTAATGTTTGATAGGGGTGCATTCGCACCCCTATTTTTTTGTCTCAAATTATTTAGATCCGTTAATTAATCCTTAGCGTCTGCTTTCATGTCTATTAATGCTCTCTCAAAGACTCGTTTTAAATCACGATAATTAGACATTGTAATTGTCCCGTATATAAGAATCATCAGAGCAATCAATATAATTGATCCAATAGCTGGCAAGGAAATGACGAACTGAATACTTAGCAGCCCAGCAATAACCACAAACATCATAAAACTCCAGAAAGGGATTTCGTAATTCGTTTTGATTACAAGTTGATTGTTATGGATTTGTATCTCTCCCTTAGCTAGGACCTCTACCCGAAAACCTCTTGTGATTGGTCTATATAAATAAATTGAAAAAAAGTTATTAGTTCTTCTGCCACCAAATTCATTGTTAAAATTACCCCAAAATGGTGTTGTATATCCAAATTCAGGATTGATATACTGTGCAACAGTTTTTGATTCTAGAGCTGACCAAAAAGCATCCTTGGTAACATGTTTTAGGTAGTATGTATGTGAACTAATAGGAATCATTTCTCCTCATAAAATCAATAAGCTACTTATATAACATTGTAATTATTAATTGTGGTCTAGATTTAGGATAATCATTGCAAAAAAAAGCACGGGCCTTGCCCGTGCTTTTTATTTCTGTATTTCAATTTATTTATCTCACTACAGTTACATGACCAATGTACTCATGTGGTATGTTTTTATGGTCAACCGTTTTAATTAACCAAACATATACATCTAACTTAACTGTTCTTCCACTGCGTGTATCCGTTCCATCCCATCCATAATCTGGACTGTGAGATTCGAATACAATTTGTCCCCATCTATCAAAGATGTACATTTCAAACTGATTATCAGTAAGACCGACACCAACAGGGTAGAACACATCATTCATACCATCACCATTAGGTGTAAATGCGCTTGGTGCGAATAGAATGTAATCTCCTTCAACATACACTTCATATGAGATTTGATCTGTACAACCAAACTCATTTTCAACCGTAAGCGTTACATCAAAGTATCCAGTGTCAGTATACGTATGAATAGGGTTTTGATACGTTCCAATCGTGTGTCCATCATTTGTTCCTACTGGCACTGCTCCTGGAGTTCCGCTAAGCGTATATCCATCACCAAAGTCCCAGTTGTACACAGTAGCACCCGAGCTTGAATCCGAGAATGTAATTGTTGGATTCAACATAGTGGTAATCGCCGGATCCATTCCAAAATTAGCTATTGGAAGTGGATGAGATGTTACTATCTGACTTGCTGTCATAGAAGCAGTACATCCATCTGCAGACTCCACTGTCATACAAACATCATATGTTCCAGGTGTGCCGTACGTATAAGTTGGATTTGAATTAGGTCCAACATAATCAACGGTTCCATCACATTCAAAGTCGAATGAGTAGTTAACACCGATATCCGAGTTAGCAATGAACTGAGCTGTGAATGGTGAACATCCAGACGAATCAACTACATTCAAGAATGCAGATGGATTAGGATTCACAATTACTTCAACTGAGTCTAACACATCTAAGCTACAACCATCTCCCGTGGTTACATAGTACCATCCAGAAGCTAGTGGGTTAAGTGTTATAGTAGATGAGTTGCCATTCTGTGTACCTGCAATTGGATTACCTTGATCGTCTACCCAATCAAATGTGTAAGGTCCACCATTACCATCTGAAGCCGTAACCGTTAAATCAATCTGATCTCCGTCACAAATAGATGTATCTGGTGTTATAACAGTTGCAATTGGAGGTAGAACTGTGATATCGATACAACCTAAGCCAGTACTTGGACAACCATTTGCATCTGTAATATCAAAGCAATATTGAGTACTTGTTAATGGATTAACCGTAATTGGTCCCTGACCATTCAAGCCTGGTGTTTGCCAGATGATGTTGTAAGGAGGTGTACCACCTTGTCCGCTTGCCCATAACTGAGACGAATCACCATAACAAATGGTCGCGTCTAAATCTGGAACAGGACTTAGTGGCTGTGGCTCAATAAGAGTTGCACAATTTGTAGCCTGACACCCGTTTGCATCTTGAATAGTAACACAATATGTGCCATCTCCAAGCGCCACTGCTGGGTTCGAATTTTGGTTAAACGCTGCTGCATCCCACTGATAGGTAATTGTACCAGTACCACCACTGTGAAGTACTTCAAGTGATCCGTTTGATAAACCATTACATGTTGGAGGTGTTAAGTTAAATCCATCAATAGTAGGAGCAGGCTCATCGGTTACAGTAATTGTAATCGTTTCTGTACATCCTTGCGCATCTGTCACTTCAACAGTGTGTAAACCTGCAAGTAGTCCAGTGTTAGTTTGTGAAGTCAAGTTACTTCCTCCAGATAGCCACTGGTACGTATACGGTGCTGTACCACCAGTTGGGTTCACCGTTGCGGTTCCATTAGCCTGAGAACATGTCGAGTTAGTAGAGCTTCCAGTTAGTGTTAATAGAGGTGGCTCTGTAATCGTCACACTAATGTTTGCTGGACATCCGTTTCCATCTGTTACGTCTAAATCATACGTTCCTGCACACAATGCACTTGCCGTTGGGCCGTTAGACACAACAGGAGTCCATGCATAAGTATAAGGAGGTGTAGCACCACTTGCCGTAATCGTTACTGTACCATCGCATGCACCGTTACAACTAACATCTACCTGGTTAGTATTTGCTAATAATAGTTGCGTTGGTTCAGTGATCGTTACAGTACTTGAAGTACTACAATTGTTCGAGTCAGACACTATTACGTTATAAGTACCCGCACATAGCCCTGTATTGGTTGCTGCTGTAGTGTTTGCACCGGCATTCCAGTTGTATGTATAACCTGTCAATACAGATGGCAGTCCACCACTCACAGATACAGTTGCTTGGCCATCGCATCCCAAATAACAACTAACATTTGTTTGTGATGTAATTGCACTGTTTATCTGATTTGGTTCTGTAATACAAATGGTGCTAAAGTCAATACATCCCGCAGCATCTGTAGCCATAAGAGTATAGCATCCACCATCAAGACTAGTAGTTAGGGTTTGCCCTGTGTTAACAGAGTTGTTGTTCGCATCAAGGAGCTCTAATGTTGATGTACCAGTTCCCCC
Organism: Flavobacteriales bacterium; assembly: GCA_964230215.1. Lineage (GTDB taxonomy): Bacteria > Bacteroidota > Bacteroidia > Flavobacteriales_D > JAUILH01 > JAUILH01. The sequence continues at coordinate 816,758 of CAXRGQ010000007.1, forward strand.
TGTAACAGAGAATTCAACCATACCATCCATGTCACCAAAACATGTCACATTCATTGAGTCAACATTATCTACCGTTGGACCAACAATATCGCTAATACATAGTAAGCTATCTTTAATACATCCGTTTGCATCTACAATTGTTATCGTATAACATCCTGCAGGAATGTTTGGTAATGTCGCAGATGTTGTTCCGTTAGGATCACTCCATTGATATGTAAATGGTGCCACACCACCTATAACATTGACGCTCATAGATCCATTCGATTGACCGCAGTTAGAATTAGTAAGCGTAGCTGCAAAGTCAAGTTCGTTTGGTTGTGTTATAATTACGGTCTCAGTAATAATACATCCATTAGCATCTGTAATTGTACATGTATATGTTCCTGCACATAAGTTGATTGCACTTGCCCCAGTTTGGAATGCAGGGTCGTCCCATTGATAATTAAATGGAGGCGTACCACCTTGTAACAACACATTAGCTGATCCATCGCAGGCATTGAAACAAGACACATTAACACTTGTTGATGAAATGGTTAACGGGTTAGGCTCGATGATAGTCACCTGAGCAGTTGCCGTACATCCGTTAGCATCTGTAACCGTTGCCACGTATGTGTTAGGACAAAGATTAGTCGCTAATTGATTAATTCCCGCGTTATTACTCCATTGATATGTATATCCAGGAGTACCGCCTGCTTGATCAACTTGTGCGAATCCATCACATGCACCACTACATGTTACATCTCCTTGCTGGGAAATGTTTGCCGTTAATAGTGGCGGTTCTGTAATGGTAACTGATACTGTTGTGAAACAGCCATCCGCATCTGTTACTATACAAGTATAAGTTCCGGGGCACAAATTAGTTGCTGTGGCAGTCGTTTGTGCCATCGGATCATCCCATAGATATGAGAACGCACCCACACCGATTATACCAGTTGCCGTTGCCGTTCCATCACATACTCCATTACAAGTAACATTAGATGAAGTAGCGTTGGCTGTAACTTGTGCTGGATCAACCAATGTTACGTTATCTGTAGCGATACATCCATTAGCATCCGTAATATTGACAACATAATTACCAGAGCATAAATTTGGAATACTATCATTGGTGCCAATTACAGCTCCTGCTCCGTTAACCCAAGAATAAGTGTAACCTGGAGTTCCGCCTGTAACATTAACCCAAGTACTTCCATCACAGTATCCGAAACATACAGGATCGGCACCATTCGTAATATATGATAGATCTGTTGGTTGATTTATAGTAACATTTGTACTTGCCGAGCATCCAAGATCGTCGGTAATGGTAACAGAGTAGAATCCAGCACTTAAGTTGGATGCTGTTGGTGTAGTCTGGTTACCAGCGTTAGCATCCCATTGCACTGTGAATGTAACACCTGCTCCACCCACCATGTCTACAGTGGCTGTTCCGTTGTTGCCTCCAAAACAAGAAACATCTGCTGAAGCAATAATTGCTGCTGTTGGACCACTTAAGTCACTAATTTCAACTGCTATCTGTTCAACGCACCCGTGATCATCAGTAACATCAACAATGTATGTGTTTGCTGCTAAACCAACCGCACATGAGTTTGTTGAGTTATTTGGCCATAAATATGTATAAGGAGCAGTTCCTCCAGAAGCAATTACGCAACCTTGACCATCCGCCTGATTACAGTTTGCATTAACTACGGTTGAGTCAAGTAGAATTGGGCTCGGAGTAGCAACCTGAATAGAATCAATAATAGAGCACCCATTGTCATCAGTTACTGTCACTGCGTACATTTGTGAACAAAGTCCAATTGCCGTTTGCGTAATTTGATTTAGCGGATCATTCCACTGATAGTCATATCCTGCAATTGCCGTTCCGCCGGCAGGAGTTGCTATTATAGAACCATTGCAGTCACCATGACAGTGAACAGGATTCTGATTAAGTGTTAGCGATAATGCGGTAGGCTCACCTACTGTAACATTTCCAGATGTTGACAAACACGTATTTGCATCCGTTACTTCAACGTAGTAATCACCAGCACATAATCCAGTTGCGTTCTGAGTAGTTTGCCCGATTGCTATACCCGTGTTTGCGTCAAACCACTCATAGGTAAATGGTGCAGTTCCGCCTGCCATTGATACACTTACTTCTCCATCGCAGGCGCCATTACATAGGGCATCTGATACATGCACAGACGTAGCGATTCCTGGAGGAATGTTTCCAACTGTGGCTGTGGCTTGTGCCGAACATCCATCTGCATCCGTAACAGTCACGGTATATGTGTTTGGTGCTAAGTTAATTGCTGTTTGAGTAGATTGACCAGTCGGGTTCCATGCATACGTTAGCTGGCCTACACCACCTTGCACAATGTTTACTGTTGCAGATCCTGTAAGCGTATTACAGAATGCATCAACATCAGATGTTGTAAGTATTATTTCGAGTGGTTCTCCGACTGTTCCGGTAACAACAAATGTACATCCGTTTGCATCAGTAACAATACAGTCATATGTTCCTGGGCAGAGTCCAGTAGCAGTATTTGTAGTCTGAGCGCCTGGATCATTCCAAAGGTAAGTGTAAGGTCCAGTTGCACCTGAAGCTAACACCGTTAATGAACCATCACAATCTCCATAACAAGTTACATCAACTGTTGTTTGAATTACCGCGTTTAATGCTGTTGGTTCTGTAATTGTAAGACTTGTAGATGCGATACATCCATTTGCGTCTGTCATTTCTGCAGTATAAGATCCTGCACATAGGTTATTAATGGATGGCGTTGTTGAGATTCCGCTTATCGGATTATTCGCTGCATCAAACCATTGATAGTTTACTGGAGGAGCCCCACCAGTAACTTGTACCTGAGCAAATCCATCACAAGCACCATTACACGTTACGTTGGTAACTGTTAAAGGAGTAATAGTTGGAGATCCAAGGTTTTGCACACAAACATTCTCAGTTGCTGTACAACCGTTGCCGTCAGTTACTGTTACATCATAACATCCGGCCGCTAAGTTTGTAGCTGTTGCTGTTGTTTGATTTCCGGCAGCTGCATCCCATTGGTACGTGTATGCAGGGTCTCCTTGAGTAACGGTAACTGTTGCATCCCCATCCGTTTGCCCACAGTTTGCACCATTAGAAGCGCTCGTTAAGATTAGTTCTGTTGGCTCAGTTATAATAACTTGATCGTTAAAGGTACACCCATTTGCATCCGTAATAACTAAGTTATAAGTGCCTGCGCATAGGTTTGTGATCCCAGCTGTTGTACTAAGCGCAGGGTCATCCCATTGATAGGTATATGCACTTACTCCACCAGATACATTTGCTGTAGCATCACCATCACAAGCTGCAAAACAAGAGTTATTGTTAGATGCTATGGTGTTAGCTAATGCCGCTGGTTCGGTCAATGTTATCGGTACAATTACTTGACAGTTGTTAAAGTCTGTTATTGTCACATTATAAGTTCCAGCACACAAATTGTTCACTGCTGCAGACGTGCTTCCAGTTGGGTCATCCCATTGATAAGTATATCCTGGTGTTCCGCCAGAAGCGGTAACATCAACACTACCATCGCATGCTCCATTACACGATATATCTTCACCATTGTAAGATGAAGTCACTGATGTGATCCCACTAAGTGCGGTAGGAGAACCCACAGTGACATTGGCACTAGTAGTTGAGCCTCCGTTGGCGTCAGTAACTTCAACATAATAATCTCCTGCACATAAGTTGTTAGCAGTGATACCCGTTTGCCCCGGCATAGGGAACCCTGTCGCAGCATCAAACCATTGGTAGGTGAACCCACCAACACCACCTGACGCTGTTACTGTTGCAGAACCATCACAAGCTCCTGCACATAATTCATCTGTGCTTGTCAATACTGTATTTATACCATTTGGCTCATTAATAGTAACACAAGTGGTATCTGTACACCCTTTAACATCAGTTGCGATTACAGAATAGGTGCCTGCAGCCAGTCCAGTGGCGTTAGTTCCTGTTTGACCAGTTGTAGTTCCTGGAGGGCATCCATTAAACCACTCATAAGTATAGTTTGGTGTTCCTCCCGCAGCGCTAGCATCTGCTGTTCCGTCTGCTGCTCCATTAATCGTAGCGTCTGTACTTCCAGTAATGGTTACCACGACAGGTGTTGGTTCAGTTATAGTGATTGTAACATTATCAACACATCCATTAGCATCTGTTACAGTCACCGTATATGTTCCTGCACACAATCCAGTACCAGAGTCAGTTCCTTGACCAGCTCCCGGTGCAGGGTTCCAGTTGTATGAATATGGCGCAGCTCCTCCCGTTGCTGTTACGGTTGCAGTACCATCACAAGCCCCTGTACACGACACTTCTACTTGGTTGAAGATTGAAATAGTAGGTCCTGCATTGTTGTTGACACCAACAGTAGCAGTACCAACACATCCATTATCGTCAGTTACAGTTACTGTGTATGTGCCGCCAGGCACAGTATTTGGGTTGGCCACTGGGTTATTTGCAGCATCTACCCAAGTTTCGTTAACATAAGTTCCTGATCCACCCGTTGTAGACACAACCGAAATGCTACCGTCTGCCTGTCCACAGTTAGCATCTGTAGAAGTTACGGTTGGAACGATAAGCGCCGGTTCTGTAATCGTTACTGATGTACTAGCAGTACATCCATTTGCATCCGTCGCCTCTACATAATATGTGCCGGCGGTAATTCCTGTTAATGGTGTGCCGGTGCCAACAGAATTAGTTAGTGCGGCATTATCAAACCATTCAAAAGTAATAGCTCCTGTTCCGCCTGAACCCGTTGCAGAGACTTCTCCATCTGCACTTCCGTTACACAGAGCATCAACCCCATTGGCGTTAACTACCACAGCAGTTGGTTCAGTAATAATTACCTGTGTTGCCATTGTACAACCCACACCGTCGGTAACAATCACGTCATAAGTTCCTGCTTCCAAGTTTCCTGGGTCTTGTGTAGTACTTGTGAATCCATTAGGGCCTGTCCATGCGTAAGTAAATGCAGGATTCCCCCCAGTTATAGTTAAGTCAATAGAACCGTCCGTACCTCCATTACATGACACGTCAATTTGCGTAGTTGATACAGTTCCTGCAGTATTGTCAACTACGTTTACTGAATTATTGGCAGTACATCCATTTGCATCCGTAACCTCTACATAGTAAGTGCCCGCAAGAAGGCCAGTAAGATTTGCTCCTGATCCAACATTGTTGGTTAACGCTGGGTCATCATACCACTCATACGTCAATCCTGGCGTGCCACCGTTTCCGTTTGCAGTTACTTCACCATCAGCTTGTCCACAGTTAGAGTTAACACTAACCGCGTTTACTGTCAATGCTGCTGGTTCAGTTGGGGTGAATGTTTCAGTTGCAGTACATCCATTTGCATCCGTAATCGTTACAGTGTAAGCTGTTCCTCCAGTTAAACCAGAAACACTATTCGTGCCCTGACCAGCGCCCGGAGCAGGCACCCAGTTGTAATTTAAACCACCGGCACCTCCACCTGCTGTTACAGTTGCCGTGCCATCTGCCGCACCGTTACATGAAACATTTGTGCCGGCTATTGAAGAGGTGATCGCAGTTGGTTCATTAATCGTAACCGTTTCAGAAATTGTACAACCATTATTATCTGTTATGTCTAATGTGTAAGTCCCTGCACAGAGAACACCCGTTAAATCTTGTGAGGTAGGACCATGTTGCCATGCAGCAGTATAAGGGGCTGTTCCACCACCAACGGTTGCATCTGCTGATCCGTCGCAAGCACCATTACAGTTAGCGTCAGTTCCATTAATAGTTAGCGTCATTGGCGTTGGCTCCGTGATAGTCACAGATGCACTTGCTGTACAACCATTATTATCAGTAATATCTAAGGTTGTATTTCCAACACAAAGTGCGATTGCTTGTTGTGCGGACTCACCATTACCCCAAGTATAGGTAATTGGAGCAGCTGCGTTATTAACAGTTGCAGTTGCTGCACCGTCGCAAACACCGTTACATTGTGCGTCTTGATCAACATTAATAGTAATTGTTGGGTCTGGATCTGTGCCGATAGTTACTGTTGCTACATCAGAACAACCAGAATTATCAGTCGCTGTAAGTGTATATGTTGTGCCTCCGCATAAACCTGTTGCGTTAGGAGTACCTTGACCACCACCTGGCGCAGGATTCCATGCATAGGTAATTGGTGCACTACCACCTGCAACTGTGAAACCTGCGGTTCCATCACAAACCATCGAACAGCTTGCATTCGTTTGACCCGCTAGAGTTAATGCTGGACCAGCAAGACCTGATACGGATATTGTTGCAGTACCTGTACAGCCATTATCGTCTGTAACGGTAACAGTATATGAACCTGCAGGAACGGCATTTGGATTACCAACGACATTCGTAGTTGCATTATCTACCCATACGGTAGAAACGTATGTGCCGGATCCACCTACTGTACTATTGACGATTAGTTGTCCATCTGAAGCCCCACAGTTGGCGGGGTTTGAAGTAACGTTAACAACAATTGGAGCAGGGTTATTTGGTGTAAACGATTCAGTAGCAGTACATCCATTTGCATCTGTAATTGTCACGGTGTAGGTCGTTCCTCCAGCTAAACCTGTAGCTGCATTAGTTCCTTGACCACCACCAGGCGCAGGATTCCAGTTATAATTTAATGCTCCTGATCCACCGCTAGCAGTAACAGTTGCTGTTCCATCAGCGACTCCAGCACATGAGGCATCTGTACCATTTATAGAAGAGGTGATCACAGGAGGCTCAGTAATTGTATAAGAGTCTGTTGAGGTACATCCGTTAAGGTCTGTGATGGTAACAGTATATGTTCCAGCGCCAAGACCTGTTTGATTCGCGCCATTCATGTTACCAGGCATCCAATTATATGTATAACCGGGTGTTCCACCTGCACCATTTGCTGTCAGTGTCCCGTCATTCGCACCAGCACAACTCAGATTAGTACCGTTGGCAGTAACAGTTGGTTCTGGGTATACAACGATATTTACAGTAGCTTGATCAGTACATCCTGCGGCACTTGCATCTAAGGTAACTGTGTACGTCCCAGGGGCAGCATACGATATTCCTGTTGGGTTTTGTGCGGTTGATGTACCTGGAGTCCCGCCACCGAAATTCCAATTCCACGTTGTACCACCTGCACTGGTGTTTGTAAAGTTAAAACTATTGCCAGTTAAACATTGATTTCCGTTGTAAGTGAAATTAGCCACCGGGTTAGGTAATACAGTGACAGTTTGTGTGATCGTTCCCGTACATCCCGTTGCATTGGTAACGGTGAGTGTTACATTGTAAGTCCCAGGTGCTGCATAGGTGTGTGTTGGATTTTGCGCGGTTGATGTTCCTCCATCGCCAAAGTTCCAGTTATAGCCAGTAATAGCTGAACCACCATTGGCATTGGATGTATTGGTAAATGTTGTAGCAACACCATCACATACATTTGGTGCCGTAAAGTTCGCGACTGGATTAGGGTCTACGTTGACGCATACCGTATTTCCAGTGGCCGTAAGACCTCCACAGCCAGTTACGACAGGCCTAAAGCATGTATTGGCTGTTATTCCCGCAGTGTTGTAGGGGACTGTTGTTGCACCACCGATATTTGTCCATGGTCCTCCTGCACCAGGAGCAGATTGCCATTGCACATTTCCTGCATGACCGACCAGGTTGAGTGAGACAGGGGTGCCGGAACAGACCGTAGTGGCAGATATGCTGGCCGTACCAGCGACGGGGGGGGGTAATACATTGATGGTTATGGATGCTTGATCTGTAAAGTTACTACACTGTTCTGTGGCAGTGACCGTGTACGTAGTAGTTGTTGTGGGGCAGACGACAATGTCCTCCGTGGTTTGTCCGGTACTCCAGCTCCACGTGTCGGAGAGTCCGCATCCTTGAATTACACTTGCGTCTAGCGTAACACAGTCACCTGAGCAAATAGTGGTGGAGCTTGCTGTTATGCCCACAACTAAAGGTTGAGTTGATCCCGGAACTGTGAAAGTTTGTGCCGCTGTCCATGGACCTACTGCCCCGTTATGGTTTTCACGCATTCTATACTGATACGTCAAACCTGGGCAAAGTCCAGCAAATGGAATCGTAATGCCAGGATAGTTCTGTACTGTACAGTTTGGCTTTTCCATTGTAGCCGATTGGAAATATGGATAGGTGCTTAACGGTCCATGAAAACCTGGTGCAAAAGGAGCTGCATCAAACGGCTCATTCATACAACGCACCTCTAAATCAAGCCAATATACATCACAGCCACATGTAGGACTGTCGGAAGCAGCATTTACAAATATACTATTTGCGTTAATGGTTTGCTGGTTGAAATTAATAAGGGCTATCGCGTGACAAGCCTCAGCTTTTTGAGTATTAAAAGTCAGCAATACACCCCAGAGGACTAGCGCCCTGAGTAGAGTAGATTTAATCATAAGCATGCAATATAACAGTAGTCAGACGGTAGTAAGTCTAGACGGTTGCCAATTTATGACGCAAAAATTACATTTTTTTTAAGAAATCATAAAAATTTCTAAATGGTCATTATTGTTATCCTAACATTTAAAGGTGTTTTGACCCCAATCAAATAATGATTGGACCGCTAATGTAATTAAGTATAGTATTAGCGTAATTTGATGCATGTTTCCCCTATTTTTGAGAAAAAACTATCCTATGAAAATCAAAAACCAAATTGTAGTTCCTTTGATTCTTTCTTCACTTTTAGTAACATCTTGTGCAGAGGAAAAATCATCTGAAGACTCAAGCGATAAAAAAGATACAGAGACTATGAAAATAGAATACCCAACACCTATCCTGGATAGAGAGTTGTTTTTTGGTAATCCAGAGATTTCATCTGGTCAATTAAGTCCGGATGGTAAATACATATCCTTCTTAAAGGAATATGACGGTATCATGAACATCTGGGTGAAAGCATTTGACGAACCGTTTGAAAACGCATATCCACTTACTAATAGCGCAAGACCTTTGGCAGGTTATTCTTGGACTGTTGATGGGAAATATATCCTATTTGTGAAGGATAACGATGGCGACGAAAATATGAACGTTTTTGCCGTGGATCCTTCGCAGAAAGTTGAAGGTGGAGTGCCAGAGTCAAGAAACCTAACACCAATGAAGGATGTGACTGTAAATATCTCACATGTTAGTCAGAATAACCCTGATATGTTAATGGTGTCGATTAATGATAGAGACAAGGCGTGGCATGATTTATACAAACTAACAATTTCGACTGGTAAGTTGGAGAAAATGTATGAAAATACAGACCGCATCACGAGCTACGGTTTTGATTGGGACGACAACTTACGTTTGTTGTACAAGACGGATGAGCAGGGTAACACTATCATGTATCACATTCAAAACGATGAGTTAACACCTATCTATGAAACCAATGTGAATGAGCAGGCCTCAGCAGTTAATTGGAACGAGGATAATTCCAAGTTTTACCTGATGACAAATAAGGGTGATTTGGATTTGTTGACATTATACTTGATGGACCCCATTACAAAGAAAATGGAGTTAATTGAAAGTGACCCGGAAGGTAAAGTAGACATGAGCGCACTTGTTTTAGACCGCAATACAAGAAAGATGGTCTTAACGGCTTACACTGACGATAAAACAAGATATTATTGGAAAGACGAGAAAAGAAAAGCTATTTACGAGCATCTTGTAAAAGAATTTCCAGGTCGTGAAATTGGGTTTTCCAGCTCTACAGCTGATTACAGCAAATTCTTAGTAAGCGTTTCTGGCGATAAATATGCGTCTGAATCATGGTTCTATGATGTTGAAACTAAAGAGCTAATTCATCAATATACACCACGACCAGACCTTAAAAAGGTTGAAGAGCACTTGGCAGAGATGAAGCCTGTGAGATATAAGAGTAGTGATGGTTTAGAGATTCCGGCATACCTTACTTTGCCTATTGGGGTTGACGCTAAGAACCTTCCAACGGTAATCCTTGTGCATGGTGGACCTAAAGGACCTAGAGATTATTGGGGATATAATGCATTTGTACAGTTCCTGGCTAATCGTGGGTATGCTGTGCTACAGCCAAACTTTAGAGCGAGTGGTGGTTACGGTAAAAAATTCATGAATGCTGGAGATTTACAATGGGGTAAATTAATGCAGGACGATATCACTTGGGGTGTTAAATATCTGATTGAAGAAGGTATTGCGAATGAAGATAAGGTTGCAATCATGGGAGGAAGTTATGGTGGATATGCTACGCTCGCTGGACTTGCATTTACCCCAGATGTTTATGCTTGTGGTGTTGACATAGTTGGCCCATCAAACATCTTTACTTTATTAGAAAGTGTTCCGGCATATTGGGAAGCAGGAAGAGCATTTTTGTACGGAATGGTAGGTGATCCAAACACCGAAGAAGGGAAAAAGCGCATCAAGGAAGCGAGTCCATTGTTTAGTGCAGATAAGATTACTAAACCGCTATTGGTGGTTCAGGGAGCTAACGACCCACGAGTTAAAAAAGCAGAAGCAGATCAGATTGTAGTTGCTTTGAGAGAGAAAGGACATGAAGTGTCTTATTTATTAGCAGAAGACGAAGGTCATGGTTTTAGAAAGCCGATTAATAATATGGCTATGTTTGCTGAGATTGAAAGGTTCCTTGCTCCAATTCTAGGTGGAAGGTATCAAGAAGACATGCCAGAAGATGTAGCGAAAAGACTTGAAGAGATAACAGTTGACGTTAATACGGTTGAATATTCAGAGAAAGGAGATGTAGAATTCAGCTCTGAATTACCGGAAGTAAACGGAAGTTTAAAGGCTGCTAAGGAAGAGTTGACTATGGATATTTCAGTTCAAGGACAGAACATCTCAATGACAACCAACAGAACTATTTCTCAAGAAGGTGATGGCTGGAAAGTACAAGACAAGACATCAGGGCCAATGGGAGAGATGATGGATGAAGTTAATTACAATAGCACGTATCGTCCAGTGTCAAGAAAAATGATTCAAGGCGGACAAGAAATCACGGTTGAGTATTCTGCAGATAAAGTATCCATTACTATGGGTGATAAAGTAACGGATATCGATATTGAAGGCGTATTACTTGATATGGCACCTGGTTTTGAGAACGTAGTAGCACTAATGGATATTCCGGCAGAAGGCATAGTGGCAACGGCTATCGACTTTAATAAGATGAAAGCTAAAACTATTCAGCTAACGGCGGAAGGAGAAGAGTCATTGGATGGTGTTGATTGTAAAAAGCTCTTAATTGTTGACTACAATAATGAAGCAGACAAGTCTGAGATTTGGGTTAACAAAGAAAACAATGAAGTGGTGAAAACACAACAAGTAATTCCTGCAATGAATAACGCGGTTATGACTATTACTAAGGCTGAGTAGTTAAACAGCCAAATGACATATGATGTTTAGAAAGGGGTTGGCTTGCTAGCCCCTTTTTTGGTGGTTTTGTGTTGGTTATTACCACGAGTTGATTAACTACGTTTAAATTTCGTTGATTGAAAAAAACTCTCGGGAGTGTTTTGAGTTGAGTTCTAACAACTTTAATCAAGCCAAGCTACCTTTCGCTATTTGTATTAAGCCATTCGGAAGTAATTTCATCGCGACGACGAGATTTGTTTATATTTATATACATGAAGTCTTTATTTCTGTTGTTTTTATTTTACCTCTTTATGTCACCGTCATGGGGGCAAAAATTCATTAGAATTGACCACCCAAGCTGTAATGTAATTGCTAGTTCATCTGACAAGTTAGAAGGTGTGGGAACATTTGTTGTTGGAAGGGCTACTGGATGTTACCCAACAGGTCAAGAGACATTTTTTAACAATTACATTGCGCTTATTGATTCCAATGGCTTGATACAATGGCAAAAAAGTATTGACCTGCACTCTGTAGGATTTTTATCAAAACCATGCGAGCGATCTGTTGATGTCATATGGACCAAGGATTCTTGTGCATTGGTTGCAATGAATTCGACTGTCCAAGCAGACTTTGGTATTGGTGTTTGGGCGTATGATGCAGTTTTAATATCTAAATGGGACAGGTGGGGCAACAATATATGGGCAAATAAATATTCTTTCGGAAAGACGTTTTACGAACATATAGATATTCAAGAGGTTAATGATTCATTGTACCATATTCCATTAAATCATACAGATTCTATAGCTACTTATTTAGAATTTAATAGTCATGGTCTGGTAACGGACACATTTGCACTGCGCTTTAGCGACACATCCTATTTTCAATATGACAACTTTTCATCCCTATCTCATCTGTCAGGTGAGCGACTATTTTGTGGGGAGATTGGAGCTAATCGCGACTTGGTTTTGTGTAAAACATCTGGCAACATCATTGATTGGAGTAGACGAATTGAGTTTAGTGAAAATCATTATCCTTTGTCAATTGTCCAGAGTAATAGCAAAAGCAGCATATATGTCCTTGGAGGAACTGTGGGTAGTAATTTCACTTATAGTGTTACAAAACTAAACGCATCAGGTAATGTCATGTGGTCTTCTGGCTTGGGATCTGGGCATCATTGTGCAAAGATTATCCTTTACAATGAATATGTTATTATTCCAGAATGTGTTAATTATATACACTTATTGGACACGTTGGATGGAACCAACTTAAGCACTATAAGTATCTTTTATGATAAGCACGACCCAGACCCAATCGAAAGCATAAACAATTTCAAGATTGCGAATAAAAAAATGCATTTAACGGGCATGCTTATTACACCTAGTACCGACCAAACAAGTGTAAATGGCTTTATTATGGAAAGTAATGATTCATTAATGTTTTGTCGTGACTCAATTTCACAGAGTTATACCGTACCCCTGTCTTACACCTATCATACAATAAACCCCATCATGGAATCAATTCCATTGCAGGTACATCCGTACTCCTTTACTATTGACACTCTGCAAGAGCTATTCACGATTGATCAATGTTCCATTCATCTGGATGTATCAGACAAGAAGGCTAATAAATTGAGGGTATATCCAAATCCTACTCATGACCATTTGAACATAAATGTGGGAATTGGTAAGCAAGGGCTGCTGCAGGTGTATAATGTATCTGGGCAGCTTGTTTTTTATTCAAATGTTTTAGAAAATATAACATTGAATACCTCAGAATGGAAAAGTGGGCTATACACTATTGTGTTGCATGATGAAGGTGGTTCTGTATTGCATGAAAGGTTTATAAAGCTTGATTAGTTGAGGACTAGTTATCTCTATCGCATGTTGTCAATATTCTTCTGAATATCACGCATTATTAATTCAACAGTCTTCTTGTTTAAATCATACTCTTTAATCCTTTTTGGGAAGGTCAATACATGCTCAATTACATTGTCTATTATTTCATTAAAATTTATAATACCAACCTTCTTAGCAACCGACTTAAGGTCGTCTCGTGTGATATCTTTTACTTTTTGATTAATGGATATCTGATGCGGAACGGCAAAGCTTTGGTAGGGGTCAAAAGGAAATGTCAAATCATAGGCCGGAGACAAAGACCATTTACCATTACCATCCATTAAGAAAGAAAAATTCTTGGTATGATCGTCTCTATTTGAAGCCGCTACATTGAATACCATTTGCATATATAGCTGCTCTTTGTCATTATGCGGAAGGTTGAGGTATTCTATAATTTTAAAGATGTTTTCGTAGGCAAATTCCGTGTTCTTTCCGAAAAACCCTGCTAGAGCACTTACCGTTTGTTGGTGAATTTTTTTGTTTTCTACCCTATCAAATCGTTTGCTTGCAAAATGAGCTCTTCCTCCCTCCAATATTAATCGCGAGTCTGCAACGTTTATCCCGATATCTCTGGCAATTTCATTGTAAACATATTCAACTAAGTTCTTCTCTTTATACCAAATGTCTTTAGGGTCATGTTCTAACTTTACTACGTAGTAGTCAACTGGGATATGGTGGATGACATCTCCAGCTAAAAGCTTTTCGTTTTCTTTTTTTGACTCTCTGGTTATGGCGACCAGAATTTTGGCTTGTGCTCCACCGACAGAAGAACCAATGTTTAGAATATTTTTCAGAGCTTCTGGGTTATGCATATAGTCTTCCTGTGCATACTTTCTTTTTATAATCTTGTCTGATATTTGAGATAGTTCGCCTAAATCAAGATTGTGTGTAATGTTTGGAATTTCTTTATCCTCATGATACTCTAGCGCACCTATGCCTCTTTTCCCAACATAGAGCAACCTTTCTACAGGGTTCATCTTGGACTGATCCATATCCATCTGCTCTAACCATTCTTTGAACACAATATTTCCGAATGAATCTGGAAGAGAATCGTTAAATGTTGGAATCATCCCGGCGAACTTCTCATTAAAGTCATTTCCAAAAAGAAGATCTTTTTTATTGGGGTGTATTATTGGAGCAATATTAATGGGCGAATCAAGATATTCTGCTGCAGGTTCAAATATCGCTGTGTTTTGTTGATCATCCCAGGCAATGTAACCAACAACTGTGTCCCATATGGTTATTTTGGCCGAACTCATTTATGCTCCCTTTCATATTTTTCTTTTGGAGAGATAGACGAGCTAGAAAGAATCTCTAATAGCTTTTCAGACTTGTTGAATTCCTTTAAAAGCTTTACAAATATTAATAAGCTAGTTCCTCTTCCTGCTTCTATATCACTGATGTGTTTCCTGCTTACACCAATTCTATCGGCTAGATGTGCCTGGCTATATTTTTTGTGCTTTCTGAGAGTTCGTAGTTTTTCTCCTATTTCCTCCAGTACCTCACCGTCAAGTTTTTCTAATAAATACATGATGTAACTATATGATAGCAAATATACCATTTAGTACGAAAAGTGGTAACGAATAGTTACATAGAAATGTTAATTAGATGTAACTAAAAAGTTACAAAATCAATATAATAGGGTATAAATGTAACTAAATAATATCAATAAAAATAAGTTCGTGATCTGTGATAGCCGTGAGATTGTAATTCATGCTAACGTGGTAGTAATTCAATAGTGCTAATAATCGCTCATGCTTTAAGATTAGTCTAGCGTGGGCCGTTGCTAGCTTGGAAAAACCCGTTAGAATACACTATAATTATGCACAGAAAAGGGCTAAACATTAAAATTTACGCCTTGTAAATCTGTTAAGCATCAATGACTTTATTACCCCCATTTACGATTTTTATTTTATATCCAATCGAAATGCCTACTTGAAAAAACGAATGAGACTTTTCGTATGGATATAGAAATGACCACATTGACCTATAAAAAGATTTTTGCATATAGAGCTTGAGTCTAAGTCTAGATTTAAAATGTGGCTCTATGCCATAATTAAATATTACACCAGAAACTCTCTCGTAAATCTCGTTATCGTCATTTACGACAAACTCACCTTCCGAATTAAATTCCGATGAGTTTTCCCCTCTTAAAAACCTTACTCCCATACCCAAACCGAATGTATGATTTACAGATTTGGTAACTAGCTCTCGTATAAGCAATAACTCTGGAGAATAAATAAGTAAGCGCGTCCTGGCATACCCATTAGTGTAATTGGTGTCTGGAGCAATTAGGTTTGGCCTTTGTGATATCCAATTCATTCGTGACAACGCAAACCCCAATGAAATAAACGTCTGCTTGCTAATAGACCGTTCAAATGTGATTTTTGTTCCTCCACCAAATCCATTTAGTTTGTAGCTATAGTCGTCTCGGAATTTTTCATGAATTAAGTGTGTGGATGACACCCCATAAAAATCAAGTGAAATGGTGCTTCTTGGAGACTCTTTCAATGAAATTTGACCCTTAATACAATGAATGTTTGAGAAGATAATGAGCATGATGCAAGTTATTCTCCAATAGCTATCATGAATTTCTATCTTGTGGGTATTAAACCGATTGCTAACGCTCATCTGAATAAATGTACCACAATATACATTATATATCAAATAGTTAGCATGTCGAGAACATGGCTAATAAGCGCTCATGCTACAAGATTAGGCTAGCGGGGGTGTAGCAAATTATATATTGAAATCAGTATCAACTATCCAAAGTGTAGATATAATTGATATAAAGATTAATATGAATGCGATTGCTCCATAAAAATAGTATTTTCTTCTTACTGCTATACCTTTCTCAAATGTTGAGGTTAAATCTTCTCGAAATTCGGAATTATTGAACACAGAGAGAAAAATAGCATATAGAAGCAGTGCAACCCATGGAAAAACAATAATAATTGACTGATAGCTATCAAAGGGACAAGTAAAATATATTATGTTCAAGGGCAGTATTGCTAAACAAACTACGAAGATTGAAAAGAAGGCTAATCCTTGAGTCATCATTGTTATTGAATTCTGCCATGGAATTAGTGTGTTTACAAGTAAAATACCCTTCAAATACTTCATTTATTCCTTGCTCACATTTATCCGTTGATAATGAGGGGCCAGCTTGGCCTATCTTGTAATAATTAGGCTTCCTGATTGAGCCTTATCATTGCCCACGATCCTATATAGATAGAGTCCATTATTTAAGTTTTCTAATTGGATTCGTTTGATTTTGTTATTTCCAATATCAGAACGCAAAACCTCCTTCCCAAGCGAGTTATAAAGCACAAATTTAGCACTTCCAAATCTCTGTAAATTTTCTACTGTAAGAAAATTGGACGCAGGATTAGGGTAGACCTTGACTAAGCCTTTCTCTATCGATTCCGTTGAGCTTATTGCTGCATTTGCTATAACTTGAACTGTATCTTCATCACCACATGCACCAACTATTAGTGTCACATTATAGACCCCCTGGGTGCCATATACATGACTTACTAAGGTATCTGGAGTATACCCCCATCTGTCTTCATTATTGTAGGTAGTGTCTATAGTGCCATCTCCCCAATTCCAGATGGCATAATCATAATATTGACTATTATTATCAATTACTACTTCAAAGTTATCCCCAGTGGAGGATATAGCGTCTGCTATTGGGGGGGATGAGAAGCCCATACAGTTTGTTTTAATTAGGTAGGTGTCTTGGTTATCAAATTGTGTGGCGGTTCCCGGTGGAGCGCTGTAAAATCCAGTCAATAAATAGCCTTCATCGTTTCCGTGTACCAAGTTAGTGGACATGTGAGAACCATCACCTACCTCTAACGATCTTTCCCATATTAACTCTCCAGCACTGCTTAGTTTGGCAAAGTGGTTTTCATATAGCTGCCATGAAATAAGAATATTAGAATCTGAATCTTCAATCATCCAGCCAGAACTAATATAGGCTGCCAATGGATATAACAATGTAGACCAGACGACATTATTGTTATAAGTTAACTTCTTAACCCGTGTTCTTCTGTCAGGAACGGTGGACTGCACAGGGTATATAACTTCATCGTAGCATATAATAATATTGCCATCAGCGGTATTAAGAATCCCTCCTCCTTTCCCTATGTAATTTGGCGAGCCTTCAAGTCTAATCCATTCAATGTTAAAGGTTTCATCCATTTTAACAATTACGTTTCGACGGTATGTACTATATCCCGTTGCATCAGCCGTAATAGCTAAACCGTGATCGTCGGTAAAAACAAAAGCTCCAAAATATTCGTGTTCATTTTGAACTCCCCATATTTCTCTAAAAATTTCATTAGCGTTGAGATCGAAAATTGACAGGAAAGCATCAATCTCCACTGCACCTCCCATACTATCCCAGACGTATGTTGTGCCTGTAACAAATAAACTATCATTTCTTACATCAGAGTATCCGTAGAATAAAGTGGTATCGCTATCAGAATTAATTATTTTGGTCCAGTTTGTATCTAATGTTACTGGATCTATAGAAGCGATTATTAAGCTGATGCCATTACTTGAATTATAATCAGCATAATTACCAAGGGCAATATATTCGCCAGAAGAAGTTTCATGTATCTTATATATTTCAACGCTTTTGTCAATCCATCCAAAATAGCTCTTTTGAATAACATTGCCGTCCTTATCAACGCGAGCTATTGAACCATACCTCTCATTTGAGAAGAAGTATTCAAAAGCTCCACATAAAATATACCCGCCAGTATCTAGGGCAAAGGACCCCATACACAAATCAGCTGTGGTGGAATCAGGATGGTTATCAAATCGATTTTCAAAATATATATTTTGGCCGCTTGAAATCAAGGTTGCAGCTGTAATAACTATGGTTAGAATTAATCTCACACCTTCAATTTAGTAAATAATAAGAAACTGTTGATTGTCAGTTATTAAAAGGTTGGTTTGATTGAGTGAATATAAATAGTAAAATATTAAATTCTCTATTGGATACACGACATCTCCTTAAATCGTCGCCATGGGATTACATACCGCCCATGCTATATTAGATTCAACGGCAAAGATGTTAGTCATTATCAGGCTTGAACCGTGCAAATAATTTGCAAATAAAAAAGGCTTCCAAACTAATTAAAGTCTGAAAGCCTTGTGTTTACTTGTGGGCCCACCTGGGCTCGAACCAGGGACCCCTTGATTATGAGTCAAGTGCTCTAACCAGCTGAGCTATAGGCCCGGATTATTAAGATATAATCCTAAAAGGATTGCAAATGTATCTTTTGAAGCGTTATTTTGCAAGTTTATTTTAAACTTTAGTATGAATTTAGAACGTGTGTCTGCCATTATATTTGACCTTGGCGGTGTTATCCTTAACATTGATTACAATAAAACCAGTCAAGCCTTTATAGACCTTGGGCTGACCAATTTTGATGAACTCTACTCGCAGGCCAAACAATCTAATTTGTTTGATGATTTTGAAACAGGTCGCATGTCTGCGGATCAGTTTAGAGATGAGCTGCGATCAATTTCTGGTGTGGCTTTGTCAGATGAGGACATAGACAATGCATGGAATGCAATGCTTTTAGATATGCCAGTTGAAAGGATTGAGTTTCTAGAGGAGCTTTCTAAATCAAGACCCCTATATCTTCTAAGCAATACCAACGAAATTCATGTGAAGCAATTTGAGACGGACATGAAGTCACAAGGCTTGTTTGATAGGTTTATAACTGTGTTTCAGAACTACTATTATTCTAGCACAATTGGACAACGCAAACCTGATGCGGGCGCATTTATGTATGTATGCTCACAAAATGACTTAGAGCCATCAAAAACATTGTTTATTGACGATTCAATTCAGCATGTACAAGGCGCAAAAGAAGCTGGTCTACAGGCGATTCATTTGAATACGGCTGAGTCGGATATAATTCAGCTTTTCTCCTGACAGATTTCTACTAACACGCCATTAGTGCTTTTTGGATGCAAGAAAGCAATTCGTTTATTGTCTGCACCGTCTTTTGGGCTGGTGTGAATGAGTGTGAAGCCTTCGTCTTGTAAACGTTTTATTTCAAGATCGATATCTTCCACTTCAAAAGCAAGGTGGTGAATACCTTCTCCTTTTTTCTCGATGAACCTTGCAATTGCACTGTCACTATTGGTGGCTTCTAATAGTTCAATTTTAGTCTCGCCCACCTGAAAAAAACGTGTGCTGACACCTTCGCTTTCGACCGCCTCAGTTTTATAAGCTTTAGTGTTAAGAAGGCTTTCAAAAAGTGCAGTACTATCGTCAAGATTCTTTACTGCAATACCAATATGTTCTAATTTCTTCATTTTTTTGGATTAAAAAAAACCCTGACGATAAGGTCAGGGTTTGAATTTTGTTTAACTACTAAATTACTTCTTCAAGAATTTCTCACTCTTGTTATCGTAATTTAAGTAGTATATACCTTTAGTTAAACCTGAACAGTCAACTGATTCACCAGCTCCTTTTTTAACGGGGTTTCCGTAGGCATCAAAAATTTCATATCTAGTCTTGGCAGAAAACTTAATCTCTTTATTCACCTTCTTAGGTTCAAAGGTAACCTCAGGAACAGTTGATGAGATTGATTTTGGCTGAGACGAGTTAGCTCTTTTCGTGTGGTCAATTTGCTTAACACGCACTTTAACAGAACCACTGTGCATATTTACTTTAAAACCATATTCGTGTTGTTCTGGAGTTCCTTCACCATCAACTTCACCAATTGGAATCCATTTGTTCCAGTTGTACATTTCAACAATGAATGGTAACTTACCAGTTTCACCTGTTGTTGTCCACTTAACGTTTCCTTCACCATCAATTTCAACAGATGTGTACTTGCAAGTAGACGTAGGCTTAAGAACTTCTTTGTTCAATACTTTTGGTGTACACTCGCTTCCATGCTCAATAACAACAGTAACAGGGTCACCCATCTTTAATCCATGCTTGGTAAAATCAATTTCATAAGCACTTGAACTAATCTCATCAGAGGTAACTTTATCATTAACTGTCACCTTCTCAGTACAGAAACCAACCCCGCCATCTCCGTTAAATGGATTCTGAACGAAAATGTTTTTCCCTTGGTAGTGACCCTCCAACACCAACCTCTTTTGAGCATCTATCTCATTAGAAACTAGTGCAATAACGCATATAAGTAGTAATTTTCTCATGCCAATAACAGCTTTCGTCTTTTTAGACTTGAGCGCAATATTATAATCAATTTTGTAATTATCAAAGCAAATTCAAATAATTTTTAACACATTATTTGATGGATTTTATCGATAAAAGTCAAAAAATGAAAGACTAATCCAATTATGCTTGGGCAATGTTTGGATTATTATTATTTTCGTACTATTCTTGCATGGTTTGCGCAAATCATAGGCATTTTGCAGATTAATTGCAGGCTAAACTAACGAATTGAATATGAAGAAATTATTGTTTGTTTCACTGCTAGGACTGGCTCTGGCTGGTTGTGGTGATAAATCATCAAGTGATACAGAAGGAAAGAAAGATGGAGGTGAAAGCAAGTCTGATGATAAAAAATCATCTCATTCATCTGCTGGTTTGGATGGCTTGCGTGAAGGAAATGGCAACGTATCCTTAGGAGGAACTTTTCACCTTGCTGAAGAAGAACCATACACCACTTTGTTTCCTCAAGCGATTGAAGATTTAAATTCATCTAAAATGGCCAATCAAATTTATGAGGGGCTAGTTAAGTATAATCCGTCTACATTAGAACTTGAGCCTGCTGTGGCAGAAAGCTATGAGCTAAGTGCTGATGGAACAGAGTTTACATTTAAGATTCGTAAAGGCGTGAAATTCCACGACAATGACTGTTTTGAAGGCGGAAAAGGAAGAGAGCTAACCGCTAATGATGTAAAGTACTCAATTGAGTTAATGTGTTCTGGAGATAACACAATGGCTAAATCAAATTTTGAAAATACTTACTTAAGTACTCTAGAAGGTGCTGCAGCCTATAATAGTGGACAGGCAGATAACATTTCTGGTGTTGAAGTAATTGATGACTACACACTAAAGCTGAAACTTAATGCAGCCCACACAAGCTTTATCTACAAATTGGCACTAACGCCAACAGCGGTAATTGCTAAAGAGGCATACGAAAAATATGGAAGTGAGATAAAGGTTGGATCTGGACCATTTAAATATGTATCAGAAACAGCTGATGGTGTTGTAATGGCGAGAAATGAAAATTATTACGGTAAAGATGCTGATGGCAATCAATTACCGTACATGGATACTGTGGTTTTCCATTTTATCGATAATAAGTCCGAGCAGGTTGAAATGTTCGAGAATGGACAGTTACACGTATTAAATGGTTTACCTGCAGAAAGTGCTGCCGAGATCATCCAAGAGAAAATTGACGAGTACGAAGGTGCTCCACCAGTGAAAATTTCTCAGTTTGAACCTGAATTAGCTTGTCAGTATTATGAGTTTAATATGACAAGAAAACATTTTAAGGATGCAAGAGTTAGAAAGGCGTTTAACTATGCGGTTGATCGAAATAAGATAATCGAAAACGTTCTATACAACCAGGCTCACATGAGCGGTAATTACGGAATTACACCTCCAGTGAAGATCTTAAAGGATTACCCATTTGATAGTATAGCTAATTACGGTTATGAGTATAATCCAGAGTTGGCTAAGGAATTAATGGCGGAAGCTGGATATCCAAATGGAGAAGGATTTCCTACACTTGAATTGGTGATTAATAGCGGTGGTAACATGCACAATAAAGTTGCAAAAGAGGTTACTAAGCAGCTAAGATCAGTTTTAGGAGTGGAAGTAAACTTGGCGGTTGTGCCATTCAAACAAAAGTTGGAAGATGCTAAGTACGGCAAGGCAGACATGTTTAGAGGTGCGTGGGTAGCTGATTATCCAGACCCAGAAACATTCTTAACGAATTTCTATGGTAAAAACGTGCCAGCTAGTCTTGACGAACCATCGCATCCAAATACAACCAGATATAAGAATGCAACCTTTGATAAGTACTTTGAAGCTGCGCTTAAATCAACAGACAAGGAATCGCGTTATGATAACTTCTTTAATGCAGAAAAAACCATGTTAATGGATCCACCAATAATGGTTTTATGGTATGCTGAAGATTATAAGTTATACTATTCGTATGTTAGAAATTATGCGCCAAATGCACTTCAGTACCTTGATTTAAGCAGAGTATATCTAAAAGTTTGGGAAAAGAATGAGTGGGTAGATGCTCACTAGAATTTAGACAAGCAAGAACATTTTAAAGGGAGCTAGGAGCTCCCTTTTTTTGTTTTACAATATTTCGTTCGGCAAAACGTCTTAAGAAGCACAGGGTGGCAGATTAACATTTTTTAAGACACACGAATACATGTCTTAAATTATTTTTGGCACAGCATTTGATTATGAGAAAATAGAACACTAAAAAACATACGTCATGAACGAAATAAAGAAACAATATAGAGAAGCAAAAGAATTAGCAAAGAAGTTAATGCAGTCTGGAATGATTGGTGCTTATTTAAAGCAATTGACTGTGGTAGATGCTTTACAACTTCAGCTAGTAAAAGCTAAATAAGATAAGTTTATAGTTTAAGATAAAAGAGCGGGCATTGCCCGCTCTTTTTGTTTTGATACAGATTGTATGTTTACTTGATTAAGGCGCCTCCATGCTTATGCACATGCTTTCCTTGTTGTTCAAGTTGGTATTCAATTTCTCCTACTACTTCTTGGCCATCATTGTCGATATGGATCACATTTTCAAAATCAATCATCACTCGATCGCCATCTATTTTTTGAACGAGACTTCTAAGCCCAGCTTTACTTATAAATGAAATCCTTTCTGACAAGACAATTACATCTTCGACTCTACCATGTTTGTCTTCCCTCTTTTCTAGCTTACCACCCCTAATCATGGCTATTAAATGACCAAAAGATTTAACCTCATTTAAAAATATTGTTATTAGTAAGGCAATTGCAAAACCAATTCCAATGCCCGTTAAGAGGTCAGAAAAAAGAATTCCTCCGATGGTAGCGATGAAAGGCACAAACTGCATCCATCCACGCTGCCAATAATCGCGATAAAGGCTAGGTTTTGATAGTTTCATACCAATTACAATTAATACAGCCGCCAGAGAAGCCAGTGGAATATAATTCATTAGCGACGGGATTAATAAAACACTCAATAATAACAGCCACCCATGCAAGAAAGCTGACAATTTTGATTTGGCACCATTTTGAGCATTGGCAGAGCTACGTACAATCACCTGAGTAACGGGTAAACCACCTAAAAATCCACTTACAAGATTGCCGGCACCTTGTGCAAGTAGTTCTTGGTTTGGGTTACTTCTCCTCATTTCAGGGTCTAATCTATCAGCAGCGTCTAAACAAAGTAAGGTTTCTAAACTGGCCACAACAGCAAGTGTAATGGCGGCAGTATAAACCTTAGAGTCCTGTAATGCATCAAAATTTGGGAACATATAGAATACATCTCCTAAACCAGATATTTCTGGTAAAGTTACTAGGTGTGATGAACTAACAGCCATAGAAGTTCCCTCGACAGCGGCAACAAACACGGCACCAAGAACAACAATCATTAGTGGAGCAGAAATAATCTTTGTAAAACTCTGTTTTTGCATAAATTTTCTTGACCATAGAAGGGTTATTAGCAAGCCAAATATGAAAACCAATGTCGGAGATTGTGTGATCGCGTCATGCATGTCGAAAATCTCTGTAAAGGTGTTTTTACCGTCTGCTTGATCAAAATCTATATCGCCTTCGTAATCTTTGTCATATCCGAAGGCATGGGGAATTTGTTTTAAAGTAATAATCAGTCCAATTCCAGCTAGCATACCATTAATTACAGCACCTGGGAAAAAGCCGACCATATTACCTAGTTTAACGAGCCCAAGTATTACTTGAATTACCCCTGCAAGAACTACAGCAACTAGGAACAACTCAAAACCACCCTCTTCACCTGCAAATCCTTGAAAGTAGGTAATAGCTCCAGCAACAATAGTTACTAATCCTGCTGCGGGACCGCTAACGCCAAGTGCGCTGTTACTAAAAAACGTAACAACAATACCTCCAGCAATTCCTGCTATAATACCTGATAATGGTGGTGCACCAGAAGCTAGTGCAATTCCTAAACAAAGTGGCAAGGCCACTAAAAATACAACCAATGCAGCTGGAATATCTCTTTTTAAATCGCTGCCCCAGTTGAAAAAACCTTTCTTATTATTTGATTTCATACTGATATTTTGTGATAAATGAAATGTATCGCATCCTTCAAATGCGTTAGATGATTCAATTTATCACGCCTCCGGAGGGGTATAGGGGGGCTCAGTATCTACCAATTGATAAGGCAAGTCTTGGTGGCTCTCAATTGTTACTGATGTAAGATTATTCTGACTAATAATAGCATTTGTGTCGTCGTGCTCGCTCTTCTGATTGTGTTTAGTTTCTTCTTCTTCCTCGGCATTAGAAAGCACATTGGAAATATCCTCACCAATCTCAAAGTCAATACACGTGATTAAGCTTCCTGCCGAAAACTGAATAATCAATGCAGTTAGAAATGAAAATGATATGATATACTTGAAAATCAATATAGTTGCAGTTAGTCTTAGCCAAATATACGATTTAAATAGAGTAATCCAGATAAGAGTTCAATTAGTCTTCCAATCCATGACCAGAATCAGATTGTTCTACTCTTTTGAGAAAATAATTCCAATCATTTTTATCACACATGGATACTGAAATTCTAACGCGTTCCTTGTTTCCATCTGAGTTTAGGTAGAGTTTTTTACCATCTAAATAGAAATCTGATAAGGACTTGAATCCATAGGTTTTGTGAACGGTGCCAAATAATGAATAATGTATGAATTGCTGTCCCCGTATTTCAAAATAGTCGTTTTGAAGATATAGCACACCCATGATAAGGCAAATTACTGCTGGCACAAAGTTTAAAATAGGAACATTTACATCCATGTACATTCCCAGGCCAAAAATTGCAATGGCTACTAAGCTTAAAATCACGAATAGATAACCCCAAATCTTATTATATCCTATTGTCATAAAGTTTTTTTGCGTCTTTTTTGACCTTTCTGCGTCTACATAGGTAGAATCAACAAAAATAGTAATCATAAATATTACAAGATGAAAGATCAAGATAAATTAATGAAAGACGGGACTTGCACATGTGAAAACTGTCAATGTACCCAATGTGACTGCAATGGTAAGTGTGATAGCTCTTGCACTTGCGAAAAATGCGATTGCACGAATTGTAATGATTCATGCTGTGCATAATACAGACAGGACTTATAAGAGTTCCGATATGACTTGTTCATGTCGGAACTTTTTTTTATCTTAAATAATAATTTAACAATGGATTCAACCACAAATGTCTGGAACAAGTTTCATGAGAATGTGCATAATTTTGTGCGCAAGAGAGTGGATGTAGATGCAGACATTGATGACATTGTACAGGAAGTTTTTGTTAGAATCCATCTTAAGAAAGAGAGTGTTAAAGATGACGCTAAACTCCAATCTTGGATTTATCAGGTTACACGGAACACAATAGCGGACTTTTATAGACAAAAGCAGAAAGAGGGCTATAAACAGGACGAAACACCAGATATTGAAGATCAGGATGTGGGATTCTACGGAAAACAAGAGATGTTTTGTTGTCTGCACCCCTTTGTTGATGAACTACCAGATAAATACAGGGAAGCTTTAAAAATGTCTGATTTGGAAGGCAAAAAACAACAAGAAGTAGCAGACATTTTAGGTATATCTCTCTCAGGTGCTAAATCTAGGATTCAAAGGGCACGCGAAATACTGAAAACCAAGTTTGTAGCATGTTGCAATTTCACCTTAAATGAGGAGGGTGAGCTAGTAGGAGAACAAGATTGTGCACGTTGTAATCCATAGAAGCAACCTTTTTTTGTATATTTACGTCATATTAAGTAGACAACCCAAGGTGAACATCCTATAGAGCAATCGCTCGAAACCACTTTGGAACTTTATGTACTAACATGAAAGAGTTCCAAAGTATATTTCAAAAATATATTATCGGAATGTAATGTTAGGAAAGGACTTTCCTGACCTTGTTATTGCGAATTACCCAGATCTCTGAGTATTGCTTACTTACCTCAAAACAATATTTAGAGATTTTGCCCCTCCAACTGAGAGGGGCATTTTTGTACCCTGATGCTACTAGATCAATCTATTTTTCAAGCTCTTCTGTGACATGATGTTCAAGTCCTACACCATATTGCTCACGCCTTTTCTTTTTGGCTTTGGATAATTCAAACGGGGTAATAATAAGACGCATTCCTCTATCAGAATTAAAGTAGTTTCTAGTCCAATTCATCAGGACTACTAATCTGTTTCTAAATCCGACGAGTGCGAGCAAATGAACAAGCATCCAAATGAACCATGCAACAAAGCCACCAATATTTCTTTTGCCAATCTGAACGACGGCTTTATTTTTACCAACCGTAGCCATGGCTCCTTTGTCTTTATATTTAAAAGGGCGTAGCTCCTGTTTTTTTAGAAGCCGATTAAAGTTTTTTGCCAATTGTTCGCCTTGCTGCACGGCAACTGGTGCTACCATCGGATGACCCCTGGGCGTATCCTCGGTTTCCATAGCTGCTACATCACCTATTGCAAAAATATTTTCATGACCTTTTATTCTGTTGTATTCGTCTACCAGAATTCTGTTTCCTCGGCTTATGGCGTCAACACCTAATCCACTTATTGGAGCACCTTCAACTCCGGCTGTCCAAATAAGTGTTTTAGCAATCATATCTTGATCTGTATTTGTCTGTACATAATCACCATGATAATCCAACACGCGGGTATTAAGAACCACTTCTACACCTAGGTTTTCAAGGTATTTTAATGCACGGGCCGATGATTTTTCAGACAATGCGGGTAAAACGCGATCCCTTGACTGTACTAGATAAATGTTCATTTTGGATATATCTAGTTCGGGGTAATCTTTAGGTAATACCTTTTGCTTCATTTCGCCCAGCGCACCAGCTAATTCCACTCCTGTAGGACCAGCTCCAGCAATAACAAAGTTCATCAAACCTTGACGCTTTCTTTCATTCGTTAAGGTCAGGGCTTTTTCGAAATTCTGTAACACCAAGCTCCTTAAATCAATGGCCTCAATGATGTTTTTCATTGACATGGCATTTACTATAAGCCCTTCATTGCCGAAGAAGTTGGTTCTGGCACCTGTGGCAATTACCAAGTAATCGTATTCTAAAGTGACATCCTTGCCCAAATCAATGTATTTTTCCTCAGCATGAATCTTTTTAACCGTTTTCCTTCTGAAGTAGAAGTTTTTCTGACCCTCAAATATCTTCCTAACAGGATAGCAGATAGATTCCGCCTCCAATGCGGATGTCGCAACTTGGTACAATAATGGTTGAAACGTGTGAAAATTGTTCTTGTCAATCAGCACCACCTGGCAGTCCGTTTTTCTCAGTGCTTTTGCGAGTTTTATCCCCCCAAAACCAGCACCTATGATGACGATTCGGGGATGTTTTGATTCTGGGATGTTTATTTTCATGGCTAGTGAAAGTTAGTAACTAATGCATAACATAACAAGCGAATGTTATTGAGATACATTATTAAATTAACAACAACTCATTCAGTATTGTGTTCAAATCGTCATACTCACGCTAGTTATTAACTCTAGTAATTAAATTTATTCTAGACTGGATAGGTAAGAATTAGCGAGATTAACGTGATTTTCTAGCTTGTTTTCATCCATAGATTCTAGATGTCTGGTTAACATTCCTAAACGTGGATTACCCTCAAAAAATGAACGCTGTTTATGCATAAAACGCCAAAACAAGCCGTCCCATATTTCCTCCCAGTCACCGGACTTATAATTACTCATCTTTCGCAAATAATTGCTTGAGGAAATATATGGTTTTGTTGCAAATAACCCACCATCGGCAAATTGACTCATAGAGTACACATTTGGCACCATTACCCAGTCATAAGCATCTATAAATAGCTCCATAAACCACCGATATACTTCATCAGGGTCAAATTCACATAAAAGCATGAAGTTTCCCAATACCATAAGTCTTTCAATGTGGTGGCAATATCCCGTGTTTAGAACTTTTTTGATGGTATCATCTATGGGGGCAATTCCAGTTTGCGCATTATAAAAGCTTTGCGGGATTTTGCGCCTGAATCCCCAGAAGTTAGTAGTGCGCATTTCAGCACCTTTGCATGTATACATGCCGCGCATGAACTCACGCCATCCAATAATTTGTCGTATGAAGCCCTCCAGACTCTGAAGTGGGACCTTGTTGTTATTTGCAAATTCAATGGCCTTTTCTACAATTTCAAATGGTTTTAACAAACCAACATTAAGCATTGGTGTTAAAACACTATGATGCAGGAAACTGGACTCTTTTACTATTGCATCCTCGAAGGGCCCAAATTCAGCGAATCTTTGTTCTAAAAAATGATTGAGCCACTGCTGACTTTGTGCAACATTGTAAGGATAGATTAACTCCGCTAAGTTTCCAGGGTTATCATTGAAGTTTGTATTGGTATAACTGACAGCTTCATCCCAATTTAAGTCTGATTCAGGTAAATGAATGCTCGGGGGAATTTTGCCTTTAGGATATTTTTTTCTGTTATCTGAATCGAACGTCCATTTGTCTCCTTGAGGTTTACCGTCTGAGTCAACTAAAATATTGAGTCGTTTTCTTTCCTTCTTGTAAAATGTGGTTTGATGAAATGACTTTTTATCAGACCTAAAATATGCTTCAAGGTCTTTACTAGAATTGATAAATAGCGTGGATGAATACTCGATCAATTCTATACGTGCTTCAATTGCTGCTTTTTTTGTGCGAGTGTCAAGCCAATTATCTATAGGATTGATGTATCCCAATGCTGTGTACCCCTCTTCAGCTAGCATTGAGATCAAGACTCTAATATCAGATGCTTCAGAAGTCGATTCAACATACCTAATTACTTTGTTGGCCAGACTATGTTCAAAGGTCTTCATACTGGCCCGATGAAAGGCTATTTTTTGTTTATGGAAATTGTATTGTTTGAAGAACAGGAATTCCTCAATTATGATGACTTTATCAAAATCATTTAGTGATGGATGATCTAAATCGAGCTGATGTGGGAATATTAGTAGTGCTTTCATTCCGTTTGTCTGTTAGTTTTACATTTCTTACTGCAGTACTTAACATTTGCCCACTCTTTTGCCCATTTTTTCCTCCAAGTAAACTCGCGCCCACAAATGGGGCACACTTTTTTGTCCAGATATGATTTATTCCCTTTGTTCTGCGGTCTAATCACGATTTGGTGCTTCTATTGGTTCTTATGTCTCGGGTGTGTTTTTGTATTATTCGATTTGCTTCTTTTTTCACCATAGGGTGTTTTTTATGACTATAGATTTTAATTCTTGCTTTTTTAGCACTTTCCTCCAGCGGTACGATAGGCCTTGGGTAGTCCAATCCAAGATTAAAATTATAAAGCACTTCTTCCATGGGACTTATTTTCCATGGCTCATGAATCAATTCTAGTGGCAAGTTGCAAAGCTCTGGCACCCACTTCAAAATAAATGCCCCATGTGGGTCATGATCCTGACTTTGTTTCACAGGATTGTACATTCTGATTGTATTTATGCCTGTGGTGCCTGCTTGCATTTGAAATTGCGGATAATGGATGCCGGGCTCATAGTCCAAAAACATCTGAGCTAGGTGGTAGACGCCATCCTTCCAGTTTTGGCCTAAATGATGACAAAAAAACGATACTAACATGGCGCGCATTCTGAAATTAATCCATCCAGTTTGGATTAAGCAACGCATATTAGCATCAATCATGGGATATCCTGTTTTACCACTCTTCCATGCTTCTATGAAAGCGTCATTTTTGTCGTGCTTAAGAAGTTCATACCCTCTATTAATGCATGTATGTTCGTATGAGCACTCCATTTCAAATTTTTGAATAAAATGACAGTGCCATTTAAGGCGAGTGAGAATCCCATTGTAAGCGCGTTTATTCTCAGTAGCACTGGGGTGATTGGAAATAAATTGTACAGCCTGCCTAATGCTGATATTACCCCACGCAAGGTACGGAGATATTCGTCCGCAACTTGTTCTACTTTCAGTGGGCTTAGATATTTTTAAGTGGTATTGCGCACCTCTGCCTTCAACGAATGACCTGAGGTACTTCCATGCCATGTCCTCTCCTGGCTTTTGGAAATCGTTTGGAAGTGAACGCCACTTTTTTATCAGATTGGCAGGAACCTTAAATATATTATCCCATTGAATATTAAAGCCTTCTTTGAAAGCAATTGGTGTTGTCGGTTCTTTCATTCGAACGTACCAAGCCTTGTCCCATCCTTCTCGATTTTTAATACCTGTTACAATTCCATCGCGCTGAAATTGATGCCAGACAACTCCATTATCTTCTAATATTTGAACTACCTTTTTATCTCGTTTCCATGTACGTTCAATTCCACTTTCCTGATACGAGAATACCTTGTTCAACTTCCAATTCGTTACTGCATATTGGAAGAAATCAGCCGCATTTACATATGTAATGTACATACGCCTGTTGTGTTTTCTGAGTCTCTTTTGCATTTCAGAGGCGCTCCCATAGATGAACTGTAGATGCCGTAAAGAGGAATCCTGATGAGATATAAGGTTCGGTTCAAACATATAAACCAAAACATATGGCAAGGATGCTTGCTCTGCCGCCAATATCGCTTCATGATCTTGTATTCTTAAATCACGCTTTATCCAAACAATATTTATGGATTCCTTTACCACGACTTCATTTCTTTTTTTGCCTTGTTCCAAAACTTAAAGAATGAAGATGCATACCTATGATGTTCAAACAACCATTCTCGTTGGTCCATTATACCTCTAAAGTGGTTGTTAGTAGGATGCTCTTTGTATATAAATTTTTGTTTTGGAAAGGACTGACATAACTGCTCAAAGCTTCCCACATATAATTGTAACCCATCTATGTTTTTTCCCAAGCTAAGCATGAAATCGATTACCATATTTGAGCAACTGAAGGTATTTAGTAGGTCATTTTCCAGTATTAAGATTCTGTTATGGTCTTCATCTGATCGCCAAACGGGATCTAGATTAAAGGGGGTGTAAAGTAGTGTTGAAGGAAACTTAATATGCAATTTGTCTGAAGAAGGGCGCTCAGTTACAAGTGATATGGAATTGACTTCAGCAAGTGCATTTGGCACCTCAATTTTGGATATTTTATCGTAGGAAACATCCAAGTATGTTCCAGTCTGATTATCCTTAAAGAAGCGATTAATATTCTCTTGGTTTGCGTAGTATTTTTTATTCGAATTAGCACCACAAATCCATTGCCAGCTTAGCATATTGCTTGCGGGATCTCCATCGAGTAGGTGATAATACATCCACTTGGCACCCGTTAACCAATCACAATTGGCGATATTACAGACAAGCATGGCAACATACATTCGCATATGATTATGCATGTATCCTGTTTCGTATAGTTCATTAATGGCTTCATCTATCTTATGAATGCCTGTATTTGCTTGAACAATGGCAGTGGGGATTTGGCGCTCAGTGTGTTGATTGAAATCGGATTTGATAGGTGCTAACACATTCTTGTGTTGCCAGCATATTTGCCAATAGTCACGCCATGCTAATTCTTGAATGAATTTTTCAATTTCCTCGGGTTTATAACCTGACCTTAGCAGTGAACTAGCTACATGTATAGTGCTAATTACTCCTCTAGATATGTAGGGTGAAAGTCGACTAACCGCGCCATCACTATAATTTCGTGTATTAGCGTAAGGCAATGGATTAAAATTATTGACGCGATCTATTATTTCACTATAGTTTGTAGTAAATGGCATTACCGCTTAGATATTTTATTGGCTGAAATATGTGATTGTCTGGAACATTTGAATCTTGAAATATCTGCATTACGTTTCTTCAAGTGCTTTTGACTTACGCCGGAATTCACCCTTTTTCGCCACAACTTGAAGCTTGACGGTCTAAGCGAATTCCTCATAATAGATATCACTTCCGCCTCAGAAAGGTCAAACTGATACTCAATGGCCTCAAAAGGGGTGCGGTCTTCCCATGCCATTTCTATAATTCGGTCTATGTCTCTATCAGATAAGTGCATTACCCACTAATAATGCTTGATTTACCGCCATCTACATGGAAGGTTTGCCCGGTTATCCATGTGGATTCATCATGTAAAAGAAAGGTCGCCATTGCCGCAATGTCTTCGGGTGAACCAATTTTTTTTAGTGGATGTCGCTCGGCATTAGCATCACGTTTGCTTTCAGTGCTCAGAAGCTTCTGGGCCAGAGGAGTATCGGTTAAACTGGGTGCAACTGTATTGACTCTGATGTCAGGAGCCCATTCTGCTGCTAAGCTTCTTGATAGTCCTTCAATGGCTCCTTTGGAACTTGACACAAGAGAGTGAAATGGAAATCCCGATTTCACAGCCACGGTAGAGAATAACACCACGGACGGGTTTGATCCATTTTTAAGCTTGTCTCGCAATGCTTGGAGACACTTCACCGCACCTATTACTTGAAGATTATAATCTTCGATAAAGTCATTAGTGTTAAAACGATGAAACGGTTTTAGGTTAATTGCACCTGGACAGTATGCTAAACCATCTAGTTGATCTGGGACCGGAGAAAAATCTAGGGTTTCATTCGTAACGTCTAGGTGAAATTGATGAATCCTCGAATCATTTATTTGTCCTGTGTTATATGTGCCCCAAACCTGTTGGCTTTTTTCAAGTAGGTTTTTAGCAATGGCATATCCAATACCACTTGAAGCACCTATTATTAAGTAATTTCCCATGCTTCACTAACAGCTGAAAGACTGTTTTTGTTTATAAAATCAGCTTTTTTGTGAAGAAATAGCAGAACGTAACTAGATTACGTAGTGACTTATAATCTTTGTATCGTCAAACTAATATAAAAGACGATGATTACAGCGATTAACTTATTCGACAGCACACTAAAAAAGCAATTAGACTCAATACAAATAGATACAATTGTATATGAAAGACACGATGATGGTTTTTTACTTGAGTGCACAGTTAATGGTTCTGAAAAGAAGAACTTAGAAGTAGATTTCTATCAATGGAAATTTCTGGTAAACTCTATCAAGGATGCCTTTTTTGCACTTCAGGTTGAGTCTCTGGTAGATGATATGGTAAGAAAAGTAGACTGGATAGCAGAGCTGCCAATTCGTAAAATGTTCGGTAAATCAATCATCATTAATTCAAACAAAAACAATAACCAGCTTAGAGCAATCTCAGCATAAACATACAGATATGAGAGAATTACAATTAGACAAAAAAGATTACCTTATTAATAGCGGTCTAGAGCACAATTTAGGGGTGCTAACAAGTGTTGATAGATTAACTAGCTACGATATGATATATGTTTATCATATGATGAAAATTGGCGATAAACTGTCACTCCGCAGAGATTATTCAAATCCATTTGAAAAGGATACGGTTGAGGTGTTTTTTAAAGGGTTTAAAATTGGTACAATCTCAAGAAAGTCGGCACCAATAATAAGTAGACTGATAGATAAGGGATGTCCTGTGATGGCAACAATTAAAGGAGTAATGGGGGAGAAGTATAAGCCATTTAGTGGCTTGGATGTAGAGATTAAAGCGCTTGTTGATTAACTTGCGAGTTTGTTCTTATTAGCAAGCTGTCCACAAGCCGCATCTATATCTTTACCCCTGCTGCGTCTTACGTTAACAATGATGTTTTTCTCCTCTAAGAATTTGGCGAATGCATCTACTTTAGCTACTGAAGCTTGTTGAAATTCACCCTCGTCAATAGGGTTGTATTCAATGATATTGACTTTACAAGGAACGTGTTTGCAGAATTCTGCAAGCTCTTTAGCGTCAAGAATGGAGTCGTTAAAGTCTTTAAATATGATGTATTCGTAGGTCACACGACTACCCGTTTTATCGTGGAAATATTTTAATGCATCCGCCAGTACAGCCAGATTATTGCTGTCATTTATCTCCATGATTTCTGTGCGCTTTGCGTCATTGGCGGCATGCAGGGATAATGCTAGGTTAAAACGCACGCCATCGTCACCTAATTGT
Source organism: Flavobacteriales bacterium (assembly GCA_964230215.1). Lineage (GTDB taxonomy): Bacteria > Bacteroidota > Bacteroidia > Flavobacteriales_D > JAUILH01 > JAUILH01. Next base: position 851,154 of record CAXRGQ010000007.1, read on the forward strand.
TTTATCATTTTTGCGATACCTGCAGTAGAAACAGTTATCCTTTTAGGTGACATACCCATGCCCTCATCTGAGCAAACCATTTCAATTGATTTTAGCACGTTTTTGTAATTCAGCAATGGCTCACCCATGCCCATATAAACAATGTTCGATAGGGGAATATCGTAATGTGATTTACTTAACTCGTTAATTGTAAACACTTGATCATAGATCTCAGCAGCATCTAAATTGCGCATACGTTTTAGACGTCCAGTTGCGCAGAACTTACACGCTAAACTACATCCAACTTGAGAACTTACACAAGCCGTCATTCTTTTTGAAGTTGGAATAAGGACACCTTCAATTACTTTATCATCTTGGGTTTTAAAGGCACATTTTATGGTGCGATCACTACTAATCTGCTTTTCGTCTAGACTGATGTGTCCAATGGTAAAATGCTGTACAAGTTTTTCACGCAAATTTTGGGACAGATTCGTCATCTCACTAAAACCAGAGACGTTCTTTTTCCAAATCCATTCATAGACCTGCTTGGCTCTAAATGGTTTTTCCCCCAGTTCACTTAGAGCCGATAATAACTCGTCTTTATTTAACTCGCGAATATTTTGCATGCGGCGCAAAGGTAATGCAAAGCGGGCAATTTAGCGAACTAAGGTTACATGTCCGCGCAATACATGCTGCTCACGATTCACATCAAGAATGACCACTTTCCAAACATAGACATCCATCGGTGCCTCTTTACCATTGAAAGTGCCGTCCCATGACACGTTATCATCTTTAGTATCCAGTATTTTATTTCCCCAACGGTCAAAAATCAGGAAGTTATACTCGATATATCCAAACCCTTTTCCAACAAAGAAATCATTAACACCATCATTGTTAGGCGTGAAAGCATTAGGCACGTAAAAGGCAAATTCCGGGCTAACGTGTACGTAATCTTCTGCCGTATCTGAGCATCCATAGGCATTATACACTATTTGTGTGATTGTAAACCATCCTGTATCGGAATACTCATGTATCGGATTAGTCAGATTACTATAGGTGTTATCACCGAATTCCCACTCCCAATCTATAGCATCTATGGATGCGTCCGTAAACTCAATTATTGGGTCAAATATGGAAACTTCCGACTGGTCCATACTAAATCCTGCTATTGGTTTAGGGAATACTGTAATTGGGTAAGTTAAAGTATCCGAATACACACAGCCTTCTAGCGTAGTTACACTCAGTGCAACGTAGTAATCTCCTTCATCTGTAAATACATGTGTTGGGTTTTGGGCAAATGAAAACGTACCATCATCAAAATCCCACAACCAATTAATTATAGTCGCTCCACTAGAAGTTGTCGATAGATCTTCAAATTCTACCGTTAATGCTGGACATCCCGCTGTGGTGAGCGGTGCAAAATCAAAGTCTACCACTGGATGTGTGAATATAGTTTGTGTAACGCTATCCATACATCCAAGGCTAGTAGTAACCACTAGCGTAACCGGGAAAGAGTCAGTACTAGTGTTAAATACGTGGTTTGGATGCTGAATATTCTGCGTACCACCATCATTGAAGTTCCAGTGCCAATCAACTATAATATCGTTGGTCACCGTACTCTGGTCTGTGAAACTTATTGGCGAGCCTCCACACACCGTGTCATTAGTGAACGCAGCATTCGGTTGAGGATAAATTGTTACATTTTGGCTGGCTATACTCTGACAGCCAATATCATCGCTAATTAATAAGGTCACGTTATAATTACCTGCCATAGCGTAAACATGACTTGGGTTTTGTGTATTATCATTCGGCGAACCATCACCAAATGTCCAATCCCATGTTACAATGTTTCCTGAACCGCTCGTTGATTGATCTATAAAATTAGTTGGCTGTCCTTCACAAGGGGTGTTTGCAGCAAATTGAGCACTAGGTAATTCAAACACGTAGATGTCTTGAGTAGCAGTGCTGATGCACCCACCAGACGATTCAACCGACAAAGTAACTGTATAGATTCCTGCTGTTGAATATGTATGATTGGTGTTTTGAGAATTGTCTAATGGGCTTCCATCTCCAAAATCCCATGTCCATGCCACAATATTCCCCTGAGTAATTGTACTGATATCTGTAAAGACAACATTACTGTTTACACAGGTGGTATCGTTAAATTGCATATCCGCATTTACGACATCACTCACAGTTACAACATGAAAAACTTGGTCTGTACAATTGGCTGTACCTCCGTCAACAATCAATGATACAAGATATGAGCCTGGTCCAGCGTAGGTATTTTGAACTACAGGGCCGTTGGTACTTGTGTTACCATCTCCAAAGTCCCATATCCATGAACTCGGTGCACCTGTTGATAAATCCGTAAATGTGGTGGGCGAGCCAACGCAAACTGTGTCAAATGTATATTCAGCTACTGGAACATCATTCACAATTACTGGGTAAGTTACGGTAGAATCGCAACCATTAATGTTAGTTACGATTAGGTTCACATTATAAATTCCTGGTGCTTGAAAGATGTAAGTAGGATTTTGTGAATTAGAGGTGTTGCCATCATCAAAATCCCACTCCCAAGTACTCAATGCCACTGCATCTGTGCTTAAATCTGTGAAATTACTCACGCTTAAATAGCACACGGTATCGGCATTAAAATCTGGAATTGGAACGGTATAAACATTTACAGGAACAACGGTTGTGTCTAAACATCCAGCATTATTGCCAGCTATTAATGTTACATTATACGCACCTCCAGTGGTGTAGGTATGACTTGGGTTTTGAGAATTATCTAACGGACTTCCATCACCAAAGTCCCATGTCCAAGTGTTCGGTGTACCAATGGTTGTGTCAGTGAACGCTACTATATCTCCAGCGCATACGGTGGCATTCTCAAAGCCTGCCTCTGGTTGCGGAAGCACCACTGCATTAAGATTTAGGGAGTCTTGGCATCCAAATATATTTGTAACAAGCAGCTCAGTGCTATATGTTCCCTCTACCGAATAAGTATAGCTCGGGTTTTGGTTATTGTTATATGCGCTGGCATCTCCGAAATCCCATTGCCACGAAATGGCCCCTGTAGAGAGATCTGTAAAGTTGTTCAGATATCCAAAACAAGCTGTGTCTACTTCAAATAAGGCTGTTGGATTGGGGTTTACCAATGCTGTTATTTGTTGAGTATCTGTACAAGCGAAGGCATTGCTAACCACTAGCTGTACTGTGTAAGATCCGTTAGACGGAAATATGTGAGATGGGGATTGATTTAAGTCAACTGGGCTTCCATCTCCGAAATCCCACTCCCATGACACTGCGTTTGTGCTTAAATCTGAGAAATTAGTAACAGCACCATCACAAATAGTGTCATTGGCAAAATCTGCGATAGGCAAAGGATACACCTCTACATTTTGAAGCAAAGTATCAACGCATCCAAAGGCATTTTCCGTAATTAATTGAACTGGATATATTCCGTCTGCAGAGTATGTATGTGATGGATTCTGATTTGTTACAACAGGGCTTCCATCACCAAAATCCCATTGCCAAGAGTTAGGCGTGCCAGATGTGTTGTCAGTAAAGTTTGTGCTCGCTCCAAGGCAAGGCGTATTTGTTGTAAAGTCAGGGACCGTTCTAGGGTAAGCCTCCACGGTCTGTATTAAAGTATCTGCACAACCACTGAGCGAATAGGATGCCACCAACATTACGTTGTAACTTCCATCAGTAGTGTAGACATGGTTAGGGTTAATTTGATTCGAACTTGGAGAGCCGTCATCAAAATTCCATTCATAGGTATCTGGCGAACCAAGTGATAAATTGGTGAAAAAGCTTGTGTCGTTTGCACAATCTTCAACAAAACTGAAATCGGCCGTTGGGATTGAATCTACCTGTACAACATACGAGACGGTGTCTGAGCATCCGCTTCCTCCACTTACCACCAATTCAACCGTGTATTGTCCAATAGCCGAATACTGGTAGCTAGGGTTTTGATTGGTATTTATTGCACTTCCATCACCAAAGTCCCATTCCCACCCAACAGGAATGCCCGAACTAAGGTCGTTAAACTGCATGTTTTGTCCAATACAAGAACTACCGTTACTAAAGTCCGCAACAGGAACACTATTAACGGTTACTAGTTGAGAGCTTGTGACTGGACAATCCGCAAGATTATTTACAGTTAGACTGACATTATAGGTTCCGGCAGCAGCATACAGGTGATTTGGATTTTGCAGTGTTGAGGTATTGCCGTCACCAAAGTCCCATAAATAACTTACCACACCCCCAAAAGATTGGTCTGTGAAGCTCGTTGAGTCCCCAACACATTCAATACTAAATATAAACTGAGAGGTAGGAATGGAGTCTATTACAATTTGTTGCGTGATGGTGTCCGTACAGTTAAATCCCGTATAGGCTATTAACTCAACGTCATACGTTCCTGCGTTAGTATAGGCGTGCGATGGGCTTGCGGTTGAACTAGTGTTACCGTCGCCAAAGTCCCATGCATAAGTTAGAGCACCGAGTGAATTATTCAGATAGCCCACGGTTTCTAATGCGCATGCAGTGTCTGGTAATAGATCAAAATCCGCTAATGGTAGAGGGTGAACGGTCACGATTTGCATCAAACTATCGATACAACCATTACTGGTGCTTACATACATCCATACCTCATACGTAGTATCGTTAACCACTGTGGTATAGATTTCATTTGGCGGGTTTTGTTGTCCAGATGTGTTTCCGTTTCCAAAATCCCATGAGAATATGTCTCCGGGATTACTAATGGTATTGTTCGTAAACGCGACATCAAGAGGGGTGCATCCATCGTTTGGTGTCAAAGTGAAGTCTGGGGTAGGGAGAGGTTGTACATCAATGTAAGTAGTATCGGCATTAGTACATCCATTGACATTTATATCCAAAATCACCATTTGATAACCGGAATCGTTATATGTTATGGATGGCGCTATATAGGTGTTTGCAGATGCAGGAGTGGCTTCAGGTCCGAAATTCCAAACGTAGGTCCCGCCGGGAGTAGAAGCATTATTTAAGTTGAATATATCGCTTTGGCAACCAAATGCTGGTGCAGCACTTATATCAGCGATAGGAATTGGATGCACAACAATATTCATGGTCATTTGGTCGGTTCCACAATACCCATTTACATCTAAGGTAACGGTGTAGTTTCCAGGAGTATTATAGGTCTCCGTATGTGGTCCTTGAGTTCCAGCTGTGTTACCGTTCCCAAAGTCCCAGCTCCAAGTAAGATTATCTCCTAACGAACCATCAGTGAAGGTTATACTCTGTCCTTCACAAATAGTGTCATTTGCAGTGAATATGGCTACTACTTCTGGGTGAACTACGATTGTTTCGATATCAGTGTCTGTTCCGCATTGATTGGATACAGTTACTTGAATGGTATGATTTTGTGTGGCGTTTCCAGGTGGTGCGGTGAACACTTGATCAGGAATTGTATTTGGCGTATTGTAGGTGTTTGTGCCATCTATGGCCCAAGTCCAATTCAGGTTTCCGCCAGTTGCTGTAGCATTAGATTGCACATTTAAAGGCGAGCAGCCATCCAATGGATTTGAGATTAAATCTACTGTTGGTATGGTATCAATATTAATAGTGTGAATTACTGTATCATTACCACAACTATTGCCAGCTATCATCACAACATCATATGAGCCAGTTGTTGGATACGTCTGTAGTGGAGGGGTAGTAGTGTTAGTATATGTATTACCATTCCCCATATCCCATTGGTAATTATTTGCAGGTACAGCTCCTGTTGAATTGTTTGTGAAAGTCACATTTTGAGGGGCACAGCCTTGTGTGACAGATGGGGTAAAAGCACCCTGAGGAGCGTCAATAATAATTATAGGAGAAATTGTAGCTGTGGCTGTATTACAACTGTTAGATGCCGTTAAAGTAATAGTGTAAGTGCCGTTTGTTGTATAACTGTAATTAGGCGGTGCGTGATTTCCAGTTGTGATTACTGTACCGTCGCCAAAGTCCCAAACATACGTATTTGCATTAACCGAGAGGTTTTGAAGTGTGCTTAAGTTGTGTGGTGCACAGCCGTTATATTCAGTAATATCCAGCGTAAGTGCGGCCGAAACAAATTTTTCGAAAACAACTGTGAGTGTTTCGGTAGCTGTACATCCATTTGCATGAGTCGCGGTCATGGTTACGGTAAATGTCCCATAGCTAGTATATGTATGTGTCAGTGGAGCATTAGACGCAGTTACTACAGGAGGTGAGCCGTCACCAAAATCCCATTCGTAACTTACTGCTCCAGTTGTTCCATTAGTAAAAGTGACTACCTCACTAGTGGTTGGGTCTCCGGGGAGTAAACAATACATTAAATCACCATCCCCGTCGTCTCCTGCAATAGATACATTGGGGATATCCAACATGGTCACTGAAGCATTAGATGTAGATGTACAACCAGGACCATTGGTAACAGTTAGTGTAACATTATACGTTCCTCCAGCACCGTATGAATGAGTTGGATTAGCTTGTGTAGAGGTGTTTCCATCACCAAAATTCCAATTATAGGTGGTGTTACCATTTGTACCGGTGGAAGTATTGTTAAAATTTATCGGCGTGCCTCCACACACATTATTTGGATTAAATGTAAAAGAGGCATTTGGTAAGGGGTAAATAGTGACTGTTACAAATGACGTGTCTTCGCAAGGTATAGTGTTATCAATTGCAACCAGCATAAAATTGTATGTTCCAACAGCAGAGATATTCTGGCTAATTGGCGCGGCTAAACCGGTTGTATTATCAAATAGAGTTCCATTCAAATACCACTCATAGTCTGAAGTGGCGTTGAAAGGACCAGTACTTAGGTTCGTAAAATTGATAGTGGTTGGACCCGGACCACAAATATTAGTCTGTGATGTGCTAAAGTTGGAGACTACTGTTCCAGGACATGCCGCCTCAGCTTTTAAAAAGCCAAATAGAAGCAGGTATGAAATAAGATAATATTTCAGTTTACATAGAGCCACAGCGGATGTCCAGTAAGTGATAGACCTGAAATTTAGCAAAAGGTTGCCTATCAATCAACTATAATGAGTGATTAATGACGAAATGCAGGAAATCTTAGTCCAACTTCAAGACAGCTAAGAACGCTTCTTGCGGCACCTCTACCTTACCAACTTGACGCATACGCTTTTTACCTGCCTTTTGCTTCTCTAGCAGTTTACGTTTACGTGTGATGTCGCCACCATAACATTTTGCGGTTACATCTTTACGAAGAGCCTTAATAGTTTCTCGTGCAATAATTTTTGCACCTATTGCTGCCTGAATCGGAATTTCGAATTGTTGTCTCGGTATTAACTCCTTCAGTTTAATACAAATCTTTTTACCTAAATCGAAGGCATTTGATCTGTGGACTAGAGCGGACAGTGCATCTACTTGTTCTGCATTTAGTAATACATCCAGTTTTATTAAATCAGACTGTCTATAGCCAATTGGGTGATAATCAAAAGATGCATAGCCCCTAGACACTGTTTTTAATCTATCGTAAAAATCAAATACAATTTCGGATAACGGCATTTCAAATGACAACTCAACTCGATCTTGAGTAAGATAAACTTGGTTGGTCATTTCACCACGCTTTTCAATACACAAATTCATCACCTGTCCGGTATATTCAGACTTGGTGATAACCTGCGCTTTGATATACGGCTCTTCAACAAAATTTAGTTTTGAAGGCTCAGGTAATTCGGATGGGTTGTTAACGATAATCAACTCATCACCCTTGTTCAAGTATGCTTTGTAGGACACGTTTGGAACAGTGGTTATCACTGTCATATTAAACTCTCTTTCGAGTCTTTCCTGAATAATCTCCATGTGGAGCATTCCAAGGAATCCACATCTAAATCCAAAACCTAGTGCTGCAGATGACTCTGGCTCAAACACCAATGAGGCATCATTCAGCTGCAATTTTTCCATTGACGCTCTTAGCTCCTCATAATCATCCGTGTCAACAGGATAAATACCAGCAAAGACCATTGGCTTAACGTCCTCAAACCCCTTCACAATATCCGAGCATGGGTTATTTACAAGTGTAATGGTATCACCAACTTTCACCTCTTTGGCTTGCTTAATACCAGATATGATATAGCCTACATCACCAGTAAACACCTCTTTACGTGGTGATAAATCCATCTTCAATACGCCAATTTCATCTGCATCATATTGTTTACCAGTATTGACAAACTTTACTAAATCACCTTTTTTAATTGAACCATTAATAACTCTGAAATAAGCGATTATTCCTCTAAATGGATTAAACACAGAGTCGAAGATCATGGCTTGTAATGGTCCATCTGGATTTCCTTTTGGTGCTGATATGCGCGTAACAATCGCTTCTAGAATATCATCAACTCCCAAACCTGTTTTACCACTCGCCGGAATTACATCATCCGGACTGCACCCTATCAAATCAACTATCTGATCGGTTACTTCTTCTGGCATTGCGCCGGGTAAATCCATTTTGTTTAGAATTGGAATAATCTCCAAATCGTTTTCCAAAGCCAGGTATAGATTCGATATCGTTTGAGCTTCAATACCTTGAGATGCATCTACAATAAGTAAAGCACCCTCACATGCAGCAATTGAACGAGAAACTTCATAAGAAAAGTCTACATGTCCAGGGGTATCTATTAGGTTAAGCACATATTTCTGCCCATTAGAAACGTAGTCCATTTGAATGGCGTGACTCTTTATCGTAATACCACGCTCACGCTCAAGATCCATATCATCAAGCGCTTGATTTTGCATGTCACGATCTGATATTGTACCGGTAGTCTGCAATAATCGATCAGCCAGAGTACTTTTACCATGGTCTATGTGAGCGATAATACAAAAGTTTCTAATATGCTGCATAGCCGCAAAAATAGGTAATTTGCGATTTGTCAACACACTTAGTCAGGGTTTTTCGCGAATTTATTTACTTAGAATTTTCACATCACGTATATTCGCACCGAAATTAACTGCAAATGAAAGTAACAGAGCACTTAGCAAACGCAAAGGACACACTATTCTCCTTCGAAATTTTACCTCCGTTAAAAGGTAAGAGTATACAATCTATTTACGATGGAATAGACCCTTTGATGGAGTTTAATCCGCCCTTTATAAATGTTACTTATCATCGGGAGGAATACCTTTACAAGCGCAGAGAAAAGGGGTATCTTGAAAAAATTGCCATTCGCAAGCGACCAGGAACAGTGGGTATTTGTGCAGCAATTATGAATAAATATGAAGTGGATGCAGTACCTCACTTAATTTGTGGTGGATTTACAAAGGAGGAGACAGAAAATGCATTGATCGATCTTCAGTTTTTGGGAATTGATAATATTCTGGCACTTAGAGGAGATCCCATTAAGACAGAAGCACACTTTACGCCGAACCCAGAAGGTCATGAGCATGCGGTGGACTTGGTTGGACAGATAATGGACATGAACAAGGCACATTTTCTATACGAAGAAGATAAAAACATTACTCCAACGGATTTCTGTATTGGTGTGGCGGGGTACCCTGAGAAACATTTCGAATCTATGAACCTAAAAACGGATCTGAAGTTTTTGAAGGAGAAAGTGGACAGAGGGGCCGAATACATTGTGACTCAGTTATTTTTCGATAATAAGAAGTATTTTGATTTCGTTGAGAAGTGTCGAGAGGCTGGTATTAATGTGCCGATAATCCCTGGAATTAAGCCGATTACGACTATGCGTCACATTAATTTCTTACCTAAGTTTTTCCATATTGATTTTCCAGATGAATTGGCTGAAGAGCTTGAGAAATGTACAAGCAATGATGAGGTAAGAGAGGTTGGAATCGAATGGGGTATTCAGCAAACAAAGGAGCTAAAGAAAAACGGGGTTCCGTGTATTCATTTTTATACAATGGGTAAATCAGAATCTGTTAAGCGAATTGCAGAGCAGGTGTTCTAATTGCTCGAGTGTTTAGCCATCAGGCCAGCAACATACTTCCCAACAATATCAAACTCAATATTGACTTTAGTACCCACTTTAAACTGGCCAAAGTTGGTGTGTTCCTGAGTGAATGGAATGATGGCAACTGAAAACAATCCATCCTGCGACTGAACAACAGTTAAGCTAACACCATTAACAGTTATAGATCCTTTAGGTACAGTAATATGTTCATCACTATGATAGCTGAATACATATTCTGTACTTCCATTATGATCGACTATTTCTTTGCAAATGGCGGTAGTATCAACGTGACCCTGCACAATGTGTCCATCCAGGCGGGCACCAATCTGTGTGCAACGCTCTAAATTGACCATGTCGCCTACCTTTAAATCTCCAATATTGGAGCGGTCCAGTGTCTCTTTTATCGCGGTGACAACATGTTTATCATTTTCCTGTTTAATTACCGTTAAACAAACGCCGTTATGGGCAATACTTTGATCGATCTTTAATTCTTTTGATACGGAGCTCCTAATAGTAAGGTGGATATTCGTCTGTTCTTTTTCCAACCCTACAACTTCCCCTAGCGACTCAATAATTCCTGTAAACATGTCTAATTGCCTGAATAGTTTGTGCCCCTCGACACTGTGATATAGCCTTTTAATACTTCTTCAACAATTCCTTGTAATCGGATGGTTCTTACCTTAATTACATAATAGTATGTACCGTCCGAAACCGCTTCACCAGTGTCCATATTGGTTCCGTCCCACCTAATGTCTGGATCAGTAGTGGCAAACATTAAGTTGCCCCATCTGTTGTATATACTTGCATCAACAGATTCTACAAAGCGGTACGGAAAGGAAATAAAAATATCGTTTATTCCATCATTATTAGGGGTTATTACATTGGGCACCCAATAGTAGGCACAGTTGTCAATACAAATCGTATCACTTGGCATACTTTCATTACCATACTGGGCACTATCAACTGCAGTCACATAATAGCACCCTGCAATACTTATATCATTATTGTTGTGAGTGATACTGGTGTCATTGTTCGAGTTTAGCACACTTATGATGTTGAATGATGAGGTGTCTGTTTCCGCATAATAAACGTTGTAAGACATTACATCATCCGCACAGTAGTTATTAGGGTTTGTCCACGTCAGTATATTCAAAATGGCATCACAGTCATCTACTATTGATAACTCTGGCGGGCATGGCGGCTCCAAGTCGATTGGCATGGCACAAACCTCTTGTGACCAGTTGTAGAGCGGATCTGCAATACCAGGCGATGAGTAGTTGCCAACACTGCGAATCTTATAGCAGTATTCTGCACCGTTAACCAAGCCAGTATCTAAATAATATGGTTCAGTTGTCGTTGCTATCAAGCTAAAGAAGCCTGGGGCAGTTTCCTTGTATACCTCATATTCATAGTTGTCCCATGGTACAATTTCTTGCCATGTTAATTCTATCCTGTTATCAAGGGGGTTGGCGCTTAAAAATACGGATGAGCCCTCATTAGAAGTTCCGATATAAGTGGTGTCGTCAAACACACCAGAACCAGGCACTGTCTCTCCAATGGCATATAACTCAACTCTATATGCGTTTGCCCCGCTAACTGTATTTATGAATAAGTTATTCGTACAGGTATCAGTTAATGCAAGTGAATTACTTACGTTGCTCGTGTAAATAAGGGTGTTAGCACCTGTAAATCCGTTACTCAAGGTTTTGTATAGCTCATAATAAAACTGGTGATTACCATACTGTACTAAGGTGTCTAATTCCTTTGGCATAGCCCAGCACACTTGAACAATTCCATTTGTTGTTGATGTCACCGAGACGCTGGCATTGGTTAAAACAGGAACATCCATTTGTAATTGTGTACAAACTTGGTCGGACACACAACTTTCTGTTGTGGCATTAAAACAAGCCGTAACAACGTAACAATAATCATTACCTATAACCAAGTTGCTATCATCGTAAAAACTAGTATCGCCGTGACTATTCGTTTGGCCAATAAGTGTATAGCCCATTAATTCTGCTGCATCTTGAGAGCAGCAATCTTCCGTGTAGTTAGATATACCAGATCTACGATAGATTTTATAGCCAATTATATTTGAGCAAATGTTTGGATCCCAATTAAGCTGAATACCATTGCCCTGTGGCATGGCAGTAAGGTTAGTTACTGCGGGGCCATTAACGGTAATGTACATGGTTTCAATATCCTGAAGTGGCACAGGGTTTCCGGCGTCCTGAGCTATAAAATAAGTCGGATAAACGGCAGACTGTACATTTGAGCACCCCGTTTCCCATACAAAATAGGCGGTATCCGTTGCCGGATTTGGCGGTGGGTTTGAAACAAAGGCAGGTGGGTTAGCTGAAAATGGTTGCCCAAAACTTTGCAATGTCGCACCCAAATTATCGGTGTAAGCGATTGGTACAATCAACGTGTCTCCTGCAGTTATGCAAGTATCCGATAGTTCGGCTAAATCTGGAGCTGTATTCTGATTGCAATCATTGAGCACAAATACTTGGATGTCTTGAATTACATATCCAACCTCAATCCCATTCCGATATTCTTTAATCTTAATAGCATAATTAAACTCACCTTGAATTTGTGGACTAACCCAGCATAGAGTTCCGGTAAGTGGATCAATTTCCATGTTTCCACCACCACCTGTAATAACGCTGGATGAACTTGGTGAATCTGGATAAATGTAATTTGTTCCGAAGGCCAATTGCTGACAATTGGTACCCATAGGTATTGTTAATTCATAAGCTAAACTGTCTCCGTCAGGATCAAATGCTGCTACTTGATAACAGTAAGGCTGACCAACACATGCTAGCTCTGGACAGGGACAATCTTCTATTTGAATAGAGTTGTTCCAGTTTCCTGCAAACGGTGTAATTACCAATTTCGATTGCAGAGCAAATGGAATGTTTACCGAATTCGCAATGTTTTCTATACCTGCATTTCTATTAGGATCCGTTACACACATGATGTAGACCCCTGGGCCATTGTAAGTATGTACTCCCGAGTAGTAATTTTCTTGAGAGTTGTAATCAGTATTCCCATTAGGGTCTATGTGCTCAATTATCGAGTCGCGTGGAAGTGTATCTAAGGTCCCATCTCCCCAATCAAAGTCTGGCAATTCGTCTCTGTCAGCAGGGGCTTCCATAAACGTACATGTCTTGATTGTCACCCGGTACGTATATCCTCCCAAATGCTCATACGTAATGCTTCCACCACGATTGTGTGTAGCAAACGCATCCAGGCCTAACAGGACTAACAGAAGCGTAAGTGAGTATGATAGGCAACTTCTCAACAACATTAGAACACTAAAATACTGAATTTATTACGTACCAAGGGTAATTTTATGTTATATGTGACAAATAAGGAGATAAGTCTACATGTATGCTAAGTTAAATTATCTTTGTTCGTATGAAATCACAATTCACAACTATAACACACAAGAAGTCGTTTGGCAAGTTTGTAAAAGGAACTGCACATATTACATTACTGGATAGTAAAAGCAAATTACCAAAAGACTTAGAGAAGGAAGAAATAAGCTATGCTAAAGAGGCATTTAAAGATGGTAAAAAGGCGGTGTTTAACTGCTTTGGTGCGATAAAAGTTTTGTTGCTTGAAGACGAAAAGGATGCTGTGAAAAGAGCTGAGTTGTTGAGAATTGCCGCAAATAGCTTAATGTCAATTTTGCAGGAAGATAAAATTACAACAATTGAGATTTCAGCTTCAAAAAGTGAGGATGCACTGAGTTTGGCTGAAGGCTTTGCTTTATCGAATTATCAATTCTTGAAATACTTTTCAGACAAGGATAAACGAGCATCTTCTATCAAGAATATTCATGTATGTGCTAGTTCAAAGAAGGAAGTAGACGAATTAGCAAATATGCTGGAAGCTGTATGTCATGCGAGGGATTTAGTGAATGAACCCGTTTCTTATCTTACAGCCCCACAGTTAGGACTTGAGATTAAGTCATTGGCAAAGAAATTTGGATTTAAAGCTGAAGTGTGGGGAATGAAGAAAATTCAGTCCATGAAAATGGGGGGATTATTAGCTGTAAACAAAGGAAGTGAGGATGAGCCAAGTTTCTCTATTATGGAATGGAAGCCAAGTAAACCTAAGAATAAACAGCCCATTGTATTAGTTGGAAAAGGTGTGGTTTATGACACTGGAGGCCTGAGTTTAAAACCTACGGCGAATTCAATGGATATGATGAAAAGTGACATGGGTGGTGCGGCAGCGATTATAGGATGCATGTGTGCTGTGGCTGCCAATAAACTAAACATTCATGTTATAGGTCTAGTTCCATCAACGGATAATCGTCCGGGTAAAAATGCATATGCACCTGGAGATGTAATTACAATGTATGATGGCTCAACGGTTGAGGTATTAAACACAGATGCCGAGGGTAGAATGATTTTGGCGGATGCCTTGGCATACGCTAAAAAATATAAGCCAGAATTAGTTTTGGATGCTGCTACACTCACGGGAGCTGCGGCTAGAGCAATCGGGAAGCATGCGATAGTGGGCATGGGAAATGCTAATAAAAAAGAAATGAATTCGCTTCAGAAAGCAGGAAGTGAAGCTGGCGAGCCAGTGGTTGAATTTCCATTTTGGGATGTATATGCGGACGACCTCAAGTCAAAAATTGCAGATCAAAAGAATTTAGGTGGAGCTGAAGCAGGAGCAATTACAGCCGGCAAATTCCTTGAGAAGTTTACGGACTATCCATACATTCATTTAGATATTGCAGGGCCTGCGTTTATGTTAGCGCCTTTCAATTACAGAGGTGTTGGAGGAACAGGGGTAGGTGTACGTCTACTTTATAAATTTTTAAGCGCTAGATAAATTATGGACAGAGTTAGAGTTGGAATTACAACCGGTGATATAAATGGCATTGGTATAGAAGTTATTATTAAAGCACTTTCTGATAACAGGATACTTGAAAACGTTATTCCAATTATCTACGGGTCAAGTAAAGTAATTACAGCGCATAAAAAAGCATTGAATGTTGAGTTTAACTTCAACCGAATTGACAGCGCAGACAAGGCGGTTAAGAAGAAAATTAACCTCATTAATTGTTGGGATGAAGAGGTAAACGTGGAATTAGGAGAACGTTCGAAAGAGGGAGGAAAATACGCGCTTAAATCACTGGAGACTGCTGTAAAGGATCTGGCTTCTAACAAGGTTGATGTACTTGTAACTGCACCCATAGACAAAAAAGCGATTCAGAGTGAGGATTTTGACTTTCCAGGACATACAGAGTATCTGGCAAAAATGTCCAACGTTGATGACGCCTTGATGCTTATGGTAAGTGAGGATCTCAGAGTTGGTGTTGTAACGGGACATATTCCACTCCAAGATGTAGCGAAGACTATTACTAAGGAGAAAATCGTTGATAAAATTGATCAAATAAACGCTAGTCTGCTCAAGGATTTCGGAATTCCAAATGGAAAAATTGCGGTGCTTGGGCTTAATCCTCACGCAGGTGAAAAAGGATTGTTGGGAGATGAAGAAGATAAAGTGATTATTCCAGCAATTAAAGAAGCAAGTAAAAACGGAGCACAGGTCTACGGTCCATATCCCGCAGACGGCTTTTTTGGCTCATCAAGCTATAAGAAATTTGATGCCATACTAGCCATGTATCATGATCAGGGATTAATTCCGTTTAAAGCCATGACTTTTGGTTTTGGGGTTAATTATACAGCAGGACTGCCGATAGTAAGAACCTCTCCAGATCACGGAACAGCATTCGAAATAGCAGGAAAAAACTTAGCAAACGAAGGTTCGTTTAGGCATGCTATTTATCTAGCAGTAGATGTTTTTGCTAAGCGCCAAGAATATAAAGAAATGTCTGCCAACCCACTTAAAGTTAAGTCGAATGCATAATATATGCGCGATTGTTTGGCATAATTGAAATAATGATTAACTTTGCGCTCCCTAATTTTGTGGACTTATGTTTTCAAACAAGGAGTATACTATAGTCTTTTCAGGCTTGAAACTTGGAAAACACAGGTTTAACTATAAAATAGGGAGCGCGTTTTTTGAGGCATTTGAATTTGGGATTATCCAAAAAGGAGAGTTGAAGCTAGAGCTTGAATTCGAAAAAAAGTCAACCATGATGGTGGCCGAGTTTTCGTTTGAAGGGACAGTGGAGGCAGAGTGTGGAATCTGTTTAGATCCGGTTAAAGTACCAATAAGTGCTACCGCCAGACAAATAATAAAGTTTGGTGATGAAGACTTAGGAAATGAAGAGATAATGGTTATACCACATAACGCTTATGAAGTTGATTTGACGCAATGCATATATGAGTTTATTCATCTAGCATTGCCAAGTAAAATTGAACATGAGCAAGGCGAGTGTAACCAGGATATGATTGCTAAACTAAATGAATTAGCACGTCATGAGGATGAAGAAGAGGTTGACCCCAGATGGCAAGCATTGAAAGACATTAAATTTAAAAGTTAGTTGTAAGAATATAAATAAGGAACCATGGCACATCCTAAAAGAAAGACGTCAAAAACTAGAAGAGATAAGCGTAGAACTCACGTAAAAGCTACGCCAGCACAAATCGCTTCATGCCCAACTACAGGTGAACCTCACTTGTATCATAGAGCTTACTGGTTAGAAGGTAAACTTTACTACAAAGGCAAAGTGATTATGGAAAAAGAGGTGGCGTAATTGCCGTCTCGTAGAAGGTATTTAATGAATGGTCGACTAGTTCGGCCATTCTTTTTTATTATCTGATTTTTCTTACTACTTTTCGCCTATGAAAATTGGAATCGACATGATGGGGGGAGATTACGCTCCAGAAGCCACAGTAAAAGGAACGATTCTAGCAAAAAATGAGCTTGACAGTGATGTTGAGCTCGTCTTATATGGAGACCAAGCTGCTTTGAGCTCCGCTATTTCAGCGTCCAACCAGGACCCTAATGACTTTACAATAATCCATTGTAGTCAAACGGTTGAAATGACAGATCATCCTACAAGGGTGTTGGCCCAAAAACCAGACGCAAGTATTACCAAGGCATTTCGTGATTTAAAAGCTAAGAATATTGATGCATTTGCAAGTGCAGGCAATACGGGAGCTATGTTGGTTGGAGCTATGTATTCGGTTAACAGTATTCCTGGAATTATCAGACCTTGCATCACTACGTTTTTGCCAAGAGAGGATGGATCTAACGGTTTGTTACTAGACGTTGGAGCAAATGCTGACTGCAAGCCAGATGTGTTGTATCAATTCGCAATTCTAGGTTCAGTATATGCCGAGAGCGTAATGGGTATAAAAAAACCCAAAGTAGGATTGTTAAACATTGGAGAGGAAGCGGAAAAAGGAAATTTATTGGCGCAAGCTACTCATGAACTAATGAAGGATAGCGAGGATTTCAATTTCATAGGAAATATTGAGGGCCGTGACTTGTTTGAAAATCAGGCAGATGTTGTTGTTTGTGATGGCTTTACTGGCAATGTGGTACTAAAAGAGGCTGAAGCATTTTATCGAATATTGATGAAACGTAAGCTTATGGATTCGTATATTGCACGCTTTAATTACGAACTGTATGGCGGAACTGCAGTTCTGGGTGTAAACGGGAATGTTGTAATTGGACACGGAATTTCTAACGCAACTGCCATTAAAAATATGATTAAACATTCTGTGGATGTGGTTAACGCTGGTCTAACGGAAAAAATTAAATTGGCTTTAAATAATGAGTAAAACTACTGCAGCTATAACGGCCGTTCATGGATATGTGCCAGACGGAATCCTTAGCAATAAGGATCTGGAAAAAATGGTG
Organism: Flavobacteriales bacterium; assembly: GCA_964230215.1. GTDB lineage: Bacteria > Bacteroidota > Bacteroidia > Flavobacteriales_D > JAUILH01 > JAUILH01. The sequence goes on from CAXRGQ010000007.1 coordinate 868,880, forward strand.
GACACAAATGATGAGTGGATTACAACCCGCACAGGCATCAAAGAAAGACGCATGTTAAAGGAGCCAGGAAAAGCCTGCTCGGACATGGGAGTTGAAATTGTGAAGGGATTGCTTGAAAAAACGGGCACAGCAGCAGAAGATGTAGATATGATAATTGTGGGCACCATCACAGGTGACTATAGGTTTCCAGCAACTGCCAACGTTATATGTGATAAGGTTGGAGCAAAAAACGCATGGGGATTTGACCTAAGTGCAGCATGTTCAGGTTTTATTTATAGTTTAACAGTTGGACAACAATTCATCGAAACAGGGAAGTACAAAAAGGTGATAGTAATCGGTATGGATCACATGTCCTCGATTATAGATTATACGGATAGAGCTACATGCATCATATTTGGTGACGGAGGTGGAGGCGTAATGCTTGAGCCTAATGAAGAGGGCGTTGGAATCATTGATTCTATTATGGCATCTGACGGTTCTGGACGACAGTATCTTTTACAAAAAAATGGCGGTTCTTTAAACCCGCTAACCGAAGAGAATATCGGTGATCGTGAACATTTTGTTTATCAAGAAGGCAAGACAGTGTTTAAGTATGCTGTTTCTAAGATGGCAGATGTTTCGGCAGAAATTATGGAGAATAACAACTTGACTTCAGATGATATCGCATGGCTAGTACCGCATCAAGCCAATCTCAGAATTATTGATGCTACTGCACGAAGAATGGGATTATCAGATGATAAAGTGATGATTAATATCGAAAAATTTGGAAATACAACCGCAGGGACCATTCCGCTTTGTTTATGGGAATGGGAGAAGAAATTGAAGAAGGGAGATAATATCGTATTGTCTGCATTTGGAGGTGGATTTACCTGGGGAGCCATTTATTTAAAATGGGCATATAACAGTTAAAAAACAGTATCTTTAAACCCCTTATAATAGAAAAATAAGACCTATGGATTTAAAACAAATACAAGACCTTATAAAGTTTGTAAGCAAGTCAGGCGTTAGTGAGGTTGAAGTTGAAAAGAAGGACTTTAAAATTACTATTAAGGCTGAGAGGCCAAGAGAAGAGCAAACAGTATATGTGCAACAAGCTCCAGCTGCGTTACCAGCGGCTGCACCTGCTGCGCCAGCTCCTGCACCCGCCGCTCCGGCTCCGGCTGCAGCTCCTGCACCTGAAGCGGCAGCGCCTGCTTCTGATGACAGCAAATATGTTACTATTAAATCACCGATGATTGGGACTTTCTACAGAAAGCCTTCTCCAGATAAACCATCATTTGCGGAAGTAGGTGATAGTATTAAAGCGGGTGACGTAATTTGTATCGTTGAAGCTATGAAATTGTTTAACGAAATTGAATCAGAAATTTCTGGTACAATCGTTAAGGTGTTAGCTGATGACATGTCACCAGTTGAATACGACCAACCACTATTTTTGGTTGATCCGTCGTAGGGCCCATTAATTTAATAAAAACACATTTCTATGTTTAAGAAAATTCTAGTCGCCAACAGAGGTGAGATAGCTCTGCGCGTTATTAGAACGTGCAAGGAAATGGGTATCCGAACTGTGGCCGTTTATTCAACTGCAGATGCTGATAGCCTTCCCGTGAGATTCGCTGATGAGGCAGTATGTATTGGACCTCCTGCGAGTGCAGACTCGTACTTACAAATTCCACACATTATTGCAGCTGCTGAGATCACCAACGCAGATGCCATACACCCTGGATATGGATTCCTATCGGAAAATGCTAAGTTCTCTAAAATATGTGGAGAACATGGTATCAAATTTATTGGTGCATTGCCTGATCAGATTGAAGGAATGGGAGATAAAGCAACTGCTAAATCTACCATGAAAAAGGCAAAAGTACCTGTAGTTCCAGGATCAGATGGATTGTTGGAGTCTCTTGATCATGCTAAGAAAGCTGCGAAAGAGATTGTTTATCCTGTGATGATGAAAGCTACTGCCGGTGGTGGTGGTAAGGGTATGCGAGTAATTTGGAACGAAGAGGAACTAGAAGTTGCTTGGGAATCTGCACGCAAGGAGGCAAAAGCTGCTTTTGGTAATGACGGTATGTACATGGAGAAGTTCATTGAAGAGCCACGTCATATCGAAATTCAGATTGCTGGAGACCAATACGGAAACGCATGTCACTTGAGTGAAAGAGATTGTTCTATTCAGAGACGTCACCAGAAATTAGTGGAGGAAACACCTTCTCCATTTATGACGGATGAGTTGAGATCTGCTATGGGTAAAGCGGCTGTTAAAGCTGCTAAGGCTGTTAAGTACGAAGGCGTGGGGACTGTTGAGTTCTTAGTTGATAAGCACCGCAACTTCTACTTTATGGAAATGAATACCCGTATTCAGGTGGAGCATACTATTACTGAAGAAGTAATCGATTACGATTTGGTTAAAGAGCAAATCAAAATTGCGGCTGGCGAAAAAGTGGTTGGAAAGGAATACATTCCTAGATTACACGCCATCCAATGTCGTATAAATGCAGAGGATCCTTTTATGGACTTTAGACCGTCGCCAGGTAAGATTACACATTATCACGAGCCAGGTGGACATGGTATTCGTATAGATACGCACGTATATGCTGGTTACACAATTCCTCCATACTACGATTCAATGATAAGTAAGTTGATTACAGTAGCTCAAACAAGAGAGGAGGCCATTACAAAAATGGAGCGTGCTTTGGATGAGTATATCGTTGAGGGAATTAAAACTACAATTCCTTTCCATCAGCAACTTATGAAGGATAAAGACTTCCGTGCTGGTAACTTTACTACCAAGTTTATGGAAACATTTGTGCTAAAGAAATAAAACGATTAATAATTCATAATAGAAACGGGGAGCTTTTGCTCCCCGTTTTGTTACAGATACATTTTTTATCTATTGATCGTCTTTCTTTATAATGTCTTTCAAGGTTTTCTTCTCAGATCCATCATTTTTAAGACCTCTTACTTTATCTTTCTTCTTTTTATTTTTTGTCTTTTCCTTTGGTTTCCAAAATAGATAGGACGATTTTCCAACAAATATTTCCCACGTGTGTCCAGCATAATCAATAGTTTTTCCATCCGCATTTAAGACTAGATAATACTTATAAACTTCTTCAGTAGTACCCTTGGCTTTTTCCTTTTTGAATTTCAGATAGGCTCCCTCGATATTCTCGAATCTAACTTCAATTGTATTACCGGTAATGGTATCTGCTTTACCAGTTGCTGAGCTCGTAAACTTTTTATATTCAAGCGCCTTACCGTTTTCAAAAACTACGTTCCCTTTATCTTTTGCTCCGGCTTCATCTTTAATGTTTACTACGCGTTTAAGTTGAATCTCTCCACTTACATAAAACAGAATTTGGTCAACTCCAATACCTCTGTATTCTAATTCGTTTTTCGAATCAAGCGTAAACTCTTGTTTTTTTACTAGGAGCTGTGCAGTCGTCCCATAAGACATAATTGAGCAAATCAGGATGAGAGTAAGATTCTTAATCATTTGATATAGATTTTTAATTGAAGCCCAAATATAAAACATCTAAATAACTTCTTCCATATGGTCTCATTGGCACCTTTTATGTAACTACTTACCTGTACTTTCGTATTAGGCACTTTGTATGTTTAGATTTCTAGTTATACCACTTATTGTTTCTATTAATGTTTCTGCCCAGGTTAAACTTTCGGGAAAGATGTTGCATTATACTGATCAGAAGAAAGTAAAATATGCACAAATCAATGTAATAGATACCGAATCAGGGAAGAGGACTACTACCGTTGTTTCAGGAGGCAATTACCATGTTAAGTTAGATCGAGATAAAAAATATCGCATTGAGTACGCAAAGCAAGGATATTATAACAAACATGTGCTAGTAGATACAAGAGGTGTACCTTCAGGTAAAAAGCTTCCAATGTACATTGATATGGATATGGTAGCAATTCAAGATAGCCTTGATGGTAGTATCTTCGACAAACCTATGGGTCTTAGTTTTTATGATGCCTCTGCACAACAAATGGCGTGGAATCTTGACTATTCGAGACAGCGATTTGAAGAGGTTAATGCAGCCTTTAGGGATATGAGTGGTGAGTCTACAGAGAAAAAAGAAGATACGGATGTAAACATTTACATTCGAGATGAGATGATAGATGCACAAGATGAGGAGCCCAGATTATACGATATCAACCCGTTTAGGTATGTTTTTAAAGTTCGTAAGGAAATTCACCCAATTCCCTTCAGAACAAGCGATACCCCCATTAAATTCAAACATTGGGCGCAGTGTGGAATGCTGTTAACGCACATGGCACTTACGATTGACGATGACGGAACAGATGCCAGAATCGGACTTGTGCGACAGCTAGATTATCTTATAGAAAAGGGGGCAGATTTCGAGTGGGATTCGAAACAAACACAAATTGATTTGGCCAACTCTGCGCACAGTGAAAAGGAAATGGATCAAATTTTTGCAGACTACTATTTTGCACTCAACGATTCGATTGAAGAACATTTATTGCCAAAAATATATGTATCAGTTGGCGCTTGGTTGGAGGCAAATTATCATGCAGTTGACGTATATCAAGATAAACCTAGCAAAGAGCTAAACACTTTCATTGGGCAGTCAAGAGACTATATCTCACAACTCATGAGTGCATTAATTGATATGGTTGGACTTACAGATGCAGAATTATCCTTAGTGAATGATTTAAGAGACTTAAATACAATCTATCAAAAGATTGAGTATAAACCAGGTGGCGAAATGGTTACCAGTGATAACTTGGAAACACCGCACTTCTTCGCAATAACACCAGAATTGTATAATGAGCTGTGGTCTAGGCTCAAAGTCATACATGGCAACTTCAGATAATGCGATATACTTTATCAGGTTAAGCCTATCTTACCTTATTGCCTATATATCGCTTGTTCTTGGTAAATCCTTTGTTGCGTGCTAACAAATAGCTATTTTTGCCTTCGTCAGAAAAGCAAGTACATCTAATTATGGGCGGAGAGCGGTATGCAGTTCGAATTAACAAAATCGTTTTTAGAGGAGCTTTCTCTCGCAATTGAAGAGAGAAATAGCGCTGCGGTTCAGGAAATGTTCCTGGACATGCATCCAGCTGATATTGCCGAAATTTTTGACAAGATTCCTGTAGAAGAAGCTAGCTACATTTATCGTCAGTTAGAGGATGAGGCGGGAGCTGAAACGCTGACACACCTTGAAGAGGATGTTCTTGAGCGCCTATTAAATACACTAACCCCCGAAGAAATTGCAGATTCTGTTGACAACATGGAAACGGATGATGCGGCCGATATTATTGGTGAGCTATCAGAAGATCAGCAAGCGCGGGTTATTTCTAATATTGAGGATAAGGAGCACTCAAGCGATATCTCTGATTTATTAGGTTATGCAGACGATACAGCTGGTGGACTCATGGCCAAGGAGTATATCGTTGCTAATGTAAACTGGCCAGTTAATCGCTGCGTAGTGGATATGCGTAAGCAAGCCGAAGAGATTGATAAGGTTTATTCAATTTACGTTGTGGATGATAGTGGTGTCTTAATAGGAACACTTTCTTTAAAGAGCCTATTATTTGCCGAACCAACCACTAAGATTGGAGCGTTATACATGGAAGGAGCGATATCTGTTAAGGCAGATGAAAGTGAAGAACAAGTCGCAAAGATCATGGAAAAGTATGACTTGGTGGTACTTCCAGTAGTGGATGAAGCGGGCAGGTTGATAGGAAGAATTACCATTGATGATGTTGTTGACGTCATTAAAGAAGAGGCAGAGAAGGATTACCAAATGGCCTCTGGTCTATCAAATAAGGTCGAATCTCATGATACGGTTTGGCATATATCGCGTGCTAGACTGCCTTGGCTAGTGATTGGAATGATTGGCGGGGTGTTGGGAGCAGAGGTAATCGGCAAATATGAGTCGCAAATTCAAATTGAACCTGCATTGGCTTATTTTATTCCTTTAGTGGCGGCTATGGGAGGAAACGTGGGTGTGCAATCCTCGGCAATTGTAGTACAAGGATTGGCAAATAAAAGCATTGAGTTTAAAGGAATTTTTGGACGCTTGGCAAAAGAAACATTGGTAGCATTGTTTAATGGCTTAATTTGTTCTGCCTTGATATTTGGCTACAACTTTCTAGTTGGTAATGGGATGGATCTGGCATGGACAGTTAGCCTTGCCTTATACTCAGTTATCATATTTGCGGCGGTATTTGGAACGTTTATTCCCCTGGTTTTAGATAAATATAAAATCGATCCGGCACTGGCGACTGGACCGTTTATTACAACACTTAATGATGTTCTTGGTCTATTAGTGTATTTCTTAATTGGCAGAATGATGTTTGGCATATGAAAGAAGAAAAGGGTAATATTTATACAGTTTTTGATGAGATTATTTCTCGAGAAGAAAAAGAGCGATTTCTTAAACAAAAGGCACGTGTTATATGGCTTACAGGCTTATCGGGGTCTGGCAAAACCACTCTGGCAAAGGGTCTAGAAAGGAAACTACATGACCATGGTTTTTTCACCAAACTATTAGATGGTGATAACGTGCGTGCAGGAATCAACAATAATCTCGGATTTGGGACTGATGATCGCGTGGAAAATATTCGCAGAATATCGGAAGTAGCCAAACTATTTATGGATGGCGGTGTAATCACCATTTGTTGTTTTGTGAGTCCCACTAACGATTTACGCGATATGGCAAAAGAGATAATCGGCGCGGATGATTTTATATTAGTGCACGTTAACACGAGCATTGAAGAATGCGAAAGAAGAGATGTGAAAGGTTTGTACAAGCGCGCCAGAAAAGGTGAAATTCCTAACTTTACAGGCATTTCGGCGCCTTTTGATGAACCAGTTAATCCAAAGGTTACTATAAGTACAGAAGGACGCGAGATAGACGATTGCGTTGGTTCTTTATTAAACTCACTAAAAGAATACTTAACTTTGTCGACCCAATAAGGAAACATGAATTATAATTTAACTCACTTAAAAGAACTTGAAGCAGAGTCGATTTACGTACTCAGGGAAGTAGCAGCTCAGTTCGAAAATCCAGCGTTGTTATTTTCTGGAGGGAAAGACTCAATTGTGTGCTTTCATTTGGCGCGTAAGGCGTTTTTTCCAGCAAATATTCCGTTTCCATTAGTACATGTGGATACGGGGCACAACTTTGAGGAAACAATTGAGTTCAGAGACAGCTTGGTTGAGAAGTACAATGCAAGACTAGTAGTTGGCTCCGTGCAGCAATCTATTGATGAAGGGAAAGTTCAAGAAGAAAAGGGTTATAGCGCTAGTAGAAATTCGCTTCAGACAGTTACTCTTCTTGATACCATTGAAAGTAACAAGTTTGACTGTGCGATGGGTGGTGCAAGAAGAGACGAGGAGAAGGCAAGAGCAAAAGAACGTTTCTTTTCACACAGGGATGATTTTGGACAATGGGATCCGAAAAATCAACGCCCTGAATTATGGAACATCTTCAACGGTAAAAAGAATATGGGTGAACACTTTAGAAGTTTTCCTATTTCTAACTGGACAGAGATGGATATATGGCAGTATATTCTAATGGAAAATATTGAAATTCCATCGATATATTTTGCACATTATAGAGACTGCTTTTTAAGAGACGGTGTTTGGTATGCAGCAACTGATATCATGCCGAGAAGACCAGAAGAAGAAGTGGTGAATAAACTAGTTCGTTTTAGAACGATTGGTGATATGACATGTACGGGAGCAGTTGAATCAGATGCAGACACATTAGAGAAGATTATTGATGAAGTAGCCTCTACACGTGTAACTGAGCGTGGTAGCCGAATTGACGATAAGCGTTCGGAAGCAGCAATGGAAGACAGAAAAAAACAAGGATATTTCTAAGAAAATGGAGAATACTATAGATAGTGAAGCATATTTAGACATGGACCTGTTGAGGTTTACAACAGCAGGGAGTGTTGACGACGGAAAATCAACTTTGATTGGTCGTTTATTGTATGATAGTAAATCCATTTTTGAGGATCAAATGGAGGCTATCGAAAGAGCAAGTACTGGAAAAGGAGAGGAGCAAGTGAATCTAGCGCTATTAACAGATGGATTGCGTGCTGAAAGAGAGCAAGGAATTACGATTGATGTTGCATACAGATACTTTGCTACGCCTAACCGAAAGTTTATTATTGCCGATACACCGGGACATATTCAGTACACTAGAAACATGGTTACGGGTGCGTCAACTGCCAATCTTGCGATTATTTTGGTGGATGCGAGAAAAGGATTGGTTGAGCAAACATGTCGTCATGCGTTTATTGCTTCTTTACTACAAATTCCGCACATCATTTTCTGTGTGAATAAGATGGATTTAGTGGATTACAGCGAGGATAGATTCGAAGAAATTAAAGAAGAATTGGAGGCGTTTTCATCTAAGTTAGAAGTGAAAGATTTGCGCTTCATTCCAATTTCGGCCTTGAATGGAGATAATGTTGTAGATAGGTCTGAAAATATGAAATGGTATGAAGGCTCGACTTTATTATACGAGCTGGAAAATGTACATATTTCTAGTGATCACAACCACGTTGACTGCAGATTTCCAGTACAATACGTAATTCGCCCACAAAGCGATCAATACCATGATTATAGAGGCTATGCTGGTAGAATTGCTGGTGGTGTTTTCAAAAAGGGTGATGATGTAATGGTATTACCATCAGGCTTTACATCTAAGATTAAATCCATAGACACTCTTGACGGCGAGCTTGAAGAAGCCTTCGCCCCAATGTCCGTTACAATGACGCTTGAAGATGAAATTGACATCAGTAGAGGGGACATGATAGTTCGTGAAAACAACTCACCAGACGTTGAGCAAAGTTTTGACGCAATGGTGTGTTGGATGAGTGATAGACCGCTAATGCCAAACGGAAAATATGCGGTTAAGCATACTTCAAAGGACGTGCGTTGTATTGTGAAGGATATCAAGTATAAAGTGGATATTAATACGCTGCACAGAATTGAAGATGACAAAAACATCCAAATGAATGATATAGCCAGAGTTACTTTAAGAACAACGGCTCCGTTATTCTTCGATAAATACAATAGAAACCGCATCACAGGTAGTTTCATACTGATTGATGAATCTACAAACGAAACTGTAGGTGCTGGGATGATTAATTAGTGCTGTATTTTTGGTACTTCCTGTAATAGTTGTTTTTGCCGTAATGCTGAGCCATCTTAAAGATGTGTGCTCCCTGTTTGGTTGTTGGGTTTACATCATAGGCTTTATCAAAATAATACAACGCTGAGTCGATATTATCAGCATAGAAATGGCCATTCCCAATAAAATTGAAGGTCTGCTCATGCTCTACTCCATCGCTGAGCATTTCACGTCCAACCTCTATTAATTTGGCGCTGTTTTTCTGTTCCATGTAGATAACGAACTCCTTGTATTTTGCAGTTGCCAGCATCATTTTTGGCTTTAAATCATAGGCCAATCTATAGTGATATATCGCGCTGTCGTATTGTTTGGAAGTGTGGTAAATAGCCCCCATACCATGATGAGCTTCACTAAATAAACTGTCTGTATTGAGTGCTTTTTTGAAATAGGGTTTTGCCATCTGTACATTTTTCAGTTTATCAAAGTAAACCCACCCCGCATTGTTGGCTGCCTCTTTATAGTCGGGATAAACAGCTAAACTCATGTCATAATGACGAATCATTTTTTCATATACGTCCTTAGTTTTGGCTACTTCATCGCTTATTTGCAATTCATGTGCATAAAGAAAGTTAGCTTTTGCCGATTTCTCGAGATGGGCAATATCTGCTTCATACAAACTCATTCTACTATTCCAGTCACCAGATCGATTGATATTTAGGCCAATAAAGACAATTGTGAGTGGCAAAACCACCACCTGGACTATTTTCTTGGTACCAAATTTCTTGGCAAGCAATGCAAGGCCCCCGGCAGCTGCAATACAAAGTCCAAGTATTGGCACGAACACAAAACGCTCTCCCATTATTCCAACTAAAGGCTTAAGCATATTAGAGAAAGCGGCTCCTGTAGCGAAAAAGAAAACAAGCCCATAGCCAATAATATTCTTTTTATAGAATAGGTAGATTGAAAAAGCCACCAATACAAAACAAACGATAAAGGCCAACACACCTGCGGTAGTGTCCCAGGGGGTAATACTCACTTGATCGTAGCCATAGTAGAAACGCAAGGGGTAAGGAATAATGAAGAGTGCAATATACTTTAGGAGGATATATGAACCGATAGGTATTTTTTCCAGCACATTTAAATCCATCGAATAAAGAGGGTTTTCAAAATAGTGGAAGGACCTGCTATCCGCATTTCCTTTACCTAATGTGCCCCTTTTGATTAAGTTAAAAAGAATTCTAGGAATGTATGCTGCAATAATTTTTATCCCAGCTAGTTTTATTGGTCGCAGATATAGATCACTTAACACGGCAATAATTACAAATTGGAGGGCAGATAGCTTTGACATGAGTGCAAGACACATCAAAGCCGCAAAACCAAGCCATTGAAGGATAGATTTAAAGCTAAAGTCCTTTATTTGGATAAAGAGATTTACGGCTAGAAATCCGAACAATGATGCTAATAACTCATCCCTATTCTTTAGACTGAGGATTACTTCAGAATGTATAGGGTGTAGAACGAAAATGAGTAGAGCTGCATAAAGAATAAGTTTATTCTCCTCACCGAGCAGTCTTCTTAAGAAATGATAAACCGCTAGGCAGACAAAAAAGTAGAGAATTAAATTAACTAAATGGCTTCCGGCAGCGCTTTCTCCAATTATTCGGTGTTCAAGGGCAAAGGAAATCATCACAATAGGTCTATAATCATAGCCTTTACCATTCACCATGTAGTACTTCTCACTAAAAAGTGAAGCTATATCGCCCTCTTGTGTACGTTCATTAAGCACCAGATCGTCATCAAGTGAATATCCATTATCCAGTGACACTCCATAGGCAAGGAGCACTGATAAAGAAATTAACAGCCAATGAAATCGTTTATGCTTTAGTAGTGCTTCCAGTGAGATGCGTTTTGCACTTCTAAAATAGTAGAAAAAAACGCAAAAGCCACCCTAAAGGTGGCTTTTGTATAAACTATGAAACGTAATTTACTGTTTTACAAATTGCGCTCTTTTTATGCCGTCTTCGGTTAGTACCACAGCCACATACATTCCTGCTTCTAAGTTCGAAATTGAGAATTGATTGGTAGTTTCTGATTGCACCAACGAGCCGTTGATGTCGTATATTTTTACCGAGATGATGTCGCCGTCAATAGTGATTTGATCGGTGGCAGGGTTTGGAAATATTTCAATCATTTTGTTATGGTATTCGGTAATTCCAACATTTGTAACTGCAATACATTCAGAAGTATCTGAGCATACTAGATTGTCAACAATACACGCGTAGTTGCCGTTGGATGTTGGTGTGAAACTTTGGTTGGTAGCGCCTGCAATAGGTTGGTTGCCATTGTCACAATCAATCCATTGATAGGCCATGGTGTTTAATTCTGCAGTTAAAGTTCCTCCGTTAACAAGTATAGTTGTATTCATATAACAGCAGTCCTCATCAAAAGAGGTTGTTGCGTCTATATCTGTCCAATTAGCTGAGCTGTAGGCTGCATCATCCACCTCTATACATGATAGATTGATATTGTCTGTCGCATCAAATATGGTGACGTTCGTATTGTTACCGTTGGTCATATATAGACTCGTCAAGTCGTTTTCATAACAAGACATAATAGTCAAGTTGGTATTCAGAGAAGCATCTAAGCTAACTATATTGTTGCCGTAGCATCTTAAATCTTCAAGTGCTGTATTTTGAGATATATCAAGAGTGCTGATATTATTAAACCCGCACCACAATATTTCCAAGTTGCCGTTTTGAGTGACATCCAGTGTCGAGATATCATTGTGACTGCACCAAAGTTTGGTAAGAGCTGGATTATTTGTAACGTCTATGGCAGTTAGTTGATTCTGATCGCACTCTAGGATGCTGAGCATTGCATTTTGAGAAACATCCAATGACGCTAAATCATTGAGTCTTGCAGTTAGAGTTGCAAGTGATACATTCTGTGAAACATCAAGACTAGTCAAATTATTTTGAGAGCAAATAAGCGTTGTTAAGGCTGTATTTTGGGTAATGTTTAAGCTTGTCAATTGATTTAATGTAACATCTAATTCCGTGAGATTAACGAAGGCTTCAATACCTGTTAAGTCAAGAATGTTTTGATTAATACATGTGATGTCTCCTGTGTAAGCAATGGCTTCACTTACCTGAATCTCAGTATCCATGTTGGTGTTTATACTAGAGTTTCCCACTAGATAGGCTTTAAATGCTGCATCTGGAATATTTACATTTTGTGCGCTAATGCCCAATGCGGAAAGCATGGTACAAGAAAGTAAAAGTTTTTTCATAGAATATGTTTTAGTTTTCCGCTAATCTATTGGAACAATCCACCTTACAAAAATGGAGTTGATGAATAGAGGTATTGGATTAATGAAGAGGTCTATTTTAACTTATAAATGGTGCCGCATACATCATCTCCTTCTACGATTAGCTTTCCTCTTTTATTTGAAGTGCCTTCTTTGTAGTAGTAATATAAGTCACTAACACAGCTGAGTTTCCATTCATCTCCGTTTTTTAATTCTTTAGATTGTCCATTAATTCCAATAAACTGGGTACTCCCCGATTCATTTTTAACTATCCATTTCCCGCTTTCCACTTGAGGTTTTGAGGATGATGATTTACTTGAGCTGCTGCTGGATGAGCTACTGCTTCTGGAACTTCCACTTGATCGTGAAACTGTTGATGCAACGTTTGCACCATTCCAATTAGATTTTAAATTTATATCAAACATCCAGAAGTACGAACCCCATCCCCCGCTGAATTGCTCTACAATCAAGTATTTATCGTCTTCGGGGAGATAAGAAAACTGTGTGATGTCATATTCCTGTCCAATTGTCGCTGTTGATTTCGTAGCAATTGGATCATGCCCGTCGTGGATACTAAACGTGGTTTCTATAAAGTCTAGCGAATGAAGCTCAAGAGAGTTATTATCAATATACAGAACTGTAGGTTGATCAGCATACATGGCGTTTCGGGGTATGCTATGGTCATATCTTACATCTGTACCGTGGCCAGAATAGATTGTTTTGTACTGCCAAAGGTCATATGAAATCCTCGCACAAATCAAGTAGCCTTCTCCCTTAGGATTTTCAATAATTCTTGGCACATCAAAAGCTGAAAATCGAATCTTATCTTGATAGTTCATCTTTAAATTAGCCTCAGGCAATGTACTTCTTCCCCATTGAGAAGGGTCTACGGCCTTAATTACATGAGAGTGGAAATTATTTCCGGATGCATCTACCTTAGTAATTCCTATCTCAATCCTTTTATAGCTAATGGTGGTGTTATCTAGATATTCTTTAATAATCTTAGATCTATATGCCATTACGAAATTACCTGCTCGGTCTTCAATTAAATCTGTAGAAGCATAGTTTTTGGCAAGATCGTAATTATGTTTCCACAGTACTTCAAGTTGATTTGTAGTCAACATTTTCTTGGCGTTAATTTTTAATAGGTATGTATGATATAGATCATTGGACATTTCGTCATATGAAATAGCAACATGGCCATCTGACGTAGTGATAATCTTTGGCATCTCGTATACTCTGCCATTATAAATATCTGACTCAACCAATTTGTCACTTTTATAATCATAAACAAGCAACTTCAATCCGTAATATTGTGCATCTTTAGTGTTGGAAGTGGCAAGTATGGCACATTTACCATTCCCTAGGTCAACAATTTGCTTTGTTTGTAAGACCAAGTCTTTCTTTGATACCAATTCCACTTCATTACTCCCTTTTTTCTTAAATACATTAATGGATTGATAACCAAGCACAATATAGTTTCCATCAGACGTTATAATAGCATCATAATAATAGCTGTTCTCTACACCCAAATTGTTATTCATTAATTCAGACGTCAGTCTGCTACCTATAGAGATAGCTGCGTTCTTCTCATAAGTTGATTTTCTATTTACTTCAGTGGTTTTGTTGTATCCGCCAATTACAGACCAACCCGCTGGATGTCTAATTACCTTATTTGCTTTGTAGTATGTCGACACAGATTCGTTGTCACTAATGCTTTTCCAGTTACCAATTTCGCTAATAGATACGGAACTTTTGAATATTTGCAGCCCCACATTAGACGTTTTAATTGGGGTATTGTTGTTTGCATTGGATGCTGTACTAGTGCTTTTATTTGCGGCTGCTTCCTTTTGTTTTTTTGCCAACTCTTTTGCTCTTTTTTCTGCGGCAATTCTTCTTTCTTCAGCGGCTTTTTGTTCAGCGATTATTTGTGGGTCCGGCACACATGATGCAGCTAATCGCACCTTGCCACTGATAGAAGAGTGATGACGACTAGATACTTCCACTAGTAGATGTTTATCATCCATTTTATCACAATACTTATGTACAGTATATCTTTTGTAATCGAGTGTTTTACCATCATTTCCTGTCATATTCTCACCATCTGCACCAACAACATTGATTTTAAAATCGCTTCTATAGGCCTCACCGCCTTGTGATTTGGATTTAATTTGAGTCCCATCTGCAAGTATGGCAGTGTATGCGATAACAAAATTAGATGAGCAATCAATTTTATTGTCACTGCTCACCAACTCAACTTTTATTTCTTTTAAATCCTTGCCTTGAATCGAATATTTTTCTCTATGTGCAGCTATCGCAGCTTTTCTGGCTTCTTCTCTGTCATCCACTAGTTGCTCCAGCCCTTCAAGGTAATCCGTTATAATTTTTTTAACTTTTTTAGAACCACCTAGTTTAGTGCCAATCATATAATTCAACTCATCAACACGCGAACCCATAGTTGTGTAATGAGCTATTCCTGTCTCAGTTACATACAGATATTGATTTCTACCCGATTTAAACCCAAGTAATGGCCCTCCACTGCCACCCCAGAATTTTGGTGTGAACTCGTATGTTGAATTTTCAATCTTATATTTTATCATTGATATAAGGCCATCCTTGTCTTTTGTGATTTCAAGGTCAAGTTTACCTCCGCGCATGGTAAGCCCTCCATTCTCATCATAAACAACAAATAACTGATATTTGCCTGAGTTCCAATTGGATGAAATAGTGGCTAATTCAATTTCACTCGATTGAGCATTTAACAAGAAACTTGAGAAAACGAGAAGTAATAATGTAAAATACGATTTGATAAAAGTCATTTTGTTATGATTTGCACAGTTTTAATGCAAAAAAGACCCTATAAAGCGTAGTATTAAAATGAAATTTACGAAGAGAGGATTTCGCTTTACAAAGACAAACTAACCCGTTCCTCAAAAGCTTCTTTGCATGCTTTAGACACCTTTGCTTGTATGTCATTGAGCATAATTAATTCGCCTTGTGAAGACATATATGATACAACATGATTCAAATTAATTATCCAAGAGCGGTGTGAACGCATTAAGCTAGAGTCCTCTGGCAATTTTGACTCCATGTGCTTAATGTTTTTACTTACTAGTACAGTCGAATTGTCCGTTAAGTAAAGTTCAGTATAAGCTCCGTTGGCCTTCATTGCAACTAAGTCATCTAGCGGAATAATGTGCTTTTTAATTTGGCCGTCGGTTAGTTCCGAAACGACAATCTTATCCAGTTTTTTGTGCTTCATTAAGTCTAAGAGCACTTCATAATTCTGCTGTGCTTCTTTTTGATTCAAACGAGTCACTAGTTTTTCTAGGGCCTCATTTAATCTTGATCGCTCTAATGGTTTTACTAAATAATCAACGGCGCTCAACTCAAATGCCTTGATTGCATAGTTATCATAGGCAGTAACAAAGATTATTTCGCACGGAATCTCTGGAAAAAATTTGCCTATTTCATACCCGGCATAATCGGGTATATTGATGTCCAAAAATGCTACATCAGGAGCGGATAGTTTGATTTCTGAAACTGCATCTGGTAGATTAGCGCAATAACGAATAGATGCTATCTCAATACCCGATCTACGGACAAGATTGCCAACAATTTCTCTTGCCGCTTCTTCATCATCAACTACCAAAACATCCAGTGCTTTCATAATACAAGTATGCTACGAATATTTCTAATCTTGAATTAGGCTTTATGAGTATGCCGAATCAATTTACAATTAATAGTTAAACTTTACGGGTAAACTTAGTTCAACACGCGTACCTACAACCTCATCACCCTCCATAACATCATGGATAGCATAGTTGCCATCAGTGTTGCCAAAGTGCTTATTCATTAATTCTAATCGTTGCTTCATGGCGTTTATTGCAAAAGATTTATGGTTTGAGTTTCTTCTCTCATTAATTTCCTTGGAACGTTTACGTCCAACGCCGTTGTCTTCAATTATACAATGTAGTTTGTCATCCAAGTGTATTCGTATGCTAAGTTTTTTTTGTTTTGATGAATGCATCAACCCATGTACAATAGCGTTCTCTACAAATGGTTGCAGAATGAGGGGAGGTACATTAATACTATCATCGCCTTCGTACGAAATTTCATAGGTAAAATCATCTTTAAAACGGAGCTTTTCTAATGACAAGTACGTCTCCAAAAACTCAATTTCTTCGTTAATTGGAATGAAGGATAAATCCGAGTAATTGAGTGTGGCGCGTACCAGTTTCGCGAATAAAACCAAGTAATCGTAAGAGTTGTCAGTATCTTCTTTAAGTATAAGATTTTGAATTGAATTTAGAGAGTTAAAAATAAAATGCGGGTTCATCTGAGAACGGAGTGCTTTTAATTCCATTTCCAGAAGATCTGTGCGCATCTTCTGCTGATTCAATTCCGCTTGAGATTTACGCCTAACTTGTCGCACCCTTATTATATAGATGGCGATCACTATCGATAGAACTAGCGCTCCAATTAAGATATAGAACCATGCTTGTTTGTAGTAGGGAGGGGAGATAATAAATGAGTAGGTCCATTCGTCACTTTCAAGACCTGAAACGGATGTAACAATACGCATGGTATACTTCCCCGGGGGTAGCTTCTTGTAGCTTAGAACGTTTTCATGATAATCGGCGTATTCCCAGTCTCTATCATAGCCTTCAAGTTTATATTTGATGCTGGTCTGATTCTGATACTTGATAGTGGGAGACTTAACGACAAACTCAATTTCGTTATCTTCATGTCCAAGCGTAGTTTTAAGGTTTGATTTTCCGTTCACTAAAACATCAACACCCAATATTTTGACTTCAGAGGCTTCCTTAAAGGATTCAAGCGAAAAACTACATAAAACGTTGTCAACGGAATAGTAGAACCTACCATTCATTTCTAGAAAATCACCTATTTCCTTGCGGCTCGCAGATGCAATTGATTCAATTGGTGAAAATCTATCCTCTTCCGTTAATACAAATAAATCGTTGCCAGATAGCGCATATATTGTACCGTTGAAGACTTTCAACTGATGCGCTGGTGAAGCCATTGGATATTGCTTAAAAAGTTCTCCATTCTTTAATACATAAACACCATCGTGGAGCGTACTTACATATTCAAGATCGTTATGATGAATAATGGATGTAGCAAAAATACTTTCTCCTTTATGCATAATGTTAACGGGGCCGGTATCTGTTAACTCTACCAGACCAGAGGATAAAATGGCGTATATCTTGTCGCTAATGCACACGCCATACGATCTTCCTTTACTAAGGTAGTTTTTGTAATCATTTGAGGCTTTGTCATTTGGGTTGATTTTGAGTACACCTGTATTTAGCGCAGCCAGAGCGTAGTCTCTATCAAACGCCATATGCTTCAAGGCATGATTATGTTCAATAATTTCTGGCTTGGGCAGTTTGAACTGGTATTGAACAAAGCCTTTATTAGAGGTGAAAAACAAGGTGTTTTGCTTATTCCAATATGCCATAAATTCAATTGGTTTTTGCTTTTCAGGCTTATATAGTAATGATATGTTTTGATTGATTTGATTGTAGGCGTAGATTTCACCTAATGAGTTACCAATGTAAATAACCGAATCACCATCACCACAAATTTGGTGTATTTCTCCGGTTGGAATATGTATATTGATGTCGTCAAGAGTTGGAACAATTATTAAGCCATCACCAAAGGTCCCTAGTAGTGTGGTCCCTGCCTCATCGGTATATACATCCGATATGAAATGTTCCTTTAGTACGATCTCACCGTTAAATAATGGGC
The DNA here is from genome assembly GCA_964230215.1 of Flavobacteriales bacterium. Lineage (GTDB taxonomy): Bacteria > Bacteroidota > Bacteroidia > Flavobacteriales_D > JAUILH01 > JAUILH01. The sequence goes on from CAXRGQ010000007.1 coordinate 887,093, forward strand.
TCCATTTACCATCGTATAGATAAACACCATTCTTGTTACCAGCAATCCAATAAACACCATTGGATTGGTAGACACGTATAGCAGCCCCTTTAAGTTTGTCGCTGAGCTTTCTTACAAGGGTAAATCGAATGCTGGCAGTGTCTAGTTTATAAATCGAATGTGTGTTTTGATCAATTGCATATATGCCATCATCATTGCTAATCCATGCATTTAAAGCTAGTGTTTGGGTACTGTCACTTTCTACCGTAAGTCTGTATTTTATTGATTGACCATTTTTTACAATCAATAAGTCTTTAAATGAACTGCTTATACAAGTCCCATCGTCCAGAACGTGCATTGAAATTCGTGATTGTCGAAAGTCCAGATCGTGCTTAATACGTTGTGTAGACTTATCATTATGTATAATTGTTAGGTCAGCTGATTGTATATAGACATTATCATTGGATCCTAGGTCTAAAAAAGTGTTAGGATGACGATTATCTTCCGGTATGGTGTAGAACAATTCCATTTTGGAATTTACCACACGAAAAACCTGGTTGTTGAGGTTGTTGCAGTATATATGTCCCTTAGAATTGATTCTAAGGTTGAAGACTGATTGGCTTTTTATCTCACTGCATGAAACGTGTGAGTAGGTATAGCCATCGTACTTAATAAGACCTTCATCTGTTGCTAGCCAGTAATTGTTGTGATTATCTTGAACTATGTCATAAATGTTGACCGTAGCTAATTCATCATCACCAAAAAAGTAGTGACTTGGCTCTTGCGCAGAACTCGTCCCACAATATATGACTGCGATAAATAGCGCTACAATCCGCATCTGCCAAAAATAGGGACTATTTTACATCATCCAATTCCGATTTATGAATGATCCAAACTAATCCCCGAATGGCATCTATTTATTCGCTTATTCTAAACTCATCAAAGGCACTAAACCCTCTATGCTCTGGATAATACATTAACTGAGCTACCACCGGATTTAATTTATAATCACCTGGAATTTGAGCCTTCATGAGATAGTTGTACGTATATGTACCCGCAGGTAAGTTAGTGATGGTGTGTGATAATCGATCATCTCTATACTCTTTGTGCGAATACCATCTGTTCCAGTTCCAATAACCCCAGTAACGGTAGTTCCAGTAGTTCCCCGAACCATCGTATTCAGCTTCACCTTCAATCACATAAGGTTTTGGATCTCTGATGAACTCACATCCCGCCGGAATAGGATCTTCAATCAACACATAGTCATGAGATGATTTTGATTCTATACTCACTTGTACAAAGATGTTGTCTCCCGATTTAACTGACTTTAAGTCGATTGGTTTTTTCTTGTACACATATCCTCTCTTGGAGTTTTCGCCCACCAGCTTATAGTAAGTACGTGTGATTTTGTAAGGACTGTTTTCCAACTCCTTTCTTGCAGAGGCTGAGTTCCCGTTTAAGAAGTACACCAGCTTAGCATTAACAAATACACTTCCTTTTCCTTTTTGCTTAACCTCAATCTGGTTTTTTCCTCTGTTTAGAATGTTCAGTTTGTCTGATTTATTGGGCTCTGTATCCGTGTATAAATCAGCGGCTAATAGCTTATAAACTTTCCCTTTTTTAAACACATCATCTTTACCATAGTGGAATTTATCAATCTGTTGTCCGTTTACATCAATTACTAAATCCATATCAGGATTAACTTCTTTTTTGATAATGTGACTCAAACCAAATATGGTCATGGCAGTTTGACGCGTATTGTACCAGCTCTTACCTTTTTTCTGAGACATTAACCATTGGATAGCACCCGGAATTAATGGATTGTTATCATTGTGCAAACTAAGCGCCAATACAGCATTTGCAGTTGTTTCCACTTTATCATCTTGCCAGCTGTAGTAGAATTTCTTTCCACCCCAGTGATTTGATACCCCCTCTTTAATAACTGCACTCTCAAGCCGCGCAACCATGCGGTTTTCTAAATCTTTTTTATCGGCATAATGTGCAGCTTGAACCCATAGGGCAAGTTCGTATGAATTCACTTCATCTGGAAGTTTCATGTCCTTCTTCCAAATGTTTTCCAAACCAATTTTTGAACCAACCATCATACAATAAGCACGTGTAGAAGGATCATCAAATTTATCTGAGCTAATAATTCTAGAAAGGGCTACTTTACCCTTTGCAAGCATATCAGATGGTATCGGATAATCTGCCTGAGTTGCCATGTAAAGACCATTTACAACGTAGGCGGTCATAAACGAATTTGTTTGATCGTTCTCCCACCAGCCCCAGCCGCCATCATTGTGTTGAAGTTCTCCTAATCGCTTGGTCCCTTGAGCAACCATTTTTGTCAATTCTACTTTATCAATAGTAGACACGTAGCTTCCACCAAGATTTTGCAGTGTATTGCTCACTATAATATTTGGTAAAAATCTGCTCATTGTTTGTTCAACACAGCCATAAGGATAACCAATTAAATCATCCATTGAGCTTAACAGTGACGCTGTGACAGAGGGTGCTGTTGTAATCTCAATATAGGCTGAACGCATGTCAACATCATCAGGAATGTTTAAGAGCATTTCGCCATTTTCTCCGTTACTGAGATAGACACTCGCAGCATTCATCATCTCTAGACCATAGGCCTTTACTGGCACTTCAATCTTCATGGCATCAGACTCTTCGTTTGTAAGTGCTTTAACCTGAAGACTTGCATCCGTAATATATTGAGTATTTACTTCCCAGTCAACGCGCTTGTCGTCGTTTGGACCAAGTTTGATTATTTTTTCCGTGCCCTTTACTACCAATCCATTGCTTTCAAGCATGATTTTCACCTCTTTTGGACTTGACAAGTAATTGTGAACGGTAGTAGCTATGAGTAGTTTGTCGCCAAGAGTCATGAAGCGTGGTGTTTCCATTCTAACAAGTAAATTCTTAGTCACAATGATTTTGGCTATGGTTTCACCTACCTCAGTGTTCGGAGTAATTACTTTTGCCACTGTTCTCCATGTTGTTAGATTGTCAGGAAGGCTGATTTTAACTTTGGCTTTACCATTTTTATCAGTCACTACACTTGGGTTCCAGTAAATGGCATCTTTAAAGTCTGAGCGAATTTGATCTTCTTCAACTTCTACCCATGTATTCTCTGCTTCTTTGAGTGTTGAATATGCAACGGATTTTTTAGTTGCCACATTACCAGCAACAGCTCCTGTTGATACGCCATCAAGCACGGTCGCATCCCCTTTGGGAGCAGGTGCTCCACCAGCAAATGAAGCGGTTTCACTTCTTTCAGCTGCTACACTCATAAGCACTGGCGCCTCTTCAGCCGAGTCTTCTGAATCAATAATATCCATATCTTCTATGGCTGCGACTTGTTGCTCACCAAGGAGTTTTACAGAGTTGTCCTTTCGTGGATGGATACCAACGATAAGGTCAATATCTTGATTTTTATAGAGCATTATATTTTCCACTTTAGAGCTATGCTTTCCATCGCTAAACTCAAGCGTGGTTACTTTTATCGAAAATCCTTTTACGGCATAATACCCGTTCGCGTCCGCCTTAAAAGTTTTAGTACCCACTTTAATTGTAGCATACGGTATGGCTTCATTGGTTTGTTCGTTAACAACAAATCCTTGAATCATGGGTCTACTATAAGCTGCTGTATTATACTGGTAGCGGTACCATTGATTATTCAATAATTTGAAATTATTCACACCCAGGTCGTACTTTTTAATTCGATACAATACCTCATTCACGCTTGGAGCTTGACTGTAATTGTACTTGCTGTATTGATTTTGTTGGTTATACGTATTCTGGTTGTATTTCGTGTTGTAGAAAGTTTTATCCAAGGACTTATTTTCGTCTGGATACAATGAATATATGGCCTCATCAGCTGTTGCCAAACTCACATCTGCGTTTGGAACAGGGTTTCCTCGATAATCTGTAACACTAACAATTGCAGTGGCTGTTTTCCCAGGCTGATACTCATTCGCATCAAATTCAACACTTACATTTAGATACTTATTCGTAGGAATTACGGCAATTTGCTGCTCGTAATAATAGTATTGATTGTCTACCATGTATCCTATGTAGATAGAGAATTTTCCATTGATATCCTTATCTAAAGGCAAGCTAATATGCTTGAAGCTCCCAGAATCATTTTCAGTTGGCTCAAAATCGTAAGAATCAAAATGTGCAAACTCTCGATTATTGAAGGTGATTAATGCGTCTGCATTATGTGGAACATAAAACATGGCGTCAACAGTATCTCCGGCATTGTAGACTTTTTTATCAGTGATTAGCTGGATACCACCATTATTATTCCACCATCCTCTTTTGTCGTTTTTCTCGAAAACACTGAAATATACAGTTTGCTTTGACTCATGGCCTTTCTTGTCTTCCGAGCTCAACTCTACAATGTAGGACCCATTCATTTGAGACGGTAGAATTACCTGCTCCATGCCATCTTTACTCGTAATAATGGTTGTATCAAGCACCAGGTCTTTCTCCCTTACTTTATAGTGATAGTAACGCTCATTTCTGTACAGTTTGACATTTATAGGCACTTCAAGATTGTTTCTTGCGTAATCATTTGCCATTACGTTTAGATGTACCTCTTCATTTGTATGATAGTAATATTTATCAGCATGCGCACTAATTATATAGGAGTTGTATGTAACAAAGGCTTGAGAACTTCCTGTAATTGACCTTCTAGATGCATCAATTACCTCTGCGTATACCGTGTATTTGTAGTTGCCTTTATCTTTCGGATCAGTTGTGTACTCGAATTCTAATTTTCCTTCCTCATTTAGTTCGCCCGTTCCATGATGCACAACTTGTTTACCATAAGTATTGTAGTCGCTACCATACATATCCTCATACCACCACCAGTATCTATAACTATAATACCATGGCACATAGTAATGTTCCTTTAATACTTTGTACGTCACCTTCGCATTCACCACTGGGGCGCCAAAGAAATAATCTGCTTTGATACTTGCGGAAATTTTTTCTCCATTTTGGTATTGAGGCTCATCCATCTCAACAAACACTTCATATTCAGGTTTTTTGTATTCCTCAATTTTGAATTTGCATGAGTTATCATTGTTGTTGTAATACCAGTAATAGATGTTATTGTTGTCAGAAAAGCGAATGGTGTAGTCACCTAGTTTCCATGATTTTTCTGCCACAATACTGTCGTTAAAACTACCTTTATCGTCAAGTGCAACGCGTTTTTTCACCACTTCTTTGTTTTCCTTATCGTAAATGGCATAGACAATTGAGTCTTGCATAACTTCATATCCAAACCCAGAACGTTTTCTAAAAACCCCTTTAAACTTTATAGTTTGTTCTGGTCTATAAGCGGATCTATCCGTAAAAATGTATGAGACAATATCCTTACTTACACCATAATAATAGTTATAGAAGTAAGCTGATGTAACGGCAATTTTATTGTTTTTGTAAGCCACCACACTCACATTGTTATTCGTTGTGTTTTTATCGCTGAGATCAAATAAAGCAGTGGCGTTTTTGTAATATTCTGGTTTTATTGTGTTGTTTGGAGTGTATAGAAGGGCCTTGTAGCCTGATTCGCTTTTCCCTGTCTCCCTATTACTTACGTAGCAAACAAGTTTTTCGCCTGTGTTTCGGGTAATTAAAGAATAATCAGTTACCAGAACAGGAATTTGAGCTATTTCACCATTAGCAAGGGCTTCAAGAATATACACACCTTGGTCTAGGGTGCCTAAGCTAATTTGTTGGTTGTAGGAACTCTTTATATCAGTCTCCCATGACTTAACCATGGTCATTGTCTTTATAAGACTGTCGCTAGCGCGATTATAATAGTTCTGCATCACTTTAGACTCAAACAAAGCTTGTGGATCATTTGCTTTGTAGAGAGTAAAACGAGCTGTTTTTATCTTACTATTATTGTAATAGTTGTAGTTTGAAAATGAGACAAAACATTCCTCAGTAGGGCCGTATACACGACTGGTACTGATATAATATTCACTCGCCAGGGAGTTTAAAGTAGCTAAACTGAATAGGAGTACGAATAAATTGCGCATAGTATCTTAATTTGTGTGAGTGCAGATACACCCATAACTAAGATACGTTCAAAAGTTTCAAAAAAAAGTAATTAGAGCATTTTAAGGTAGGAGATTTCCTTATCACTTAGCATACGCCATTTTCCTCTGGGAACTTCTTTTTTTGTAAGGTCTGCAAACATTACGCGATCTAGTTTTTTCACAGTATATCCAAGTGCATCAAACATACGTCTTACAACCCTATTTTTACCTGAGTGTAATTCAACCCCCACCACATTTTTCTCGCTAGGATCAGGATATGCGGCACTATCTGCTTTAGCTAATCCATCTTCTAGTTCAACCCCATCAATAAGCATTTGTAAATCTTCAGGTCTAACGTTTCTGTCTAACTCAACGTGGTAAACTTTGCGGACATTATTGCTTGGATGTGTAAGCTTAGCAGCCAGTTCTCCATCATTGGTCATTAATAATAAGCCCGTAGTATTTCTATCCAGTCTACCTACTGGGTAAACACGTTCGTCACAAGCACCACGAATAAGCTCTAATATAGTGCGTCTGCCTTGTGGGTCTTTTAAAGTTGTTATATAATCTTTTGGCTTGTTTACCAGAATATAGACATTCTGCTCACCTTTAAGCAGCGTTCCGTTATGAGCTACTTTATCGCTTCTCTTAACTTTTGTACCCAGAACCTTAACAACTTCTCCGTTTACTGTAATCTCACCGTTTGCAATGAGTTCATCTGCTTCTCTTCTGCTACAAACGCCTGAGTTAGAAATATACTTATTAAGGCGCACTAAATCATCTCCAGACGGTGCTTTAGTTTCTTTTGATTTAAAACTGCGCCCTTTGCTTTTTTCAAAGGGTTTAGCATCACGGCCAAATTTCTTTTTTGGATCAAATTTGCCTTTTCCTGCGCCATCTTTGCCCCCTGAAGAGGAACGATCGGCACCAAATTTCTTTTTATCGGGTCTCATTGCGGGCGCAAATGTAGTGATAATTAAATGATTCGACTAAAATTCTGGTCTAAACGCATCAATATAATGTTCAATATCCAATGTGGGTCGCAAGCGAATACTTATAATGTCAAATGAAATCTCATCTTCAATGTCATTCTCTTGAATATAAGCATCTGCGGTATCTATGATTAGTCTTTCTTTTTGAGGATTGACTGCTTCATGTGGGGCACCATAATCATTATTCATTCGAGTTTTAACCTCAATAAAATGGCAATAATTGTTTTTTGAAGCGATAATATCAATTTCACCCTTAAGGTAGCGCCATCCGCAAGCACGAATAGTATAGCCCTTCGATAATAGAAATTGACAAGCTAAATCTTCGCCTTTTTTACCGGTTATGTTGTGCTGCGCCATGCTTGGAATGGAAATTGTAATAGTCTTAATCGAATCAAAAATACGTATATTCGTATTTAATAAGCGAAACATAATGAAAGCATTACTTTATACAGCAATATTCGGGACTTTAATGGTATTAAGTTCTGCCACCTCATGGGCGCAAGATTTTAACGGAGTTATTACTGTTAAGGAGGTACACCGTGCGAACGTGGTTAAGCAAAAGATGTATATCAAAGGGGATAAAGTGAGAATTGAAACCTACTTGCCAAATGATGAGAATGCATTAAAGGGAGTTAAATTAATTGACCTTGCTAGCGGGAAGGTGACCGCGCTTATACCGGCCAGAAAATTATATCTGGATATGCCGAGTAGAGAAAATAACCGTCCATTAAGTGTGAATGTAGATAAGTCGAATGAAAAGAAGGCTGTTTTAGGGAAAGATTGCCAAAAAATTACTGTTAGTTCAGCGCAAAAAAGAAGCAAAATAGAATATTGGATAAATTCTGGCAATTTCTCATTTTATGGAAAAATGCTCTCAGTTTTAAATAAAAATGAGAACACAATGCTGTTTTTTGAAAAAATCGAAGGTCTTTCTGCGGGTGCTATGCCGTTAAAAATGGTGGAAATGCGTATGGATGACACCGTTATATCTACATGGGAGGTTACTAAGATTCAAGAAGAGGATGTAGATGACAGCATGTTTGTTGTTCCAGATGATTATTCTTTAGAAGAGCGTTAGGATATAAGCACAATTTCGTACATTAGAGTATGATATATTTGTGGCGTATCGCGCTAAGTTTCAGCTTTATTTTTGTTCTAATTAGTGGGTTCGCTCAAAGTGTTGTAATTGAGGGGACTGTACAAAGTTACGAAGGGCAAAAAATCAGAATTTTAAAGCGTGCTCAAAAAAATGTTGAGTTTAAAGGGCCCTTGTCAGGTGCGACGGTTACTCTCGTTCAGTCGGGAAATGTGGCTCAAACCAAAACAGATGCACTAGGGAAATTTAGTATTTCAATCCCAGAGCCTGGAAATTATCGATTGGTTTTCTCTAAAAACGATCATGGTATTGTATCTTATGGTGTCCGTCTAAATGAAACACCTGAGAAAACCAGCTTCATAGGTTTTATGGCCCTACTAAAAGAAAAGGACGATGAAAACGTCTATATCGGCACATATACTATTAAAGCAGATGGTAAGCTAAAGTTTACGCCAGCAGCTGAAAACCCAGATAAAGGTAAGGAGGATGTGCTCTACAACAATTTGCAACTATCGGATAAGGTGGAGGATATAAATAACGCTATTGCAACGCCCGATAAACCCGCTGATGGGAATAAAAAACTAGAGTTTGTTTCTGCTAAAGAGCCAGAGACTATTCCGCAAGTGATTAACCCTAACTTAGAGGAGACTTACGAAATTGTAAAAGATAGTGTACTCACTAAAAAAGTGGCTGAGGACATGGAATTGATGCTTGTTGTGACTGGACAGAGTGAAAAGGATATCAAGGGCTACATGGAAGAGCTTGAGCAAGAAATGTCTGGTTTAGATCCTGAGTCTTTCGAGTTTAAACTATTGCAAATTAAACTTACCCTTCTTGACGACGAACTTAAGAAGTCAGAGTCGTTGGTGGCAAGTCAAAAAGAAGCTATTGAGGAAAACGAAAAACGAATAGGCTATCAGAACTCATTAATCGTCTTGATTCTTGTAGTCGCGGGGATAGTATTGCTTCTTTTTATCTTTAAGCGACAGCATGCTAAACGAATTGCAAGGCTCAATAATGAATTATCACAGAGCAAAACGCAAATTGTGGATAGTATACGTTATGCGGGTACAATACAGGAAAACTATCTTCAATCCAAGTCAGGATTAACAGAATTATATCCAAATTCTTTCATAACATATCTACCAAAAGATATTGTAAGTGGTGACTTCTATTGGTATGGCGTACACGATAATAAGAAAATAGTAGTAGCCGCTGATTGTACTGGACATGGCGTTCCAGGAGCAATGCTAACCGTCCTAGGACATTCGGTCATTAATAACATTGTATACTCCTTAGCTATATGTGATCCGAAAGAAATACTGATTAAACTAAATACCGAGTTAAGAAAAACCTTTCATTCATTAGATGAGTCGTTTTTGGCACACGGAATGGATGCGTGCATTTTTGTTCAGGATGTAAAGACGAATGAGGTTAAAATTGCAGGGGCAGGTAATGGGGCTTATTACGTTAGTGATAATAAGATTTCGCATCTTGATGGAAGTCCCTTGTCCATTGGTTATGATATTCCTGAAGATATGATTGAGGTGCACACAGTACAGGCAAAAAAGGAAGATAAATTCTTCTTGTATTCAGATGGCTATTTTGACCAGTTTAAGGGCGGCACAGATGCTTGTTTAAAATATAATTTAGCCAAGTTTGAAGCACTTCTCAGGCAAATGTCTCGGAAGCATCTTGATACCAAGGAAAGTAATGAGACCTTGATTAAGGAGTATACAGCATGGAAAGGTGATCAGGAACAAACAGATGACATCCTGTTAGTAGGCATAGAAATTGCCTAGTAGGTTTCTAACTCAATATCGAGACCAGGACACAAAACCTTCATTTCCATACCCTTCATTTTTATCAGACGATCGTCTTCCTTCGACCGCCACACAACTTTTTTATCAGCACTCGATGACTCAATAACTTTAAGAAGTTTTAAAAGCTGTTTATTCGACATGGAATTTAGATAGGTAATTTCCATTGTAAGGCTAATCGATTTTGCTGAGTTCAATGCTGCTTCAATTTTTTCAATTATCGGAACGTAAAAATCGAAAGCGTTTTCCGGCATAGAAACACCTCTAATTTCAATGTTTAAGCCGTCTTCGTCAATTAATACCTCTGGTGTATGTTTAGTCCCTTCTATCTTCACAGGTTATCGAATTTAGTTCGAATATATATATAATTTGAGTTGCCGTCATCCTCATATTTCAAGGCTTCAATATTTCTTGGTCGCGCATATTGCGCAACATTAATCAATCCCAAGCCTCCCGGATTTGATTCATCTTGTAATACCTCCAAACATTTTAAGTTGAGCTCGTCATTGCTCAGTGCATTAATTGAATCAATGTATTCTACCGTAATGTCAAGTCTGGGTTGATTCAATTCGTTACATGTGTCAATGGTAAATTCGTCACCAGTAGTTTTTAAGGCAACATATCCGCGAATGTCATCCTCTCGTTTATGTCCGTGACGTTTAATGTTTTGAACGAGCTCAATAATGGCATGTTCTATAACAGGGCTATCGTTGTTAAAGTTCTTTAGCATGTTGAGCAATGTGCTTAAAAATTCATTGCTAAAACTTCCAAAGTACAATAGCCCGCCAGGAAGACCCGCATATTGATCCTCCAAGTGGTGAATCAGTTCTTCATTAATCGACTCGTCGCATTCGTGTTCATCGGATATAGCATACTTTATCTCTAAAGTAAAAGTTGAAAACTCTTCTGATATTTTTTTGAAGGAATGCTTTAATGGATGTTGTGTTTTTCGTGCGATATCAATCAGTCCTAGACCAGCACCTTTTTCAGTTCCCTCATTGCTGCTCAAGGCATCCATGTACATGTTACGTAACTCATCGACATGTTTGTTTTCAATTTTTGAAAGTCGCGATTGAAGTGCGCCAACATCCTTGTTCTTAATGGTGTTTTGAGTAATAATGCCGCATTCGCACTTGTTCACATAGATAATAGCGTGATCCAAAGAGGATTCGTTGTGTAAACTATAGCGCTCGATATTCTGAATGGCTTCTATAACCAAATACGTTAATCGCTTAATGATACCTTTAGGGTAGTATAGTTTTAGATTGTACTCAACCAAATTTGCAATATCATAGCCCGGATGATCTTTATAATCACCTTGTAATAAAAGCACAAAGTTGTAGTCTTTTATAAAGTCTCTAAATACACTGGTGTTTTTTTCGTAACTCTTCACGTTGTATGGCTAAGTGGTATTATAACTTACGTTGGAATATGGGTGAAAGTTCGGCATTTCCTTCACTTATTTTTAAGGAGTATTTGTGACCATTTATAACCGCCCGATTATCAGCAAAATGACCAATAGGTGCACCAAAAATTATTGGGAAATCAAAGTCATGGCAAACATAACTAATGATATCATTTACGTCTAAGCCGAAAGCTTCATCATTGTCCTTCATGTCTGTCATTCCTCCAACAACTAAGGCCTTTAGTTTGTTAAAAACACCCGCTCTCCTAAAAGATAGAAGCATTCTTTCAGTATGGTAGAGATATTCATCCAAGTCTTCCAAAATTAGAATGGCACCATTTAAATTAGGCATGTCATTGGACCCGAGCATACTATGTAGCATGGATAAGTTGGCGCAATAACATGGCGCTTCAAGTTCAACAGTACCAAATGAAGATGTATTCCAATTGATCGCATGCTTTTCACCGAATAAGTTTGACCGCAATGTTTCTAATGCTTCTGCAGTATTTGTTTCGTAGTTAATGGGCATTGTGCTGTGCATGCTGCAGAATCCTAAACAATTGGCTCTTAAGAGTAGTGTAGTAACGTCACTAAAGCCACATATCCATTTGGGATGCTCACTAAATCGAGACCAATCAGCTGAATCTACAATACGCATGCTACCATAGCCGCCGCGCGCGCATATAATTGCTCTTACTTGGTCATCGTTTAAAGCAGACTGTAAGTCGTTTAGACGTTCGTTATCTGTCCCCGCGAAACGATGGAATTTATTCAAGACATTTTCCCCCACTTCCACACGCAATCCCAAACTTTCCAAATACGACACCGCATAGTCTATCGGTGTTTTATCAATATACTTAGCTGTGGCTACTATTCTAACTAAATCTCCTCGTTGTAGAAAAGGAGGTAATTGTAAGGTCATACGTCTACATTTAAATATCTTTGCGCTCTAATTTACATGCAATTATTACAAGAATGAAATCGCCAAAAAGATATACGGTCACTGCAGCACTTCCTTATGCCAATGGTCCTTTGCATCTTGGCCATATTGCTGGCGTGTACGTTCCTGCAGATATCTACGCGCGTTTCCTTAGATTAAAAGGTGAAGATGTAGCGTTTATTTGTGGATCAGACGAACACGGTGCAGCTATTACATTACGTGCCAAAAAAGAAGGTAAAAGCCCGCAGGAAATTGTAGACATGTACCATGAGTTAATCAAAAGCTCATTCGAAAAATTTGGTATTTCATTCGATATCTACGATAGAACAAGCTCTGATATTCACCACAAAACAGCTCAAAATTTTTTTAAAGATCTAGATGCCAAGGGAGTTTTTACTAAAGATACATCAGAGCAATATTATGACGAAGAGCAAGAGCAATTTTTGGCCGATAGATATGTTACTGGAGAGTGTCCCAAGTGTCACCACCCATCGGCATATGGAGATCAGTGTGAGAATTGTGGAAGTTCACTAAGTCCATTGGAGTTAATCAACCCAAAATCAACTTTAAGTGGTAAGACGCCTGTGTTGAAAGAAACGAGTCACTGGTATTTGCCCATGGATAGATATGAGAAATGGGTGAACGAATGGATTGTAAATGGTACGGATGATGGGAATAAAGTGCACAATCCAGAGGAATGGAGAAAGCATGTAGTAGGGCAATGTAAAAGTTGGATTGATGGAGGTTTGATGCCACGTGCAATGACCAGAGATCTAGATTGGGGTGTTCCAGTGCCATTGGACGGTGGCGAAGGCAAGGTGCTGTATGTGTGGATGGACGCGCCTATTGGCTATATATCTGCTACAAAAAATTGGGCAGAGAAGAACGGGAAAAACTGGGAAGATTATTGGAAATCGGAGGATACTAAGTTGCTACACTTTATCGGAAAGGATAACATTGTTTTCCACTGTATCATATTTCCCATACTATTAAAAGCACATGGCGACTTTATTTTGCCTGACAACGTGCCAGCTAACGAATTTTTAAACCTTGAAGGCGATAAACTCTCTACCTCTCGAAACTGGGCGGTATGGTTGCACGAATATTTGGCCGAATTTCCCGGACAGGAGGATGTCTTACGCTACGTACTCTGCTCAATAGCCCCAGAGACTAAGGATTCGGAATTTACTTGGAAAGATTTTCAGGCAAGAAACAACAATGAGTTGGTTGCCATCTTGGGGAACTTTGTAAATCGCTCCGTTGTGTTAACACACAAGTACTATGAAGGAAAGATTCCAGCTTGTGAGATTTCTTCAAGTGATCAAGAACTCTTACATCAAGTTGAAGCTACTTATGACAAAATAGACGAGCATATCCAGGGGTACAGATTCAGGGCTGCCTTAAACGAAATGATGAATGTCGCCAGAATTGGTAATAAGTATTTGGCCGATGAGGAACCATGGAAATTGGTTAAGACGGATGCAGCAAGGACTGAGCAGATCATTAAAACTGCATTGATAATATGTGAGCACTTGGCGAAATTAAGTGCGCCGTTTATGCCCTTTACATCTGATAAGCTGTTTGATATGCTGAACATTGAAAGTCACAATAATTGGCCGTCAAAAAGTTCGATATCTGAGAACCATACTATAAATAAGGCTCAATTACTCTTTAAGAAGATTGAAGACGAGGAAATCGATTCGCAAATAGAGAAATTAAAAGCAAATGCGCCAAAGGCGTCAAAACATACACCAATGAAAGACACGATTAGTTTTGAGGATTTTACCAAGCTAGACATCCGAGTAGCAACCATTTTAGAAGCTAAAAAGCATGAAAATGCAGACAAACTTCTCGTATTAAAAGTGGACACAGGATTAGATCAAAGAACAATAGTGTCGGGGATTGCGGCACATTATACACCTGAAGATATCGTAGGAAAGAAGGTTAGCGTATTGTTAAATCTTGCTCCTAGAAAGATTCGCGGTATTGAGTCTCAAGGCATGATTCTAATGGCAGAAAACACGGATGAAAGTGAATTAGCCTTTGTTTCTCCTGAAAAAGAAATAGAAAACGGCGGAGAAGTGCGATAAACAATAATGGTGTAACAAATATGTTATATAATCGTCTTCCTACTAAACCTTTTATGCACTTACTTGTTTAAACGCTAAATGACAATTACAATGAAGAATTATTTGGCAGCGATTGTGTTGCTGCTTATAAGCTCAAACTATCGAGCACAGGACGTAACTATTAGTGGTACAATTAAGGATGCGAGTAACGGAGAGGACCTTATTGGCGCAGCGGTGCTTGTAAAAGAACTTCCTAATGTTGGTGCACTTACGAACGTATATGGTTTTTATTCCTTAACTATTCCAAAAGGCAAATACACTGTTATTTATAGGTATACAGGCTTTAGCAATCAGGAGTTTGTATTGAACCTTGAGAAGGACACTACCATCAATATAGAATTATCTGACAGCGATGAGGTCTTAGGGCCACTTGTAATTCAGGGAGAAAGCGAGAATGAGAATATATCAAGTACAGAAACCAGTTTAATTAAACTTAATCCAAAAGATATAGAGGCTGTTCCAGTGCTGTTTGGTGAAAAAGATGTGTTAAAAACCATTGCATTGATGCCAGGTGTGCAGTCGCAAGGAGAGGGACAAGCAGGGTTTAACGTGCGTGGAGGTAGTGCAGACCAAAACCTGATTTTATTGGACGGAGCTCCCGTGTACAATGCATCTCATTTATTAGGGTTTTTCTCTGTTTTTAATTCGGACGCCTTGAAAGATGTTGCCTTGTATAAAGGAGGAATTCCTGCTGAATATGGTGGTAGAATTTCGTCTGTTATGGACATTGTAATGAAAGAAGGAAATACGAAACGCTTTGGAGTAAGCGGCGGACTAGGATTAATTTCTTCAAGACTTACAATTGAATCACCGATTGTTAAGGATAAAGGCTCATTTATTTTGTCTGGAAGAAGAACGTATGCCGATATCTTCACAAGACTGTCTAGTGATGAGTTTATTCAAAATGCACGTCTCTATTTCTATGATATGAACGCTAAAGCAAATTATCAGATTGGCGAAAAGGACCGAGTATTTGTTTCTGGTTATTTTGGGCGGGATAGATTTGGTGTTGATGGATTTGGTTTTGATTGGGGAAACATAACAACCACGGCTAGATGGAATCATATTTTCAACAACAAATTATTTGCGAATACCTCATTCATCTACAGTGATTATGACTATGATATCGAGATTGGTGAAGATGATGAGGCCTTCTCATTCGGTTCAAGAATTATTGATTTTAACCTAAAACATGACTATCAATGGTATGCGAGCGACAAGCATAGCTTAAAGTTTGGAGTGAATGCTATTTATCATACGGTGAAGCCTGGAGATGTTGAGGCATCTAATGCGGATTTTATTAGTGCATCAAATATTGAGGATAGATATGGTCTAGAATCTGCGGTGTATATAGGAGACGATATCAAGATTAATAAGCGTTTAAACATGATGATTGGTATTCGTTTATCCAGCTTTATAGCGCTTGGTGAAGGAAACATATATAGTTATGATGCGGGCGGTGACGTAACCGACACCACGTACTACGGTAAAAATGAGAGCTATGCTAATTACATCATGCCAGAGCCAAGGGCAGCGGTTACCTATTTGCTTAACGAGACCAGCTCATTTAAGGCCTCTTATAATAGAAACGCACAGTACTTGCATTTACTTTCTAACTCAACTACATCCACACCAACCGATATTTGGATGTTGAGCAGCAATAACATTAAACCACAATCATCGGATCAAATAGCACTAGGTTATTATAAGAACTTTGATAAAGGTTATGAAATCTCGACTGAGGTTTACTACAAACAAATGTATAACGTGATTGACTACAAAACAGGGGCTGACGTTAACTTTAATGCAACGGTTGAAGGTGATTTAGTGTATGGAGATGGGCGTGCTTACGGAATTGAAATGTATGCTAAAAAGAAGAAAGGCCCATTGACAGGTTGGGTGAGTTATACACTGTCTAGAACGGAGAGACAATTTGATGAGATTAATCAAAATTCGTGGTTCCCAGCAAGACAAGACAGAACGCATGATGTATCAATCGTTGCTCTATACAAGCTGAATGATAGAATTACCTTCTCTGCCAATTGGATTTATTACACAGGTAATGCCGTTACATTCCCAAGTGGTAAATACATGCTAGAAGGGAATTTAGTAAACTATTACACTGAGCGCAATGGATACCGATTCCCTGATTACCACAGAGGAGATATTGGAATGACCTTGTATAATAAGAAAACAAAAACGGCAAAAGATCCAGAGACGGGTGAAGATATTGAAGTGGAGAGAAGATGGGAGTCCAACTGGAATTTCTCAGTGTATAATGTGTACGGAAGAGAGAACGCTTACACTATTAGCTTTAGAGAAAGCGAAACAAATCCAGGAACTACTGAAGCTGTGCAGTTAGCATTATTTAAACAGGTTCCGTCAATTACTTACAACTTTAAATTTTAGGAGATGAGATATTTAGCAGGACTTTTTATTGTAGGATTACTTCTTAGCTCATGTGAAAAAGTAATTGACGTAGATTTAAATGAAGCAGAACAAAAGCTTGTTATTGAAGCTGTGGTGTCTAATGACACTGCTCAGAATTATGTGAACCTATCTTTGTCGGGAGGATTTTATGCAACTAACAATTTTACAGCTGTAGAGGGTGCCGCAGTGGGTATTGAAGATGATAATGGCAATTATTTCCCAATGGCTGAATTGGTGCCAGGGGTTTATACCAATTCTGGTTTAGTTGGAGAGTTCAACACAAGCTATACCTTAACCGTAATCTACGATAATGTAACATATACGGCTACAACGTATATCCCATCGCCGGTGAACATTGACACGCTTGAATATGAGTATGTGCCGGCCAGTAGTTTCGCGGATGAAGGTGCTATTTTGTTCGCTAATTTCACAGACCCAGCTAACGAGACCAACTATTACAGATTTAAGATTACCGATAATGGAAATATAGATAATGCATGGTACTTAAGGGATGATGGTTTTGTAAATGGTCTTGAAACTACCTACGCATTTTTCCAGAGAAGTTTTGATGATGGTGATTTTGTAGAAGTTGAAATGATTGGTGTAGACGCTACTGTTTTCAGATATTTCGAAGGACTTGAAGATATCAGTACAGGCCAGGGAGCAGCTCCTGGAAACCCAACAAGCAACATTATGGGTGACGCCTTAGGATTTTTTGGAGGGTACGCAGTTGATAGAAAATCTGTAGTGATAGATATTTAATTCAGCGCTGCCTGTTCTAAAAGTGTTTGTCTAAACACGGTATAGAAATCTTTTTTGTTGACAAGGGCTTTAAACCAACAGTAGAAGGCCAGTTTTTTTAATTCGTCATCTGAGTCAACCGATTCCATTTTATTCTCAAATGCAATGCTGAGATCCCTGTTTGTGATTGAGCTTTGATCCTCTAGGAAGCGCTTAAATATATTGAGAAAGCGAATGAGCTGCTCATCCCGAGATAGAAGTTCGCTCTCTTTAATGTAACGTATGGTCGAGCTCAGTCGGTTTAAAGCAATATCATCATGGCCGAGTTGATATTGCACCATAATTTCGATTAAGTTCTTGCGCACAATCCAATCGTTGCCCATGCGTTTTTCGGCCCATGCATCTGAGTGGTGGAAATTCAGAAATAGCCTATTCGCTTTTTTAAATTCATTATTGTAGCCATAATACACAGCAAGGTTGAGGTGTAAATTCAAGCTGTCTTTTACGCTTAATTTTTTGTTTGATTTTAGATGCGATTCTACTGAAGCTATCGCCAATTCAAGTTGTCCACTCAAGAAGTATATGGCTGATTTTAATGCTAGGATCTTGGATTGATAGAATTGATTGTAATTAGCATTCACCTTCGAGAGTTCTTCTTCTATTTCTTTAATGAACTCCAGACTAACGTTAAATTTTTGGTCTCTATAGTAGGCATGGCATAACATGTAAAGTATGCGAATTTTCTCTTCATGATTATGGATGCTAAAGCTGTCACTTTGTTTGGCTTGATTATATAGGCGGTGCATCTCAGCACAGAGTTTTCTTAGCTCTTTTTTAACTAGATAGATTGATCGGAGAGCTTCAAGGTATAATCGCAACTGTTTAGGGTGCTCGCAAAGGGTGCTTTCATTCGTATTTAAGAGTTCGTTTAAATTCTCCGTAATTAGATCTAAAGCTACACTGCTTCCTGTTTGCTTAAACTGGTGAATGTCATATCGAACAATAGCGAGCAGCTCAATTAAGTTCTCTTCGTCATGTAGAAATGCCTTAACACGCTTACGTTTACTAATTATTTCTGATAGCGATTGCGCAAAGCTCGAGTTAGCGTGCTGAATCATTAGAATATAACACGCATCTAAAACTTTGTAGTTTTTTACAGAGTTCGCACTTTGCTCTACGGAGTTTAATAATTTCCACCCGTCTTTATACATGCGGTTTTCGAACAAATATGTGCATAGGTTCAGCATACTCATCTGTTGGCTTGTCTCCGTTTGATCTTCCTCTATGAGCTTGAGCGAAATAAACTTTAAAAGTTCATTCTTAATCCGGTGACGCACTGCATAATCTTTATTTGATAACTGAAGCTCTGTGCCCTCGATTATAGATTGACACATATCAATATCCACACGGGCTGATCGAGATTGTTTGCGTTCAAGGAAACGGAGAAACTCGTTCTGCTCATTGTTTCCCAACAAATTTATGACGTTTTCAATGTTCAAAATATAAGAATGTATAAATATAAAAAACAGTAAATCAAGTCAGTATAAACAAAAGTACAACAAAAAAATATAAGAAATATTGAAATATTGCTCTGGGATTGCTTCATACCTACCATAGTTTTGGGTCAGAATTAAAAAACAGAGAAAAATGAAAAAGTTTGTAATTAGTTTAGTAATGACAGTTTTAAGTGGAATGCCAATCCTTGCACAAGAAGGTAATTCTTCAAAAAAGAGTTTGGCCATCCTTAGTATGGATTCGGAAAATAAAACACTTTCACCTCAAAAAGCTGGCGATCTATTGCGTATTGAAGCTGAAAAACTGGGTCTGTACGAAATCATGGATAAATATGACGTAAAGTACCTGGTTGAGCAGAACAACATTAATGTTGATAATTGTTTCGGAAAAATCTGTTTGGTGGGAGCAGGAAATGCACTTCAGACTGAAACTATGCTTACTGGGAGTATTGAGGAATTCGTTGATGGCATCACAATCACCCTTCGTTTGATTGATGTTAAAAAAGAGCAAATAGTAAAAACAGTAACACGTGAGTATGGTAAGGATTATAAATACCTGCAGTTAATGATTGAAGTTGCTCTGAAAGATTTGTTTGACATTGAGAATAATGTGGCAATTGTTGAAGCCATAGAGAAAAAACGTATCGTACCTGAGGTGAGTAATCCGCAAGACGAAATCCCTCGACTCAGATCGGACGGGCCAAGGGTTGGTGTAACCATGTTAACAGGTGACGCAGCATCCGTTTTTAAGTCGGATAAGATAAATGGTGGTTATGATGCAGTACCCGTTATGTTTCAGTTTGGCTACCAGTTTGAAGCACGCTATTTAAGTACTGGTAATTTTCAAGCTTTATTCGAGTTTGTCCCAATGGTTACTGGACTTGATCAGGGCTTATTTATACCAAGTTTAACCGTATTGAATGGATTGCGATTTAATAAACAGGGCTTTGAGTTTGCTTTTGGACCAACTGTGAGTGTTGGCCAAGTGGCAAATGGTTACTACGATGGTAACGGAGATTGGCAGTTAGCAAGTCACTGGAACGAAACGGTAGAGGATCCAATGGCAAACCCTAATCCATTTCCAATCGAGAAAAGAATGGACAGCAGAGGCTACCACACACTTTTACCTGGATTCTTATTTGCTGCAGGATACACCATTCGCTCAGGAAATTTAAACATGCCTATTAACGCCTTTGTTATTCCGAATAAAAACGGACTTAGATTTGGATTGTCAGTAGGGTTCAATGCTACAAAGCAGAAGAAATCGTAGGGCTTTAAACTTCTACACCTACTATACAAATGTCATCTATTTGTTCTAAGTCTCCCATCCATTTTTCAAGCGTAGACTGTAAAACCGCTGGGTATGCACCCAGCGGTTCTTTGTTGAGGGAATTCAATAGTTTTTTTAGACTTGATGACTTGAATTTTTTTCCGCCTTTTTTCCCGGTGGTGGAGTCTTCTCCACCAAATTGATCTGCATAACCATCAGTAAATAGATAAAGACGTGTGCCAGCTTCAAGCTGCATAGTGTGCGTAGTAAATGCCTCATATGCTCTGGCTAGACCAATCGCTTGCTTGGTTGGGCGTATATATTCTATTTCACCACCCTTTTCGGCATACCAAAGTGCATTATTGGCCCCAGCCCACATAAGCTCGCGTGTTGAATGGTTAACTACACATAAACTAATGTCCATACCGTCCATGACATACTCATTTTTAGTCTCAAATGTCTTGACTACAATTTCACGTGCCTTGTCCAATATCTCTCCTGGATGTATCAGCTTAAATTCACGGACAGCTCGGTTTAAAGCATTTGTGCATACAACACTTACCATAGCGCCAGGTACGCCATGCCCAGTGCAATCAGCAACGGCAAAGACCGTTACATTTTCATTACTGGTATCAAGCCAATAAAAATCACCACTCACTTGCTGCTTTGGACGATAGTAAATAAAGTAGTCTTTAAAGCTATGTTTAAAGCTGTCTTCTTTGGGTAGCAATGAATGCTGTAATCGCTGGCTGTAATTTAAACTATCATTGATATCATCTAAAGCTTCCTGAATCTGAAGGTTTTTTTCGGCAACTATAGCATGCTGCTTTTCAATTACCTTTTTAAGTTTCCTCATTCTAATCAATCCAAATGTCACGGTTATTCCGATAACAATGGCAACAACCAAGGCAATTAGGGCAAGCGTATATCTGTGATTCTGTTTGGCTTCTGCCAGTTCTTTTTGCTTTATTTCAGCATCTTTTTTATTCAGCTCTTTTTGATAGTTACTTATCTCAAGTTTCTTCTCTAGTCCGTGAATAAAATTAACTTTCTCAAGTTCATAGATTTCATTTTTGAGACTGTACATTTTACTCTGCCATTCGTAGGCCTCATCCATTCTTTTTTGCTGCACCAATAGTTTAAGCAACACCTGAATACTTTCCAGTTTTTCATGGTTGAGGTGGTGTATCTCACTTAGCCTAATCGATTCCATCAAGTATTTTTCGGCATCTTCGTGCGCCCCCATCAGCATACTATTTTCCCCCAACATCATTAATACGGTTGCTCGGCTGTCGATCATGTCTTCTTGCTCGGTTATGCCATGCGCCTGAAGCAAATACTCTTCAGCTTTTATGTAATCACCGATCATTCTAAAATAGTCACCTTTATTCTGCAAATAGAAGTACTTAAGATGAGGGTCAATTTTGTCTCTGTGGTTTTCGATGGTTTCCAGCACTTGTAGGCATCCAATTGTATCGCCTGCAGACTTATAATGGAGGTAGCTGTTGATGAGCGTATTCAGGTAAGCTAATGTGTCTTTTCTCTCTAAATAGATATCCAAGGCCCTGTTTTGGTAGGCAAGCGCTTCATTATACTCGCCCAAACGCCTTATAAGATTCGCCTTGATTTTATATGCCCATGCCTCTTCATCGCTTTTTGAATCTTTAACTAAACCAATGCTAATATCAAGATGCTTTGCCGCAGATTCTAAATCTGCCTGTTGGAGATAATAGGCTGCCAGACTAATATGCACATATGCTTTTAGCTGAGTAGAATCTGAATCTTCAATGAGTTCTGCCGCTCTAAGTCTTAAGGCGTAACACGAATCTGGGTTTGAAAGAAATAGCTCGTTGGATGACCGAATAAAATCCCGCACTTTAGCTTCATGCTGCGCATGTGCGCTAAAGCCGAGAATAATCAACAGTAGCATAAGAGCTTTCCTCATGGGCGAAAGGTACTCATTTTGCTTGAGTCATTGTTACAACAAGTATTTATGATTTCTAATGTTTTCGATTAAGCGATGATATCGTTCTATCGGAAGTTTTATTTTCTTGTTTAAGAATACCATTTACTTAAATATTTGAAGGGGTTTGTCTCTTCACTGATTTATAGGGTCTTATACTTTTCGTACATTTAGTGCATGAAAGCGCTATTTACTTGTATTTGTTTGGTCCTATTATCAGCAAATTCGATGGGCCAGAGTTTAGTTTGGGGCACGCATGTGGATACATCTACAACATTCTCTTCGCCCAGAGGAGTAGACCTTACACTAGATGGCATAAAAGATATAGTCATTGGAGGAGGGCTTGACGGTTCGCCAGAAGATAGAGGCGTTACGGCTATTGATGGTACGAATGGTATATTATTATGGACCTTCCAAACAAATGATGAAATTTTTGGAAGTGCTCAGTTTAAGGACATTACTGGCGACAATATTCCAGAGGTGTTTATCGGAGGTCGATATGCTGAGTTTTATGCCATAAACGGCGCCACCGGAGCTATGGAATGGGAGTTTTTCTCGGCGCCATCGACACAAGCTTTAGACAGTGGTTGGTTTAATTTCTACTCCCCTCAATTTATTCCGGATCAGAATTCGGATGGTGTGATGGACATACTGGTGGCGAATGGTGGAAATCACTCGCTGCCGCCATGGGATACGCTTAGAGATCCAGGTATGTTGATGGTCTTGGATGCGACGAATGGAGCAATTTTAGCAAAAGATACAATGCCTGATGGTGAGGAGACCTATTGCTCTGCAGTTGTTCATGATTTTGGGAGTGGTTTGGAGATAGTATTCGGATCTGGCGGAGAAAACGATGGTGGCAGCTTGTGGCGTGTGCCACTTTCGGATTTGATGGCAAACGATATTAGTGGCGCGACCCTATTAGCGACAAACCCTAATAAAGGATATGTTGCTCCTCCTAGCTTAGCGGATGTTACATGGGACGGTGTAACCGATATTATTGCGCAATGTTATGACGGCGAGATTCAGATGTTTGATGGTAACACTAATGCAATGATTTGGGAAGTGAAAATTCCAGGCACTGAATCTAGTGCGGCACCAGTAATTGGAGATTTTATTGGCAGTAAGCATCCAGATGTATATGCAGTGTTGGGTAATGGAGCGGCCCCTTCGTTTTTTGATTACTATCAAGTGATGATAGATGGACAGACAGGACAAATTGCGTGGATGGATAGTTTATCCAACCTAAACTTCTGTTCGGCCAACGCGATAGACTTGGATTTAAACGGTAGAGATGAAGTGATAGCATCACTTAATTTCCACAATGGAAGTTACTTTGAGCATCAGCTTTACACTATTGACTTCCAAAACGACCTGGTGACGCCTTTTTATATCGCTGAAGCAGGTGTTAACCTTGGCTCAACTCCTTTAATTGACGACCTTGATAGCGACGGCATGCTAGATTTTGTGTTTGCATATAGAGCGGATAGCATTAATCCGATGGGTGCTAAAGGATACGATATTAGAAGGTTGGAAAGCTCTCATACCATTCCCGGAACAGGTATAGCTTGGGGTGGCTACATGGGTTCCAATTGGGACGGGGAATATACATTCAATATTACTAATTGCGGTACCATAAACCTGAATGCCTCTATGACGAATATTTCGTGTAATGGCTTTAATGATGGAATGGCACAGGTGGCTCCGACTGGCGGATCAGCTCCTTATAATTATGTTTGGTCTAATGGAGAAATCGGAACTATGGTGGACAGTTTGCCCCCAGGCGCGATGGAGGTAATGATTGTAGACGCGAACGGCTGTGCAGCTCAACATACATTCAATATGGCCGATCCATATATTATAACTTTCGGTGGTATAATATCTCCTACATGCCCTGGAGATACAGATGGGGTAGCTCAAGTGAATAGTTCAGGGTGTCCTTGCATGTTTAGTGGATGTCAATTTGATTGGAGTACTGGTGACAGTACAAAACAAGCCTACGCTATTCCTGCAGGATGGCACACCGTTACCATTACGCATACTGATGGCTGTATTGTGGTGGATTCGGTTGAGGTTCCAGAAGCATATCCAATCATGGACAGTTCTTTAGTTATTGACCATAATTGTGCAACGTCAGCAACACCCACAGGTGAAATCGTTTTATATCTGCATAACGAATCACAAACAACCGTTTCTTGGAACACGGGTGCCTCAAGTGACACCTTATCAAGCTTATTTGATGGTCAGTATTATGTCGATTTATCCGATACGCGGGGTTGCTCTGCATCAGATACGTTTTATGTTTCTGTACCTGATACTATTGATATTAATCTTAGTGCGACAAACTTATTATGTTTTGGAGACAGCTCGGGAATGATTAATGCAGCAGTAAGCGGAGGTATAGCAGATTACGATTATCAGTGGTCGAGCGGAGGAACCACTCAGAATATAAGCAACTTACATGCTGGAAATCATGTGCTAGTATTAACGGATTCTGTGGGGTGTATGGCAACGGACTCTATTGTTTTGACGGAGCCAACACCGATCACCTCATCGATAAGCTTTTCTCACGATTTCACAGGACTATGTGATGGAGAAGCTGAAGTGGTGGCGAGCGGTGGAACACCGAATTATACTTTTAGTTGGTCACCCAGTAGCTCTAGTTCTGCTAACGCAACTGGATTGTGTGCCGGGACTCATATCGTAACAGTAAGCGACATGAACGGATGTACTCATCAAGATACGGTTGAGATTTTATCTACGGTTGGCATCAATGACAATAATGATTTCGAATTAAGCATTTATCCTAATCCTGCAACTAATAGCTTGCAATTAGAAACAAGTAGTAAAACTGAGCTAGAATATCGTATCTACAATGCGGCAGGGCAGGTAACAAATACGGGCAATTTTAGTGGAAATACTATAATTGATGTGTCCCAATTGGCATATGGTGTTTACATCATTGAGCTTAATTCTGACGAGGGTGTAGTAAGAAAGAAATTAAGTATTAGGCGATAGACATCTATTTTCTTGGAACCGCCTGTTCTTTTACAGCTTCTTGTTTAATCCATTTTTTAGCATTGGTGTCCCAATAGTATGTGGGATAACCATTGATTAACTCGTCTTGTTTTGCTGGCACACTCTTTTGAGTCATCCATTGTGGTGTGTTATCAGCATCAAAAGTAGTTTCCGTTTCACTAGAATACATACTAGCACCCGGATTGGTATGTGCAATGGCTTTTGATACTGACCCAGACTCGGAGAATTTTAGTTCAACGCGCACAGAATAAGAGCCATGCACTTCTTCCATACTATAGGTTTTGTTACCTTTTCTGTCGTAGAATTCTATAATTCTAGAGTGGTCTTTCCATGGTAAAATCTTAACTGAAATTTGTCCGTTATTGTGATAGTACGACTCGGTTTCCTCTACCTTCTCTACCGTCTTTATTGAATTTGTCAGCTTAGATTCTGCCTTACACGAGACGATAGCAAGCATTAAAAGTATAGTTAGCATTCTCATGCCACTATTATATCAATTTTTAGACCAGACCGTTATTTAATGGTGTCAACAAAGCTCTTAAATACGCTTTTGTGCTTTTCCAGGTCCATATTTCCCGACATGGCAACGCGAACGATATAATCTTTGTCACCTTCTTTTGTTGTTCCCTGAGTTGAGGTGGCGGGTATGGTCCAGTAACAACCTTTCAACTGCCCGTAACTCACACAATACTTACTCTCTTCTGGAATCTCATTAATCATCATTGTTATTAAACGATCATTCAATTCTCGCTTGTTAGCTTCTTTTTCTTCCGGGGTTGAACCTTTGCTAGGTAAATCCAATGAAAACACTGATGGGGTGAAAGACTGCTCTGCTAATTCCTCCGAAACAAAGTTGATTTTTACACTTGGCAGTGTTTCACGAATGAAGCTTACAAAATCACGTGTGTACTCATAAGCACTAGCAATGCGCGCATTCATTGAAGGCAATTGTTTAGCTAAAATTTCCATTTGTAAATCGGTGGCTTCATTGTCACATAACACAAGATGTTTCTCGATTTTTGACATTAGGTGGTTAGCTTTCGAATTTGCCACGCAATATCCGGCTGTACATAAACCACCACTTGGAAATTTGGATCCACTCACATAGGCAATCGTTTGAATTGGAGCAAGAATTTCATCGTCACCTAAAAAGTGTACGTTAGGGCAGAATGTCTGATCCAATATAAATACAGGAGCTACAGCTTTAGCGCCATTTTTTGTCACTCTATCTTTAGTTAACGCTGCTTTTAATTCTTGCATATCTGGTACTTCAACCCGCGGATTTGTTGGAATTTCAGCAATGATATATGGAACAGCATCAACATTGGATAAATCATCTAACACCATGTCGATACTTTGTACCATATTGTGCTCGCCATCAACAGGAAGATCGACAATTTCCACATTTTTTATACTTGCCGCTACGCGTCTTGCTTGATCATTGGTACCACCATAACAATTAGGCGGAATTGCGATTTTAATAAGTTTATTAGGATAATGTTCATTAGCATGGTCGATTAGGCCCATCACAATTGCGTACTGCATGGATAGTCCGCTTGATCCAATCAATGCATTTGTATCTACATCCGTAATTTTTTTGATTGATGCGATTACACTCTTCTTGTTTAGGGCACGGTCATTCTGCGTATCTGCTGCAACTTCATTCCCTACCAACTGATTTAAAACTGCCAAACAATTAGACGGCGTCATGGCGATAGTCTCACGTCTCCTAACATGCTGAATCTCCTTAATGTATGATTCATTTTCAGCGCCATTTACATAGAGCACGCTGCCATATTTACTATGTGCATTAACATAGAAATCCACGTTTGAATTAATAGATAGAGTACTCAGGTCATTATTGTTTGAATACATAACAACACTTCCTTCGAAAGCTTCAAGCTCATCAATCTTATCTATGCGCTTTATTGAATAGTTATAATCGTAAATGGATTCTAACATACCTTCGGAAAGGAAGTTAGGGGCATCACCAATGTGCACAATCTGTGTAGCTTTTCCTTCCAATGCATTTTTACGCAAGATGGCCATTACAGGAGTTGATTTCGATGAAAAGCTGATCACATAGTTATAGTGCATGTTATATTTTTCAGCTAGAAACCATTCTAAGACACAAGACAATGGGTGCCCAAGACGAATGTAATCATACGCCGTTGGCAATCCAGCAAGAGTATTCTGACTAGCGCTATCATTTTTGAATAGCTCAATAAGTCCCTCCATAAACTCAGTTTTAGCTAGGTTTTCGTTGTAAATGTCCAAACGATGGGTAGTTAATCTTGACCAATCTGAAGGTATATTAGAGATTAGGTTTTTCGTAAACTGTACTACCTGCTTATTTTCTGTAATAGTTGTGCTCATAATTGCTGGTTGCGCTTGCTAATACTGTGTTTGATAAATGATAGTGCAAAGATAGTATCGCTTTAATGAGTTAGCAAGGATTCAATATGGAGATTGACGCATAGTTCGGACCTTGATGCTTTAATTAGCTGAATTTCACATCCATCAAATGTAATCCAGAGGCCGGTGCGATTTTTCGGAGTAACGGAGGGCTATCAGATGATAAATCCGTTTTAATATCTTCTTCTGATATCTCGCCCAAACCAAGTTGAATAAGTCGAGCAACCATTAAACGAATTTGATTGTATAGAAACTTATCTCCAGTAAAACTCAGCGTGTATAGTGGGCCATCAAAGTTTATAGGCAATCTAGTGCCATCCAATACTGCAGCATGTTTGATGGTGCAAAGTGATGGTTTATTTTGCTCGCGATGACTCGAGTATGCCATGAAATTATGTGTGCCTTCAAATAATTTGATACCTGATTTAATTGCATCTATGTTGAGCTTAGGCTCGGAGTGGATAATACTCGCGAAATAAGGGTCTATGGCTTGATTGCTTATTAAGTAATTATAGGTTTTGTGGACACTTGAGCGGATATTAAAATTGTCCTCAACTTTCTTAATATCAAGTATTCGAATATCTCCGGGTAGGTTTGTATTCATCTCATCTTTAAAGGAGGAGAGGTCTAATTCCTGATCAATGATCAATAAACAATAATTCGATCTTGCGGATACACGAGCATCCGTGCGGCTGCAGACATGGGTGTCAAATTTAATCTCACCAAGTACAAACCGAATTGTCTGGTGCATCAATCCTTGAATGGTTTTCACATTTGGCTGTTTTTCCCATCCATGAAAGCGGAATCCCAAGTAGCTATGTTTGATTAAGTATTTGATAGAAAATAGATTATGTAAAATTACAATCTCAATTTTGTACTTTAGGAGCGAAAATAAGAATAATAAATTCCAGAAAAGACGTATTAAAAGTATGGCTCGACATTTAAGAATCGGTTTTCTGACAATAGTGCTGCTTTCACAGAGTATTTTGTCATGGGCCCAAACAGATAGACTTGACAGCCTTTTCTCTATTCTTAAGTCGCAGACGGGTCATGAAAAAGTACTAAGCTATGGGCAGATATCTCTGGATATGCAGGAGATTGACTTGGATTCAGCGATCTATTATTCGGGACTTGGATTGGAGTTAGCAAAAGCAAATAATGATGTATTAGGGCTCTTGAAGCTGTATGACATAAGAGGACATTTGTACACAAATGCTGGAGAAATACTTCAAGCGATCGCGGCAAGCAGAAGCATGCTAGAATTAGCGAAATCAGAAGATAAAATAGAGAGTGAAATTGATGCCTTATGTAAGTTAGGGGAGGCGTTTGCCTTCGATAGCAGGTACGATTCGGCCAGCACATATTGCCTTAAGTGTATGGAGATGGCTGAAGAGAATGATTTAATTGAGCACATGGGACGTGCGTATAATAACTACGCATCTGTATTGGACTTTCAAGGGCAGGCAGATGAAGCTATCCACTATTACAAAAAAGCGATAAGCTGTTATGATAGCGATGACTATTTTAACCTTACATCTATTTACAACAACTTGGCTGTTGTATATGACAATTATAATGAACAGATCTATATAGACAGTGCGCTCAAGTACTACGGGATTGCTTTAAACATGGTTAAATCACTTGACTATGAATTCGGCAAAGCTACAATCTATGGAAGCTTTGGCGGCATATACACACGATTGAGGGATCAAAACAAGGCTAAAGCTTATTTGGATAGCTCATTCATTGCTGGATGGAACATTGGGTCAGAACAGAGAATAGCAGCATCTTATGCCAACTATGGTCTGTATTTCACCGAATTTGAACAATTTGATTCGGCTGAATTTTACTACCTAAAAGGATTAAAAATATTTGAGAACATGGGCGACAAATATGACCGTTCTTTTGTTTTGCAGTCCATCGCTATGATGTATGAAAAATTAGGCAATTATAAAAAGGCATATAAGTATTATGTGGACTATAAGGAACTATCTGATTCGATTTTAAATGATGAGTTGGTTGAAACCACGAAAAGCTTAGAAGCACGTTACCAGTTTGATAAGCAGAAAAAGGAAATTGAGCTTTCTAAACAACGTGAAGAACTGGCCAATGCAAAGGCAAGTAAAGAGCAGGAAGCGAATAAAAGGAAGTCGGCCTACCTCTGGTTTGCTGTAATAGGATTGGCTATCGTCTTATTCTTTGTTGTATTTGTGGTTAGAGCCAATTTTAAGGTGAAACGGGCAAGAGATGAGATTGCTAAACAAAAGCTAGAAGTTGAGGAGCAACGAGATATAATTAACGAAAAAAACCTGGAAATAACGGACTCTATTAACTACGCGAAACGTTTACAAGAAGCTATATTGCCAAATAAAGACGAGTTAAATAAGTACATAGGGGAACATTTTGTGTTGTATCTCCCCAAAGACATTGTAGCTGGTGACTTTTATTGGCACGAGCAAGAGGGCGATTGGTCTTACTATGCAGCAGCAGATTGCACGGGTCATGGTGTCCCAGGGGCGATGGTGAGTGTGGTGTGCGCAAACGCATTGAGTAAAGCAGTAAAGGAAGAAGGCATTCATGAACCAGGCAAAATATTGGACAGAACGAGAGAGCTGGTAATTGCACAGTTTTCTAAGTCAGATGAAAATATTCGAGATGGAATGGACGTAGCTTTGTGCGGCGTTAATAAGAATGAAAAGAAATTATTGTTTTCTGGAGCGCATAATCCTTTGTGGTTAGTTCGTTCATCGTCAGCACCAGTTCCAAACGAGGATGCCAAATATTTGGAATATGAAGACTATAGGCTTTACGATATTAAAGCAGATAAGCAACCAGTTGGAAGTTATGAGAGTATGAGACCCTTCAATACGATAGAAATTGAGCTTTTAGAGGACGACTGTTTATACACTTTTAGTGATGGTTATCCAGATCAATTTGGTGGTTCTTCAGGTAAAAAGTTTAAATCAGCATCATTTAAAAAATTGATTTTAAGTCAGCACACCAATTCAATGCAAGAGCAACTAAGAATTCTAGAAAATGAGTTTTTGAAATGGAGGGGCAGTTATGAGCAGTTAGATGACGTCTGCGTAATTGGAGTGCGTATTTAGTGCACGCCAAGTGCGCTAGAAAGTCACTAATGCTGATAAAGCGAATGCAACCATGAACAAATCTAGAGGCCCATGCTTTCGTCAGTGTTAGATGACAGCTTGTCTTAACAGCGAGGAACGAGCTCGTTATAATCTGCGTTATTGGAACTAAAATATAAATTTAACTTAGTATCCCAGATGAGCGGTGACAAGGCAATAGAATTTGACAAGTGGTCCATATATGTAGATGATAAGCAAAAGCTTATTACCATTAGGATATATGAGAGCATGAATATTGAAGAAAATGATATTCTTGATATGGTCATAGAACAAAAATCACGTTGCAAAGATTTTCCCGAATATTCAAGAATCATTATCGCCGGTCAACACTCCAATATCAGCCCAGATGCGAGAAATACATTACAAAAAGTAGAGTTACCAGTCAAAAAAGAAGCCTATGTAATTCAAGGTTTGGCTCAAAAGCTGATTGTTAACTTTTATATCAAGTTTAGACCCAACAAACATCCTTTCAGAGCCTTTAATGATGAGGAAGCGGCGATGAAGTGGTTGGGAATTAATAGTTAGAACGGAAATGCTATATGCACTCCCAAACTCAAGTGTATATCATGAGTGTCATAGGCGAACTCGGCTGAGGGACCGATATCAATGGGCCCTATTTCAAATTCATACACAGCCTCAAGATGGATGGCAAAGGCTGCTTCATGATGTTCTTCCTCTTCTTCATGCTCATCTTCTTCATGGTGAGTTTCTATGGCTATCCCGGGTGCCGCCACTAAGTGCAGTTGATATGTCGGGCTATATTGGAAAACGGCACTGTAGGTTTGATGTCTGTGTTCATCAAATATATATTCGAATCCCAAACCAGCCCCAAATCTAGTTTGACCTAATCTTCTTACATAGTGCGCATGAAGACCGAAATTAATTGGGTTTTCTTTGGCTTTGAGGTAATATACGGGAGCGAGTGATACACCGAGTTCGTTTGTATGAAAATGATCGTGTTTGCACCCCTCTATATGCTCATGCCTATGCGAATTGGATGTGCTGTCCTGAGTTAATGCAAGATGACTCAATCCGAGGAACAGGCACATAGCGAAAACTGTTTTTGCAATCATGTTGCAAATATAAATAAATGCATCAATGTTGCAACTATTTATTACACTTTGCGCAAAGCCCCTGTATTAAAAGGGAATATTGTCGCGCTTTATAGTTCTTGGGTAAAGCAAAGCCCTCCACAGGCGATTCTGTTAAACACTCAATACTATCACACTTAGTGCACTTAAAATGTGCATGTGATTTATGCATGTCATTACAATCATGATGGTGCTCCCCACTGCAATTATCATTATGGGTGTGCGAGCATAGGGCATAATAAAGCTCGCCTTCGGCATTAGGAATGGCATGTAGTAACTGCTTATCTTCAAATGCCTTCAAATTCCGATATATCGTGACTCTGTCAAAATCACTTGGGAGCGTATCTGACAGATACTTATAGCTCACAGCCGTTTCAGCTTCAAGCATAACATCTACAATGCGCATACGTTGGTCTGTAACGCGCAATTTATGTGATTTTAATAGTTCGCTTGAGCTGGACATATAACAAATTTAAGCAATATAATTTAGCTAAGATTAATTTGCGAAACGCTTATTAATTACGAACTTAAGCCCGCAAAATTTGGTATAAATTATGATATGAATTGGGTATGAAAAGACTTCTATTACTATTTCTTCTGCTTGCTACAACTGGCTTTTCTCAAGACAATGAAATCCCAATGATGGATGATAAGGTAGCTTACTCGAAAGTTGTGGATGTGCCGGGTGAAGACACTACAGAGTTGAAAGCACGTGCTATTTATTATTTTAGTATCGCCGAGAATGTTGAAGAAAGTGAATCGGGGAATGCCCTTGTTTACTCAAAAGCAAGTGATGATTTTAATGCAGGAAAAAAGACGGCAATATCTGGGCAGAAATTACAGATTGCCATGAATTACACACTAAAAATCGAGTTGAAGGATGGACGGTATCGTGTGGTGGTGACAAACATTGAATTCAGGCCACATCCAACACCAGACAGACCAACTCCATTAGCAACATCAGCAGAAGATATGCGCAAAGGCTATCTTGAAAATAAGGGAAGACGCAACTCAAGAGCATCAAAGCAATATGCTTTTTTCGCTAATGCAGAACGGATATTCAATGAGCGTGTAAAAGAAATTGAGGAGGTGATGAAGCGCACTGTTCCGCAAGAAAAAGAAGAGTGGTAAACTATGCCTTACGAAATAGACAAAACCAAGCTTAGAGCATTATTCGACCGTGATTTCCTGCCCATTCTAGAGGAGATGGAGCCCTACAGGCGTAAAAAAAACCGTGCAAATAAAGCCCAAATGTATTTGTTTATAGGTGCTGGGCTTGTTATGATAGCTACAGTTATGATAATGTTTACTGGTTTGGGGAACATGGTTTCTGGTAATGTGTTTTACGTGATGTGTGCTGTTCCATTCTTGTTTTTCGTTGGAAGGCAATTTGTTAGTAACCCCTACAATAAAGATTGGACCACGCGATATAAGAAGGAAATTGCGGTTCCTCTCGTTAAATTCATTAATAGCGAGTTAGATTATCAACCTAGCAAGG
Source organism: Flavobacteriales bacterium (assembly GCA_964230215.1). Lineage (GTDB taxonomy): Bacteria > Bacteroidota > Bacteroidia > Flavobacteriales_D > JAUILH01 > JAUILH01. Next base: position 920,620 of record CAXRGQ010000007.1, read on the forward strand.
GCATTCCAAGGGATTTATATACTGGATGCGGTATGTTTAGACATAAACTATATTCATATTCTTCAGAAGACCTTATAAAAGGAAAACATGGCAACGTTAATTTCCAATTTAGTGATGTAGTTGCAAAATATGAGACAACAGATAATGATGGGAAACGCACCGTTAGAACAGATTTTGAGGGAGTACTGTTAATATGTGACTTTAACAAGGCGTTTAATGGAGAGTATGTCTTGACAAGTGATTTTAGAGATTCGACATGGTTGGGTAGATTCTTTGATACTGTAGTACATGAAAGCAATGAAATTAAGTTAGAGAACCCAGAGTTCGAACAATTATTTGATTTGCGTGGAAGTGATCAAGTTGAGGGACGTTATATTTTTTCGCACTCTATGATGGATCGGGTAATAAAGTTGCAGAAGGAATTTGGGAACATCAAAATGGCCTTCAAAAACAACCAAGTCTACATTGCATTGTCGAGACACTTTGATATACTTAATCATGATTTCAGTGTTCCAGCAACTGACTTTGCATACATTGAAAAGACAGCCGATAGAATTTGTGAGATTATCGCGACAATCGATACTCTCAACCTTAATTTGGACATCTGGAAAAGACAAACGGGTGACTAATGCCACCCGTTAAGTCAATTTGTTGTGAAGTTACTTACTCTTTAGTAACCACCTTTTTCATTATATAATGATATTCATTAGACATTCCGCCACCAGATGCATTAGAGTCTCCAGACGAAACGTTAAATGCATTCACCAAAACCCAACCATCGTTAGCCATAAAGTTCAGGGCGTCAATCATTGAGTTGAATTTCTTGTTCTTACCTGTAGCAGGATCTTTAAGCACATCTTTATTAAAGCCTTCAAACACGCCGTTTTCCTGTCCAAAATCTACTTCAATTTTAATTTTTCCTTTAAAGCTAAAGGTTGCTCTTCCGATTACTTCACAGTAAAGCTCTCTTGTTTCTTGTGCAAATGACTGGTTAGAAAATGCGGCCATTAAGCCAAATAATGCAATAAGTACTAGTTTTTTCATTGTTCTTGTAATTTTTAATTTGGTCAACAATTTACAAGAATTATACCAATACAAACCCAGTATACTACATCACAACATTCACAATCTTCTTTGGCACCACAATTACCTTCTTAGGGTCTTTGCCGTCCAAGTATTTTGCTGTCTGCTCATTTGCCATTACCTCTTTTTCTATTTCCTCTTTAGATAAGGTAGTTGGAAGTTCAAGCTTAAAGCGCATTTTACCGTTGAATGACACGGGATAGGCATATGATGAATCTTCTAAATGAGCTGGAATGAACTCTGGGAATTGAGCAAATGTAACGCTCTCCTTGTGTCCTAATTTAGCCCATAATTCCTCACAAATATGCGGTGCGTAAGGCGATAGAATGATAACCATCTTCTCCAACACATCACGATTATTGCATTTTTGATCCGTTAGTTCATTTACAGCAATCATGGCTGCACTTACCACCGTGTTAAAGGAGAATCTATCTAAATCCTCTTTGATTTTTTTAATGGTTTTGTGAAGCGTCTTCAAAGATTTCTTATCTGCTTCTCCATCACTTACGGCGAATAGCTCATCATTGTGGAATAAACGCCAGAATTTTCTCAAGAAATTGCTTACACCGTTGATACCTTGTGTATCCCATGGTTTAGATTGCTCTAACGGACCTAAGAACATCTCATAACAACGCAAAGTGTCGGCACCAAATCTGTCAACTAATTCGTCTGGAGTTTGCACGTTGTATTTTGATTTGGACATTTTTTCTACTTCATGTCCGCAGATGTATTTGCCGTCTTCGAGAATGAACTCAGCATCTTTATATTCTTCTCTCCATTTTTTGAAACCTTCAATGTCTAATTCGTCGTTTTGAACCAATGAGATGTCTACATGCAATTGATTGACATATTCTTGGATTGTATAGGAAATAGGAAGATTAAAATCATTTAATTTTTCCTGTACATTAGCAGTCATTTTTTCCCCTAGCTCGACAAGTTGACGTTTAATTTTTCCTAGATTTTCAGATTCATCTTGAGTTAATGATTCTTCTTTTTTATATCGTTCAATATGTGAGTATGAGATGAATACGGGCGGAAGCAATGAAAATGCTTTCTCAATAGTTTCTTTTTCTACAGAGAACAAGTTATTTATGTGAGGAATTAATCGATACACAAAACTACTCCTCCCCAATATCATCCCCTGATTAATCAACTTCTTAAAGGGTTCATCAAAAGAAATGTGTCCTAAATCGTATAAGAATTTAGTCCAGAATCTAGAATAGAGTAGGTGGCCCACCGCATGTTCAGAACCACCGATATATAAGTCCACCTGTCCCCAGTAATCGGCTTTGTCTTTGGCTACAAATTCTTTTTCGTTGCATGGGTCCATATAGCGTAAGAAGTACCAAGACGACCCAGCCCAACCTGGCATGGTGTTTAATTCTAGCGGGAAGGTACATGTGCCGTTCTGTTGGTCATTGTCCTTCACAATCTTTTTATTAATACACCACGACCATTTATCTGCATTTCCTAAAGGTGGATCACCGTCTTCTGTCGGTAAGAACTTATCTACTTCTGGTAATTCAACATGATAATTACCTTCTAATACATACGGCATCTCGTCCTTGTAATAGACAGGAAAAGGTTCTCCCCAATAACGTTGACGAGAGAATACAGCATCTCTCAATCTATAATTCGTTTTTCCTACACCAATGCCTGCATCCATAATATGTTTGATGGCAACACCAATGGCTTTTTTGACAGGAAGGTCATTCAGAAAGTCTGAGTCAGTAATTACCGCATCTTTCTCAGCATAAGCCGCTTCCGAAATGTCTACATCCTTAAAAATATTCTTTATCTCAATATTGAAGTGTTTGGCAAAATCCCAGTCGCGCTGGTCGCCACACGGAACAGCCATTACTGCCCCAGTTCCATAACTCGCTAGAACATAGTCGCCAATCCAGATTTGTACTTTATCACCAGTAAACGGATGAATCGCATAAGCGCCTGTAAATTCGCCCGTAATATTCTTGACATCCGATTGTCTATCGCGCTCTGATTTGAGTGCAGCTGCTTGAACATAAGCATCTACCTTTTCTTTACAATCAGCCGTCGTGATTTTGCTTACCAATTCATGCTCAGGGGCTAATACCATAAAGTTTACACCGAAAATAGTGTCAGGACGTGTGGTGAAGACTTCAATCATATCGTCAAAGCCATCCACTTTAAACTTAACAGACGCTCCTTTAGATTTTCCAATCCAATTGCGTTGCTGATCTTTCAATGCATCCGACCAATCTAATTTGTCTAAACCTTGTAATAAACGTCCGGCATAAGCTGTAATACGCAAACTCCATTGACGCATTAATTTTTGCTCAACCGGATGCCCGCCTCTTTCGGACACACCGTCTTTTACTTCATCATTAGCAAGTACGGTCCCAAGTGCAGGACACCAATTCACCCAGCTATCTGCTAAAAATGCTAATCGATAGTATAATAAAATCTCTTGTTGTTTCTTTTCATCAAAGGCCTTCCACTCAGCTGCCGTAAATGCATCATGCTCATCACAAACTGCTTTAATGCCGTCGCTTCCATTCGCTTCAAAATGAGCGATAAGTAAATCGATGGATTGTGCTTTGTCCTCGGCCTTATTGTACCAACTATTAAACAGTTGCTTAAATATCCATTGTGTCCATTTGTAATAGGAAGGGTCTGAGGTGCGCACTTCTCGACTCCAGTCAAATGAGAAACCTATTTGATCTAGTTGTTTACGGTAACCCGGAATTACGTTGCCGTCTTTATCCGTGCCTCCTTCAATGTTTGTCTTAGTTGTAACAGCAGGATGTTGTCCAGTCTGTATTGCGTACTGTTCTGCTGGCAAACCAAATGAATCATATCCCATTGGATGAAGTACATTGTATCCTTCCAGACGTTTGTATCGAGCATAAATATCAGAAGCGATATAGCCAAGTGGATGCCCTACATGCAAACCCGCTCCAGAAGGGTAGGGGAACATATCAAGAACATAAAATTTTTCTTTAGAAACATCTTCATGCACCTTGTAAGTGCCATTTTCAGCCCAATATTTCTGACACCGTTGCTCGACTTCTTTGTGATTGTACTCCATAATTCCGAATTATGGGGCAAAGATAAGAGGATTAGGAGTTTTATCGCACAAAAAAGCCCCAGTTTTAACTGGGGCCTTAAACGTAAGTAATATTAGACTATCTCGGCTTATTTGTGACCGTGAAGATTAATCTCTAATTCAATGCTTGGGTTAAGAACAGCCGCTTCTGGATCTTCTTTCTCCTGAGCAAAGTAAGGCATCATGAATGGCATCATATTCACCTCAAACTTTTCTGATTTTATAGCAACTACCTCTTCAGATACAGTTACTGTAGCAGGAACTTTAACTTCATTTGTATTACCATTGATAGTTAAATCACCAGTGATTACACCATCTTCGTATGATTTAACATCAAAACGTGGCTTACCAGCACCAGTTGAGTCGATATTAAAGAAGTCTGCAGACATTAAGTGTCCGATTAGACCTTTTTCTTTTTTCTCGTTTTCAGCCATGTCTGTATTGTAGATTGATGAGATATCAATTACCGCATAACCACCTGTTAATTCACCATTGGTTAGTTCAATTTCGCCTTCAGCTAATCTTACTTTTCCATTGTGAGTGTGATCTTCTGGTGCTTTGATGTTCCAACCATGCCACCATACATAGCTTTCATCTAATTCTACAGAAAGTTTTAATACTTCAACTTCTTCTTTCTCCTCTACAACTTCTTTCTCTTTGCCTTTTTTCTTGTCTTCATCTCCTTCTTTTTCTTCGCCTCCGCAAGAAGCAAATGCTAACATAGAAAGAGCAGTTAAACTTAATAGTACCTTTTTCATTTGATTTCGATTATTTTATTTGTTGCCACAAATATAGTTATTGTTTTAATATACAAGCAAACAAACAAAATTATTTTTAGTTCATTTTAATTTTTATGTAATTCAATGTGCATTGTTAACAAACCTTAACGAGTTCCTCAAAATAATCGAATCATCTTTCCGTACTTTACAGCAGAATGTCAAATCCATCTAAATATGTATCAAGAAGTGTGCGTACAGCGTACATTGCTTCTGTTATTGGATTAACGCTTGTGCTTATGTTCTTTGGACTGTTAGCATGGGGCCTGTTAAAAGCAAACGAGTTCACCACCATGGTACGAGAAACTACTGAAGTAGACGTCTTTATGTTGGATAGAGCGCCAGAAGCAGATAAAATTCGGCTAGAAAAAGCCTTGATGGAAATGCCTTTTGTAAAATCGGCAGATAAAATATCAAGCAAAGAAGCTTTGGAGGTCATTAGCACCAAGGATGATGGACTTGAGGAGATTGCAGAGTTCGCCGAAGAAGACGCCATTCCCCCATCTATTCTAATAAAGGTAAAAGCCGATTACGTGAATCTTGACACCTTGGAGAGGTATGAGGCATATATTGAAAAGAATTTCTCGGATGTGGTTTTGGATGTGCATTTCAAAAAATCACAAGTAGAGGCGCTTGATCAATCGACTAAAAAGCCGGTATATTTTGTGCTAATTATCACAGCGTTGTTACTAGTGATAGCCGTTGCTTTAATTAACAATACGATTCGTCTAGCCATCTACTCAAACAGGTTTTCATTAAAGACTATGACACTCGTGGGAGCAAAGTCTGGCTATATTAGAAGACCGTATTTACTCAATTCAGTTATTCAAGGTTTGATATCCGGGATTCTTGCCTTAGGATTGCTAGTTGCCTTTGTTTATGTCCTAACCGAATTAGATATCATCCATATTAGTACGGTGCAATTGATTGGTGGTAAGCTTTTTCTTTATATTTTTGGAATCCTTACTGCATTAGGAATTGTGATTTCGTTTGTATCCACTTTCTTTGCTCTAAGGAAATACATTAGGATAAAAACTGATAATTTATATTAATCATGGGAAGCAATTTCGTTTTTACAAAAGCTAATTATAAGCTAATGGCTATAGGCCTTGTTGCCGTTTTAGTAGGATTTTTACTAATGGTAGGAGGTGCTTCAGATGATCCAGATGTGTTTGATTATGATGCTTTATTCTCTTTTAGAAGAATAACCTTAGCTCCAATTCTCGTGATTGGCGGTTATGTAGTTGTAATTTTTGCGATTATGAAGCGTCCTAAAAATGACGACAATTCAATCGTAGAAAGCAAGTCGCAAGAAGAGGCAGAGGAAGCATAGTATGGATTTTATTCAGGCATTACTTCTAGGGCTTGTTCAAGGATTAACAGAGTTTTTACCGGTAAGTAGCAGTGGCCATATCGAGATGGGTAAGGAGATATTGGGTATTACCATCAACGAAGGCGACGGCAAACTCTTTACTATTGTTGTACACGGCGCAACGGCCTTAAGCACTATTGTAGTTTTTAGAACGGATTTGCGTCACATATCTAGAGACCTACTTACATTTAGATGGACAGATAGCACCAATTTGGTTCTGTTTATCATTTTGTCGATGATTCCGGCAGTTGCGGTTGGTTTGTTTCTTGAAGATAAGATAGACAGTTTGTTTGAGGGCAATATGTTGCTAGTTGGCTCAATGCTTTTGGTGACGGCTTTTTTACTTTTTACCACTACACTCATCAAACCAAAAAGAGGCTTTTTAAATTTCTGGAAGGCCTTTGTAATTGGAGTAGCTCAAGCAATCGCCATATTACCTGGTATATCAAGATCTGGATCTACTATCGCGACAGGGATGCTCTTAGGTGTTAATCGCAATCGTATGGCACGCTTCTCATTCCTTATGGTGCTACCATTAATTTTCGGTGTGATGGCGAAAGACTTAATGGACTACAATCCAAATGCAGACTCTGATGTAGGAGTAATGCCTTTAATAGTCGGGTTTGTTGCGGCTTTCGTATCAGGACTATTTGCATGTCGATGGATGATAAAGATTGTGCGTAAATCAAAATTATCCTATTTCGCCATTTACTGCGCAGTCATTGGTGCCATTGCTGTAGTATATTCATTTATCTAAAACCATGTCAGAGAATACTTTCGATTTTGTGAAAGGTGAATTGATGTTGGTTGATAAGCCTTTACATTGGACTTCCTTTGATGTAGTAAAAAAACTCCGCTGGCACATTCGAAAAAAACTAGGGCTTAAGAAAATTAAAGTTGGTCATGCTGGCACATTGGATCCATTAGCTACGGGCTTGTTAGTTATTTGCACGGGAAAAATGACCAAAGAGATCAATGGCTTTATGAGTGAGGATAAAACATACACCGGAACTATCCGTGTGGGTTCTACCACTCCCTCCTTCGATCTAGAAACTGAGATTGATGAAACTTTTGATGTGTCTCACATTACACCAGAAATATTGAATGATGTGGCGAATAGTTTTGTAGGAGGGTATGAGCAATTTCCTCCCATATTCTCAGCGAAGAAAGTTGATGGTAAACGCGCATACGAGTCGGCAAGGGCGGGTGAAGAAGTTAAACTTGAATCAAGAGTGGTAAACATTACTAAGTTTGATATTGATATAGTTGATTTCCCAGACGTTTCATTTGAAGTGGAGTGCTCAAAGGGTACTTATATTCGTTCGCTAGCACATGATTTCGGAAAAAAACTAAAGTCTGGAGGACATCTCACAAAACTGCGCAGAACAAAGTCTGGAGAGTTTTCTGTTGACAAAGCACTTAGCGTAGAACAGTGGATTGCAATCATTGATGGCATGTGATTTCGTTTCTCACCTAATTTTGCTACTTTTGCACGCTCAAACACGTGTATATGAAATTATCTCAATTTAAATTTGATTTACCAGAAGGCTTACTAGCTGAACATCCTGTAGAAAACAGGGACGAATCAAGACTAATGGTTCTTGATAGAGCTAAGAAAACTATCGAACATAAAATGTTTAAAGACGTTATCGATTATTTTGACGATGGTGACGTTATGATCATGAATAACACGCGCGTTTTTCCTGCCAGAATGTACGGTAATAAGGAGAAGACGGGTGCTAGAATTGAGGTGTTCTTGTTAAGAGAGTTGAACCGTGAAAGTTTATTGTGGGATGTTTTGGTAGATCCAGCAAGAAAAATCAGAATCGGTAATAAGTTATATTTCGGAGAAGACGAGTCATTGGTGGCAGAGGTTATTGACAACACCACATCAAGAGGTAGAACTTTACGTTTCCTTTTCGATGGCCCATATGAAGAGTTCAAAAAGAAAATCACTGAGTTAGGTGAGACACCACTTCCAAAATACATCAAAAGAGAGGTAGTTCCTGAAGATGAAGAGCGTTACCAAACAGTATATGCAAAGCACGAAGGAGCCGTGGCTGCACCAACTGCAGGACTGCACTTTAGCAAGCAGTTATTAAAGAGACTTGAGCTAAAAGGAATTGAATTTGCTGAAGTAACACTTCACGTAGGTCTAGGAACATTTAGACCCGTTGAGGTAGAAGACCTTACTAAGCATAAGATGGATTCTGAGCAGTGTACAATTGACCAAAAGACTGCAGATATGGTAAACAACGCACTTAAGAATAAGAAAAGAGTGTGTGCGGTGGGAACGACATCAATGCGTTCAATCGAATCTTCTGTTTCTACTGAAGGTTTATTAAAGCCTTACGACGGTTGGACAAACAAATTTATTTTCCCTCCTTACGAATTCAGTATTGCTAACTCAATGATTACCAACTTGCACATGCCGGAGTCAACTTTGTTGATGATGATATGCGCATTCGCTGGTTACGATTTTGCAATGGAGGCGTATCAAGAAGCAGTGAAAGAAAAGTACCGTTTCTATTCCTACGGAGACGCTATGTTAATTCTGTAGTACGCAAGTAAAGACAATATTAAATCCTGACATTCGTTACGAATTTAATCGCAGCGAATTGTCAGGATTTTTATTTTTATAAAAGTGAAGAAATACGTCATCATAACCGCAGGAGGAAAAGGAAAACGCATGGGCGCCAGTAAACCTAAACAGTTCATTGAGCTCAATGGCAAACCTATTCTTCAGTATACTATTGAACGATTCAGAGCGTATGATGACTCTATAAAAATGATTGTTGTACTTCCAATGCACGACATTCAGACATGGAAGCGAATTTGTGAGGAAAATGGATATGCAATTGACTATGATATCGCGGTGGGCGGTAAGGAACGTTTCCATTCGATTAAACAAGGATTGCAGTTTTGTGATAAAGGAGCTTTGGTTGCAATTCACGACGGGGTACGACCTTTTGTTTCGACTGAAGTTATCGCGAATTGTTTTGATGCTGCGGAAAAGGAGGGTGCTGCGCTTCCTGTGCTGAGAATTACTGAGACTATTAGGGAAATTACCCAAGATGGGTCAAAGCACGCCAACCGTGATAGATTCGTAATAGTTCAAACACCTCAAATTTTCAAAACCGATCTTATAAAGGCAGCTTATCGCCAGGAATACATAGACAGCTTTACAGATGACGCCTCTGTACTTGAGTCGATGGGACACAAAGTGCATCTGATTGATGGCAACCCAGAGAACATTAAAATTACCAAGCCAGAAGATTTGGAGATGGCTGTATACCTGTTGGGAAGGGTTAATTAATGTACCGGGCTAACGAGCCAAATTAACAGCATTAACCAACTCACTAATCAAACTTTTATCCGGTATGAGTATCTCTCGCTCAGGATATATTTCCCTAAGTGCTTTTTCTGTGATAGTGCCAATGGCCCATACAGTGGCGCTTGCAGGAATAGAGCTTTCCAAATGAAACGCTTCTACATTCGATGGGCTGGTGAAGTAGTAAATATGAGCCATCTCAATTTTCTTGCTAATCAATGCATTCTTGTAAACAGCTATGTAATGTGCCTCAATATCTGTCGGAAGAGCATTTATGATAGTCTTTTTACTAAGAGATGACGAGGGAAATAAGACGGCCTCATTACCAATTAAACCCGAGAAGTCTACCGCCACTTTTTCGGGATTGTTACCGTCTCCGACAAACTCTGGATGAATACCGTGTTCCTCCATAGCTTTTGCGGTTGCAGGACCCACACATGCCCATCGATACTTTGAGGTGTCTACTTTTGGTACAAAATGTCGAACACCATTCGCACTCGAAAGAAAAATCCATCCAATGTTGTTCGGAATCGTCCAACCGTCAATGCCATCAATCCTTATGAGCGATTCGGCCTGTAATTCGTAACCATTATTTGTGAAATTAGCAGCGTGCTCCGCACTTAACTCACGACTGAAGAAGACTTTTTTTTTAAGATGGCAAGTGCTTCATCTATTACTGCGTCTTTATCACCTGAGACTTTCGCTAGTCGATAGTCATCACCAGGCTTGTATGCAGCAATTAAATCGAATTGGCCATTTGACCCTTTTGTACAATAAGCACCAAGCGGCACATGACATCCTCCGCCAATCTTATTCAAGACAGAACGCTCGATAGTTGAGGTTTCTGATATAAAAAGATCCTCCAATACTTTGGCTGCTTTTATTGTGGCTTCATCGCCTTCTCTGGTTTGTAGGCCAAGCACACCTTGTGCAGGCGCAGGAATAAATTCATCAATCGGAAGCACAACTTTTAGCAGTCCATCTATGTTCGGTGAAATACGGTTCAGTCCAGCTTCAGCTAATACTATGGCATCCATCTCGCCATCCCGCAATTTCTGAATCCTAGTCGGTACATTCCCTCTAATATCCACAAGCTTAATATCCTCGCGATATTGTTTCAACCAAGCTTGCCTCCGCGCAGATGACGTTCCAACAACGGCATTCGTAGGTAACTTCCACTTGCCATTTTCATCAACCGAGCTTTCTTTTACTAGCAATACATCATGTGGACTATTTCTAGCCGATAAAGCTGCCAGTGTTAAGCCTTCTGGTTGCTCTGTTTCCAGGTCTTTAAGAGAGTGTACAGCTAAGTCAATCTCACCCTGCAATAACTGCTCTTCAATTTCCTTGGTAAAAAATCCTTTCCCCTCAATTTTGTCAAAACTTAAATGCTGAATGCGGTCGCCTTTGGTTTTGATGATTTTGATTTCAACCTCATAACCTGCGCCTTGTAGAGCATCTTTGACGTGATTTGCTTGCCATAAAGCTAATTCGGATCCTCTTGAGCCAATTCTAACCATGCTTGCGGTCGTTATAGGATTTTTCAAGAATAATTTCTTTCGCCATTTTCATGGGGACACTGATGTACTTTTTCTCCATGTACCCAAGTACTTTTTCCAAAACTTCTCTGGAGTTGTCATCTAGTTGCGATAACTCAGCAGCAAATACACTTTCAACTGCTTTAGATTTTATTTCCTTCACTTTTTGAGGAACGGCTTGCATGGCACGCTCAACTTTGCGTTCGTTGTGCATTGCCTTAAATTCTTGCATGCTTTCTTGAAGGATTACTTCACATTGCACTAATTCGCTTTTTCTTTGCTCTAGATTGTGCTCGGCAATTGGCTTAAGGTCCGCAACGGATATATAATGTACACTGTGCGAGTGGACGACTTCTTCGTCAGTGTCTTCAGGTATGGCTAAATCAACAATCAGCTTTTGTTCATTGTCATCACCGAGTAGTTTTGCATATAACTCTGCCGAGATGATGATATCTTCAGACCCTGTACAGGTTACAATCGCGTCAAATCCATCGGTATGATTAGGCAAATCACTTAAGGCACGTGCTGTCAAACTTAATTCGTTTGCCAAAGCTTGTGCTTTCGATAAGGTACGGTTAAACACGATAATGTTGTTCCAACCGGCTTTCGCCAATAAACGAGCCATTGTTGTATTAGTCTGACCAGCTCCTATCATCAAAATCTTAGAATCCTTTGGCAAATCATCTTCTTTCATTTGTCTGAAAGCCAGTGATACAACAGATACTGGGTTGTTCGCAATTGCGGTTTCTGTAAAAATGCGTTTTGCATGCTCAATCGTTTTACGAATGGCAAGGCGCATATCATCACCAGTTAACCCCCATTCTTTGGATTTATCAAAGGCCTGTCTTACCTGAGTAATAATTTCTCTTTCCCCTACTACCATCGAATCAAGTGATGATGCTACTCTAAATAGATGGTCTATTGCTTTATCTCCAACATACTCATCCACATCATTTGCGGTAATGTCTGCGTTGAATTTTGATAGAAGTTTTGGGATGTTAACGGCATGTTTAGAGCTGATATAGAACTCGGTACGGTTGCAAGTACTCAAATACATCAACTCGTCCCAGTTCATGTCTTTTTTGAGTTTTGGTAGGAAGGCAGCGGCCCTTTCATCATCAAGATGAAATCTTCCAACGGCTTCTAATCCGGATTTCTTATGTGTTATGGCAATAACCTTAAACGCTTTCAACTCTTCTAATTTGCCTTATACAAAGGTGCCAAAGCTATGTTTTTTTATTGTCACGTTATTGTCATAGGAGGGTTGACATTTGTCAGAATTTTGGAGTAATTTTGCAGAACTTATGTCAGTAGAACTTGAAATACCGATAATTACAGCCATAAAAACTATTTATGATCCAGAGATTCCTGTGGATATTTATGAGCTGGGATTAATCTATGAGGTGAAGATCGATAAAGAGAAAAACATTAAAGTTATCATGACACTTACTTCACCTAACTGCCCAGAGGCAGAAACCATTCCACAACAGGTAAAGGATAAAGTGGCTGGTGTTGAAGGCGTTAAGGAAGTTGAAGTGGAAATAGTGTTCGACCCACCATGGTCTAAAGACATGATGAGCGAAGAAGCTATGCTAGAACTTGGATTCATGTAATGAGTGACATCATTGAAAATAAGGTGGCCAAAAGTGGCATTGTGCAGGTTGATTTGTTGGATTACAAACCAAGAAATTTGATTGCGCTGGATATTGCAGATCAATTATGGCAGGGCCTAGTGTTAAAGGAAAAAGACTTTAGGGAGTGGGTGAAGGCATTCGATTGGTCAGGGCTTCAGGGAAAACAAGTGTATATCTTTTGTTCGGCTGATGCCATTGTGGCGCCATGGGCCTATATGCTGGTAAGTAGTACGCTATCAGAACTAGGTATTGAACATGTTGTTGGGAATGAGGAAAAGGCCTTAGAGCATTTTTGGATGGCAAATATTCAAGAGCATATAGCTTCAACGGATTATAGTGGAGCGCGTATAATGATAAAAGGATGTGGCGACGAAAGTACACCACACCCTATCTTTGCAGGATTTACAAGCCTGGTTCAGGAGGAAGCTCGGTCCGTCATGTATGGCGAACCATGTTCTTCAGTGCCCATATTCAAGCGTAAAGCCTAAGGATTGCCGCATACACCGGCGTAGAGCTGCACAGATGTGTTATCTACATAATCGATATATTGACGCACCTTTGATTTTTCGACACCAGCTAAATACACTGTGTTCTTAGCGTGTGTGGCGTCACATTTGGTTTTAAACTTTCCAAAGAAGTATATGTACGAGCCATTGTTGTTTTCTAGTTCAACTAATTCGTATGGTACGTCCCTAAATTCGAAGGATTGTTTGTGTTTATATTTCCCCAGAAATACGACATAGCTTGTGTCTGTCAAAACTGGGTCTGACGTTGTTTGTGCTGTAAGAGAGGGTGTTAAAAATAGTGTAGCAAGGCCGAATAGTATTAGTGTTTTCATAGTTGGCAATTTTTGTTCCTTTGGCCGTAACCATTAGAGTGTTAGACAATACATTCAACCAACTAGATCTAGTTAATAGGAATTTACTCCTTCCAATACATCAAATAAACTTCCTTTTATAATTAGTATGTACGCATACTATCTCGAAAAGGTTACAAAAGAGAAGCGGGCAATTTCATCGTTATGAAATGCCCGCTTCAACTTTACCAAACTACGAATTACTTGAACAACCAATACAAATCATATATCGTGCCAAAACTAATTTTTGTAGCTTGCATTCATTAATCAAGAAGGCTTGGAAGGCAAGAGTTTTATACCCGTTGATGAGCACCTCTCCATAGAGTATTATGATGATGGAGATGTTTATGACTTACTTCAAAACATTGGAGATAAAGATGTTTCCAAGGCGTTATTGGAAGTTCCATATCCCTACACTATTTCAGATGCAATTGCCTTTATTAATCACACAGTTCACCAGCGAAAAGACTTTGGGATTAATGTTAACTGGTGTATTCGACAGGACGGTTTGGTTATAGGTGGAATAGGACGGCAAGTCAAGTACGGAATTAAAAGCCATAAAGATGAAGTGGGTTACTGGTTGGGAAAAGATTATTGGGGTCAAGGCATTATGACCAAAGTTCTATCTGTTTTCTGTGATTTTCTGCACGACGAACAAAACCTACATAGAATTGAAGCGCCAATTTACACCTGGAATGAAGCCTCAGGCCGTGTTTTAGAGAAATGTCGATTTGAAAGGGAAGGCTTGTTTAGGCACGCATATTTAAAGGATGGTAAGTGGGTGGATGCGTATATGTATGCTAGGGTTTATGGGTAGGTTACCAATCCTGCTTTATATACTAATCACCTAAACAACTAACAGCCCATCGTAAATATCTTCATCAAGCTACTTAATTACAGCTTGACTTTACCACTACTTTTATGCTAGAAAATGAAATTATTTCTATCCATAGCACTTATATGCTTGTGTTTCATGGTAAACGCAAAGGAACATGTAATTGTGGTAATTGATCCGGGTCATGGAGGAAAAGACCATGGAAGATTGGCAAGTAAAGACGGTTATCTGCCAGAAAAAGGTCTAAACCTTAAAATAGCTAAGAAACTGGGAGATTATATAGAGTCCAACTTAAATAATGTGAAAGTGTATTACACGAGAACAGATGATACCTACCCAAGTTTGGACGACCGTGTAAAATTTGCCAACGATCTTAAGGCAGATTACTTTATCAGCGTGCATTGTAATGGTGCTGAGGACAATAGTTCGGCCTACGGCACAGAAACACACATTGATTCATACAATAGTAAAAACGCCTACACCTTGGCTAAACGTATAGAGAAGCAGTTCTCATCTAGAGCGGGACGAAAAAGCAGAGGGATAAAAACAAGTGACGACCGACACCATAGTTTACAAGTATTAAAGCAAACCAACATGCCAAGTGTACTTGTTGAAGCTGGCTTTATGAGTAATGCTAACGAAGAAGCTTATCTTAACTCGCAATACGGTCAAGAGATAATAGCATCAGCGGTTTTTAGAGCGTTTCGTGAGCACATTAAAAAGGATCATCCTTCCATTAATTTCAACAAAGAAGATAGTTCGGAAGAAGAAGGCCCCTTTTACAGAGTGCAAATTATGTCCTCTATTGAAAAGGTGGACACTGATATACCGGAATTTAAGAAACTGGGAGAGGAGGTAACGCGTATTGAAGTTAGCTCGAAAAGCATGTACAAATACAAGTACACTATTGGCCGCTCAAAGGACAAAAAAGACATCAAAAAGCTGCTTAAAAAAGCTAAAGACAATGGCTTTCCGGATGCTTATATTGTTAAGTATTAGACGTAGAAAAATTTTCTAAATCAATGTTATAAAACCGACCATTTATCCATTCAGGGTCCAAATGCGCATTATATTTCTTGTAAAAATTAATTGCAGGAGCATTCCACTCAAGCACCTGCCAGTCCATTCTGTGCGCTTTTTGGTGATTCGCTTCTTGTATCAAACGTTCAAATAGCATAGCACCAATACCATCACCACGATGGGTCTCTTTTACCACAAAGTCTTCTAAATACAAAGTCTTTCCCTTCCATGTGGAGTAGCCAAAATAGTAGAGAGCGAATCCAACAACTTTTTCATCTAATTCTGCAACGAAACATTGAAACAAATTATCCTCTAAACCATCTTTTTCAAGTTGTTCAATGGAAGTTTCAACTTCATCGCCTGCTTTTTCGTAAATAGCCAATTCTTTGATTAATGAAAATATGGCCGGAATATCTTCTTTTGTGTAAGGCCGAATAGTGATTTCAGACATAATCTAATTTCTTATTGCTTAATCCGATAGATAAGTGGATATTTGTACTCCAATTATTCCAAACCATGAATCTAATTACTTTAGGCGAGTTTATAATAGACAAGCAATCAGATTTTCCAGGATCGAGTGGAGAATTGTCAAGAATTTTAAGTGCAGTTCGCTTAGCAGGCAAGGTGGTTAACCAGCAAGTAAACAAGGCTGGGTTAGCTAAGCATATCCTTGGCGCAGCTGGTCAAGAAAATATTCAAGGAGAAGAGCAGCAAAAGCTAGATGTCTACGCTGACGAGCAGTTTATTAGTGCCTTAGAAAATCGTGGTGTGGTTTGCGGAATTGGATCTGAAGAAAACGACACCTATGTGGCATTCGAATCAGAAAAAGCTAGAAACGGTAAGTATGTGGTATTGATGGACCCGCTTGATGGTTCGTCTAATATTGATGTGAACGTATCTATTGGGACTATTTTCTCTGTTTTCAAAAGAAAGTCTCCAGTAGGCGAAAAAGCTACGATGGAAGATTTTCTGCAAGCTGGAAACGAGCAAGTAGCTGCTGGATACATCATTTATGGTTCTAGCACCATGCTAGTTTATACAACTGGTTGCGGTGTTAATGGCTTTACTTTCGACCCAGGGATTGGGGTGTTTTATTTGTCACATCCTAATATGCAGTTCCCCAAAGAGGGTAAAATTTACTCTATCAATGAAGGTAACATCAACAAATGCGATCAAGGGGTAAGAGATTATGTTAGTTACTGTCAAGCAGAAGATAAAGATACTAACCGACCGTACTCAGCAAGATACATTGGCTCACTAGTAGCCGATTTTCATAGAAATTTAATTAAAGGCGGTATTTATATCTACCCGGGCACAACCTCCGCCCCAAACGGGAAACTTAGATTATTGTACGAATGCAATCCTTTGGCTATGTTGGCTGAACAAGCTGGCGGCATGGCTACAGACGGAAGAAGACGTATAATGGATATCGATCCTACAGAATTGCATCAACGCACACCTTATTTTGTAGGAAGTAAAGAGATGGTTGAAAAAGCGATGAGCTTCATTAAATAATGACGGCAGAGGAGTTAAAGACCTTATATCAGGAAGACGATCGAGTTGTAGCAATATGTGATGATGCGCATATTCTAGGGGAGAAACTACGCATTGATGGTACGGTTGGCGCTGGAATTTCAGTCGTTGCCAGTGCGGTAATGGATAAAATTGAGGGTATTCACATGTTTATCCTTCCCGACAAAGAAGAAGCGGCTTATTTCTATAACGACCTGCAGCAGCTTAATGTAGCACGCAAAAACATTCTCTTTTTTCCAGAATCCTACAAACAACCTTATCAAGTTGAAGGAGTTGACAATGCCAATGTGGTTCTCAGAACAGAAGTGCTCAACAAAATTGCTAAGTATTCTAAGTTTGCGGCTATTGTCTCCTACCCAGAAGCTATTGTTGAGAAAGTAGTGACCAAAAGCACACTTCACAAAAACACCTTAGAGATTAAACAAGGCGCTACTTATTCGATTGACTTCCTGAATCAAGTATTTCTGGAATATGGTTTCGAGAAGGTCGATTACGTCTATGAACCTGGACAATTTTCCGTGAGAGGGGGTATTATTGATGTGTTCTCGTTTAGTAATGAAATGCCTTATCGTATTGAGCTGTTTGGAGATGATGTAGATTCCATTCGTTCTTTCGACCCAGGAAATCAGTTGTCCGTTAAGAAACATGGTTTTATAACCATCATCCCGAATATCCAGAGCAAGGCGGCCAATGAAAAACGCCAGAGTTTGGTAGAGTACCTGCCAGAATCAGCTAATATTTGGATGAAATCTGCAACAACCATTACTGGTAAACTGGCACAAGAGTATAAAAAGGCTCAATATGCTTACGATAAGTTGGAAGGAGAGGTAAAGCACTTAACGCCAAGCGAATTATATGTAGATGCAGATACTTTTCTTTATCAGATTAAACAGCGCTCACGTATCGAATTTGGTGCCCTCAACAAAAAAGACGATGACGCCGATAAAGTGGTGAGTTTTTCTCAATCACCGCAACCAAGCTTCAATAAAAATTTCGATTTATTGTTTGAAAACCTCAGACAGAATGAAGCTGGAAAGTACAAGAATTACATCTGTTCTGACAATCCTAAACAAATCGAACGATTACACGCCATTTTTGAGGATGCAGATGCTAAAACAAACTTTGAGTCGAGCACATTTTCTTTACATGAAGGCTTTATAGATCACAATCTGAAATTGGCTGTTTACACAGATCATCAAATATTTGAGCGTTACCACAGATTCAGGTTAAAAGACGGTTTCAAGAAAAACAAAGAAGCCATCACCTTAAAAGAGCTTCACTCACTGCAAAAAGGCGACTACGTAGTGCATGTAGATCATGGTGTCGGACAATTCTCTGGTCTCCAAAAAATAGATGTAAACGGTAAGGATCAAGAAGCTATCCGATTGATATATGGAGGCAATGATATCCTGTACGTGAGCATCCATTCCTTACACAGAATATCGCGCTATACAGGTAAAGAAGGTACGGCACCCAAGATGAACAAACTGGGCAGCCCTGCATGGAATAACGCGAAGAAAAAGACCAAGACCAGAGTTAAAGAAATGGCCTACGATTTAATTAAATTGTACGCCAAACGAAAAGCGCAGAAAGGATTTGCGTATTCGCCTGACACGTATCTTCAAAACGAATTAGAGGCCTCATTTATTTATGAGGATACGCCAGACCAATTAAAGTCAACCATTGCTATTAAAGAGGACATGGAAAGCGAATCACCTATGGATAGATTGGTTTGTGGTGACGTTGGCTTTGGCAAAACCGAATTAGCGATTCGCGCAGCATTTAAGGCGGTTACGGACGGAAAACAAGTGGCTATTTTGGCACCCACTACTGTGCTTACATTTCAGCATTATCGCAATATCTCTGAGCGATTAAAAGACTTTCCGTGCAGGGTAGATTACATCAACCGATTTAAGTCACAAAAGAAGCAAACAGAGACCTTAAAAGATCTGGCAGAGGGGAAAGTGGACATCATAATCGGCACACATAAACTGGCCAGTAAAAACGTCAAATTCAAAGATCTGGGATTATTAATTATCGATGAAGAGCAGAAGTTTGGTGTGAACGTTAAGGATAAGCTTAAAACAATCAAAGCCAATGTTGATACCTTAACTTTAACCGCAACACCTATTCCTAGAACACTTCAATTTTCGTTAATGGGGGCAAGGGATATGTCCATTCTTAATACGCCTCCGCCGAATAGAGTGCCTGTTCAGACTGAGCTTAGAACCTTTAATGAAGAAGTTATTCGTGATGCAATAATGTATGAAGTGCAACGAGGAGGACAAGTGTTTTATGTGAATAATCGCATTCAGAACATTCAGGAAGTTGCAGGGATGATTCAGCGATTGTGCCCAGATGTGCGCTTGGCGATAGGTCATGGACAAATGGAAGGCAAAAAGCTGGAAGAGGTTATGATGGACTTCATGGAAGGACTCTATGACGTGCTCCTAGCGACCAGTATCATTGAATCCGGTATTGATGTGCCAAATGCCAATACCATGATAATCAATGATGCGCATCACTTTGGTTTATCCGATTTGCATCAGCTAAGAGGGCGCGTTGGACGATCGAATAAGCAGGCCTTTTGTATCTTATTGTGTCCACCGCCACATATGCTAACCAATGATGCACGAAAGCGTTTACAGGCAGTTGAGCAGTTTTCGGATTTAGGTAGCGGATTCAATATTGCCATGCGCGATTTGGACATTCGTGGGGCAGGAGATTTGTTAGGTGCTGATCAATCAGGCTTTATCTCAGAGATTGGTTTTGACATGTATCACAAGATATTGGAAGAAGCCATTGAAGAACTGAAGGAAAACGAGTTTAAAGACTTGTTTACCAACAAAAACGAGGATTTAGAGAAGAAACGTTACGTCAAAGAATGTTCAATTGAAACCGATTTGGAGATTCTTATACCAGATGATTACATCAACCAAGTAAACGAAAGAATTGCGGTTTACAAGCAGATAAATGAGGTGGATAATGAAGCTGAGTTGGAGGAAGTAAAATCAGAAATTGTTGATCGATTCGGGCCAATTCCAAAGAAAGCAGAAGCCCTTTTCAGTTCGCTTAAATTACGTTGGATGGCGAAGGACATGGGCATGGAAAAAGTAGTCATCAAAAACAACAAAATGATTGCCTACTTCATCTCAAACCCAGAGTCTGGCTTCTATCAAACTAATAAATTTATGTCTGTTATTCAGTATGTACAAGCCAACGCACAAAAAGTCAGATTGAGTGACAAAAACGATCGCTTCAAAATCATTTTTGACAAGGTAAATGACATTAATCACGCCAACGCACGCATGGAGGAATTGGTGGTTAACTAACGAATTCTACCCAAACACCAACCAATAATAAACTAGGATTACAATAATTCCTTTTTTCTTGAAATCACTGCCTAAATTCCCTAAATTAGTAGGGCAAACGCAGGGGATATGAAGAAATTAGCATTGGGGATTTTATCCATGAGTATTTTAAGTGCTCAATCACAAAACATTACGGATGAATTTGACATAGTTTGGGAAACTTACGTAGGGTTGACAAGCTTTAGAACGACTATAAAAGTGGACGATGGGATAGTTTACATTCCAAGCAATGGAGATAAACGCCATGGTAAAAGTGATATAAATGATGGCATTCAAGTCTTGAATGCAAGTAATGGAGTGGCAAAACTCATTTTGAATGTAGAGGGTGAAGCAAGTGAAGATTGCAATGGCGTGGCTATTTATCAAGACAAGTTATTTTTTGGTAATGATTACGGGCAGTTTTATTGCTACACTAAATTTGGTGAATTAGTTTGGAAAAGTGGATTTGGTGGTTGGTTCGAGCTATCAGTGGAAGAAAACAACGCCAATCAAGAAGATGATGTAGAAGGCGCCCCAGTATTAGCGGATATAAATGAGGATGGCTATCCAGATGCAGTATTTAATGTGGAAGGAAATGGTCTTGTAGCCTTGAATGGTAAAACAGGCGATTTTCTTTGGTCTTTTAGGCATCCTTGGGGTGATGGTACATATATGAACGCCCCATGCGCAGATGATTTAGACGGCGATGGCGTAACAGATTTTGTCATAGGAGGTAAAGTACTTACCGTTGACGGATATGGTTATGGCAATGCAATCTATGCTATCAATGGAAAATCAGGGATGCCCTTGTGGCAATATGATGTTCATAGTGGGGTGCATGCCTCACCACAGATCTACGGAACAGGAGATAACAAGAGAATTGTAATTGCTGAGGCCTACTCGGATGTGACCTTGCTATACCCAGATGGTAAATTGGACAAGTTCATTAATCTTAATATGATTTCTGGCCCTTATGAAGGCGCCATTTCGGGCTTGTTTTCTACGCCCATACTCACTAAGTCAAAAAAGCTTGTAATTGGGACTTCATGGTGGGGTAATGAAGATGGCGTGTGGATTTGTGATTTAAATTCGAGCAATTTTGTGGAAGCAAAAGACGGTCTAATCGAATTAATAGATGATGCAAAAGATTACCACAAAGCAGGGCCAATTTCCTCTTCAGCAGTAGTAGCAGATGTGCTAAAGAAACCGAAAGGTTATGAGATGATTATCTGCACAGAAAAGGGGGAGATGCTAATCTTTGATGCCAAAGGAAATCTGCACAAACGATTAAAATTACCTGCTGGGGTAGAAGCAACGCCTTATGTAGGTGATATTGATGGAGATAAGAAGACTGAAATCATCGTGGCCTGTTTGGACGGAAAAGTATATTGTTATCAAACAAAAATGAAGGCAAAAAAGCGCATTCAAAATGGACAGTTTAGAGTGAATAATTCGAACACTGGAGTGCTTGAATATGCTGGATTTTAGCTAAGTTTGTAACATTATATTGTACTTATTAACATTGGGCTAAAACAGAGGGTGCTGCAAGCGAAAATCTTGCTAAACTTGTAGGCTTAGCATCACGGCAAGGAAATGGGAGAAATGAAAGCAATAAAAACAGCTTTAATATCGGTATTTAGTAAAGAAGGATTAGAACCTATCGTTCGCAAATTGAATGATTTAGGGGTTGAAATTTTATCTACAGGAGGAACACAAAAATTTATTGAGGATTTAAACTGCCCAGTAAAGGCTGTTGAGGACCTTACAAGTTATCCATCAATTCTGGGAGGACGTGTTAAGACTCTGCACCCAAAAGTATTCGGCGGTATCTTAGGACGCAGAGAACTGGACGCAGATGTAGCACAACTAGAAAGCTATGAAATCCCAGAAATCGATTTAGTAATTGTGGATCTATATCCTTTTGAAGATACCGTAGCTGCTGGAGGCTCACATCAAGAGATCATAGAAAAAATTGATATCGGCGGAATATCGCTTATCAGAGCTGCCGCTAAAAACTATAAGGATGTTTTGATTGTGTCGTCTGTTTCTCAGTATGGGGATGTTCTTGAGTTATTGAATACTAAAAACGGCAACACAGAAGAAAGTGACCGCAGAGCCTTCGCACAACATGCATTCAACGTTTCGTCAAACTACGACACACACATTTACAAGTGGTTCGCGGGAGATAAGGATGAGGCGATGAAATTGAGCTTCATGGAAGGAACTGTTCTTCGTTATGGTGAAAATCCCCATCAACAAGGCGCGTTCTACGGTGACTTAAGTGCTGTGTTTGATAAGCTACACGGAAAAGAATTGTCGTACAACAACTTGTTGGATGTAGATGCAGCCGTGAACTTGATGTATGACTTTAAAGATGACGCACCTACATTTGCCATCTTAAAACATAATAACGCTTGTGGTCTAGCGACGAGACCTACATTGCATGAAGCTTACAAAGATGCACTAGCAGGAGATCCTGTTTCTGCATTTGGAGGCATTTTAATCTCAAATAAGGATATTGATGTCGATACTGCCAATGAGATTAACGAACTATTCTGTGAGGTAGTCATTGCGCCTACATACACAGCTGAGGCATTGGAGATATTAAAATCAAAAAAGAATAGAATTATTCTGGTGCAGAAAATGTGGCCAGCTCCGAGCAAAGTGTATCGTTCAATTTTGAATGGAGCACTTGTTCAAGACAGAGATGCGATTACAGAAACTAAAGAAAACTTTACAGCAGTAACCAATACAACGCCAAGTGAATCTGAAAAAGATGATTTGGTATTTGCGAATAAGTTGGTGAAGCACACAAAATCAAATACCATCGTTTTAGCTAAAGGCGGACAATTGTTGGCTAGCGGAACTGGACAAACATCTCGTGTAGATGCGCTTAGACAAGCCATTCACAAAGCAGAGTCGTTTGGATTTGATTTAAACGGGGCAGTTATGGCCTCAGATGCATTCTTCCCTTTTCCAGATTGTGTGGAAATTGCGAACCATGCGGGCATAAAAGCCGTAGTACAACCTGGAGGCTCCATTAAAGACCAGTTGTCAATAGATTATTGTAACGAGCACAATATGGCAATGGTGTTTACAGGTAATAGACATTTTAAACATTAGGAACTATGGGGATGTTTGACTTTTTCACGCAAGAGATTGCGATTGACTTAGGCACAGCGAATACGCTGATTATATACAACGACAAAGTAGTGGTTGACGAACCTTCCATTGTGGCTGTTGATAGAGGAACTAATAAGATTATTGGAATCGGACGTGTTGCTCAGCAGATGCATGGTAAGACCCACGAGAATATAAAAACTATCAGACCACTAAAAGACGGTGTAATTGCAGATTTCCACGCAGCGGAGCACATGATTAGAGGGATGATCAAAATGATTAAACCAGGAAGAAGCGTATTTAATCCATCGCTTAGAATGGTAATCTGTATTCCTTCTGGAATTACTGAAGTTGAAAAACGTGCGGTGCGAGATTCGGCCGAACATGCAGGAGCAAAAGAAGTGTACTTAATTCATGAGCCTATGGCAGCCGCTATCGGTATTGGAATTGATGTTGAGGAACCAATGGGTAACATGATTATCGATATTGGTGGTGGTACTTCAGAAATTGCGGTAATTGCTTTAGGCGGAATTGTTTGTGATAAGAGCATCCGTGTTGCTGGTGATGACTTTACCAACGATATTGAAGAGTACATGCGCCGTCAGCACAACATCTTAATTGGTGAAAGAACGGCTGAACAAATTAAAATTGAAGTAGGTGCAGCCTTGCCGGAGTTGGATGATCCACCCCAGGATTACGCAGTAAGAGGTCGAGATTTAATGACGGGTATCCCAAAAGAGATTCATGTTACTTACGCCGAAATCGCCCATGCGCTGGATAAATCTATTTCTAAGATTGAAGAAGCCATTCTAACTGCACTTGAGATGACGCCACCAGAGCTTTCAGCCGATATCTATAAAACGGGTATCTACCTTGCTGGTGGAGGTTCAATGTTAAGAGGTCTGGACAAACGTATCTCGTTAAAGACAAAACTACCGGTACATATTGCAGACGATCCACTAAGAGCAGTGGCAAGAGGTACAGGTATTGCACTTAAAAATATCGATAGATTCCAATTCCTTATTAGAGATTAAGTAAATGCGAAATATCATCCATCTGCTATATAAGTACAATGCCGTTTTGGTGTTTATAGTACTGCAAGTGGTGTGTTTTGCTTTGATTTTTACTTACAGCTCATTCCATCGTAGTTCTTATTTCAACTCATCACTCACTGTTGTGGGCTGGATGAAAGATGTTACCTATAACATCAATGAGCCCTTTATTGCTATGAAGGAGAACGATCAGTTGCGAGAGGAAAATGCAAAGCTCAATGATAAGATGCCAGAAAACTATTATCGTCTTGAGAAAAATGCCGTGGTCATTAATGACACAATGTACCAACAACAATTCACTTATCTGCCAAGCCAGGTAATTGATAATTCTTTCGATAGAACTCAAAACTATCTCCTAATTGATATCGGTTATGATAAGGGTGTTAAAGCCGATATGGGAGTAATTGGGCCAAATGGAATAGTTGGTTTTGTAAAGGATGCAGGACCAAAGTACTCACTAGTAATTCCTATTATCAACCCAAATTTCCACACGGCTGTTAAACTAAAAAAGAACAATTATTTTGGCATGATAGACTGGTCTGGAGGTGATCCTGGAGTGGCTGTTATTAAAGGGCTGACTAAGACTGCTCCCGTTGAAATTGGTGACACAGTGGTCACTAAAGGGGCAAATGGTAGGTTCCCTGCAGGATTGCTAGTTGGAACAGTAAAAAAGGCTGAAGAAGTGGCTGGTAGAAATGATTATGATCTGGAAATTGAGCTTTCTACCAATTTCTTGAATCTTCATCATGCCTATGTAATCGTTAACAAATTTAAGGATGAGTATATGAGCATCCGTGATTCAATTCCACAAGAATGACACGTTTTGGACCGTTTTTACATATCATCCAGTTTGTTCTTTTTGTGCTAGTACAAGGATTGCTCATCAATGAAATTGATTTAGGTCCCAATACCCATCCTTTGCTACACATTCTATTCATTTTAGCCTTGCCGCTTGAGTTACCAGTTTGGTTGCTGATGTGTATCGCCTTTGCGTATGGGGTTTGCATAGACACTTTCACCAGTACTATTGGTATGCATACCTCCGCCATGGTGTTATTAGCAGGGGCTAGACCAATCGTTTTGCGCTTAATAAGTCCAAGGGATGGATATGAACCAGGACAGCTACCAACCATTAGTTTTATGGGAATTCGTTGGTTCTTGCTTTACGGAGCTATAATGACACTCATTCACCATATTTGGTACTTCTTTATTGAAAAGATGTCGTTTGCGGATGCTGGTGATACGCTGATGCGCATACTATTAAGTTCTCTTGCCACCTTGATTTTAATGATTATCACGCAGTATTTATTCTTTAGATTGGCAAGAAGATAATGAACTTGGAGAATAGGAAATATGTGATTCTACTAACCTTCTTAACGGTGGGTTTAATCATCATTTTTCGCCTAGGATACATGCAGCTGGTATCGGATAAATGGGATATTCGTGCTAAAGAAATCACTGAAAAGACGCTACCAGTATATGCGCCACGCGGAATTATTTATGACAGGAATGGTATTAAACTGGTAGATAATCAAACCTACTACGATATCAAGGTGGTGCCAGATGATATAGGGGCGATTGATACTTTGGCGGCTTGCGAACTTTTTGGAATTTCAAAGGAAGATTTCGATAAAAAAATCGAGAAAGCAACCACTTATCCAAACGCAGGATACGCACCTTCAGACTTTATCACACAGATTTCACAAGAAGATTTCGCCATAATTAAGGAGAATCTGCACAAGTTCCAGCCAGGGTTTTATGAAGTTGAAAATCCGCTTAGACTATATCCGCGGAGTATTGCCCCTCACATACTGGGTTATCTAAATGAAATTAGTAGAGAGGAGCTAGACAACGACGATTACTATGTGCAAGGAGAATACGTAGGTCGAAAGGGAATAGAAAAGGCCTACGAAAAAGAACTGAGAGGCGAACGAGGAATTAGCTACATCCTACAAAATGCGGAAGGTTTGAAATCTGGAGAGGTTGATGAGTCGAAGGACGTAGAGGCTGTTAATGGACTTGATCTTGTGAGTACGCTTGATGCCGAGTTGCAGGCTTACGGTGAAAAGTTGATGCAGAATAAAATCGGTTCAATTGTGGCCATTGAGCCATCAACTGGGGAGGTGCTGACCATGGTTTCTGCCCCCACTTATGACCCTAACTGGATGGTGGGTAAAAAAAACAGAAACACCTACTACCCCCAGCTGCAACAAGACAGTTTACGCCCTCTGCAAAATAGAGCCTTATACTCAACATATCCTCCTGGGTCTATTTTTAAAATGATTCAGGCACTCGTAGGGATGAATGTTGGAGTTCTTAGACCATCCACCACATTTACCTGCGACGGGAGTTTAATAGGCGATCACTGTTTCGGGACGCTGAATATGTTTGATGCCATTAAGTGCTCTAGTAATATGTGGTTCTATTTGGCCGTGCGTAAAATCATTCAGCAAGGGAAACACAGAAGTCACTTTAAAGATGCTCAATACGGCCTAAAAATGTGGGCAGAACAGATGAATAACTTTGGTTTAGGGGTTGAGCTTCCACTTGAAATTGGGGGAGGAAAAACTGGCTTAATTCCCACTCCCGAATTCTACAATAAAATCTACGATGGTCCTCGATGGGCTTACAGCACCATTGCATCTATCAGCATTGGTCAGGGAGAAGTGCTACTTACACCATTGCAGATGGCAAACTTGGGCTGTATTTTAGCTAATAGAGGTCATTATTATTACCCGCATTTAGTAAAGCAAATAGGCAAAGAAGGTAAGAGAAGCATCTATCGAGAGAAGAATATTGTGATTGAGGATTCAAGCATGTTCGGTGTAGTAGTAGACGCCATGAGAGCGGTGGTTGAAGAAGCTGGAGGTACAGCGAGACGAGCGCGGATAGACGGCATTAAAGTGTGTGGTAAAACTGGAACCGCCGAGAATCCACATGGAGAAGACCATTCAGTGTTCCTGGCTTTTGCCCCGATGGACAATCCAAAAATTGCGATTGCTGTGTACGTTGAAAATGCAAAATGGGGTGGCGAGTGGGCTGCACCAATAGCCAGCTTGATGATAGAAAAATATATCAATAAAGAAGTTGCTGACACACTAAAAGAACAACGCATTTTAGAGAAAGATTTTATCCATATCAATGAGGAATAAGCCATTAAACATATGGAACATTGATTGGGGTCTGGTACTTATATACCTGGCACTTGTTGTAGTGGGCTTGATTAATGTGAACTCTTCTGGATGGCGAGGAGAGGATATCCCATTCTACAGTTTGTCTGCATCATCTGGAAAACAATTGATGTGGTTCGGTTTGTCTTTGATTGTGGGGATGGTGATATTATTGCTTGAAACCTCCTTCATTAGAAATGGCGCCTATATTTTCTACATAATTGTCTTGTTAATGCTCATAGCCGTCTTGTTCTTCCCCGAAAAGAACGGTCAGAAATCATGGTTTGGCTTTGGCGATTATGGGATACAACCATCCGAGTTTGCTAAAACCGCCACCGCGCTGGCCCTCGCACGCTTCCTAAGCACCATCAACATCAAGCTCCAAAACTTTGGCGACCGCCTCCGGGCTGCTAGCATCATCCTGCTTCCATGTATATTTATACTTCTGCAGCCCGACCCCGGAACTCTGTTGGTGTTTACGTGTTTTGTGTTTGTCTTATATCGCGAGGGTATGTCTGGAAATATCCTCATGTTGGCCATGCTTGCATTAGTGCTGAGCGTCCTAACTATTCTGGTTAAAAACACTCATATTGAGTTGCCGCTTATTAAAGACATGGTACAAGGACATTACGTAATCATTCTGGTGATGTGGATTATAGCCATGTTAATCGCCTTTTTGATAAAGAATTTTGTGAATAAGCGTGAACGCAAACGTTCCTATACCCGTCTGATTACTGGGTTTATCGCGGCCGCTTCATTCGTGTTTGTGGTGAACTATACCTATGACAACATCCTAAAAGATCACCATCGAACCAGAATAGAACTATATCTAGGATTAGAAGAAGATCCAGACGGTGAAGATTATAACCGAAACAGAGCCATGACAGCCGTTGGTTCAGGTGGTTTGTGGGGAAAAGGTTATCATCAAGCTACGCTGGCAAATGCTGTACATGGTCACGTGCCAGAGCAAACAACAGATTTCGCGTACTGTACCTGGAGTGAAGAGTTTGGTTTTGTGGGTAGTGTTGGTATTGTGATGCTATTTATGTTGTTTTTAGTAAAAGTTATAAGTATAGCAGAGCGGCAACGATCTCAGTTTACCCGGATATATGCTTATAGTGTCGCGGGGATTATATTCCTCCACTTCACTATTAACATTGGAATGATCGTTGGTTTGGCACCCGTTATTGGAATTCCGCTCCCATTTATCAGCTATGGGGGTAGTTCGCTTTTAGCATTCAGCGTGCTAATATTTGTTCTATTGAGATTGGATAGTGAGCGAATGGAGGTGTTGAGGTAATTATTCTATCGCCAGCATTTTACAATGATTACCTATTTTGACCAAATAGGTACCGGTTGGTAGATTTGAAATATCCATTCGAATTTGTCTTGATGATACACTATACATTGAAGGATTAATCATCACTTCTTTTCCAAGCATATCATAAATGTGTGGCTTATCTGAACTATCGTTATCAAAGCTAATTATTACTTCATTATTCGCAGGGTTTGGATATAAATTAAAATCACTATCCTGATTACTGTCTGATACTAGTGTTGAGACAATATATGAATATTCAGAATCACCATTAAAATCAAACTGCTGCAAACGATAATAGGCTCTCCCTATAATTGGGCTGTAATCTGTTAGACTATATTCAATTACATGGCTTGAGTTTCCAGCACCATCAACCATGCCTACTGTCTGCCACTCGTTTAGATTTGATGAGCGCTGTACTTCAAAATGACTATTGTTCTGCTCACTTGCAGCTTTCCAGACAAGATCAATTGAAGAAGTATTATTAATTGCATTGAAAGACAAAAGCTCAACAGGTAATGGTGTTTGATTAGAGTTGATTGTGGCAAGTGTAAATCTTAGATTATTGGATAAACCCGACTCACCTGCAAATTGATAAACGCCACCGCCTAAGTCAATTGCACCAGCGATAGGTGTTTCATCCGCAAACAGGCCGTCATTATCAGTGTCGATTAACAAACGTAGATCGGAAGCCGTTACACTACCAAGACCATTTAAGTCCCATGAAATATTAACAGAGCCAACGTCCACAGCAGTAGATGAAA
The DNA here is from genome assembly GCA_964230215.1 of Flavobacteriales bacterium. Lineage (GTDB taxonomy): Bacteria > Bacteroidota > Bacteroidia > Flavobacteriales_D > JAUILH01 > JAUILH01. The sequence continues at coordinate 950,457 of CAXRGQ010000007.1, forward strand.
AGTTGACTTCACTTACACGCCATACCCTGTCAAAACGCGCATCAACGCCTACTGGAATATCAGTGGTCTCAGTAGCTTGCTGCACTCCGCCGTTATGACCCCAAAACATAAATTCGTTATCATTTAAATCAGATGGATTAGATATTCTTACTATTCCCGAACCTTGTGCATCATTATGTTCTCGAGCAGCATCAAACCTTCCAATACCTGCTACATCAAAATCGTAATCACCGTTGGCTCCGTTATCTTCATCATACAGGTCATTTGCACCTAGGCTTATTCCATATTTTGCCGCTAAATAATTATTGACAATAATGTGCTCAACAGTATCTAAGCTATAGTTATAATGAATTATCTCGGCATAATCTGCACCTAAATACGTACCATATCCTACATTTAATGCTCCAATAGCAACGGGCTGATTACTATTTGGAAGGGCGGCTGAAGATTCGCTTGATTGAGCATGTTTCACGCCATTTCCATACATTCTACTTCTTCTGGCTGAGGCAAGTGTACCATCATAATCAAATGCAAATACATAATTTGTAGCATTTGAATAAGTATTAGCACCAGTATTAAAGCGGTTGTTCTGTGTGTGAATATCTAAGTTTAGTCTATTACTCCCGTGAAAAAACCAGGTATATGCATATTCGCTTGCCGTTGTGAAAGCAATTCTTTTCCCGAGGATTCCTCGAGGGTTGCCATTGAGATTATTCGGTCTCAGTACTGCAAAATATGTGATACCGCTGGTGCCATCTAATATCGCAGCATCTGCAATTGCCATCTCGTCATCTGTTCCATCTAAGCGAACAATTGGCTGTCCGTTTAGTGCACTAGTCGTGAAATAAAGTGGTTGAATTCCTCCTGTACCTTGAACAGCATCATTGCCGTTTCCTGAAGCATCTGCCCAAGTTGCGACTACCGTGCTATTGGCTTGGTTAATATCTCCGGCACGCAACCAAATACCGTTTGAAGTGTTGTCGCCAACACCCCCTGGTCCGGTTTGACCAAATGACACGTAACTAACTGAAAAAATGAGGGCTATAAAGCTTGCAAGGGCTTTCATATCACAAAATTAATAAATAGGCAGAAGTATACGTAATCGATAACATTTAGTTACTTTGTATAGTAATGAAATGGATATCTAAAAACGACCATACTTTTCTAATTGCTGGCCCATGCAGTGCTGAGAGTGAGGAGCAGTTGGACACAACGGTAAAAGCCTTATCAGAATTAACGAATGTAGATTTAATTCGTGCAGGGATTTGGAAACCCAGAACCAAGCCCAATAGTTTTGAGGGGATGGGAAAGGTGGCGCTTCCATGGCTCGTTAATGCTGGGAAGAAATATAATCTACCAGTTGGAACTGAAGTGGCTAATGCACAGCATGTAGATGAGGCATTGGAAGCCGGAGTGGATGTTTTATGGATAGGTGCTAGAACAACGGTTAACCCATTTGCAGTGCAAGAGATTGCCGATTCCCTAAGAGGAGTAGATATTCCCATCATGATAAAGAATCCAGTTAACCCGGATTTGCAATTATGGATTGGGAGTTTAGAGCGCATTGCTCAGGCGGGATTGACTAAAATTGCGGCCATTCATAGAGGCTTTAGTTTTTATGGTGACAGTATTTATAGAAACCTACCGCAATGGGAAATTCCAATTGAATTTATGCGCTTAATGCCAGAGATTCCGTTAATCTGCGACCCTAGTCACATTTCTGGAAGACGCGATGGAATTGCTCACGTTTCTCAACGTGCACTTGATTTAAACTTCAATGGTTTAATGATTGAGACCCACCCAGATCCAGACAATGCGATGAGTGATGCGAAACAACAGGTGACACCATCAAGTTTACAAGGAATAATGGATGGACTAAGAGTGCGTGAGAGCTCAACTACCGACCCTAATTTCCATCAAAAACTAGAGGAACTGAGAAATCAAATTGATGCTTTGGATGCTGATATTTTGAGCAAACTAATGAATCGATTGGCACTTTCAAACGATATTGGACAGTATAAACTAGAACATAAAGTGTCCATTCTTAATCTTGAAAGATGGGATCGTATTATGAAGGATAGGACTAAATTAGGGTCTGAGCTTGGATTGCGACCAGAGTTTATCGAAAAGATTATGCAGATGATTCACAAAGAATCTATTAAGATTCAGAATCAAGTAATGAATCGTTCGCTGCTTGATGAGTCGATAGATGATTAGTCTTTCCTTGTCTACCAAACAAAAACAAACTATAGAAAAAGGCAAAGAAGGTAACTCCTAGCTGAGTTTCTAGCGTATCCTCCCATAAAAACGAAAGAATTCCCACAACAAAAAAGGATAGGAAGAGAAAGTCGAGTTGTTTTCTTTCGGCTATTACTGGGTAAAAAATGCAAATGGCGCTTAGCACGAAACCAATAATTCCAAAAGTGATCATAAAGGTTAAGAATTGGTTGTGAGCACGGTTTCTTTGCTCTTTTGGCAAATTACTGTTAAGTGAGTTATATGCCTTGTCAAACGCTACTTTGGTATCTCCTGTCCCAACCCCAAACAAAGAGTTATTTGTAAAAATGTACCAACCCGTTTTCCAATATTCAATGCGCTGAATGGCAGAGCTTCCACTTGCACTTCCGTCGTGTTGATAGACATCATACTCGAATAGAAATTCGTCAATACGACGGCTTATTCCACCATAAGCATAGTCAATGTTTGCTATCCCATTCTCTATATTCTCAATGTCTTGATCACTAAGTTGTTGTAGGCCGTTTCTGTCCTTTCGCAAGCCTTTTGAACTCATATACCTGATTAATGTTCCAGCGATTGGTTGGCCATTTTTGTCCAGGCCTTTTTTAAAATCAATGTCACTTCTTTTATTCCAGCTTTCCATTAACTCACCTGGGGCTATATTTTTAAAGATGTAATAACCGTTTTGTGTTAAATCATTATTTAAGTCGTGATGGTACTTTTCACCATCTGGCGAGAATTGTGCAAGATCAGTTTTATCTTCTTTTGGCGTGTAATGCTTTTGAACAATTTCATTTATATAGAGTAAAACAGCTGTTAGCACACTAATCGCCAGGATTCCGCTCACCCATTTCATAGGTTTCTTTTTAAGCCTAAACACGTAAATTGACATGAGAATAATGCCTCCGCCAACCAAACTCACGGCCCCTGTAAACGACTCGCTTATGTAAATGAAGAATAAAAACCACACTGCTAAAAACGTATGTACGGGTTTTAATGAGGTATTATTCTTATAGAATAAGTAGCACAAAATAAAAATGGAGAACGCCAACATTAAGCCCATTCTAACATGTGATACGAGTATAAATATCTGCCTTGTATCATTAGTATAAGCATCTGGCGATATAATGTGAAAGTATACGCCGGTAGAGACCAAACTAGAGACAAATACGCCTGTGACAAAAATGTATAGGAGCATTCGGATTTCCTTGTATTCAAACTTCTTAGGCATTGTGCCAAGGATTATCGGAAGTGCTAATAACACGGCTTTAATCCGAATGTCATTCATTGCGTATGCAAAGTCACTTGTGTAGATTAATCCGATGATATGAAGGAAAAATAGTCCGACGAAAACAAGCAGAGACTTATTAGAGGTAAAACGCTTATACTTGCTTTTAAAGCCACCCTCTAAGATCCAATTTACTATAAGTGTTATGGCGCCGACACTCATGGCCACGTTGGAAAACGACATGCCTGCTGTGATAATCGCACAGCCCAGAATGTAAAACAATCTATGATTGATTTTTAAACCTAATATCATCGAGAAAATCGCAACAACTACTGGTTCCCCAGTATTCTATTGTATTCAGAACGCTCGTTTAACAAATTAATTGCCTCTGAGATGAATTTATCTTCCGATAAGCTATTTATAATTCTTCCTTTTTGGAAACTGTAACGAGCCACAATCTCATTTTCAAGAATCATTGATATTTCATCCTGAAAGCGTTGCATGGCTTCAGCCTTGTTTGGCGTTAAGGTTTTTTCAAGACTGTTTAGCTGCTCTTCAACATCTTTTAAATATTTATCCTTATCGGCAGCAACACGCAGTTTTTTCAGTTCTTCAAGCGATTCGTTTGTATACTCAAAATCTCTTCCATTTGCATAGTCCACAAAAGACTTGTAGAGTTCATCTGAAATATCGAATGTTCTGGCATCAATTGAATCATTGTGTGTGTTTCTATAATCAGTCGCAAAGTCAAAGATTATCGAGTTAGCAACCAAGGCCTGACTAATAGCAGATGCTTCAGGTCTTTCAACAGGTAAATCAGGCTCAACACCTCTGCCATCGATCACTTTTCTTCCGTTTTTGGTTTCAAATGTGGTTAATAGAGAATCAGCCACTTCTTTTTTATCACTGTCTGAGTAATCTATTTTTTGAATACATCTTCCAGACGGGGTGTAATACTTAGCGATGGTAATCTTTATTTTACCGTTGTATTTTAGGTCACGTACTTGTTGAACAAGTCCCTTTCCGAATGACTGTTCACCCACTATCACCGCACGATCTAAGTCTTGCAAAGCACCACTAACTATTTCGGAAGCAGATGCAGAATTGTCATTTATCAAAACCGCAACCGGTATGTCTTTATTAATTGGTTTATCAAAGGTTGTATACGATTTATTGACGTCCTTTAATCTACCACGAACCGATACAACTTCTTCTCCCTTATCAATGAACATGTTAACGATTTTTACCGCCTCTATGAGCAGTCCACCTCCATTTCCTCGTAAGTCAAGTATGAATTGCTCCATGCCCTGCGCTTCTAAATCTTTATAGGCAGAAATTACAGAACTACTTGCTGTTTGAGTAAATGACGACAAGCGCACATAACCAGTCTTTTTATCCAGCATACCGTGATAAGGCACATCTGGAATTTGAACTTTTTCTCGTTTTAGTTCAACTGAAAAAGGAGCATCATCACCAGGTCTCTGTACTTTAAGTTTAACGGGCGTATCGGGTTGGCCTTTTAAAACCTCTGACACCTGTTCTTGATTCATTTCATCAATAGATTTACCGTCAATTTCAAGTATAATATCACCTGCGCGTAGGCCAGCTTTCTGAGCAGGATAGCCCTCTTGAGGCTCTGAAATTATTGTCTTTCCATTTCGTCTCCCAATTAATGCACCAATACCTCCATAGGCACCAGTTGCCATAAAGCGATAGTCTTCTATTGATGATTCCGGAATATAAACGGTATATGGATCCAATGAGTTCAGCATAGCATCAATCCCTGTTTTCATTAGGCTGCCTGGCTCAATTTCATCTACGTAATAACCCTCAACTTTGCCATAGACATCATAAAAAATGTCTAGGTTTTTCTTCATTTCAAAGAGATTGTCGTTTACAGGTGCCGGCTTAAGTGACATCCATGAGATGCCTGCCAATCCACTAAACAATATCAATCCTACTATTAGTTTTTTCATTTGCTTATTTCTTTATCAATGTCGGCAAGAATTGTTTTCCATGCCGTATCAATTTCTGCATAAGTGGCAATATGCTTGCTAATATACACTAGCATTAGGTGTGCCACTTTTTTATTTTCATTCAGTTTTGTTTTTAAGTCCGCATTTGATTGTCGGAAGGATTCTTTCATTCTTCGTTTTATCAAATTCCGACTCACTGCCTTTCTATGTAACCTTTTTGGGACACTCAACACAATTTTAAATGCATTATTTGATGCTGAGGGCTCCTCAAATCGCACCATCAATTTTAATGGATATTGTTTAATGACACAAGCATTATTGTACAAGCGGTCAATATCACGCTTATGCGTTAAACGCATTGACTTGGGGAATGTGTGTCTGATCTCCATCGAATTTTAAGCACAAACTAGTTAAGGCAAATATCGCAAGAAAAGAGAAGTCCAATGGTATATTCATAAACTATTGTAAACAATAAAGGCGTCAGAAACTCTAACGCCTTTACTGGGAATGTTTTTAAAAGCTTATTTATTTGACTTTATATAGTGTTCAATAGCCATTGTCATGCTTGGTGCTTTCGGCATTGGTGCCTGAACATCTACAACAAGTCCAGCGCCTTCAACGGCCTTTTTAGTTGTATTACCAAATGCAGCAATACGCGTCTTATTTTGCTTGAAATCTGGGAAATTCTTAAATAGAGATTCGATTCCAGATGGAGAAAAGAACACAAGCATATCATAGTTTACATCAGCCAAATCGCTTAAATCGCTGGCAACTGTTCTGTACATTACGGCTTTGCTAAACTGTATTTTTTCACTGTCAAGTAAATCAGTAATCGACTGTTTGTGGATGTCTGAACAAGGCAATAAGAATTTCTCACTCTTGTTTTTCTTGATAACATCCATTAAATCAGCAAACCTTTGTTTACCGTAAAAAATCTTGCGTTTTCTATACACTACATATTTCTGTAGGTAGTAGGCAACAGCTTCTGAAATACAAAAGTACTTCATAGAATCTGGAACATTAAAACGCATCTCTTTTGCCAATCTAAAGAAGTGATCTGCTGCGTTTCTACTGGTTAAAATAACCGCCGTATGATCTTCTAACTTAATTCTGCTTTGACGAAACTCCTGTGCGTCAATACCTTCAACATGAATAAACGGTCTGAAATCTACTTTTACCTTATACTTAGACGCTAAATCAAAGTAAGGTGACTTTTCAGACTCAGGTTTAGGCTGTGAAACTAATATACTTTTAATAGCCAAGATTTCCTGTATTTAGTTCTGCAATAGTTTAGTTAATTTCTACTTTTTCACCCATTAATACACCTAAAATGGCGACCAAAGGTAAAATTTCGAGGGTGCAAAGATACAAAATTATATATACTACCGAAAGTTTTAGCTGAATACCTCTGAAGCTTGCATACATATATTTATATATAAGTGAAATTGAGATGATTCCAATGCCTATAAAGAGAAAAGTATCATTCCAAAACTTTGCATATGCTGCCAGTAAATTGATAGGAATTAGAGCCAATCCAGCTATTTGATAGATTACGGTATTGTGATATCTATGCTCGTCCAGTCCAAAGTCGTTTTGCAAATAAAACTGAGTAAGTAAACTCAGAATACTGTGGTAAGTGAATACCGCCACTATACCTGCAAAGCAAAGGTTGAATAATCCCCAAGATTCAAACTGACTTAGCTCATATTTGTTGAACACTAGATAAGCGCAGAGGGCGAAGGAAAGAAATCCGTTAATCTGTAGTAAAATCATTGGCGTCTGAGTAGCGTTACTTTCTTCACGCATTATCTGATCTAGATATCTTGGTTGAAAATAACCTTCAATTTGTGTTCTGAATTTTTTAGAATATATGTTGCGCACCATACCAATTATGATAATGGCCAAAATTGACACTATCAATGGCAGGTAATCAAATGCGCCATCTATTCTTAAATTTTCTCCCACTTTCTAGGTTTTAATTACAAAAATAAGTACATATATGATTGATTCTTCATTCATGTGAAGACATTAATAACAATTATCTTTAAATTTGTTGAAATTTAAAACAAGATTATGTCCACTGATTTATTCCAAGCTCCAGATTACTATCAATTAGATGAGCTATTATCTGAAGAGCACAAACTTATTCGTGATGCCGCTAGAGCATGGGTGAAGAAAGAAGTCTCGCCTATTATAGAAGACTATTATGAGCGAGCTGAATTCCCTAATCAAGTTGTTCCTGGTTTGGGAGAAATTGGTGCTTTTGGACCTTACATACCAACTGAGTATGGAGGGCATGGTTTAGATCAGATTTCATACGGATTGATTATGCAAGAGCTAGAACGTTGCGATAGCGGATTAAGATCCACGGCATCTGTTCAAAGTTCATTGGTTATGTATCCTATTTGGAAATATGGAACCGAAGAACAAAAGCAAAAGTGGCTGCCTAAAATGGCAACGGGTGAATATATTGGATGTTTTGGACTAACAGAACCTGACCATGGTTCCAACCCAGGCGGAATGATTACCAACTTTAAAGATATGGGTGATCATTACTTGTTGAATGGTGCAAAAATGTGGATATCAAATGCTCCATTTGCGGATGTAGCAGTAGTATGGGCAAAGAATGAAGAAGGCCGTATTTGGGGATTACTTGTTGAGCGCGGAATGGAAGGGTTTAGTACGCCAACTATGCACGGAAAACATTCTCTACGTGCAAGCGCTACCGGCGAGTTAATTTTTGAAAACGTTAAAGTGCCAAAAGAAAACTTAATGCCAGGAAGATCTGGTCTTGGAGCACCGCTTAGTTGTCTTGACTCTGCCAGATACGGAATTGCATGGGGAGCGATAGGTGCTGCTATGGACTGTTACGATAGCGCTCTGAGATATTCAAAAGAAAGAACACAGTTTAATGTGCCTATCGGTGCCTTTCAGTTAACCCAGAAAAAATTAGCTGAGATGATTACTGAAATCACAAAAGCTCAATTGTTAACATGGAGATTAGGTGTATTGAGAAATGAAGGTAAAGCGACGACAGCTCAAATTTCTATGGCAAAAAGAAACAATGTTGATATGGCTCTTAAGATTGCAAGAGAAGCACGTCAAATTCACGGTGGTATGGGAATTACATCTGAGTACCCAATGATGCGTCATATGGCTAACTTGGAATCGGTAATTACTTATGAGGGTACGCACGATATTCACTTATTAATTACAGGAATGGATGTTACTGGAATCTCTGCTTTCACCAGAGAGATGCCCGAACTGTAAAAACACACAATTAGATAAAATAATAAGCGCCATGGGAACCCATGGCGCTTTTTTTTGTGCAATTAGATATTGTTTGTTTATTGAATAACTAAGTTCTGGCTTGTTTGCTTATCACCGTTCTCAGATTGAACAATCACGGTATAATAACCAGCTTCTAAGTGTTTTAAATCAATGTCAATTGAATTTCCAAAATTGTTAACAGTATGCACTTCTCTACCGTCCACAGAATAAACCTTAATCTGTGCACCACTTTCATTTAGCTCACTTAAATCAAGTGTGAATTGACCATTGCTTGGATTTGGATAAATAGAGAATGTACCCATTTCAATGTCATCCACTCCCACAACGCAACCGCCACCTGGTGCGTTTGAGTAGTCAAATGTTACACTCGGGCATGAATTTACATTTGCCATGCCACCTACATCAAATACGCTTGCCCCTGCATCATGATAGACTGTTGCCGTTCCATTGGAATATATGTTCACTGTTGTGCCCGCTTTCGCATAAATGGTTGCCGAACAGCCATAACAGTTTAAACTAGCGTTGTCTTCTAAATAGATAGTACTTGCCGTGTTATTGTCATTCACAAGAAGCCCTTCACATACCCAAAAATCTCCGCTTGATAGGGTTGTCATGTTAGTTGAAATTGGCGTGGTAGATGATCCAATGCTTGTGTTACATTGTGCACTCACTCCCATACTTACTATAATACTAGAAATAAAAAATAAATGTTTTATCATTACAAATAGGTTTGTTTTAAGTTGCGAAAGGTACTATATAAATGACCTTAGTAACTACCAATTTTGAAAAATCAACAATTAAATAACATAAGTGAAATCGTGGAATAAATATGAGATAGGGATTCTTAATGTTGGTTATCTATTGGTAGTCACAGGTATAGTAATCAACTTGTTGCATTATAGAGTGGGATTACTGCTATTGGCAATTGGAATAGTTATATCAGTCATTGACTTTGTTCTTAGTTTGTTCAAATTAGAATGGACGATACACATTAGACTTCCATTTGGACAAGACGACAATAGTGAGGATGAAGCGAATATTTTGGACATTCCGGACAGCAAAGTACCGAAGAGCTTGATTTATGAAAAAATTGTGAACGCCATGTACTACCTAAGCGGAGGGTTTATTTTGTTAGGAGTTGTACTAAAAGTATTGCACTATCCTGGCGGGAATGCATCAATGGTCCTAGGTGCCTTGTTGGCAGTCATCTGGTGGCTGCTTCATTTGTTCTCCACAAGGATTAAATGATATTTATTTCTATATTTAATCATCTAAATAGATTGATATGCCAAAAGTAAACGTCCAAAGAAGTATAGACATCAATAAGCCTGTTTCTGAAGTCTTTAACACATTAAACAACTATGATAATTGGACCGCGTGGTCTCCTTGGTTGATAACTGAGCGAGAGGCAAAGGTTAAGGTAGCCGATGATAAAAAGTCGTATGAGTGGGAAGGAGACATTGTTGGTGCTGGCCAAATGAAAATTACGAAGGAGGTACAGGATAAAGAGATACATATTGACTTGACTTTTCTTAAACCATGGAAATCGCATGCATTAACTTCATTGTACTTCAGCGAAAATAATGGCACTACAAGTGTCACGTGGACGATGGACACATCCTTACCCTTCTTTATGTTTTGGATGAAAAAAATGATGGAGGAAATGATTGGCATGGACTATGAAAGAGGCCTGTTGATGCTAAAGGAATATGTTGAAGACGGAAAAGTAAGTTCTCATCTTGAAATGCAAGGGACATCTGATTTTCCTGCTCATAATTATATCGGAATTAAACGATCAACTTCTATCGATGGGGTCAAAGAAAATATGCCTGGAGATTACGAAAAGCTCATGGAGTTTATGATGGGCAATCATAAGGACAATATTGCTGGTAATCCTTTTAGCATTTATCACAAGTGGGACCCTAAGAATAAGGTTTGTGAGTATACAGCATGTGTACCAGTGAACGGTGATGTAAAGCCAGGAGCAGGAATGATTAGTGGGCATCATCCAGGCGGTAAAATGTTTGGATGTAAGCATACTGGGTCCTACAAATATGCTGGCAATGCATGGAGCGCCATGTATGGTAGAAAGCAAGCTAAGAAATTCAAAGAGAACAAAAATGTACCGCCTATCGAAGAGTATTTGAATAGTCCAAAAGACACTCCCGAAAATGAATTAATCTCTGTTGTGAGATTCGGGGTTAAATAAGTCCTCTTAGTTTTTCAGAAAATAGTCGAATCAACTCCTTATCACCATACCCATAGTGATCTTGGATGTTAAGGACTTTCATCTTTGTATTGTAAGCACTTCAAAAGGTCGTTTCAACCGCCTTTTTGTGTTTTGACTACATCAAATAAATAGAGTCAGCCCACTCAAGCTGTTCCATTTCGATATACTGAGTGCCAAGTTGGAAACAAATTTTTTCATTTGTACCAGCCGAATCGTATTTATTATCTGGTCTTATTTGAGAAAAGTGGTCTTCTGCGGTTCTAGAGCGGTCTTTGTTGGCCGAGCAAATAAAGAGGATGTTAGACATGATCTCATAATTTATACACCAATACCCTGCTAGGACTAGCATCCATCACAAAAGGAGCGACTTGAATATTCACTAAATATTGACCATCCTGTAAGGTGTCAGGCACATAGATTAACTCTGTGATGGTGCGCTGGGTATTCGGATTTTCAGGGTAGTCCCAAAATCGCTTATGGCTAAATAATGTGCCATTATCCTCTTCACGGTCAATGCTAGGTAAGTCGATCAATATATGTTCAACACCCAAATCTAGCAGTTTAGAAATCGTATCAGGGTGACAGTAAATAGGGTTAGTGCCAGAGTATATATGGTTCAATTTTTCCAGCGAATTTGGCTTGGTGCGTATAATTATCGCATTGCCATTAAAACTAGGAGATAGTTTTATATCTTCTGGCGTTATCACTAAATCGCCTTGGACAAATCTGTCATCAGAACCATCGTACGCGCTCGGTGAAACAGATACTAATTCGGCCAAAAGCAATAAATCCTTAAACTGCTGATTGATTGAGATAGGGATATCACTAATATGAGCCACACACTCTGTATGGGTGCCATTTCCATGCGGATTGAAATAAACGTTCATGAAGTTTACGGGCGCTCCTTTTGCTACGGACCCAATGAAATCACCATGCCTAACAGGTTCAATCTTCATTCGTTCAATATACCACGCTAAAGGACCATGTTTGTCATTCATTGGAATAGATATATCCACGCCATTGTCCGAGTCAAATTCATACCATTTTCCGGTTATCTCTGCCTTTATTCTCACAATACTAATCTACAATAAAAACTACATTATCACTACCGACTGAGCATCAGAAGGTTGTAAATACAAAATCTTTTAATAAATTGCAAAAAACCATGAACATGAGAAAATCACTACTTCTACTTGGCGCTACATGCGCTTTAATGAGTGCTAATGCACAAACTCAGTTGTTTTTTGAAGACTTTGAGGGTGGTGTTGGACAATTCTCCATTAATACTACTGATCAAAGTAGTACGGCCTCTGGATCAAACGAATGGATAGTAAATAACAGTTATGCTGGTGGACCCGTTTTTGTTTGTGGGTTTACGACCGTTAATGTGGGTGCCACGCCATCTCAACCGGCAGGTATTTCGTCGGCGAATGGTTCTTATGCGCATATAGTGTCTGGAGACGGGATAAGTGCGGGTGTCACAAATTCGCATTTTGTTGCGTCTGATGGTGGTGCATTTTGCGTGCAAGATGAAAACTATTTCATGAAAATGACCAATGATATTAGTACAGTTGGACAATCGTCGGTCTCAATTGATTTCTGGTGGTTATGTTCGGGTGGGCCAGATAGTTATGGGGAGTTATACTACAGTACTGATGGCGGCTCCACATGGATTCAAGAAACAACCGTATCCCAGTATAGTAATAACCCTGCATGGACAAATGAGGTCTTGTCTGATCCAACTTGGGCGGGACAAGCAACACTTAGATTTGGTTTTAGATTTGTAAACCTAGCAGCGTTCAGTGGTGCAAGTGATCCACCCTTGTCCATTGATGATTTCGAAATTCTTGGTTCAAGTGGATGTACAAACACAACTGCATCCATTTCAGAAACTGCGTGTGATTCATATACAGTGCCTTCAGGTGATGAGACTTATACAACGCCAGGAACCACAACGGTGATGGACACTATTCCGAATGCAGCGGGATGCGATAGTATCATTACAATTAGTTTGGCAATCAACACCGTGGATCCTGCGGTTACTGATAACGGAGATGGAACGCTTACAGCGAATACTGGAGGGGCTACCTACCAATGGTTAGAGGATTGTAACACCACACCAACGGTAATTGCTGGAGCAACTGCACAAACCCTAAGTCCAGGAGCGGACGGTTTCTATAGTTGTATTGTAACTCATTTGGGTTGCACCGATACATCTGCCTGCACACAAATTATGTTCTTTAGTGTTGACGAATATGGGAAGACTATTAGCATGTATCCTAACCCAACAAACGGTGAGGTAACTATGGATTTATCTGACCTTTCAGGTCAATACCAATTGAGCGTTACAGATATAAACGGTAAGTTAGTTTTAAGCGAGAATGTACAAGGCAATAGTACTCGACAGCTAACACTTGATGTAGAATCTGGAGTGTATGTCCTTAGCTTATCAAATGAAGATGGGATAGTAAGCAGATCTCGATTAGTGGTGGAGCGTTAGTCAACTATAAACACATCTACAGCAATATGATCTGCCATGAGTAAACCTTCTGGTGTGAGTTTGATATGGGTATCGCTTGTTTGAATAAAGGTGTTGTAGGGGAGGAGATGTTGCTCTAGATACTCTAAAAAGGCTGGATTTAGTTTTTGAATTTTATGTTTGCTGACTCCCCAGGATGTGCGGAGGCCCGTCATAACCAACTCGTTATATTGTGATTCAAGGCTTAACTCTTCTTCATCCCAGTAGCTATCATTATTCTCTACACCTGCTATGTATTTTGGGTTGTTTGCGATATTCCAACGCCTTTTTCCGCCGATATACGAATGCGCGGATGGACCAATACCAAGATATTCAACGCCCTGCCAGTATGCACTGTTGTGTTTCGAATGATACCCAGGCAATCCAAAATTACTAACCTCATAATGCTCAAATCCGTGTTGCATAAATAATTCTCGCATGCGTAAAAATTGGTCCGAACTAAGTTGTTCGTCTGGCAAGCTAATATCTCCTTTATTGATCTGATGCGCTAATGCCGTCTTTGGTTCGGATGTTAAACAGTAGGCAGATATATGCTGTACATTCAGTGCTAGCATTTGCTCCAATTGATTCTCCCAATAGGACATAGTTTTGTCTGGTATGCCGTAAATTAAATCAGCAGTGATGTTATCAAACCCAGCGTCTTGAGCGGCTCTTACACAAGTACTTGCTTCTTCTGCGGAGTGTGCTCGATTCATCCATTTCAACACCTCATCATCAAAGGATTGAATGCCTATACTAAGTCGGTTAATGCCAATTCTTTTCCAGCTTTCTAATTGCTGTGGTCGATGGTCGTCTGGGTTGCTTTCCAAGGTAATTTCGGCATGGGGACTGAGCTTATAGTTGTCCTCAATTTCTGACAGAATAGAGGCTAACATTTCACTGGATAAAATACTGGGGCTACCACCACCAAAATAGACAGTGTTTACGTCTGATTGGAGCTCACTTTTGCGTGAGATAATTTCATTCCGAATAGCATTCACCAGCGGAACTTGTAATTTGTTTGATGTCGAAAAATGAAAGTCGCAATACGTGCAGGCCTGTTTGCAAAACGGAATATGAATATATATTCCTGCCATTACGCTTTTTTGAGAACAACTCTGAACGTAGTGCCTTTGTCTAATTCAGATTCAAGCACATATACTTTGCCCTTATGGTAGGATTCGATTATGCGTTTAACCAGTGACAAGCCTAATCCCCAACCACGTTTTTTTGTAGTATAGCCTGGTTCAAAAACGGTTTTGAATTTTGATCCCGGAATGCCTTTTCCTGTGTCCTTTATATCCAGATAAACTTCCTTATCGCTTGATGAAATGCAGGCCGTCAACTTTCCTTTTCCTTCCATCGCGTCAATGGCGTTCTTGCTTAAATTCTCAATTACCCATTCGAGTAAGGGCTCATTAATCATAGCCATTTGTTCATCGCCCTCGATACTTATTTCAACTTTCTTAGAAACACGTTTTTCAAGATAGGCATATACGCGTTCAACAATAGGATTTAAGGATGTGGCTTGGAGTTCACCTCCAGATCCAATTTTTGAGAATCTATCTGTTACCGTGTTTAAACGCGCTAAATCTTTGTTGATTTCTTCAATAGCGGTCTCGTCCACTCCTTGACTTTTGAGCAATTCAGTCCACGCCATTAAAGATGAAATTGGAGTGCCCAATTGATGCGCCGTTTCTTTCGCCATACCCACCCAAACTTGGTTTTGCTCTGCTTTTCTAAACGTGCTAAACAAGAAATAGCTCACCAGTAGAAATAACCCAATTATACCAAATTGGATGTAGGGATAGTAGCTCAACAAAGTCACTAAATCAGAGTTTTGATAATAGATGTAGCCAACGGTTTTCTCTCCTAACACTACTGGAATGGAACCGTGTTCTTCTTCCATCTCCTTAATTTTAGCATGGAGTTTTTCGGGACTATTTCTAAGTTTCTCAGGAACATTGGTGGCAATTACTTCCTCGGTTTCGGCGTCCATATAAACAACAGGGAATTGTTTAATCGATTTTTTTAATCGCTCATTGAAACCACTTAAGAGCATTTCGCTTTGTTCTCTATACTTATTGGCATTGCGCTCAAACTCTTCTATCGCTTTAGATTTGCTATAAAAGACCTTAAATTTTTGTCCCATTATATAGTCTAATTCGATAGCCGGACGTTCTTGCCCCCAAATCGCACATAGTGCTTTTAAGCTATCATTGTAGACCTGCTTATCCATGTCTTTATCTGTAAAGGGTAGATTGCGGACATCAGACGGCTCTCCTTTGTGGTTAAGGATAATCAATGGGATATTGTTGTTACTCTGAATTTTACGGATGAAAAATGAATAGTCGCTATAATCCTTACTCAACTCCTGCATAGCATCCGCCCAATCTCTCACAGCGCGTTCTTCATGTTCAATGAGTAATTCGTTCGCCACTTGTTGTTGAAGTAATAAGGAGTCCGTTATGTTTACCTGCTCAATATTACTTTTAACATCACTGGCCCATTGCTCAACTTTACGTTTTTCAGACTCTTTTATTTTTCCAACTATGTCGCCAGTAAACCATAATGAGATCCCAACGATTACAGCTGCAATCAAAACAAGAATAATCTTCCAACGTTGTTTTTTAGAGTATAAATTCATTACTCAGAGATCTCAAATTCTATGTCTGTTTCCTCCCTAGATTCGTCTTTTTTCTTGTCTTCTAGGAGCTTATCAAATAACTTACCAGCGCGGTTTTTATTGCTTTTTTTGCGTTTTGTTTTTTCTTCTTTCGTGGAATGTTCAGGTGTTGTTTCCTCCAACTCGCCATCATATAGGATAAACTCCATCTTCTGTTCTTCCTGAGGTTTACGCACTAAGGTGGTGTCTTTTTTAAAGAGTCCTAGACTTTCTTGCAGTACAGCTTTCACCTCTTGTTTCTCTTCTTCAATAATTTCTTTTCTATTCTCTTTCCGAGATTTTTTGTCCATTTCAAATTGAGGATCATCTACATTACCAAACATGCGCATGAATATAATTAGACCCGTTCCGTCGTCTATGATTGTACCAAATTCAGACTCATTTGCCTGAGCTTTTAAATCTTTAAACTTAAAATCGATGGCGTAATCTATATCATTATTGAAGGTGTGGGTTCCTGCTAAATGAAGATCCATTGCTGAAGATAAAATCTCCATTTTCGGAATAAATACCGTATCATCCTTCACAGAAATTTGATTCTGTAAAGTACTAAAACGAATATCGGACAAGCGTCTTTCAATATCATCAATGTGCTTTTTAAATAGAAAATTGGCCGTACGATTCTCACGCATATAATCAGTAATCTCTTTCATTGCACCCAAATTTTTAAGGTTTCCGTTTTGAAGACTGATGTCTGCCAAAGCAACTATTGAGTTTTGATTGATATTCATGTCAGGTGTGAGTAAGGCATCAAAGTCAACGTTTGCAGAGATTGTCCCACTTATATTGTTTGACGAAATAGTGCTTTGTCCAAAGTCCTCAAATTGCACAAATAAATCGCTTACATCCATGTTAGTGATAGATGCTTTACTTGTTATTTTGTAAGGAAGAGAGCTTCCATCGAGTCTAAGTCTGCCATCTAGCTTTCCTCCAGCGGTTCTTAAGGTAAGGTCTTTTGCATGTAGTACCTGATCAATAAGTATGAGTTTTCCTCCAATTTTTTCAGCATGCATTTCGCCATAATTGAACTTATCAATGTCGAGTTTAAGGTTGAGGTTAATATCATCAGGCAAGCTCAATTGCTCCGACGATTCGCTGATATAATCGTTTTTAATTTCATTGCTTCCTACAAAATCTTCTAAGTGAATTTGATGAGCATCCAAATTGGCAATCATTTCCAGCTTTTCATTAGGGAAAAGAATGTATGGCAACAGATTTACAAATCCGCCATCAAAGCTCAGATCTGAGTTGCCCACGCGTGCAGATAGGGACTTTATGGCTGCATCATCTCCTTTAAGAACTATGGCGCCATTTAAGTCTTCAACTTTTAAATCGGTATCCCGCAATTGCATATCCACATCTTTTGCCTCCACTAATCCGCTGGACTTGTATATCCGAATGTCTTGGGCTTTGTCTTCTGTTGCTGCTAATATTTTTGCCTTTAAGCCGGCATTTAACCAGAGACTTCCGCTTATACGATCTACAGATTCCAGTTTTAAGAAATTTTGAACGGTTTCAAGATTTACATGACCTTTGATGCTCCCGTCAACGAGTGGATTCATAAAATCTTCTAGACTAAAATGAGCTTCAAAACTTCCATCGGGCAGCTTAGCTTTAAAATTTTCAATTTTCAGAACATCCGTTCGTGTATCGTTTACATTGCTGTATGTGCCTTTAAGACTAGCTTCACTTAATGTAATGTTACTGCTTGGTTCAGTTATGGTGCCGTTTTCATAAGCAAAATCTGCATTTACTTCTGGTTGCTCACCATTGCCAATATATCCCTTTAAGTATGCATGAAAATCTACAATGCCCGTT
Source organism: Flavobacteriales bacterium (assembly GCA_964230215.1). Classification (GTDB taxonomy): domain Bacteria; phylum Bacteroidota; class Bacteroidia; order Flavobacteriales_D; family JAUILH01; genus JAUILH01. The sequence goes on from CAXRGQ010000007.1 coordinate 968,439, forward strand.
GATTTATAGTTAGACATGTCACCAGTAATGGACTTACTAAAGCTTGTAAAGAAGGATGATAGACTTATTTTATCGCCAGTTACGGCTATATCGCAGAAGGTAGCCGAATCCTCTTTAACTAATCCATCTACGATAAACTGCATGTCTTCAACTCGTAATTTCGTTTCGCTAAATTCATATTGGCTAGTATCGCTTGAATGGATTTTAAGTAAGGCATCAAGTGAGCAATCCTTGTTCGCTATTAGATTCACTTGCTTGTTTTTGAAATGATACACCCAAAAGTCAAGCTTACCGGATAAATCGAAATCTTCGTTATACATTTCACCCTTTAAGTCGGCATCATGTATTCTAAAGGCATAGTTCTGATGTGCAATCTTATCGTCATAAATCATGCGGAGATTCTGTACAGTAAAACTCGATAATCTAAAACTGAAATCATCACTTTCTTCCACCTCATCCGATGGTTTAAAGATGTCGTAATTGTTTTGTCCTTCAATATTTCGCCGGACCTTAAGTACACCATTATCGGCATGTAATGACTCGAAGGTAAAGTTGCCATCCACCATGTCCCAAACATCAAAACTCATGTACAGCTTATCTAAATAAAGCAAGGTATCTTTTTCAGAGCCTTCAAACGCATCTGGCACGTGCACTTGAACGAATTCTATACGGGCATTCGGAAAGTCTTTCCACACACTTACTTTTATCTGTCGAATATGGACAGGGCTTTTTAGTTGCTTATTAAGCTCGTCCACGGCCATTTGGGCAATATCATCTTCATAAAAATGAACAAAACCCACAATAGTGGTGAACAGTCCCAGAAGGATAGAAAAGGTCCAAATTGCTATTTTTTTTACTACGCGCATTTTGCCAAGTTGAAATTATCCAATAAAGGAGTAGCGTAGTGGAGGAGGGATTTTATTTATCCTTAAAGCAGTGTTAATTGGATATAAGAAAGGCCCCTCAGAATTGAGGAGCCCTTCCTACTTACTCTCTACTTGCTGCTTTAGAATTGGATGTGGGAGAAGGATTCGAACCTTCCTAGAGTTTGTTTTTCCTTGCATGTCTAACTTACCCCTTGCCTGTTTACCCCACATAAACAACTGCTGTTTGAACTTTAAGAACTTTACTTTTCAAATATATTAATTATAACGCACTAATTACGAAAAAGTTACTATATTAACGTAATTATTATTAAAAATGTAATTAAATAGCTCAAATAATGCCAAAAAATCAGAATAACCCTAAAAAACACGTATTTGATTACGATATTGATAATCTAGATCGAGAGATTTTGAACATTTTGAGTGAAGATGGGCGCACACCGTATACCGAAATCGCCAAAAGATTGCTCGTTTCTCCTGGTACAATCCATGTTCGGATGCGAAGATTAGAGGAATTGGGCATAGCCAAAAAAACAGTTTTAGAGATAGACTTGCAAAAAATTGGTTATGATTTAAGTGCGTATTTGGGAGTGCATTTAGAACACGGGTTTGACTATGAGCATGTGGTAGATGATTTAAAGAAAGTGCCTGAGGTAGCAGAGGCATATTATACCACTGGAACTTACGGTGTTTTTGTAAAGATATATTGTATGAATACACGTCACTTATATGATGTACTTAATCATAAAATCCAGACAATTCCTGGGATACAAGGAACGGAAACGCTTATTTGTTTGGAGGAAAGTATTAAACGACATATCAAGTTGGTGTAAAGCTATTATCTTGCAGGCGCAATGGAGATTTCATTCACATACTTTAAGCCTAGAACCAACTCGCTTGCCTTTGCGGGCACTTTTATCCAGGTGATATTAATGGCTGCATCCATCATCATTTTCGGTACGTATGGAAGTGGTAGAGATGACGAATGGATTTATTGGGTAGCAGGATTTGTAATGGCTTTTATCATTTTTAGTTTTACAGATAATGTTTTGCAGATTTTAGTTGGAATAAAGCATACCGTTAAGATCAATAAAGGGGTACTTACTATTGTTAACGAGAAAACTGGAGAGCTTTTAATTGAAGAAAAAGTGGGCCAAGTAGGTTTGAGTACTAAAGCCGTTCAGGTGCGTGGTGGTTCGGTAAAACACATCAACATAAAACACAAAGACTTTGAATTCTCTATGATAGACAATTGGGTAAAGTCATCCGATAAAGACATGCAAGACTTTTTGAAATGGCATAAGAAGATTGGGGGTTAGATTTAACCAATCGACTGCATTAGTGATTGAAATGTCACTTATCCAAATTTAGGATTCTCATAATTCAAAAATATGACCAACGTTTAGCAGTTTGAGAATGATGAAAATTAATTAAATTAAGCTCTAGCTTAGTAATAACTGTAATAATCTCAATGTTGATAAAATGAAAGTTTTACTCCTAGTAACGTGTATCTTATGCCAACTTACAATTGTGTTTGGGCAGTTTAGCGGAGCCAAAATAATCTCGTCAAATTCACAGGGAGCGTCATCAGTGTTTGCGATAGATTTGGATTTAGATGCGGATCTCGACATTCTGTCCGCATCAGAGTTAGACAGCACAATTGCCTGGCATGAAAACTTGGGGAGTGGACTTTTTGGGGCGCGAGAAGTTATTTCAAACAATGTTTTGGGTGCAATGTGTGTGCACGCAGCAGATTTAGATGGAGATTTATATCCAGATGTCGTAGCTGTTGCGCATGAGTCAAACACTATTTCGTGGTTTAAGAACCTTGGTAATGGAAGTTTTGGTGCAGAGCAAGTTCTGAGTAATAATGCAGATGGTGCAGAGTCAGTTTTTTTAGCAGATACAGATGGAGACGCTGATATAGATATTCTGACCACAGCCAGGTGGGATGATGAAATTAGCTTATTTGAGAATTTGGGATCTGGGACGTTTGGACCAATGCAGACAATTAGCTCAAGTGTTTCTAGTCCACGTCAAGTGTTAGCAGCAGATCTTGATAGCGATGGTATGAATGATATAATTGGTGTATCCGATAACTATGTAGTGTGGTTTGAAAACCAAGGCAGCAACAGTTTTGGTCCTTCTCAGCAACTGCATTATTTGTTCTATATGATTTCGGCATGTATCGCCGATATAGATAATGATGGTGACCAAGACATTATCGCACTGTCCTTATATGAAACAGCATTAATAGAAAATCTGGGTAATGGACTGTTCGCTGCTGGAGTTCCCATTAATTCATCACTGGGAGGGCATTATGTGGCAGCGGAAGATTTTGACGGAGATGGATATAAAGACTTCATAGTTGCAGATGGTGGTTTAAATGCCATCTACTTATATATAAACAATACTATAGGTGGTTTTATGCCTCATCAAACTATTTCTGGCGTTTATGATTATATCAAATCGGCCTACGGATCAGATTTGGATGGAGACGGTGATGCCGATATTTTGTCGGCTTCATACGATGACAACCAAGTCGCTTGGAACGAGAATCTCGAAATTACGGATGTACAACAGAACGAGCTTAGTGACGTGAAAATCTACCCTAATCCTGCAAGAGATTTTATATACATTGAAGCAAAGGATACTCGCCACAACTCATCTACATTAAAAGTGATGGATGCCCTAGGTAGACTTGTTGATGCAGATATTTCCACTAATGAAAACAGTGTACGAGTAAACGTTTCTTCCTTGAATTCGGGTATTTACTACTTGAGTATATTCACAAACGGAATTAGCACCACTTCAAAGTTAATTGTTGAGTAGTCCGTATTAAAATTACGTGTCGCCGAGCAATAAATTTATCACCACCTAACACCCACCTTTCCAATAGTTCCACGGTTCTCCAATGCTGCATGCGCCTCCTGAATCTCATTACTGTCATACACTTTGTGCACATGAGGTTTAATTGTGCCCGCCTTGTATAAGTCTACCACATTCCGCATACAACGCACTAAAACATCCGGTTTATTGTCTCCAATTTTAAGCATGTTAACGCCTATGATGCCTTTGGATTTCATCATTAAGAATATCGGGACAATCATACCCATCTTTCGCACAAAATTTAGAGTAGATAGCATACCAAATTTCTTTCCAGAACGCTCGGCCCCACCATACAATACTTGTCTTCCGCCTGAGCCAATTAATCTTCGGTCCTTCTTAAACGTTGAGCCTGCAATCGAGTTAAATGCAACATCTAAACGGTCATTTCCAAGTACAGAATTGATAGTGCTTTCGTAGTCATTGGTACTGTAATTAATAGCGTGATCAACTCCGTTTTTCTGAATAAATTCGATTTTTTCTGGCTTGCTTGCCGTTCCAAAAACAGTACATCCCTTTGCTTTCGCTAGTTGCGTGATGGCAATACCAACCCCACCCGCGGCAGCATGCACAAGTATCTTGTCTCCTTCATATAGATTTACACACTCATATGCTGCATGATAAGCTGTGATGTATTGTGTTCCCAATGCCAAGGCTTGGCCGAGCTCGATATCTTCCGGAATTTCGACGGCTGCTTGTTCTGGAGTACAGACCTCTTGGGCATAACCTCCAAAACGCGTGAATGCCAACACACGTTTGCCTTTAAGTGGACCTTCAGATTCAACCCTTCCAACAACTTCATAGCCCGGCACAAATGGCATGGGCGGCGCCTCACGATATAAGCCATTGCGGGCCATCACATCCGCATAATTTAGGCCAAAGCCTTCAACTTTAATTAGAATTTCTCCGTTTTTGGGGGTCGGACTAGGATATTCTCGCAACTCGAATGCCTGATCTGGATGTCCCTTTTTAACAATCGTCCAAGCTTTCATTAAAACTCCTCCTCACGTTGAAGTTCGCCTTGCTCGTCGTAGAATTCCCATTTGCCAGTGCGCTGACCATCTTCGTACTCACCTTTGTACTGAATCTTTCCGTTTTTGTAATAGGTAATCGAGTGGCCATTGGCTTTCCCTTTCACATAGAAGGTAGAACTCCATTTGTTCCCATTGCTATGATAACTCTCCCATAAGCCTTCTTTCTTACCGTCTTTTAATAAGCCTTTTGCCTTCAACTTACCATCCGGGTAGCTAAGGATTATCTCGCCATTTTCAACCTTATCTTGATTTTCGATTGACTTCAGTTGAATGGTATCATCAATACCCATCTGCACGTGATGTATATTTTGTAGGTCAACTTCTTTCTTTTTCGCTTTTGGAGAAGAAATATCATCGTTTTTAGACGAACAAGCCCCAGCTAGAAGTACTATAATAATTCCTGCTAATAGTTTCATTACTTTAATCGTTGAGTTGTGTAATTAACCAGCCCTTCAAGTGATTGACGAGCTTCACCATCTTCGAATGTATGTAAAATTTCTAAAGCTTCATCCTTATATTTATTCATCTGTTGAGTTGCATAATCTATACCCCCCGTTTCAATGACTGTTTGGATAAGTTGATTGACTTTTTTAGTGTCTTCGTTGTGTTTTTTAACGATACGGATCAGTTCCTTTTTCTTCTTCTTATCCACATTATTTAAAGTGTAGATTAGAGGAAGGGTCATCTTGCGTTCTTTAATATCAATGCCTGTTGGCTTGCCTATATTCTGCCCAGCGCCGTAATCAAACAAATCATCTTTTATTTGGAAGGCAATACCCACCTTCTCGCCGAATAGAAGCATTTTCTTTACATCTTCTTTATTCTCAGATGTAGACGCCGCCCCGCAGGCACAACATGCCGCAAGCAGAGATGCTGTTTTTTGGCGAATCACCTCAAAATATACGTCTTCAGTAATATCTAGTTTCCGTGCCTTTTCAATTTGTAGTAACTCCCCTTCACTCATTTCCCGTACGGCGTTCGTTACTATTCTCAGAATTTCAAACTCATTGTTATCAACAGATAACATCAAGCCTTTTGAGAGTAAATAATCCCCCACCAAAACGGCAATTTTATTTCGCCATAAAGCATTGATAGAGAAGAACCCTCGTCTTTCAAACGAATCGTCTACAACATCATCATGCACCAAAGTTGCTGTATGCAATAGCTCAATTAAGGAAGCAGCTGTGTATGTTGATTCATTGACTTTTCCGAAAACCTTAGCAGTTAAAAACACAAAGAGTGGGCGCATTTGCTTGCCCTTACGCTTGATAATATAATGCGTGATTTTGTCCAATAATGGCGTAGAGCTTTTCATGGACTCCTTAAATTTCCATTCAAAGGTCTCCATTTCTGTTCGCACCGGTGCTTTTATCTGCTTAACGTCCATTTGGTATCACAAACTTAGTAACTTTTGTATCATGGTACTTCCATAATGTTGACAATCTATGCAGTAGAAGTCACAAAAGTTCATACAAGATGTCGTAACTTTGTTAAAAATTTAAGTAAATGGAAGCTGTACAAACTGATTTCGGAATAAAAGAGGTGCTGAACACCTTAGGAATAAAAGATATTAATAGTGGCGCATCAACTGGTAATCACTGGTTCGCAACGCGTGGCGAAAAGATTGGTTCATATTCACCTGTTGATGGAAGCTTAATTGCTGAGGTTAACTGTGCGACGGAGGCAGAATATGAAGCGGCTATTCTTAAAGGACAAGAAGCTTTTAAAGAATGGAGAATGTGGCCAGCACCGAAAAGAGGTGAAGTGGTAAGACAATTAGCTGAAGAGCTAAGAAAATATAAAGAGCCTTTAGGAAAATTAGTGTCTTACGAGATGGGTAAGAGCTACCAAGAAGGACTTGGAGAAGTGCAAGAGATGATTGATATCTGTGACTTTGCTGTTGGTTTATCAAGGCAGTTACACGGTTTAACCATGCACTCTGAGCGTCCAGGTCACAGAATGTATGAGCAATATCATCCGCTAGGAATTGTTGGAATTATTTCTGCATTTAACTTCCCAGTTGCAGTATGGAACTGGAATACAGCTTTAGCATGGATTTGTGGAGACGTGTGTATTTGGAAACCATCTGAGAAAGTGCCGTTAACTGCTATTGCCTGTCAGAACATTACGGCAAAAGTTTTTAAGGCTAATGGCGTTCCAGAGGGCGTTTCATCTTTAGTTGTTGGTGATGCGGAGATTGGGAAAATGATGTCGGAAGACAAAAGAGTGCCTTTAGTATCTGCTACTGGATCAACAAGAATGGGTAAAGCGGTAAGCGAAAAAGTAGGTGCAAGATTAGGAAAGTCATTATTAGAGCTGGGTGGTAACAACGCAATTATCGTTACGCCAAGTGCAGATCTTAAAATGGTTGTGCCGGGTGCTGTATTTGGTGCCGTTGGAACATGTGGTCAAAGATGTACGTCAACAAGAAGGCTCATTATCCATGAATCTATTTACGATAAGGTAAAAGAAGTATTGGTGAATGCATACGGTCAGTTAAAAATTGGTAATCCTTTGGATGAAAGTAATCACGTAGGACCACTTATTGATAAAGATGCGGTAGCCATGTACAATGAGGCACTTAAGCGTGTAGTTGAAGAAGGTGGAAACATTGTAGTAGAAGGCGGTGTTTTAGAAGGTGAAGGATACGAAAGCGGATGTTACGTTAAACCTGCTATTGCTGAGGCCAAGAACAACTTTGCTATCGTTCAGCACGAGACGTTTGCACCAGTATTATACCTATTGAAGTACAGCGGAGATGTTGAAAATGCAATTAAAATACAGAATGATGTACCGCAAGGATTATCATCAGCTATAATGACAAGTGACTTTAGAGAGTCTGAGAAATTCTTAGCACACAGCGGTTCAGATTGTGGAATTGCAAATGTTAATATTGGTACATCTGGAGCTGAGATTGGTGGCGCCTTTGGTGGTGAGAAAGAAACAGGAGGTGGACGTGAGTCAGGATCTGATGCATGGAAGATTTACATGAGACGTCAGACAAACACACTTAACTGGAGTGACAGCCTACCATTAGCGCAGGGAATCAAATTCGACCTGTAATAATCACAAAATATGTTAAAAAACGACCGCTCATCACATTAGATGAGCGGTCGTTTTTATTTATAGATATATTTGGGGTGCGATAATAAATTGGTCCAAGAATTGTTAAGACCAAAGCAAAACATAAAAAGACTATGAGACTAATAAAATCAATTGCACTAGGTGCATTATTATTAATGGGTACTGTAGCAAGTGCTCAGTTTAGCGAAGGTAAGATTACAGCTAAGCAAACATTTTCATCGGATGATCCTGCTGTTCAAGGACAATTAGCCATGCTTGGAGAGATGAAGACGGTAACTTACGTTAAAGGAAAGAACACACGCACTGAGCAGTCAGGAGGCATGACAGGCACCAACATTACCATCTTTAATAGCGATGAAAACACCACTCTTATGTTAATGGATAATCCATTTGCGGGTAAAACATATATCTTGCAAAAAGGAGAAAGCGAAGAAGATGAAGCGGAGACTGAAGAAGATGAGGACGTGGATGTTGAAAAGACAGATGAGACAAAAGAAATATTAGGACACAATTGTGTTAAATACATTGTATCTACAGAAGAAGCGGATGTGGTTATGTGGGTAACAACAGACATTCAAGTAGAAGGTTCTGATGAAAAGTACGCTGGTAAAATAGACGGCTATCCTATGTTAACAGAGATTGCAATGTCGCAAATGGGCATGGAGTTTACTGTACACATGGAGGTGACTGAGATTTCTGAAGAAAAAGTTGACAAGAAATTATTTAAGTTGGACATCCCTGATGGATACACAGAAACAACTGCAGAAGAATTAAAGAAAATGGGAGGCATGTAATTCATATTCCTCTCACGATTATAAAAACCCGATTCGTCCCGAATCGGGTTTTTTGTTTGTAACCGCCTCATTGTAAGGAAAACTTATAGAATTGATTGTTGCGCAATCCCCCCAAATTATCTTAGATTTATCACTCAATAAACTATACAAGATGAAAAAACTAATTACTCTATCGCTTCTTAGTGGTGCTCTTTTCTTTACCGCATGCGGAGATGACGATAAAAAAGATGATGACAAAGGTAAAGACAAAACTGAAAATGAGGCTGAAGCGGACATACAGGATATTGTATGTGATTGTGTTGATGGATTCTTGAGCGGAGACATGTCACCAGAGGAGATGGAAGCATGTCAAGCACTTGAAGAAGATTACTCTGATGAAGAGTTGGAAGAAATGGCAATGAACTGTGAAGGTGCTCAAGAAATCATGGATATGGCGGACGATATGGAAGACATGAACATAGATGATTATGAAGGTGACCCGGATGCTGACTGTGATCAACTGCTTGCAGATTACGAAGAGCTTGCAGAGTCAACCTATGAAATTGCGCAAAAAATGAAAGACGATCCTTCAAACACAGCGGCAATAACAAACTATACTGAAATTGTATCGAAAGCAGGTCAGTTGTCTCAGGATATCATCGCTTCTGATTGTTATCAAGACGAAGACTTCCAAGCACGAATGGAAGAGATTGCAGATAAATATGAAGATCAAAAATAATTCCTGTACCATTTTTATTCCGCCTGCATTATAGTAGTGCGTTTAACATGAAACTTGAACTGAAAGAACAAAGTCGGATTTTAGAATCAAGTTGGTAAGAAGCGGCAGAGTAATCTGCCGCTTTTTGTTTTTTTATGCTTATTGAATTTGCGATTCACCCACAAACAAATTAATACCTTTACCCCGTGAGATTAATTTTGTGGCTAATAACGACATTTCTATGCACTGCGGCGTATTCCCAAGTACTACTAAATCTCAATGATACTGCCCTCTGGAATAACTACGCACAATCTGGCGTAAAGCAAGTTGAGGTCTACACACAATTGGTGCACAATGGGAAAAAAGACACCGAACTTCTCAAGTTTAAGGCAAAGTTGAATAAGGAAGGCCAGGTTATTTCATTCAAACAGTTTAAAGGAAAAAGTCTGGCAATTAGCAAAGAGTTTAGCTATCACCCAAGTGGATTAATCCAATCCGAATCGGATAAAAAAGGGCACAACGGAATAGTAAACACAGTGGTGTATGAGTATAATTTCCTCCCTGTACCATCCAAGCGTACCCGAAAAATTGGAGATAATATCATTGCAACGGAGTACCTCTTTTATAATGATGATACTACCTTAAAACATCAAGCATTTGTAACGGAAAACGATAGTAGTAATACCTTCTTTAAGTATAAATACGATGAATACAACCGTCTGATAGAAAAAACAAGCCTGTATCCAGAAAACGATGATTATTATACTGTGTACTACGAATTTCAAGGCCCAGGAAAGTCCTATATAAAATACGATTGGTCACAAAAGCATGGGAAAAAGCGGGTGGCAGACTACTATCACAGTAAAAATAATGACACACTGATTATAAAAAGGTACAGCCGTTCAGGTGAGTTTGTCTCAGCCCACACGCATATCTACAAAGAGGACTTATGTGTCAAAGAAAAAATTCATGACGAAAGAAATGCAACTGACTTCACAATTACACGCTCATTTAATAAAAGCGGAAAAATAAAAGAGGAAATTGGTGCCTATGATGGACATACAGAGACTGACTATCATTTCAAACAGACATACAACTGCAAACAGCAACTCAAAAAGCTGATCCACTATAATGGAGAGGGCAAGAAAATAAAAGTAGCCAAATACACCTATGATAAGAAGGGGAACACTCTTGGACATAAACTCTATAAAGAGGGGAATTTGTATTTAATTGTGAGGTATGATTATCAATATTATTAAATACAGGGCCTTGTTGATCACGGCTAGTTTGTTAGTTGTTATAAACTACATTTCTATAGCCTGCAACTCACAAGTAGAAAATAAAGCCGTTGTTCATGCCCAAAAAGAGATACAAAGAGACAGTCTACCAATGTACTCCCCACTTGAAATAGAAGGCCGTGATATCTACATAAGGGAAGGATGTTATAATTGCCATTCTACTAGTAATTATAAGACTGCAGCAAATGGAGACGGGCAAAACTATCCTAGGTTCTCGAATCGGGGTGAATTTGTATATGATCATCCGTTTACCTGGAATAAAGATTCGAATGGAGGCGCTTTAGATACGGTTTCAAATACAGCGTCATACTATTATAACTATCTAATCAATCCGCGATTGTATAAGGCTCAATCAATAATGCCGCAATATCCATGGTTGGTAGAAGATAAGCTCGATACGTTTTCAACCCGACGGAAAATTACTGCCCTTCGAGATTTGGGAATTCCCTATCCAGATGGATTTGAATCTATCGCTATAGACAGTCTCCAAACTCAGGCTAAACGAATAGCATATTTGATAAAGCCGTCTCAGAACATTGAAAACTCAAAGTTGGAGATAGCAGCATCTGAGTTAATTGCCTTGGTTGCCTTTCTGATACAAAGTGATAGCATTTATATGGACTTTAAATCGGATGAAAATGATTAGTGCACCCTAAGCTACAGAGCTTTGATCATAATCCCTAGTTTCTTTCCTAAGGAATGAACATAATTCACTTCAGACGGGGTAACCAGAGCCAATGATAATCCCTGTTTTCCTGCGCGAGCAGTTCTTCCGCTTCTATGAGTGTAATTTTCTTCCTGTTCTGGTAATTGATGATGAATAACAAAACCAAGATCCTTTACATCAATTCCACGCGCTGCCACATCCGTAGCCACCAACACATCAATACTCTCATTCACAAAAGTACGCATCACTTTGTCTCTGTCTTTTTGCAATAAATCACCATGAATCGCGTCTGCATTGATGTTCTTTGCTTTAAGCTGATTCGCCAATTTTTGCGCACCTTTCTTAGTTCGGCAAAACACCACTCCACGATCTCCAGATCTATTTTTCAAGAAACTCACTATAATATTCAGCTTATCATCTATTTGACACTCGATATAGCGGTGTTCAATATTTTTGTTGACGAGATTCTTTTTATCAATATGAACCCGAGTTGCTCCTTTCCCAATATGGCGCTGAATGAGTTCATTGATCTCAGCAGGCAAAGTTGCTGAGAACAACCATACGTGTGGATCTGTCTTGATCAGTTCCATGATCTGATCTATCTCCGCTTTGAATCCCATATTCAACATTTCATCGGCTTCATCCAACACAACTGTTTGCAAATGGCTAAAATCAACGGCATTCTTGTTGTACAAATCAATCAGCCTTCCAGGTGTTGCTACTATAATTTGCGTAGGCCTTTTCAGGGCATTAATTTGATTTAAGATGTGAGCTCCTCCATACACTGCTTCACAAAACACTTGCTTTGGCAAATATTTCGTGAACTTGAATATTTGCTTGGCGATTTGAAGTCCTAGCTCACGTGTTGGTGTTAGAATAAGGGCTTGGACATGCTTGTTGTTCGGGTCGACATTCTCAATAATCGGCAATGCAAATGCAGCGGTTTTCCCTGTCCCCGTTGGTGCCTGAGCTACAAAATCAACCGCTCCATTCAATAAAGCTGGAATTGATTTTTCCTGAATTTCTGAGGGACTATTAATTCCAATTTCAGAAAGCGCTTGTCGGATTTCTTTATTAATTCCTAATTCTTTGAATGTACTCATGCATTGATTTTATAGCTGCAAAGCTAGTTCATTTATGGGTCAATTGATTTAATACACTAATTATCTATAAATGCCCTGCTATTTGACACCTTTCAGGCAATACCTTAGACAAAACAATTAGCGCAAATACTCACAAAACTCTACCGAATAATGGATGAGCACTTCATCAGCCCATCAAAACCCATATATTTGTCAAAAATATGCAAGTAATGAAAATAGTAGTATCAGTAGTAATGGCGGCTTCTCTTTTTGTAGTAGCCTGTGGATCAGGGTCAAGCGACAAAGAAGACAGTACATCATCTAAAGGAAATGAGCAACAAGAAAATGACTCAACAAGCGCAGATGTAAAAGAGCCAGACCTACAAGATGAGGTACAAAAAGTAGCCTACGATCCTTACCTAAATGATGTGGCACGTGTAATTTCTGGTGTGCCAATTGAAGGAACGGATTCGGTATTGCTAAGCATCCAGGCAAGTGATTACTACAAAGAATACCAGAGCTTCACAGATGAAACATTTGATAAAGTGCGTAGCACCATGCTTGAGCCGGTAGCTAAATGGACAAAAGAACAAGGAGTAGGGGATGATTCGAAAAATCTTACTTGTTTCTACCCATTTTCAGGGCCAGATTTCATGTTTGCTAATGCATTTTACCCAACGGCACGTAACTATGTACTATTGGGTCTTGAGCGCCGCGGTACCTCACCTAAATTCGAAAATATGTCGGATGCGGAGCGTAAAAAATACTTCCAGGGACTTAAGCACTCAATGAAATACATTAATACGAGGGGCTATTTCGTAACTCAGCATATGGGCAGTGATTTTTCCAGAACAAACTTAAACGGAATCACCCACATGGTGCTATACATGATGGTGCAAACAGGACACAAAATTGTAGCCATAGAAGACGGGTGGATCAATAAAGAAGGGAAACTAACCCGTATAGATGAGCACGCAAATTCGCCAGAAGATGCGGTTAGGGTTAAGTGCATAGACTTTACAGGTGCGGAACAAAAAGAGCTAAGAACACTGTACTTCTTCAATCAAAACATTCAGGATAAAGCAGTAGAAGATCACATGGAAATGGTTGAATTTATTAAATCCTTCCCAAACCGTGCATCCTATCTTAAGGCAGCACAATGTGCAGCATTTAATCCAGATTTCACAGTGGTAAGAGAACTAATTTTAGGTAGCCAAACTATCATTCAAGATGATTCAGGGATTCCTTACAAACTACTTAGTGATAGCACTAAATACGACACTAAACTTTACGGGACATACACCAACGTAATCAGTGATTTATCATGGTGTTTGCAAAGAGACCTTAAGAAGGACGTGGTTGAAAAAGGCGATAATTCAGACCTTCCATTCAAAATTTCTTACAACGGAAATTATGGTAAGGGCGTAATTATCTTCTCTAAGAAAAAGCAGTAATTATCGCATGGAAAGCAATCATTCTATTTTAGCTGAATGATCTTTACTTTGTTCAAAACCCAAATAACCGGGTAAGTAAAGTCTATCTCGAACCAACGCGACCCAAAATTAGCATTACTACTGTTAGCATGGTGGTTATTGTGATAGCTTTCTCCAAGCATTAATACATCTAAAGGCAACAAGTTTTTTGATGTGTTATCAGTTTTAAAATTCACATAGCCATACTTATGTGCACCCCAGTTTATAATTATACCATGTACAGGCCCCATTATAAAGTGGATAGGTAATAAAAGATACATCCACCACTCACTTGCAAAGTTGATATAGAACAAGACGTACAGGGCTGCCCATGCCAGTCGCACAATTAGTTTATTAGCAAAAATGTCAAAGGCCATCCATTTCGGAACACCATCGGTAAATCTGTCTTCTGTCTTAACTCTTGAGTAAAATATATCGTTAAACTTAGTTGCAGAGCGCATCATCATGGCAAACGCAGACTTATCGTATTTTGGAGAATGTGGATCATTCTCGGTATCCGCGTATGTATGATGCTGACGGTGCATTATACCGTATGCCCAAGGACTTAGATAGGAAGAGCCTTGTGCCACCCAGGAGAGTACAAAAAACACTTTTTCCCACGCCGGAGACATGGTAAACATTTGATGAGCAGCATATCTGTGCAGGAAAAACGTTTGAAAAAACAGGGATAAATACCAATGTGCCAAAAAGAATAAGAGTATAACCATAGCGTCTGTTTTATCGCACAAAACCCTACTACAAATCTCATGACTTTACCTTGCAAAGGTGCGCTTAATTTTGGTCTAAGTTTCATTTGCAGCAATAATAATTGCGATTATTATGCAGAAATATTTCATTCTTTACCTCAATCATACATATAAAGGTTAGAAGCATATGTCCATCAATACCCGTCTGGGCAAGAATTCCCGTGTCCAGTTCCTAATCCTCGCCTAAAAACGCAGCTTGCTAAGCAGCTAAATCAGCTCATTTCAATCGCTGTTAAGCAGCAAGCAAGTCTAGCCTTTTTAAGCTGTGGGTTATCCACTTCCCCCGGCTTGCAATTGCGTTAAACATCAAGTACAACGCCGACATTACTATATTGTCGTTATCAAAGACGATATAGATGCTCATTGAATCTAAGTCCAGCAACTCTGGTATATTACTCAAAGAAAAAGCCCCTTGATATTTCATCAAGGGGCTTTTATCATTAGATAATTATCTACTTACTTAACTACAAATCTTAATGATGATTTTCCTAAATCATTCACTACAGTAATTGTATATAATCCTCTTTCAATAGAGTTAAGGTTAATATCCATTCTATCTCCATTAACAGATTGATTAAACACTAATCTTCCTGCAGCATCTGTAACCATTACTTGGCCGTTAACTTGAGAAGAGAATGCTAAAACAAACTCACCATTGTTTGGGTTAGGATACAAAGAAATCTCAATACCTAAACCATTGTCAGAAATTCCAACTTGACTACCAACAGTAACAGTAGCGGTATCAGAACATCCGTTAGCATCCGTAATAATTACGGTATAAGTACCTGCTGCCAATCCTGATAAATCTTCAGTAGTAGAAGCAGAAGTATCATCCCATAAGAAAGTATAAGGACTTGCTCCACCTGTTACAGTTAAGTCAATTGTACCATCATTACCCATCATTTCATCCGTAGCAACACCTGAACCACTAAGGTCAGAAGTGATTGTTACGTTTTGAGTAGTAGTAGTCATATTTCCTGCCTCATCTACTACAGTCCAAGTTACAACAGTTGTTCCTAGAGGGAACGTAGCTGGTGCATCATTGTAAACCGTATCTACAGCACAGTTATCATTATCAACTGGCGTACCTAATGATATTCCACTAGCCTCACAGTTCGCTGCGTTCGCTAAATCATTCACATCAGCAGGTGCAGTAATTGTTGGTGCAGTAACATCCGCAATAACAACACTCTGAGTCTGAGTACTAGTATTACCATTACCATCATCATAAGTCCACGTGATAGTGTACGATCCTTGTGCAGAATAGCTTGTTGGATCAGTAGTGGTAGCCGTTATAGTACCGGCACAGTTATCAGTTGCAGTTGGTGCAACAACAGTAACGCTACACTCACTCGTAAGAGTTGTAAGCGTAGTTGTGTCAGCTACTGGTGCAGTGATGTCGTCAATAGTAACGTTTTGTGTTTGTGTTGCAATGTTACCATTTCCATCGTCGTAAGACCATGTGATAGTATACGACCCTTCTGCTGAGTAGCTTGTTGGGTCTGTAGTGGTAGCCGTTATAGTACCAGCACAGTTATCAGTTGCAGTTGGTGTTGCAACAGTAACACTACACTCACTTGTAAGCGCTGTTAAATTTGTTGTATCTGCTAAAGGCATCTCATTATCTGTAACCGTAACGTCAAATGAACATTGAACGGGGTTGTTCCCTTGATAATCTGTAGCTTCATAAGTTACAGTTGTAGTACCAACTGGGAAAGTAGCTCCACTCGCTAAACCAGAAATCATAGTTACAATTGGATCTGTATTTCCGCCACATGTATGTGTTGCAGCAAAGTTTAACAGAGCTTCATGGTACATAGACCCCGGTGTGTTCCAAGCTGGCATTGCATTGGTTCCAGCTTGTCCACTTGAAACCCAAGCAATTTCTCCAGACCCAACAGTGTTAAGTGACCACTCGGCACCACCTGCTGCAGACCCAGCTAATACAACGGTTACAGAACCTGATATTCCATTCAGGTTATCTTGATCACCATTTGGTGCCGTTACTGTCATTCCCTGAATATTAGAATAGCCATCGGTTAAACTATTAACAGCATTAATAATTGTTCCGTTAGATGGGCCAATATCATTTGATGATGTACCACCTAAAAATGCAATCATATTGGGATCTGATGGGCTAATAATAACATCATAACCAGTAACAAAGACTGCTCCACCGTTAGAAACATAAGTGTTTAGGTTTGTAAAAGTTGCAGCGTTGTGTGTTTCACCGAAACCGCCTGCACCAACGGCATTCCAATATATAACATCATATTGGCTTAGAGTTCCACCTTGAAGAACAGCGTTGTTCCCGGCAGAATAATCATTTGTTACAACTGTTACAGTATATCCTTGTGCTGTGAGTTCTGTTGGAATCTCTGTTGCTCCAGCATTATCCGAAACAAACAGAATCTCACCGCCAGTACAAGTAGCGTGATTAAACGCAAAGTTTAGCAATGCTTCATTGTAACCAGAACCTGGAGTGTTCCACGCAGGCCATGCCTGACCTGTATAGTTTGCGGTAGACACCCATGCGATTTCACCAGCACCTAGAGTTCTTATTGTCCAACCAGCTGAACCGGTTGATGCTACAGCTACCGTTCCTGCTTGAAGATTGTTCAATCCATCATGGTCTCCAGGTGAATTCAATGTTAATCCAACAATATTGGTTACACCGGTAGTTAATGTATTAGTACCTGTTAAAGTTTCAGTACCAGAAGATCCTCCATCGGTTGAGCCAGTACCACCCATAAAAGTGATTAATTCCATGTCTGTTGGGCTCGCGATTACATCATAACCTGTGATAAAAATCGCTCCACCAGCATTAACATAAGAAGTTAAGTTAGTAAATGTAGCAGCACTATGCTCATCACCAAATCCTCCCGCACCAGAAGCATGCCAATATATTGCATCATATTGTGCTAATCCAGCACCTTGAAGAACGGTATTGTTATGCGTTGCAGCGTCATGATCATTATACACTGAAGTCACGTTATAACCAGCAGCAGTTAACTCCGTTGGTATTTCCGTAGCGGTTGTATTATCACCATCACATACGAACAGAATATTTCCTGATCCCGCACATAAATCATCAGCAGTTGGTGCTGTATATGACACAACCGCACCACACGTTCCAGGATCTACGTTAGTAGAAATATTTGTTGGACAAGTGATGGTTGGACATTGTGCGTTTGACATCTGAGCTCCAGCAAAAATAAAAGCTGCAGTAGACGCTAATTGTAGAATTTTATTCATCTTTCTATTATTTATTGTTAATGATTAATTCTACTGCGTCTGTTGTAACACCATTCTTAAGTTCTGTAATATTTTCAAGAACCAATGTTGCGCCAGCTTCAATAGTCACTTCTTTAGGGATAGATGTATATCCACCTTTTTGTTTTACTGACCATGTTAATGTAACTGCCTCAGCACCATTGTTGGTAAGCTCTGCACTCATTACTACATTTCCACTTTTGTCTTTCTTTGATGTCTTCACAATAGAGATATCAGAATCAACTGATTCTTCTACTACTGTTGCATCAAGGTTTGAATTGCGAGAAGCAGCGTAGGTTGCGATTGAACCTAGTGCTAAAGCAAATACTAATACACTTTTTTTCATGATAGTTGTTTATTTAATTAAATGATGGGCTAATGTAGACCATTTTGCCCGTTAAAAATCTTATGTCATTGCAATATTTATCCATCATATACCGTAATTAACTGATAGTGAGAAAGAATAATTTATTCTTGAGTCTTGACGAGGGTCTTTTATGCTTATTTCAATCCTACACTATTTGATAACTAACTTCTCGAATAACTCGCCCATTTCGCTTCTAAGAGCTATTTAATATAAACCAGGTGATAAATCACTTGTAGTAATCTCTATTAGTTTCGTCTCCGAAATAGTTGCTTAATCACTTGGCCATTGGCACTATAGATTACAATAATCATGTCACTGTGCACCTTGCTCACGTGATTTTATTGTTGGTTTATCATGCAATTTATCGGGATAAACTAGCATATGACTGTTACAAATCAATGAAATATGTGATTTAAGTCAACAACATGATTAGATAGAATTCAATCGTTTGAAATACGATCAAGTATGAAGATGTAAACAAAAACTACCCTGCACTCAAAGCCTTACCGCCTTTGCCTTTGGCTGCCATTGCCTCTGCCTCTCGCACTATACTCGCCGTGTCATACCCACAGTCCTCGTAAAGCTCTTGTTGCGTGCCATGGTGCACATACTCGTCGGGAATACCCAACATTTTCACTTTTGCAGAGTAGCCTTCTTTGCTCATCCATTCGAGAACAGCACTTCCCATGCCTCCCATGATACAACCATCTTCAACGGTAATGATTTTGTCGAACTTAGAGAACACTTCATGTAGCAGAATGTCGTCTAAAGGCTTCACGAAACGCATATCGTAATGAGCAGCTGACACACCTTTATCATTTAGCTGTTTTACAGCGTCTTGCACATAGTTCCCATGGTGGCCAATAGATAAAATAGCTACATCATCACCGTTGCTAATTTTTCGTCCTGTACCAACCTTGATGGCTTTCATCGGTGTTTTCCATTCGGTCATAACGCCTTTACCACGCGGGTATCGAATAACAAATGGTCCCATGTCTTCTTGCTGAGCAGTAAACATCAGGTTACGCAGTTCTGCTTCATTCATAGGTGCTGCTACCGTCATATTCGGAATACATCTCATGTAAGCCAAGTCGTATGCTCCATGATGTGTTGCGCCATCGGCACCTACTAAGCCTGCTCTATCTAAACACAGTACTACGTTTAAATTCTGCAAGGCTACGTCATGTATTACACTGTCAAATGCACGTTGCATAAATGATGAATAGATATTACAGAATGGCACCATGCCTTGTGTAGCCAATCCTGCACTAAATGTAACTGCATGCTGTTCAGCAATACCTACGTCAAACGAACGCTCAGGCATAGCTTTCATCATGATGTTCATCGAGCTTCCTGATGGCATTGCAGGGGTAATACCCATTATTTTATCATTCTTCTCGGCCAACTCAACTATTGTATGACCAAATACTTCTTGATATTTTGGAGGCTCAGGGCTTGTCGGAATAACCTTGATAATCTCTCCAGTTGCTTTATTGAAGATACCAGGTGCATGCCATTTGGTGGCCGATCCATCTTCTGCTGGCTTATAACCTTTTCCTTTTGTGGTTAGACAATGCAGGATTTTTGGACCCGGAATATCTTTAAGGTCCTGTAATGTTTTTGTCAATGTAATCACATCATGACCGTCAACTGGACCGAAATATCTGAAATTCAATGACTCAAATAAGTTGCTCTGTTTTAACAATGAACTCTTTAAGCCATCGCTAATTTTTTGTGCTATACTTTGTGCGTTTGGCCCGAATTTACTCACTTTACCAAGCAAGTTCCATACTTCATCTTTTACCTTGTTGTAGGTGTGAGACGTTGTAATGTCCGTTAGATATTCTTTTAATGCGCCAACATTTGGATCTATCGACATACAGTTGTCGTTGAGAATCACCAATAAGTTCGAATTTTCAACACCACCATGATTAAGACCTTCAAACGCCAAACCTGCAGTCATTGCACCATCACCGATAACGGCAATATGCTGTCTATCTCTTTCACCTTTGTAGGCACTTGCTACCGCCATTCCAAGCGCACCGGAAATAGATGTAGACGAATGCCCTACTCCAAATGTATCGTATTCACTTTCGCTCCTTTTCGGGAAACCACTAATACCCCCCTTTAATCGGTTGGTGTGGAATCTAGATTTTCTTCCTGTAAGGATTTTGTGTCCATAAGCTTGGTGACCAACATCCCATACTAACTGGTCGTATGGAGTGTTGAAGGCATAGTGTATAGCTACCGTTAATTCTACAACTCCAAGGCTAGCTCCAAAATGAGAATTCCCAATATGAGAAATAACGTCAATAATGTATTCGCGAACATCATCCGCAACATGTGGCAAATCCTCAATGTCAAACTTCTCTCGTAAGTCTGCTGGAATCTCAATTTTATCTAAATATTCACCTGCCTTAAAATCCATAGTAGTTGTGATACAATAGCCTTAACAAAGATATCTAAATAATTGTTTGAAACAATTTTCGATTTTCGTCATATAATAGGTGCTGTTAGTCATTAAAAAAGAACGGCTGGCAGGCTCATTTCGTATTTTTACATTGGTGAAATATGCTTTTATCATAGCTTTATTTGCTTTCTGCACAGTAGGAAGGTCGCAGGATTTTAAATATATCCAGGCGGTCTACAACTCAGGAAATGCCAAGGGTGCATGGATGAATCTTGTTGAGAACGAGAAGGAACTCTACAAAAAAGATCCAGCGCAAACCGCCTATCTATTCGCTAAGTTGGGATGTGTTTTATACAATGAGAACCCTGCCATCAATTCATACTACAGACTAAAAGCTTTCAAATACGTAAAAGTTTTGTTTGAGGAAGGAGATGATAAGTATTTGTGTGGAGGAAAGCAGATATTAATAAGCTTGTTGGAGTCGGTGCATAGAGATATGGAGTTGGTTTTAATGGATTATGCAAGCTCAATTAATAGAGGAGGACAGTATTTAGACGATTTCTGTAATGACATTTTGCCTTATGTGCCAATGTTGGCCGAATCAGGTTACATAGAGGATCCAAGTTTGATTTATAATTATGGTGTAATATTCAACAATGAAGCCATGATGTTGCTCGAAAAAAGCGATCTAATAACAGACGACGAGCGTAAATACGAGATGGAAGAAAAGGCGGCTGTTCTCTATGTAGCTGCAACACGCTTGATGTCTGCATCATGCAGTTTGGCAGATAACTACTGTACTATGGATGGGGCAACTCTGGTATTATCTGAAGGTTCTAAATCTAGCACCAAGTAATAGATTTTCATTATTTTAGGGGTAAAACGAAAACTATGCGATATTTAATTGTAGCACTATTCACGCTCGTATGTTTCGGCAGCAAGGCTCAAATGGAAAAAGGCAACGTGTATGTCTCTGGTACGGCTGCATTTGTTGATTTGGATGGATTCACATCTCGTTGGAGTGGAGGAGTACAACTTGACGCCATGATTACGGACAAGTGGTCAATACACTATAATATTTTGGGTGGTAAACGTTACTTCCACATGCCCCTGGCCCCGTTTGGAGGGGTGTTTGTTGGCCTGGCAATTGGCAGTTCAACTGACTCCACAGGAAGGCGTAAGGTAGTGCCAGGGATATTAATAGGTTTATTAACGGCCATAATTCCAGAGGGTATTGCTTACAACATCCCGGTGAACGACAATCTGGTATTATCGCCGTACGTCAGCCCGTTAGAGTTTGAGTATATCACAAATAACAGCCAGAAAGGAGGCACTGATTCATACGCAGGAGGCGGTGTGGGATTGCGCTCTCATTTTTTATTGATGAACGGAAAATTCAGAGTTTCGCCATTTGCCGAGTATAAAATACACTATGCCAAAAATATACACAATGGAACGCTTCTTGGTGTGCATATAGGCATGCGCTTAAATGGTGACTAATGAAGCAAATTTTATTTCTAGCATTTATATTTATTTCAAGTGTAGATTGGGCACAGATGCCAGATTCTAAGTGGTTGGGAGACTGGAAGGGCGAATTAGAAATAGCTTCCATTGGCAGATCCGAAAGTATGACGGTTCAAATGGGGCTTAGCATTCACGAAATAGATGATAGTACATGGCAATGGAAACTCTCCTATACTCGGGACACGATCAATGATGTGCGTGATTACAAGTTGAGAAGCACTGATAGGCCTGGTGTATATGTAATTGATGAGGGGAATTCAATTGAACTGTATTTAAGCTCTGTAGCTGATGGATTGTATAGTTCATTTGATGTTTCGGGAAGTGATTTGATGATTTACTATGAAATGCCTGGCGACAAAGGGGATCGCATTATATTTAGAACATTAGCGTCTGGCAGACCGCAAGAGACAGGCGCGGGAGATGATGAAATTCCAGCCATTGTGACACGCATTGTGGGGTCTGTTCAGCACTGTGTGTTGACAAAAGAGTTAGATGTAAAGTAAGGTCTTACTTAAGGGTGACTCTACCCATGAACTTTGAGAGTTCAGAAATTACACGGATATAATTATTGATTTCAACCATAATCGAATGGTACTCATTCTCATCATAAACGCCTTTTAAGGAGTCTTGTCTTAACTGCTTGATCGTGCGCAATCGCTTCAGTTTATAGTTGTTAATTGCATTATCCACTTTCCCAATTAGATCTTCATTTTCGCCCTTCACTTCAATATTGTGCATTTTAAACCAATTCGGGCTGAGATGATATTTAGAAGAATTCGCATCTGCACTAATACTATTTATTTCAGGTTGTGGGTGGTGTGCAAAGTAGGATGAGCTTGGGATTTTATCATTTTGATAATGCTGTAAGAAGATTTCGTAGATATCCGCAAATAAAGGGAGTTCAAGCTTAATGTCGTCTTGTTCAAGTGATTCAACAATGTACTTTGCAATGGTATATTTGGCTTCATATTCTTCACCATTATCATCTTCTACCAAGACTTCAACCTCATTATCTGCAAATCTTAATAAAAGGCGAATTAGCTCAAACTCATGATGTTCGCCTTTACTCTCGATTGAATCAATTTTTTCCGCAACGGCTACTTTTTCTTCAATGTTTTGGATACCTGTATCTTCATGTGGCTTTGAAGAGCTCTGCTTGCGAATATATTTATGTAACTCCCCGTTAAGACTGGCTTCATCCATTTCAAAACGATCGCTGCATTCACGGATGTAAACAGAACGGGTGATTTGATCTGGGATAAGGCTAATTGAGTGCACGATTTCTTTAATCATGCCCGCCTTTTTAATAGGATCGTTATTCGCTTCTTTTAAAAGAACTTCCGTTTTAAAACTGATGAAATCCTTGGCGTTGTTGGCAACGAATTCATTGATTTCTTCGGTAGTATGCTTTTGAGCAAATGAGTCTGGGTCATCACCATCAGGGAATAAGGCAATGCGCACATTCATCCCTTGCTCCAATATCATATCAATCCCCCTAAATGAGGCTTTTATGCCAGCAGCATCTCCATCGTAAAGTATGGTAATGTTCTGTGTATAGCGTTGGATGAGATTTATTTGTCCTTCGGTTAACGCCGTACCAGAAGAAGACACCACGTTATCCACACCGTTTTGATGCAGGGCAATTACGTCTGTATATCCCTCAACTAACAAACAATTATCTTGTCTTAGTATACCAGATTTGGATTGATATAAGCCGTATAAGACTTTGCTTTTATTGTATATATCACTTTCGGGCGAATTGAAATACTTGGCAATTTTTTTGTCACTACGCAAGGTTCTGCCGCCAAAGCCAACTACACGTCCGGTTAGATTGTGAATAGGGAACATCACGCGTCCTCTAAAGAAGTCGTAATAGCCTTTGTCGTTCTTTTTGGATAGACCAAGTGTCACCAAATGATCTGGATTGTAACCTGCTTTTTTGGCCGCATCTGTTAACTGAGATCCGTCCTCGAGACAATACCCCAGGTTAAACTTCTTGATGATATCTTCTGTAAAGCCACGTTCCTTAAAATAGGATAGACCCACCGCACGCCCTTGTTTTTCCTCCCATAAATTGTGCTCGAAATGCTCCAGCGCAAACTTATTTATGAGGAACAGGGCTTCTCGCTCGTTCCGCTGAGCAATTTCTTCTGGGGTGGCTTTCTCTTCCGGAATCTCAATATTATACTTGTCTGCAAGCCAGCGCAATGCCTCTGGGTAAGACATGGCTTCATGCTCCATCAGAAATGTCACCACATTTCCACCTTTACCTGAACTAAAGTCTTTAAAGATTTGCTTGGCCGGTGATACCATAAAAGAAGGCGTCTTCTCCTTAACAAAAGGAGACAAGCCTTTCAAACTACTGCCTGCACGTTTTAATTGAACGAATTCGCCAATTACCTCCTCAATGCGGGATGTAGTAAAAATGTCTTCTATGATTTCCTTTGGGATCATGTAATGCAAAGATAAGGCTTAGCTCTTGTTTTCCCATGCATGTGGGTAACTTTACATGTCCCTATAGGAGGGGTTTTGAACTAGTTTATCTCAGAAAGCTAATAATTTCCCTATTTTTGCAGCATCTTTTAACCTTAAACCATTGTTATAGCATGCAACTGTACAATAATTTAAGTGCTGAAGAAAGAGCGAAACTCATTGATGAGGCGGGAGAAGATCGCCTTACCATATCTTTTTATCAGTACCATCATATCAAGAACCCCGATATTCTTAGAAAACATTTATACTTCACTTGGGAGAAAATGGATGTACTGGGGAGAATTTACCTGGCGAATGAGGGCATTAACGCCCAGCTGTCGGTACCGGCACCAAATTTTGAAGAATTCAAAGCCTTTCTAGATTCAATAGATTTCCTAAAAGGGATTCGCCTAAACATTGCCGTTGAGCAGGACAATAAATCCTTCTTGAAATTAAAGGTAAAGGTTAGGCACAAGATTGTGGCAGACGGATTAGATGATGATACCTTTGACGTAACCGATATAGGAACGCATCTAAAGGCGAAAGAGTTCAATGAGATTATTGCCGATGAAAATACTGTTCTGGTTGATATGCGTAACCATTATGAAAGTGAAATTGGTCACTTTGAAGGGGCAGTAACGCCGGATGTAGATACATTTGGGAGTTCGCTCGATTTAATTGAGGAACAACTTAAAGAGCATAAAGAAGACAAGAACCTTGTTATGTATTGTACGGGTGGAATTCGTTGCGAAAAAGCTAGTGCCTACTACAAACACAAAGGATTTAAGAATGTATACCAGCTTGAAGGTGGCATAATCAACTATGTACGCCAAGTCAAAGAAGAAGGACTAGAAAACAAGTTTAAGGGTCAGAACTTTGTCTTTGATCAACGTAGAGCTGAGCGCATTAGTGATGATGTGATTGCCCAATGCCACCAGTGTGGTGAGCCATTTGATGTACATACGAACTGTGCTAATGAGGCCTGCCATTTATTGTTTATTCAGTGTCCATCGTGTAAGGAGAAAATGAATAATTGCTGTTCGGATGAGTGCATGGAAATTGTTGCTTTACCAGAAGAGGAGCAGAAAGCATTGCGCAGAGGCAAAGTGGTAAGCAATAAGATTTTTAGAAAAGGACGCTCAGAGAAGTTGAAGTTTAAGAAGTAGGAGTGGTACGGAGATAGTTTTCTAGATGACAAACTCCGCTATCGCGAGATTTCATCTCGTGATACTGTATAAAAACGAAATATAATTTAATATTCACCTATAGACTATGCAGCAATAGGCCGTTTGTTACTAGCAATTAGGCTGTCGGGGTTTGTAAAATCACGAGATGAAATCTCGCGATAGCGGTGGTAGTTTATGAATTAGTTTCTGCAAAGCTTGTCAATGTTCAATAGATTTAGTTTAAACTTTTAGTGCATTCATATGTTTATTTAATATGATCAACATTATCATTTCACTATTTCTATTATTCATAATGCCAAACGAAAAGCACACTCTTTACGATTTTAACAAGAATACAGACCCGGATGACTGGGTAATAGTCGATGATCGCGTAATGGGAGGTGTGTCACAAGGAGCCATGGATGTGAGTGATGATGGCCATGGCATCTTTACTGGTGATGTGTCCACAGCGAATAATGGTGGTTTCTCATCGGTGTATTATCACTCTAACAACATTAAAACTGCGGGTAAAAGCAAGATTGTATTGCGTGTGAAGGGAGATGGAAAAACCTATCAGTTTAGGGTTAAAGACAATAATGAGCACTACTATTCATTTATCAAAAAATTCAAAACAAGCGGACAGTGGGAAACAATTGAAATCAATCTCAACGACATGTATGCAAGCTTTCGTGGCAGACGCCTAGACATGCCCAATTTTGAGGGTGATCGTATCGAGGAGATCAGATTTCTTATTGCCAATAAGAAAAACGAATCGTTTAAATTGTTGATTGATAAGATAGAGATGGAATAGCCTTATACTAACTCAACCCGCTAATCTTCCCATTATTATCAATCGTCATGCCTTCTGATGCTGGGGTAGCCGGCAAACCAGGCATACGCATCATCTTTCCTAAAATAGGAATAACAAAGCCTGCACCTGCTGCGAATTCAAATTCTCTTACCGTAATTCTAAAGTCTGTTGGACGGCCTAAAAGTTTGTCGTTATCTGAGAAGGACTTTTGTGTTTTTGCCATGCATATTGGTAGTGCATTCAAATCTAATTGATCAATTTTCTTTAGGTCGCTCAAGGCTTGTTTTGAATAGTCAACGCCATCCGCGCCATAGATTTCGCGTGCAATGGTGTCAATTTTATCTTTGATCGAGATCTGCCAATCGTACAATGGCTTGAATTTGTTCTTACCACTTTCAACTTCCGCTACCACTGCCTCTGCCAGCTCAGTCATTCCGTTTCCACCATCAGCCCATCCTTTCGCAACCACTGCCTTAACGCCTATGGCTTTACATTTAGCCTGAATAAGTTGTACTTCTTCGTTAGTGTCCGTTGGAAATGCATTAATAGCTACTACTGGTGTTAATCCAAATTTCTTAACGTTTTCAAGATGCTTTTCAAGATTTGCAAAGCCTGCAGATACACGCTCTATACTCGGTTCGTTGTACTCGTCTTTAGTAGCTCCACCGTGATGGCGTAATGCTCTTATAGTAGCGACAACTACAACAGCTTCTGGCTTTAATCCTCCCGACACACATTTGATATCCAGGAACTTTTCAGCACCTAAATCGGCACCAAAGCCTGCTTCTGTAACGACATAATCTGATAAAGAAAGCCCCATTTTAGTGGCTAAAATCGTGTTGGTTCCTTGTGCAATGTTGGCAAATGGTCCACCGTGAATAATGGCAGGATTCCCCTCCATGGTTTGCACTAAGTTTGGCTTAACCGCATCTTTCAAGAGAATAGCCATCGCGTTTTCTGCCTTTAAATCTCTTGCATAGATGGGTTTCTTATCAAAAGTTTGTCCAACGTATATATTACCCAAACGTGTCTTTAAATCTTCAAAGTCTTCCGCCATACAAAGTATAGCCATCACCTCTGAGGCTGGCGTAATGTTAAAGCCATCTTCTCTCGGAATTCCGTTAGCAGTGCCTCCTAAGCCAATTACGATATCTCTCAAAGATCTATCGTTCATGTCCATCACACGTTTCCATGCAATGGTTCTCGGGTCGATACCAAGGCTCTTAGTTTTACTCTGTATGTTGTTATCAATCAAAGCGGATAACAAGTTGTTTGCTTTTTCAACGGCAGAAAAATCCCCTGTAAAGTGCAAGTTAATGTCCTCCATGGGAACTACTTGCGAGTATCCACCACCAGCAGCTCCTCCTTTAATACCAAAAACAGGTCCTAAAGAGGGTTCTCTCAATACGACAGTCGTTTTCTTGCCAATTTTATTCATTCCCTCAGTTAGACCAATTGAAGTGGTGGTTTTTCCTTCTCCAGCAGGTGTTGGGGTCATGGCAGTAACTAAAATCAAATGATTCTTCTTGATAGCATCTTTATTCAAAAGGTGTAAGGGCAGCTTGGCTTTGTATTTTCCATACATTTCGATCTCATCCTCGTTAATTGCCAATTTCTCAGCAATTGATCTAATGTGTTCCATTTTTGCAGCCTGTGCTATCTCAATATCCGAAAGTGGTTTCTTTGCCATGGTAAAAATTTTACGACAATATACCGATAGTATCGAGACTTTAAAACGAAAGCAAGAGATATTTTGCGCCTGTTATAGCTTCATAACGCCTGCATAATATTTTGTTATAATTCGGTAATTGTTTGATTGCAAAGCTCCGAGATAATGGATATATTGCGGTAAAGCTTAAGAATATGTCAGAATCAAAATGGAATAGTGAAGAGTTTCTAACTTACTTGATGTTATATGCCGCTAAAACAGACGGACAGATAGAATATCTAGAAACAAAGGATATATCTGATCATCATGGTGAAGAGTTGACTGCTCGCATGTGGGATGAGATTCAAGGGGATACTGACCAGGAAGCAGAGAATAAAATTAAGAGCTATGCGAGCACACATGACCTCAGCAAAAAAGTTGATGAGATCATGTATGAATTAGATAGAGTGTTTTTTGTAAATGGTAGTTACGAAAACGATGAAGTGGACAGATTTATTCAGATTAGACGCCTGTTAACGACAGCCTAATAGTCATCATCATCGTCGTCGTCAGACTCCTCAACATCATCTAGCTCAACACCATCAGAGTCGTCGTACTTATCTTCGTAATCTTCTTTTACGTCATCTCTTAACTCGCCATCAATGTAGTCGTCATCGTCTTCAATGATAGTTTGAGCCTCAAGAATTGTCATCCTAACAAGGTAATATTTGTCTTCCGCTTCAAACGGAAGAGCACTCACTCGTTTACCTTCTTTGTTGGTAAACTGAATTAAGTGTTGTTCAAATCCATAAGGGTAATTAAGCTTAATCTGCTCCTGTACCGCTGGATCTAGCTTATCATAATCTTTTACGACTCTTGGCTTGGACATTTTGTTTTACTTTAAATTTCGCGCCTAAAGTAGTATGTATTTTTGTTCAGCAATAGAAAAAAGCTGTTTTTTTAGTTACAGAATTAGATTTAAGTTGAATACCCTAGACACTAATTCTGCTGGTTACGTATAATTGCAGTGTAAATTGTTCGATATGAAGTATATAATTATAGCTATTCTGTTTTTGAATCCAATACTAGCAGAGTCACAAAAGAGAAAGAAAAAGAATGAGCAAGTAGTTAAAGAGACTAAGTCAAGTCCAAAAGTGCTTATTGATTGCAATACAGTCTCACCAGTATTTTTCTTGCCTGAAGGGGTAACCGGGGCTGAAAGATCAGACACAGAAAGTGCGTATAACGATTTAATTAGCTTAGAGTTTAATGCCTATCCTCAAATGACAGTATATCAGTCAACTGTGGAGTCAACGAAATTAAAGGACTATCTATCTAAATGGATTGCAGAATCGGAACCAAATACTGTCGATTATAATTATGGCTTGCAAAACGAAGGGCTCATAGTATTGAATAACTTGCTAGCTAGTGAGACTAAAGGGGTTTATAAGGAAGAAATGTTTCTAACGGAACAATTCGGGACTTCAATGAAAGTAGGACTTGAAATTAGCACAGACACTACAGAAAAACCACGCTTATGGTATCATAATAATCGCCTGTACAGAGAAACTAGATTAGAAATTGAGCCAACATATATTGATTATGATGGAGTAGGTGATCCCGTATATAATCCTGAGGATTTGGATGCCTTCGGAAATCCTATATATAGAGAACTGTTCGTATATAATATGCCGGAGTCAGAAATTGATTTAAGTATACTTGAATTTTTTGAAAGTGTCAGACTTTTAAGCAGTGGGAGGCTTCAGAAACAAATAAAAGGCTTGAGCTTTACCTATGATGGACCTGACCATACGAAAGATTTCTTAGCGCCTGTTTATCTTAACTCAAAATCAGTGGAGAATGGGCAACTATATATGAAGGATGTTGTAAGCAGCTTATTAATCGATAATCAAGCTTCAGGAATATCTGTTTATGGGCTTGAAAATATTGTTGTTGAACTGCTACAGTTTGCTAAAGAGGGTGCGTATGATATCTATGAAGGGTCTTATGACGATGAAATGAACATTTCATTACTAGAACATTCTGCCTCATCTGGGAGTATTTCTTCGGTTCCATCAGATAAGTTGTTTGATAGCGATGAAGATGGCAGAAAGTTCCTGCAGACAGTATATATGTATGATTCTGTGCCTGCTCCGACAGGGGTAGATATGTATGGGATGCCCATATATGACCCTAATGACATTGATGACTACGGCAATCCAATTATCCACATAGGAAAAGACATTCATAGTCTAGCAATTGATGACATTGCTGGAATACAGTTGCTAGAAGATTGGTATATAAATGAGGAAACAGGAGAACTGTCTAAGCGCATCAAAGGGTTTACCTTATTAGCTTATAATTTGGGAAGAGACGGAGAGACGGTACATGGAGTTGATCACGAGCTGGGAAGACGTTTCTATTTTAGATTCAAGAATTAGTTCTCACAGGTTCGATATGTACGTGCACATCCGCAATTTCTGGGAAGTGCTCCCTTAATTCGTCTTTTACTTTGTGGGCAATATCATGACCTTTTACAACTGAAATGTCACCCGGCACGCGAACATGTAAGTCTACATGATAGGTAAGGCCTGTTTTGCGTATATAGCATTTTTCAGTATTCTTAACACCCTCAATCATGATGCAGATCTTGCGGATTTTCTCCACCATCTCATCATAGGTTTGTTCATCTAAAATTTCACCCAGTGCAGGTCTAAAGATCTTGTAGGCATTATAAACAATAATAAATGAAGCGATAAGTGCAGCCCAATCATCTGCAGATTCATATCCCGGACCTAAGATTAAAGCAATGGAAATACCTATTAAAGCGGTTAATGACGTAATAGCATCACTTCTATGGTGCCAAGCGTCTGCTACAAGTGCACTGCTGTTGATAGTTTTACCTTTTCTTACCATATAGCGGTACATAAACTCTTTGTACGCAACAATTCCAACAAGCACATAAATAGTAAATTCTTTAGGTAGTTTGTGGGGGGTCTGAATTTGAATAACCGAATTGTAAGCAATAACACAGGCTGAAACTACCAAAAAACCCACAACCAAAAAGGTAATCAATGGTTCGGCACGTCCATGACCGTAAGGATGATTATCGTCTGCAGGTTTTGTGCTGTACTTTAAGCCAAATACAACAAGGGCAGAGGAGAAGACATCTGTGGTAGATTCAATAGCATCTGCTACAAGTGCATAAGAGTTCCCCAGTACCCCAGCAACAAACTTTATGATAGCAAGGGCAAGATTAGCGACAATGCTAATAAAGGCTGCTCGTATGGCTTCTTGGCGGTTCTCTCTCATCTACGCCGCAAATATACGGTATACTGTAGAGATGCTTTAGGTTTAATTGAAGACTAATGGAATTGTTTTAGAAAACTCCTCATTCGCAATTCTAATAAGATAAGTGCCCGCCTTGAGATCATCCCTTGCAATCGTGATGGACTGCGTATTATGCAAATTGCCATTATACAATTTCTTAATTAGTCTACCAGAAGCGTCTAGTATTTCTATTGTCGCATTTGTAGCATGAGGTGCACTTAGCTCCAAGGTGGCCACATTATTAGCTGGATTTGGATACACATTACTGCTGAAAAACTCATCACCACTAATGTCCACAACATCATTCGGGTCTTGTCCGCGTGTAATGTAGACCTTAAATATGCGATTACTAGCGCTACTTTGTGTACCATCATTGATGAAGAAAATATTCGCTTGCGTGCTCTCAATTCCGCCAACTACATAACCCACGTGTGTTTTTGAATAGGGTAGACTGTCCAGATGAATAATGTCATAATCATCTGTGAAGTTTGCGTGAATGTGAATGAATTCAGCTCCAGATCCCAACAGTCCTGGCATTTCACCAATTTTAAATTCATCCATCGAATCATCCGAAAATCGCGTTGTTTTACTAATTGTGTTGACAAAGGGAACATTCGTGTCATCTACAAGTTGACCACTTGCATCTAGTGTATACCGGCTCATGCCGCCAAAAAATACCGAGTGCATGGCACTATTTACACCATCAAAAACGGGCATATGTGCAGTGTGGTACTGATTGAGGTACTGATTAAAATTTGGTCGAACATGATAACCAGTATCTCGAACATCCACAGTATTTAGCCAAGGCAAGTCAACGCCATATTGAAACACGCCAGAGAACATGGTTAGACCAACATAACCATCAGGGAATATTTGAATGGACATATTATAGTCTCTTCTATGTAAATTGGCTGTATCAATCCACTCGGTGTAATTGGATATGGATAGGTTGGTGCCGTCATCATCAATATTAAATTTTTTAATGGCGTTGGTATATTCTTGCGTAAAACCCGGACCATGATTGGGTCCTTGTGGATTATATCTTCCCTCAAACATTTGTCCTCCACAAAGGTAGAAGGTGTTGTCTAGCCTGTCTAGATACCCTCCAGTTACTTGTAATCTTGTGTCTGAAATTTGTCTAAAATGAGGGATAATGGATGTGCCGTTTACGATGGCGTCAATTACATTAGGTACATGAACCGCCGTTAGATTGGAGTATGTGATGTGATCATTCGCCGTACTACTAAAGCCGTATCCACCGATAATGTACAACAATGAATCTCGCTGTTCGAACTCCATGTTGGTGGATTGTAATTGCTCAAATATGGACTGTGGTAGGACACTTAAGCTTGTGCTATAGGTATTGCTCGTTGTCAAGTCTAGTACATAGGCAACCGTATTGTTAAAGGGCTCAGTAAATGCCGCAAATGGCTGACGTTGATGTAAGCCTTCAGTCCTTCCTCCAATAATAAGTAGTTTGTCATTGTGTTGAGCATGCACAAATGATTGCACGCCAGGTGCATTGCTGAAGGTCATTTCTTCGACTTCAACTAGAAAGTTTTCTGCTGTTTGTGCGTTAATGCCTGCAAAGACAAGGGATAAAACAGTCGTAGTAAGTATCTTCATTGGAATTATTTTCCCAAAAGATACTGCCAGAATAAGTTTGTAATTGTAACCCCAGTTACACTTTCATGATATCCGCCTCTTTGGCATCCAAAATAGCGTCCACTTTTGCAGAGAAATTATCTGTAAGCTTTTGAATTTGTGCTTCCGCATCTTTAGCCATATCCTCAGACAAACCTTCCTTTTCAAGACCTTTAATGTAGTCGTTGGCATCCTTACGTTTGTTGCGGATACTTACTTTAGCATTTTCACCTTCAGACTTAACTTTCTTTACTAAGTCACGACGGCGCTCTTCCGTAAGCACAGGAATGTTGATTAGGATAGACTCGCCATTGTTCTGTGGGTTAAGACCAAGGTTTGCATTGATAATACCGCGTTCAATTTCCTCAATAAGCGATTTCTCCCATGGCTGCACAGTCAGTGTTCTTGCATCTAAAGAGTTTACGTTTGCAACCTGATTTAGAGGTGTAGGTGCTCCGTAGTATTCAACCATAACCGAATCAAGTAAAGCTGGTGTAGCTCGACCAGCACGAATTTTAGTTAACTCTGATTCAAGATGCGCAATGGCATCACTCATTCCCTCCTTCGCTTCATCAAGCGCCATGTTGATTTCTTCGGTCATAAAAGTTGTGTTTTAGAAGTTTAAAAATATAAAATTCCTAGAATTCAACAAGCGTACCAACAGATTCTCCAACCACAACTTTGTGTAAGTTGCCAGGCTTGTTCATATCAAATACAATAATTGGAAGCTTATTTTCATTGCACAGCGTAAATGCTGTTAAGTCCATAATTGATAACCCTTTTTCGTACACCTCATTAAATGTAATGCGGTCGTATTTAGTGGCAGAAGCATCTTTTTCAGGATCTGCATTATATATGCCGTCAACTCGTGTGCCTTTTAAGATTACATCAGCGTCTACTTCAATCGCTCGTAAAGAAGCTGCCGTGTCAGTAGTAAAAAATGGATTTCCTGTACCTGCTCCAAATATTACAACACGTCCTTTTTCTAAGTGGCGTACCGCTCTTCTTTTGATGAAAGGTTCAGCAATTTCCTTCATTTCGATTGCAGATTGCAATCTGGTTTTAACACCGGCTTTTTCAAGTGCAGATTGCAGCGCCATGGCATTAATCATAGTAGCTAGCATACCCATGTAGTCTCCTTGCGTGCGTTCCATTCCGCCATCTTCTGCCTGTACACCTCTAAAGATATTTCCGCCGCCAATTACAATGGCAACTTCAACACCAGCTTCATAGATGGTTTTTATTTCTTCTGCATAGGCATCAAGGCGGCTATTATCAATTCCGAACTGCTTGTCGCCCATAAGAGCTTCACCGCTTAGCTTTAATAATATTCTTTTGTACTTCATGGGTAAATCTGTTTTATCAAAAGTAAGGACAAAAAAAAGAGAGAATTAAAATTCTCTCTCTTTTTTAAAAATTATTTAAGTTGAACACGTTTAAATGTGGTCACCGTTAAATCAGGATCACTATTCTTAAGGTGTTGGTCAACAGTAAGTTTGTTGTCTTTAATAAACGCTTGGTTAAGAAGTGTAACCTCTTTAAAGAATTTGTTTAATCTACCCATAGCAATTTTCTCAGCCATATCTGCAGGCTTACCTTCTTGGATAGCTAATTCTTTGCCAACTTCAATTTCTCTATCGATAACATCTTGAGCAACGTCATTCTTGTCAACAGCGATAGGCGCCATTGCAGCAATCTGCATAGCAACTTCTCTACCAACTTCAACGCCACCTTCTTTGTTAAGACCAACAACAGAAGCAATCTGGTTACCTGGGTGGTTGTATGCTACAACGCTTTCAGCGTTTACTACATAATAGCTAGATAAATCTAGTTTTTCACCAATAACACCGATTTGCTCAGTAATTTTTTCTTCGATAGTTAATTTATCGTCGTACTTAAGACCTTTTAATTCTTCAACAGTAGCTGGAGTGTTGTTTAATGCAACGTCCACAAGACCATCAACAAAACTTCTGAACTCATCATTCTTTGCAACGAAATCAGTTTCGCAGCTAAGTGCAAGTAATACACCCGTTTTATTGTCGTCAGTTGTTTTAGCGATAACCAAACCTTCTTTAGTTTCGTTGTCACCTCTCTTAGCAGCTACTTTCTGTCCTTTTTTTCTAAGGATATCAATAGCGTCTTCCATATTACCGTCAGCTTCAACTAAAGCTTTTTTGCAGTCCATCATTCCTGCACCGGTCTTTTGTCTTAATTCGTTTACTTGTTTAGCAGTAATAGCCATGATACAAATACTTTAAAAATGTTATCGTTAATTATGCTTCAGTTTCCTGATCAGCAGTCTCTTCAACCTTAGTTTCAGTTGCCTTAGTCTTATCTTTAGACGCTTTTCTTTCTTCTAAACCTTCTTTAATTGCATTACAAACAGTACTTACAATCAAGTCAATTGATTTACTCGCATCATCATTAGATGGAATAGGGAAATCAACTACATTAGGATTAGAGTTAGTATCCACCATTGCAAATGTTGGGATATTCAATTTGCGTGCTTCAGCAACAGCAATATGCTCTTTCTTAACATCAATGATGAAAATGGCCGCTGGAAGTCTAGTAAGCTCAGCGATACTACCTAAGTTTTTATCAAGTTTAGCTCTTTGTCTTTCGAACTGTAAACGTTCTCTTTTTGACATGGTGTCAAAAGTACCATCCGTTTTCATCTTATCGATAGCTCCCATTTTACGGATAGCTTTACGGATAGTAGCAAAGTTTGTAAGCATTCCACCAGGCCATCTTTCAGTTACGAAAGGCATGTTGATTGCTTTACAATTGCTTTCTAAAATTTCTTTTGCTTGTTTCTTAGTCGAAACGAAAAGGATCTTCTTCCCTGACTTTGCGATTTGCTTCATTGCATCTGCAGCTTCACTAAGCTTCACAGCTGTTTTGTTCAAATCAATTACGTGGATGCCTTTTTTCTCATCGAAAATATAAGGTGCCATTGAAGGAT
Source organism: Flavobacteriales bacterium (assembly GCA_964230215.1). Lineage (GTDB taxonomy): Bacteria > Bacteroidota > Bacteroidia > Flavobacteriales_D > JAUILH01 > JAUILH01. The sequence goes on from CAXRGQ010000007.1 coordinate 1,004,711, forward strand.
CCCACTTTCTTTTAAGGTGTCCAAAATGAACACCAGCTTCTAATAATTCTTTAAAATCTACTTTTGACATTTTTTAAGATTTGAGATTTACATTCTGATTAATATACAACTGCTGAGTAGCCGCTTGCGCGAGTCTCAGCAGTTTAGATACTAAATCCCGATTAATTCTAAACGGATTAACGCTTAGAGAACTGGAATTTCTTTCTTGCTTTTTTCTGTCCTGGCTTCTTACGCTCAACCATTCTTGGGTCACGCGTCATTAAACCTTCAGCTCTTAATGCAGGCTTCCAATCTTCATTGATTTCTACTAATGCACGAGAAATCGCTAATCTGATTGCTTCAACCTGTCCAGAAGGACCACCACCTTTAACATTGATGTTCACATCATACTTTCCTTTTGTATCTGTGATATCGAATGGTTGGTTAAGGATTGTTTGCTGAACTGCAATTGGGAAATAATCTTTTGCATCTTTCTTATTGATGGTCATTTTCCCTTTACCTTCTGATAGGTATACTCTGGCTACTGAAGTTTTTCTTCTACCAATTTTATTTACTACTTCCATTATCAATTACTTGATTGTGTCCAATTCAATTTTCTGTGGCTTCTGTGCATCATGGTTGTGCTCTGAACCAACATATACTTTAAGGTTTCTGAAAAGCTCGCTACCTAATTTGTTCTTAGGAAGCATTCCTTTTACAGCCTTCTCAACAATTCTTTCTGGGAATTTAGCGTGCACTTCTTCAGCAGTTGAAGTTCTCTGTCCTCCTGGGTATCCAGTGTGTCTCACATACTGCTTTTCAACAAACTTATTTCCACTTAAAGTGATCTTCTCTGCGTTGATTACGATAACATTGTCACCACAATCAGCATGAGGTGTATAATTAGGCTTGTGCTTTCCTCTTAAAATAAAAGCAACTCTGCTTGCTAGTCTACCTAAAGCTTGTCCTTCAGCATCAACTAAAATCCATTGTTTATTTGCTGTTGCCTTGTTGGCCGAAACCGTTTTGTAACTTAGTGTATCCACGTTTTTTTCTTCTTTTATTAACACTATACCCCTAAAATTGGGGGTGCAAACATACAGCTATTTTTTAAGAAGCACAATTTATCCATGGTTTTTTTGTGGATAAATTCAAATAAATGAGGGAGTAGTCAAGATAACTACAACTATTGGGCTAAGTAACTATAAATCGGCGGATAATTCTCTAAAAAATCGCCACCAATTAATTTCCTTTCCCCATTTTTTGCCTGTGCGCACAATTATGATGTTTTTTTTGGGATGTACGTAGATGTATTGTCCAAGTATACCCTGCGCCATTATTTCATTTTCTGGTGATTGAAAGTTCCACCATTGATACGCATAACCGCCGTAATTATCGGCACCCGCATAACAGCGCTCAATCCAATCTTTGCTCACGACTTGTTTGCCCTTATATTCGCCCATATTGAGCATTAAACGCCCAATTTTTGCATAGTCTCTACTTCTGGCATTGAGTCCGCAAAAGCCTTTTTCTGTATTCCCTCGCCTGCTATCTAAGCTCCATGATGCGCTGAACTCCATTTCCAATGTTTTCCAAAGCTTTTCCTCGCAGTAATCCGCCAGTTTTTTTCCAGTTGCGCGCTCCAGAGCAATGGACAGTAGTTGGGGATCAATGCTTATGTAATTAAACCCTTTCCCTGGTTCTTGTGCCACTTTAAGGCGCGGGATATAGTTTAGTAAGTGCTTTCCGTAATAGTATTTGGCAATCTTCCCAAATGGGTTGAAGTAGGACTCCTTAAAATCTATACCAGATTGCATGTTTAGCAAATGCTCGATGGTGATTTTCTCAAACCCTGGATTCTTCAATTCTGGAATATACTTGGTAATGGGGTCTTGAACACTACTTATTTTGCCTTCATCAACAGCAATGCCCACTAATAGTGAAACTACAGACTTTGCAACCGACATGCTTGTAAACACCGACGAAGAGTCAAATTTAGGATGGTACCATTCGTACAGGATGCTATCGTTTCGAATAATTAATAAGCTCAAAGATTTATTCGCAATATGATAGTCCTCATAGCTTGTGTAGCTGTCCAATGGTGAATTCAACTCGATCTGCCTAACATCACTTTTAACAAAATTGAAATGATTATCGCTGGTAGAAATAGATCTCTCAGGGAATTTCTTGTGGTCTTTGTAATCAGCAAAATTGTAGATAAAATAGCGTCCTACATGGCATGATGTTAAGGCTACAAGTATTATAGTTGCTATGACTATGCTTAGTCGATTCATGTCTGTTTTTCACGATACACTTATGGTGTAATTTTATAATCAATCATCCATAAAGTTCTTTTCATCCTCTTTCTTAAATAAGTGCTTGAAAGGATGTATTTGCTGTTTAAAGAATCCACCTTCCGGAGTATCGTCGTGATAAAGGCCTAAAATAGGTTTTTTCTTTGGATTATCTGGCAGATAGAAGTAGCCAAAAATATGGTCCCAAACTGTGAGAATACTCGCGTAGTTTACACTGGTGTCACTATTCACATTTTTAGCGTGATGCCAATAATGTGTGTCGGGCGTTATTACAATATAATTTAAAAAACTGAGCCAACTAGGTAACTGAATATTAGCATGCGATAAAAATGTAAAGGTAAAACTCACCCAAACTTGGAATACCATATACTCTATTGGCATTACACCTAACAGTCCAAATGGAACAAACATCAGTGGTCTAAAGACTAAATACTCAACAAAATGGAAGTGGCGTGTACTACCAAAGCCCAATTCTTCTTGCGCATGATGAATTTTATGGAACTTCCAAAGAAGGGGAATTTTATGCAGTAGCACATGTCCAAACCAATTCACAAAGTCATTTACACCGAATATTATTAAAAACATTGCAATAGTAGGTAGGTTTGATACGTCATATATTACCCAGCCATCGAATAGATATTCTACTGCTGCTGCAGATCCCATTACAACTGGGAAAGCCAGTAAAAAGTCGTAAACAAAAATGTATACCAGATCTAAAAAGAAGCCTTTTCTTGTAATTACCTGATAGTCTAGTTTTTTGGGTAAGATAGATTCGAGTACTAAAAAGACTACTGCCAAGAACAACACTACCAGTAAGGAATGTTGCCACCAGTGCTCAACTGCACTGTACGAGTCTTTTAAATACCATTCATACAACTCCCAAAAACTGGGGTCTTGATTCGTATTCATTTATAATTTAATTGGAATGCAGATTCAATAAGAATCCGACTTGTTTAACATATTCTATTTGGGATTATTCCAAGGGGGTAGAATATGCTTGTCAAATTATAAATACAGAAAGTATGGACTGTTGATCACCTAAGCAGAGTGCTGAGTATGGGCTATATTTGCCTATCAACTTATTTAGCTCATCGTGACGTGCTGTAAGAAGCGAATAGATTAAACTAAGGTCAATGGAATCATCCTTGTCGCCTGACGTGGATTTGAACCACTCTTCCTTAGATTCTTCTTCAAGCTCAGCAAATGGTGTGTCACTATCTCCTGAATGTACTAATGAAAACTGGCATTGATCGACATGATTAATTTGATCTTTAATCTTACTATCAATCGACCCAATTCCAAGCGCTTTTACATGTTTACACTTGCTTAATATTATAGACTTTGCAGCACCTGAATTTATACATACAGTAAATAGGATGCCGAGTACGAAACAATATTTAATCAGGCGATTCATTTCAAAAGTCCTTGACTATCAATAAAGTTACAACATCTATTTTAAATTTGAAATGGTGTGAGCAAGAAAATTATTTCATACTCCTATTGGATCACCCCAAGCTCTTTACCAACCTTAATGAATGCGTTGGCAGCCTTGTCAAGATGATGCTTCTCATGTGCGGCAGAAATCTGCGTTCTTATGCGGGCTTGTCCTTTTGCAACAACTGGATAGAAGAATCCAATGGCATAAACACCTTCTTCTAATAGCTTGTCTGCGAACTTTTGCGATAATGCTGCATCATACAACATGATTGGGACAATTGGAGAATCACCTTCTTTTATATCAAACCCAGCTGCAACAATTTTGTCTTTAAAGTATTTTGTATTCTCCTCTAGTTTGTCTCTCAGTTCAGTACTTCCAGATAGAATTTCAAACACCTTATTTCCTGCTCCAACAATAGATGGTGCTAGGGAATTTGAAAACAGGTATGGTCTTGATTTTTGTCGCAACATATCTATGATTTCCTTGCGACCAGTAGTATAACCACCCATCGCACCACCTAGGGCTTTACCTAAAGTTCCAGTTATGATGTCCACACGACCCATTACATCACAATACTCGGCTGTTCCGCGACCTGTTTTGCCAATAAAACCTGCGGCATGACACTCATCAATCATTACCATTGCATCATACTTGTCTGCTAAATCACATATTTTATCCAGCTTGGCAATGTCACCGTCCATTGAGAATACGCCGTCGGTTACAATTAATCTGAACCTTTGATCCTGTGCTTTTTTAAGTTGTTCTTCAAGATCCGCCATGTCGCTGTGCTTATACCTATATCGTGCTGCTTTACACAATCTAATTCCATCGATGATAGAGGCGTGATTTAGCTCATCCGATATAATGGCATCTTCAGCTGTCAAAATAGGTTCAAATACACCACCGTTTGCGTCAAACGCAGCGGCATATAAAATGGTGTCATCAGTATCATAGAATTTAGCTATGCGTTCTTCCAACTCTTTATGAATGTCTTGAGTTCCACAGATAAATCGAACAGAGGACATTCCAAAACCATGACTATCTAAGGCATCCTTAGCAGCTTGGATAACGTCTGGATGCGATGATAAGCCTAAATAATTATTTGCACACATAATGATTACATCATCACCCGAACTCACTTTAACATCTGCTCCTTGTGGAGAAACAATTATGCGCTCTCTTTTATACAATCCTGCCTCATCAATGGCTTTTAACTCTTCTGCTAAGTGATTTTTAATATCGCCGTACATATTATTTGGGTTTAAATTTTTATTCCAAGCATACAAACATCATCAACCTGTTCGTAATCTCCTTTCCATGATTCAAATCTATTAGAAATAATAGTTTCTTGCTTACTTAATGTGTGATTTCTTGAAGAAATAAGTAATTCTCTTAGTGCTTTGTTTTTGAATTTCTTCCCTTTTCCTGTAGTGGTATCAGCTGGACTTTTATCACCTCCAAATTGATCTGCATATCCATCCGAATAAGCGTATATTAAATCGCCTTCTTCAAGTTGAACGGAGGTGTCGGTAAACGTTTTATTGTGTTGTAAATGACCGCCTATTGAGAACTTATTCCCTTTAATAATTTCAAAATTTCCGTCTGGTTTAACTATCAGCAGTGGTCTTGCTGCGCCAGAATAATCCATCTGTTTGGTTTTTGTGTTAATCGCAATTAGCGATATATCCATACCATCTTTGGTTTCTGTCTTTTCAGTTACCGAAAGTGCTTTGTAAATACCCTCGTCCAATAACTTTAGTGCATGTGAAGGAGATGAAATGTTCTTGTCACCAATAATCTGGTTTAGAAGATTAAGGCCAGTCATGCTCATCAATGCACCAGGTACCCCATGACCAGTACAATCTGCAACCGCTATTATGGCGTAGTCTCCAAGCTGATCAAACCAGTAAAAGTCACCGCTTATGATGTCTTTGGGTTTGTAAATAACAAAGGCCTCACTAAACATATCTTTTAGTTTGCTGATAGGAGGGAGGGCGTTTGTTTGAATTTTCTGAGCATAGTTTATGCTGTCTGTAATGTCTTTGTTTTTTTGAGAGATTTCATCTGAAATCTGCTGAATTCGTTTGTTAGCTTCTTCAAGAGACTTGTTTTTAATCAAGATTTCTTTTTGATGTCGCTCTAATTTTTGATTGCTTTTTTTTCTTTGAACATTTGAACGCCAAATAAAGAACACCAGAACAATCATGGCTAGGGCGATTATAGACACCCCACCAAGAAGTAATTGATTCTTTGCCTTTTCAGCCTCATCGAGACGGTCCTTTTCATCTCTCAACTGCATTTCTGCTTCATAACGCTTACTTTGTGCTTCTCTTGCCTGTGCTTCCATGGCTAATTTTTCCTTGTGGTTCTGCACATCAAACTTGGTCTCAGCTTCAATCAAACTCTGTACTTTGTCTTTTTGGAATATGGAATCGCGAATACTCAGCAGCTTTGACTGAAATTCGAAAGCCTTCTCATAATCACCAACCTTTGAATAGTTATCAATCAAAGTCTCGCAAATTTCTTGTTGCGTAAGTAAGTTTTGTGATTTCACACTCATATCATACGCTAGTTGTCCATATCTAAAGGTTTCATTGTGATTACCTTCTTTGGCGTAGTTAGAAGCCATAGATGTATAGGCACTAGCAAGCCCATTAGCATCATTCATACTTTTAAATATGCGGATAGATTCCTCTACCTTTTCTCTCCCTTCTTTAATTTTTCCAAGATTAGTGTAGAATTCTCCGTAGGAAACTAAAAGGTTTCCAAGTGTTACATTAGCCTCAGGCTTGTCATGTAATATCTCAGTAGCAAGGTTGTAATACATCAAAGCTGAATCAGTTTGATTCAATTGGCTAAACGTATTTGCCATATTTTGATAAGACGCCGCAATCTGATCTTCAATATTGAATTCTTTGCGAATACTCAGTGACTTGCGATGATAGTTTAACGAGGAGTTATAGTCCCCATTGTTTTTTGCTAAGTTCCCTAGGTTATTGTAAACTGTTGCAAGATTATATCTGGAGTTGGTGGAACCCAATAGCTCATATATCTCAGCTGCTTCTAAATAGTATTTAGTTGAAGTAGCAAAGTCACCTTTACGTTTGTAAACGATTCCAAGTCCATTTAGTGCTAATCCCCATTGTGAGCTATCACCAATTTCCTTAGATATGCGCATGGATTCCTTATAGAAAGGCTCAGCAACCTCCAGCTTTCCCTGATTTTTTTCGTTAATTGCAATGCATAGATTCGCTTTAGCTAATCCCGCTTTGTATTCTAGTTTCTGAGAAAGATTGAGGGCCTTAAATGCGTAGTGATTAGCACTATCAGGCAATTGGTGTCTTAGTTTGTTGTTAATTCGGTAATACAATAAAACCTTATTGGTGTCATCTGGAGTGCTTTCCAATAAATTAATCAGACTATCGGTTTCGTTTTCTTGGGCATACGAAGATTTGATACTGCAAACCAGCAGAAGGAGTAAAATGCTATTAACCACCCAAAATTTCATTCAGGAATCTAAGTTAATGAATTGAGTGAAATGTAGCTGATTTACAAGACTTTTAACTCAACGCGCCTATTAAACTCGTGCTCCTCGTCGGTGCATTTAACACCGTTTTTGCATTGGTTTAAGATTTTCTTTTCTCCGTAGCCTTTCGGTACCAAACGCGATTTATCAATGCCTGCATCTACCAGATATTTAACCGTACTTTGAGCTCTACGATCCGATAATTTTAAGTTATACCAGTCGCTTCCACGTGCATCTGTATGGGCACTCAGTTCCACACGAATGTTAGGATTATCATTTAGATAATTGACAATATTTTTAAGAACAGGAATGGACTCTTCTCGAATACTTGCCTTATCGTAGTCAAAATAAATGTTAGGAATCTTAATTACGGTATTCTTAACGGCCACAGGAGAAAGGGCAATTTTTCCAAATTTCGCGAGTACATCATCTCTCTCGTCTGCCGGTATTTCAATTGAGACTGGGGTATACCCATCCTTTTTAAAAGTTACTTTGTAGGCTTGCTCTTTTTGCAAAATGAGTGTTATGTCTCCACTGTTTGATGTGCTTCCAGACGAATCCAATACATAGCTTTCATCTTCTAATAAATCTAAAGTAATGTCTACGCCTTCAATGGGTTCCAAAGTAATTTTATTCAGAGCCACACCAACAATCGTGTCAGGATAAACTGGGGGTGGGTTTTGTTCAAAATATATAATATGGTCGTAACCGTGTGTGCCAGATCGGTTTGACGACATGTAGCCATTTAACAAGCCTTCTTCGTTTGGAAGAAGTAAAAATGAGAAATCATCTTTTGGAGAGTTTATAGGTTTACCAAGGTTCATTGGATTACCAATTTTATCATCTTTTAAACTGCACCAAAACACATCTGCACCTCCATATCCAGGCAAGCCTCTGGAACTATAGAAGAAGGCTGTGTCGTTTAAACTCGGATAGTATTCATCCAAGTCGCTATTAATGTGATCACCAAGATTGATAGGTTGCGCCCAAGTAGTGTCACTAGCTTTTTTAGCCATAAATATGTCAAACCCTCCCTTCGATCCTTCTCGGTCTGACGCAAAGTATAAATCGCCCGTTTTTTCATTCAGAAATGGAAAGCCTGTGTTGTACTCGTTCGAATTAATGTTTAGCTCCAAGATGTTTTGCCAATTCCCATTCACGTTTTCTGCCCTAAAAATCTTAAGGATATTTATCCCCTGTTCTGAAATCTCCAATCCTTTTTTCTTTCTTTTTTTCTCACGATACTTAGTGATTTCTGTCGCATTTGCTGTATAATACAAGTATTTTCCGTCGCTTGTGAGGTAAGGCGTTCCTTCGTAAAAGGACTTATTTGTTTCTCCAGACAAAACGGTAGCTGGAGAAAAGGTAATGGAGTCCAACATTTCAGAAGATGCTAAATCGTAGAAACTGGTTTTTTCCTCAAACTCCTTAATCATAGGGGTGCTGTAGTACATCTTGTTGTTATGAAAGTATAAGCCCATACTACGTGAACCCGTTTCGATGGAGGTAACAAGGACATTCATGTCCCATAAAGAATCGGGGTTAGCCTGGGCCCACTTAGCGCGTGCTAAGTACTTACCTTTTTGTTTGCCAGTTAGCAGAGCGTACCTTTCAAACCATGGTTCAGCATCCTTGTACTTTTCATTATTGCACAGGATTTGAGCATAATCCAAAACATCTTCAGGGCTTAGCTCCGAATCGTAGGTCATGAGTTTCTTATACCAATCTTCAGCGTTTTCATAATCAAACAACAGCTTATATGTGGATGCTATTTGATGTGTCATGTAGAATTTGTTTACTACAACGTCTTCCTCTAATGCCAATTTGTACTCCGTAATAGCTTCTTTGTAAAACCTGTGTTTATAGAACTCATCCGCTTTAGTTAAGTGTGATCGTTGGGCGAAGACTTGAGACATTCCCAATATCCATAAAAATAAAATCAATCTCTGCATGCTCTCTAGAATCTTGGAATAGACACAATTGGTTTTGACGGCGGGTTAAATTGATAGCATAATAGAATTTCATGCGTACCATTGCTGTAACTACCTAAATTACTGAAGTTAAACTCATATCCATAGGATAAAAGTAATTCGGGAATCATTTGAATACTGGCCATTGCTAAAAGCTCATTGCTTGATCTATAGGAAGCACCAATCCCCACTTTTTTCTTAAACATAGCCTGAATGTTTCCATCAATTTGGAGGGGACTTCCCTTTACTTCTTTAACTAAGATAGACGTGTTTAGGTCTAAGTTCTCATTTAAAGTCCAACGGTAACCAGTATGGAAATAATAATGTAAGTTTTCGAAATTGAATGCCGCCTTACCTTCAATTTGTGTTGTATAAACAATTTTATTTTCAAGGATATTAGGCACAGCAAAACCCACATAGAATCGTTCCTTGTAGAAATAGGTGCCAAACTTGAAGTTAGGCAAAGCAAATACTTCACTGTTGGCTGAAAACAATGGATCATTTTCATCTTGAATATGTAGCTCAGCCAAATCACTTTGTACAAGGTTCAATGTAGCGCTTAAGCCAAATACCAATCGGCTCTTGAGGCTAGTCTTAATCTTGTAGGCGTATGTCCCTGTGATTTCTGTGGCATCATTAATACCAATTTTATCGTGAACTACGCTAAGACCAACAAAGCTTTTTTTAGCGCCTAGGGGCGAACTAATGTTTAAGCCTTGAATCTCCGGAGCTCCAGCAAAACCAGTCCATTGATTCTTGTAAAACAAGGCGCCATTAATCTGGTTATAACTGCCAATGGCAGCAGGATTAATAAATGCTTGATGCACCATGTATTGACCTAGGTGAAACTGGTTCTGGGCAGATGAAAACAGAGGAAATAATAGGGCTAAATAAAATAATCTCTTCATGGCTTATTTAGTTCTAAGTTCAACATATCCTCTAATTGGCTCAATACCTTCTTCTAAATTTAGAATAAAGAAGTAGGTGCCATCAACCACCTTATCTCCGCGCAATTGAAGGTTTGTATTGGTGGTTCTGCCATCCCAGTCATTATTGTAAGGTTCAGCTTCAAACACCTGGTCGCCCCAACGATTAAAAATCTGAATACTATTGTCAGGATATTGATATAAATGGTCGATTACGAAATAATCGTTATACCCGTCTTGGTTTGGCGAGAAACCGTTAGGAACATCAACAGGAAGTCTGTCATCCACAACGATTATCAACCACGCTCTTTCGCACGCATTCGTGCAAACTACATCACAAATTTCATATTCCAGGCTATCGATTCCAACAAATGTGGCATTTGGCGTGTATACTATATTTCCGTTACCACCCACGCTTGCAGAGCCGTTGGATGGTGGAGATACAATAGTTATAGTAGTAATGTCACCGGTATCATTTGCATATACATTTGTTGCGACTAAAATACCTGGGTTGGTACTATTTGAATCATTTACGGCGTAGAGTGAGGACAAATCAGTAAAATCTATCTCGACATCAATGCTAGAAGTACATGTGTTGCCATCTATAACGGTAAGGGTATACGTTCCTGGGTTAAGGTTCCCGATTGATAAGGTGTTACCGACTGTTGAACTGCCATCAGACCAATCAAAAGTAAAGGATGGATTACCTATAATGGATATTCCTGAGATTGTGCCTCCTCCATTAATACAGTCAGCATCTTCTATTTGAATGCTGGATGTATCAATTTCAGGATTGTCATTCACTGTAACTAAAAGCGAGTCGGTATTGCTACATTGTTGTGCATTAGTTCCAATAACTATATAGGTAGTGCTGGATGTTGGTGAGACACTATGAGAATTGCCTGCTCCCAATCCGTTATTCCATGTATATGAACTTGCTCCACTGGCTGAAATGGAAACTGATTGGCCATCACAAATCTCCTCGTCTGGGCTAGCTATAACCGTAGGAAGAGGGTTGACCGTTATTGTCAGCTGATCCGTGTCTTCGCATCCATTGGCATCTTCAACAGTTACTTGGTAGCTTGTATTAGTACTGGGACTAACTGTATGTTGCTGACCTGTTCCAAGTCCGTTATTCCAAGTGTAGATTGTGCCGCCAGTAGCACTAATGGTAACACTATCTCCCAAACAGATATCAGTAGAGGCGCTTGCAACAGCGGTGGGAAGCCCATTCACTGTAACAAGTACAGAATCTATTCCGCTACAAGAGCCCCCATCAGTCACATTAACATAGTACCAATTTGACCCTGGACTAGCAGTGGATGGATTAAATTGTGAAGTACTTGAAACTATAGTGCCGCCAGCATCTTCCCACTGATAGGTGATTCCTCCAGAAGCATTGAATTGCAATGGGTCATTTAGACAAACTTCAGCGTCTTGACCAGCATCAGGAATTAGAGCAGAGCCCACGGTAATGGTTATATCATCTGTTGCAACACAGTTATTTCCATCAGTAACAGTAACCGTGTATGTAACGGTATTAGTTAGCGGTCCAACTGTCTGAGAAGCAACATCATTTAAGCTAGGGTCATCCCAATCATAGCTTACACCGCCCGTTGCAGTTAATGTAGTAGTTCCTCCATTACAGATCGTAATATCATTTCCAGCAAAGGCATTAGGCAATGGGTTAACGGTTACCAGAATATCATCCGAATCAGTACATCCAAAGGCATTTTGTACAGTTACAGAATAGCTTGTGTTTGATGTGGGGCTTACCGTGGTTGATGGATTAGATGAAAACCCAGACCCCCAATTATAGTTTCCTCCACCAGTTGCCGTAAGTGTGGTCGACTCGCCATCACAAATTTCAACATCATTCCCTGCGTTGGCCGTTGGTGTTGGGTTTACAGTAATATTAACTACGTCTGTATTTGAACATCCATTTGCGTCTGTTCCCGTAACCGTATAGCTAGTATTGGTAGATGGACTTACTGATTGAGAAGAACCATTCGCGCCATTATCCCACGTATACGATACGCCACCTGAGGCTGAAATGCTTGTAGAGTTTCCATCACAAATCGTAGCATCATTGCTTGCTGTTATGATAGGCAAAGGATTTACGGTTACAAATACACTTGCACTTGTAGTTGAGCCACATACGCCAGTAATATCAACTGTATACTCAGTAGAAACCGATGGGTTTACTAGAATACTGCTACCACCAGGGAAACTCCCTCCTTGATCTGATGACCAACTGTAGGTATAAGAACCTGTCCCTGTTACAAGTGCGTCAATGCTTGTGCTCTCTCCGATACAGATTTGATCATCAACTGCAACAGCTTCCACAACTTGAACACCACTTGTTGCTGATATTGTATATGAACAAATATCCCCAGCGAATCCATCCACTACAATGTAATAGGTGTTCCCAGGAGTTAGTCCTGACGCAATTACCGTTTGAGATGTGGTAGATTCCAAGAAGTTCGATACAGGCACAAAGTTGGTACAATTGTTCCCTTCAAATATTTGCATCTGTAATCCATTGCCGTTCGCACACGATGAAATGTTAACGAACAATTCAGCCGTAGTTGAGCTGGCAGTAAATTTTAACCATGAATTATTGTCGATTTGAACAGGCGATGGTCCAGTGTAACCTGTTCCAAAAACACATCCAGGATTGGGCGAACTTGGGTCCCCAATACCACACATATTAGACGGTTGGTCGATAGTGTAGGCACTACTTGTTACACCACCATATCCGTTTAAATCGCAAATTTCTTGAGCGCTTGCACAATCATCATTAGTTGGTGTTGAGACACAAATGCCAAACTGTCCATTATTGTTATTTCCGTATTCCCAGACGCGGATGTACACGGTGGAACCGGGTGTTAAGCCCGTTTCGTAGATGTGAGGCATAAGAATTCCGTCTCCAGGTTCACCGTCATCATCACATGCAATAAGAGTGGGAGAGGAGCATGGACCAGAATACAAGGCCATCGCACCATCCGTAAAATCAATCGCTTGGGTGTGGATGTCTATTTCACCTGAAGCGGGAACTTCAACTTCAAACCAAACATCTCCACCCGCATATCCTCCTTGGAAAGGAGATGAACCTCCACAGCCAGAAGGAGTAGCGACTCCAGAGCCAAGTGATCCAGCATTAGTATATGTAAGATAGTTGCATGATGGCGTAACATTGGGTAGGGCAAATGCTGCACACGGTGTGTTGTTAGTAGGACTTGGGATACCGCTAACACAAATGTTAAATGTTGAGGTCCCTGAACCAACGCCATAATGGTATACACGTACATAATAAGTAGCACCAATCGAAAGTCCGTTGGCTACCAATTCTTCATCTCCATTAACGCCATTGATATCTTCACAATCAATGCTTACTAGACTTCCGCAAGTACCACTAAATAGTTGTATCACTGCGTCATATCCGATGGTAGGATCAACGGTAATTGAAGTGCTTGAACTATTGGCGACAAAATAATACCATACGTCATCATCTGCATTACCGCCTCCCGAACATGTAGGCAAAGATTGAGATGCATTCGCAGAAGAACCTGCTTGGAAATTACATGTGGCAAAACTTGGTGTTAATTGCGTTGCTGTGCTACAGTCATCACTTTGTGCAAACGAAAAAGTCACAAGAAATGCGAAAATTGAACTTAATATATGCTTCATGATTCAATTTTTGCGCGTTCAACAAGTACGATTTCGATTCCATTTTTAAGCAAAATAGCTTTTATACGGTCGATTATTAAATGTTTGCTAATGTCATGATTGGTGCATTGAAACTCCAAGGTGTAATCAGTCAATATAAATTGAAGTTCTGATATTCCCTCAAGGGCACTGATTTCATCCAAAACCGCATCAACTTGATCTTGCGTCTTTAGATGGGAAACACGAATATCATAATCAAACAGAATCTCAGGAGCTATTTCCTGAGCTTGAAGGCTGGTGGCGAATACTACACCAGCAAAAATTGGTACAAAATTCTTTATTAATCGCATAGTGGTAAGTGTTTTCCAGACGTGGGTGTAAACTCTAAGAGTTGTTTTCTGGATTTACCACCAAATATAAGGAATTCTATGTTAACTATATCTCAATTCTGCCGCCGCCACCTTCGCTTTCAACTTTTGGTTTAGCTTCTTCGCGGTAAGATGTTCTAACCTTAAATCTCAACATAACTTCATGAGAGCCGTTTGAGAAGAGTGACAGATCTGAAAAACCTAGATCATATGAATAACCAATCATTAGTTTTTCATCAATGATATAGTTGGCCATCATTACTAATTCTTGACTTGTTCTGTAGCTCATTCCTACGCCAACTTTTTCAAGGAAGGTTGCATTTAAATTGATGTCTAATTGCACTGGCGTTCCATGTACATGTTTTATTAATAATGATGGGGTAAATTTCACATCTCTTGATAGCTCCATATTATATCCACCATGTAAAAAGAAATGCATGTCTTGGGTGTCAAATGATGTTTGACCCTGTGCTTCACCGTTTACAACAACATTGTTCTTCATTAGGTTAGGAATAGCGAACCCCACAAAGTACTCTGGTGTATATAAATAGGTCCCGAATCTGAAATTGGGCATAATAACCATCTTAGTGTTGGCCATGTACACAGGGTCGTTATCAACAATAGTCTCGATTTCGGAGAACTTGCTCTGTTGCATATTTAGGTATCCTGTTAAGCCAAAAGAAAGTCTCTGTCCTCCTTTAAGTTGAACTTTGTAAGCATAGGTTCCACCAATATTATAGACATTATTTACACCAATTTTGTCATGGTACAACTCTGCTCCCCATGCCATTTTTAAATCCTTTGATGGTTTAGCAATGGAAAGACCTTGCATAGTAGGTGCACCATCAAATCCAGCCCATTGGTTTTTAAAGAAAAACCCCGCTTGGAGTGATGTAAACGAACCTATTGCGGCAGGATTAACAAATGCCCAATGATTCATATACTGGCTTGTGTGTAAGTTATGTTGAGCATTTGCTCCTAAACCTGCACCAAGCAGAATTGACAATGTAAGTAATTTAATCGCTTTCATGGTTATTGTCTTTTGATTTCAACGTAGCCGTTAACTGTTTGGAATTGATCACCGAGTTTCAACACATAGAAATATGTGCCATCTGGTACTTGTTCACCTCCAAGTGTACGTTGACCATTAGATTCGCCCTTCCAATTGTTATTATATTGTTGGACATTATAAACTAGTTCTCCCCATCTATTGAACACAAGCAACTCTGCTTCTGGGTAGTTTTCTAATCCTAGTATTACAAATTCATCGTTAATGCCATCTCCATTAGGAGAGAACCCGGTTGGCACTTCTACCTCAAGTCCGAATGTCACAAATATGTTAACATAAGCTGTATCACAGAAACTTGGGCATGTTGGGTGACAAACGCTATACAATAATGTATCGTTTCCTACTTGATCACTGTTGGAAGTATATGTAATGAAATTGGTATTAACACTAGCATTCCCTCCAAATGGTCCATAAATAATATTCAATGTGTTTGCATCTGCATTTGTATCATTCGCTAGGACAAGAATATTCGTAGTTTCTTCTGTAATTACAGTTACAGCGTCATCTAGTGCTTCAACGTCAGATGGATTTATAACAAATACGTTGATAGTCTCAGTTGCTGAACAGCCTGTAACATTTTCAATAACTTGAACGCTGTAAGTTGAGTCTGCGCTTGGGCTAACATTTATTGAAGCACTTGTTTCTGAAGTACTCCATAGGTAATCATCACCACCACTTGCAGATAAACTTATTGTACTTCCCTCACAAATAGTTGTATCATTACTCACAACTGGAACTGGGGCAGGTGTAACAGTAATTGTCAATGGCACGAGTGCACCAACGTGATAACAACCATTGGCGTCTTCTCCTTGGAAATAGTAAGTAATTGTACTTGCCGGATTAACGTTAAGGTTTGTTTGACCAAGCAGATTACCACTTGTAGCCGCGTCATACACATTGTACACCGCACTAGCTCCTGATCCAGTAGCCATTAAAGTAATAGTGTCTCCTTGACATATTGTCGAGTCCGTAGCCGAAACTGTTGGAGCAACAGGTCCATCTAGAACATTCACTTGTTGAGTTGTAGAGTCTTGACATCCAGGAGCTGTTCCAACAACATATTCAATTGATATAGGGCCAGACAGTCCTGATGGATCAAAAGTTGAACCAGTAACACCTGTTCCGTTCCAACTTCCACCAGTAGTTCCAGTTATTAATAGGTCCAGATCTACCGTACCATTAGTTGCACACACATCAATTGGGTTTGTCCAACTTGCATTAACAACAGTTGTAACTGTAAAGGTATGAGTTACCGTATCCTGGCAAGCACCGGATCCCTGTGTATATGATACCGTGATGTTCTGTCCGCCTAGTCCAGCCGGGTTAAAGAAAGAACCAGCCATATTAGTACTCAACCAAGTACCGCCTGTATTTCCCGTAATAAGTGGATCAAAATCTGTAGGACCTGCGCTTTCACAAATAGAAACAGGGTCAGTCCAAGCAGCATCTCCTGCTGGCGTAATTGAAATGTTTATCTGAGCACACGCGGTGGAATTACATTCATTTTCAGCACGAACAAAGTACGTGGTAAAGATTGTTGGATTAACAGTAATGGTAGTGCCGCTGTCAACTAGTGCCCCTCCGCACGAACCAGTATACCAATACCATTTTGCTCCATTTCCAAGCGACCCACCTGCCACTGTCAGAGTGGTGCTATCACCATTACAAATATTAGTAGAACCAGCTGTTATACTTGTAGGAGCAGTAGAAGGAGTATGAACGTCCATATCTAACTGCACACATATCGTATTTCCACAATAGCCTTCAGCTCTTACAAAATAGCTGGTGTTGGAAGTTGGAGAAACTGAAATATTAGTACCGGATCCAATGGATGTTCCACCACATGTTCCCGTGTACCATTCCCAAGTAGCACTTGAACCTAACGTTCCGCCATTAACGGATAGGTTTGCAAATCCACCAGAGCAAATTATCGTGTCACTCGCGTTGATTGATATAGGGTCAACAGACGGTTGTGCTGTCGACACCGATATAGACTGACAAGTTGTAGTATTACAATCTCCGCTTGCTTGAATAAAGTATTGTGTAGTTACCGTTGGATGAACAGCTAAGCTATCACCGCTTCCTAGGAATGTCCCTCCGCAGGAACCTTCATAATAGTTCCAACTAGCACCCGTACCTAATGAACCGCCAACTGGAGCAATGTAAGTGCTGTCACCAATACAAACAGGGTCTAAGAAATTACTTACGCTTGTTGCGGCTGTTGATAGGGTTTTAACAAAAACCGTTTTTGCCACACATCCTGTATTTCCACATGTTCCTTCAGCTCTTGCGTAATAAGTTGTAGTATTCGTTGGACTTACGATTATTGAATTCCCTGTTCCAAGGAAATTATTTCCACAAGAACCTTGATACCAATACCAGTCAGCACCGCTTCCAAGGCTACCTCCGTTAATTGTTAAGGTTGAACTTCCACCAGGACAAACAGAATCGAGTGTAGCGTTTACAGATAATGGAATAACGGACATTGAATCAATGGTAATCCAAAATTTGAGTGAGTCCATACATAGTCCTGATCCAACTGTATAGGTAACTTCAGAACTGTCTGTAACAAGAGATGGGTCAAACGTATCTGTACCTCCGTTTACACCAACACCTGTCCATACACCACCTGGATCACCAGTTAAAAAGCTGTTTAAGCTTATTGCTGGAGCATTTTCACATATACCAGTTGGCTGAGTCCAGCCTGGATCAAGAAAATCTTCATTAAACTGAGAGATAGTAAACTTATCAATTCCACTACCAGAGTAACCTTGAACGTAAGCAGCTCCACCAGGATTCACAACTGGGAATCCATCTGCATCCTGTGTACCACCAATATACACCTGATCACCACAAACTCCATCATGAGAAGTAATTGAGCGCAGTTCGGTTGCACCTAAAGAGTTAATATAGGTTCCCCATTCTTGCGTACCACTTGTGTCAAACTGAGCTATGAAACCATTGAGTGATGCAACACCCGCAGCCTCATAATACGCATTGGTTTTTTGCATGGTCGGCATTCCAGAAGTTCCAGAAGTATATTGAGCTAAATACACCTTGTCATTAGGCGACACGTCAATCATAGTTCTCCAATCATCAGCTGCAGACCCAAAATAGGTTGACCATACTAAATCTGTATTAGAATTAAACTTGGTAATGAATCCTGACTGAGTACCATTTAATGTGTTATCAAAGTAAGCGCCATTTCCAGGATCCATTGTTGGAAGGTCACTACTAGAGGTTAATCCACTTATATATACGTTGTCGTCCGAATCAATATCAAGACCATAGATTTCAACTTCATCGCCAGATCCTCCAAAATATGAAGACCATTCAAGTGCGCCACCTGCGCTGAATCGTGCAAGCAATACATCTGAGTTGCCATTGTGTGTATTATCATAGTATCCACCAGCATCACTTAAGATTGTAGTGTTTTGATTAACTGTACCAACACAATAAATAGAACCATCAGATGCAATATCGACTTTGCTAAATGACTCTTCTACATCTGTGGGAGGTCCAGCATTATCCAATCCAAAGTAAGTTCCCCACTGGAACACACAGGTTGGAGAGAAAGATAGGATGATAGCATCTTTGTCCGTTGCTGAGTTAGGTGATGGAGCAGCTTGATTATATGCGCCAAGCAGTGTTTGTGTAGGAATGGTATATCCCGTTCCGTTATCACCAACCACATAAAAATCACCAGCTGGACTAAGAGCTACGTCATGCGCTACAGATGCTAAATTGGCGTTAAAATAGGTGCTCCATCTTCTTGTACCATCACTTTGAAATCTCATCAAAACGATTTGAGTTTCGCCAGAAACATTAGTGCTTTCAAACCACGCACCACCGCCAAAATTCATCGTTGGAAAATTCAAACTAGCGGATACTGCAGCAATATATATATCACCGTTAGCTGGGTTGATTTCAACGCCACCACGCATGAACTCTTGCAACTCTCCACCGTAGTATGTTGCCCATAGTAATTCTCCATCTATACCGAATTGTAATATTCTCAAATCTGGTTCAGTTCCTGTTGGCTGATTAGGTGTAAACTGCATATAAGCGGTACCACCTGGAGACCAAACGGGCATAGTTGCATCAGATGTAGAACCGACATTAACAACCTGACCATTCGCAGCATCCATCTCATGACCATAGAATGAATCATCATCGTAGTCGTAGTACGTTGACCATGCTAGAACAGGGTCAATTAGAATGCTTTGATTTGTTTCTCCATTTGTTTTGAATGAGACAATACCCTCGTTCAGTGAGTAATTCAACTCAATTTTTTCAGAAGAATTAAATGACGCGTCAGATGATGATGCAAATGGATTATTAATATCACCTATAACATAGGAAGCTGGCAACTCCTCGCTTAACTCTCCAAGTTGAGAACCAAGATGAAGAACATTGTCCTCTAGACTAATATAATCCTGACCGCTATACTGCAGTTTTAAATCTGCTAGATCAGCACCAGCTTTTACATGAATGTCATATTTTATGCCTTTGCTAGAATTCTTGAATCTAATATCAATTCCAGGATATACATCCTTATATACTATAGCATTATAAAATGGGACATGATCAATTCCGTTTGGACAATGCGCTAGAAAATAGTTGGCGTAGTGTTTCTTCTTATCAATGCCATCAATTTCTCTAGTATTGCTTTCAAGAAATCTAAGCTCAACCCTATGTATATAGGTAGTGTCTAATTTTCTTATCTCTTCAATTTCAGCCAGTGAGGCTTTTTCGATATCGAAATTTCTAAAATGACTCCGATCGCTTTTCTTTTTGAAGAAATACGTTACATGATCTTTATAAAAATAGATCTGGGCATTTCCAGATTTACTTTTAAATAATACATCATTTTGTAATTCGCCTTTTGAATTTGCAATTTGCCCGATATTCTTCTCGAAACCAGACACTTGAGACATTAGTTGCGCAGAGATGAATACCATTCCTGCAATTAATCCACATATTTTAATCATAGCGCAGCAGCTTTACAAGTCCGTTTGTACGGCAATTTAATTACATGGTTACAAAATAAAATAAAAAAGGGATAAAACATAAAAAAGGCTGTATGAGCAACATACAGCCTTTGATATAAATATTTAGTGAAGGATATTAAACCGCTCCTTGGTCAATCATTGCATCTGCAACTTTAACAAACCCTGCGATATTAGCTCCCTTAACGTAATCAACGAAATCACCTTCTCTACCATACTTTTCACAAGCTTCATGAATTGAAATCATGATGGCATGTAGTTTACTGTCAACTTCTTCTCTTGTCCATGATAATCTTAATGAGTTCTGAGACATTTCTAATCCTGAAGTTGCCACTCCACCAGCGTTGGACGCTTTTCCTGGAGAGAACAATATTTTAGCTTCATGGAATGCTTCAATAGCTTCAGGAGTTGATGGCATGTTAGCACCTTCAGCAACACAAATACAGCCATTGCTAAGTAAAGTCTTAGCTTCATCTCCATTTAATTCGTTCTGAGTAGCACATGGCATTGCAATGTCACACTTAACACCCCATGGTCTTTCTCCTTCAAAATACTCGAATCCATCAAATTTCTCAGCAATCTCTTTTACACGTCCTCTGCGAACGTTTTTAAGATCCATTAAGAACTCTAAGTGCTCAGAATGGAAACCATTTTCAGCGTAGACATAACCAGATGAATCTGATACAGTTACTACTTTACCACCAAGATGTATTACTTTTTCAAGTGCATATTGAGCCACGTTTCCGGATCCAGAGATTGCTACAGTTTTGCCTTTAAAACTATCATTCTTAGTTTTTAGCATTTCTTCAGCAAAGTAAACAGTACCATAGCCTGTTGCCTCTGGACGAATTAGAGATCCACCCCAGTTTCTTCCTTTTCCTGTTAATACACCTGTAAACTCATTTCTTAATCTTTTATATTGACCGAACATGTATCCAATCTCTCTTCCACCTACACCGATATCTCCAGCAGGTACATCTGTGTCAGGGCCAATGTGTCTAGATAATTCTGTCATAAATGATTGACAAAAACGCATTACTTCATTGTCTGACTTTCCTTTTGGGTTAAAATCTGATCCACCTTTTCCTCCACCCATAGGCAGAGTAGTTAACGAGTTTTTGAAAATCTGCTCAAATCCAAGAAACTTTAAAATTGATAAGTTAACGCTTGGGTGAAAACGAAGACCTCCTTTATAAGGTCCAATCGCTGAGTTAAACTCAACGCGGTAACCAATGTTTACCTGCATTTCACCGCTATCGTCTATCCATGGAACTCTGAATATAATTGTGCGTTCTGGCTCAATTATTCTTTCAAGGATTTTTGCCTTTTTATATTTAGGATTTTCTTCCATGTAAGGAATAACCGCCTCTGCTACCTCATGTACAGCCTGTATGAACTCTGTTTCATGGCCATGCTTGGCTTTAACCTTGTCCATGAAAGCATCAATTTTTTCTTGAAATTGTGACATTATTATAATTATAAATTAACACTAAGTAATACGAACAAATGTATATAAAAAACGATTGTTTTTATACTTATGTAAATTAATTATCATTGGATTCTTACAAGGCTTTCTGATATGTTGTTTAATCAAAGCATTTACCTAGTCTAGCGAGTAGAATTTACCCGGATAGCTTTTCACTATATTTTGAAGTTCTAAGTTGAGCAATTCGACCAATAGTGACGAGACATTTAAACTTGTTTTGCTTGCGAGATCATCCAGTTTGACTTTCCCCGCATTTAATAGTTGTGCGCAAATCAGTTTTTGGCTTTCAGAAAGCGATGAGGTGTCGATTGGATTTTGCTTGATTGGTGTGGCTTTTGTCCTATTCCAACCAAGTAGATCAATGATGTCATCTGCAGACTCAATTAAATGTGCACGATTCAACTTGATTAATTTGTTACATCCCTTGCTGGCATAATCATTTGTCCTGCCAGGGAATGCAAATACTTCTCGATTATAGTCATTCGCGATATATGCTGTGATTAAACTACCCCCTTTTTCCCCACTTTCAACAACAATGGTTATGTCGCACATACCCGCAACAATTCTATTTCTTTTCGGGAAGTTAGATTTATCAGGAATATTGCCGGTTGGGAACTCTGTAATAATTGCACCGTTATTTATAATGTCTGGGACATAACGTTTATGACTGGCTGGATAAATTCTATCTAAGCCATGCCCCAAAACGGCATAAGTTGGTATTTGCTGTTCAATACATGATTTGTGGGCACATATATCCACCCCATAAGCAAGGCCACTAACAATGCCCACATTGAGTTCTGACAGGTCTTTCACTAATTTTTTGCATATATCTATACCGTATTGACTAACAGATCGGGTTCCGACGATTGCAATCATATAATCCTTGTTAAAGTTAGATTGCCCCTTAGTATAAAGAACAATTGGTGCATCAATACACTCTTTCAGTCTTTCTGGGTATGAACTGCTGTCGATGGTGTGAATATTAATGCCGTTTGCTTTGATAAACTCCAACTCCTTGTAAGCAAAATCCAAAGCGGCATTTCTGGATTCAATAAGCTTTGAACTAGCATAAGGACCTATGCCGTCTATTTTTTTTAAATCCGAAATAGTAGCGTCAAAAACATTTCGTGCTCCATCAAAGTAGTTTATTAATGTTTTCGCATGATACACCCCAATACCTCCTAATTGAGTTACAGCGATATCATACACTAATTCGTCGATTTTCTGAGAAATAACCAATTTTTAATGTTAATTTAATCCACCGCAATTTTAATACCTCAGATATGAAACTATTTACGTTCTGCTGTTTTTTTACATCATTATTTTCAATTGCCCAATCGTACAAGCTGACAGGTAAGGTACTGGATATTAGTACAAATGAGTTGCTTCCAACGGCTGCAATTTTGGTGGAGAATGGTAATGCGATTAGGGCTGATTTTGATGGTGCATATAGTATTGAAGTTAAAAAAGGGTCTCAACATATCACCGTTAAGATGATTGGCTATGAATCATTGGATACCATTATTGTGGTTACAGGAAATGCTGAGTTT
This sequence comes from Flavobacteriales bacterium, assembly GCA_964230215.1. Lineage (GTDB taxonomy): Bacteria > Bacteroidota > Bacteroidia > Flavobacteriales_D > JAUILH01 > JAUILH01. The sequence continues at coordinate 1,028,016 of CAXRGQ010000007.1, forward strand.
AACTTTAAGTTGAAACCTGATCAACTGGAAGAAGTTGTGGTGGCCGCTGGTCGATTTGAGCAGAGTATTGAAGAAGTGAGCGTTTCAATGAATATCATTAAGCCAAGTCTAATTGAAAATAAAGCGACCATTGATTGCGAGCAAATAATAGAGCAAGTTCCTGGCTTAACTGTTCAGGATGGCCAAGTAAGCATTAGAGGCGGTAGTGGATTTGCGTACGGAGCGGGAAGTAGAGTATTAGTCTTAGTTGATGAATTACCCATGTTATCTGCGGATGCAGGTGATGTGAAATGGAATGCTTTGCCAGTCGAAAATATCGAACAAATCGAGATTATTAAAGGTGCCTCATCCGTATTATATGGGTCATCTGCTTTGAATGGAGTTATTAATATTCGTACAAAATATCCTCGTAATAAACCAGAGACAAGAGTAAATATGCACCACGGGTATTTCGATAATCCTAAGAGGGAATCATTAAGATGGTGGAACAGCAACCCCTATTATATAGGTGGGAATTTCTACCACATGCGTAAAATCAAGGATAACTTTGATTTGGTTGTTGGAGGGAATATGCTTTCATCTACTGGCTATAGACAAGGTGAAGATGAAGAGCGATTCAGATTAAACGCAAATACACGATACCGTTCTAAAAAAGTGGAAGGACTGAGCTATGGCGTAAACTTCAATTCACAGTTTGCCAGAACTGGCTTGTTTGTCTTATGGGAAAACGATTCATTGGGATATTCGCCGTCTGGAGGAGCTGATCCGAATAGCGAATCTACAACTTTGACATTTCAAGATGGATGGCGTACGAATGTGGACCCATTTATTTCATATTTCTCTAAAAATGGTGGTCAGCATAACGCGCGAACGAGATGGTTCAGAACCAACAATATTAATAATCAAGGAAGGGGCGCTAGAGCTGATTTATACTATGGCGAATATCAGTATCAAAAGTTCTTTGATTCGCTTGATATGAACATAACTGCTGGGTTTAGTGCTTATCGTAATATTATTGTAGCTGATTTGTATGGAGATCATGATGGTAAGAATATTGGTGCATTTGCTCAAGTAGATAAAAAATGGCGCAGATTTAACTTTAATGCCGGGCTTAGATTTGAGTATTTTAAACTGGATACGGCCGAAACAAAATATGAGATTGGAGGAAGCACAATTCCAGTGCAACCAGTATTTAGATCAGGTCTTACATATAAACTAAGAGAGCACTCTATACTTAGAGCAAGTTGGGGGCAGGGTTACCGCTTCCCTAGTGTAGCGGAAAAATATGCAGCCACAAATCTTGGAAGTGTTTCCATATTTCCGAATGCCAGTCTGCAACCAGAGAGAGGTTGGAGTGCAGAAATTGGATTTAAGCAGGGTGTAAAACTCGGCAAATGGAGAGGTTATGTGGATGTTGCAGCATTTTGGACCGAATATCAAAACATGATTGAGTTTACATTCGATGAGTATATCCCTGAGGGCGTTGTGCCACAATTATCTGATCCTAACGCTCCGAATTATCTCTATGACATGATTGGTTTTCAGGCGAGAAATGCTGAAAATGCAAGGATTACAGGTGTGGATATTTCGCTTACGGGACAAGGTCAGCTGAATGACGAATTAAGTCTAACCGTATTCGCTGGATACACATATATGAATCCAATAACACTTAATAGTGATTCGGCATATTTATCTACTTTTTCAGATACAACAACAAATATGTTGAAGTACAGATATCGTCACCTAGTTAAAGGAGATGTTCAATTAGATTACAAAAAATGGTCGTTTGGGGTGAGTTCTAGATACAATAGTTTTATGTCTAACATTGATGAAACGTTTTTGAATTTGGTGATAGACTTTAATGGATTTCCAATTGCTCTGGGAGATCAAGTTTTACCCGGTTTACCGGCTTACAGAGAGCGCAATAATAGAGGAGATTTAGTCTTCGATTTTAGAACTAGCTACCAGATAAATGAGCAATTCAAAATGGCCTTCCTTATGAATAATGCGTTGAATCGTGAATACGCTGGAAGACCAGGAGATATTGGTGCTCCTAGAACATTTATTGGTCAGCTAACGCTTAGTTTTTAGCATTTGCTACATGTAAATACAGACTAGTTAGAGGTTTTATAATCAGTCTGTTGCGTACAAATCATTTAATTTGACTCTTGTAATTCTCTAGATTCTTTGATTTTTAGATGAGTAGAATACCCGTAATTTTACTGTCAAAACAGATAATAATGGGCACGATAATTAAAGGTTCTGGAAGTTACATTCCATCTAATGAAGTAACGAATACAAGTTTTAGCGAAAACCCTTTTTTTATGGAGGACGGTAAAAGGGTGCCCGGAGATAATGCCACTGTTATCAATAAGTTTGAGGAAATTACTGGAATCCAAAGTAGGAGATACGTTTCGGAAGACGAGCTTAATTCTAAAATTGCATTTATCGCTGCTCATAAAGCTATTCTCAATGCTGACATTGATCCCGAGACAATAGACTCCATAGTAGTTGCACACAATTTTGGGGATGTAATTACAGGAACTAATCAAACGGATATAATGCCAAGTATTGCGGCTAGAGTTAAACATCATTTAGGGATTAAAAATCCTAAGTGTGTGGCTCACGACATTATATTTGGATGCCCAGGTTGGCTGCAGGCAATGATACATGCACATATGTTTATCTCTGGAGGGTTTTATAAGCGTTGTTTGATAATTGGGTCGGAAGTTCTATCAAGAGTTTTAGATCCATATGATAGAGATACAATGATATTTGCAGATGGTGCAGGCGCAACAGTATTGGAACATCATGATTCGGATAAAGGTGTGCTTGCATTTGGTGCATTGTCTCATACGGAAGATGAGTTGGATTATTTAGGAATGGGGCCTAGTTTCAATCGCTTTAATGATAATACAACCAGATATGTGAAAATGCAAGGGCGAAAAATTTATGAATATGCACTTGGTCAAGTACCTGCAGCTATGAAAGATTGCCTTGACAAAAGTGGCAAATCCATTGAAGACCTGAGCAAAATTTTAATTCATCAGGCAAATGAAAAAATGGATGAGGCTATTATAAAAAGGTTTTATAGAGCCTATGGTATAAAAAATGTACCAGAAGACATTATGCCTATGACCATTGCGCGTTTGGGTAATAGCTCAGTTGCAACCATTCCAACATTGTATGATTTAATAATTAGAGGTGAGCTAGAGGGTCATACAATATCAAGCGGAGATTGTTTGATGTTTGCCTCTGTAGGTGCAGGAATGAATATTAATGCATTAGTATATCAGGTATAATCATAACTTTGAGGTAATGAAGTTTGTAGCCATTATCCCAGCTCGATATGCATCCTCTAGGTTTCCAGGTAAACCATTGATTGATATTGCCGGTCAGTCGATGATTTCAAGAGTTTACAATCAATGTCTTGCATCTGATTTGGATGATGCTGTGGTTGCCACGGATGATGACAGGATATTTGAGCACTGTAAATCCAAGGGTATTAAGGTTGCAATGACAGATAAATCGCATCAAAGCGGAACAGATAGGTGTGCAGAGCTCGCTAATGACATGGACGCAGACATAATATTTAATGTTCAGGGAGACGAACCATTTTTAGACCCTTCGCAATTAAACCAGCTCATGCATTTAATGAGAAATGGCCATGATATTGGCACCATGGTGAAAGCGATTACTGAAAAAGAGGACGTAACAAATCCTAATCGCGTAAAGGCGGTTATGGCTGGAAGCAGAGCCTTATATTTTAGTCGTCAGGCAGTGCCATTTGTGAGAGATGCAGATGTTGATGACTGGCTTACTAAGACAAAGTTCTATAAGCACCTAGGTTTGTATGCTTACAAGCGAGATGTTTTAATTGAATTGTCTAAACTTCCGCCTTCTAAATTGGAATTGGCAGAAGCACTAGAGCAATTAAGGTGGCTGGAGGCAGGCTATGAAATTCATGCTGTTGAGACCGATCGCGAAACGCCAAATATTGATACGCCTGAGGATTTAAATAAAGTGCTGAAATTACTTTAGCATATTTTAAGGGTAATAGTTACATTTGTAATAGATGGAATTAGCATCACATATTAAGGAATTACTTCTTGAACACGATTGTGTAATCGTACCAGATTTTGGTGGATTTGTGTGCAACTATAAAGGAAGCATGTTGGATAGCAACTCTAATAGAATTGTACCAGCAGCTAAAGAGTTGAGCTTTAATGCAAACCTTAAAACCAATGACGGATTACTCGCTAGTTGGATGCAGCAAGTAGACGGAATTTCCTATGCAGATGCAGTTACGGCTATCCGTCAGGAAATTATCTCATGGAAATCTGTGATGGATAAAAATGGGAGACTCCAAATTGATGGGGTAGGCATTCTTTATTTAGATTCAAATAAAAGATGGCGCTTTAAGGCTGATTCGAACTCCTTTTTAAACCTTCATTCCTACGGTCTGCCTGATTTAGTGCTTGAGCCTATTTTAGTTAAGGTAAGACAAGAGGAAAAAATTGTACCAATAGAAAAAGGTGCTGAGGAAGTTAAAGTAGAAGAGAGAAAGAAGTCTAACGCTTATAAATGGGCTATTGCTGCCGCGTGCATGTTGCCAATTGCATTTTATTCATATTGGATTCCTGCAAAAACCAACGCAATAGATAGAGGTTATGTGACCGTGGCCGACTTTAATCCATTCTCTTCAAAATCAGAATCAAGATCTTCACTGGGTTATTCAGCGAGAAGTAATAATGTTGATGCTTCTCATAAGCTCGAAATTGACATTAATGATGAGATAAAGTCATTTAGTTTAGAAACTGATGGCAGTGTTGTAGAGATTCCGGTTAAAGGGCTAGGCACAAAAAAACAAGAAGCTGATGTTGAAGTAATCACAAGCATTACTGGCTCATATCATATTATAGCTGGCTGTTTCTCGAAATCTGAAAATGCCATATCGCAGGTAAGTTATTTTAAGGCACAAGGCTATAATAGCTATGTCTTAGATACCGTAGGAGGTCTGCAAAGAGTATGTGTTCAAAGCTTTGCAAACAAGGATGAAGCAGCAGGAGTTAAGCGCTTATTGTCTGAAAAAGGAAACTCCACCTGGATATTAAAGAAATAATGAACAGTAAAGCTATAGACCTCTTATCCGATGAGGAATTGGAATCTTTGGCAAACTCTTCAGAAGAACCACAAACAGTCAGGACAGCTCTAAATGAACTCAGAGCAAGGGAATCAAAACATTTAAATCGGCGTCTCAATTTCTTATCAGACAGAATTAAAACACTGCTGCGAAAGGAAACACAATTATCGGTTGTACACTCTTTTGGAACGGCGCTTCTTACTAAACATACTGTTGGTGCTATCTCGTGGGCAGTAGTGCGTAACTTGTACCATGCAATGTCATGGGATAACACGTCATTATATAGTTTAGATAATGATGGCAATATGGTTTTACAAGCATATCAGTCTAAAGATAACCAAGCCTCTGATGTTGACATGCCCTTCGCAACACAAGGAGAAGTAGATAAATTGGTAGCTATCGTTATGCACACCAAATCTCCCGTAATAGCGAAAAATGAAGATGACTTCATACAGCTAAATGCTAGTTATGAGTCTGCAAAATCAGCTATTGCATTTCCCATAATCATAAATGATAAACTCATAGCTGTCTTTCACTCCACAAGCAAGGAAGAGAATAGATATACAAGTGAACATTTAAGCTTGTTTGCATCATTGTCCAACATTCTTGGCGCGAAACTACAAGAGGCACAGTGGAATGACCAGGTTAAGAGTAATCGAGCGCAATTAAAGATCTTGGTTGAAGAACGCACCAATGAGTTAAGACGAGCTATAGATTTATTAAAGGAGCAGAATCTTGAAAAAGACGTCCTTTTAAAAGAGGTCCACCACAGGGTAAAAAACAACATGCAGATTATAATTAGTCTGTTGAGGTTGCAATCGAATACCGTTGAGGATAATGAAGCCATAAGTGTCATACAGAATAGCCAGAATAGAATTATGGCCATGGCAATGATCCATGAGCAGCTATATAACTCTGAAAGCCTGTCTCACATTAGTGCTAGAAATTACATAACTGATTTAAGTGTAAACCTAAAATTGGCTTATGATATGTCTGAATCCATTGAGCTTGAGCATGATTTAGATGATGTTGCACTCGATTTAGAAAAGCTTGTACCTGTTGGTCTGATAGTTAATGAATTGCTGACCAACTCTCTTAAACATGCCTTTAATAATAACCAGGAGCATCCAACAATTTCGATTAGTTTAAAAAAGGATATGGCAGATCAAGCAATCCTTACAATTATGGATAATGGAGGTGGATTTGATTCAAATGAATTCACTGAGCCACAAGATACGCTGGGGTTTGAGTTAGTTAAATCTTTATCCGAACAGTTGGATGGAGAGGCAAAGGTTGAAGAAATAACAGAAGGTGCTAAGTTTGTGATATCCTTTAAATGTTAGGATTTTTTATCACGAGCCTTCTTATACATTTTCACAGCAATCATTAGTGCTATCCCCGTAAGAAGAAACCCAACTACGCCCCAGAGCCAATTCATACTGTGCTTCATAACAACTGTGAATACTATGGCAACTAAAAATATCGTCGCTACCTCATTCCAAAGTCGTAATTTAAAAGAACTTAAGGTGATGATGTCATTCTTGAATTTACGTAACATACGTTCGCATGAAATATGATATAGAATCAATCCAAATACCAATCCTAGCTTGACATGCATAAATGGCTGCTCCAATAAATAGGGCTGTTTAATCAACATCCACACACCAAAAATGGTCGTCAATATCATGGCTGGCCATCCAATAATATACCATAAGCGTTTCTCCATTACCTTGTATTGGTTTTGTAGGATACTGCGCTGGGGCTCGTCCATCTCATTGGCTTCTGCATGGTAAATAAATAGTCGTACTATATAGAATAGTGCAGCAAACCACGACACCACAAAAATGATGTGCAAAGAGAGTATGGCGTAATAGTTCATTGGGGCAAATGTACAGCATAGAATTATTTTTTTGTCACTTACATGTAAAGCAAGCGTATCTTTGCCGAAAAAAAGGAATGAAGGAAATAAAAGCAATAGACACACTAGCCATATCTACACACCTTGTACTACCCAATGATACTAACATGCTTAACAATCTCTTCGGAGGCACCTTGATGGCATGGATGGACGAGATTGCAAGCGTATCCGCACATAGACAATGTAAAAGGGTAACGGTTACCGCTAGCGTGAATAATGTTTCCTTTAAATGGCCTATTCCGCTAGGTGCAATTGTTACCTTAGAAGCTAAAGTGTCCAGATCATTTACCAGCTCAATGGAGGTTGTAGTAGATGTTTTTGTGGAAGACCGCGTTTCAGGTAAAAGACGCTTATCTAATCAGGCGATATTTAACTTTGTTGCAGTAGATCAACATGGATCACCAATTGAAGTACCTAAAACGATCCCCGAATCAGAAGAAGAGCAGCAGAGATTTCAAGCGGCACTTAGAAGAAAACAGTTGGCCCTTATTTTAGCTGGAAAAATGAAGCCAGATGAAGCAACGGAGTTAAAAGCACTGTTTGTTCCGCCGGTTATATAATTGAGTTGATGTAGTCCGCAATTGCGTTTGAGTCAATACTGCTCATCGCATGAATACGCGTTTTCTTATTACCTAGTTTACTCAGTGTTCTCTTGTTTGTCGGTTCGAAAATTCTTGAATGTTCACCAGCCATATAGGGGTACATACCGAGTCTTGGACTGGTTTGCCCCCACACAGATATTACGTTTTTCTTTAGAGCTGACGCCACATGCATTAGGCCGGTATCGTTGCTAATTACACACTCACTGCCCTCAATAAGCTGAGTGGATTCGAAAAAGCCACATTTACCCGCATAGGACACGGCATTGCTCAACTTGGATGTAATTTCGTTCGCCATATTCAGGTCTTCGTTTCCACCAAGCAGTACGAGTGGCAACTTAAGAAGTGAGCCAATCTCAATCCACTTCTCAGCGGGAAGTCGCTTTCCGTCATGCTGACCACCTATAACTGCAGCCACATAGGGATCTTGGGGTTTAGACAGCTCAGCCGACTTTTCGTAAAAGTAATCCAGTCCTTGAGAATCATTTTTAACACCTAATGACTCTACGGTGTTCAAATAGCGATCAACTATGTGTTCATCAGGTAGCTTATCGATACCTAGATTTACAAATATCCATTTTTCAATATTGTGCTTTTTTAAGCTTGATGAGGGTGCCGAAATACTTTTTTTAATCTGCTGACTTCTAATATTGTTGTGCAGATCAACGACAAAGTCAAAGGATTCGGCTTGCAGCTCACTAATTATCTCATTCACCGAGTTGTCTATGCACCACAATCTGTCTATATATGGGTTATGTTCAAGATGTTGCTTAAATGATGATTTGCACAAGAAATGAATCTCAGCATTGGTTTGCTGCTTCAAACATCTAATAACAGGACTTGTTAGAACTATGTCTCCAATGGAACTAAAACGTATTATCAGTATTTTTGATGGATTATCCATTTCTTTGTCAAAGGAAATAAAATTAATGAAACAAGGCCAATGATTATAGATACGCATTCGCACATATATGCAGAGCAGTTTGATGAGGACAGAACGGAGATGTTACAGAGGTCGAAAGAAAAGGGGGTAGGGAAAATCCTTATGCCAAATATTGATGGGGAGAGTATCGAGGGAATGATGCAGTTAAAAGATGAATATCCGGACTTCTGTTATGCTATGATGGGATTGCACCCTTGTTCAGTAAAACCAGATTCCTATCAAGACGAGTTGACTAATGTGTATGAGTTGTTGAAATCGAATACCTCTGATTTTGTGGCTGTCGGGGAAATTGGTATCGACTTGTATTGGGATAAATCTACGCTTGATATTCAAAAAGAAGCCTTCGCCAAACAGATTGAATGGTCAATAGAATTCGAATTACCATTTGTGATACATGCACGCGATTCGTTTCTAGAAATATTTGAGGTAATGGATAACTTTGACAGTTCTAAAATTCGTGGAGTGTTTCACTGCTTCACGGGGAATAATGAAGTCCTCAATACCATTATAAGTAAATACCCCAATTTTTACTTTGGTTTGGGTGGCGTTTCAACCTTTAAGAATAGTGGAATGGACATAGTGATACCTAATATTCCGGATGACAGGATAATTTTAGAAACGGATGCCCCTTATTTAGCACCAACTCCATATAGAGGAAAGCGTAATGAGCCATCATATATAATAGAAATCGCACAAAAAGTGGCAGATGTTAAACAAATGTCACTAGATAGGCTTTCAGAGATTACCACTATAAACGCTAAGCAATTATTTGAACTACTATGAATTCGTCACGCATCCTATTAATTTATACAGGAGGAACTATTGGTATGATCCAAGAGCCTGAGTCGGGCCTGTTGAAGCCTTTCAATTTCGATCACTTAATTGCAGAGATACCTGAGCTAAACAAGTTTAATTATCATATTGACACGGTATCTTTTCAAGAGCCTATAGATTCGTCTAACATGTCGCCCGAGATTTGGACAAAACTTGCCGTAATGATTCAGGATGCCTACGATAATTACGATGGTTTTGTGATTCTGCATGGTTCCGATACTATGGCCTATACAGCATCTGCATTAAGTTTTATGTTGTCTAACCTAAGCAAACCAGTAATCTTAACGGGGTCTCAGCTGCCTATTGGGGTAGTTCGGACAGATGGAAAAGAAAACCTCATTACGGCTATTGAAATCGCTGCCGCAAAAGAAAATGGACAAGCAGTAGTTCCAGAAGTGGCCATTTATTTTGAATACAGTTTATATCGCGGCAACCGGACCGCGAAAATATCTGCAACCCATTTTGAGGCATTTGATTCGCCCAATTATCCAATTTTGGCAGAGGCCGGTATCGATATCAATTATAATTATTCAGCGATAGCCGAGAGGAAATCTAAGCCTTTAGAAGTATTTACAGATTTTATTGCTGATGTTGGAGTGATTCATATGTACCCCGGCATTCATCAATCTTATGTTGATGGTGTCTTATTATCGTCAGAATTAAAAGTTATTGTTCTCTTAACATATGGGTCAGGCAACATGCCCATGAACGAGGGAATAGAAAACGCAATAAAGCGTGCAATTGATGCTGGGAAACACATAGTAAATATAACACAGTGTCTTAGAGGAAGTGTGAAGCAAGGCTCATACGAAACGAGTAAGTTTCTCAATGAAGTAGGTGTAATCAGTGGCAAAGACATGACCTTAGAATCGGCTATAACCAAGGCCATGTATATATTAGGTAAGCACCCTGATTCCTTCAAAGAGATATTTCCTAAAAATGTTGCTGGGGAACTCAGCAATTAAACAAACATTTATAGCCATAAAATCAATATATGGCACTATTCAGTCAATCTAATATGAAATGAATAATAAGATTGTCAAATCGATAGTTTGTATAATAGAATTTTTTGTAATTTGGCGACTTATTATCATGAAACCGATTTGAAGCAAACTGTCGGTTAAGTGATAATAACGAGAGAGGAGAGGTGCTGGAGTGGTCGAACAGGCACGCCTGGAAAGCGTGTGTACCCTATCCGGGTACCGAGGGTTCGAATCCCTCTCTCTCCGCAGGAAGGAATTAATTTAAAAATCAAATATAGAAGTTTGCAAACCAATTAATTAATCATGAAAAGAATACTGACTTCAATTGCAGTGGCAGGTTTTTTAACCTTAGGAGGAGCTAACGCTAGCACACTAAACACAACAGATACTAATGCACCACAGTATCTACTTGCAGAGGCATCAACAGACAATCTGTTGGCACAAGCGGGTGAAACAGGTGATGGTGCGACAGAAGAAGAGCAAGGAACTTCAGAGGATGGAGCAGAAGGCGAAGAAGCGCCAGGTTCTGCTGATCAGATGCAATCATTAAAAGAGAAATTTATTGATGGTGGCCCTGTCTTTATGGGGATTGTATTACTTGCATTAATTTTAGGTTTGGCGCTATGTATAGAGCGTATTGTATACCTTAACATGGCAACTACTAACAGTGAGAAGCTTTTAAATGATATCGAGTCTGCATTGCAGTCAGGTGGTGTTGAAGCGGCTAAAGAAGTTTGTAGAAATACTAGAGGTCCAGTTGCATCTATCTTCTACCAAGGATTAGATAGAATGGATGAAGGTGTAGAACAAGCAGAGAAGTCAGTTATCGCTTACGGTGGTGTTCAGATGGGACTTTTAGAGAAAGGTCTTCCATGGATTGCACTGTTTATCGCTCTTGCACCAATGCTTGGATTCATGGGTACGGTAATCGGTATGATCCAGGCCTTCGATACTATCGTTAGTCAAGGTGAGATTGAAGTAACTGAAGTTGCGAAAGGTATTAAAGTAGCCCTTCTTACAACGGTATTCGGTCTTATTGTAGCGATTATTCTTCAGATTTTCTACAATTACATTGTAAGTAAAATTGATGGAATGGTAAATCAAATGGAAGATGCATCTATCTCTCTAGTTGATTTATTAATCAGACACAAAGCTGGTAAATAATCCAGCAAAGAATTTTTGGTTGAATGTTTAATAAAACCAAACACTAAGAAATTATGACGGATATATTAAATGTAATAATAGACATACTCACGTTTGGCGTTGATCCTATCGCGTCTGTGATATTCTACGTGGCACTTATCGTAATTCCAGCAGTGGTGCATTTTGTTGGAATTAAGTCTCCAGTGGCTGGAAGTAGAATTCTAAATATGGCTACTCAAGGCTTGAAGATTGTCATATTCGTAGCGGGTATCATTCTGTTTGCTTTGATTTTTACAGATGGTAACAAGTACAAATTTGGTGATGACGTAGATGGTAAGAAAGTTGAAGCGTTTTGGGCTAAACAAGATCTAAACGCGCCTATCGTTTATGAAGAAGGTGTATTCTACAAGAAAAAGAACCTTCGTGCTGAAGATAATGAAGCAGAGCTTGTAGCATCAGGCGAATACTTAGTTTATGATAATCATCCATATGAAGTTATGGAAACAGGTCAGCCTGAGGTAGACGACATCTACACACTTATACTTGAAGGTGGAGAAACTAGAACCATGCTAGAGGGAAGCTTTTATGATGAAGGCATTATCGGCTCTTCCATAGGGATGTCAATTCTGGTTGTGTTAATCTGTTTCGGGTTAATGCTAGGATTTGGTTTAACTATGTTACTAAACGAGCCTAAGAAAGCTATTAAGCCATTAGCAATATTTGGTGGACTTGTGTTGATAATTGTAATCTCTTATGCGATGGAAGGATCGTTCTTTGAGCCATTATCAAAAGAGTACCTAGATTTAGCAGAAGGAACGTCAGGCGATGGTCTATATAAGGAAGTAGCCGATTACGAGCAGAAAGATGCAGGTGGAAGTATTCTAGCAGCATTGGTACTTGTAGTTATTGCGACGGTTACTACTATAGGCTTGTCTTTATACAATTCAATTGCGAAAGCAAGAAAGTAAAACAGTAAGAAATGGGTAAAAGAGAAATACCAGAAATAAATGCCGGCTCTATGGCCGATATCGCGTTCCTATTACTCGTGTTCTTTCTTGTTACGACAACAATTAACGTGCCCGAGAAAGGGGTGAAGACGGTGGTGCCTAAGAAAGTTGAGAAGAATGATGACGACCAGATAATTAAGGTTAAGGTGCTTCCTAGAGATATCTTAAAAATTAAGGCCAACGCAAGAAATCAGTTATTGATTGAAGGTGAAGTATATGAGCCGGAAGAAGCAGACATCATCTATGATATGGTAATCAAGTTTTATGATAGCCATACAAGAGCACGCGGTCTTTCTGAGGATGATATCGATGGAGATGGTAAAACAGATTTCCCGGTAAGGTGGGAAGTTACTACAGATACTATCAAGCAAGAAGTAGAGAAGTGGAAAGAGCAGTTAAACTCTGCATTAAGCTACGATATGGAGCCTGATTTCTTCCAGTTTATGGTAGACAGATGGGAAGACAAACAAATGGTTCTAGATGAAATAGGAACGTATTACGAATTACCGGATGCGGCAAGTATTAAGTTCGAAACCGATGATGAAACCACGTATGGATTCTACCTTAAGGTTTTGGATATTATTCAAGCAGCAAAAAGTAAGGTATTAAATGATTTCTGTGAGTCTACATGGGGATTGAAGTATGAAGATATGAAGTTCGGAAACTCTGAAGGTGGTATACCAAATGAAGAGAAATACAAGAAGGAACTTAAGATAGTAGAAATGCTATATCCTCCAGCAAAAATCATTGATTATGCTGATAAGATTGAGGACGTAAATTATTAATAGTTGAATTATGGCAAAATTCGGAAAGAAACAAAAGAAAGGATTACCGCCGATATCTACAGCTTCATTGCCAGATATCGTATTCATGCTATTATTCTTCTTCATGGTAACTACCGTTGTTAGAGAAAACCCAGCTAAAGTAAAGTATGTGGTGCCTACAACTAAGTATTACGATCAGGTTGAAGATAGATCTAAAATTGCCTATGTATATATTGGAACATTAGGCGATGGTGGTAAGTCAAATATTCGCTATGAGATTAACGGAAACGTAGTGGACGAAATCGTTAAGCTTAAAGATAAGCTAATCAATAAGCAGGGTGAGATGGACGAGAAAATGGAAGACATCACATTTACGCTTAAGATTGATAAAAGCAATGTGGATGTTGGTCAAATCAAACGTCTGAAAAAGATGATGCAGGAGATTGACATTAAACTAATCCTATACTCATCAGAGCAAGAGAAGTAATTATCGCGTCTTAAACGACCGGTATAATACATAAAGACTAATGCCCGCTAGCAGTGTACACGCAGCGGGCATTATTTTTATCCACTCAGCAAGTCCGTACTCAGAATGCTGAATATACTCTAGTATAATCTGTACTGTATTTATGCCTGCATGAATTATAACACTTGGCCAAATAGAACCCGACTTGTAATAAACCCAGCCTAAAACCAAGCCTAGTGTAAAGCGTGTAATAAAGCCAGTGAATTCAAAATGCATGATGGCAAATACTATGGCGGTAACTACAATTGCATGCCATGGCTTTCTGCTTATTTTAAGCAAGTACCCCTGCACGCCAGATCGGTAGAAAAACTCCTCACACAATGGAGCAATAATTCCAATTACTAAAACATTTAATGCGGCCGCACTTAAGCCCCCGCTCAGCATAAAGCCCGTCTTAGAATTATAATCCTCACTAGCACTCTCCGCCATCTCATTTAATCCGGGTAACAAGGCCATCACATCACTGCTTAGACTGCTAATAAATATCGCTCCAAAGGCAAGCAAAGCACCAATGATTACGACCAATACCCAGTCCATACCGCGCATGATACCTTTTCCAATGCCAATCCGTTTAGATATAGACGCTTCTGCATATTGGAAAAAGGCAAGGGTGCTCAGTAAAAAAGCGCCTACTTGAAACAAAAATGTGCTTAACACATTCGCATTACGGTGATCTGCAAATTGAGACTCTTCGAGTTTGTCAAAATCTGTTTGTGCTAAATCTATGCCCCATATTGCCTGTGATAATTCGCCTGCCAGCAACACAAATAGCACTGTAGACATAAACATGAATACAAAAAGCATAAGTAATTTATGCCATGGACTAAGATCTTGAAAGAATGCAGATTTCATATTAGTTGCTTACTTTTGCAGCGTGGTAAAGATAGGAAATATTGAGGTGGGTGAGTTCCCATTGATTCTTGCGCCAATGGAAGATGTATCAGATCCTCCCTTCAGAGCTTTATGTAAAAAGTTTGGTGCAGATCTTATGTTTACTGAGTTTATTTCAAGTGAAGGATTGATAAGAGATGCTGCCAAAAGTGTCCAAAAACTAGATATTTTTGAATACGAGCGTCCAATCGGAATCCAAATTTTTGGAAATGAGATTACCTCAATGATGGAAGCAACGGAAATTACGGCTCAAGCTAATCCTGATATCATTGACATTAATTATGGTTGCCCAGTTAAAAAGGTAGCATGTAAGGGTGCAGGCGCAGGCATTTTGCAAGACATTCCAAAAATGGTAGAGATGACCAAAAAAGTGGTCGAATCAACGGATTTGCCAGTGACTGTTAAGACAAGATTAGGCTGGGATGAGGATACTAAATATATCCTAGAAGTAGCTGAAAGACTGCAGGATGTGGGAATAAAAGCTATCTCTATTCACGGCAGAACAAGAAAACAAATGTACAAGGGTGAAGCCGACTGGACACTAATATCAGAGGTAAAGAACAATCCAAGAATGCATATACCTGTATTCGGCAATGGAGATGTTGACTCGCCTGAAAAGGCACTTGAGTACAGAAACAAATATGGTGTAGACGGAATTATGATCGGTCGTGCAAGCATTGGTTATCCATGGATTTTTAATGAAATCAAACATTATTTCAAAACTGGAGAACATCTTGCTTTACCTGGTATAGAGGAGCGTGTGGAAGCCGCAAAACAACACCTTGAAATGTCCGTAAAATGGAAGGGTGAACGTCTTGGCTTAGTTGAAATGAAGCGTCATTATACGAACTATTTTAGAGGAATTCCTCATTTTAAAGATTACCGACTGAAACTGGTAACTTCTATGGAGTTGGATGAAGTAAGACAGGCTCTAGATGAAATACCAGAACAGTTTGGTCATCACGAGTTTAGTTAAGACTTTTTCTGAGTAATAGCCTAACGGGAATATAGGTGGTTACAATGCCAACGGCTAGTACAGTGCCGAATATCCACAATAAATCAATCCATACAATTTTAACAGGAAAGGCTTCCACAAAGGAATTTCCTCCCATGCTTACCCATCCAAAATGAGCTTGTCCTAATGTGATAGCTAAGCCAATACCAATGCCTAAAAGAGCACCTAAAAAGTTGATGAGAAGCCCTTCATAAATGAATATTTTGCGAATTGTGAGTTTGTCCGCTCCCATTGCACGCAAGGTTGACATGTCTTTTCGTTTATCTAATACCAACATAGTTAATGAGGCTATCATGTTGAATGTGGCGAGGAGAAAAATGAAACATAGAATTAAAAAGGTCATCCATTTTTCGCTTTTATGTGTATTAAAGAGCAAGGCGTTTTGATCATCCTTATCCTGCACTTTAAATGATGAGCCTAAGACACCCTCTAGCTCTGATTTTAGATCACTGGCGTCCACATTATCCGAAATACTCAGTTCTATTCCACTCACCTCATTATCGTAACCCAAGACTTCCTGTGCATACCATAGTGGGACTAAGAAGTGACTGTCATCATATTTTGGGTTAACTTCAAAGGATGCGCTTAATCCGAGTTGCATCTCGTTTAGTGCATCATCTTTTTGTTTGCTTAGTTTTTCATCACCCAACAAACCACCAACATGAATGTATTTAACTGACCTACTCGATACATAGGTGTCTAATCGTCTTAGCAGCCCCGCGCCAGCAATAGCGTAAGGATACCCTTCTCTTTCGATAACCGGCACGCCGTCTTTAATGAAATTGTCAATGCCATTCATCTCAATATAGGTATCTTCAACGCCTTTCATTTTGGACAAGACCCAGTTTTGTTCTGCTGATTTAAGAATGGTGGTTTCCTCAATAAAAAGTGAGCTAGCTTCAACGCCGTCTATTTTGGCAATTTTTTCTCTTGGAATCTCGTCAACAAAAAATGTCTTTCCACGAGAAGGCGTAATTCTAATATCGGAATCAAAGGCGGTGTACATTTCTTCAATCACATGTTCAATTCCGTTGAATCCTGAGAGAACAACAACCATTGCCATGGTACTAATAGCAATACCAAATACGGAAATCCCAGAAATTATATTAATTACATTATGTGTCTTTTTACTAAAGACATATCGCCTTGCTATGTAAAAAGAAAGCTTCAATTACTTTTTAAGTAGATTGTCAATGTTTTCCGCGTAGTCCAATGAATCATCTATTTCAAATACTAATTCTGGAACCTTACGCACTTGTTTTCCAATAATCTGGGCTAAATTTCTTCTAATGAGTGAATTGTTGGCATTGATGTTCTGAAAAACAGCCTGTTTATCCTTGTGTCCAAAAATGCTTAGATAGACCCTTGCAAAACTTAAGTCAGGTGTAATTCTCACAGTTGTTACGCTAACCAGCGCCCCCATGCACAAAGTTCTTGTTTCTCTTTGAAAGATTGAACTTAACTCTTGTTTTACCAGATTGGAAACTTTTTCTTGTCGAATACTTGCCATAGTTCAAAGATAACTTTTATTGTCCAAGAGAAATAGGTATATATTTGCATCTGTGCGGGATTTTTTAAAAATACTACGATATACAAAAAATTATAAGCGTCAAGTAGCCCTTGTTATCTTAAACAACATTCTGTTTGTCCTGTTTAACCTGCTAAGTTTGATGCTGTTTATTCCCTTTCTCAAGTTAATTTTTGTGGATGGAGGTGGAGAAATTCCTACGGCGCCTTCAAGTTCTATGGGACTGCAAGATTACTGGGAGGCCAAGTATAATTATGAAGTCTACAATTTTATTGCAGAACATGGTAAGCTGGAAACATTAGCCTATATCTGTGTAACGATATTAATTTGTTTTTTCATGAAAAACTTATTCCGATATCTGGCAATGTTTTATTTGGCAAATATTCGGAACTCTGTGGTGATGGACCTGCGCAATGATATCCATGGTAAGTTGACGCACATGGAACTTGGCTACTTTTCAGATGAACGAAAAGGGGACATTCAGGCGCGTGTAATGAATGATGTGCAAGAAGTTGAGGTGTCTATTATGGGAACGCTAGAGTTGCTATTTAGGGAGCCGCTCGCTATCATTTTGACATTAAGCACCCTGTTTTTTATTTCGGTTAAGCTTACCTTGTTTTCCCTTGTTTTATTACCCGTAAGTGCATTTATAATTTCAAGAATCGGGAAGAGTTTAAAGCGATCGTCTAAGAAAGCACAAGAGCGTTTGGGATTGCTGTCATCTGCCCTAGAAGAGACTTTATCTGGTGTAAGAATTATTAAGGCATTTAATGCTGAGCAGAGTATTCAGAACAATTTTGAGGACATTAACTCCAAGTATAAGTATCAGTTAAACAGAGCTTATAGAAAAAGAGATTTGGCATCTCCGTTAAACGAGTTTATGGGAGCCTGTGTAATGGTGTCGCTTGTATATTTTGGAGGTACAATTGTGCTTCAAGATCATTCAATGACAGGTGATACATTCATTGGTTTTGTTATTGTATTTTCTCAGTTGTTACGACCTGTGCAAGGTGTTGCGACCTCCATTAGTAACGTAAATAAAGGGTTAGCGTCTATTGAAAGGATTAACAATATTCTGGATGCACCTGATACTATTCAAGATCCCCCTAATCCAATACCATTTGGTGGATTGGAAAATGAGATTGCCTACACAAACGTTTCGTTTAAATACCCAAATACGGATGCTGAAGTACTATCAAGTATTAACTTCAAGCTAAAGAAAGGACAGAGCATTGCCCTAGTTGGTGAGTCGGGTGGTGGTAAATCCACAACTGCTGATTTACTACCACGTTTTTATGATACAACTGAGGGTGAAATCACCATAGATGGTACAAATATTAAGGATTTCACCATGGCAGATCTAAGGGCAAAAATGGGCATTGTATCGCAGGAATCCATACTGTTTAATGACACTGTTAAGAATAACATATTGTTTGGACTAAAGGATGTCGATGATTCAGCCGTAATTAATGCAGCGAAAATAGCCAATGCGCATGATTTTATTTCGGAATTTGAACTGGGCTATGAGACAAACATTGGTGATAAAGGGAACAAATTATCAGGTGGTCAGAAACAACGCATAAGCATTGCCAGAGCTGTACTCAGAAATCCAGATATTCTAATATTGGATGAGGCCACATCTGCACTTGATACGGAATCCGAGAAACTAGTGCAGGACGCGTTATTAAAACTAATGGAAAACCGAACATCTCTTGTAATCGCACACAGGTTATCCACCATTAAGCATGCAGATGAAATTCTAGTACTGCAACAAGGTCAGATTGTTGAGCGCGGTAAACACGACGAGCTTTATAATTTAGGTGGCGTTTACAGAAAATTATGTGATCTGCAAAGTTTCTCCTAGTACAGGAAGTTATTGTAGGGATAGCGTACTTTAAAAATTTCCTTTACATCTTCATACAACATCTCTCTAAACTCCTCAATATTGTCTTTCTCAAAGGCAGATATAAAGACACATTTTTTATCGTTGAGCTGAGCTGCCCAGTGTTGTTTCATGTCATCTAAAGTCCATTCCACTTCAATCTCATTGCCCTCCTCATCATGCACTATGCGTTCTGATTTGTAGCTATCAATTTTATTAAAAACAACAATAGTTGGTTTGTCTGCCGCCTTTATATCGTTTAAGGTATTGTTTACCACATTATAATGGTCTTCAAAGTTTTTATGTGATATATCAACTACATGAAGCAAAATGTCAGATTCGCGCACCTCATCCAAAGTCGACTTAAAAGACTCAATTAATTGATGCGGTAGTTTGCGAATAAACCCAACCGTATCACTCAGTAGGAAAGGTAAATTGTGAATCACGACTTTGCGTACTGTAGTGTCAAGGGTAGCGAATAATTTGTTGTCGGCATAGACATCACTTTTGCTCAACATATTCATGATGGTCGATTTTCCTACGTTGGTATATCCTACCAAAGCAACACGAACTAACTGGCCTCTATTGCCTCTCTGTTGCGCCTTTTGTTTGTCAATTTTATCCAGTTTTTCTCTCAAACGGGAGATCTTCTGCTGAATAATTCGTCTATCTGTTTCGATCTGCGTTTCACCTGGTCCACGCATTCCAATCCCCCCTTTTTGACGCTCTAAGTGAGTCCACATGCGTGTCAGACGCGGGAGTAAGTATTGGTACTGTGCCAGCTCAACTTGCGTTCTTGCATGTGAGGTACGGGCATGTCTGGCAAAGATGTCCAGAATCAGGTTGCTCCTGTCCAGGATTTTTTTGTTTAAGATGCGCTCTATGTTTCTTAATTGGGAAGGGCTAAGCTCATCATCAAAAATGATCATGTCAATTTCATGTTCGTTTACGTAGTCCTCAATCTCTTTCATTTTACCAGAACCCACGAAAGTCTTGACATGAGGTACGTCCAAACGTTGTACAAAACGCTTCATAGTAATGGCGCCTGAAGTCTGCGCAAGGAATTCCAATTCATCCAAGTATTCCTTGGTTTCCTCCTCATCAACGTTTTGTGTAATCAATCCAACTAATACACACGTTTCTTCCTCTGGCGTAGTTGATATTAATTTGTCTCCCATATTATTTGTCTCTTAGGCTGATTACATGATCTGCAATCGCACTAAGTTCATCTTGTTTTAAATAATCAAAGATAGGCATGTCATTTCTGCCAGTCTGCAGAAGGCTCACTATACTATCTCTACTAATTAATGAATTAGGTAAAGGCATTGCTCCACCTTTTTCGAGCGTACCATCAATGCCATGACACAACACACATTCTCTATGATACAGCGCATTTCCGTCCAAGCTATTGCTTAGTCTTTTTTTTTAAGTTCGTTTCGAACGTAGTCAATAACCAGCTGAACTTGTTCTTCGTTCAGATGAGAAACGGCACGCATTTCTCCACGACCCTTCTTAACGGCATCTTTCATTTCATCTTCAGTCAACAAACTATTTTGCAAGTTGGCCGCGCCTCCATTTCCATCATCACCTCTCTCGCCATGACATTGCAAACACTCCTTCTGATAGATGATTTTTCCACTCTCTTTACCATCAGGTCCCTTATAAGCATCTGGGTCATCGCAAGACCATAAAAAGCTTACAAGCATTAATGATATACCACCAATTATTTGCTTAGAAATACCCACTACCGCTAAATTTTGAAAGGAATGGCCATGGAATTGCCGCTAAAATGATTATTAAGGCAATGACATACCAAATAAAAATTAATCTATGTTTTGCAGAATCTTTAGATTTTGCTTGAGCTCTTTTTCTTCCAACTGTAATTAAAACTATGGCTAAGATCATCATGGTGATGTGTTCAACAGCAAAGAATCTAGCGGTGGCATTATCAGACATATATTTGAACATCTTCACGCCCATGTCACCCGCGAAATAAAGTATTAAACCAATCAATAATTGCGTGTGCACTGTTATCATTGAGAACAGGTTTAGCACTTTATCTTTAGCACCATAACTATCTCCTGATTTCCATCGCTTAAATGCATTCACCACAGCCATTACTAAGAGTAGCAGTACTACCCATCTAAGACCAGAATGTAAGTGTTTCAAAAAGTCCATTCGTTAATTTTTATCAAAAGTACTTAAAAATTAAAGTTTAAGCGGCTTTTGAATAACATTTCAATATATCGTCAATAATAGTATTTTTGTTTGTCTTGAAATGGATGTTGTACATATCGCTGATAATCGCATTTTGTGTTCCTCAACTTAATGCGCAGCCAGGGCACCCAGTAAACGGGGTAAAAGAGAGTTACAAAGAGCATTATATTCTTTACAACGCATTCATTCATGTAAGTGCCGAAAAACAAATTTACAATGGATACATTGAGATTGAGGGGGATAGAATACTATCGTGTGGCGCTGGAAAAAAGTCTGCAAAAGGGGCCATTGAAGTTGATTTGAAAGGCAAACATGTGTATCCTTCGTTCATAGATTTACACGCAAATGTTGGTCTGGATCCACTAAAGCCATCCGCTAAAAAATCATACGGTCCACAAATGGAATCGAATAAAAAGGGTGCTTTTTATTGGAATGAAGCCATCAAGCCTGAACAAAATGCAAGCGATTTTTTAAGCGACAAAGACAAAAGTATAAGTGATTACCAAAAAGGAGGATTCGGTGTGGCTCTTTCTCATGTTATGGATGGCATTATGCGTGGAACAGGCACTGTAATCGCTACGGCGGAATTACCGGATAATCAACGTGTGCTTAAAGGAACCGCAAGCCAACATTTTTCATTTAGTAAAGGTTCAAGTAAACAAGACTATCCGTCTTCATTGATGGGGATGATTGCATTGTTGCGTCAAGTATATTTTGATTTGGACTGGTATAAGGATGGTGGGTATAGGGAGGCTCGAAATCTATCTCTTGAGGCGATTGAAAATTCAAAAGAACTGCCAGCTTTCTTTGATGCAGGTAATTATTTGAACCAATTACGTGCACTCAAGCTAAGTAAATCTATACAACAGGATTTTATTGTAAGAGGCTATGGTGAGGAATACAAACGGATAGGAGAGTTTGTGAAACATGAGGCAAAATTGATTCTTCCTTTACACTTTCCTCTTCCAATCGACCCTGTTGATCCATACGAGACTATGTTAGTGAGTTTGGAGGAACTTAAAGAGTGGGAGCTTGCACCAGCAAACGCGGCAAAAGTGCATGAAGCTGGGCTGGAATTCGCGTTTACCTCACATGGATTAAAGTCGAGAGCACAGGTGTTTAAAGCCTTGAGAAAAGTACATAAGTATGGTCTGCCAAAGGAAGCAGCCATCGCAGCGTTAACAGAAAAAGCAGCATCATTTATCGACATGTCGGATGAATTGGGAACTCTGGAAGCTGGTAAATATGCTAATTTCATTATTCTGTCGAAGGATTTATTCGAAGATGATGCAGTACTTCATGAAAACTGGGTGCTGGGGAATAAAATTGATATTGATAAAGAAGCAGAATTTGACATTCGCGGGAAATATGACCTTAAAATAGGTGATTCTTTAATTGTACTAGAAGTTGCTGGTAGTGAGAAAAAGTTAAAGAGTTTTATCAAGGTGGATACCACTAAGATTTCGGTTGAAGTTAAGCAAGAGAGAAAATTGATTTCATTAGCATTTAAACCGACAGATTCGGCGGCCGTTTCTATGGTCCGTTTGTCTGGTCAAATATATTTTGATAGCGGAATTTGGGAAGGAAACGGCGTGGATGGAAATGGTGAATGGTTGTACTGGACGGCAATTAGAAGTGATAAGCACAAGGACAAGAAGAAGGAGACAAAGACAGATAGTTTGAGATTAGGTCGGGCATGGTTTCCAAATATGGCGTTTGGATTAGATTCATTGCCTGAGAGCGTTAATATTCTTATCAAGAATGCTACAGTCTGGACAAATGAGGAAGAAGGAATTTTAGAGGAGACATCTGTATTAGTAAGCGACGGAAAGATAAAAGCCATTGGTAAAGATATTCTGGATGTGCGCGATGGAATTGTGATAGATGCAAAAGGCAAACACCTAACAACGGGTATTATAGATGAGCATTCGCATATTGCGGCAAGTGGAGGCGTAAATGAGGGTGGACAAGCCGTTGCAGCAGAAGTAACACTGGAGGATGTAATTAATCCAGATGACGTAAACATCTACCGTCAGCTTGCTGGTGGTGTAACGTGTTCTCAAATTCTTCATGGTTCGGCAGATCCGATTGGAGGAAGATCAGCACTAATTAAACTGAAGTGGGGGGCATCTGCTGAAGATATGAAGGTTGAAAACGCGCCAAAATTCATCAAGTTTGCCTTGGGTGAAAATGTTAAGCAATCGAACTGGGGTGATTTTAATACCGTGCGTTTCCCGCAAACTAGAATGGGCGTTGAACAAGTGTATTATGATGCATTTTATGAGGCAAGAAAGTATGCTGAGAAATGGGACGCCTACAATAAGTCAATGGCTAACAAGCGTAAAGCAGGGTCAATTCCAAAGCCAAGACGAGATGAAGAATTAGAAGTATTGAATGAAATCCTCAACGGAGAACGTTTTATCACCTGCCATTCATATGTGCAAAGCGAAATTAATATGTTAATGCACGTTGCAGATTCAATGGGCTTTACACTGAACACATTTACACACATTTTAGAAGGCTATAAATTAGCTGATAAAATGAAGGCGCATGGAGCAGGCGCTTCAACCTTCTCGGATTGGTGGGCTTATAAATATGAGGTTAAAGATGCCATTCCTTATAATGCGGCAATCCTAGACAAAATGGGAATCGTCACAGCGATTAATTCAGATGATGCTGAAATGGCCAGAAGGCTAAATCAAGAAGCGGCAAAGGCAGTAAAATATGGACAAGTGTCAGAGGAGGATGCCTGGAAGATGGTTACCTTAAATCCAGCCAAATTACTTCACATTGATGATAGGATGGGATCGATTAAAGTAGGGAAGGATGCGGACTTGGTTCTATGGAGTGATAACCCTCTATCCATTTATGCAACGGTGGAGAAGACCATCATTGAAGGCGTTGTTTATTATGATGCTGAATTAACAGATTCGCTGCGAACACGAAACACTTTGGAGCGAGAGCGAATTCTGGAGCTTATGATGGAAGCCAAAAAGGCAGGAGAGCCAGTTCGCTCGCCAAAGAAAGAGACAAAATCAATGTATAATTGTAAAACAGCCACACTCAATGATTAGACTATTTATCATAACATTGATGATGTTCCCTGTGTTAGTTCTATCACAAGAGAAAAGTGTGCTCTACCTAAATGGGAAAGCTCATTTAGGCAATGGCAAATACATTGAGAAGTCGGCAATAGGTGTAAAAGATGGCAAGTTTAATCTAGTTGCTAATGCACTGCTTATAAAAATTGACAGCTCGGCCTTTGATACAATTATTGATTTAAAAGGTAGGCACGTATATCCTGCGTTTATTGCTACAAATTCAACCCTTGGACTGACTGAAATTGATGCTGTTCGTGCAAGTAGAGATTTTAGGGAAGTAGGCATCTACAACCCAAATATTAGAGCGATTATCGCTTATAATACGGATTCCGAAATAATTCCAACTGTACGTTCCAATGGGGTTTTGCTAGCACAAGCTACACCAAGAGGAGGAAGAATAACTGGCACCTCTTCTGTAATGATGTTAGACGGGGATAATTGGGAAGAAGCAGTATACAGAAAGGACGATGGTATTCATGTTAACTGGCCTTCTATGTATAAACGCGCTTGGGGTAGAGGTGATATTCAGAAAGATAGCGAATACGAGACTAAGGTGGATGAGTTAAAGGCCTTTCTGAGTAAGGCAAAAGCATATAGTGAAATTAAAAATCCTGAAGAAATTGATTTAAGATTTGAAGCGTTCAAATCCATTTTTGATGGAAGCAAGACGCTCTACGTTAGCACAGACTATATCAAAGAAATCATTGAAGTTATACAGCTTAAAAAGGCATTTAAAATAAAGAAGCTTGTGATTGTAGGTGGATATGATGCATGGATGATTCCGCAAACTTTATTGGATAATGAGGTTACTATCCTACTAAAGCGACTCCATAGTTTACCAGAACGTCCTGAAGATGACATTGATTTACCATTCAAATTACCAAAGATGCTCTATGACCTAAAGATTCCGTTTTGTCTGGATAATTCAGGAGATATGGAAGCAATGGGGACAAGAAATCTTCCGTTTTATGCCGGAACTGCAGTGGCTTATGGTTTAGATTATGAAGCTGCAGTGGCTAGCATTAGTTTGAATTCTGCGAAGATGCTGGGAATCGATCACAGGACCGGAAGTATTGAGAAAGGCAAAGACGCGAATTTCTTCATTAGCAGCGGAGATGCACTGGATATGCGCACCAACAATGTTGAACATGCATTTCTTCTAGGTCAAGCAATTGACTTGGATAATAAGCAAAAGCAATTGTACAGAAAGTACGCTAAGGAATACAATCTGGACATTCAAGAGTAGTTACTCATCAATATTTTGTTACGATTCGTACTGTCAGATGAATTCAATTCCGATAATGTTGTAAATTGCAGCTGGTGAAAGCATTATACCTTATATGTTTATTTTGTGGACTATCGAATTTAGTGTGGTCGCAAACATCAGCAGATTTTACTGCAAATCCAACATCAGGGTGTAATGTGCCACATACCGTGTTTTTTACAGATCAATCTACCCTGCCCGATACATGGTTTTGGGATTTTGGCGATGGAAATACCTCCACCGCACAAAACCCTATTCATACCTACACCGGTTTTGGCACTTTTACAGTAATCCTTACGGTTACAGATACAATTACTGGACAAGTGGATACGCACTCGGGAACAATTCTGGTGGGTGACACAACGGCACCAACGGTTATTTGCCCAGGCAATCAAAGTGCTACATTGGATGCAAATTGTGAGTATACATTACTTGATTATACCACTATGGCGGGTGCATCAGATAATTGTGATCCGTCGGTTACACTAACACAATCACCAATAGCAGGTACAGTGGTCACTTCTACTACCGCCATTACAATAACTGCCACCGATGATGACGGTAATGCAGCGACTTGCACCTTTAATGTTGTTGTTAGCGATAATACACCGCCTACCTTAAGCTGTCCACCAGACCAAGCTGAGAATTATGATATTAACTGTCAGTTCACTGTGCCGGATTATTCGTCTCTTGCAACGGTGAGTGACAATTGTACGGCATCTCCAACCATAACCCAAAGCCCATCTGCGGGTACAATAATTACATCTGGAACCACGGTCACCTTATTCGCAACAGATGCTGCAGGGAATTCATCAAATTGTTCTTTCAACATTACGCTAACCGATAATCTAGCGCCAATAATTTCATGTCCGTCAGCTCAGGCCGTTCCTTTTGATGCCAATTGCGAATATCAAATGGCAGACTTTTCGAGTATGATGACGATTACGGAGGCATGCGGAACTCCAACCATAACACAATCTCCAATCGTTGGCACAACGGTAACTAGTTCAACCCTTGTAACAATGACCGTTGATGATGGAAATGGAAATAGCAGCCAATGTACATTCTCTATCGTACCTCAGGATTTAACACCGCCTGTAGTTTCATGTAGTGGAACAGACACGGTGTATGTAGATGCGAATTGTACGGGCATTGTACCTAATTATTCGACAGAGGTAACTATCACGGATAATTGTGATGCCAATCCAACCTATAGCCAGTCACCAACAGCAGGCTCACCTCTAAGTGGTATTGGAACGCAGGATGTAACGATTTATAGCTCAGATGCAAATGGAAACATTGATTCATGTATCATTGTCGTGTCTATATTGGATACTATTTCACCAACGATAACATGCGAAGGAGACATTACAACTTGCGGTCCGGTTGTAACATTCAACATACCTAATGGTAGCGATAATTGCGGAACAGCAGTAGTAACACAAACGTCTGGTTTAACAAGCGGTTCTACCTTCCCAGTCGGAACGACCACAAACGAATTTACAGTGACAGATTTGTCTGGAAATACGGCTACTTGTAGTTTTGATGTTATTGTTGAGACTTACCCACAAGTAAGTTCTGTTATAACCGAACCAACATGTAATGGAGACGCCGATGGAGCAATAGACATTACGGTAACAGGAGGTACACCAAACTACAATTACAATTGGGATAACGGGGCAACCTCAGAAGATATCTCATCTATTGGAGCTGGGACTTACACCATTGTTGTGACAGATGATAATGGTTGTACAGATTCAGTTGAGATTGTGCTAACAGAGCCAGATGCAGTTTCGGCTAGTGGCACTGTCAATGATGTGTCGTGTTTCGGAGCAAATGACGGGAGCATTGACATCACAGCTACTGGAGGAGATGGCAGCTACACCTATTTATGGTCAAATGGTTCTTCAGATGAGGACTTATCAGGTCTTGCAGGTTCAAGCTACTCGGTGAGCATTACGGATGGCAATGGATGTAGCGGATCAGCGTCATTCAATGTATCTGAACCCGATTCAATGACTATCGACACTACTTTATCGATTTACAGCCATGGGCATAATATTTCGGTAACTGGAGAAAGTGATGGTTCGGTAGATGTCACCATTTCGGGAGGTACAGCGCCCTACACGTATACATGGAGCAACGGTAGCACTTCAGATGATTTAGAAAATGTCCCGGCTGGCACCTATGTTTTAACCGTAACAGATGCCAATGGGTGCGAGCAGACAATAACTGTAGTATTAACGGAACCTTTACCAGTTAATCCAGCAGATGCGTTTACTCCTAATGGAGATGGTTATAATGATTTCTTTATTATTGAAAACATTGATGAGTATCCTGAGAATGAGTTATTGGTAATGAATCGTTGGGGTACTTTGGTTTATAGTGCAAGTCCGTATAATAACGATTGGGATGGCTCACCTAACAAAGGTCTTGTAATTTATGGTAATCAAATTCCAGAAGGCGCCTATTTCTACGTTCTAAAACTCGAAAAAGGGGTTAAACCTATTAAAGGATCAATAGTGGTTAAGCGATGAAAAAACTAGTTGTAGTTATAGCATTAGTTGTCTTGTCGATTTCCGAATTGGCAGCCCAAACGCGTATTGGATACAGCCAGTATATGCATAATCACGCCATATATAATCCTGCCTACAAAGAAGTTAATTATGATTTGGGCGGAACTGCATTTGTTAGACATCAGATGTATGGCTTTGAGGACGCGCCAGTTACCTATATCGCTAGTGTTTTTTACAATTTAGACCCACATGGTTTTCAACTAAATATCTTGAGAGACAAGGTGGCTAATTTTAGACATTTCGAGATTGGAGGAGGGTATAACTATACCTTAAGTATGGATAGCTACACTACGCTCTCTTTTGGAGCTAAAGCCAGTTATAATATTCAAACGGCTGATTATGGTGGCTTACAAGTTTTTGATGGTGGGGATCCTGCACTGGGAGGAGGCGTAAGTCGTAATAGCTTCAATTTTGGCGCTGGTGCTTTCG
This sequence comes from Flavobacteriales bacterium, assembly GCA_964230215.1. Lineage (GTDB taxonomy): Bacteria > Bacteroidota > Bacteroidia > Flavobacteriales_D > JAUILH01 > JAUILH01. The sequence goes on from CAXRGQ010000007.1 coordinate 1,056,779, forward strand.
CAATGAACGATTATTGGCATGCTGGTGTTGGATCGCCTTATTTGTTTAATAATGGCTTGTTGGGAGGAAATACAAGCATTTTTAATATGTCGTACAATCATTTTTTCCTTATAGGTGGATACATGTTTATTGATGATGAATACCTCACCTTCTATCCTACGGCCTTAATCAAACTTACAAAAGGTACTCCTTTGGATATTTCGCTTGATATGAATGCACTGTTTGCCGGGTATATATGGGGTTCTATTGGATACCGATTAAATAACACGGTGGTTATATCTGCAGGTGTGATAGTATTGGATAATCTTAAGATTGTATATTCTTATGACCTAGGTTTAGGAGGTGCCAACAGGTATGGCGGAATGACACATGAATTGAGCGTTGGATACGGACTTGATTTATTCAAGAACTCTTTTGCTAAGCGTAAATACCTCAATAAAAGAGGGGAGTTTAAAGGAAACAAGCGCAAAGGGAAGGGCGATAATATCGACAACACGGTTCCTGATAGTCAGCTAAATAAGGGGAGCAAGTAGTTAAAGTTCTCCTCTTAATAGGAATGCTCACGAATATTTATGAAATTTAGGAACGGAATTTGTAATTCATTCCGGCACAGAAACAGACACTGATTTAAATAAGATACTATGAAGAAAATTACTTTATTATTTGCTGCTTGCGTTATAGCCATTGGAGGGTATTCGCAGAAAAAAATTGATGTAAAAGAAAGTAACGAGTCTTTCTCGACAGGTAGCCATAACGCCTTAAGTGTTATGGTTTATGGTGCAACCAAGGATGACGTTGAGAAAGCTTGGAAGAAGCAACTTAAAGATATGAAAGGTAACGTAAAGGCTAAGAAAGAAATCTTTGCAGATGATTGCCGCATTAAAAAGATGAGTGATAACACATTTGATGTTTACAGTTTTATTGAGGAAACAGATGATGGTGTTAGAGTAGTTGCCGGAATTGATTTAGGAGGTGCCTACCTGAGCTCAGGTGAGCATAAAGATGAGTTTCCATTTTTGCGTGATATGATGTACAACTTTGGTGTGACGGAAACTAAAGCTGCGATCGGTTCTATCATAAAAGAGGAAGAAAAGAAACTTGAAGATCTTGAAGATGAGAAAGAGGATTTCGAGAAGGATATTGAGAAGTTGAAGAAAGATATCGAAGATTATAAGAAGAAGATTGAAGACGCAGAGAAGGATATCGAAGAGAATAAGTCGAACATTGAGAAGAAAAAAGAAGAAATCAAAACTCAAGAAGCAGTTGTAAAAGAAGTTCAGGAAAAGCAAAAAGCTGTAAAATAATCTGAACAACATAAGATAAACCTTAATACATTTGATCCTGACTTTCCGCCCTAGGCGGAGACGTCAGGATTTTTTTATGGAAAGAGGTTTAGGAACATACTATTTACTGCTTCATATTACTGTTTTTATCTTCGGATTTACAGGAATTTTGGGCAAACAAATCACCTCATCCGATGGTGGGATGGATTCGGTTAATCTGGTTCTATACCGCATGGTAATAGCCTTTATTGGCCTCTTGCTATATATGAAGTTGGTCAAGCGAATTAAGTTTAAAGCTGGCAAAAAAGCGATTCTAGGGTTTATCGGTATTGGCGCTATTATTGCCGCACACTGGATTACCTTTTTTTATTCGATACAAGTATCCAATGTTAGTATCGCCTTGGCATGTATTTCATCTTTGGCATTATTCACTTCCATAATTGAACCGCTTCTTATCAAGAAGAAGATTGATGTTTCGGAGATGGTTCTTGGTGTAGCTACGGTAGTGGGTATAAGTATTATTGTGGATGCTGAAATGGATAAAGTTGAGGGCATAATTTTGGCTATAATCTCTGCGGCATTGGCAGGATTATTTGGAGTCCTTAACTCGATAGAGACTAAAAAACACAGACCAACTGAGATTTCGGTTGTTGAGATGCTCAGTGGGGCGTTTTTCACTTTTCTCTTTTTAATTATAAGCGGATGGAAAATTGTATCTCCAGCTGATGTATCATCGGATAACTGGGGTTTAATTATTGTCTTAGGTCTCGTTGCAACATCATTTGCATTTGTAGCAACGGTTGAGGTGATGAAGGTCTTAAGTCCTTTCACTGTGGCCCTGTCAATTAACCTTGAACCGATATATGCAATTATTATGGCACTGCTTTTCTTCCCAGAAAGCGAGCAAATGAGTCCACTCTTTTACCTGGGTGCTGGGATTATTATCGGAACGCTTATCGTGAACGCACTTATTAAAAAAAGCAGACGTAAAAGGTTAAAGTCTGCTGAAAATCTTATCGATTCCTAATGCGAATGTAAGTAGCGCCTATTAACACGCGAAGAGATACTTGTGAGCACTTCATAGCTAATAGTGTCCATCTTTTTAGCCAATGATTCAACCGGCATATTAGGCCCAAATATTTCAATAATATCGCCTTCTTTTACATCAATGCCGCTTACATCTATCATTGTCATATCCATGCAAACTCTCCCTACAACAGCTAACATTTTCCCGCTCCTAACGTGAAAAAACTCACCCTTTCCATTACTTAATTGACGACTTAATCCATCTGCATAACCGATAGGAATAATACCTATTCTCCTTGCCGTTTCAGACATATCAGTTGCGCCGTATCCTATACCTTCTCCTGCCGGAATAGTCTTTACTTGCTGCACGGTACTGTATAGTGACGCGACATTTTCTAGCGTTAATCCCTCCTGCCCAAAACCATGCATCCCAATACCTAAACGCACCATGTCATAATGCCCTTCAGGGTAATTCACAATACCGGCCGTGTTGCAGATGTGACGCAATACGGGATACGATAAACGTTCGATTATTTTATTTGACCATTCCTCAAACCGGCGTAATTGAGTGTGCGTTAGGTCGTCATTTTTAATTTCCGAATTGGCTAAATGCGAGAAAATAGATTGTACATGCACCTCAGGCTGAGATTGGAGCATGGCAATCAAATCAGACAAACTTGTGCCATCAAAACCTAGCCTGTGCATTCCCGTGTCTAATTCAATGTGAACGGGGTACTCCTGAACACCTTTCAGCAAGAGGAAACGCACAAAACTATCTAGCTGCTGAAGGCTATATATTACTGGTTCTAGTTTATGCTCAATTATGCTCGCGTAGCTCGCTTCATCACTATTCATTACTAGGATGGGTGCACTTATGCCTCCGTCGCGCAAGACCTTCCCTTCGTTGGTATACGCTACTCCAAAATAATCAATTCCCTGCCGTTCTAAATGTGATGCTAATTCGCTATCCCCCGCACCGTAACTCATAGCCTTAACCATAGCCATCATTAAGCAAGCTGCTGGCAATCGCTTGCGATACTCCCCAACATTGTGGCTTAACTTATCCAAGTCAATCTCTAACCATGTGGCGTGTGGTTTATCTTCTAGCTGATTTACAATCTGCTCGAAATGAAAATCTCGGGCACCTTTAATTAATATGGTGTCATCTGGTTGAGGAATGTAGGCCTTATCTCCAAGAAAATCATTTGTACGATCATACGATAAGTGCTCACCTTTGTATAAATGTGCATACGTGGCAATTTGTTTTCCAATAGTAACAAGCAAGTTTATCTTGAATTGCTCGAGTAAATCAAATACTTGTTGATACACAGCTGCTTCTACACTGGTATCCATTACTATATCACTTAAGATTACAATCTTTCGTCCATTTCTTGCCCTGGTGTCTAAGTCGCTTAGAGCTATTTCCAAGCCTGATAAATCACTGTTATAGGCATCATTAATAATGAGTGATTGATTGATTCCCTTTAATTGCTCTAGCCGCAATGCAATAGGTTCTAATTCCGCACAAGCTGCTTGGATATCAGCATGCTTGCCGCCTAAACGCAATGCCGCCGTTATAGCTATAGCCGCATTACTAACTGATGCTTTATCTGTAAATGGAGGCTTGTAATTCTGCCCCTCGATGGTAAGCACACTGCTGTCTATCTCACGTTTAACACTATAGTCTAAACTATCGTATAGAAGTGTCTCATCGCAATTAGCAAAGAGCAGCATTTTTTCATGTCTCAATTCATGTTGATCCTTGAAATTTGCTAGGTGTGCTGTGCCAATGTTTGTTAAAATACCAAGGTGTGGGCGAATCATTTTTTCAAGACGTACCATCTCTCCTGGTTCCGAAATGCCCGCTTCAATTATGGCAATGTCATGTTCTTCTCTTATTTGGAGCAATGATAAAGCCACGCCCACTTGAGAGTTATAACTTTTAGGTGATCTAATAATACTAAATCGAGACCTTAACAATTGATACAACCATTCTTTTACGATTGTTTTTCCATTGCTACCAGTTATTCCTATGACTTTACCACCAAATGTGTGACGTTTGTTAGTCGCTAAAGATTGTAACGCATCTAAGGTGTCGCGGACTATTACAAATGATGCTTTTTCAAGTAGATTTTCCTTAGGTTTTTTAGACACGATAAAACAGTGTAATCCTTTATCAATAAGCTCTTCTATATAAGCATGCCCATCGAACCTTGGTCCACTTAGCGCAAGGAATACAGTGTTTTTTTGATTGCGAAATCGTCTGCTATCGGTAAGTACACTATTTATGACTTGATTTGAAGGTGATCCATTTAGTTCACCGTCACAAATGCTTGCAATATCTTCCAATGTCCACGTCACGAAGAACTAAAGTAGTAAATATTGTTGCAGCTAAGTATCTACTTGAATAAGTGCCGGCGATGAGCATTTATTTGTTCTCTGACTTAAGTCGCATTGCTTCAACAAATGCTTCTCTTGATAAGGGCTCATAAATGTCTTTTTCACCCAGCTCCACAATGTCATCACTGTCGGTTACTTTGTGTGAATAATTTGCGAGCTTACCTGTTTTCATACATATTGCGTGCACCTTTGTTACATACTCCGCAATGGCCAACATATTTGGCATTGGACCAAAAGGGTTTCCTTTAAAATCCATGTCTAGTCCTGCTACAATTACTCTAATTCCAGCATTCGCCAACTGATTACATACATTGGGTAAATGATCGTCGAAGAATTGGCCCTCATCAATTCCAATTACTTCTGCACCATCAATATGCTGTAGTATGTCGATTGAACTGTCTACAGGCTGTGAAATAATTTCCCTCCCATCATGGCTTACAACTTTTATTTCATCATAGCGTGTATCCACTTTGGGTTTAAATATTTTTATGTTCTGATGGGCATATTCGGCACGCTTTAATCTACGGATTAGTTCTTCCGTTTTACCAGAGAACATAGAGCCACAAATAACTTCTATCCATCCAATTTTTCTGTTATGCCTGCCTGTGTCCTCTAAAAACATATCTGTGGTTTTTTACCGAAATATTGTAAATAACTTTAGCGTTAATAGACTTAAAAAAGGGATAAAAACCGTAATTTTAAGCCTGTTTTTACACTGAATCAAAAATAGGGATTAAGGGAGCAAGATTTTTTTGAAATTACCAACATTATGGGCAATAATCAACAATACCAGAGCATGAAAGACCTGATACAAGCGGTGCAGGCGAATGTGGAAAAAATTGAAAGTGGGGCTTTAAATGACCAAGAATTATCGTCGTTGATTGATAATACAAGAGAGTTATATGATAGGCTTGTAATATTGCGCTATAAGGCTTTCGAATCTCAGGTAAAAGGCGAAGAGCTTGATAAGCAGATTCGCGTAGAAGATGTTCATGAACCCGCGCAGGTAGTTGAAACACCTGAGCCCTTGAAGGAAGAGCCTAAAGACTTAAATGTTCCTGAAGAAAAAGAATCATCTGCTGAGACCAGTGAAAGTCAAGAAAAGGCTGAAGAAAATAGCGATGGTGGAGCAGATTTATTTGGAGGTTTTAGATTAAACTTTACAGACGAACCGAAGGAAAAGCCAAAAGCAAGCAAACCTGCTTTTAAACCTGCGCCAGGCAGACAAGAATCGATTCCTATGCCAGATCAACCGCTTCCGTTTAATAATCCCAATCCGCCAAAGCCAGTTGATGAGCCAAAAATAGAGGATGTAGTTGAGGAAGAAGTGCCTGTTGAAGATAAAAATCAAACGAATTTAATTGACGAGATTAGTACTGCTCCAGTTTCATTAAATGATAAACTAGCTGCTAATCAAAGTGGAGACAATTTGGCGAAAAAGCTATCCATGCAACCAATTGCAGATTTGAAAACCGCCATCGGTATCAATCAAAAGTTCTTGTTTATGAACGATCTGTTTAAGGGTGAACATGATGATTTTCATAAAGCTATAGACAACATAAATAATATGGATTCTATTAATGACGCTCAAGCCTATATTTCTGATAGCCTTATGTCTAAGTATGATTGGGATATGGACAGTGTTTCTGTTCAGAATTTCCTTGGTCTTGTAGAAAGGAGGTTCCTTTAATGCGAAAAATCGCATGCATACTACTCTGCGTTCTGGCAACGACGGGGTCATGTGATTTATATGCTCAAAACATTCAGAAGAAAGCACAGAAGTATGTGACTGATCTTGCCAGTCCCGAATTTCATGGACGGGGATATACCTTTAAGGGAGATAGTTTAGCAGCGAATTACATTAAAGAAAAATTCGAACAGTTTGGTTTGCAAGCTGGAGCCAAGTCATCCTATTATCAACCATTTGCCATTCCAGTCAACACCTACCCATACAAAATAGTCTTGGCGATAGGAGACGATACATTAAAGATTGGTGACGACTATATTCCGGATCCCAATGGTGGCTACTATACGGGAAGTTTTATGCAGGTATGGATTGATAGCACTAATGTTAAAAGCTTAGGAGAGGTCTTGTCGAAATATAAAGAGGCTGTGCTATCCAATAAAGTGGTATTTGTTGTAGACGATGGAGGAATTGATAATCGTGATAAACTAATAGATTTTCAATCGGCGCGATATGGATTGGCGAACTATGCTCCAGTGATTTATATTAACGACAAGAAACTTACTTGGAGCATGTCCCAAGACAGATTTAAGTTCCCCATTTTTGAGGTAAAGTCCAGTGTTTTTTCCAAGGACGATGAGGTCTACATGGATATTAATGGCGTATATCATGAAAAGTACGCTACACAAAACGTTATCGCCACAGTGCCTGCTAAGAAGAAATGCAAGCGGAAAAAGCACCTATTTATAACTGCTCATTATGATCACTTGGGAACGTTGGGAACTGAAGCATATATTCCGGGCGCCAACGACAATGCCAGTGGTATAGCCATGCTGTTAAGTCTGGCCGAGCATTACGCAGCTAATCCACTAAAAGACTACAACCTAACATTTATAGCCTTTAGTGCTGAAGAGGTGGGGCTAATGGGCTCTAAGTTCTACACAGAAAACCCGACCGTTCCGTTGGATAAAATCGAATTTTTATTGAATCTGGATTTGCAAGGTACAGGTAACGAAGGTATAACTGTTGTTAACGCAACATTGCATGAAAAAAAGTTCCTAGAGCTCGCCAAAATTAATGTGGAGAATGACTTATTGGTGAAAATCAAAAAAAGGGGAGAGGCTGCCAATAGCGATCACTACTATTTCACCAGAAAAGGTGTGCCCGCATTCTTTGTATATACCATGGGCGGTATTCAAGCCTATCACGATATTTATGACAAAGCAGAAACGCTACCATTAACAGAGTTTGAGGATCTATTTACACTCTACACCAAATTCCTAGAAAGCTTTTAGCACCAGAAGCATATTGTGTCCTTGATTTTTTCGTCTATTTTTTATCAAGAAACGTTAGTTCATGCACACCTATGATTGTGAAATTCAGTGAATAAAAAATGGACATAGAGATAGTTTAGCGAACTAAAGCTATTTCTTATTGTTATACCTCAGACCATAACTGGCAGTATCAATCTCAACAACATAAATTACATCCGTGGTGTTAATTGCATACACAGAGATATTTAGCGCTGAAGTATCCGCAATCACAATACTATCCATCTTAGCACCATTAAACAATTGGATATATTCCCCTCCATTAGGCGCAACTTGACAAACATTAATTAAGGCACCATCATCAAACTCAACTGAATCAAGATTAGTTATATATTCTGAAGCTTTACTATATGCAATTGGTGGTTGTATTACCAACGGCGTGCATGAATGCGATAGCACATCTTTAAGCTCATCATCAATCTCCTCAGTTACCACAGGGCCTTCTTTTAGCTTATCTTTCCCTTGAAACTTCTTTAGCTTTTCCTCAAGATCAGGTAAATTCATTACAGCAATAATAAAGGCAATCATAAGGATAACAGAACCAATGATCATTATCCAGGTCATATAGTTCCACGTTTTTTCTTTGCGGCTCTTATTCTTACCTTTTAACTGAGGGTCATACGCTTCAAGATCACCAACGGATATTTTTTCACTTGCATCTAAAAACAAACGTCTATAAACGTGTGGCGCTGCATCATTTATTGCCTGATACATGCCATAATAATTGCGGTATGCTTCCGATAGTTCGGGCTCAGATTTTAATCTTTGCTCGAAATGCCTACTCTCCATTGTGCTAAGCTTCCCGAACAAGTACTTATCAAATAAGTCAAGTTTTTCGGCATCAACAATGCTGTCTAAGGTATATAATTTGGAGATGGCAGATAATTGCTGCTCTCCAAAACTTGAATTAGCTAAATCAAGATTATCGGCGTCTTTTCTAAAGTAATAGTAGTCAATCAAGAACTTTCTGTCTGAATTATCCAGTCCGTATATGGTTGATACAAACGATTCGTTCTTAAGCTCTGGTAATTTGCCTTTTTTAATCCAACCATCGCTCACAAAATTCTCCGCGTCATTGAACCTGCTGTAGGTTGATTTGGATAAGTGTTTTAACCATAATTCACGCGCTACCGAGTAGATTACAGTGGGTGTTGGATGGTCAATCACAAAACCTAATGCTTTTGTATGGTGGATAAGGAACTGGGCTGTATTATGACAGAGTTCTTCAGCGTCTTGCTCGTTACCATCATTATTCAGTACCAAGTGCCGAATAACAGGAAAGTAAGTATTGTAATAGCTTGGATAGGCCTCTAATGGCTCATTAATTAGCCTTTTTATGTAGTCGATTGCACTCAATGCTCAATAATTGCGAGCAAATATAAGTAAAGCCTAGTTGCTGGGAACGTATTGAATCACAAAACCGTCATGGCCGTTCTCCTTTCCGTCATAAAAATCAATATCTAATCCACTGCCAGACCATTTAGTACCATTCTCTTTTTTGTAGTTAGTTCTAAAGCTAGTGGTGATTAGAGATTGTAATTGTTTTGATTCAGCAGTATGGTTTAAGTAAACATCAATGTACGCCCCAACAATTTTACCATTGTTTACCGTAAACTTAATATCCGCATACTCACCACCATCTTCTGAGAAGACAATTGAGAATACATCATCATCCTTATCGTAAAAGAGATAATCAGGTCTTTTTTTAAGAAGCTTCTTTTTTGTTTTGGCGTAGTCTTTCCCAGGTTTTAGTTCAAGACCAATCGTCCCTTTTTTGGAAACACCAAGCATGTCAACCTTTTGTTCAGGCGAGTAATTTTGCGAAAACGCGACGGTGAACCAAATGCTTAATAAAAGTGTACAGATTAAACGCATACCGCAATTTACAAATAAGGACCTGAATTTATGGCATCTAATATGTATATTTATTTCGTATGAAAATAGTGGGCTTCATATGTTTACTACTTGTTTTGACGGGGAAATTACGTGGTCAAGGAACACCAGACTACTTGACTGAGATAAATACCCTTGAGGATTTTGTCCGCATGAAAGGTAAGCCACTGTCAACTAAATATGGCGATATAAAGTCACTTAAGCTAGTTTACCACAGAAGGAGTAAAAAGCTGCACTATATCGAGTCCACGCGATATCCCTACCACTTGGATTTTTGCGAACAGGTACTAGATTATTACAAAGGGAGCTTCAATTTTAATTACGAAAATTACACACAAACGCAGGGAAGAGACTATTATTTGGCGAATATAAACTTGTATCCAGCAGCCAGTATTTATGTGCTTGAGTTTTCAATTACTGATCAAATAAAAATCGAGCAAATTGAGGAGTTATATGATAAAGTAAAGTCAACTTTCCATATTGCAGATAGCATCTACCTATTCTTAAACACATCTGCATTAGAAAAACGGTTTTCTGAATCTAACAGTGATATTCTCACCGTGGATGCAAGTGATTTATATAGCGGTCAATTGATTCAAACAATTCAGCCAGGCAAGGTATACGGAAAGCTAAAAATTCTGGATAAATTGAGTGCAGACGATTTTATAGAACCTAATACCATCGTGATTTTAAATGGCAATGCAAATGATATTCCCATAGTTGATGGGCTTATATGTTCTAACTTCCAAACGCCTTTAAGTCATATAAGTCTTTTATGTCAAAACAGACTTACTCCTTTTGTGGCTGACAGGAAAATCATGGAAAACACAGCTTATCTGGATCTGGAGGATAAATTAGTGTGTCTGGAGGTAAGCGAATACAATTACAAACTCTATTTGGCAAATAAAGACAGTGCTGAGGCATATGCAGAGCAAGTAAATGTGATTGAAAAAATCCATGAATTAAGTTACGATACTTCATTTCAGACCCTTCTAAAAATAGAGGATGTTGATTACACTTCTTTATCTTATGTTGGAGCAAAGGCAGCCAATTTCGGAGAAATTAACAAGGTGCTAAAGAAGAAAAGCAAGTATGCAAAAGTGCCTGAAAATGGAGCGGCTATCCCCTTTTATTTCTATTTAGAGCACATAAAAAAATCAGGAGCAGACAGGCTGATTGAACAACTGCTAAGCAGTTCAGATATGCTCTTAGAGCGCGAACTACTCGACTCGATTAGGACTGTTATAAAGCGCTACCCAGTTGATGCGGAATTAGTAGCACAGGTAGAAGCTCATATGAGGGCGGATGCGCAGTACAAACGCTATCGTTTTAGAAGCTCTACAAACGCTGAAGATATCGAGGGTTTTAATGGAGCAGGTTTGTATGACAGTAAAAGTGCAGAGTTAGATAATCCAAATAAAAGCGTTGGAGAAGCTATTGCAAAAGTGTGGGCGAGCGCCTGGAATAACAGAGCCTTTTATGAGCGCAGAATTTTCGGGATTGACCATAAAAACCTTGCCATGGGAATCTTGATTCACAGGAGTTTCCCAGATGAAGAGGCCAATGGCGTGGTGATTACACACAACATTTATCGCCCGGAGAATTTAGGTTTTGTAATTAACGTTCAGAAAGGAGACGTACCAGTGGTAAACCCTGAAGCGGGCGTAATCTGTGACCAATTGATATGTTATTCTGACACAGACAACACATTCTACACACCAAAAAAGATTGTAGAATACATTTCAAAATCCTCCATTAACAACGGTGAAGCTGTGTTGGATGACGCACAGATTATTCGGATAACAAAAGAAATCGCAACTCTAAAAAAACACTACTATCGCAAGATTAACCGCAATTGGTTAAAGTATGATTTCCAACGATTTGCTCTGGATTTAGAATTTAAGGTTGACGAGGGACAGATCTACATTAAGCAGATTCGTCCCTTTCGCTAGTATCATCAGGCTCCTCGTCCGAATTGAGTGAGGCATCATCTTTTTTAAGTTGCGCATCAATTTTGACATCAATGGTGTCTTCGCTTTTGCCTGTAATCGTTTTTGGGAATTCACGTAAATCCTGAATATTAGATTTAACATTATCCAGAACTACGTCTTTTACTTTTTCTCCTCTATCCATAATCAGGGCGGCTGCCATAATGATACTGCTTATCAGAATTGTGTGGAGCAATATACCTGGGTCAAAACCTGGAATTACCATTTCAGGGTGTTCTGAGGCGATGGCAAAGAACAAAAGAATAGTAATTAATCCTCTTGGTGCAATCCATAATTGTGGTATAATATGTTTTCGAATAATTGCAAGAAGCGTTAGGTATCGAACCAGATACAAAATAACGATTACCAAACCTGCAATCATTGCAACTTCTAAATCAATTAAAGAAGATAGACTAATAGTGATACCAAATATTACGAAGAAAAAAGTACGCACCACAAAAGCAGATTCGAGGGTAATCGTATGAAAATCATGCATGATTACTTTTATATCTTTTTCCCGAATGAACTTACTCAGTCGGCCTTTGAAGAATATATTGGTGTTGTTGAGCACCAATCCAAAGGCTAAAATTTCGATTAGAGCACTTAGATGGAAAGTTTTACTTACCGCGTACATCAGCATTAATACGGATATAATCAGGAATAGTTTAACCTGCGACTTCAACTGCTGAAACAGGTAGACTAATCCGTAGGCGATGACAATGGCCAGTATGAGCGTAATAACTATGTTGCCTATAATTGAGACCACAATTTCACCCGTATTATCTTGATCTGTGCTCCCCATCAAAAAATAGAAAAACATAATCCCTAGTATATCAGAGAAGGTGCTTTCGTATACCATGAATTCCTTCTTAACGCCGCGTAAACTTTCCACACTAGGTATAATGATGGCACTGCTCATAATACTCAATGGTATGGCGTAGGCTAGAGATGAGGTGAAATTTGGATCACCCGGAACTAGGGACATAATAAGAAATGCAATGCCTAAGGATGAAGCGACCAGCGCTACAAGTGCTACTAAAAACGAGCTAACTATAAGACCCAGCTTTTCTCTTTTGAGTTCTAGGTCAAGCGCAGCTTCCAGCACTATCATTATTAGACCAATATTCCCCAGTATCGGCAGTATCTCAGACATGGTTGCTTTTTCTTCTGCATGCATTAAGCCTTGGAGCGAAATGCCCAGCACCATCAACATAAGTACGCTTGGAATTTTAGTCCTTTTCGCTATTATATTGAAAAAGTAAGATAGAATGATGATTGCTGATGCAGCAATTATTAGCGTATATGTATCCATTAGATGTGCAAATCTACAATTTAGCCGCTATGGCGTGACATGGTTTATACAATTCTTCGTAAACAATCTTTTTCGGATCGTTTTGCGTAGTTTCAAAGTAGCTTACTTCTGCGCCTGAGGCTATTTCTTGACCATTGTGGTTAAAAATTGTGTAGTGAATTTTCACTTTTCGCTGTCCAGAGAACTCCTTATCCGCTTGTAAGATGTCAAGCTGATTAATAAATACTATGGTTTTAGCTTGATGTTTGCTGCACAAATCTTTAATTATCTTATTTGAGAAGATTTTAGTCTTCATATACTTCTCACGATTGTCAATGCGAGATACCACTTGGCCATCTTCTACCCAAGTTCCCATTTTTTCTTCGTCTTCACTTGTAGCTTTGTTTTTACCCACTAGTTTGTTGAGTTTCCCTCCAATTTTTTTGACGCCTTTTTCATCTTCAGCCTTTTCCGCTCCTGGCATTAGTTCATAGCTGTACGAGATGTTTTTGTGGATATGAGCGAGCTCACCGTTGTAATAATTCGTATCATTCTGAAGCACCGATTTAGCCTCTCCCTTTGCTTTCAGCTCAAGCAATAAGGTGTGGTCTAGCCCTTTCTGAATCTCTTTTCTCAATTCCTCATACCCAAGACCACTTTTTTGCATTAATGCCGGGTCAATGGTAGATCGGTACATTTTAAGCTCATAGCTCACTAATAAAATTTTGTTGCCATGGCTGCTTGAATCCGTCTGAGCAAAAGCGCTACAGGTCAAACTGAGAAATAATAATACATAAAATATCCACTTCATACCACTAAGTTAGATGATATGAAGCCTTAGTTTCTGCGTTTCAGCAATTGTTGTTAAGAGCTATACGTGAATATCCTAGAGTGCTCGTATGACGTCATTGGCATTCGCGTAAATCACCAATGCAAGGATTAAAACAAATCCTATTAACTGAGCGTATTCCATTACCTTTTGATTGGCCGGTTTTCCCGCAATCATTTCGTAAAGAAGGAACATCACGTGTCCTCCGTCAAGTGCCGGAATTGGGAGAATATTCATAAATGCCAAGATGATTGAAATTAGTGCTGTTCTCTCCCAGAATATCTGCCAATCCCATACAGGGGCAAACAATTTTCCGAATGTCCCAAATCCACCAACGGATGACGCACCCTTTTCTGTTCCTAAGTACTTCAATTGCGCCACATAGCCAGACAGTGTTTCACCTGCTAAACTCCATCCTGCCGGAATCGACTCGAAGAATGAATAGTCTACATGGGTGATTTCAAATTCATCCAAAGGCGCTTGCGGACCAATACCAACTTTACCGTCTGCATTGGTTTCTATTGTTATATCCATGCTTTCACCATCACGTAGCACTGTCATTACGAATTCTTCTTCGCTTTTACTGTGCAAGCTGTCAACGATTTCATCAAACCATTTAATATCACCACCATTAATTGCAATCACTTGATCACCTTCCTTTAAACCTGCTTCTTTTGCATTTCCATCCTCTGCCAATCCGCCAATTATAGCAGCCTGTCTAACTTCAAATGCAGCCCCAGCTTCAAATGCCTGAAAGTCGATATCATCTGGTAAATTGATTGTTTCTGTGCTGCCATCTGAGTGTCGCACTTCAAAGTCTTGTGCGTTATGAAGCATGATAAGCCTGTTCACGGAAGTTGCATCCGTTAACTCTTCACCATCGATACTCAGAATCACGTCTCCATCCTGAAAACCATATTCTTCGAATAATTCAGGTACAGCATACCCGTTAGTGAGGTGCTCTGGACGTAATTCATCTTTACCCCACACGCCCATAATCATTACATAAATTAAAAAACCTAAGATTAGATTCACAGTAACACCACCAATCATAATGATAAGTCGTTGCCAAACTGGTTTTGATCTGAATTCCCATGGTTGAGGTTCTTGAGCCATTTGCTCTTTGTCCATGCTTTCGTCTATCATACCTGATATCTTCACATAGCCACCAAGTGGTAACCAACCAATTCCGTACTCCGTCTCTCCTTTTTTAGTCTTGAAAAGTGAAAACCATGGATCGAAAAACAAATAGAACTTTTCTACCCTTGTTTTAAAGAGTTTTGCGGGAATAAAGTGCCCTAGTTCGTGCAACACAATTAAGAAGGAAAGACTTAAAACTAATTGCCCTGCTTGTATTAAAATATCCATTCAATTCGGTTTTATGATGCGCAAATGTACAAAATCAAGTGTTTAGTTGGAATGTGATATAAATCTACGGTGATTCCCGTACTAACTTCCCTCAATTGCGAGCGTATATTCACTTAAAATAAATCATTATGAAGTATATCGTTTCAAGTCTGATAATATTGTTTACAGCAATAAATTCTTTTGCAGATAGTCCTTTAACATCAACGCCTTTTTATAATGCGTACATGGATGTGGCTGAGGTTAAGTCTGCCAATGAAAGTGGTTTTTCTAAAAATCACATGAAATTTTTAAGTGATGAAACAGTCAGCATGGATAAAAAGTTGGCAGTAATAAATGCCTTATCGTGGGGTGATAGTGCGCATGTATATGCGTTTCAAGATTATCTCTTGGCTAAGTACAAAGGCCTTGACAAAGAGGTATTCAATGATTTAAGATATACCACATATGAATCATTACCACCTGTTGATGCAGCACCCCACATGAATTTGGATGAGTTGGTTTCATGGGCGTATTTGGACATTATGGCAGATTATTTCCACCCTGCACGTGGTTGGAATGCTGTAATTATAGCCTTGCAGCAAGATGAAGAAAATGCAGCGTATGGATTAGTGCTAGACCTTATTCGGTGCCAGCACACGATGGATAGTTTTGTTTGGTGTGATGTGTATTTAGAGCACGAGACATTCAAATTGCGCGGAGACACGAAGGATGCGATCAATGAAGATGCAATGGCGATAATTGATGAGTACATAGGTTTGTATAAGCAGGATTGTTCTGAGACAGATTTAAAGCAGTGGAGAGCACAAAATGGTATTGCTGAAGTTGAGACCTTTGAGGTATCGGGAACAATAACTGTTAATGATGCACCTGTTTGGATTGAGGATTCAACGACGGTTAAGACCAAAGACGGTTATTTTAAAAACCAGGAGTTGTCTGGGAAGGAAAAAGTTGATTTGGAGATAGTTGAGATATATATGCCAGATTGGATATCAAACGATGAGTTTAGAGGATCTGAGATTACCGTGAAAATTAAGAACAAGGGTAATGTGGCGAGTGTTGAATGTGTTGGTTTACTTGAAGAAAACAAGTTGGATGCGATGGAACAAGGAACGGGCTGGGATATGTATAAAGCGGCAGTTACTGTGATCAAGCCTTTAGAGCCGGGTGAGGAATACGAGTTAAAGTTTAGGATTGATGAGCATTGGGTGTATGATCCTAATTGTGAAATAGAAATTACGATTGACTACCTGAATCAAATCAAGGAGAAGAACGAAAAGAATAATAAAGAAAGATTTGAAGAGTACGGTTAGATCAAATCATTAACGTATTCACGTGTCTCTGCATCAATACGCAGAAAGTCATTTATCTCAGAAGCCTTTGCATCACGGAAGTGATGCATGGCTTTTTCATTTAGCTCAGCTATTTGTAAAAAGCCTATTTTTTCCTTTAGGAACGCGGCTACGGTAACTTCATTGGCGGCGTTTAGCACGCAGGGTAAGCCATTATTCCCAGCCATTGCTTCATAGGCCAAGTCTAAGTTTCTAAAAGTAGTTCTATCGGGCTGTTCGAATGTAAGACTGGGGTAATCCATAAAATTGAAACGCGGGAAATTAGACCCGAATCTATCTGGGTAGCTCAAGGCAAACTGAATTGGTAGCTTCATGTCTGGAAGACCCATTTGCGCCTTCATACTGCCGTCAGTAAACTGCACAATTGAATGCAGAATAGATTGTGGGTGGACAATCACATCAATTTGCTCAGGTTTTAAGTTGAACAGCCATTTCGCCTCAATCACTTCCAGTCCTTTGTTCATTAATGATGCTGAGTCAATGGTGATTTTAGCTCCCATATCCCAATTAGGATGCTTAAGTGCCATTGCTGGTGTAACGTCTTTAAGAAAGTCTTTCGTTTTGCCTCTAAAAGGGCCGCCACTAGCGGTCAAATAAATCTTTTCAATGGGGTTATGGAATTCGCCCACTATGCATTGGAATATGGCAGAGTGTTCCGAATCCACAGGATAAATGTTTACACCGTTTTGTTGCGCTAGTTTGGTAATCATTTCACCTGCTACCACAAGCGTTTCCTTATTTGCCAGGGCAATATTCTTTTTCGCTTCAATAGCCGCTACGGTAGGTTCCAATCCAGCAAAGCCAACGAGGGCTGTAAGAACGATATCAACTTCTGTCATCTGTACCACTTCAGATAAAGATTTGCGACCTGTATACACCTTAATATCATCATTCCAAAGGGCATCTTTCACCTTTTCGTATTGTGACTCATCAACAATCACCACGGTGTTTGGAAGGTGCTTTTTAGCCTGCTCAATTAACAAATCAGCATTTCGGTTGGCCGTCAATACTTCCAAGGAAAACTTTTCTGGAAACTGTTCTAATACTTCCAGTGTTTGTGTTCCAATTGAACCAGTTGAGCCAAGAATGGCAAGCCCTTTTTTATCCATGCCGCTAATTTATGTAAGATTAGTTGAATTTGGAGGGGTGGTTAGAAGCAATAGCTTAAAATAAATCCAAACTGATCTCGCTTTACATAATTTCCTATTCTTTTACTAAAAAATAGATATCTTATCGCATACCCAAGTTTATTCTGATTACCAATATTAATCCTAGTTCCTAATCTTAATTCTAAGTTGAGGGCGAACCATGAGGCATTTTCAAATCTATAGGATTGATTTAGCTCTGTTGTAGAAATATCAATGTATGTGGTATCTGATGAATAATATGATGTGGTGTGGACGATATTGCCTTCACATTTAGGCGTTTGGAGGTATTGTATTATTGCATTAGTTTGAATAAAAAGAGAATTAGCTTTGTTATGAAGTTCTAAACCAAGTTTACCGTAGTAGGTGTTTTGTATAGATTTAATTTCACCTTGCCTCTTCCAGTATCTATCTAACTGCCTTTCGTGTGGTCCTGGTATTCTATGCATTGTAAAGCCTATCGTAGATCTACTAAACTCTAACCCTATTATTGGAGATAGCCATTCATTATTTGTGTTGATAAGAAAGTTAATACCACCATTAGCATAGTATCCAATTGAATTCTCTGGATACGAATGATAAGGGATACGCATCCCTTCTTTGTATTTAGCGAGACCAAATCCAATGAACGGTTCAGTTAAGACTCTTTGTGCGGTCATAATATGGCTTGTCAGTAGCACGGCAATCACAGTGAATAGTCTCATAATTACTCAGTATTTTTCAGCTGGGTACGGAAGAATGTGTGTCCCAATGTATACATGATCTAATATACGCATTATTATTTCGGATACTCATTATGCCTCTTGAGACTTGCGGGGTAATGCTATTATACCTTGCCTGACTAAGTTACTCTAACTCAAAATTTATTGGCAGGACCATATATGATTCGATTGGAACTCCATCCTTAGTAGCTGGATCCCATTTAGGGAGTTTGTAGAATGCCTTAAAACTTTCATAGTCCATGGGTGGAATTACGCTTTTCTTTATAGTGTATGGTGATACTTTACCATCTCTAGCAATCTTTATTACAACCAGCACTTGGCCTTGAATTCCATGCGTTTTAGCTTCTCGCGGGTAGCTAATATTTTGATAAATAGCAATAAATTTTTCCTCATCTGAGTCGCCGTACTTTGCGGGCTCAAAACCGCTAGGCGTATCAGCCTCAGAGCTAAATATAATAGCTGTGTCAGGTACGTTAAGATAATATGTTAGAGTGTCGTATTTATAATTGGCTTCCGGATTATAAAATATCCAGCTTCCAACTGGCTTTGACTGGTCGTTATATGATTTAGAATATACTAAATGGGAGTCAGCTAGATTCCATAATTGTATGTTTTTTACATTGTTATCATTATTACTCACTTTCATAAAGCTAGCTCTCTTAGCTGAAGTAGTTTTCTTTTCGTATTGGTCTTTGTAATAAGTGGTGTCCTGCCCTAACAATGGCTGTAAAATAACAAGGCAAAAGATTGATAATATGGTTGTCTTCATCATGTTTTTCAACGGGGCAGGATAAACTGTCGTAGCCCCAAACGTTTAATTGTTGAAGGTACGAAATTAATTAGACGTTTGGGGTGCGCGTTGAACGCACTGAGGGGGTATGCAGTTTATGCGTTGTTGGCAAATCGTACCTATGAAAAATCCTGCTTACCTATGATAGACATAATTTCCACCATACCGTCATCTAAGTTTATTTTGTAGTAAATGGAATCTGAAC
This sequence comes from Flavobacteriales bacterium, assembly GCA_964230215.1. GTDB lineage: Bacteria > Bacteroidota > Bacteroidia > Flavobacteriales_D > JAUILH01 > JAUILH01. The sequence goes on from CAXRGQ010000007.1 coordinate 1,076,083, forward strand.
CACATACACAGCGTCTATAACCTGGCTTAATAAAATCCACAGCTTCAAAAGATAGTGGTTGTTTAGCAATGATCTCAAAGTATTTGAAAAAGGTATTGAAGTATTTATCGGCTTGCTTCACGCCAAACCTTTCCACGCCAAAATGATGAATTCTTATTAAATCCTCTTTAGCGGTGTTGCTTAACCTATATTTTGCCATTAAGTAACGACTTAGATTCGGCTAAGATATCTTTCTGTGATAGAGTAGTAAACCCGCTATTTTCTGCTTTTTCAAGCTTCAATTTAATTAGGTTAATTTCTCTTTGCTGCATTCTTGCTTGCCTAATTAAATCATTAACAAGCTCACTTTTACTTGAATACTCTTTGCTTTCAATCTGAGCCTTTAACCACTCATCATTTGGTTCTGTTAGGGAAATGCTTTGTCTTGTCATTGTTTTCGCTTTGTGGTGCAATATTACACCAATTTACTTGAAATAAACGACAAAACCCAACGATTTGTTTCGGTCATGGCTTATGTTTGCCAACGGGGCAGGGTAAAACGCGTGCCCCCAACGTTTTGTTTATCTAAAAATACAAAATATAATTTCAGTCTATAATTATACGTCTGGAGACGCGTGGGGTATGCGATTTACCCGTTGTTGGCATTAGTTACTTAATTTTGATAATCTTACTACCAGCAATTGTTTTGTTTTCAGTTTTGAGACAATAATAATAGATTCCAGCAGGTAAATTTTCAGTTGAGAACAATAGCTCATCAAAAGTCTTATCTACTATAAATGAATTAATTACTTTACCAGATACATCTAATATCTCAATTTCTCCTTGATTTTCGTCTTCAGGAAGTTTATAGGGCAAATTAATATAATCCATGGTAGGGTTAGGGTAGGGTGGCATTAATAAAGTAGCATTATCTCCTTCTTGTATATTAACATGAAGATGTCCACACATACTATAGACCATAGCATCTCCATTTAAATGCCTCAAAAAGAGTTTCGTTCCGTTTTGAGTGTTGGTAACTGGTTTGTTGTATTCTGGGCCATATTTCCAACCATCTGTGTAGTTCAAATATAATGCGCTATCGATGGTTTGGATAAGTGTTCCGTCAGTTCTGTATATGATCGTCTTTTTAGGATAACTTGTAGGGATACCATCTCCCGTAAAACTCAAAATGTACTCAATGTTAGAAGAGTCACAATCAATTAGTGATTTTGTGATGTAGCTGATAGAATACTTCCCAATATTTGCATCATAAGTAAGGGGGATTGTAACATTTAGATATACACTGTGATTAAGATTATATAAGGTAAACTGTGAATTTATTGGATCCATAACCACATATTTATAATCGGCTGAATCCAACTGTATGTAGAGAAAGTGTTTGCCTGATGACGCTGCACTGGTATAAGTACCCTCCAACGTTACCTGCGAAAACAATTGACTTCCAGATACTATTATTAAAATTAGAAAAAGTAATTTTTTCATGTCGTGTTTAATTAATGCCAACGGGGCAGGGTAAAACGCGTGCCCCAAAACGTTTTGTTCATCTAAAAATACAAAATATAATCTCAGTTTCTAATTATACGTCCGGAGACGCTGGGGTATGCGATTTACCCGTTGTTAGCTATAGTTGCCTTCATTGTTTAGATTGTAATGGCTGAGACCTCCATTCTGCAAACGTCCCTGAAAAGTCAAGGTTCCCACTTGTTCCATATTTTTTAATAGTGAGACTGTCGTAATTTATTATTGACTTTAATTGTCCAGATTTATAGAAGTATTTGTGCTCGCCAATTGCATTATATGCGTTGCTATCTACAACTATACCTGAATACATCTTCTCTCCAGATCTATAATATAAAGTGATTTGAGATGATCCGTATTCCGTATGAAAACCCTTTACAGGGATAATATTCAACTCAATATCTGGATTAAAGACTCCCCATAGAAGACTGTCGTTATGATACATTCCTGTGTATGTCAATGAATTATCTTTTGTGTTAAACTGCTTAAATAAGCCATGTTTAATACCGTTTTGATAATATTGTTCATGTCTTTCTATGCCAAACTCCTTCACTCTTAGTCCATGCAATTTATCGTTTAAATAATGACTTTTGATAAATACAGTCTCATGTAAAGTATCTAGCCATAAACCTTGCTTTTTACCATTTTCATCTATATAGTTGATTTGTGACACAGAATCGAAAGATGTATCTGCACTTTTAGATGTATCAACTGTTTCTAGAGAATCAGTTTCATTACTTGATATCTTGCTATTCGGTTGATGAACTTTGCCATTATCATTTGAACATGCGGTAATGATTAGAAGGCAAGTAAATATTAATCCTTGAATTATTTGATGTCTTCTGCGGTGCTGCATTAATTATAGCTAACGGGGCAGGGTAAAACGCGTGTGCCCCAACGTTTAGTTTATCTAATATACGTATTATTGTTTTGAGCACTCATTATTCGTCTGGAGACGCTTGGGCATATGCGATTTAACCGTTGTTGGCGGTAGTACATTCATTAGTAATCCTGCAGTAGAATATCGCTAGGGATACTTAATTTTTGGCTTAGACGTCTAATCATTTCCACACTGAGTTTGCGCTTTTTGTTTAAAATCTCGCTAACTCGACTCTTAAAACCAATGGCATCTACTAAATCCTTTTGTTTATATCCAAGCTGCTCCATTCTGAATTTTATAGCTTCAATTGGATCTGGGAAATCAATAGGGAAGTGCTGCTTCTCATAATTATCAATTAGAATAGCTAACACCTCTAACTCATCTCCCTCAGGTGTGTTTTTGGATGCATCAAATATTTGCTCCAACCTTTCCAATGCAGCATTGTAGTCTTTTTTATTTCTAATTGGTTTTAAGTTCATAATCAAATGTTATTAGCGTCTATTTTATCATACTCTGCATGCGTGCCGATAAATCTTATCCAGACAATCTGGATTTCAAAGTTTATTCTGACAATCAGTCTATAGTTATTGCCTTTTATGTTAAAGCAAACTCTATTGTTTTGAAGAATACTTGCAGATGGATATTCCTTTTTTATATCATTAAAATTCTTCCATTTAGATTTTTCAGCTTCATGGTACCAAGTTTTAAGTGATTGCTCAGAATCTGCATGTTTTTTCCAAAAATCTCTAAGTGTCTTCTTCGCAATAACTCTCACAAGCCAAAAATATTTACGCAAATATAAGGAAAAAGTTACCAAATCGGGAACAATTGACGGTTTATTTAGCTATGGCTTATTACCGCCAACGGGGCAGGGTAAAACGCGTGTGCCCCAACGTTTAGTTTATCTAATATACGTATTATTGTTTTGGGTACTCATTATTCGTCTGGAGACGCTTGGGCATATGCGATTTACCCGTTGTTGTACTTAGTAATTACTCAATCCGTGTGTATTCGATTGAATCATTTTTAATATACTTTACCAATCCAATTTTTTTGTTGAAAAAGAGCTGGTTGACTATCTCATCACCATTTGCGAATGCTGGTTCAAGATAAACACTAAATTCATCATCTATTTCATCACTGAAGGTTGTGTCACCCCAATGACCTCTGAACATGCAATGGACATCTATTAAATCATCTTCTTTGCGGCATGATACTCTAATTAATGCCTCATCAATATCAATTAACTCATCTCCTCTTAATTCACGCATTCTTAGCCAATGATTTACAGGCAAGTGTTTAATTGAAATCCTTGTATAGTAATACGGTTTGTGATCCATTGTTGCTGCTTGCGCAGATTTAGACAACTCTGCATTTGAAATTACAATTGTGTCAATATCACCAGTCGTACTTTTAAAAAACAATTTGTCGCCAGTATTATGCATTGCATGTACAGTCTTCAAACACTTTTCACAGAGAGATTTATCACCACAACCAGCTAAAACAAAAATGATAAGAAATACCCACGGCTTCATATTAAGTACAACGGGGCAAGCTAAAATGCGTGGCCCCCAACATTTAGTTTGTTTAAAAATACAAATTAATTTCGGCTACACATTATGCGTGTGGAGACGCGAGGGGCTATGCAATTTAGGTGTTGTTGGGGATAGTTGCTTAACTAGAACAAAGCTCAATACTCGTTCGAATAATTATTTGTTATACGGATTCTTGATTTTAGTTTATTCTTACTCCAAGCAATTGGAATTGCAGAAAGAACTATTTCATTTGGTGGTAGATTAATCAAATGTATACCAGTCCCGCTCTTAGCTACCGGTATATGACTTGCTTGCCAATTGCCCAGACTATCTTGGAATTCATAAATTAACTGAAGGTCTTCACAGCCCACAATACTCACGATTTCATTACCAACATTTTTAATAATCACTGGGTATGAAATGACAGAATTAAGGCTTACTTGCTGTGTTGTATCGACCTTAAGTTCTAGGTTTCCCGAGTCTGAAGTTCCAGATACAATTGGGCTAAAGTAGCGCTGAAACTCATTATTTGATTTTTGCTCACCTTCTGGCAATAATTGGTCTGGGAAAATGCTATGATTTACAATAATAGTATCCCTTAGTTCACCAATGTATAGGGGAGTGCTGTTAATCATTTCCAAGATATACGCTTCCGGATCTTCAATGGCATCTGCGAGCTTGTCATCAATTATAACAAGTCTTGATTCTTCTGCAATTGATTCCACAGGCTTATGGTTACTTGACTCATTTGAACAAGCCACCGTAACTAAAATCACGAGATATTGAGCTATGTACTTCAATTATACCCAACGGGCCAAGCTAAAACGCGTGCCCCCCAACGTTTTGTTTATCTAAAAATACAAAATATAATTTCTAATTCTAATTATACGTGTGGAGACGCGTGGGGTATGCGTTTTAGGTGGTGTTGTACTGCGTTAATTAATTAAATCTCCTTATCTAACTTATTAGGGTCCTGTCTATTATCAAAAACAGTTAAAACTACGATTACCTCAGATGAAAAGCGGTAATACATTGTCGATTGTTTACTGATAACGCATTTGTGAATACCTGGACGTTCAGCAGATTGAGGAAAACCATTTGGATTCTTTTCTATCGCAGCAACAGATTTATCTAGCTTTTTAATGAAATCTTGTTTTGCCTTTTTACCCCAATTTTCAAGTAAATAGTCAAATATACTTTCAAGTTTGTTCTGCGCTAATCTTGAGATTATTACTTTTCGATTCATCCTCTATGAGCGGCTATGAAAGAATCATAATCAGAAACTAAACCATCTTTAACTTCACGGTCAGCTTTGTCAATTTCATCTTGCTGCGCTTGAGACAACTCATTCCAAAAGTCTTTAGATTCTCTCTTTGATATGAGTTTCTTAATATCACTTATTAAAGTTGGATTATTTATGCTTTTAATCAACTCTAACAATTGCTGTTTTTCTGCTTGAATGTCCATTCCCTAATAAGTTTTATACAAAGATACGTAATAGAGATTTATTTGTTACCGTGATACCACGTCATACAATGCAGTACAACGGGCCAAGCTAAAACGCGTGCCCCCCAACGTTTTGTTTATCTAAAATTACAAAATATAATCTCAATTTCTTATTATACGTGTGAAGACGCGTGGGGGTATGCGATTTAGGTGTTGTTGGCTACAGTTGATTAATCGA